>CBCPLQ010000039.1:0-531 GCA_965119435.1 uncultured Vagococcus sp. | reverse complement strand
CCACACTATACTACTATAGGAAAAAATATAATTTATAATGACCCGTACGGGAATCGAACCCGTGATACCGCCGTGAAAGGGCGGTGTCTTAACCGCTTGACCAACGGGCCATAAAATATACGGAGAGTAAGGGATTCGAACCCTTGAGACAGTTATTACCGTCTACATGATTTCCAATCATGCTCCTTCGGCCAACTCGGACAACTCTCCAGATTCAATATTTACCTTTATTCTCATTAAAACTCCGGCAGTAGGACTCGAACCTACGACATCATGATTAACAGTCATGCGCTACTACCAACTGAGCTATGCCGGATGATTTTTAATTTATTATGCCTTATTATTATATAATAATACCGGCGGCCGGGGTCGAACCGGCACGCCCTTGCGGGCACAGGATTTTGAGTCCAGCGCGTCTGCCAATTCCGCCACGCCGGCGTAACATAATAAATAATAAAAAGGCGGTAACCGGATTTGAACCGATGATAGAGGTGTTGCAGACCTCTGCCTTACCACTTGGCTATACCGCCA
>CBCPLQ010000038.1:0-1162 GCA_965119435.1 uncultured Vagococcus sp. | reverse complement strand
ACTTTAATTTTATTATTAATGCCTTCCAGAAATCCATTTGAATAAGAATATTTAAACGCATTAATGATTCCATTTGAGAACTTGTTAAATACCTTGAATTTAACTCTGAACTCTTTTGGTAACTCTTCGGGAACATGTAAACACAACTCTAAGAATAACGTATAATCCTTTGTTCTATAGGCATACTTCAGTTCTTGTATATAATGATAGGCTATTTTCAAT
Source organism: uncultured Vagococcus sp. (assembly GCA_965119435.1). Lineage (GTDB taxonomy): Bacteria > Bacillota > Bacilli > Lactobacillales > Vagococcaceae > Vagococcus. The sequence goes on along the minus strand of CBCPLQ010000038.1, from coordinate 940 downwards.
AGCACACTATATGAGAGTAATTCATCAACCAATTCGGTTGATGACATATTTTTCTTAAGCAATGGTCGGTAGTAAAATCTATTATAATTCAGTAGAGAACTGTCTTTTAGAAGAAGTTTCCAATAACGTTTTAATCGCCTGTATTGTTTTGCTTCTTCTTTTTTGTAGCGTTTAAATCGGTTCATTTCTTTTATTCGTAAAGAGTTGAAAGATCTATTGATGTGCTGAATAATATGAAAACGATCTGTCACTAATTCAGCATTTGGAAAGACTGTCTTTAATAGTTGACCGTAACTGGCATTCATATCCATTACAAGGTATTTGACTTTTAATCGGGCTACTCTTGAGTATTTCATAAAATAAGAAATTAAAACATGTAGTCTTCTATCAGGTAATATATCTATTATTTTTTTGGAGTTAGCATCAGCACAAATAAAACTCATGCCAGAATAACAACCTGAAGTAGCGCTAAATTCATCCACGCAAAGGGCCACAGGTAAAAATTGAAAGTTAGATTGACAACTATTGGTAAAAGAAAATAAAACACGTTGTACTGTATTCTCAGAAACTTCATGGAAATTAGCAATGTCTTTTCGAGACCTATTTTCTTTTAAATCAAAAGCTATTTGATATTTTAACTGTTTGGAAATTTGACAGAAATCGTCTACTAATGAAGTAGTAGCGCTGAAAGTAGAGTTACAATTTTTACAAAGATATCGTTCTCTTCTCAATTTTAAATAAGTTGGACGGCGCTCTACCTCAGGTAACTGGCTAATGGTTTGGTAAGTTCCATTTTTAACGCAGTTAGAAAAACCACATTGTTGACACTGTTTATTCTCACTAACCAACTTTCCGCTAATCATATTGACAGAACGATTGTGTCTCGCTTCGCGAGACAACCAATTTTCTTCAAAAATTAAAGACTTATCTGTTAAATTCA
>CBCPLQ010000037.1:0-1278 GCA_965119435.1 uncultured Vagococcus sp. | reverse complement strand
TGAATAGGTTACACTTAGTTGAACAAAAAAGATAAGGTGTCTATACTTAATAAAAAACAGATTAGGAGCTTATCTCATGACAACTAACAGAAAACCAAGACGGACCTTTAAAGAATCATTTAAGAAACAAATGGTGGAACTCCATAAATCAGGAAAATCTAGAAAAGATATTTTAAGAGAATATGATTTAACGCCATCAACTTTTGACAAATGGGTCAAACAATACAATCAGTCAGGTTCATTCAAAGAGAAAGATAATTTGACGCCAGAAGAAAAAGAGTTGCGTGAATTACGTAAACTAAATAAAGAATTGATGATGGAGAATGATATTTTAAAGCAAGCAGCGCTGATATTCGGACGAAAGTAGAAGTTGTTAGAAAAAATAAAAAGAAGTACAGTGTATCAGCGATGTGTCGAAAATTAGAAATTTCTCGTGGGGCTTATTACTATGAAGTTAAAAGAAAAAAATCAGAAGCTATTGTTGAAAAAGCAGTCATTGAGTCCTTTACAAATAGCCGTAACTCCTACGGAGCAAGAAGAATTAAAGACGATTTAAACGATCAAGAATTAATTGTTTCAAGAAGAAGGATACGACGAATCATGAATAAGTTCAATTTCATTTCAAGCTACACAACACTGAAATTTAAGCCTCAGGCAACGAGTAAAAATGAACAGAAAATCGCTAATGTTTTATCACGTCAATTTGATAGAATGCAACCTATGGAAGCTTTAGTGACAGATTTAACCTATGCTAAAGTAGGTCAAAAGTGGCATTATGTCTGCTTTATTCTTGATTTATTCAATCGAGAAATAGTTGGCTATTCTAGTGGTCCTAACAAATCTGTGGACCTTGTGTTACAGGCAATCGGAACGATTGAACAGCCATTAGATGATGTTCAAATTTTTCATACAGACCGAGGAAAAGAATTTGATAATCAAAGTATTGATGAATTATTAGCTGCGTTTCAGATACAGCGTTCTTTATCACGCCCTGGTTGTCCCTATGACAACGCCGTGGCAGAAGCAACTTATCGAGCGTTTAAGATTGAGTTTATTTACCAACAATCTTTTGATTCCTTGTTTGAATTACAGTATGAGTTAATGGACTATGTCAATTGGTGGAATAAATTTAGAAAACATGGCAAATTAGGTTACCAATCCCCGATTAATTACCGTTTAGACTGGGAATTGAAGCAGACTGTTTAATAGATTATAAAATAACTAGTTGAAGAAAATAAAGACCTTATAATTTTTGTACAGAAAAGTGTTGCCAATTCA
>CBCPLQ010000036.1:0-1419 GCA_965119435.1 uncultured Vagococcus sp. | reverse complement strand
CAAATAAAAACATTATAAAATAGATCTTCATAGAATGATTTGACGGCTTCGTTACGGCTTATTGTTAAAAGACAAAAAAAATAAAACACTTATTTAAATGCTTTACTTTTCTTTATTCTTATTTCCTTATTATTGTTGTCGTTATTTAATAGATTTATTACTTTTTTCTTTTCACCAAAAAAACTTGAAGTATATATATCCAAAGTCATTTTTGCTGATTTATGTCCCATTAACTCACTCAGTGTTGTAACTGATGCATTAGATTCAATACATCTTGTTGCAAAACTGTGCCTCAGAGAATGAAAAGGTAGATCTTCAACATTGCTTATTTCCTTTAATTTTTTAAAATGATATCTTAAATTTCTTGAATCCATTGGTTTTCCATTGCGTCCGCTAATAACATAATTCGAACCAGTATTAGTCAAGTCTCGCCATCTTTTTAACCAATACAATGTTTCACAAGAAAGAGGAATTAACCTATGACTATGGACTGTTTTTGTTTTAGTTTCCACTAAAATACTTTCTCCATCTTCAAATTTTACTCTTTGAATACTACGCTGGACAATCAAGTATTGGTCATCCCAATTTATATCTTGCCACTTTAATCCTGTCAATTCCCCTACTCTCACCCCAGTATATAAAGCTAAATAAAAAGGAAAATAACTTTTAAAGTGTTCTTCACTCAGAAAAATTTGATTTTCTAGTTTTTCCTGTTCTTCTTTTGAAAATGCTTTGGCTTTCTTAGGTTCATCTTTTATTAGACAAATTTCCTTAATAGGATTCTTATCCAACTTTTCTTCTAGAACAGCATCATTTAAGCATATCGAAAATACTCTAACAATAACTTTGACAGATGAGGGTTTCAATATTTTATTTAAATTATTAACCCAGTCTTGAATGTCCTCTTTTTTTATTTCGCTAAGTAGGAATCCAGAAAAATAAGGTAATATATGATGCTCAATTTTACTCTTATAACTTTTGTAAGTATTATACCTTACTTTTTGTTCTTGATTTACTAACCATGAAATTACCCATTTTTCTGTAAGTATGCCATTAAAGTTACATTGACAATTAAAATTAGCACCTGCATTAGATAATTTTTCTTCGTATAACCTCTTACGTAGCTCTTGATAGGAATGACTATATATATATCCAAAATGAATTGAGCCGTCTTTTTTTCTCCCTTTAATATATCTCCCTTCCCACCTTCCATCTTTTCTTTTATAGATATTTTCTCCTCTTCTAGCCACATTCATCCCTCCGAAAAATTGACGACTTAACTGACGGCTAATTACCTTTAATCTAAGTTAGATATAAAGTTTTATTATTGTCTTTTCAGCACGTTTATCAAACATTTTTTTTATTAATGTTGACAAATAAGTTCAGTTATTTTATTATAATGATTATAGATACGTAATA
>CBCPLQ010000035.1:0-1466 GCA_965119435.1 uncultured Vagococcus sp. | reverse complement strand
TGAAATGGCGGTTATACGTGAAGAGGAAAGGCTTAAGAAGGTTTGGGCTGTTAAAACTAAAATAAAAGATTACTGTTTAAGCAATGATTTTGATTATTTTTGGACTATGACTTTTCAGAGCGATAGAGGTAATGATGATTTAGCTTTTGAAAAATTAAGTAAATGGCTTGCGAAGATGAGGCGTAAATATGGAAAATTTAATTATATAATTATTCCTGAACGTCATGAAACTGGTGAAATTCATTTCCACGGCGTTACTGGTGGTTTTGGTGGTAAGATTTCAGATTCTGGCGTTAGGCATAAAGGGCATAAAGTTTATAATTGTCCTGATTGGGATTATGGATTTACTACTTTATCGAGTATTAGGGATAAACAGAAATGTGCTAGCTATATAACTAAATATGTAACTAAGAATATTGATTCTACACCAGTTGGAAAAGGCAAAAAAAAATACTGGTCTTCTCATGGGCTGAAAGAACCAGTAGTTGAATATACGTCTGTTGACCTTGGCATAGGTCATAAAGAAGATTGGTCTTCTCAAGACGGTTCGATTAGAATATTTTCGATGCAAGTATAGCATTTATCAAAAGAGTGGGCAATTGATGCATTTTAGCATTAGTTGCTTTTTTTTATTGATTTATGGTAAAATCGAACCAGATTGGTACAATTTTGTAACAAGGAGGTGCGAAAATGCCTAGATTTCAAGTTAGTGTTAGTGATGAATTAAATGAATTTGTAGAAGTTCAAGCTAAGAGTATTGGTATTAGTAAAAGTGCTTATGTAGCTACTCTTTTAGACCGAGAACGAAAAGGATTAGAAGCAATGGTGATGACTAATAATGCTAAGGAAATTATGGATGCTTATAAAAATGGGGAGCTTCCAAAAAATGATTAATATCTAGCAAAACGTAGTGGTGCATTTATAATTGGTCGTGCGTGATAGCCTGTCGAAGCTTCAGCAGGGCGATTGAGAATAAGATTATTCATGCTGAAGGCTCGAAAAAAAAATCACGCTTAGAGGTTCCAATTGTCAATGCTTGCGAGTATTGTTTGGATTGACGATAGCTGATAGATTTATATAAAATACTGAAATTAATATTTCTGAATGTATGGATCTATTTTTAGTTTTGAAGTCGAATAAGCTTTAGCTTGTCGAATCAAAACTAAAATAGGCCATTTTACAGGTAAGTGATTTTGGTTTTGATAAATTATAACTATGTAAATTATATAAATCTAAATAATATGCTAGAGTTAGCTTGGTTTTCCCGTCTACTTGACATACGGGAAACATAACGAACATAGAGGAGGTGAAAAAGTGAAAAAACTAGTAAAAACAAGGGTCAAAATTTATCCTGATGGTGCTAAACAACTTACTGTTTATAAAGAGCCTTATTTACGCAATACAGAAGTTTTGGCTGGTGGTGCTGGAATAAGTAGAGCTGTTGTTAAAGAAGAGCTTACAGAGTC
>CBCPLQ010000034.1:0-1502 GCA_965119435.1 uncultured Vagococcus sp. | reverse complement strand
GGCTCTGTGTCAAATGATGTGGATGAGTCAAAATAAGTTAAATAAAAGAGAAGATTAAGCAGCGAAAATCAGTTGATTTTCGTTGCTTATTTTTTTATCTTTAAAGCTAATTAGAATCCGATATTTATAATTCTGAAAATTTTGATACCCATAAGCAATCCGTTTAATGAGCTTTATCTTGTTAATAGAACCTTCCAATGGACCATTAGAAAATGGATATTTAAAGGTGTTTTCTATCCGTGGAAGATGTTTTTTTAGTGTTGTGACAGAGGTGAGCATCGGCTGAGAAATGGAGCTATCATTCGTCAATAAAACAGCTGAAAAAGCATCAAAATCATTGGTTTTACAACAGTATAATAATTCTTGATACAATCTATAGGTATCCGCTAACTCATTGTTTAAGCTAAGTAAGTAATTCATTATTTCCGTTTCTGGTAAGATAGCTTTGAATAAACGTTGATAATGGTAATCTGTATAATTTAACTCTCTCGAGTCTTTTAAAAATAACTTCCAATACCGTTTCATTTTTCTATAGACTTTTAAATCTTCTGAATGACTGGTTCGATAGAGATTCATCGTCTTTATTCGTGTTACATTTAAAGAGCGACTAATGAGTTGAACTAAATGAAAACGATCAATAATAACTGACGCATTAGGAAATAAACGTTTAGCCAGTTTGAAATAACCAGCATTCATGTCAACAACAATGGTTTTAACCTGGTTTCTAGCTTTTAAAGAGTAGTTAAGAAAATGTTTCTCTATTGTGTTGGAGAGGTTATCAGGAAGAATATCCAAAATTTGATGAGAAACAGAATCTGAATAAATAAAGCTGTACTTCCCTTTACTTTCTTTTACACCAGTAAATTCATCAAAAGATAGATGGGGAGGAAGGGAGTCATAACGATTGGTTAGCTCTTTACCAAAAGAACGGAGAGTGCGAATGACCGTCGTAGATGACACAGAGTGTCTTTTAGCCAAATCTTTGAAAGAAATGGCATCTGATAATTCAAGAGTAATCGATTGTTTCACTCTTCTAGAAATAAAACAATGTTTTTCAATTTCTAGAGATTCCGCTAAGAAAGAAGAGTTACAATGACGACACAAAAAGCGTTGCTTCTTTAAGTAAAGATAAGTTGGCCAATTGGTCGTATTAAGCCACTTAATTTTAGTTGTCAAAAAACCATTTTTTACAATAGAATAGTTTTCATTTTTAACGCCACAACATGGACAAGCTTTAGCTTGATATGTAAGAGTTCCGTAATAAACTTTTGATAAAATTCCTTTTACAATCTTCTCTTCACAAAAAGTTTTATTAAAAGTGATATTTTTATCTTTCAAATCAAGTGACATTCGAATAGAATGATTAAGAGGCATATGAATCTTCCTTTCTAAAATAGGGTTTGGTCACTTTTATTTTAACTGGAATTTTCATATGTTTCTATTTTTTTTGTAAAAAAAAGATGCGAATGAATTTCTTCATCCACATCATAAATTATAGAGCC
>CBCPLQ010000032.1:0-2765 GCA_965119435.1 uncultured Vagococcus sp. | reverse complement strand
TGGCATGATGGAAATGGTTTTAGATGTGGATGACATTATTGAAGAAGTATCTAGTATTCGTAAAGAATTTTCAAAATATTAATCGTCAATTGATATAAAGGAGGAAGAACATGGCTAAATATAGAGTTGTTCATTATATTAACCAGTTCTACGCAGGCATTGGTGGAGAAGAAAAAGCTGATATTAAACCAATGACTAAAGCAGAAATCGTAGGACCTGGATTAGCATTTAAAGGCGCATTAGGTGAGGATGTAGAAATCGTCGGTACTGTTATTTGTGGTGATAGCTACTTTAACGAAAACCTAGACTCAGCTTTAGAAGAAGTAATGGGAATGATTAAAGCATATAAACCTGATTTAGTAATAGCAGGCCCTGGATTTAATGCGGGTAGATATGGTATGGCTTGTGGAGCAGTTGCAAAAGCAGTGATGGAAGAATTGAATATTCCTGCTGTGACTGGTCTTTATGAAGAAAATCCAGGAACAGATATGTATAAAAAAGATGCATATGTAGTACCTGTTGGCAATAGTGCAGCAACTATGAGAAAAGTTGTTCCAGTTATGGCTAAGTTAGCTCTTAAACTTTTAAATAAAGAAGAGGTAACGCCTGATGGAGATCATTACTTTGTAAGAGGTCGTAAAAATTATCAAACAGCACACCAAGGTTCTTACCGTGCCGTAGATATGTTAGTAAATAAATTAACTGGTAAAGAGTTTGTAACAGAATTTCCAATGCCAGTATTTGATAATGTAGAACCTGGAAAACCAGTAACTGATATTAAAAAAGCTAAAATTGCATTAGTAACATCTGGTGGGATTGTACCTAAAGGAAATCCAGATCATATTGAATCAAGTAGTGCCTCTAAATTTGGTAAATATGATATTTCCGGCGTAACAGATTTAACTGAAAGCACTTATGAAACAGCTCATGGTGGATATGATCCAACTTATGCTAATCATGATGCCGATAGAGTATTACCTCTGGATGTACTACGTGAATTAGAAGCAGCTGGAGAAATTGGTGAAATTTATCCTTACTTCTATACAACAGTTGGTAATGGAACGTCTGTTGCAAATGCTAAAAAATATGCTGCTGAAATTGCCGAAGATTTGGTAAGAGACGGTGTAGATGCTGTTATATTAACATCCACCTGAGGTACCTGTACTCGTTGCGGTGCAACGATGGTAAAAGAAATTGAAAAAACAGGTATTCCAGTTGTTCATATGTGTACAGTTGTTCCAATTTCGTTAACAGTAGGAGCTAATAGAATTGTTCCAACTATAGCAATTCCTCACCCACTTGGTAATCCAAGTTTAGAAGAAGCAGAAGAGAAAAAATTACGTATGAAACTAGTTAAAAAAGCACTAGTTGCATTACAAACACCAGTGGAAGAACAAACTGTATTTGAATAAAAGGATGAATTTATCATCCTCAAGGAGAGTATGTTATGTCAGAAATTTATGATGTTGTCATTATTGGTGGTGGTCCATCAGGTTTAACTGCCGCGCTATATAATGGCCGTGCGAGACTAAAAACAGTTGTGTTAGAGAAAACAAAAGTTGGTGGGCAAATTGCTTTGACTCATGAGATTGCTAATTTTCCAGGAGCAATCTTGGGGAAAGGTTCAGGAGATCCGTCAGGGCCTGAATTAGTTAAAAGAATGGCCGAGCAGGCAACTCAATATGGTGCTGAAATTCATTTGGGAAAAGATGTGAAATCCATTGAATTAGAAGGCAAGATAAAACGTGTAATCTGTTCAGATGGCACGGTTTATGATAGTCATGCAGTCATTTGTGCTAATGGAGCTCAACCAAGACCAATTGGTTGTAAGGGTGAAAAAGAATTACAAGGTAAAGGTGTTTCTTATTGTGCTACTTGTGATGGAGCATTCTTTGAAGATTTAGAAGTATACGTAGTTGGCGGTGGTAACTCAGCGGTAGAAGAAGCAGAATTTATTACAAGTTTTGCAAGAAAAGTAACAATTCTTCAAAATTTACCTAATTTAACTGCTGATGAAATAGCGATTGAACAAGCAAAAAGAAACCCAAAGATTGATTATAAATTTAATACAGTGATTGAAGAGATTTGTGGAGATGGCTTAGTTGAATCAATGGTCATCAGAAATACTGAAACAGGTGAAACAACGGAAATATTAGCAGATGAAGAGGATGGAACGTTTGGTATCTTTGTCTTTATTGGTTACATTCCAAATACTGAATTATACAAAGAAGTTTTAGAGCTAAATGATTGGGGCTACATTAAGACGAAAGAAGATATGTCTACATCTCTTCCAGGTGTATTCGCTTCTGGAGATATTCGTCCTAAAACATTACGCCAAGTTATTACAGCAGCTGGAGACGGAGCAATTGCGGCTCATGCGGCACAAAAATATGTTGAGTCAACTAACTCATAAAAGGAGCTAATATCATGATTGAATTAACAGTTGATAATTTTGAAGAAGAAGTATTAAAAAAAGACAAACCAGTTTTAGTTGATTGGTGGGGCGAAACGTGTGAAAACTGTTTAGCAATTATGCCTACAGTCGTTGAACTTTCTGAAAAATATGGAGATTCTCTTTATTTTACTAAGTTTAATACATCACAAAAAAAAGTTCGTCGTTTCTGTATTCAACATAAAATAATGGGATTACCTGTTATTTCAATTTATCATAATGGCGAAAAAGTAGATGAAGTAGCTAAAGATGATTGTACAAAAGAAAAAATTGAAGAAATGATCAAAAAATATATTTAAAGGTAACTAAAAAT
>CBCPLQ010000031.1:0-2878 GCA_965119435.1 uncultured Vagococcus sp. | reverse complement strand
CGGCATGATGGAAATGGTTTTAGATGTGGATGACATTATTGAAGAAGTATCTAGTATCCGTAAAGAATTCTCAAAATATTAATAGAAAATTTGAAGAGGTTGATGACTTAGGTTTCAACCTCTTTCTTTAAATGAAAGGAGCTTGTCGAATGAACTTTCCAGTCTTAAGAGGGAGTAGTTATGTTTTAGTTCATACACCAGATATGATTGAACATAATGGTACAACACAAACGACAGAAAAAATTACTAATCCAGATAGTGAGTATCTAAAAACACTATATGATAATATTCGTAGTTATGAAGAGGTTGTCAATTATGCCCCAAACCAAACTTATATAGGTAACTTAAATTATAAAGAATTAAAAAAAATGGAACAACCATGGGTAGATAAACCTGTTGAAGGTCAAAGGTTTAGTGAAACCGGTGAGATTATGCCTCAAACTGAATTCTTCGGCTTACTACAAATTTCTGATGTTTTTGAATTAGTTCATTTAGAAACAGAATTTGCTAAGGAAGTAAAAGAAGCTTTAACACATCATGAATTGTTTAAGGATGACGCAGAAAAAATCAAAGAAGGGGTAGAACTTTCTTGGATTAAAGAGCAAGTAGAAGATCATGCAGCAGAAGGCTTATATAGCGATCGTCAATTAGTTGGTTGCGTGGTAAGAGCTCATGAAATTGATGTGAACTTAAATGCACACGTGATGTTAGAAAATCTTGTTGTTAAAGCAAGTGGTGTTCTAGCTCTACGTCATTTACTAAATGAAAAAGGTATTGACGCAAGTGAAGTGGACTACGTTATTGAGTGTAGTGAAGAAGCTTGTGGTGATATGAACCAACGTGGTGGAGGAAACTTTGCTAAATCCATTGCTGAAATGTGTGGTTGTGTGAATGCAACAGGTAGTGATTTGAGAAGTTTTTGTGCAGCACCAACACATGCACTAATTTCAGCAGCTTCTTTAGTGAAAGCTGAAACGTATAATAATGTTGTTCTAGTAGCAGGTGGCGCAACAGCAAAATTAGGAATGAACGGAAAATCTCATGTTGGTAAAAATTTACCAATCTTAGAAGATGTACTAGGTGGATTTGCAGCATTGATTAGCAGTAATGACGGAATTCATCCGATTTTAAGAACAGATCTTGTAGGAAGACATACTGTATCAAGTGGCTCAAGTCCGCAAGCAGTAACGAGTGCTTTGGTTGCTGATCCTTTATTAAAAGCTGGGTTAACGGTAAAAGATGTGGATATTTATTCAGTTGAAATGCAAAATCCTGATATTACTAAGCCAGCTGGAGCAGGAGATGTTCCTTTAGCCAACTTAAAAATGATTGGGGCTATTGGTGTTCTGAAGAAACAAATGGAGAAGAAAGATTTAATGACTTTTGTTAATGAAAAATCAATTCCAGGTTGGGCACCAACCCAAGGGCATATACCAAGTGGCGTTCCTTATTTAGGATTTGGGATTCAAGATTTAACAACAGGTGATAAAAATCGAGCTATGATTGTCGGAAAAGGGTCATTATTCTTAGGGCGTATGACTAACTTGTTTGACGGCGTTTCGATTATCCTTGAAAGAAATACAGGTGAAGTGAGTCAAGAAAATGATTCTCTTAAAGAAACAGTTAAAACAGAAATGGCTGAAGTATTGCGACATTTTGCCAAAAAAATATCAGAAGATTAGAGGTGATATAGATGTCAAATACAGTAAAAGAAGTGATGAGTGAGTGTTTAATTGAAATGGCTGAAGTTTTAGAGTCCAAACATCACTACGACAATGTTAAAATTGGTTTAACGATTGATGGTAGTGAACACGGAACGGACGTAATGAAAGAAGCTCTTCAATTAATTAAAAATAAAGCGAATTTTAAAGTGTTACTAATCGGAACACAAGTTGATTGGGCGGAAGAGTTCGAACAAGTTGTAACCAATTGTGAAGCAGAGAACCATAGAAAAATGGAAGAACTGTTAAACGATGGAACAATTCAAGGGTGTGTAACGCTTCATTATTCTTTCCCAATCGGAGTTTCTACGGTTGGACGAGTGGTTGTTCCAAGTACGGGTAAAGAGATGTATATAGCAACAACTACTGGAACGACAAGTTCGAACCGGATTGAAGCAATGGTGAAAAATACAATTAATGGTATTGTTACAGCTAAATCTTGTGGTAACGTTGATCCAACAGTTGGTATTTTAAATATTGATGGAGCCAACACGGTTGAACGTGCCTTAAAAGAGCTTCAAACAAATGGATATGATTTCTCTTTTTCAAAAAGTCAAAGAGCAGATGGTACGATTACGATGCGTGGTAATGACTTGTTAATGGGAACTCCTGATGTGATGGTTTGTGATAGTTTAACTGGAAATATACTAATGAAATTATTTTCAGCGTATCAAACGGGTGGAAACTATGAAGCCGTTGGTTATGGCTATGGCCCAGGTATCGGAGCAGAAAATACCCAAAATGTTTGCATCATTTCAAGAGCAAGTGGAGCACCAGTCATTGCCAATGCGCTTCAATTTGCCTATGAATTAGCTAAAGGTGATGTAAAAAAAGTTAGTCATGATGAATATAAAAAAGCTGAAAAAGCTAAATTATCTGAAATATGTGAAGGATTAGCGCAAAAAAATAAACCAAAAGTATCAGAGAAAGAAATAGTTAAACCAGAGAAAGAAATAGTAACAAAAGATATCTCTGGTATTGATGTCCTAGATTTAGACGATGCTTTAGAGGTTCTGTGGGAACGTAACATTTACGCAGAAAGTGGTATGGGTTGTACTGGACCAATCATTTTAGTGAATGAGAAGAATTTAGAAATGGCAAAAGACATATTAGCCAAAGATTTTTTATAAATAAAAAGAGAGCTACGACAAAATATC
>CBCPLQ010000030.1:0-3133 GCA_965119435.1 uncultured Vagococcus sp. | reverse complement strand
ATTATTCACTCAAAACTGGATGTTTCTGTTAGATCAACATTATATCACCGATATATCTTGGTTAAGTCCTCGACCGATTAGTACTAGTCCGCTCCGTACATCGCTGCACTTCCACTCCTAGCCTATCTACCTGATCATCTTTCAGGGGTCTTACTTTCTTAAAGAAATGGGAAATCTCATCTTGAGGGGGGCTTCACGCTTAGATGCTTTCAGCGTTTATCCCGTCCATACATAGCTACCCAGCAATGCCCTTGGCAGAACAACTGGTACACCAGAGGTATGTCCATCCCGGTCCTCTCGTACTAAGGACAGCTCCTCTCAAATTTCCAACGCCCGCGACGGATAGGGACCGAACTGTCTCACGACGTTCTGAACCCAGCTCGCGTGCCGCTTTAATGGGCGAACAGCCCAACCCTTGGGACCGACTACAGCCCCAGGATGCGACGAGCCGACATCGAGGTGCCAAACCTCCCCGTCGATGTGAACTCTTGGGGGAGATAAGCCTGTTATCCCCAGGGTAGCTTTTATCCGTTGAGCGATGGCCCTTCCATGCGGAACCACCGGATCACTAAGCCCGACTTTCGTCCCTGCTCGAGTTGTAACTCTCGCAGTCAAGCTCCCTTCTGCCTTTGCACTCTACGAATGATTTCCAACCATTCTGAGGGAACCTTTGGGCGCCTCCGTTACATTTTAGGAGGCGACCGCCCCAGTCAAACTGTCCATCTGACACTGTCTCCCGCCACGATAAGTGGCGCGGGTTAGAATGGTCATAACACAAGGGTAGTATCCCACCAATGCCTCCCTCGAGACTAGCGTCCCGAGCTCTACGGCTCCTACCTATCCTGTACATGTGTCACAAACATTCAATATCAAACTACAGTAAAGCTCCATGGGGTCTTTCCGTCCTGTCGCGGGTAACCTGCATCTTCACAGGTACTAAAATTTCACCGAGTCTCTCGTTGAGACAGTGCCCAAATCGTTACGCCTTTCGTGCGGGTCGGAACTTACCCGACAAGGAATTTCGCTACCTTAGGACCGTTATAGTTACGGCCGCCGTTTACTGGGGCTTCAATTCTGAGCTTCGCTATTGCTAACCCATCCTCTTAACCTTCCAGCACCGGGCAGGCGTCAGCCCCTATACGTCATCTTTCGATTTTGCAGAGACCTGTGTTTTTGATAAACAGTCGCTTGGGCCTATTCACTGCGGCTGAACTTGCGTTCAGCACCCCTTCTCCCTAAGTTACGGGGTCATTTTGCCGAGTTCCTTAACGAGAGTTCTCTCGCTCACCTTAGGATTCTCTCCTCGACTACCTGTGTCGGTTTGCGGTACGGGCCGTTTATTTCTAACTAGAAGCTTTTCTTGGCAGTGTGATATTAAGACTTCGGTACTAAATTTCCCTACTCATCACAACTTGTCCTTAAAGATAAAAGCATTTGACTCTTATCAAGACTTGTTGCTTGAACGCACATATCCAACAGTGCGATCTTGTAACCTACTGCGTCCCTCCATTGTTCAAACAAAATAAACGGGTACAGGAATCTCAACCTGTTATCCATCGCCTACGCCTATCGGCCTCGGCTTAGGTCCCGACTAACCCTGGGAGGACGAGCCTTCCCCAGGAAACCTTAGTCATTCGGTGGACAGGATTCTCACCTGTCTTTCGCTACTCATACCGGCATTCTCACTTCTAAGCGCTCCACCAGTCCTTACGATCTAGCTTCAACGCCCTTAGAACGCTCTCCTACCATAGAACCCTAAGGTTCTATCCACAGCTTCGGTAATATGTTTAGCCCCGGTACATTTTCGGCGCAAGGGCACTCGACTAGTGAGCTATTACGCACTCTTTAAATGATGGCTGCTTCTGAGCCAACATCCTAGTTGTTTGTGCACCCTCACATCCTTTTCCACTTAACATATATTTGGGGACCTTAGCTGGTGGTCTGGGCTGTTTCCCTTTCGACAATGGATCTTATCACTCACTGTCTGACTCCCGGACATAAATGAATGGCATTCGGAGTTTATCTGAATTCGGTAACCCGAGACGGGCCCCTAGTCCAAACAGTGCTCTACCTCCATCATTCTAATTCCGAGGCTAGCCCTAAAGCTATTTCGGAGAGAACCAGCTATCTCCAAGTTCGTTTGGAATTTCTCCGCTACCCACACCTCATCCCCGCACTTTTCAACGTACGTGGGTTCGGTCCTCCAGTGCGTTTTACCGCACCTTCAACCTGGACATGGGTAGGTCACATGGTTTCGGGTCTACGACTACATACTCACTCGCCCTATTCAGACTCGCTTTCGCTACGGCTCCGCTTCTTCAGCTTAACCTCGCATGCAATCGTAACTCGCCGGTTCATTCTGCAAAAGGCACGCCATCACCCATTAACGGGCTCTGACTTGTTGTAGGCACACGGTTTCAGGATCTATTTCACTCCCCTTCCGGGGTGCTTTTCACCTTTCCCTCACGGTACTGGTTCACTATCGGTCACTAGAGAGTATTTAGCCTTGGGAGATGGTCCTCCCGGATTCCGACGGAATTTCTCGTGTTCCGCCGTACTCAGGATACTCATAGGTGTGTTGTCAATTTCGTCTACGGGGCTTTTACCCGCTCCGGCTGACCTTTCCAGGTCGATTCGACTATTCACAACAGCTACCACAGCTGAGTCCTACAACCCCAACAAGCAAGCTTGTTGGTTTGGGCTGTTTCCGTTTCGCTCGCCGCTACTAAGGAAATCGATTTTTCTTTCTCTTCCTGCAGGTACTTAGATGTTTCAGTTCTCTGCGTCTACCTCTATCAAGCTATGTATTCACTTGAAAGTAACATCCTATAAAAGATGCTGGGTTCCCCCATTCGGAAATCTCTGGATCATAGCTTACTTACAGCTCCCCAAAGCATATCGGAGTTAGTCCCGTCCTTCATCGGCTTCTAGTGCCAAGGCATCCACCGTGCGCCCTTATTCACTTAACCTTTTCTAACTACATATGAGTTAGATGTTTCTAATTTTACTTAAATAGCGATATCTAAGTAAAATATAAATGTATCACAATTTTATTACTAAAACTGATCAACTCGGTGTTTAAAAATTAATGTTGATGTCTAACTTCAACTATCCAGTTTTCAATGAACAATAT
>CBCPLQ010000029.1:0-3150 GCA_965119435.1 uncultured Vagococcus sp. | reverse complement strand
GCAATATGTTATTTTGAAATAAAAAAGGAGTTTTAGAAATGTTAACTAAGAATATTAAGTATCCTTATGTAAAATTTGGTTTTGATGTTGTAGGTGTGCTTGCTAGTATTGGTATTTTTTTAATATTTGTTTTTAATACACATGCTAACTTCGGCTCTGATGGTAGTTCTTCATTTGGAATAAATGTTACAGGTTCTAGCATGGTTTTATTATCTAGTTTAATTTTGATTGTTGTTATATGTGCTATTGTTTCTTTCGTTTTAAAATTAATAAAAGAAGAGCACTAATTTTAGCTTTTAGAAACGAGTTGAAAACGAGTTTCTTCTTGTCTTGATACTATATAGAAATAACGTTCTTTTTTAAAAATATGATTTATCGTTGATATGACAGTATTTTTATTTGTTTTTGTGGTTGAAAAGAAAATTTGACATGAAAAAACCCCAGTTATATTATTAAGGTGTCGAATCTTAAATAAAACTGGGGGCTTTTTTATGCAATTTAATACTACAAGATATATAGACGAAAATCAAGATAACGAAACATTAAAAGATATGACTAGAAGTGGGAAACAACGCCCATGGAGAGAGAAAAAAATCGACAATGTAAGTTATGCAGATATACTGGAAATTTTAAAAATCAAAAAGGCTTTTAACGTAAAACAATGTGGTAACGTCTTAGAATTTAAGCCGACTGATGAAGGGTATTTAAAACTTTATAAAACATGGTTTTGTAAGTCTAAATTATGTCCGGTTTGTAATTGGAGGCGTTCAATGAAAAATAGTTATCAAGCTCAAAAAGTCATTGAAGCAGTGGTTAAAGAAAAGCCAAAAGCACGTTGGTTATTCTTAACACTTTCAACAAAAAATGCTATAGACGGTGATACTTTAGAACAAAGTTTAAAGCACTTAACTGAATCATTTAGAAGATTATTTAAATATAAAAAAGTTAGTAAAAATTTAATTGGGTTTATGCGTTCAACAGAAGTGACCGTTAATAAAAATGACGGCAGTTATAATCAACATATGCATGTTTTATTGTGTGTGGAAAATAGTTATTTTAAGAATAAATCTAATTATATAACGCAAGAAGAGTGGATCAATTTATGGCAAAAAGCACTTCAAGTTGATTACAAACCAGTCGCAAATATCAAAGCAATTAAACCGAATAAAAAAGGCGATAAAGATATACAAGCTGCAATTAAAGAGACATCAAAATACTCGGTTAAGTCGTCCGATTACTTAACAGGAAACCATGAAAAAGACGCAGAAATTGTTCAAGATTTAGAACAAGGTTTATACAGAAAACGCATGTTAAGTTACGGTGGTTTACTTAACAGGAAACCATGAAAAAGACGCAGAAATTGTTCAAGATTTAGAACAAGGTTTATACAGAAAACGCATGTTAAGTTACGGTGGTTTACTTAAACAAAAACATAAACTTTTAAATTTAGACGATGCCGAAGAAGGTAATTTAATTCAAACGAGCGATGAAGAAAAAACGACCGAAGAAGAACAAAAAGCCCATTCAATTACGGCTATTTGGAATTTCGAAAAACAAAATTATTTCTTAAAAAAATTGTAACGTTAGCTTATCAAAGCTAGCGTTTTTTTTATGCTTTTTTGCCCCTGCAGGAACTATAGCGTTCAACCAGCATAATTATTAATCCAAAAAACGCTACAAAATAACCAATCATATAAATCATTTTATCTCTCCTTATCAACCTCTAAATCAAACGGATTTATCATTCCACCACCCTTTTTATACAAAGTCATTCCCTCTGGAGCTTTTATTTTCTCTTCTCTTTGTCCATAATTTCGTGACTTTATATAAAACTTGATTCCTCTATATCTTTCTCTATCTTTCAACACATCTAACCAATGCTTATATTTAACTTCAGCATATTTATAAACAATTGATATTGAACGACAATCGTTTTTATTAATCCATTCAATTATTTCAGATATTATTTCACCTTTATCCAAGTTGTTCATCCACTCCGCTTATAATTTCACCAGTTTCAGCATTTATTCTTTTTGCATATTGTGGTCTAAACCCATTTTGATAATTTCCATCAAAATAAAATCTAAACAGACTACCGTTCGAACTCAAAACATCTTCTACATCTCCTAAGTTGGTTACACCAAATTCAGCGCCTTTCCAATTAAGAAATGCTCTAAGCTCTTTCGCATTAACCACACCGTACTTATCAATAATATTTGTCAAAGTTTTTCTTAACTCTCGTTTTTGGCTTTCATCAAGGGTGATATAACGGTCAATATCAAAATCATTAATATACAAAATATCTTTTTTATCATAAATATGTTTTTTCTTAGCCTTAGCGTCTTTCGACTCATGAGTAAGATATTCATAAGCACCCTTAATGGAATCAATTATTTCAACATGGGCAACCGAACTCTCTCCCAATTTTCGCTTAATTTTCTTTCGAATACTCTCTATCGTTACTGGATTTCGAGCAATATATATAACGTGATAATGCGGTTTTTTATAGTGTTTACCATTTCTAACAACATCATCAATTGTCCACTTTTCTTTATCCTTTTTTTCATCCATATCGTGTAAAGGACTAACAGCCATTGAAATTCCTAAACTCTCTAATTTTTCCTTCCAATCGTTTGGAATTGAATCAGGATATAACAAAAAACCAAAATGTCTAGCTTTAGTAGTTCTAACAGTCATGATATACTTTCCTTATCAACAAATGAGTGAGCGGTCTTTTAGTCGGGAACGCTCTTTTTTATGCTCATTTTTGCCCTTTCTTGTATTCTTCTAACGCTATTGTTATTAATGCAGACTTTGATAAACCTTTTTCTTTAGCTACTTTGTCTAGATATTCTAAAACTTGTTCTGACAACGTTATTGTCAAGCGCTTCTTCTTACTCATTTTATTCTCCTTTTCATTATTTATCTTCACCAAATAATACCACATATTACGCATTAAATGCAATTATAAGCGCACTTTTTTAAAAACGGCGGTCAAAATGGCGGTCAAATGGCGGTCAAAAAAAAACGCTCTATCCATTGATACAACAGGCCTGAAGTGGTTTTTGGCACAAAATTTGGCACTCGGCACACTTTAGGGGGGTCGTAGTACGGAAGCAAAATTCGCTTCCTCGCCCCCCATTTGTTACA
>CBCPLQ010000028.1:0-1475 GCA_965119435.1 uncultured Vagococcus sp. | reverse complement strand
GCCTTAGAACGCATTTTTAGGCTTATACAGGCTTTTTAAAAACAAAACAATAGAAATACACCCATAAGAATCAAAACGCCTTAGAACACATTTTATGAGCTTTAAACATAATTTGCTTTTTATTCGCACGTTTACTTTTGATTAAACTAGCGAAGTCTGTTTAATTAAAAGTAAATGTTTAGTTGAGCAAAGCGAAACCAGAAAGGAGCAAACAACATGGGATTAGATTACAGAAAAACATTTGAAATTGAGATAATCAATGAATTTCAATCAGCGATTCACTCAAAAATGTTGAACTATGTTTTAAATAATGAACTCGATAAAAGTGATTCTACAAACCTACAAACAAATTTGCTAAACCAATTATCAGACATGAATCAAATTAATTTATTTAAATTATCTCTTGAAGAACTAGAAGCCTATCATGAATATTTACGAGCGATAAAAAAATATGCCGATAATATCACACGAACAACGTGAGTTTTAACAAACACGCTTGACGATAAAACGAAATGTAAATTATGTTTTATAGCACAATTACCACTAAATAAAATTTAGGGGTATAAGTGCGCCCTTAAAAATAAGGGGTTCGTTTCTACAAAGTTAATTTGAAAAATATTCCCTTAGCGATTTTTACTAAGGGCGCACTTATACGCAGTAAAAAAATCTACCGAATTTTTTCTACGTTGTGCTAAGGGCGCACTTACACCCACCAAATTTTTCTTACGAAAAATTGATAGGCTTGTGCTAAAAAAGAGTACAGATCACTCACGTGAAACTGTACTCTTTTTCCGTCAAGCGTGTTTGTTAAAATTCGCTACGCTCATGTCTAAAACTATTTATTGCCATTTTCCGAAAAAAATAAAAAAAATAGTCGCCCTTTGACGACTACAAAAATCAAAAACTATTGATAAATCCACTTATAAACCCATAAATCATCGGCAATATCAATCCAAGACATAAACAGATAAAACCAAAACGATTCATTTTATTAATCTTTGAATAAAAATCTTTAAAACCAACGAGCATGGTTGCCCATTTTTTATGCCAATTTTTAAATTTGCATGTAAATGGGCAGTGTCTTAAAAATCGACACTGGTTTTTAGAAAAAATCATTTTGTGAAATCAAAATATATTTATTTGGCTCATATTTGCGTTTTAAGAGCATATATAAGTTTTTTAATATAAAACCTATATGATTTACCCCTAGATCTTTAAAATACCCCCTTAAAATCCAAAATAAAGGTATTTTATTTTTGTACTTTTAATTTTTATAATTACTTCCACTTTTTTGAATAATATTCTCTAAATAGGCAATTCCTTCTTCAACTGTTACTTGTTCTTTTTTCATATTTTCTAACATAGATAACATTGCGTCAGTCCAAAATATATCACTGTCTTTTAAGTCTGAAAGAGATTCAGAATTTGTTACTAAATTACATTTACCTTTTAAAGTTTCTAGTGTTTTAATATAT
>CBCPLQ010000027.1:0-6728 GCA_965119435.1 uncultured Vagococcus sp. | reverse complement strand
AATTAAATCAAAAGACTAAAGTAGAATGAGATAGTCATTCTGTCTTTAGTCTTTTTTTGTTTCTTAAAGTTCAAGCCACTCTCTTTTTAAAATCCCATAAATTAAACTATCCGTCCATTCATTTTTATTCCAGTAGTCTTCAATATGATGAGCTTCTTGTCTCATCGAAAGATTTTCACACAATCTTTTCGATTTAATATTTCTAGCATCGACATCTGCACATATTCGGTGAGTATCTAACGTCTTGAAAAGATAATCGAA
The DNA here is from genome assembly GCA_965119435.1 of uncultured Vagococcus sp. Taxonomy (GTDB): domain Bacteria; phylum Bacillota; class Bacilli; order Lactobacillales; family Vagococcaceae; genus Vagococcus. Next base: position 6,467 of record CBCPLQ010000027.1, on the reverse strand, counting down.
AACAGCCGTAACTGATTCAAGAGCGAAACCTTTGTGAGCGTATTGCGAATTAAAAATATACCCAATCTCGATTGTATCCTTCATATCACATGAAATAATCGATATTTCGCCGATAGCTTTTTCATGATAAACAACAGATAAGAGGGTAGATGTTCGCTTTAAAAAACTTTGATTGTTTAATTTAGGTTCAAAGTAGGTTTCCTTTGTATCATTAGTCCAAGGATCATTCAGTAAATAGCGACAATTTTCCTCATCAGAATAGAAGTCAAAGTAGTCGTTTAAATCTGCTTTTTCTATAGATCTTAGGTGTAGTCGTTTAGTTTCTAAATACATTATTTTTTTCCTCACTTTACTAATTATTTTAATTAAAGTGTATCATAGTATTTATGAAATATACTAGAAGTACCTTATTTATAAAAAAATCTTTATTAGTGTTAAAAATAGCAACACTTTGTTATTCTAGTATAGAATCAATCAGTTAAATTAGGAGGAATGAAAATGTTTGGAGTTGGCCTTTTGTTAGCCACGTTGAAATTTAGTATCGGATTTTTTATTGCTTTGATTTTAGGAGTAGTGGTAAAATCTGGAAATAAAAAAAGAGTCAAAAATAGTATTAAAGTAGCTATTGTTTACTATTTAGTCGCTTTTATTTATGTTTATTTTGTCTTACCTTCACAATCTTTAAGTAGCATGGTTTTTTATAATTTAAGTAGTTTTTTATTGGGAATGGTAGTAGTCTTACTTCTATCAGGAACAGTCGTTGAAGTTTCAGGTAAGACAGTTGGAAAAAGTATCTCGTTAAACGCGCCAAAAACGGTAAAGAAAGCAACAATTCTAGCATTTATCTTATTTGCTTGTTACTTTATTATTGTCCCAATTAGTCGTATCCTTAGTGTGGATGAAATTTTTGAAACAATTCCTGTAAAAAAAGTGACGGAAACAGAAGAATTGAAGACGACAAAAGAAACCCCAATTGCTATGTCAACTAAGAGCGCTAGAAATAAAATGCAAAAAATGATTAGTAGTGTTCCCAATTATAGCGCCTACGAACTAGGTACAACAACGGCTCAAGTAATCGATGGTGAGTATGTTTATATCTCAGCTTTAGAGTATCGGAGTGTATGGAAGTGGAATCGATTTAAAAAAGTGCCAGGTTACTTCAAAATCAGTGCCACAGATATTAATGCTCAGCCAACTTTTGTAGAAAAAGAAATGAAGTATGTACCAAGTGCCTTTCTTTGGCAAGATGCAGAAAGAAAAATCTACTCTAAATCCTCACAATTAGCTAGAACAGGTATGGTTAATTTAGAAATTGGGGACGATGGAACACCTTATTACGTTCAAACTCTTTATAAAGAATATGGTTTAAGTGGAAAAAAACGGTACGATAAATTTAAAGTAGCTGTTTTAAACACTGAAACGGGTAAAACTAAAATATATGATTTAAAGGATGTCCCAAGTGAAATTGATGCTCCTCTAACAAGTTCTGTTGCAAGTAGTATGAATAATTATTACGGTAAATACGGTAAAGGTTGGCTAAATAGTCTGTTTTCGAAAGATGATGTTAAGCAACCAACAACGAATGGTATTTACTCATCTGGTGCAGTCACACCATTAATGTCAAAAACAGGAGAACTTCTTTATTTTACTGACTTTACTAGTGATGATGAAAAACAAGATAGTGCATTAGGCTATAGTTTAGTTAATGCTCGTACTGGAGTTATGGAATTTTACCGTGATAAAAAAGGAATGATGGATAGCGATGGAGCGATTGCCATTGCAGAAAAGATTTATCCGGAAAAGAAATGGGAAGCTAAAATGCCTATTCTTTATAATATAGAAGGCATACCTACATGGATTATTTCTTTACTTGATGCTAACGGAATCTTTAAAGGCTATGTTTATATTTCTGCTTCAGATAGTGATATTTTAGTAGATGGCGTAGATGCAGAAAAAACATTACAAGCTTATAAAGTGAAATTAAGTCTCAAAGGTAGCAACAATAAGAATGCTAAAAAAACGGAGTTAGAAACTGTGACGGGTAAAGTTAAACGAGTGAATAAAATGTATGTGGATAATACAGAAACTGTATCATTTATGTTAGAAAAAGATCCTCAAGTATACACGATTAGTACAGGAAATAACGTTTATAGTATGTTTTTAAAAGAAGGCGATGAGGTTGAGTTTGAAGCTAATATCAGTTCAGATAATCCTATCTCAACGATTAAGGATATTGATATCAAAGAAGTAACACCTCAAAAATAGGGGGATTATCGAATTATTTGACAAGTAAAAAGAAAAACTGTAGTATATTTTATGGGCACCCTTGAAGAAGGGGCAGAAGTTAACGAAAATAGTCGCTCCCTTATTCGAATTAGAATAGGGGAGCTTTTCTTATTTCTACAGCCTTTCCCATATTAAAGAAAGAGGGAATGACTTATGACAAAATATATTTTCGTAACAGGCGGTGTGGTGTCGTCAATTGGCAAGGGAATTGTGGCAGCATCATTGGGTAGATTATTGAAGAACCGAGGCTTAAAAGTAACTATTCAAAAATTCGACCCTTATATTAATGTTGATCCAGGAACTATGAGTCCTTATCAACATGGTGAAGTCTTTGTAACGGATGATGGAGCAGAGACAGATTTAGACTTAGGTCATTATGAACGTTTCATTGATATTAATTTAAATCAATTTTCTAATGTCACAACAGGTAAAATTTATTCTGAAGTGATTCAAAAAGAAAGAAAAGGGGAATATTTAGGGGCAACAGTACAGGTGATTCCACATGTTACAAATGAAATAAAAGATAAAATAATGCGCGCAGCAAGTACAACTGATTCAGATATAATTATTACTGAAGTTGGTGGGACAGTAGGAGATATCGAGTCTCTACCCTTTTTAGAAGCCTTGAGACAAATTAAATCAGATGTTGGACAGGAAAATGTGATGTATATTCATACGACATTGATTCCTTATCTTAAAGCCGCTGGTGAAATGAAGACAAAGCCAACTCAACATAGTGTTAAAGAGCTTAGAAGTTTAGGGATTCAGCCTAATATATTAGTTATTAGAACCGAACAAGAGGTTTCAAGTGGTATAAAAGAAAAATTAGCTCAGTTTTGTGATGTACCAAAAGAAGCTGTAATTGAATCTCGTGATGTTGATACACTTTATTCAATCCCATTAAATTTACAAGCTCAAAATATGGACCAAATTGTGTGTGATCATTTAAAAATAGATGCACCAAAAGCCGATATGACGGAATGGAAAGAATTAGAACAACGAGTGTTAAATCTAACTAAGACAGTTAAAATTGCGTTAGTGGGTAAATATGTCGAGTTGCCTGATGCGTACATATCAGTAGTAGAAGCCTTAAAGCATGCAGGTTATCCTCATAATTCAGATATTGATATTAAATGGATTCAAGCTGAAGAGCTCACAAGGGATAATGTCTCAGAGACTTTAAAAGAGGTTGACGGTATTTTAGTTCCAGGTGGTTTTGGGGATCGTGGATTAGATGGTAAAATTGAAGCGATTAAGTACGCTCGTGAAAATGATATACCATTTTTAGGTATTTGCTTAGGTATGCAGATGGCTTGTGTTGAATTTGCAAGAAACGTGGTCGGTCTACCCGACGCATACTCAGGAGAAACAGCACCTCAAGCTGCTCATAAAATTATTGATTTAATGAAAGATCAAAAAAATGTGGAAAATCTGGGAGGAACATTAAGATTAGGTTTGTATCCTTGCCATATTAAACATAATACAAATACAGCAAAAACGTATCAAAATCAGGCAGTTGTCAATGAGAGACACCGTCATCGTTATGAGTTTAATAACGAGTATCGCGAAGTGTTCGAAGCTCATGGATGGACATTTTCAGGTGTGTCACCTGATGAAAAATTAGTTGAGATTGTTGAATTAACAGATAAAAAATTCTTTGTAGCTTCACAATTTCATCCAGAATTAATTTCAAGACCTAATCGGGCACATCCGTTATTTAGCGGATTTATAAAAGCAAGTTTAGCAGAATGAGAATAACAGGAACCTTCTCTTTTTATGATAAAAAAGAGAAGGTTTTAATATTGTGATTAAAAAAACGAAGCAAACATGAGAGTTTTACTAGAATTCCTTTTTTTTGAAATCGTTTACGTGAAAAACTGATATAATAGAGTTATAAAAATATCAGGAGGTATTTGTATATGAGTTATATGAGTCCAAGTTTGGAAAAATTTTTAGATGAGGGATTTGAAGACCTCAAATCAAAAGGTTTGTATTCAACAATTGATGTTTTAGACGGAGCGAACGGTCCTTTAATTCAAATTAAAGGAGAAGAGAAAATTAATTTAGCTTCTAATAATTATCTAGGATTTGCTACTCATCCAGAAATGATTGAGGCAGCAAATAAAGCTACTGAAGAATATGGTGTTGGGGCTGGAGCTGTTAGAACCATTAACGGGACTTTAGCTATTCATCAAGAGTTAGAAGAAAAATTAGCTAAATTTAAAGGAACTGAAGCAGCGATTGCCTTCCAATCAGGATTTAACTGTAATATGGGTGCTATCTCTGCTGTTATGAATAAAGAAGATGCCATTCTTTCAGATAGTTTAAATCATGCCTCTATCATTGATGGTTGTCGTTTATCACGTGCTAAAATTATCCGAGTTAACCACTCTGATATGAAAGATTTAGAAGAAAAGGCAAAAGCTGCTGTAGAAAGTGGTCTTTATAAAAAAGTAATGTATATTACAGATGGTGTTTTCTCAATGGATGGCGATGTTGCTAAAATGCCTGAAATTATGGAAATTGCTGAAAAATATAATTTAATTGTTTATGTTGATGATGCTCACGGTTCTGGTGTTTTAGGTGGCGGAGCTGGTACGGTGAAACAATTTGGTTTATCAGATAAAGTAGACTTCCAAATGGGTACTCTATCAAAAGCAATTGGGGTAGTTGGTGGTTACGTCGCTGGTTCTCAAAAATTAATCGACTGGTTAAAATCACAAGCAAGACCATTCCTATTTTCAACATCTTTAACTCCAGGAGCTTCAGCTGCTGTTATTAAAGCAATTGAATTGATGGAAACAGATCCAAGTTATGTGGAACGTTTATGGGAAAATGCAAATTACTTTAAGGAACAACTTCAAGCTATTGGTTATGACATTGGTCATTCTGAAACACCAATTACACCAGTAATCTTAGGTGATGAAAAATTAGCACAAGAGTTTTCTAAAAAATTAATTGAGAATGGTGTTTATGTTAAGCCAATTGTATTCCCAACAGTACCACTTGGAACAGGGCGTGTAAGAAATATGCCTAATGCTGGGCACACAAAAGAAATGCTAGATAAAGCAATCAAGGTTTATGAAAAAATTGGTAAAGAAATGGGTATTATCTAATAACAATTACTTTGTAAAGGTGGATTTATGATGAATCGAATTATTGTAACAGGTTGTTTAGGTCAAATTGGTTCTGAATTAGTAACTCGTTTAAGAAAAGAAAAAGGGATTGACAATGTTTTAGCAACAGATATTAGAAAACCAGAAGATAATCCAATTGTCAGTGATGGCTTATTTGAAGTATTAGATGTTCTTGATGAAGATAGAATGTTTGAATTAGCAAGTGATTTTAAAGCGGATACGATGATTCATTTAGCATCTCTTTTATCATCTGTTGCAGAAGATAAACCACAAGTAGCGTGGCATATTAACATGACAGGTTTAACCAATGCATTAGAAGTTGCTAGAAAACTTAATTTACAATTCTTTACACCAAGCTCAATTGGAGCGTTTGGTCCAGAAACGCCTAAAAAAGGAACACCTCAAGATACACTGCAACGACCTAAAACAATGTATGGTATCACAAAAGTAGCAGGAGAATTATTATGTGATTACTATCATGACAAATTTGGCGTTGATACAAGAGGGGTACGTTTCCCTGGCTTAGTTTCTTATGATACGTTACCTGGTGGAGGAACAACTGATTATGCAGTAGAAATTTATTATGAAGCATTGAAAAAAGGTTCTTATGTAAGCCCAATTGGTGAAGGAACATATATGGATATGATGTATATGCCTGACGCAATTAATGCCATTGTTAAATTAATGGAAGTACCTGAAAGTAAATTGATTCATCGTAATGCCTTTAATATTTCTGCGATGTCCTTTGAACCAGAAGGAATCAAAGGAAGCATTCAAAAAATAATGCCAGAATTTACAATGACTTATGATGTAAATCCTAAGCTAAAAGCAATTGCAGATTCATGGCCAGATTCTCTAGATTGTAGCTCAGCAGTAGCAGAGTGGGGATTTGAACCAGAATATACACTAGATAAAATGACGGAAGATATGTTAGAAAAATTAAAACTTAAGTTTGACGGCGAAATTGAATAGATAAAAACCCTAGAATCCTTCATATTGATTGAAAGGATTCTAGGGTTTTAATTTTAATGGCTTTATAATTTA
>CBCPLQ010000026.1:0-8297 GCA_965119435.1 uncultured Vagococcus sp. | reverse complement strand
TCAACGTAAGTTAGATTTGTTGAAAGAACAGAAAAAAGGCTTTTTACAAAAGATGTTTGTTTAGGGTCTATAATTAGATAATAACCCCTAAGAAATCAAATAAAAATAGCCCCTATAATCCAAATTCTAGATTATAGGGGCTGTTTATTTATTTTAATGATATAATAACCCTAAAAGGAGGACGTTATGCCATACCATATATTTATTAATCGAGAATCTGGAAATGATAATATTTCTATTTTTTATGATGAACCTACTTTTGTAGTTATTGCCAATAAAGACGATTTACCAGCAATTCAATTAATTGAGGAATCTCAAAAACCAGGTATATATATATTACTAGGAGATAATAAACGTTATGTAGGTCAAGCCTCTAATTCTATTTTTTCTAGGTTACAACAACACAATACAAATAAACCATGGTGGAACAAATTAATATTTTTTGGACGTGAAGATGGGCATCTATCTAAAGCACAACTAGATCTTTTAGAACGTTTAATCATTGAAAAAATGAATACTGCTAATATTGATTTAGATAATAGCACTCAAGGAAATAAAAGCTATATTGATAAATTAAGCAAATTTTCAGCTCTGTCATTATGGAATAAGGTTGAGAAACTATTGAATGATGTTGCCAATATCGATTTATTTGATTCAGAACACATTCAAACTGAAGATAATAGTGACAACTCAACTCTAAATAGTCATATATCAATCATATTTGGAGAATCATTATATACTGGGAAATCATATAGAGATGTATTTACGCAATTAGTTTCTAATTTAGTATTATCCGCAGAGTTGGATAAATTGATTCCTTTAATGAGTCCTAATGAACCCAATACAGTACAAATACTTGGCAATAGAGAACATATATCAGCTAAAGGGACGAAGTTGACTAAACCAATAGAACTAACTAAATACCATATGTATGTTAATTTTTCAAAAATAGGCTTATACAATCAAATCAAAAAATTAGCTGAACTGACTGGAAAAAAAGTTATATTTGAAAGGTGGTAATTCATATGGTTCAACAAATCGTTCTTCCCATCAAAGATTCGAACGTTCTAAAAATGGTGCAAGATACGTTACTTGATAGTTTTCGGGCTGGCCGTCGTAACTATACGATCTTCCAAGTCGGTAAGGCCACACTACTCCGTGTGAGTGATGTCATGAAATTAAAAAAATCCGATGTCTTTAACCCAGATGGTTCTATCAAAAGCACGGCTTTTATTCATGATAAAAAAACAGGAAAAGCGAATACGTTATATTTGAAACCAGTACAACAAGATTTATTAATTTATCATGATTGGCTGGTCCAACAAAATCTTAATTCTGAGTGGTTGTTTCCATCAACCTCTCGCCCAGACCGTCACATCACCGAGAAGCAATTTTATAAGGTCATGGCACGAGTTGGTGATCTTTTAGGAATCAACTATCTAGGAACGCATACCATGCGTAAAACAGGCGCTTATCGGGTCTATACGCAGTCAAACTATAATATTGGTTTAGTGATGCATTTATTAAACCATTCAAGTGAAGCTATGACCTTAACGTATCTTGGATTAGATCAAGCTAGTCGAGAAACGATGTTAGACCAAATTGATTTTGGGTAATGAATGTTTAGAACTTAGTAGTCGTCCAAAAACGACTACTTTTTTTGTTGAATCGTCCAAGGACGATTCGATGCTTTTGACTTGTAAGAACAGGATTGAATGAAGCCATACTGTTCGCATATTTTTAGTGGATGAACAAACAAAATACGAGAGATTTTTTGTTCGTTCATCCATGGTTTTAGAAAAAAGAGGGACGATTTCGGAAGAAGAAAATCGTCTCTTTTTTTTCTTCTTTTTGTATGACAAAAAGAAAGATCTTTTGCCCATTTTATTTTTATAAAATGGGTAGGTGGCGTTTGCGTAAAGCAAATCGACACAATCCAAAGGGGATAAAAGGGGAAAGTGAAACTTCCCCCTTTTCAAGCAACATTGTAATACAAGAACGAAGTGCTTTGTATTACAATGTGATAGCTTGCAGTATTTATGGATTTATATGGTCTATTTTGTTATAATGATTGTAACCGAATAGGGCGCAATGCTTATTACAAAATCAATGACAAAGGGCGATTGAGGAATGAGCGCTGGGGCATTTTATCTTTGAGGAGGCTATTTATGGATCAGAAAGAAGTATCACAAAATCAAACAAAGTACATTCAATTTAGATTATCTGAAGAACAATACAATAAGCTGAAAATTTCAGGAGAAACATATGGACTCTCTCCGAATCTCTATGCGAAAAAATTAGCACAAAAATCTCATTTAAAAAAACCTTATCTCGAACATGACCAAGCGAAATCTTTATTATTAGAACTCTCAAAACAAGGAACCAATTTAAATCAAATCGCCAAGAAACTCAATCAATTCGATCGGATGGACAACCAAGATAAAGAGCTGATCGAGGCTTTACGCTATACATACGGAGTACTCGCTCAAGCTCAAAAGGGGTATCAAGAGTTATGGCAACAATTGCAAAAATAAGCAATGGCGCAAGTGCAGCGAGCGCCCTTAATTATGCTTTAGGTCAAGACAGACCCATGCATGAAAAAACTGAACAGTGGCTACAAGACCATCAATTGGAACGTCCTGTGGAGCTGACAAATTGTCGGGCAGTTGCCGTGGGTGGAACCAACGGGATTGATCCCTTTATTGCCAAAGAACAATTTGATGTCATTCGACAACTTCATAACCAAACCAAAGAATCCAATCAAGTCTTGCGTATTACCCAATCTTTCGCCTTAGATGAACTGAATCCGAAAGTACAAAAGGACTGGCAAAAAGCCAACGATTTAGGCGTTGAATTAGCAGAAAACCTTTATCCTAACCATCAAAGTGCTGTGTATACGCATTTAGACGGAAAAAATCACGTCTTACACAACCACATCATTGTCAATAAGGTCAATTTAGAGACAGGAAAGAAATTAAGAGAACAAAAAGGAGAAAGCGTTCAACGAGCACGAGAAATGAATGATCGACTCGCTTCTCGAGAAAACTGGCACATTTTAGAGCCACCAAAAGAGCGCCAAACAGAGACAGAAAAAGAACTAATCGCCAAAAATGAGTATTCTTACATGGATGATTTGAGAGAAAGAATCAATAAATCGCTTCAGGATATCTCTGTGAGCTCATATGAGACGTTTAAAGAGCGTTTATCCGATAATGGTGTAATTCTATCAGAAAGAGGCCAAACGTTCTCATACGCCTTTTTAGACGCCAATAACAAGCAAAGACGAGCACGAGAGGCCCGATTGGGTTCTGATTTTGGAAGGGAGACCATTTTACATGAGTTGGAAAACCGAGCAAGACAAAACGAATTTAGAGCTGTTGAACAACGAGAACCAGCGATTACTCCGCTTGAGCGAGACACTCAACAAAGAGAATCAGAAATTGTTAGCCTTGAACAAGCAATTGAACCAAGAAAATCAGAAGCTCTCAAACGAGAATCAACAACTAATCGATTTATTGACACAATCAAACAGTTTGCAGGACGAGTACCAGAACTTACTCAACGCGTTACAAGAAAATTAAAGCAAACAAAAGAGAAAATCCTCGATGATTTTGAACGTCGCTTTTCAAAGGACATGAAAAATTACGAGCAAGAACAACAGAAAAGCCTAGAAAAACAAGCGAATAGAGACGTACAGTCCGAAAAGAAACCAACAAAAGATCATGATTGGGGGATGAGTCGATGAATAAAGATGAACAACTCGTTGTTCAAGTATTAAATGCTTATAAAAATGGCAAAATTGATTTCAGTCACGTTCCAGAACTAGAAACCTTAGTCCGTCAAGAGGTCAATAAAGAGTTTCGGGACTACCAAGAAAAAATAGAAGCTGTTGCGAATCAAAAAATGGAGTCTGCCATTCAAGAACAACTCCATCGTTTAGAGGCAGAAAACTTAAAAGCGACCATACTGAAAGAAATTCAAGTTGAAAAACAAGCATTACTCGCTTTGAAAAAAGAACTAAATGAACACCAAGAGCAGATAAAAGCAGATCGCAAACGTGAGATTGTCGAACGTTACGGTATTCTGATTGCGAACATTGTCTGCCTGTTCTGTTTCTTAGTTGTCGGTATTCTCATCGGACGATGGATTTATAAAGGTATCTGGGATGGTTGGGGTTTGCATATTTTGTATGACACAGTGATGGAAATACAGCCTAAACATCCTTATGGGGCAGTCGTTCTTGGATTAGGTGGTTTTGGTTTAATCGGTGCTGGAATTTATGGCAGTTTTCGATTAATGTATACCGCTTCAACATGGTTTGATCAACGTCCAAAAATCTTTAAAAGAATCTTTCCGAAAAAATAGAGAGTGAGGTAATCCTGTGGTTTTAGAAAATAAATTAGGGTTAACAAATTCAGCAGAATTAGCTAAACAAGAAGAGTTATTAACGAAAAAAAGAGCCAAAGAATTGTTTGAGTCTGGCAAAATAGAGGATCTGGCAATTGGGACGTTTCAAGGCTTATCTGATATTCATCAGTTTTTATTCCAAGATATTTACGACTTTGCAGGAAAAATTCGAGAAGTGAATATTGCGAAAGGAAACTTTCAATTTGCGCCACGTATTTTTTTAGCGCAAACACTTGAATATATTGATAAATTACCTCAAGAAACATTTGATGAAATTATTGATAAGTATTCGGATATGAATGTGGCGCATCCTTTTAGGGAAGGCAATGGACGAGCCACTCGTATCTGGTTGGATTTAATTCTTAAAAATAAACTACACAAAATTGTCGATTGGAATCAAATTGATAAGGATGACTATTTAAATGCCATGATCCGTAGTACAGTCAGCACCAATGAATTAAAATATTTGATTCAAAAGGCTTTAACCGATGATTTAGGAAAAGAACAATTCTTTAAAGGAATTGATGCGAGTTATTATTACGAGGGCTATTACGAAATTAAAACAGAAGATCTATAAACACGATTTAAAGAAACAGACTGCTCAAGTTTTATATTGAGCAGTCTGTTTCTTTTTTTGGATGATTTTGACCTTTGGTTTTAAATTTTTGAAAAAAATAAAAAATAGGCGAAGCCTATATTACATTTATCTTATATATTTTAATCTTTTGTTCTTTTGCGTGGAGAAAAAGTCAGTCAGAATAAGGCTTTCCAGATTTTTATAGCTACTAAAAACTGTGTATATAGCTACTAAAAACTGTGTATATAGCTACTAAAAACTGTGTATATAGCTACTAAAACATTGAGAAAGTAGCTATAAAATGATATAATAAAAGCATAGAGAAAATTCACGGCAAAATGACTTTCTCTATGCCTATTTCAAACACGCAAAGGAGCGTATTTTATATGTCTAGTATAACAGAAAAAGCAAAAAATCAAAAGCAGGTGCAAATCTTGAATGAATTATCAAAACGTAAAGTCGTCGAGCATAACAGCTTGATAACATCAATCGCTAAAATGGATAAAACGCCCTTAAAAATGTTTGAGTTGGCGGTATCTTGTATCAATACCGAAGAACCACCCAAAGACAATACCGTCTATCTTTCAAAGGCTGACCTTTTTGCTTTTTTTAAGGTATCCGACAATGACAAGCATAGTCGCTTTAAACAAGCAGTACGAGCTATGCAAAAAGAAGCCTATTTTGAAATTAAGGAAGAAGCAGGCAAGGGGTTTAAATTTAAAAGCATTGTTCCTATACCTTACGTGGAATGGACAGATTATCATGATGAAGTAAAAATTGAATTTCATCGTGAAATTATGCCTTACTTAATCAATCTTAAAAAGAATTTTACACAACACGCTTTGTCAGAAATTTCTGAATTGAATAGCAAGTACAGCATTATCTTATATCGTTGGTTATCCATGAATTATAACCAATATGAGCATTACAGTGTCAAGGGCGGACGGAGAGCCGAACAAGTAGAAAGCTACCGCAATCCCTCAATATCGGTTAAAGAACTAAGGATAATGACTGATACCGTCAATGAATATCAGCGATTTACCAATTTTACTAAAAAAATATTAGATATTCCCTTAAAAGAAATCAACGATAATACGACTTTTAAGGTGTCCTATGAGAAAGTCAAAAAAGGGCGTTCGATTGATTCTATTGTCTTTCATATCACGAAGAAACCAGTCGCACGAAATGACTTCTACAAGCTGGAAGAACAAGACCCTATTTATTTGCAGGATAAAGCAAATAAAGAACAAGCAGAAGAACTTTTAGCAGGGAAAGCATTAAAAAGTAAATACACGAAACTTTTGTTGGATAATATGCTATTAAGTCCTTATGAAATGACCGATACGTCACTTATGGCAGGATTGCAGGCGCACGTGTACCCTCTCTATGACGAACTGAAAGAATTACGAGGCTTGAATGGTGTCAAAGACCACTTGTCTTATGTGGCTGCTAAACAAGAAGCCTATTCAAAACGCAATATAGCTAAGTATCTCAAAAAAGCAATTGAACAGTATCTACCAACGGTTAAAAGGCAGGACATAGACAATGAGTGAAAAGTTAAAGACAATCAAAGAGCTTGCAGATGAGTTAGGAGTTAGCAAGAATAAAATTCATTATCAAGTTTCTAAAATATCAAGCGAATATGTAGTTAGAAATAATAGTATGAAGCTATTAACTGCTGAAGCGGTTAAACAAATAAAAGAAAATCTAGGTATTGAATTAAACAGCAGTTTAAACAGTAAGTTAAATACCGTTAAACACCAAGAAAACACTAATATAAAAGGAAATACAAGTGTTGAAGGCGTTGAATTAAACAGCACTTTAAATAGCTATTTAAACAGTCTTAAACACCAAATTGAATATCTTGAATCTCAAAATATCAATAAAGATGAACAAATAAAAAGTTTAGTGGAAGCACAAAAACAAACGCAAAATTTGTTAGACCAGCAACAACGCCTAGCCTTGCAGGATAAAAAATTACTAGAAGAGTATAAATCAGAAATCAATGAATTGAAATCTCTTAAAATGCCTCAGGAGGATAAAAAAGAGAATCAATCGCAGGAAGAAATTGAACGACTGAAAACTCAATTGAAGCTATCAGAAGAAGAACGAAACAAGGCAAAAGAAAAAGAGCCAGTAAAAACAGAATCTAAAAAATGGTGGGGACTATGGCGAAAATAGATGATTCAGTTAAAAAGAAAGTTCCAGAATTGCGATTTAAAGGATTCACGGATGAATGGGAAGAGCGTAAGTTGGGGGAAGTTATTGATATTGAAAATGGCTATGCATTTAAAAGTGAATATTTTTCAGACGAAGAGAAGCGACACATAGTCTTAACTCCAGGAAGTGTAAAAATAGGTGGAGGATTCCAAAAGGACAAAGGAAGATATTATGATGTTTCTGGAGTTTTTCCTGAAAAATTTATTTTTAAACCTGGAAATATTTTTATTACTATGACAGATCTTACCCCTACTGCCCAATCATTAGGGTATCCTGCAATTGTTCCTAGAGACGACAATGTTTATTTACATAATCAACGACTAGGAAAAATAATAAATACTACTACTAATCCGGAGTTTTTATATACTTTATTAACTACCGATACCTATCATAAAGAAATTGTTTCGTCTGCTTCAGGTACAACTGTTAAGCATTCATCTGTAAGCAAAATATTAGATTTTAAATCTGCTATACCTAATATTGAGGAACAAAAACTGATTGGATCATTTTTCAAAGAACTGGATAACACTATCGCTCTTCATCAACGTAAGTTAGATTTGTTGAAAGAACAGAAAAAAGGCTACTTGCAAAAAATGTTCCCTAAAAATGGTGCAAAAGTTCCTGAATTGCGATTTGCGGGGTTTGCTGACGATTGGGAAGAGCGTAAGTTAAATGAAAATGTAGAAAATATTGGAACAGGAAGAAGTAGTTTTAAAGCAGGGTTAGATTACTCCGAGCAAACACCTTATGAAGTTTTAGGATCAACTTCAGTAATTTCATATTCAGATAGTTTTGACCACTCTGGAAATTTCGTCTTAACAGCAAGAGTAGGAGCTAATGCCGGAAACTTGTACAAACACTCTGGTAACGTAAAAATTAGTGATAATACTGTTTATATCCAATCAAAAAATTTAGAATTCATATTTTATCTACTAACAAAATATGATCTAAAAAAATTGGCTTTTGGAACAGGACAACCTTTAATAAAAGCAAGTGAATTAAAAAATTTAAAATTATTTTTCCCAAAAAAATTTGGAGAACAACAAAAAATTGGCTCATTCTTCAAACAGTTAGACGAGACTATCGCTCTTCA
>CBCPLQ010000025.1:0-9287 GCA_965119435.1 uncultured Vagococcus sp. | reverse complement strand
TTTAATTTACATATGGATAGGTAAACCTAATGCTAATTCAGCAGCATCCATTGTTACTTCGGCCAATGAAGGATGTGAGTGAATGGTTAAAGCAATGTCTTCTGCGTTCATACCAGATTCAATCGCTAAACCTAATTCTGCAATAACATCACTTGCACTAACACCTGCAACTTGTGCACCTACTAAAACATTATCTTCTTTAGTCGTTACTAAACGGACAAAGCCTTCCATTTTATTAAGAGAAATAGCACGGCCATTTCCACCTAATGGGAATTTAGACACTTTAACATCTAATCCAGCTTCTTTAGCTTCTTTTTCAGTATAACCAACTGTTGCTAACTCAGGATCTGTAAACGCAACTGCTGGCATAGCAATATAATCAACAGCAACTGGTTTACCAGAGATTGCCTCTGCTGCAATTTTAGCTTCAAAACTAGCTTTATGAGCTAAAGCTGCCCCAGCTACGATATCTCCAATTGCCCAAATACTTTTAACATTTGTGCGACCTTGGTTGTCAACTTTAACCATACCACGCTCAGTCATTTCAACCCCTGCGATTTCTAAACCTAAATCATCAGTATTAGGACGACGACCAACGGTAACCATAACATAATCAGCTTCGATAACTTCTTCTTTTCCATTCGCTTCATATTTAACTGTTACGCTATCACCATTATCAATTGCTTCTTTAGCCATTGCTTTAGTAACAACTGTCATACCTTTATCTTTAAAGTCTTTCTCAACTAATTTCACCATATCTTTTTCAAAGGTTGGTAAAATTTGAGGAGAACCTTCTAAGATAGTTACTTCAGCACCTAAGTTAGCATATGCTCCACCTAGTTCAGCTCCGATAACACCACCACCAACGATGACCAGTTTTTTCGGAACTTCTGTTAAGTTTAAACCACCTGTTGAATCGATGATACGTTTACCAAATTTAAACCCACCAATTTCAATTGGACGAGAACCAGTCGCAACGATGGCATTGTTAAATGAATATGTTTGAGCTTTTTCTTCAGTCATAACACGTAGCGTGTTTTCATCAACGAAGAAAGCTTCCCCTTCAATAACTTCAACTTTATTCTTTTTAAGTAAGAATTTAACACCTGTCGTTAACTTGTTAACAACGCCATTATCTTTCCATTCTTGAGTCTTTGTAAAATCTAAAGAGACATTTTCAGTTGTAACACCAAAAATTTCAGAATGTTTTGCATCATGGTATCTGTGACCTGCACTAATTAATGCTTTTGAAGGGATACATCCGACGTTCAAACAAACGCCTCCGATGTATTCACGTTCAATGATAGCAACTTTTTGGCCCATTTGTGCTGCACGAATCGCTGCTACATAGCCTCCAGGTCCAGCTCCAATAACAACTGTATCTAACTCTATTGCGAAATCTCCTACTACCATAATTGTCTCACCTTATCCTTCCATTAATAATAATTCTGGATCAGCTAATAAACGTTTAATGTTATTCATAGCTTTTTGAGCAGTTGCTCCATCGACAATACGGTGATCAAAACTTAATGATAATTTCATCATACGGCCAACAGCTAATTCGCCATCTGCATTAACAACTGGTTGTTGTGTAATTGTACCAACACCTAAGATAGCAACCTCAGGGTAGTTAATAACTGGTGTGAACCAACCACCACCAACAGAACCGATGTTACTAATTGTTACAGTACCACCACGCATATCAGGTGCAGTTAATTTACCTGCAATAGCAAGTGCTGCTTTTTCATTGATTTCATCAGCAATATCAAACATGCTCTTAGTGTTAGCATCTTTAACGTTTGGTACGTATAAACCATGATCTGTATCTGTTGCGATACCAATGTTGAAGTAGTTTTTATAAACAACTTCATCTGTCGTGTCATCAATAGATGCATTCATAATTGGAAATTCTTTCATAGTTGCTGTTAAAGCTTTTACAACATATGGTAAGAATGTTAATTTAGTATTTCTTGAAGCCGCAATATCTTTAAATTTCTTACGGTGATCCCACATTTTTGAAACTTCCACATCATCATGTAAAGTTACATGAGGAGCTGTGTGTTTACTATTTACCATTGCTTTAGCAATAGCTTTACGTGTCGGAGTCATTTTTTCGCGAACTTCTAATTCAGCAGTTCCAACGAATGGTTTAGCTTCAACTTTTGGTTGAGCTGGTGCTGCTTTGGTTGCAGTTACTGTTTCTGTTGCAACTTCAACAACTGGTGCACCACCAAAGTTATCAATATCAGATTTTACAACACGTCCAGATTTCCCTGTTGGGGCAACTAAAGTAATATCTACACCCTTTTCACGTGCATATTGACGAACTGAAGGCATTGCTAACACACGAGTGCTAGGTTTCCCTGTTGGTTCAGATGCTACAGCAGCTACCGCAACTGCTGGTGTTTCAGTTACTGCTGATGTACTTGCAGGTGCACTATTGTGTCCCGGTGCATCGATTTCTACCAATACATCTCCAACGTTCGCTACTGTTCCTTCAGCTACTACAACTTTAAGTACCTTACCTGTTACAGGAGAAGGAATTTCTTCTACTGATTTATCATTTTGTACTTCTAGCATTGTATCGTCTTCATTGATTGTATCGCCTTCTTTAACGAACCATTTTACAATTTCGCCTTCTGCAATACCTTCACCAATATCTGGTAATTTAAATTGGAAAACACCACCAGTTGAAGCAGCTTCTGCTACTGGTGCTACTTCTACAACAGGTGCTGTAGTTGTTTCTTCAGTATCTTCATGACCAGGTGCATCGATTTCTACCAATACGTCACCAACATTTGCCACTGTTCCTTCAGCTACCACTACTTTAAGTACTTTACCTGTTACAGGAGAAGGGATTTCTTCTACTGATTTATCATTTTGTACTTCTAATAACGTATCATCTTCATTGATTGTATCGCCTTCTTTAACGAACCATTTTACGATTTCGCCTTCTGCAATACCTTCACCAATATCTGGTAATTTAAATTTAAAAGCCATTTTGTTTTCTCTCCTTCTATCTTGTCTCTAGCAACTAATTAAAATCCGTGTATTTCTTTAACTTTCGCTTCGATATCAGATGCATTTGGTAACCAAGCGTTTTCCGCCATACCAAATGGGAAAACAGTATCTGGTGCTGAAACGCGACCAACCGGTGCCTCTAAAGAAAGAACTGCTCTTTCTGAAATTTCTGAGACAACTTGAGCTGCAACTCCCGCTTGTTTTTGAGCTTCTTGAACAACTACAACACGACCAGTTTTTTCAACAGACGCAATAATTGTTTCAACATCTAAAGGTGCCACTGTACGTAAGTCAATGATTTCTACTGAAATACCTTCTTTTTCTAAGTTATCCGCAGCTTTAATTGCCTCACGAACCATTGCACCATAAGTGATTACTGAAATATCAGTTCCCACGTGTGTTACAGCAGCTTTGTCTAAAGGAACTGTATAAGCTTCATCTGGTACTTCCTCACGGAAAGAGCGGTATAGTTTCATGTGCTCTAAGAATACCACTGGATCGTTATCACGAATCGCTGAGATTAATAAGCCTTTAGCATCATAAGGATTACTTGGAATAACAACACGAATACCTGGTGATTGAGCAATCAGCCCTTCCAAGTTATCAGCATGTAATTCCGGCGTATGAACTCCTCCACCAAATGGAGCACGAATGGTAACTGGCATATTTCTTGTTCCACTCATACGGTAACGTGTACGAGCCATTTGTGCTACGATTTCATCCATTACTTCAAATACAAACCCAAAGAATTGGATTTCAGGAACTGGACGGAAACCTTCTAATGCTAAACCAAAAGCTAGTCCACCAATTGCAGATTCTGCTAAAGGTGCATCAAATACGCGATCTTCACCAAATTTAGCTTGCAGGCCTTCTGTTGCACGGAATACTCCACCATTATTACCAACATCTTCACCAAATACTAATACATCTTTATTTGTTTCAAGTTCTAAAGCTAACGCATCTGTAATTGCTTGAATCATCGTTTTTTGTGCCATGAGTTATTTCGACTCCTTTGCTTCATATAGTTCAATCTGTTCTTTAATACTTTGTGGTGATACTTCAAACATATTTTTTAAGAAATCTGATACTTTTTGTTTTGGTGCTGTATCAGTTGCTTTGATTGCTTCTTTAATTTCTTCTTTTGTTTTTTCAATAATTG
The DNA here is from genome assembly GCA_965119435.1 of uncultured Vagococcus sp. Classification (GTDB taxonomy): domain Bacteria; phylum Bacillota; class Bacilli; order Lactobacillales; family Vagococcaceae; genus Vagococcus. Next base: position 5,107 of record CBCPLQ010000025.1, on the reverse strand, counting down.
CTTCTTCTTTTTCTTCAGACCATAATCCTTTTTCAGTCAGATAAGTACGGAAACGATTCAATGGGTCTTTTGCTACCCATTCATCATCAGTTTCTTTTGAACGATATCTTGTTGGATCATCTCCAGAAAGTGTATGTGGACCATAACGGTAAGTTAAGGTTTCAATTAATACTGGACCATTTCCTGCAATTGCCCAATCACGTGCTGCTTTAGTTACTTGGTAAACTGCTAATGCATCCATCCCATCTACTTGAACACTTGGGATACCAGCTGCAATACCTTTTTGAGCTAATGTTGTAGCAGCTGTTTGCAATTCACGTGGTGTTGAAATTGCATAGCCGTTATTTTGAATGAAGAATACGGCATTTGCTTTCATCGCTCCAGCAAAGTTGATTCCTTCATAGAAGTCTCCTTGTGATGAACCACCATCACCTGTATATGTAAATGCAACGTTTGGTTTATTACGTTTTTTAAGTCCTAGAGCAACTCCTGCTGCTTGAACGTATTGTGCTCCAATAATAATTTGTGGTGGGACTGCTTGTAGGTCTGCTGGATACTCATTACCTGCTGCATGACCTTTAGACCAAAGGAATGCTTCTCTTAATGGTAAACCATGTTGGATTAATTGAGGTACATCACGATAACCTGGTAATAATACATCTTCTTTTTCCATAGCAAAATGACTCGCTAACTGGCTAGCCTCTTGACCAGCTGTAGGCGCGTAAAATCCTAAACGACCTTGACGGTTTAATGCTGTTGAACGTTGGTCAAGAACACGAGACCATACCATTCTACTCATTAACTCTACTAATTCATCATCTGATAAATCCGGTACTAAATCTTCGTTTACAACTTTCCCGTTCACATCTAATACTTGAACAGTTGGAAAGTTGCTACTAATATCTTCTAGCAACGCGTCAAAATCAAGTGGGTTTATTTTTTTCTTAGCCATACTGTTGCACAATCCTCTCTTAACTACATTTTCATTTTTCTCAAACAGAAAGAAAAACTGTATCATTTTCTTTCGTTCTGACATATTAAATTTACCACGCTATTTTTTATTATGCAAGTAATTAACTCGCAAGATTTGATATAAAATTCTTTTCATATCAATGTTTTGATTGTTAGTGATACAATTCACTTCCCGCTTATTCTTTTTAGATAATCTCTCTTATTCATTATTTCTTTCTGTACTATTCTGTAACATATGTTTTCTCATTCTGTTATACATCACTTTTCTGAAAGCAATTAAAATAAGGTCATATAAGCCTATTCAGTTGTTTTTTTATTCAATCTATCTGTTCTAATAAATGTTCGTAAAATAAAAAAACGATATATCTTCTTTCAAAAAGACAATATCGTTTTTATAAAGCAAGCCTTAGTAAGACTTATTCGTCGTAAGATAGTGAACTAAATAACTTTTAAATTAAATCCATTTTTGGTACTTTTTAATGTATCTCACTTTAATAAATTGAACAAAGAACAAGTAAGCAGTCACAATTCCTATTAACCATCCCCAATAATTTGATGGAAGTGCTGCAAAATCAAAGGCATCTCTTAGAGGCTCACTTAATACAATAGTCACACCTACTAAAATAGCAATTAAACTCATCAATATCATTGGCGCACTTGCTTTGCTTTGCAAAAAGGGAATTTTTTCAGTTCTAATTACATATACAACAAGAGTCTGGCTAATCAATCCAACTAAAAACCAACCAGTTTGAAATAAACTTTGGTCAGCCACTGTATTAGCGCCAACCACATACCACATAACACCAAAGGCAATGATGTCAAAAATACTACTAATTGGCCCAATTGAAACAGTGAACTTAAATAAATTCTTCGTATCAAACTTAACAGGGTGAATAATCTGACTTTCATCCACATTATCCCAAGGCATTGCTAACTGTGAGATATCATAAATCAAATTTTGCACAAGTAATTGAAAAGAGAGCATTGGTAAGAACGGTAAAAAAGCACTCGCTACTAATACCGAAAAAACATTACCGAAATTAGAACTGATAGTAATCATGATATATTTCATCATATTTTTAAAAACTTTTCGACCTTCGATTACACCATCTTCTAATACCGTTAAGCTTTTTTCTAAGAGGATTATAGAACTTGCTTCCTTAGTAATGTCTGCTGCTGTGTCCACAGAAATACCTACATCTGCGGTTCTAAGTGCTGGAGCATCATTAATACCATCTCCCATAAACCCTACAGTATTTCCTTGTCCTTGAAGAGTTTTTATAATTCTTGCTTTTTGCATAGGGTTTAGTTTAGCAAATAAATTAGTTTCGTTAACAGCATTTTCAAATTCTTCATCACTCATCTTATCTAAGTCAGCACCAATGTATGCATGAGCGACTTCAATACCAACATCACCACAGACTTTTCTTGATACTATCTCATTGTCTCCAGTCAATACTTTAACAACCACACCGTGTTCTTGCAATGAAGAAATTGCTGTGACTGCTGATTGTTTCGCTGGATCTAAAAAACCTACAAAACCAACTAAAATCATCTCTTTTTCATCGGCTACTGAGTATGTAGCATCGCTATGAACGTCACGTTTATAGGCAACTGTGATAACTCGCATACCTTGCTCATTCATTTTTCGATTTACTTTGTTCATTTGGGCTAGCAGTTCCTCTGTCAAAGGAAGAATTTCACCCTCAATTTCAACATGAGAACAAACTAAAGCCATTTCCTCAACTGCACCCTTTGTGATCATTAATTGATGACCATTTTGTTTAAGCACCACAGTTAAGCGACGTCTTGAAAAGTCAAACGGAATTTCATCAATTTTCTCAATTTCACCATGACTTTGTCTATCAGGATGCGTTTCATAAAAATTAATGATGGCATGATCCATCAAGTTTTTCCATCCCGTTTGATAAGTTGAATTTAAATAAACCATATCTAAAACTTTCGGATCATCATCACCTAAGGGGCTTACATGCTCCACTACAACAACACGGTCTTCAGTGATTGTTCCCGTTTTATCCGTACATAAAATATTCATCGCACCTAAATTTTGAATGGCATTTAATTCCTTAACAATCACCTTTTTTTTCGCTAAAGTTTGAGAACCCTTCGCTAGATTACTTGTAACTATCATTGGTAACATCTCTGGTGTCAATCCAACTGCTACAGCAATTGAAAAGAAGAAGGCTTGAGTCCAATCTCCTTTCATTACTCCATTAATAAGAAAAACAATTGGGAAAAGGATAGATACCATTCTTAGTAACAGCTTACTAATATGATTTAAATCACGATCAAACTGGGTTAACTCTCTTTTGGTACTGGCTTGTTTAGCAATATCTCCAAAGAAGGTTTGCTGACCAGTCTTCAGTATAATTACTTCACCTTGACCACTTAAAACATCAGTCCCCATAAAGATCAAATTAGATAAATCAATAGCCGAAATATCCTCTGTTAAATTCAAGTCATTCTTAGACTGTTCATACTTTTCAACAGGCATTGATTCTCCTGTCAGTGATGATTGGTTAACAAACAAATCTTTCGTCCAAATCAAAACACTATCAGCTGGAATCATATCCCCTGCAGATAAATAAACAACATCACCTGGAACCACATCCTCCATTGGTCTTTCTTTTATTTCCCCATCTCTTTTAACGGCACAAGTATGTTTTACCAAATTTTGGAGAGTTAACGACTCTTTTTGAGCTTTAAAATCTTGAGTAAACCTGATAATAGCACTGACAAGAATCATTAAAGTCATTACAACTACCGCTTCATAATCTTTGGTTAAAGCGGATACTACTAGTAAACCTGCCAAAACGTAAATGAAAGGATCCATAAATGACTTAATAAAAACAACATACCAAGGGTCTGGTTTTTGGATATCTACCTTGTTTTCTCCGTATTCCTCCAAACGGTTACTCGCATCTTCAGTTGTTAGCCCATTAGGAGAAGTCCTAAACTCCATCATCAGCTCTCGGTCAGATAATTGTGATAGCTTCTTTAACTCTGTATTCTTATTCACGTTGGATACATTTTTTTTCATCGATACCTCTCCTTTAACCATATTCACTTTCCCTAAAAAAATATAAAAAGGCACCCTCAACTAAGAGAGTGCCAGAACGCAAAAGAAGTTAAATGTTTGTATCCTGCCTGTTTCTCTTCGTTGAGTTTTAGCACTATACAGCGTAGATATATTTATCAGCTACATTAAGAAAAGCCTTCATCGACAGTTCCTGTTGACCTCATAACAGATATCTCTAGATATCTGATGGGCAGTAGCATATTTCTATATAGGAGCCTCACCTAACAGAGACAGTATTCATTTCTATTTGACTGTAACCCTTTTAAAACCTAAAGTCAAATGAGTCCAGACTTATAAAAGTATTTACTCATTTCATATAGTATAATAAAAGTACTACATTTATTTAGGAGGATACTATGGTACAAAAAGTTTTATCTATCAATTATTCCGATTCCAGCTGTCAATCTGGAATCCAAAATGACTTAAAAATTTTCCACAAGAATAACGTATTTGGTTTTTCAGCTATCACTCAGCTGACTACTCCTACAAAGGAAAATAAACTCTATGTAGAAAATATAAAGCCTACTGTTTTAAACGAACAATTATCGTCCGTATTTTCAGATGGTGGGATGGATGCTACTAAAATTGGTTCTATACCCTCAAAGGAAGAACTAGCGGTTATACTTCCTTTGATTCATCACTATAAACTAAATAATATTGTTTTAGATATTTCTTTTGTTGCCATGCCTATTGTTTTAAAAAAAGAAATTATATCACAGTTATTTCCTCTTCTTTCAATCCTCATAATAACACCAAAAGACCTTATTAGTCTGACTGATCTACTAGAAGAGAATGCCACTACGAATGAACGCCTTTCCAAATTAAGCCGCTATAAAATTGAAACAATTATCATCGACTATCCTATGTCTAATAATTCTTATGGTATCTTTTTAAACGGTATTCTTTCGACCACTACAAAATCTATTGAAAACTTATCAGCTAACTTAACCTCCAAGCTTGCAAAAAATGAGGCTCTTGACTTTCTAACAAACGAATAAAAAAGGTTAGCATTAAACTATTGTTTATAAAGTTTAA
>CBCPLQ010000024.1:0-9314 GCA_965119435.1 uncultured Vagococcus sp. | reverse complement strand
AAACTAATTGTTTAGTCGCTAATAAGACTACTTGCCAGTCATTATTATTTTTAAATAATGGGAAAAATCATGAGGCTACGTTTGGTTATTATAATATTAGAGATCAATTAGTTCTTGACAAACTTGCTATTAAAAAACCAGTTTTTTTTAGTTACGATCTAGTAAAGGGGTATCATTTATGATGAAATTGAATCAGTATTATCAAGATCGAGGTATCCAAAAATATATGGGCTTTTATTTATCAGAACATACCAGAGAAATTGAAATAGAAAAAATAAGTTCCAGCCGATTTAATTTTGGTCTAGATGTGATGAATTTTGAGGAAATTTCAGAAATTATTGAATTTGCTGTAACTAAAAATTTACCTGTTATCATTCAGCCTAATATTAAATCAATCGATGGACGTGGCTTTAATGATTCTATAATGGGTAAAATTTTAGGCTTTAGTGGAGAGTTTTTATATATAAATGAGCTTTGTATTAGTATTAATTTAATTCGGCATATTACCATTTCTCAAAGTATTAAATGGTATGTTAGAGATGAGGCATAAGTATGTATGGAAACAACCAACAATATTTTAGTTATGAAGAAGAGCCAATCGATGAGATTCTTTGTATTGATATGAAATCGTTCTATGCTTCTGTGGAATGTGTTGCTAGAGGATTAGACCCGTTAGAAACATTATTAGTAGTCATGAGTGGCGGCGATTCACCTGGAGGATTAGCACTTGCCTCTTCTCCAAAAGCAAAAGAAATATTGGGTATTAGTAATGTAACTCGTAATTTTGAAATTCCTTACCACAAAAATTTATATGTTGTTCCACCTCGGATGAATTTATATATTCAAAAAAATGTTGAGATAAATAATATCTTTAAACGATATATAGCAGATGAAGATATATTAATTTACTCTATTGACGAAACTTTTCTTCGAGTTAAGGCGTCAAAAAATTTATTTAATCTCTCTCCTATTCAGTTTGCAGAGAGGCTTAAAGAAGACATAAAAAAAGAAACGCAGCTTCCTTGCACAATCGGTATCGGGGATAATATGCTATTGAGTAAATTGGCATTAGATAACGCTGCAAAACACACTCCTGATATGATTGCTGAATGGCATTATCAGGATGTTCCAGATACTATTTGGAAAATAGAAAAAATGACTGATTTTTGGGGAATTAATAAAAGAACAGAAAAACGATTACATAATAAAGGTATCTACTCTATTTATGAACTAGCTCACTATGATTTTTTTGAAATGAAAGAATCAATGGGCGTTATAGGGCAACAACTAATTGCCCATGCTTGGGGAATTGATAGAACAAATATCTCAGAAAAATATACGCCTAAATCTAAAAGTATAGGTAATAGCCAAGTTTTAATGAAAGACTATGTTAAAGTAAATGAAATAAAAATTGTTTTAAGAGAAATAGTAGAACAAGTCGCCACCCGCTTAAGAAAAAAAGAATTACAAACAAGCTGTATCCACCTCTCTGTAGGTTATTCTAGAGATGAATTAACTCAAGGTTTTAATAGGCAAATAACAGTGCCTAAAACTAATTTATCAAAGGAGTTAGTCGACAACTGCCTACGTTTATTTGATAAATTTTATAATGGTAGTGCTGTACGTAATTTATCTGTTAATTTTACAAAATTATCAACTGGGACTTCTCTTCAACTAAATTTATTTGATCAGCCAGATGATATACTAAGTAATCAATTATTAGATCGTACTATCGACCAAATACGTAAAGAATATGGTTTTGATGCTATCTATCATGCCAGCAGTAAAATGGAAGGCGCCACAGCTATTAAAAGAAGTCATTTAGTAGGGGGTCATGCTGGTGGAATGGATGGATTGACTTAGATTAATTATTAATTTCTAAAAAAAGACGACTAGGAATTTTTCCTAATCGTCTTTTTTCTTATCTTACAGCATTTTTATTAATATAACCATGCCATTTTCCATTATTATCATAGAGAGAATAATATACTGCACCATTAGTATGGTGGTATCTACCTCTAGCAGTGAATTTTTTGCCCATCATTTTGTTGGTAGTGCTACGTTCTTTCCAACTGAAATTAGACCAAGTTGTATATCCTTTTTTATTAATTGTTACCTTACGTCCATCAGTAATATAAGCACCTTGTTTTCCTTTACCAACTTTTGTAGCGTTTGAGTTAATATAACCTTGCCATTCCCCACTTGCATTGTATAAAGAATAGTAAGTAGAGCCGTTTAAGTGCTCATATCTTCCTTTTACTTGGAAGGTTTGATTTAGTAGTTTACGACTACTTGTTCGTTTGTCCCAATTAAAATTTGACCAAATATCATAATTATTTTTTGTAATGGTTACATAGTGTCCATCTTTAATGAAAGCGCCTTGTTTCCCTTTACCAACTTTTATAGCATTAGCATTGATATAACCATGCCATTTTCCGTTGTTATCGTAAAGAGATAGATAGGTTGCGCCATTGAAGTGTTTGTATTGTCCTTTAGCTTGGAAGGTTTGATTTAATAGTGTGCTGCTACTATTACGTTTCTTCCAATTAAAGTTAGACCACACGTCGTAGTTAGGGCTACTGATTGTTACATAGCGTCCGTCTTTGATATAGCTTCCTTGTTTTCCATCTCCAGCTTTAGTAGCATTTTCATTTAGGTAACCTTGCCATTTTCCATTATTATCAAATAATGATAAGTAAGTAGCCCCATTTTTATGGACATATTTACCTCTTGATTCAAATGTGGTTCCAACTAATTTATCTGTGTTACTACGTTTGTTCCAATTAAAGTCAGACCATGTATTGTAACCTTTTTTAATAACAGTTACATAACGCCCATCTTTAATGTAAACTCCTTGTGGCCCAGTTTCGCTATCTGTTAATTCTTTATTTGTTTTAACGGCATCTAATTTAGCCTGTGTATCTAAAACAATAGCGTTTACTGTTGCTTTATCTTTAGCGTTATCAATACTGTTATTAGCTTTTTTCAGAATTTCATTCAATTTAGCTTGTTCTTCTTTACGATAATTTACTAAGTTTTTACGTTCACCAAGTGCCTTTTTAGAAGCATCTTTGTGAGCTTGTAACTCTTTTGTAGTTGAATCTAAATCCGTTAATTCTTTATCCGTTTTAATTTTATCTAAGTTAGTTTTTGTTTCTTTTACAATCTTATCCACACCAGCTTTATCTGTTGCTTTTTCAATAGAAGTATTGGCTTCTTTTAGAATAGCGTTGATTTTATCTTGTTCAGCTTTACGGTAGTTGTTTAGATTTTTATATGCGCCTAAAGAGTCCTTAGAAGCAACTTTATGTGTTTGTAGTTCTTTCATACTTAGCTCTGATTCTGTCAATTCCTTATCAGTTTTAACTTTGTCTAAGTTAGTTTTTGCTTCTTTTACAATCTTGTCAATACCAGATTTTTCAGTAGCTTTGTCGATACTAGTATTAGCTTCTTCTAGTGTTTTATTAATTTTATCTTGTTCCTCTTTACGATAATCAGTCATCTTTTTGTAGTCAGTCAACTCTTGTTTAGATGTATCGCGGTGATCTTTCAATTCTTTTAGTTCTTTAAACTTAGCTTCAGCTTTAATTAAATCATTTAGGTTAGAAACTTTCATTTGTGCTTCTTTAGATAGAGCGTCAAATGCTGTTCTAGCTTTAGTTATGGCTTTCTCACTTGTCAGTTTTACATCACCAATCTCATTAATTAAATCTACAACAGGTTGTGCTTCTTCAAGTAAAATAATTTGTTGCTCAGCGTTTGTTAAAGCATCCATTTTTTCTACAAATACTTTTGAAGCCTCTGGAAGAGCCTCGTACATTTTAACAAGTTTATCTACCTCTTGTTTATCCGATAAACTAAGTGTTTCAGGTAATTTAGCAATTGCTTCATTAACAGCTTTAATGTCACTTGTTAAATCTTTAATAATTTTTTCAGCAGTTTCTAAAACATCGTAATTTGTTACTAATTTTTGTTGCTCTTTTGATAAGCTATCAAACATATTTCTAGTTAAATCAACTTCAGCTTTATCTGCCATCGTTGGTTTACTTAGTTTGTCGATAGAATCAATAACAGTTTTCGCTGCAGCTTGATCTTTTTGATTCTTAACTAACTCTGCATAAGTTTTCTTAGCAGCTTCTAAAGTATCGTAATTTGTTACTAATTTTTTCGCATCTTCAGATAATTCATTGTAACTTTGAGAAGCTTTAGTAATAGACTCTTCACTTGAAAGAGTTACATTGCCAATTAATTTAATTAAATCTTCTGTTTTCTTAGCCGCTTCTTTTTCACGAGCCTCTATTTTTAGTGACTCTAACTTGGCTTCCATTTCTTCTAAAGCACTATTTAGAACCATGTATTCTTGACTACCTTGAGTAACTTTATTTAATGCTTCACGTGCTTCTTTAATAGCAGCTTCTTTTTCTAAAGTAACGTCACCAATCGCATTGATTAATCGTTTAGCTTTATTCATATCAGATTCTTTTTCAGATTCAGCTGTAAATTTACCATTTTTAATACGTGAATCTGTTTGATAGTCCTCTACATAGAACCAAACAATTTCATCCCCATCTTCAATTAAATACTCAGCAGGCATCTTATCTGTGATAACACCATTAACGGCATACATCCAACCACTACTTGGTCCATGTTCTTTATGCGTTAAAGTAACTCCTGCTGGATTAGTGATACTAGAAATATAGTTTGAACCTTCAAATTTATAACCATTACTATCTAATGCATTTTTGAAAACATCAAAAACAGAAGTATATTCAGTGCCTTCTCCTTTTGTCGTTAACCAATTATTGTAAGAGCTATCCCCTTTTTCACCAATAACTGAGAAACCAACTTTTCTAATTTGTTCAGGATTTGGGTTTTCTCCTTCAGTTCCTTTAACAACTAACTCCGCCGATACTGGTTGACGGTATAATTTTTTCAAATCTTTATTATCAGGGTTTGCTTTCGCATATTTTTCAAATACAGAACTTGATAAAACACTCTTAACCGTTACTTTAGTATCATTTTTAGGTTGTGTTAAGAAGAAACTTTCATGTTGAAGAACGGCATTATTGCTTGAGTGAAATTTATCCCACTGCTCAGATGGTTTTGATTCATCAATGCTAACAGGTACGATTCCTCGGTCTTTTAAATCTTTGTAGTTGTAGACCCAATCAAGTGTTTTACCATCTTCTTTAAATGATACTTGTTGGAATGTATTTAACCGTTTCGTAATATTTTCAGGACTGTCATTACCTTCCTTGTTTAATCCGTTGAAGTAATTTTCTTTAACCGTATCCATTAACTTAATTTCATCATCAATTTCTTTTTGAGTTAATGGTTGAATCATTACTTCAAATGTTTGTTTTGCTTCTAAGCTTGAGTTGCGCTCTTTCATTGTAACGGTGAAAGAGGCTTTCTTAGGATTTTCACCTGGTAAAGGGCGTAGTACAGATAAACGGTAACCGTTAACTGTCATCACATCAGGTGTGTGACTTTCAGCAGAAAATTGATATAAATGACTTAACGGAACACCAGTACCTTTTGGATTTGGTAAGCTAATGTCATTGACGATATTTTTAGGATCTATTTTTTCGTTTGTGATTGAGTCTTTCATCTTATCAAACGTATAATGTTCGTCCATCAAAGCTTGAATTTCATCTTTACTTTCAGCACCAAGTCCTTTGACAGTTATTTCAATTTCTTTTTCAATAACTAATTCAGGCTGACTATTTTGGATAAAGTTATTATGTACAGCTGCAAGTAATTTTACTTTTTGATCTTTTTCACCACGTCTAATTTTCCCAATATAAGGGTTTGATAGATTGGCTGATCCTCCTGTTTGTAAACTATTATCGGCTGTAATAATGCCATTATCATATGAATACCATTTTACCTCTGCCCACTTTTTGCCATCTACGTATTTAGGTAAAAGTAAGTTTTTATCAAATTTTTCAGTAGATTCATTCTTATCTTTAATCGTTTCTAATGTTAATTTATCTGTAATTTCATCATTTGTAATTTTAGTTAGCTTATCACGATCCCAATGAATGACAGCATTAACACCATCATAAGTTGTAGAAGCGCCATCTTTTGTAAGTTTGTAATCAACTTTCACTGTTCTAAATCTCATAAAGTCAGTTTCATTGGGATTCTTATAGTAATAATGAATGGTTCCGTCTTTTTTAACGAAATCTTCATCATTTGAGTTAGTAACACTTACTTTAATATCTTTGAAACCTTTTTCTTCTAAGTATGTTTCTAACATCGTCCCAACATTTGTGTCCTGACCAAAAACAGGCGTTGATTTATACCAATTAGTTTTAAGAGATGCGGTAGCTTTCTCAAGATACGCTTGTGCCTCTTTTACTTTCTCTTCATCAACTGGCTCTTCTTTTGAACGATTCAATTGTGAATTTAATTTAATAGAGCCGTCTTTAGCTAGATTAAATTTAGCAGACTCAGGAATCGTTATAGGTGATTCAAATTCTGTCCCATCAAAGTCGTTAACAGCTTCTATAGCATTTTCAGCTTTAAATCCTTCAGTAGTTGAATCGTAGAGATTTTTACTTTGGTACAAATCATCTTTATCTATTCTAACGTTTGAATTGATTATATTATCTATTTCTTTAGGGTTATCACCAGTAACTTTTCCAAAGTTTACCGCATTGAAGAAAAGATGTTTCGTTTTTGGATCGCCTAATCTGCTGTCATTTTGGAAAAAACCAGCAATTCCTGCGATGTAAGCATTAGTACTACTAGCTGAAACAGCTCCATAGTTGATATTATTAGCCACGATTGTTGGTGTTTTAAGTATCCAATTTCCCGTAATACCACCAACTCTTGATTGAGCATTTCCATTAGCTCCAACAACGCTACCTGAATTAATATTTCCAATCAAGTTAGCAGAATCATTAGTACCAACAATCCCACCAACATGTTTTGCCCCACCAGATTCAGAAGCACCAGTTATCGATCCCGTGAATTCACTGTTTGAAATGATACCGCCCGCCGAGTTTTGTCCGGCAATGCCACCGATAGAGCCCATAGATGTTGTCGAAACGTTTACTGAGCTCGTTACATTATCTACTGTACCTGTATTCCATGCAACGACAGAACCAGATCCAACTCTAGATTCCACTTTAACATTGCCATCAACTGAAAAGTTTTTGATTGTTCCTTCATTTTTACCGAATAAGCCTTGCCAAGCTTTATTATTGTCAATGGAAAGATTTTTAATTCCGTGGTTTTCTCCATCAAATATCCCTTTAAAATTTTGCCCATTCTTACCAATCGGGTCTACTAATTCTTTATTTTCTAAATCAATATCTTTTATTAAAACACCGTCAATTGTTTTACCTTCATTTACTTCTTTAGCAAACCAGGCCAGTTCTTCAGCACTTCCAATTTGGTATGTTTCACCTGTTTTAGCCGGCTCTTTCACTTCAGTGCCATCCCACGCGAACGTGCTAGTAGCTCCTAAAAGTAAAGCAGATGAACAAACCAATAGACTTAATGATAATTTTGTATTTTTCTTAATGTTTATTTTCAAATCAATTCCTCCTATTTATTAATAACCAACTACTTTTTTATTCCCTCCCTAATAAAAAAAGACACCCTAAAAAGGTGTCTTGTTACCAATCGAAAATCTACACCCATAGATAATTTTCACGTTTATATTTAAACAGATATCCTGACTTAATCTCACCCTCAACCAAGCCTTCCCAATTTCTCAGTGGCATATATGGTCTCGTCAATTTTACAGTAGCTAGGGGCTGTAAAGGTATCTCACCTTTTTCTCTGTTTGTATGAATAAAATAAAAAAACACCCTAAAATATGGGTGTTTTGGTACACAAAATAAAAAAGACTTCTCACCCTCAGATATCTTTTTGTTAAAAAATAAAGCAGATATTCTGGCTCGACTTCTTTCGCATTCAAACCTTCCCGAATAAAATCAGTGGTCTACATGAATTTGTCCATCTTACAGTAGCTAGGGGCTGCAAAGGTGTTACACCTTTTTCCCTGTCTTTATTTCTTTCAATTAACAACATTATATAGGAAACGCTTCCTATAAGCAATGCTCTTAACCTATTTATTTTGTTATAAGAGTATTATTCGAACTATTATCATAAAAAAAGGTCAAGATTTTCATCTTGACCTTAATAACGCTATTACCTTACAGCATTTTGATTGATGTAACCATGCCACTTGCCATTGTTATCATAAATAGAGTAATAGACTGCACCATTTACATGGTGGTATCTACCTCTTGCTGTAAATTTTTTACCCATCATTTTGTTTGTCGTACTACGTTCTTTCCAGTTAAAGTTAGACCACGTTTTATAACCTTTTTTATTAATGGTTACTTTACGGCCATCTTTAATGTAAGCACCTTGTTTGTCGTTTCCAATTTTTGCTGCATTTGAGTTAACATATCCTTGCCATTCTCCTTTTGCATTGTATAGAGAATAGTAAGTAGCTCCATTCAAGTGCTCATATCTTCCTTTTATTTGGAAGGTCTGATTTAATAACTTACGACTGTTAGTACGTTTTTTCCAATTAAAATTAGACCAAACATCATAATTACTTTTTGTAATTGTTGCGTACCGCCCATCATTAATATAAGCACCTTGTTTACCTTTACCAACTTTAACGCCATTCGCATTAATATAGCCATGCCATTTTCCATTGTTATCATAAAGTGATAAATAAGTAGCTCCATTGAAATGATTATAACGACCTTTTGCTTGGAATGTTTGGTTCATCAAATTATTACTTGAGTTACGTTTTTTCCAATTAAAGTTAGTCCAAGTATTATAACCTTTTTTTGCAATAGTTACATAACTGCCATCATTGATGTAAGCACCTTGTTCTCCGTTACCAACTTTTACTGCATTTTCGTTTAGGTAACCGTGCCATTTTCCATTGTTATCAAATAATGATAAGTAAGTAGCTCCATTTTCATGGTTATATTTCCCTCTAGATTCGAAAGTAGTTCCTACTAAGTTGTTTGTATTATTACGTTCTTTCCAGTTAAAGTTAGTCCAAGTATTATAACCTTTTTTTGTGATAGTTACATAACGCCCATCTTTAATGTAAGTACCTTGTGGATCCTTTTCACTATCTGTTAATTGTTTATTTGTTTTAACTGCATCTAACTTAGTCTCTGTATCTAACACAATAGCATTTACAGCAGTTTTATCTGCAGCTTTGTTGATATTATCATTAGCTTCTTTAAGAATGCTATTGATGTTATCTTGTTCAGCTTGACGGTAATCAACCAAGTTTTTACGTTCAGCTAATTCTTTTTTTGATGCGT
>CBCPLQ010000023.1:0-13200 GCA_965119435.1 uncultured Vagococcus sp. | reverse complement strand
TCATTTCGTTGCCGTAACAACTTTTTAATAATAACAAAGTTATTATTGTTTGTCAACAACTTTTTTTATTTTTTTGTTATCTCAGCTTTATTGCTGAGTGGTTTTGATCAACCTCAAAAATAATAACATAACTTATTAACAGTTGTCAACAACTAACTTAAATTTATTTTTTGTTACCAAATATAAATTGGCAATGAAAATAATATACTACTTTTTTAAATATTTGTAAACATATTTTTAAATTTATTTTTTTAGGGCTATCTTTTGGTACAATATAATTATAAGTTTACAAAAATTGAAGCGGAGGAAATTAATATGAAGATACTTGTTGTTGATGATGATAAAGAAATTGTTGAGCTACTAAATATATATATAAAAAATGAAGGTTATAATGTTATAAAAGCTTATAATGGAAAAGAGGCTCTCCTTGAGATAACTGATAATCCTGATATTGATTTAATGGTTCTTGATATTATGATGCCTGAAATGGATGGGATGGAAGTTGTAAAAGAACTTCGAAAAACATCTCAGATTCCTATTATTATGCTTACCGCTAAAACTACAGATATGGATAAAATACAAGGTTTAATTGCTGGCGCAGATGATTATGTTACAAAACCTTTTAATCCTTTAGAAATTATGGCTCGAATAAAGTCTTTGTTACGAAGAACAAAAATGCAATCACAAACAGAGATTTTAGATGTTTTAGAAATCGGTCCTCTTAAAATAAAAAAAGCTTCACACGAGGTTACAACAGACAAGGACGTTAACATTCAGTTAACAGCTCTTGAGTTTGGTATTTTATATCTCTTAGCCAGCCATCCAAATCAAGTTTTTAGTGCTGATGAGATTTTTGAGAGAGTTTGGCAGCAAGAAAGTCTCGTTTCAGCTAAAACTGTTATGGTTCACGTGAGTCACCTTCGAGATAAAATTGAAGAAGCCACAAATGGAGAGAAAGTCATCCAAACAGTTTGGGGTGTTGGTTATAAAATCGAAAGATAGACATAAAAAAAATCGAATAATTTTGACATCAAAAGAAAAAAGTGAACTTCTTATAGAAGGTATTGTTACAATAATTTTATTAATTTTATTAAATTTAGCTATATACATGCTAATTATTCAAATTGCTCAGTCTAGTCTATCTATTGAAAATATGATTAATAATATTAGTACATCCATTTATGATACTTTTTACAGTCCAACTTCTTACGTTTGGAAAAAACCTATATTTTTTTTATTAGGAATAATCGACTTATTTATTCTTTACTGGCGTTTAATCAGAAGATACAAGCAAATGCAACAGCGACATATTATCAGTGAGCTTCACTATATCTCAAATGGTCACTACGATCATAGAATACCTTTTGAACTTAGTGGTGACTCAGGAAAACTTATTCGAAGTATCAATGCACTTGTAGACAGCACTGTGGAAGCTATCGAAGAAGAGCGTCATATTGAACAATCCAAGGACGAATTAATTACTAATGTTAGTCACGACATCAGAACACCTTTGACTTCAATCATCGGATATCTTGGTTTGATAGAGGAAAAAAAATATTCCAATGATGAGGAGTTACTTAAATATACCCATACCGCATATATGAAAGCACGACAAATGAAGGTATTAGTGGACGATTTATTCGAATACACTAAGGTTAGACAATCTAACACTCCTTTAACCATTATGACTTTTGACATGCAACAATTAATTGGACAAGTTGTTGTTGATTTTGAATTAGAAGCCTCAAAAAAAAATGTGCTTGTTGATTTCCAAGCATCTCCTCCTTCCTTGATGATGGAGGGAGATACGGAAAAATTAGTTAGAGTATTTGATAATTTACTATCTAATGCTTTAAAATATGGTGTCAATGGAAAACAAATATTAATTCATTCTGAAAAAATTGGATCTGAAATTGTAATAACTGTTAAAAATGATGGTAAAGAAATACCTAAAGAATCTCTTGATTTATTGTTCGATCGTTTTTACAGAGTAGAAGAATCTAGATCCCAACAAACAGGTGGAACTGGTCTAGGGCTTGCTATTGCTCAAAGCATAATCACTCTTCACAAGGGATATATTTATGCTAATTCAGAAAAAGGATGGACATCTTTTATAATTCATCTACCATTAAAATTAACAGAGACATAGAGATAGACTTAAAAGGAGCCGATTCACTACTTGCTTCGGTCTCTTTTTTTGGGGAATTTTTTAATTAAAAATAGATTTACTTATCAGGAAAGGATTTTTGTATGAAACAAATAAAATATTGGTTAGGGGTTCTTTTGCTATTCTGTACTGCAATTATTTCATTACCTAGTCAAGCTATGGCCGAAGAGGACTCATTTTCTGTTGATGCAAGTGCTGCATTTGCAGTTGATTATGATACTGGAAAGATTTTTTACAATCAGAATGCTGATGAACCTTTAGGTATTGCTTCAATGACGAAACTTATCACAGCATATATTGTTTTTGATGAAATAGAAAAAGGAAATTTAACTTGGGATGAAACTGTTCCTGTTAGTGAAAAGCTGATAAAAATGAGTACCAATCCAGATTTATCCAATATCCCTATAAAAAAAGAACACAACTATACTGTAAAGGATGCTCTTTACGGTTCACTTATATCCTCTGCAAACTCTCTGACATCCGCTCTTGCTGAACATATTTCAGGTTCTGAAATTAAATTCGTTGATAAGATGTCTGAACAATTAACAACTTGGGGAATTACAGACAGTTACTTAGTTACCGCATCTGGTTTAGGGAATGAGGATATGGGGAAAGAAATATATCCCGGTTCAGATAAAAAAGATGAAAATTTACTTAGTGCAAGAAGTATGGCCATTGTGGCTAGACAAATAATTCGAGATTACCCTGAGGTCCTTAATATCGCTTCATCAGCAAGCACAACACTGTCTGATGGAACCATTATATGGAATTCAAATGAAATGTTACCCGATTTCGACTACTATACAGAAGGGGTAGATGGTTTAAAAACAGGAACGACACCTCTTGCTGGCGCTTGCTTTGTCGGAACTGCTAAAAGAGGAGATCAAAGAATTATAACTGTTGTTATGGATGTAGATCCCGATCTCAGTCGATTTCAAGAAACAGCTAATTTGATGAACTATGTTTATGATAATTGGTCTTATAAAACCATTCTAAAAAAAGGAGCCCCCGCTACTCAAGATACGATTGAAGTAAATAGAGGAGTAGATAAAGACGTTTCTCTTGTTTTAGCAGA
Organism: uncultured Vagococcus sp.; assembly: GCA_965119435.1. Taxonomy (GTDB): domain Bacteria; phylum Bacillota; class Bacilli; order Lactobacillales; family Vagococcaceae; genus Vagococcus. The sequence goes on along the minus strand of CBCPLQ010000023.1, from coordinate 9,958 downwards.
AGATTTATCTGTTTGGACAAAAAAAGACAATACAGATATTAAATTTACTTTTGAAGCTAATAATAAACATTTGAATAAAGAAGGATATGTGGAAGCGCCTAAAGAGAAGGGATATATTGTTGGTTCTGAACATATATACAATACAGCAGATACTCTGGGATATTTAACAAAAGAGGAAGAAAAACACGATATTGCCAAGGTTACATTGAAATCTAACGTAGAAAAAGCTAATTTTTTTCTTCAAATTTGGTATAAAATAGTAAAACGTTAATATGAAAATATTGACGTTTTTTCATTTTTTATTCATAATTAAGTGCTAAAATAATTTAGATTTCAATCAAAATACGAGGAGGAACCCCATGGAGCCTTCAAAAGCTTCTCTAAACTTACTTAGAAAAAAATTACGGAAACAAAAAAGAAAGACAGTTTTGCTATTTTTTATCGGCCTTTTACTAGGTGCCTCTATTGCTTTTAATATTTACTTTTGGTTTCCTTTACTAAAAAAAGAATTTAACCTACCTGATATAAAACAATACGAAATTACAAAAGCTTCAAAACAAGCAGAAAACTCCAATACTACGGAGACCGAGAATAAAAATATAGAGGAAAAAAAATTTATTCCTAGGATAAATACCGAAATTTACCAGAATATTTCATCTAATAATAGAAAATTATCTAATCAACTAGATCGAACAATTGATCAAGCTCAAGTTTCAGGTTCTTTCTTAGCCATTAAAAATAATCAAGTCGTATTGATGAAAAATTATGGTAATGCTAAAAATATTTCAGATAATCCCTTAGAGACAACTTATATGATGGGATCTGCACAAAAATTTATCACTGCTACGATGCTAATGACCTTAATCGAAAAGGAAAAGATAAGTTTAGACACCCCTCTATCTGAGTACTATCCTGAAATTACGAATAGTCAAAACATCACAATTGATCAAATGCTGTCAATGACTTCTGGATTAGTTTTAAAAGAGAAATTAAAAGAGACTAAATCAAAAAAAGAAAGCATTGAATATGTTTTACAGAACGTTTCCTATGAAGATCAAGATAAGTGGCACTACTCAGATGTCAATTACTTCTTACTCGCAACAATTATTGAAAGGTTAACCAATGAATCCTACGAGCAATATTTTAATGACACTATCAAAACGCCACTGGACTTAACACATATTGGCTTTTACAATGAAGTAGATGGCGATACACACTTAGTTCCTTCATATTACAAAGACAATCAAAACAACTTAAAAAAAGAACCTGTCAAAATTTCTGATGCAAGTTACATTAATGAATTAGGAACAGGCAATATTTATACATCAGCTTCTGATTTACTAACTATTATTCAAGCTGTAATTGATGGTAGAATAATTTCACCCGATACTCTTAGTAAAACTCTTGAGAAAAAACCAGCTCCATATTCTTATAACTATAAGGCTGGTATGTATGATCGTGAAGATAACTATTATTCTCATGGGATATTCAGAGGCTATGAAACAGTTATTTTATTCAATAAAGATGCAAGCAACGTTACTATTTTTTTGAGTAATATTTTCGAAAAAGATAAGAGTAACATCTCTTTAACAAAAGATTTGTTTACTCAAATAAATGAACCAACTTTTCAAGAATAAACTAAAAGGAATGGTATTTATGGAGGACGTATTCACTCTTTTTAAGCAACTAGCTGAAAAAGAGCCTAAAACACTTGAACAAATGGCATTAAAATTAGCCGAAGAATCTGGTGAGGTTGCACAAGCAGTATTAAGTCAGAATAAGGCTAGCGGAAGTCAGTACAAACAGCTTCAAATTCAAGATATTAAAGAAGAGTGCATTGATACTATCCTTGTAGCAACAGCACTTTACTATAAATTAGAACAAAGTAACGATGAGGAATTAATTGCTCTTTTAACAAAGAAAATGGAAAAGTGGGAAAAGAATCTCGATAACTAATTTGACAGACTAAAAGAAAGTAGCTATACTTTATCTATTAAATAGTCAAAAAAGAATAGTACTTACTTATTTAGTTTTAGAGAGTTGACGTTGGGTGAAAGTCAATACGAGATAATAAGGAATCCACTTTTTAATGATATATAGCGAAAACAATTTTGAGTAAGCTATATCGGAAGCAAACCGTTAACTTGCCTAATGAAGACACACTTGTGTAAATCTGGGTGGTACCGCGAAATTCAATCTTTCGCCCCAAAAAGAATGCTTATTTCTTTTTGGGGTGGAAGATTTTTTTATTTTTTTATAATTTAAGGAGGATGTTTTATGTTAGATATTAAATTTATGCGTCAAAACTTTGATACAGTCAAAGAAAAATTATTAACTCGTGGGGTTAATGAGGAAATTTTAAATGACTTTATGGCTCTCGATAAAGATAGACGAGAACTTCTAGTTCAAGTAGAAACTCTGAAACAAACGAAAAATGATGTTTCTCAAGAAATTTCTGGATTAAAACGCAACAAAGAAAATGCCGATGACAAAATTGTTGAAATGAAAGAATTAGGGGAGAAAGTGAAAGTTTTAGACGATGCTGTCCGTGTCATTGATGAAAAGTTACAACTAATTTCTCATACACTACCTAACCTTCCCCACTCTGATGTTCCTGTTGGAAATGACGAAGATGATAACATTGAAGTTAGACGTTGGGAAACACCGAAAAACTTTGACTTCGAAGCAAAACCACACTGGGAAGTTGCAGAAAATCTTGATATCTTAGATTTTGAACGTGGTGCAAAAGTATCTGGAAGTCGTTTCTTATTTTATAAAGGAGTTGGCGCAAGATTAGAGCGTGCTATTTATAATTTAATGCTTGATACTCACGTTTATGAACATGGCTATACTGAGATGATTCCCCCATATATCGTGAATGAGGAATCTATGTTTGGCACTGGACAATTCCCTAAATTCAAAGAAGATGTTTTCCAACTTGAAAATAGTAACTATACATTAATTCCAACTGCTGAAGTGCCGTTAACAAACTATTACCGTGACGAAATTTTAGCGCCTGAACAATTACCAGTTTATTTCACCGCCTTAAGCCCATCTTTCCGTTCAGAAGCTGGTAGTGCAGGTCGTGATACTAGGGGCTTAATCAGATTACATCAATTTAATAAAGTTGAGATGGTAAAATTAAGTAAACCAGAAAACTCTTATGATGAACTTGAAAAAATGACACAAAACGCTGAAGCAATTCTTCAAAAACTAAACTTACCATACAGAGTAATTACTCTTTGTACTGGTGATATGGGATTCTCAGCAGCAAAAACTTATGATATTGAAGTTTGGATTCCTGCTCAAGACACATACCGTGAAATTAGCTCTTGTTCAAACTGTGAGAACTTCCAAGCAAGACGAGCTAAAATCCGTTACCGTAACGAAGATGGTAAAACTGATTTCGTTCATACCTTGAATGGTTCTGGTTTAGCCGTTGGGCGTACTGTCGCTGCTATTTTAGAAAATTACCAAAATGAAGATGGTAGTGTAACAGTTCCTGAAGTATTAGTTCCTTATATGGGCGGTCTTACAAAAATTACTAAATAAAAAAAAGCTGAGAGGATATTTTTAACTATCTCTCAGCTTTATTTTTAAGTACCATGATATTTCAAAAAAAGAAGACGACAATCTGCCGTCTTCTTTTTTTATGATTCAATCGAATAGTTTGGTGCTTCTTTAGTAATTTGAACATCATGAGGATGAGACTCTCGTAATCCTGCACCACTCATTTGGATAAACTGTGCATCGTCGCGTAATTCTTGTAAATTACCCGCACCAACATAACCCATTCCAGCACGTAAACCGCCTGTCATTTGGAAAACAATATCTTGAGCACTACCTTTGTATGCTACTCGTCCTTCAATACCTTCGGGAACTAATTTATTCGCTTCATTCACTGAACTTTGGAAATAGCGATCGCTTGATCCTTTTTCCATTGCCCCTAGAGATCCCATACCACGATATGTTTTAAAACGGCGACCTTGGAATATTTCAAATTCCCCTGGAGATTCGTCTGTTCCAGCTAACATTGAGCCGAGCATTACAACATGTCCACCTGCTGCTAAAGCTTTTACGATATCTCCCGAATACTTGATTCCTCCATCAGCAATAATTGTTTTACCATATTCACGTGCGACACTTGCTGCATCGTAAATAGCTGTTAATTGAGGAACTCCAACACCGGCAACGACACGAGTTGTACAAATTGAACCTGGTCCAATCCCTACCTTAACTACATCTACACCTACGTCATACAACGCTCTAGTAGCCTCCGCTGTAGCAACATTTCCTGCAATAATTGTTACATCAGGGAATGTTTCGCGAATTTCTTTAATTTTACGAATAACAGGAGCGCTATGTCCATGTGCTGTATCAATGATTAGCGCATCTACACCTGCTTCAATTAATGCAACGGAACGCTCAAATGTATCACTTGTTACACCAACGGCGGCGGCTGCAAGTAAACGTCCATGTTGATCTTTTGCTGCATTAGGAAACTCAATTACTTTTTCAATATCTTTAATGGTAATTAAGCCACTTAACTTGCCTTCTTCATCGACAATTGGCAATTTTTCTATTTTATGTTTTTGTAAAATACTTTCCGCATCTTTTAAGGACGTCCCAACTGGTGCTGTGACTAAGTACTCTTTTGTCATCACTCCTGAAATAGGTTGTTGATAGTCAGCAATAAAACGTAAATCACGATTCGTTAAGATTCCCACTAATTTTCTGTTTTCTAAGGTTTCTACAATCGGTACACCACTGATACGGTATTTAGACATTAACTGTTCTGCCTCAGCAACTAAACAATTAGGTGTCAAAAAGAACGGATCAATGATAACGCCACTTTCTGAACGTTTTACCTTTTTCACTTCATCAGCTTGTTGGGCAACTGGCATATTTTTGTGAATTACCCCTAACCCACCTTGTCTAGCCATTGCAATGGCCATCTTACTGTCAGTTACAGTGTCCATACTAGCACTCATAATTGGAATATTAAGTTTTAAATTGGGCGCAAGCTCCACAGATAAATCCACATCATTTGGTAACACATGGCTTTCAGCTGGAATTAATAAGACGTCATCAAAAGTAAAACCTTTTTTTGCAAATTTCGTTTCCCAATTTGTCATTAGAAAATAGCACTCCCTTAAATTTATTTTACTAACAAACTTACCAAAAAAAAGTGATTAAGTCAATTTATTAAGCAAAATAAAAAAAAATCTAATCAAGTTCTTTGATTAGATTTAGTCTTTGTTAACGTCTAGCAAACATGACGCTCTCAAATTTGAATTTTTTCTTCAACCAATAACGGAAAGCAAATGCTAAAGCACCGAATGAAATGGTCAGCATTGGATCTAATACCGGGTTCACACTAGCAGGCAATAAGCTAGCTAGAGCGAATACTAAAAACCAAGGAATAAAGCTCAACACCATAATTCCTGAGGTCTTAAGAAATCCTGGACGTTTACTTTTATCTGCTCCTGGAAGATCATAAACATAAACATACCGATAAATTAGGTAGAAGGAGAAGGCTCCTGAAGCTGCTCCTAAAACAATTGCTGTAATTCCTTGTGATTGCTGTCCTGTTTTAGAGAACATGGCAAATATTGAAACCATAACACTTAAAATTGTTAACAGTAATAAAAAATTGTCTAACATGATTTTACCAAATGTCATTTCAGGCATTGGTTCAGGTGCATTAACAATCGCATCAGCTGCATCTGTTGGTGTTCCGTACAATTGCTTCGCTGTCATACCAGTTTTTTGACCTTCTACTAATGCTGTTAGCATCGTATTAAGCTCTCTTACTTTCTTTTCTTCTGTTAATGAGCTTGTTTCTAAGACCTTATTGATATCAAAAATAAATTGGTCATTCTTTTTTGTTAACTGAGTCATTAACTCACGGTTTTGAGCCACTTTTTGTTGTAATTCTTCTCTTGTTTCTTCCAATAATCTCACCTTTATTTTCTAATTTTAAACATTAAATCTAAATAACATAACATCGCCATCTTTTACAATATACTCTTTACCTTCAAGACGAACTCGCCCCGCCTCTTTAGCCGCGGCCATGCTACCATGTTCTTTTAAATCTTCATAAGAAACAGTTTCCGCACGAATAAAGCCTCTCTCAAAATCTGTATGAATAACACCCGCACATTCTGGTGCTTTCATTCCATTTTTAAATGTCCAAGCTCTAACTTCTTGCTCACCAGCAGTGAAATAAGTGGCCAAACCTAACAAATAGTAAGCCGCTTGAATTAATTTATCTAATCCAGATACTTCAATTCCTAGTGCTTCAAGGAATTCCAATTTATCGGCATCCTCTAATTCAGCTATCTCTTCTTCCGCCTTAGCACAAACCATAATAACTTCTGCATTTTCAGTTGCTGCAAACTCTTTTACTAGTTTAACATACTCATTACCTTCTTCATCTGCTACTTCGTCTTCTGCTACGTTAGCCACATAAAGAACCGGTTTAGTTGTTAATAAGAATAACCCTTTAACAGTTGGTATTTCTTCATCTGTAAATTCAATCGAACGAGCTGATTTTCCTGCTTCTAACACAGGCTTAATTTTTTCCAACACTGCTAATTCAGCAACTGCTTCTTTATCTTTTGTTTTAGCAATTTTTGCTACTCGTGAATAACGTTTATCTACTGATTCTAAGTCAGCTAGAATTAATTCTAAATTAATAATTTCAATATCTGATAAAGGATCAATACGCCCCTCTACGTGAGTAATATTCTCGTCATCAAAACAGCGAACAACATGACAAATAGCATCTACTTGACGAATATTGCTTAGGAATTTATTTCCTAAGCCCTCGCCCTTACTTGCTCCCTTTACAATTCCTGCAATATCTGTAAATTCAAAGGTTGCTGGGACCGTTTTTTTTGGTTTTACTAATTTAGTCAATTCGTTCAAACGTACGTCTGGAACTTCTACCATCCCAACGTTTGGGTCAATGGTTGCAAATGGGTAGTTTGCAGCTTCGACTCCTGCTTTTGTTATTGCATTAAATAACGTTGATTTACCAACGTTTGGTAAACCAACAATTCCTGCTGTTAATGCCATCTAATAATCACTCTTTCTTTTAATTTTCTGGATTCTTTTTTTCTAGAATTTTCTTCTTCTTTTTATCAAACTCTCGTCTTGGCATCATTACAATATGTTGGCAATTAAGACATTTTATTTTAATATCCATGCCCATACGAACGATCTCCCAACGATTCGCTTGGCAAGCGTGAGGTTTTTTCATCTCAACAACATCGCCTAATTCGTACATGCTAAATCCCGTCCTTTTTCTAAAAGTCGTAGACAACACAAGCTATATATTAACATAAAAAGACTTATGTTTGCGGTGTTAATGCTAATTTTTTAGTTATCTGAATCAAATTGAATATCTAATATATCTAGTATACGAGTTAAATCCGCTTGAGATAGATACTCAATTTCAATTTTACCTTTTCCTTCTTTTTCTTGAATCGCAACACTTGTGCCAAATTTATCCATTAAGCGATCTTCACTTGTCGTTATATAATATGGTTTCACTTGTGTCTTCTTTTTCATTTTCTTAAGAGAAGGAACTTGAGAATCATTCATCTCTGATACAATTTGCTCTAGTTGACGAACAGTCAGTCCTTCTTTTAAGACACGGTTAGCTAAAGGGATAATCTTATCTGCATCTTTTAACGCTAACAGCGTTCTAGCTTGTCCCATTGATAGCTGTTCTTTTTGAACTAAATCTTTTACAACTTGCGGGAGACTTAACAATCTTAAATAGTTAGCGATATAAGGACGGCTCTTACCTAGTTGTGCTGCTACCTCTACTTGTGTTAATTTTAAATTTTTCATTAACATGTCATAAGCCTCAGCTTCTTCCATTGGACTCAAATCTTCACGCTGTAAGTTCTCTAAGACTGCAATCTGCATCATCCGTGCTTCATCAAATTCTCTGACAATTGCAGGAATTGTTTCTTTTTCTGCCAATTTAGAAGCACGGAAACGTCTTTCTCCTGCAATGATTTCATAACCTTTAATAGTTGACTTTCTAACTATAATTGGTTGAAAAACTCCCGACTGTTTAATGGATTCTGATAATTCTGATAGAGCTCTTTCATCAAATGTCTTTCTTGGTTGATAGGGGTTGGGACGTAATTCTTCTAATGGAATTTCCATAACGGTTTCTTTTTTTATGTCAACCTCCTCAATATCAGAAAAATCTTTGAATAAAGCATCAATTCCTCGACCTAATCCTTTACTATTCTTGTTCACGAGTCATCACTTCCTTTGCTAGCGCATGATAAAATTCTGCACCTTTTGATTTTGGATCATAATCAATAATTGATTGACCATGGCTAGGTGCCTCAGATAAACGAACATTCCTTGGTATAATAGTATCGTAAACTCGTTCTCTAAAATACTTCCTCACCTCAGCTACTACTTCAGATCCTAGATTAGTCCTAGCATCATACATTGTTAGTAGCACACCTTCAATTCTAAGGTCGGGATTGAAGTGTTTTTGAACTAAACGTATCGTATTCAACAATTGGCTAAGCCCTTCTAATGCATAGTATTCACACTGAACTGGAATTAAAATAGAATCACTTGCGGAAAATGAATTGATTGTTAAATGACCTAATGAAGGTGGACAGTCAATTAATATATAATCATAATCATCGGCAACCTCTTTCAACGCTAACTTCAAACGTGATTCCCTGGCCATCATAGAAGTCAACTCAATTTCTGCTCCAGAAAGCTGAATAGTCGCAGGTGCAATATCCAAGTCTTCACGAGAGGTATGTTGAATAACTTCTTTAATAGGTACTTCATTTACTAAAACATCATAAATATCGATAGAAACATCTGATTTTTTTACACCTATTCCACTTGTTGCATTGCCTTGAGCATCCATATCAACAAGCAATACTTTTTGCCCCGAAAAGGCTAAGCAAGCTCCTAAATTGACTGTGGTCGTTGTCTTACCAACACCACCTTTTTGATTTGCAACTGATATAATCCGTGCCATTACGTTTCCTCCAATACTTTAATGATTGTTTTTCCGCTTAATTTTATAGCAAAGTAGCATTTAAATAAGGGGTTTCTTATTAGGTGTCCCTGGTTTACGTGGGTATTTATTAGGTGTTTCTTTCTTTTTATCAATCACAACAATATAACGTTTATCTTCACTAAATGGTAAAGACACTTCAATTTCCTCGACTAGTTTGCCACCCAATATTGCTATTGCTTTTTTGCTTTCAAGTACTTCTTCTTCGCTTTTAGCAGCCTTAAGGGCTAAAAATTTACCATTTTTTTTAACGAGTGGTATACACAACTCTGATAAAACATTTAATCTTGCAACAGCTCTTGCTGTTACAATGTCATAAGCCTCTCTATGCTTCTTATTCTGACCAAACGTTTCTGCTCTATCATGATATAAGTTAACATTGCTCAGATTCAACTGGTCACACAAGAGACTTAAAAATTTAATTCGTTTATTCAACGAATCTACAATAGAAACATTTAATTCAGGGTATACTATTTTAATGGGTATGCTAGGAAATCCTGCACCCGCTCCAACATCACAAAAAGAATAACCTTGTTCGCCTAAATCCAATGTAGTCGCTAAAGTAATAGAGTCATAAAAGTGCTTTAGATAGACTTCTTCCAATTCTGTAATAGCCGTTAAATTAATCTTTTCATTCCATTCAACTAATAACTCATAATATAATTTAAATTGATTCATCTGCCCATCAGATAAATCGATTCCTACCTTCATAAGTTCTTTTCTAAACACATCTGGTTTCATGAATTCTCTCCTTTTTGTGAAACAAAAATGTTTCACAGATACTATTACTCTAACTCAATTATCCTATAAATTCAATAATAAATTCCGAATAGATAAAAAAACTTACAACAATTTGCTGTAAGTCTCAACATATCTATTTTTTTA
>CBCPLQ010000022.1:0-27064 GCA_965119435.1 uncultured Vagococcus sp. | reverse complement strand
AACATTTACAACGATTGATTCAGGACGAAATCCATCTTGATTATCGTGGTCGTCCCATGTTTTCTCCCCTGAAAGGTTCGTTTTTTCAGGTGTATGGGTATTCGTAATAATGATGTTTCCTTGGTCTTTGTCATTAATTGACGTTTCATAGCCTGGTACTTTTGTGACTTCTTTGACCGTATATTTAACTGTTTTTCCTTGATCTTTTTCAGCTAAGTCGGTCCAATTATGTTGCCATTTGTTTCTTTCTGACAATTCTTCTGGCTTGCCTTCTACTATACCGTTCTTATAAAGTTGAACCAATACTGATTCTGGGCGTTTACCATCTTGATTCTGATGATCTTCCCAGGCTTTATTTACTAACACATTTGTTTTCCCTGGTGTATGCATGTTTTTGATATTTGTTTCATTCACTTCTGGTGTGTAACCTTCAACGTTATTTTCGTTAACGCTGTAGGTAATAGGTTGACCATGCTCATACGCATCTAAACCTTCAAAGTTATAAGTCCATTTGCCATTTTTATCTGGTGTTACTTTTTTAGCTAAGAATTCTTGATTATTTTTCAAGACATTTACAACGATTGATTCAGGACGAAATCCATCTTGATTATCGTTGTCATCCCAGGTTTTCTCCCCTGAAAGGTTCCTTTTTTCAGGTGTATGAGTATTGGTAATAATGATGTTTCCTTGGTCTTTGTCATTGATTGACGTGGTATAATCTGGTACTTTTTTCTCTTCTACTCGATATTTTATCGAGCTACCATTTTCTTCAGCATCTAAATCCTTCCATTGATACTTCCAACTATTAGAGTTTGATAATTCAATCGCTTCCCCCTCTTCTTTATCATTTTTATACAATTGAATCGACACTGATGATGGTCGTTTACCATCTTGATTATCACCATCTTCCCAATTCTTAGCTACATTGATGCTAGTTTTTAAACTTATTTTTTGGTTAATTAAATTTATTTTTTCAACTCCAGTTGACGTTAGACGACTAACTTTAATCGGCATGCCTTTTGTTAGTTCTTCTGATATGACGTAACCTTCTTTGGCTTTTGTTTCTTTTAACAAATAATTTCCCAATGGAATATTGTTAAATACCGCTTCACCTTGTTCGGTTGTCACTTCTTCTGAAATAATTTGTTTTCCTTCTTTATCCCATAGCTCAAAAACTGTTTCTGATAAAGCTTCACCTGTTTCAGATGTTTTATTTACGGTTACTCTTCCTTGTTTCCCTGTAGCTGTTCCACTACCTGTGGACATTCTTACAAAGACTGATTCAGACTTCATTTGCGTTATTTTTTCTTGATTCATTCCTTCAATTGATATACTATTTGAAGCTCTCTCTCCTGAAGGTTTTTCTAAGAATAGTGAGGTTTTGTACTCTAATAAGTACGCACGATCTATTTTTTCCTCTTTAAATGTCAATTCTAGCTTTTGCTCAAACGTTTCTTCATTGGTTTTAACTAAAATAGTGTAATCTGACTTATCAACTTGTTTTCCTTTTTTTAAGTTACCTCGTTCATCTGTGTCAAGCTCATATAAAACAACTGATTCTTGATTAATCGATTGATTACTAGATGGTCGGTCAGTTACAACTGGTTGATAGATTGTTGATTGACTTGGATTAATTTTTACCGACCATTGAACAAATCCTTCCGAGTCTTGATAACCACCCTTTTCAATTAGAGAATCTCCACTATTAATAGAAACATCTCCTTCAATTTTAAAGCGTTCCCCTACATTACTTGCATCTACATATGCTGTATTATGATACTTACTACTTTCATGGACTATTTGATCATTCAAGGTTGTTTTAAACATAAATAGATACTGATCTTTTTCTGTGACATTTTTTACTTTTATCTTCAACTCATTTTCTACGACCAATGGATCTTTGGGAGCAAATGCATTTTCTTTCTTATTAGGTTCAGCTATCTCAAACAGTTGACTGAGTTCTTCACCAACTATACGTTCTCCTAATATAACCTCTCCATCTGCATTAATCTTGTAACGATATACTTTCATACTATTTGGCACATAGACTTGATTAGATTGCAGTTTATCACTAATCGTTACATCTCCTAAAACTTGTTTATTATAGTTAACCCCTAGTTTCCAATCAATTTCTTTTGTTTTTGCGTTGTAATTACCATGCTTAAATCCATCAGCGCTTTCTTCTAATTTGGGGGTAAATCCATATCTTGAAGAGTTTGTATGTACTCTTCCATCACTACCTTCCCATGTAGCTTCTACTTCATTCAAGAATTCTTCTAAACCCGCTTCATGGAGCTTAGGTGTATCAAAGGACGTTACATATGTCACTTCAAACTCATGGTTAGTTTTCTGATAACCTCCAATAAACATAACACTAAATTCACCCGTCTCTTCACTATAAGTAAGGGTATAATCTTCTTTTTCTTTTAACCTCTTTCCTCCAGTGTAATCTCTAATGATAAAATCATCAGATATATTTGAAAGAGTTAATCCAGGCGACATCTTATCTGTTAAAACAAAGTTATTCATCTCATACTCATTTGAGTTAATTCTTACATGCCAATCAACTGTTTTATCATGATAATCTAAATTACTATACCATTTTGCTAATCCTCTCTGATAAGCTTGCCCTTTAGCTTTAGACACATTATTATTACCATCAGTGACACTATTACTGTAACTATTATCTCCTCCATTAGACTCATGGATTTCGTCATTTATCTTTGTTTGATAATCGATTGTTACAGCATAATCAACTGTGGACAAGAATTGGATATCAAAACCATTTTTCGAGCTATTTAATAGCAAATTATAATCCTTACCTTCTTCTAGTAATGTCCCTTCCGAATTCGGATTTCCATTATCATCGAAGGTTATTTTTTTTAATGATAAGGAAGATTCATTTAGAGACATATCTCCTTTAAAAACATCTTTAATGATTGCTTTAGACATGCCTATTGTTGATTCATTATGATTGTACTTAATTTGCCAATTAAACGTCTGGTTATCTGGATTATAGTCAGTCATCTCTTTGTGTAACATCGTTTTATATACTACTGATACCTCATCAGTCGCCTTTAAAGGTGTGGTCTGCTCTTTAGATGTCAGACTTGCTTCATTACTATAGGTTACCTCTCCCCCCTTATCTCCAGGTTTAGATGCGTTATCGATACTGGTTTCATAGGTGATACGATAAGCTTTGTTAATTGGTTTATTAAATGTAATCTCTGTTCCATCAGTAGTTATCGTATAGTCAGCTGTTGATAGTACATTACCTACGCCTAGTATTTCGCCATTAAAACCAATCGATAATTCATGAATTTCGACCGATTTAAATTTAGTACCCTTTGGAAATTTTTCTGTTACTTTAGCATTTGTATGCTGACTATAATTTTTGTTAATATCAACATCCCATTTAATACTACTTGGATTATTAGGCTTGTTAGGTTCACCTGTTTTACTGATGCTATTTTCTACAGTCGGTCGAACGAACACATCAAATTTAGGGTTGTTTTCGACATATGGAAAATCTATAGTATTCTTCCCAACTTCTGTCATATTCCCTTGTTGCAAAGTACTATCTATCTTAAAATTACCACTAATATCAGATTCTTTCTCGATTTTCTCATTGAATGTTATGGTTAATTCACCTGAAGTACTAACTTCATATTCCCCATAAATAGAGCCCGTTTTTTCATTTTTCAACTCTCCTCTTATTAGAGAATATATTTTTAATTCTGCCGGTAATTGTGTCTTGTAGTAATCTCCAGACTTCATTTTCTCTCTAACATCTTCTGGAAGAATGTAAGACATGTCTAAGGCTAGTCGATCATTGATAAAAAGAGTTGTTTTAGTTACATCAATTTCTTCTCTCGGGTCTTCATTTATTACTTTTTTTAACGTCACTTCTTTAAAAAAAGCTTCACCATTCAGCAATGTTTCAATATTTACCGGTTCCCTAGTGGTTTCTTCAGTTGCATCACTAGTCTCCTCAGAGTCTTCATCAGTTGATTCCGCCGCTTCTTCTTTATCTTTTTCCCCAGTTTCAACACTTACTGAACTAGTTACTTCTTGTTGATTTAATGAAACCGATATTTCTTGCTGATTTACCTTTTTATCTGTTAACTCGCTTAGTAACGACAAGTTAGCATTTCCAGAACTATTTTCGTCAATATGAACCGCTAGTTGATCACCTGTCCCTTGATACCAACCAACTACTTCATTTAAATTATTTTTTAATAGCTCTTTATTTGAACTTTTAGCCGTAAAACCATTTAATGTTAATACTTCTTCCCACTCCTCTGTCACTCCAAAATTTATTTTCAGATTAACTACTTGTTCCTCTAATTCATTATCCCCAGACTTTTCCGAATCCAAACTTATTAATTGAATACGATCACTCTTACTATCTATCACATCTGCTAATACCATAAGCGGCGTTAGTGTTTGCATAATTAGAACAATCAGTGACATGACTAACCATTTTTTCTTCATATTTATCTATCTCCCTTAAAAATTTTTTAGCGTCTATTTATAATATCACAAACGAACCTTTTATGAACAGTTATTGCTTAAAAATTAGCACAAAAAAGTACCTATTCTACATAAATAGGCACTTATATACTATTCAAAATTTATAATTTTCTTGGTTTCTGCTGCTTCGAATATAGTTTCTATTAGTTCTAAAACTCGGTATACTTCTGTATTTTTAACAATCGGCTCAGCATTTTTTCTTACAACTTCATAAAAATTACGATAAAATTTATCAAAATTGGCTTCAATTTTTTGAATGGAGTATGTCGTTGTCGCATCTTCTGATGGCGGAGCCATGGTTTTTGTTAACCCTTGGCCTGCTTGAATAGGTACTAAATTATGGTGATCAATCATACCGGTTTGCTTCACTAGCTTTCCAGATAAATCCCAATCATTAATCACTGCAGCTCCTTCAAATCCTCTAACATACCATCTAGGTAGCTTAACAAAATTAGTTGTTCCTACCTCAACAATTGCTCTTACCCCATTTTCAAAAGTTAGATATGTAATAAAACCATCATCTACTTCATCTCCCAAAACAAAGCTAAGATCAGCAGCGACTGTTTTGACTTTACTATCTACCATAAAAAGAAGCTGATCTAATAAATGAACACCCCAATCAAGCACCATTCCGCCACCATTTTCTTTCAAATGTCGCCAATCACCAGGTATGCCATTAGCCCCCTGTACTCTTGATTCAATTTGAAATAATTCACCAATTTTAGGTTGTTGGTACAAATCTCGTATAATTAAAAAATCAGTATCCCACCGTCTGTTTTGATGAACCATGAATTGTTTATTTTCCTCTTTCGAAACTCCCATAACTTCTCTTAACTCTTTAGTATTCATCATAACCGGTTTTTCACAGACAACATGTTTACCTGCTCGCATTCCCGCAATTGATAACTCTTTATGCGAATCATTAGGTGTCGCAACAAGAATAGCTTCTATTGAATTATCTTCTAAAACCTTATTCAAGGTATCATATGTTTTAAACCCTTCTTCTCTAGCAAGCTCCATTCGTGTTTGACTAATATCATAAACACCTGCTACTTCTAGTCCATCAGCTTCTTTTATCAGTTCTCTGGCGTGATAACTCCCCATTCCGCCATATCCGATAACAGCTAAGCGAATTAGTTCCATAATCTTATCCCCTTACTTTTTTAAGCCCACCACATATCAGTCGGCTGATCTTTAATCATAATTGATTTCAAGTTAGTAACTGCTCGATCAAAGCCTTCATTAGTTGACATCAAAGGATCTTCATGCTCAATACTTAAGACATAATCATAGCCGTACAGTCTTAATGCACTAATTATATTAGACCACTCTTCAATACTGTGCCCACATCCCACAGATCTAAATGTCCAAGCGCGTGTTTGGACATCGCTGTATGGTTGCATATCCGTTAAACCGTACATATTAATATTATCTTGATCTAAATAAGTATCTTTTGCATGGAAATGATGAATAGCATTTTCTTTACCAAGTATTTTTATCGCTCCAACCGGGTCAATTCCTTGCCACCATAAATGAGAAGGATCTAAATTACAACCAATATTATCACCAGCAGCATCTCTCAATTTCAACATAGTATGAGGTGTGTGTGCTAAAAAACCACCATGTAGTTCAATCCCAATCTTAACACCAGCTGTTTCACATTCTTGATTTATTTCTTTCCAATATGGAATCAATTTTTTCTCCCACTGGTAGTGGTAAATATCTGTATAATCTGTTGGCCAAGGTAAGACTGGCCAGTTAACACTTGTATCTGTTTCGTTTCCTCCAGCAACACCTGAAAAACCATTTACCACTGGAACATTCATCAATGAAGCTAATTTAATCGTTTTACGCAATAATTCATCTGCTTCTTTTGCTTCATTCACTTTTGGTGAAATTGGGTTATGATGAGCACTAAATGCACTAATTTCCAATCCTTTATCCTGTAATTTAGCTAAATAATCTTTTCTCTCATCACTACTTGCTAGTAATTTATCTATATCACAATGAGAAGAACCTGGTGAGCCTCCTGTTCCAATCTCAACCGTTTGCAGACCTCTTTTTGCTACCTCATCTATCATTTGCTCAAAATTTAAATGGTTAAACAGGGGAGTAAATACACCTAATTTCATTATTAATCAATCCTTTCGTTTATATCGATTCTATTGGTTTGTGATTTCCATAGGTTGGATAGGTATTATCTGTTGGAGCTGCCCATTTCACTGCGTTTTTAATCACTCGTTGTACTTTTGTATGGTAGTAAGATGGGTATGTTTCATGTCCCGGTTGGAAATAGAATATTTTTCCGTTCCCTCTTCTATAGGTACAACCACCACGAAATACCTCACCACCCTGATACCAATTAATAAAAATTAATTCATCTGGCGTTGGGATATCGAAATGTTCGCCGTACATTTCTTCTTTTTCAAGTTCGATGTATTCGCCGATTCCTTCCACAATTGGATGACTCGGTAACACATTCCAAATACGACACCTTTCATCTGCTTCACGCCACTTTAAATCACATGTAGTTCCCATTAATTTGATAAATAGTTTAGACATATGAGCCGAATGTAAAACAATTAATCCCATACCTTGTAAAACACGCTCATGAACGCGGATAACGATCTCATCAGATACTTCATCGTGAGCAAGATGGCCCCACCATAATAAAACATCTGTATCGTTTAACACTTCTTCCGTTAATCCATGTTCACTTTCATCTAATGTAGCTGTTTTCACTTCAAACTCTTCTGTTAAAAAACTTTTCAACTGCTCATGAATACCATTTGGATAAACTTCTTTTACGCTATCGTCTGTTTTTTCATGACGGTACTCGTTCCATACAGTTACGTTTATCATTATCTATCACCTTTAGTTATTATTTTAAGAATACTGGTTCTCCAAGTTGTGAGGATTTATAAATAGCTTCCAAAATTTCCGTCACAACTAACGCTTCTTCAGGTTTAACGACTGGATCTTGGTCATTAATAATAGCATTAATCCATGACTCAGCCTCCAAGACTGCTGGGTCCGATCCTTCACCATCATAAAAATCAACACCACCTGTTTCTAATTCAACTTTCCGCTCATATAATAGCCCTCGATCTTCACCATTAATGACTAGACCATCATTCATATCAGCACCACCCTTAGTTCCAGAAAGGCTAGTTTTAGCTTCACCAACATCTAAGCTATTTAATGCCCAGCTTGCTTCTAAGGTAATCGTTGCACCATTCTCCATCGTGATAAAGCCAAATGCTGAATCTTCTACTGTGAATTTTTCTGGCTCCCAAGGTCCCCAGGCATTGGCTGCATTTTTAGTAGCTGATAATTTATGATAAGCATTTCCAACAACATATTTTGGTTTGTAATTATTCATCATCCAAAGGGTTAAATCTAAGGCATGTGTTCCGATATCAATTAAAGGACCCCCGCCTTGTGCTTCTTCATCCAAGAACACCCCCCAAGTTGGTACAGCACGACGTCTAATGGCATGAGCTTTACCTAAATAGATATCGCCTAGTTCTCCATCTGAACACACTTCATGTAGATAAGTAGAATCCGTTCTAAAACGATTTTGATAGCCAATTGTTAATTTTTTACCTGTTTCTTTAGCTGCTTCGAGCATCGCTCTTGCTTCTTCACTTGTTTTCGCCATTGGTTTTTCACACATCACATGCTTATCAGAGTGAAGTCCGGCAATCGAAATCTCTGCATGTGAATTATTGGGTGTACAGACATGTATGACATCAATTGTTGTATCTTTTAGTAATTCTTTATAATCTGTATAAATTTTTGCTTCTGTTGTTCCAAAATTCTTCTTTGCTTGTTCTGCTCGCTCTATTATTACATCACAAAAAGCGACCATTTCAACTTCCTTTATTGTATTCAAAGCTGGCATATGCTTATTTGTACCAATACCACCACAACCAATAATTCCTATTTTTAAAGACATCGCTAAAAACCCCCATCAAAGTTTTGTTTGTACGCTCATTCTACAAAACTTTGATAGGGGTTTCTTCCTTATTTTATGCTTAATTATTCCCGAATATTGACTTATGATATTTTAAAGGTGACATACCTACTTGTTCTTTGAAAACGTGATGAAAGGTTTTAACGCTATTAAATCCCGATTTTTCAGCTACTTCAATCATCGGAATTTTTTCGTGAGATAAAATATATTTCGCCTGATTTATTCGATAATTTGTTAAAAATTGCATAAATGTTTGCCCTGTACTTTTCTTAAAAAAACGTGAAAAGTAATAAGGACTAAAACCAACTACTTTAGCAATTTCATCTAACGTTATTCCTTCACTATAATGATTTTCAATATAAATAAATACTTCATTTAACCTTTCTAACGTTTCGTGATTCTTAATTGCTTCTACAAAATCATTATTTTTACCTATTTCTTTTTTTGATGGTATCTCTCGGTAATATAGAGTCATTAGTTTTAATAAACTACTAATCATCGCGTGCTCATAGCCAATTTCTAAGCCGTTCATTTCATCATACAGTTCTCTTAAACAAATAACTACTTTTTGCTTTACTTTATATGGCCAATTAACACTATGATTCTCTGCATGTTTAAATAAATTTACAAGTTCCATGTGTCCCTTATCTTTAAACAATGAATCTCTAAATAAATTTAAATCGAATTGAAATACAAAACGATTACTTCCCGGAGAAGCAACAAAATAGTGTGATTCTCCACTTCCGAATACAAAAATATCCCCTTTATGAACTTGAATCATCTGACCCTCATAACCAATGTTAACAGATCCTTTCGTTACAAAAATTATCTCTATCTCTTTATGCCAATGAGGAGGAACAATAATTTCTCCAACGTTTTCAAAAGCTCTAAAAGGAAAAGATAATGGCCAATCTGGTATTTCTAGGTATAAACTCATATTCAAACTTCCTTTAGTGTAAATTTAATAATTCTAGTATATCAAAATAAAAAAAAAGAAGGCAAAATTTTAAATTTTGCCTTACTTTTTTATTTTGCATAATCTACTGCTCGTACTTCACGAACAACTGTTACTTTAATATGTCCTGGATATTCCAGCTCATTTTCAATTCGTTTCCTAACATCTCTCACAAGCAAGGTTGCTTCATCATCCGTTACTTCTTCTGGTTTAACCATGACACGAATTTCTCTACCCGCTTGGATAGCGAAACTCGTTTCAACTCCTGGGAAGTCGTTCGCTATATTTTCAAGACGTTCTAAACGTTTGATATAATTTTCTAGTGACTCACTTCTTGCTCCTGGTCTAGCTGCTGATAAAGCATCTGCTGCTGCGACTAGTACTGAGATAACAGATGTTGCTTCCACATCTCCATGATGTGATGCTACAGAGTTAATGACCACTGGATTTTCTTTGTATTTACTTACTAGCTCAGTTCCGATTTCTACATGTGAACCATCCACTTCATGATCTAGTGCTTTACCAATATCATGTAAAAGACCGGCTCTTCTAGCTAATGTTGCATCTTCACCTAACTCTTCAGCTAATACTCCTGCTAGCTTAGATACTTCTATTGAATGATTTAAAACATTTTGTCCGTAACTTGTTCTAAATCTCATCCGACCTAAAGTCTTTATTAAATCAGGATGTAGTGAGTGTACACCAACATCAAAGGCTGCATTCTCACCATATTCACGAATTCTCTCATCCATCTCTTTACGAGATTTTTCTACCATCTCTTCAATTCTTGCTGGATGAATTCTTCCATCTTGAATCAATTTTTCTAACGTCATCCGTGCTACTTCACGTCTGATTGGATCAAATCCGGAAAGTACCACTGCTTCTGGTGTATCATCGATGATCAGATCAATTCCTGTTAACGTTTCAAGTGTTCGAATATTTCGACCTTCACGACCTATTATACGGCCTTTCATGTCATCGTTTGGTAAGTTAACTACCGTAACCGTTAATTCTGATACTTGATCTGCTGCGCACCTTTGAATCGCTAATGATAGTAAGTTTTTAGCTTTTCTATCAGCTTCTTCTTTAGCACGTTGATCACTATCTTTAACAAGCATTGCTCTTTCGTGAGTCAATTCTTTTTCCATCTCTGCCATAATAATATTCTTAGCATCGTCTTTCGTTAAAGCAGCAATTCTTTCTAACTCATCTTTTTGCTGTTCGATTAATTCTGATACCTCTAATTCTCGCTCATCAATCAATTGTTTCTTAGAATCAATCTTTTCCTCTTTTTCCTCAAGTGAACGTTCACGCTTTTCTAAAGAGTCATCTTTGCGATCAAGATTATTTTCTTTTTGTAATAGTCTATTTTCTTGATTTTTTAGTTCTACTCTTTGCTCCTTCAGCTCACTTTCGATTTCTAATCGGTAATCCTGATTCTGTTCCTTAGCTTCCAACAAACTCTCTTTTTTTAGAGTTTCGGCTTCTTTTCTTGCTTGTTCAATAATACCTGACGCTGTATTGTTAGCTCCAGCTATTGATTTTTCGTGTTTGGACTTTGCAAAAAAATAACCCATTGTCAAACCTACAATTAATCCGATGATAGTGAGGAGTATCAAATTCATAAAAACACCTCCATACTATCTTTAATTATTTCTATGTGTAGATTAAAAGTAAAATATTACTAAATCATGCTCTACAGGCATGAGTGTATAAAACAAAACTATACAATCTCTATTTTAAGCTTTGTTAAAAGGAGTGTCAACTTAAATAATATATGTAGCTGTTATTAAAAAAAATGAGAAATAAGTTTTAGCACTTATTTCTCATTTTTTTATTTTTTTACTCTTCTAAATCTAGACCTAAGTCTTCCGCTTGCTCTTCTTCAGGCATTTCCAACGTATCGTCAATTTCGTAAGCAACTCTTACCTTTTGATAGATTTCTTCCATCATTTCTGGGTGCTCAGCAAGGTATTTTTTCGCATTTTCACGACCTTGACCAATGCGCTCTTCATTATATGAATACCATGCTCCACTTTTATTAACAATATCTTTATCAGAAGCCATATCCAGTAACTCACCTTCTTGTGAGATACCTTCTCCGTACATAATATCAACTTCTGCTACTCTAAATGGTGGCGCTACTTTATTTTTTACTACTTTAATCTTAGTTCTATTTCCGACAATATCTGTACCTTGCTTTAATTGTTCAGCACGTCTTACTTCTAATCGGACTGTTGCATAGAATTTAAGAGCTCGTCCACCTGGTGTTACTTCAGGGTTACCAAACATAACACCAACTTTTTCACGAATTTGGTTAATAAAAATAGCAATTGTTTTAGTTTTATTAATTGTTCCTGATAATTTTCTTAACGCTTGAGACATCAATCTAGCCTGTAAGCCCACATGAGTATCTCCCATTTCACCATCGATTTCAGCTCGTGGTACTAAAGCCGCTACTGAATCGACAACAACGATATCAATAGCTCCACTTGACACTAACGCTTCAGCGATATTTAAACCTTGCTCTCCAGTATCAGGTTGAGATAATAGTAACTCATCAATATTAACTCCTAACGCTTGGGCATATTTAGGATCTAAAGCATGTTCAGCATCGATAAAAGCAGCAGTTCCACCTTCTTTTTGGACAGCTGCAATCGCATGTAAGGCAACAGTTGTTTTACCAGAACTTTCTGGTCCATAGACTTCTACAATACGACCTCTTGGGTATCCACCTACACCTAACGCTGAATCTAGTGCTAATGAACCTGTTGAAACAGTAGAAATTTGTGTATCTACTTTTTCACCCAACTTCATAACTGAACCTTTCCCATAATCTTTTTCTATTTTTTTTAACGCCGCATCTAAGGCAGCTTTACGGTTATCTGACATCAATGTGCCTCCTCTGAGTTTCTCTCTTCTCTTAATATAATACTTTCTTTATTTAAAAAAAGCAAGATAAAAGCGAACAAATATTCGCTTTTTTATTTTATGTTTTTTCTAAGCAGATTTAGCCCATGTTTCACGGCACCATCTCTAATATAGTCTCTCTCTCTATTTATAATCATCTGCTCACTAATCAAACCATTTGGTGTTGCTAATCCTAGATAAACACTTCCTACTGGTTGCTTTTCGTCTGTTGTTGGTCCGGCAATGCCAATAATAGCTAGAGCATAATCTGTTTTTTTTATTTTTCTAGATTCACTAGCTAACTTCTCTACTATTTCTAGATTATAGATACCAAATTCTTCTAATTCTGTAATAGTCATTCCTAGCATTTCAGCTTTACTCTCTGTTGAATACGCAATAAACCCTCCTGGATAAACAAGTGAACTACCCGAAATATTTGTCAATCTACTTTGACATAGTCCGCCTGTTATTCCTTCTATAATTGTAACGGTTTGATTTTTTTCCTTCAGTAAATCTACAACAACTTCTTCTATTGTTAAATTCTCTCCATAACCATATAAGTATTTACCCACATATTGATTTACTTCTTTTTCCATTGTATCTAGCATAGCTTGCCCAGTCTCTTCCGTTTCACATTTGGCTGTAATTCTCAGCATCACCTCATTAGATTTTGCGTACGGAGCTATAGTTGGGTTGGTTTGATTCTCAATCAACTCTTTTAAATCCGTTACTAAACGAGATTCTCCAATTCCAATAAAACGTAAATACCTTGAAACCAATTGCGTTTGTTTAGGTAATATCTCTTTTAATAAAGGATAGGCACCGATTTCTGACATAGCTTTCATCTCACTAGGCGGGCCAGGTAATAACAGATAGTAAGTTTCTTTTGATTCATACAATAAACCACATGCTAAACCTGCTGTATTCTGAATGGTTGTTGCCCCTTCAATAGTTAGTGCTTGTTGCTTGTTGTTTTCTGTCATTGGTTTTTGGGCATATTTAAAAAAGTCATTAACATGTTTTAACGCTTCTGCATCATAAACCAATTGTTTTCCAACATACTTTGCCATCGTTTGTTTAGTCAAGTCATCATCTGTTGGTCCTAATCCCCCACAAAGGACAATTAAATCTGAACGTCGGCTAGCTTCATCTATAACAGATAAAAGTCTCGCTTCATTGTCTCCTACAACTTCTTGATGATACATGTCAAAACCTAAATTTGTTAAAAATTGAGATAAATATGTCGCATTTGTATTAACTATTTGCCCTAAAAGTATTTCTGTTCCTACTGCAATAATTTCTGCTTTCATTTGTTTACCTCACTATCAATATACGTTATTTTTCTTAATTAATTTTATCATATTCTATCAAAACAGATGTCTCTTTTAACTTTCTCAGGTGGGTAACAGCTCTAAAAAATTATCCTTAGTTAAAGAATAGAAAGCTAAAAAAAAGAATTATTAAAAAAAAATAACCAAATAATCATCATTGTTGAATTGAAAAAAAACGTTATCATGTTAGAATACAGATAGAAAATAGAGGCAAGGAGAATTTAATATGGCTCAATATAAAAGCGTCTTTGATATTATCGGACCAGTCATGATCGGTCCAAGTAGCTCCCATACAGCAGGAGCTGCACGAATTGGAAAAGTTGTTCGCCAAATTTTTGGAGAACAGCCTGAAAAAGTAGATTTATACTTATATGAATCATTTGCAAAAACTTACCGTGGTCATGGAACCGATATTGCTCTTGTGGGTGGTCTACTTGATATGGAACCTGACGATGAGCGTCTTTCTGATTCTTTAAAGCTTGCTCACGAAGCAGGTATGGAAGTAGCTTTTGTTCCTAAGCAAGAAAAAGCTGATCATCCTAATTCTGTTAAAATTGTAGTGAAATCTGGTAGTCGTTCACTGACTTGTATGGGAATTTCTGTTGGTGGTGGAGCTATCCAAATCTCTGAGTTAAACGGCTTTAAAATCAACTTAGATATGTCTACACCTACTTATATAACAGTTCACCAAGATAAACCTGGAATCATTGCAAAAGTAACAAATATTTTATCAGCGCATGATATTAACATCAGCACAATGACTGTTACTAGAGAATCTAAAGGCGAGAAAGCTATCATGATTATTGAAGTTGACGAACGAGTTGAAGGATTAACAACATTATTAAAAGAAATTGAATACATTGACGAAGTTAGTTTCTTTGGTTAAGGAGGAAGATGGATGCTATTTAAATCAATTGAAGAATTAGTAGAATTAGCGAATAAATGCGGCTCTATTCATGAAGCCATGATTCAAACTGAAGTTGAGATGTCTCAATACTCAAGAGAAGTCGTTTTAGAACATATGGGAAAAAACCTTGATGTAATGACCGCTTCAATCGAAAAAGGGGTTAAAGGAGTTACTTCTGTGACGGGTTTAACTGGTGGCGATGCTACTAAGATGGATGCTTATATTAAATCTGGTAACTATTTAGGCAGTAAAACGATTTTAACTGCTGTTAGAAATGCGATTGCAGTAAATGAAGTCAATGCTGAAATGGGCCTCATCTGTGCAACCCCTACTGCTGGTAGTGCTGGAGTTGCGGCTGGTGTTTTGTCTGCTTTAACTGAAGAACGCGGATTAAGCCGAGAACAACAACTTAACTTTTTATTTACAGCTGGTGCTTTTGGTTTAGTTATTGCCAATAACGCTTCAATTAGTGGGGCTGCTGGTGGTTGCCAAGCTGAAATTGGTTCTGCTAGTGCTATGGCTAGCGCGGCTCTTGTTGAAGTTTGTGGGGGAACACCAGAACAATCAGCTCAAGCAGTCGCTATTACGATTAAAAATATGATGGGGCTTATCTGTGACCCTGTTGCAGGACTTGTAGAAGTTCCTTGTGTGAAACGAAATGCCCTTGGTGCCTCTCAAGCATATGTATCTGCTGACATGGCTCTTGCAGGTATCACTAGCGTCATACCACCAGATGAAGTAGTCGAAGCAATGCATAGAGTTGGTATGCAAATGCCAAGTATCTTCAAAGAAACAGCTGAAGGTGGGCTTGCAACTACTAAAACAGGTTTGGCTATTACGAATAAATTATATCCAAAAGGATAACTTCACTTATTTTAAAAATCAAAAAAGTATCAACAGCCACCACACGGAGGTTTGTTGATACTTTTTTTGACTTTCAACCTTAATAAATACCATAGAAAAAAATAGTGATCAATTCACTAATTGGTAATTGGTTTGGTGAATAAGTATTGTCATTCATATAAGCCGATAAAATTCTTAAATAGTGTAAAGACAATTGCTTAGAGGAATAAACTTCTTTGTCTTTTACTTCCAAGGTCTCAAAAAAATGGTTGAACGGTTTAAAATAGTTGTCATCCCAAAGGACAAAAATCTCTTGTCTACTTTTCTCGGATACCTCTTCATTCATATCTTTCATCATTAAAGAAAAATTGATTGAATGATTATCTATCAAGTATTCGGACATCTCTAATAATTTTTTTTCTGGTGTATTCTCTTTTTTTTCTATGTTTTCTAAATCACTACCTATTTTGCTTGCAAATTTTATCAATGCATTCACATAAATCTCTTCTTTATTTTTAAAATGATGATAAATAGCTGGTTGGGTTATTCCCAATCCTGTTGCTAATTGCCTTGTTGATGTTAATTTATATCCTTGAGACATAAATAATTCCATAGCATATTCTATTATTTTATTTTTCATTTGAACACCTCTACTATTTATAGTTTATCATAATCTGTTATGAGAAAATACTCAATAAGTATACCTACTTATCACTTGATAAGTTTTTTATCTCATGCTAATCTTAAACTATAAAATAATAATAATCAGAAAGGAGGTTCTTAATAATCTTCAGATTATTAAGAGACTGTTATGTTTTTAGCGATAAAGGAAATGAAGAAAGAAAAAGGTAAATTTTTAATGATTGTTTTAGTGACTGTTCTGATTACTTACCTTGTTTATTTTTTGACTGGTTTAGCTTTTGGTTTAGCAAGTGCTAATAAAACGTCCATCGATCATTGGAAAGGTAACTATGTCATTCTCTCAAAACCTTCTAACAGTAATATTTATGCTTCTAGCATTGATGAATCCGTTGTTAACAAAGTAACTGATCAATCTATATCTCCTCTTAACATTACTAATACGGTAGTTACAACAAATACCAGTAAGAAGCAATTTAATTTAGTTCTTATGGGAATTGAAAATAATGATCCTAATATTTTACCTCAAATAATAACTGGTCAAAAATTAAAAAAAGACAATCAAATAGTCCTATCAAATTCTTTTAAGAAAGATACCAATATAGACTTAAATGATAAAATAACTATTTCTGATACAAATCGAACTTACACTATTGTTGGTTTTACTGATGAATCTGAATACAACACACAACCAGTTGGCTATGTTAATTTAAATCAAGCTTCTCAAGTTATGCAAACCTACAAAACAAAAGATTCCATGGATGCCATTACTTCCCCAACTCCTAATATGCCAAATAGACTATCTGGATTCATTACAAAGTCAGCTCTTCCTAAAACATTTTTAAAAGATAATGATTTAATTCAACTATCAAGGAATGAATTCATTGACAAAATCCCTGGCTATAAACCACAAATATTGACATTTAGTCTAATGATTATTTCTTTAATCGTTATCTCAGCTGTCATTATTGGTATCTTCATGTATATTTTAACGCTTCAAAAAAAATCAGTCTTTGCTATTCTAAAAATTCAAGGTATTAGCAATCGTTTTATAAGCAGTTCTGTTATCTATCAAACATTCATTATTAGTTTGCTAGGAATTATTGTAGGTCTATTATTATTTTTTATCACAATGAAATTCTTACCTAATACTGTTCCTATCATGTTTAATAGTGTTTTAACATTGATTATAAGTGTTATTTTCATCTTATGTTCTTTAATTGGTAGCTTCTTCTCTGCCATCAATGCTCTTAAAATTGATCCACTAGATGCGTTATAAAGGAGGCTTCAACATGAAAGCAATTGAATTAAAAAAAGTTTCGAAAGATTTTAAAATTGGAGGACAGATAACTACAGTCTTGCAACCTACTGATTTAACTATCAATCAAGGAGAATTCATTGCACTAATAGGCCCTAGTGGTTCTGGAAAATCGACACTACTAACTATTATCGGTGCATTGCAAAAGCCTACAACAGGAAATATACTTATTAATGGAAAAGATATCACTCAATTAAGCAGTAAAGAATTGACACAACTTAGGTTTGACGATATTGGCTTTATTTTGCAAACCTCAAATTTAGTGCCTTATCTCACTATTGAAGAGCAATTTGAACTAAAATATAAGTTTAACAAAGATAAAATCGACTCAGATAAAATTAATTCTACACTCGAAAATCTTGGTATTAGTCATCTTAAAAATAAATACTCTGAGGATATATCTGGAGGTGAGCGACAACGTGCTGCGATTGGATTAGCCCTTATTAGAGGCCCTAAGATAATTTTAGCAGATGAACCTACTGCAAGTTTAGATACCAAAAAAGCCTTTGAAGTTATGGCAATTTTTAAAAAAATAACTGCCGAAACCGGAACGACAATAATTGTAGTTACTCATGATTTAAGGATCTTAGATAATTGTGACCGTGTTTTTAGTATGAATGATGGTGTTTTAACTGAAGATAAAAAGTTGGACAAAAATAGTGAAAATTAAGCATTATTAAATTTCATTCTAAAAAACTCATTTAATTTCAATTAGTCATTTATTGAAATTAAGTGAGTTTTTTTTAGCAGAGACATATTCTCTTTTTTAGTGTAATATTAATCACAACTAACTACTAGGGAGTGGATGTTCTTCATGACAGCGCCTATACAATAATTTTTATATTTATCTGACAAGCTTATTTAGTTTGCCTTAAAAATTATTGTAAAAAGGAGTCTTTATTATGTGGAAATATTACTCATCCATTATCAAAGAATTGACCCAATTTTCTACACCTCTAATTATTAATCAATTCTGTCATAGTTTAACAACAATTATTTTTGCAAGAATTACTGGACATATATCTACGGATGCTTTAGTCATTACAAATCTTGTTGACCTACTCATTTATTCTCTTTTAGGAATATTTGGTTCTGGTACACTTGCTTTTAATATTCATTCTTCCAAAATAAAAAAAACAGATAAACTGCTCTTTAACAATTTTTTTCGTTCAATTATCGAATTAAATTTTACATTAGGTGTCTTATCCTTGCTTATTATCTGTTTAAGCACCCCTTTTATACTAACAAATATCTTTCATTTATCAGGTAACCTGTTATCGCAAGCAAACTGCTACACCTTTATCGTTTCTTATAAGCTAATTTTCTCTATGCTTATTTTTGCATTCAGTAATCAATTAAAAATTTATAAAAAAACTAACATAATTTTACTTATAGGTGTTTGTTCTAATTTATTTCAACTAGTATCAGTGTATATTTTTACCTCTTATTTATTTAACAACAATAATCAATTAATTGGTTTATCCCTCTGCTCTACTCTGGTTATATCCTTTGTAGATACTTAACTGATATTGCACTAACGCCAATGTTTATGTACTGCAATGCATTAATTGTATTAATTGGAGATAAAATCGCTCATAATCAAAAAGAACTATTGTCTAAATTACCTAAACTAACGTCCATCGTTATTCTCACTATTTATTTCTTCTTAATGCTTGGTATGGTTCTCTTTCAAAATGAATCCCTTCACTTCTTTTCTAATGATTCACTTTTAATCACAAGAGCTTCTAAGTATTTATTATTAATTTGCTTAGTAGAGTCCACCCGTCCAATTTACGAAGTTAATAAGTATAGCCTTCAAGCGTTAGGATTTGAAAAAGTTACTTTAACGATCACTATCTCAGTCGTTATGGCTTTGATTTTTGCAGTATTATTGCTCATTTCTAGTAATAATCTAAACTTTACCAACACACTTTTTCTCTTTGGCATTTTTAATTTAGTCTCTGGAAAATTTTTTTCACTATATTACCAACGTCACTTAAATGATTTCGTTTAAGAAAAAATTCCTATGGTAGAAGTCTCCTTACCCCTACCATAGGAACTATCATATTTTTTTTAATTAAGCTTTCTCCTCTGTATAAAGTACGCCTATCCCTGTTACTGCACTTATAATTGAAAATAGTGGAGATAGGATACTAAAGAAAACAAACGGTAAGTACGTCATTGTTGGAACACCAAATGTACTTGCTACAAAGCTACCTGCTATGCCCCACGGAATTAAGTAATTAATAACAGTTCCGCCATCTTCGAGTGTTCTACTTAAAACAACAGGATCTAGATTTTTTTCTTTGTAAGCTTCTTTAAATGCATTTCCTGGTAGAATAACTGACAAAAATTGTTCCCCAATGAAGATGTTAACACCTATACTTGATAGTAATGTGATAATAATTAACTGCCATGTAGCGTTTAGTTTTTTTACAAGTGCTTCAATCACTGTAGTAATTAAACCAACCTCCATTAGGATTCCTCCTAATGATAACGTCAAAATTATTAGTGAAACAGTCGGCATCATACTATCAATACCCCCACGTGATAATAATAAATCAATTTCTTGATTTCCTGTTTCTGATACAAAGCCTTTCTCCACCATTACTGCAATACTAGACACACTTATCTTAGGGGACTGGACCATAATCATTAAGATTCCCACAATAACATTTATTAGGATAGTAATAATAGCAGGTATTTTTTTCCATGCACAGACTAACATCAATATAATAGGAATAACAGACCAAATAGAAATTGAAAAATTAGATTCAAGAACTTTAATAACCGTATCTATATCGCTCAAATCAGCATTAACATCATTCATTCCTAAAACAGCAAATAAAACTAGAGAAACAACAAACGCTGGTACAGTTGACCACATCATATGCTTAATATGTTTGAATAAATCAGAACCTGCTATGGCTGAAGCTAAATTAGTAGATTCAGATAACGGCGACATTTTATCACCAAAAACAGAACCTGAAACAATTGCTCCAACTACCAGAGCTGGATTTAATCCTATCGTAGAACCTATACCAAAAAAGGCAATCCCTATTGTTGACATCACTGTAAAAGCACTACCGACTGCACTACCGACAATCGCACAAACCAAAAAGACGGAAGGGACAAACCATTTCACATTGATTAATTTAAACCCAACAACCATTAAAGTTGGAATTATTCCTGCCTGAATCCAAACTGCAATCAAAGCGCCAACTAATAAGAAAATAAAAATAGGAATAATTCCTGGTTTTAATCCTGAAACGATCCCCTCATTGATTATCTCCATGGGCATTTTTTTAATTAATACATAAAAAATACTGACACTAATAGCAAATAAAATAGTAATATTTGGTGATAAATTTAACCCAATAACTCCGATTGAAATACTTGATATAATTAAAATTAATACAAAACTCGCCTCTAATAGCCCTATTTTTTTATCCATTTTATTCTCTCCTGTCGTTTATTTTTTTCTAAACACAAGAAAGACAATATCGAATAATACCTCCACAACTTTTATTCATCCATTTCTCCTCCTAAAAATAAATAAAAAAAGGCGTCCTCATAGAATAATCTATAAGGGCGACTTTTAATCACGGTACCACCTTAGTTTAAAAACAATAAATTGTTTTATCTCATTAGCTATTTATATGTTCTTTTTTAGTGTAATTCAAAAATAAGTTGGGTCGATTTTCAGCTCCCATCGACTTTCTTAGGCTCAATTCTTATTTTCTACTTGATTAAAAAAGTAAAACTTGTTTCATATCCTATCGGTTCTTTTACTAAAAGTCAAGAAATTAATCACATCCATAAAAAATTAGAAATATATTTATTTACATCTTCATTTTTTCGAAGAGAACTGTGACCTGCATTGATTCCATAGATTACTTCTCCCTTTACTTGATATCCCTCTTTTGATAATAAAGAATACACACCTAAAGAACTGCTTAAAGGAACAGTACCATCACTTAGATCTGATTCTGATAATTGACCACCTATCAATAAAAAAGATGTCTCTTTTGGAATGTTTTTTATCAACTCAGTATAATTGACTAATTGGTCACTGATTACTTCTGGGCCTTTATCAATTATACTATCTAAATTTTGATTTTCGTTTTCAATAAAGTCATTAAAAGGAGCTCCCACTGTTACTACTTTATTTATTTTAGGCTGAATTTCTTGATCTAAGTATGTTTCTAAATATAAGAAACTACTAATCCCTCCCATTGAAAAACCAACCAAATTAATTTCACTTACCTGATAGGCTGATTTTAAATACGCTAGAGACTTTTGAAGCCAGTTAGCTTGGTTCCACTGATGACTTTTATTATCTTCAAATGTTAAACGAATCATTGGATTATTTTTTTTAAAAGGTTGGTGATTTGCTTTATTATCTAAAATTTCACCCTCGCTACTTACTTCAATGGATAATACCTCTTCACCAAATTCATTTTCTTCAAATCGATTAATCATATTTTTCATTGTTCCTGTATTTCCATTGTAACCATGTATAAATACAGTTGGAATATTCGTTTTTTTCAATTTATCTGTTTGAGTAGATTGTGCATTTTTTAACGTTGATTCCTCTTTACAGGCAAACAAAAGAAAAACAAGCGGTAAGCTAAATAATATCAATTTCCATTTATTTCTTTTCTTCATAATTGCTCCTTTACTAATAAAAAAAGGGAGAATAATTAGATTATTCTCACCTGCCTATTTTATAGTTTGTCAATTTGTTCAAAGTCTAGTTCTGTACTTGTTTCACGACCAAACATATCAATGTTAACTTTAAGTTTTTGTTTTTCATTATCTACTTCGGTAATCTCTCCTGTCAACCCTGAGAAAGCTCCTTCGATAATTGTTACTGTTTCACCAACTTCAACATCTAGCTCAACATGTCGTTTACTGATTCCTAATTTACGTAAAATATGTTCAATTTCTTCATCAAGTAATGGAGCTGGTTTACTTCCGGCACCATGAGAACCAACAAATCCAGTAACGCCTGGTGTATTACGAACAATATACCAAGAATCGTCTGTCATCACCATCTCAACTAACACATATCCTGGGAAAGTTTTTTTAGCAGAAATTTTTTCCTTGCCGTTTTTAACTTCTCGTTCTTCTTGTTCTGGTACTACAACTCGGTAGATAAAATCTTCCATTCCCATACTTTGAGCACGCGATTCAATATTAGTTTTAACTTTATTTTCATAACCTGAATAAGTATGCAGAACATACCAATGTCTTTCAAATGATTCCATTTGGATTTTTCCCACCTTTTCTTGATAAAATAAAAAAACCTCAACATGTGCGAAGTTTTTTCCTTTGTTCACATTATAGCACTCCAACACTTCTATTACTAGTCATTAATCCTCTAAGCAAATAAATTCATAATAAACTCAATACCGAAATCTGAAAGAGCAAAAAATGCTGCAAATAATAGAGTTGATTGAATAACTGTTATGACATCTTTTGTTAATTTTTCTTTTTTAGGCCAAGTTACTTCTGTCATTTCAACTTTAACACTTTTTAAGAATTTCATTTTTATGTACTCCTCTTTATTAAAATAATTATCTAGAACTCTTCAACCTTATACGGAACTATTTAAAGACAAAAACCCACTATATCCATCTAAGTATACTCTGAAATAATATCTGATTCAAGTAAAATAAAAAAGTCAGAATAGACATGACTTTTTTATTTCGTTTCACGATGTAATGTATGCTTTCCACAATGTTTACAGAATTTTTTAACTTCTAATCGTTCTGTACGATTTGTATCATTAACCGCTTTTGAATAATTTCTAGAACCACATTCTGAACAAGCTAATGCTGATTTTCTAATTGCCAAAGTAGCAACCTCCTACTATCTCTTATAATTTTATAAATCTATCATCATTATACCATGCTGTCAAATAAAAATTGCTTATAAACAGATAAAAACTTGTTTTGTTTCTTAAAATAGATATGTTATTATTACTGTATAATCAAAAAATGAGGGGAGAACGTTATTATGCTAATTGAATCAGTTTGTATACGTAAAAGACAATTAACAACAGTCAGTGAATCTTGTACGATAGAAGAAGCTATTGGAATTCTTGAACAATCAGGTTTCCGCTGTGTACCTGTACTAGATGAATCTGAAAAAATTTTTAGAGGAAATATTTATAAAATGCATATCTATCGTCATAAAGCTAACGGTGGCGACATGTCTTTACCTGTAACGCATTTAATTAAAAATGCGACAAAATTTATTCATCTAAACTCATCATTCTTCAAAATTTTCTTTACTATCAAAGAGCTTCCTTATATTGCTGTTTTAGATAACGACAATATGTTCTATGGTATTTTAACTCATAGTAGTTTATTAGGTATTTTATCTCAGTCATGGAATGTTAATGAAGGACGCTTCGCTTTAACTGTGGCATCAACAGGAAAAAAAGGTGATTTAGCTACTATGACTAAAATCATCTCAAAATATTCTGATATTGCTAGCTGTATCACATTAGATGTTGGTAAAGATGAATACATCAGAAGAACCATTATCACGCTTCCAGCAGGAACCGATAAAGAAACATGCGATACTATTGTTAAGGCTCTTGAAAAGAAAGACTTTTTCGTTGCTGAAGTAGAAGATCTAACTCAAAATTAATTGATTATATCAAAAGAGAGTTGAACCAAATTGGTTTCAACTCTCTTTTTTCTTATATTTATTGTTGTTATTAATGGGGGAATTACTACTAATTTTAACGTTTTACACACGATCAAAATTAACAAATTTATTAACGTAATAAATCATTGGGGCTGATATACTCATAATGATAAGTTCACTTAAGAACAACGAACCATAAGTTGCCCAAAAAAAGACTGAACCAATGGCTTGATTGCTTAAAATACAAATCATTATAGCTATTAAAACCATACTCAAAGAAAAGACAAGCGTATTAAATGCCATTCTTTTTTTGGTATCTTTAATCCATTTTTCCGAGTAAGCTGTTAAAAGTAATGCTACTAACGTTTGACCTCCTCCAAATAACACATCCAAGAGGCCTCCTGTTGAGAAAAATAAATTAAATATCACGACGCCACCAAAAACACCCCATAATAATTTTTTATTAAAGACAACTAGATGATTTAAACTTTCCGCTATTCTAAATTGAATTGGTCCTTGTGCAACAGGAGCCACAACGAGCGTTAAAACCACATATAACGCGGCTAATAAACCATTAAAAATAATTGCTTGGGTATTTGTTTGTACTGCTTTTTTTTCCATTTTCTTTTTTCTCCTTCCGAGTTTTTTTATCGCAGGATGGTATCAATGAACTGCGGTTACTAAAAAAGCAACGCCATTATAGTACCTCTTTAACTTTCAAATGTCAAAATTAGGTGTTAATATGCTACACTGCTTTTATAATAACAAAGTGGAAAGGAGTGATTAGATGAACCTTACTTTCAATGAAGTACATCACTTATCTAAACAACATTATAAATTACTATTAGATGCCGATCCCTCTAAATCATTAGTTGATAGCTATACTAAGCGTGGTTTAATCTATGATGTCACCTTAGAAAAGCAAATAGTTGGAATTATTGTCTTATTACCCACAAGGCCAGAAACCTTAGAAGTAGTTAATATAGCTGTTGATGAAACCTTTCAGAAAAGGGGTATTGGACAAAAACTTTTGATGTTTGCCATAAATTATTCCAGACATCACCATTATAAAACTCTAGAGATAGGTACTGGATCAACTAGTATTGGGCAGCTATATCTTTATCAAAAAGTAGGATTTAGACTCACAGGAATTGATACAGATTTTTTTATTCATCACTACGAAAAAGAAATTACTGAGAACGGACTGGTGTTAAGAGACATGGTTCGCTTAAAAATGGAGTTATAAAAAAACAAGAGGCTCTCCCTTCATAAGGGTTAACCTCTTGTTTTTTTATTTATTCAACCTTTCAAACCATGTCACATAAGAATCTACAACTATTTGTAAGAACTTTACTGTATCTTCTTTGACAGAACCATCTTCATTAATTAAATTCATAACTGATCCTAAGTATGCTTCTGGTTGAGCCATTGTATGAACATTTACGAATGTTAGAATCTGTCTCAAATGATGATTAGCCCCAAAACCACTAATTACGCCAGGTGAAGCACTTATAATTGCTCCTGCTTTATCATCCCATACATTCTCTCCATATGGTCTTGAAGCAATATCAATAGCATTTTTTAAGACTGGAGGTACCGAGCGATTATATTCAGGTGTTACAAAAAAGACACCATCTAATGATTTTATTTCTTCACGGAATTTTTTCCATGATTCAGGCGTTTTATTTTCGTCATCTAAATCTTGGTTGAACATCTCTAAGTCTCCTATTTCAGGAAATACGACCTCATACTCATCTGGAAAAAGGGAGGCTACGCTGTTTGCTATCATTCGGTTAAAAGATTCTTTTCTTGTACTTCCAACAATCATACCAATTTTTTTTGTCATTTTTATCATTCCCTCTCATCTTTCATTTGCTTACTTAAGTATAGTGAATATCGCTATTTTTAGCAAATTTAATGGATTGATCATTAAAAATAATTTTAAGGAAACGACTTTTGTTACTTTTTTTGGTATATTAAACGTATCGGCTAAAAAGGAGATTCAAGAATGAACAGATTTACCTTACACATTATTGTTAACACCCAGGCTGGATCTGGAAATGCAAAAAAAATATTAACAACAACTGAAGCGTATTTAAAAGAAAAAAATATAATTTTTACAACTTACCTGACTGAATATGCAGGGCATGAAAGGAAAATAGCAAGTGAATTATTAGATACACTTTTAGTAGATTGGGATGAAACTATTGAATCATTCCCACTTTTAGTGGTTTTAGGAGGAGATGGAACTCTTCATGAAGTTATCAATATCTTACAGCCTTTTCCAAACATTCCTGTCGCATATATTCCTGGTGGTTCTGGAAATGACTTTGCTAGAGGTGTCTCACTTTCTAGAAAAACAAAAGAAGCCATTGACAGGATTGTTTTTGCAAAGAAACCACAGCCTATTAATATGATACGAGCTTGGTTTAAAGAACAAGATGAAGTTCGTTTTATCTTAAATAATATTGGAATTGGGTTAGATGCTAATATTGTTGATACTGCAAATCACTCAAAGACAAAGAAGCTTTTAAATAAGTTACATTTAGGTTCCTTATCTTATCTGGCTGCTATTTTTAAAGTCATCAAACGTCAAAAAGCATTCCCTATTTCTTTTAAAACTGATACTGAAGTTATTCATTTTGACCATGGATATCTATGTTCCATTACTAACCATCCTTATTTTGGAGGAGGGGTTGCTATTGATCCTACCGCTAGTCCTTTTAATGAGGAAATTAGTGTTGTCTTAATAGAAAAAGTAAATATTTTTGAAATTATGTATTTAGCAGCTAGAATATTATCAAAAAATCACTTATCTTCTAAATATGTCCATCATTTCAAATCCACTACTTTTGATATAACTTCTCCAAGCTCACAATTCTCTCAGACTGATGGAGAAATTGTTGGTGAGGAGTCTTACACTATTTCTTGCGAATTAACAGAGCGACTCTTTTGGATTTAAACATTAAAAAGGACACAAAAAACGAATTGT
>CBCPLQ010000021.1:0-27523 GCA_965119435.1 uncultured Vagococcus sp. | reverse complement strand
CTATCAATAATCTTGCCCATCAACACGATTTGACGTAGAGCCTTTTTTATTTATTTTGAGCTTTTTTTGCAAGAATAGGGAAGATAACACCTAAACCTATTAATACAATTGGTGTTAATATATTCATTACTAATTGGAAGATGAAAGCTTTTGGGTTTTCAGCGTATGGAATTTTAGGAACTGCTCCTAA
Organism: uncultured Vagococcus sp.; assembly: GCA_965119435.1. Lineage (GTDB taxonomy): Bacteria > Bacillota > Bacilli > Lactobacillales > Vagococcaceae > Vagococcus. Next base: position 27,333 of record CBCPLQ010000021.1, on the reverse strand, counting down.
AATACAAGCGAAAGCTGTAAACAAGAAACACCATAAACCAACAACATATCCAATTTTTGGATTTTTGATAAATTTATAATCTGAATCAAAATCTTTATGCATTTTATTAATCATCATATAAGCAAAGAATACCCATAGGTAGCGTAAAGGCATAACGATTGAATTCAGGTTTAATAACCATTTGTAGTTTTCATTCATATTCTCAATACCTAAGCCTGGAACAATAATCAAAATACTTACTAACACACCAGTTAAAATATATCCTTTTACAGGAGTACCCTTGCTGTTGGTTTTTGAAAAGCTTTCAGGAATAAACTCTTTGTCTGAATCAGCTAAAAGAATTTTAAGAGGCGCATCAATTGAAAATGCAAGAGCTGAAATCTGAGCCAGCATTTGAGCAATAGCGTATATAATAACAAAGAAATTACCAACCTTATAATAAGCTCCTAATTTGCCAAAAGCTTCATAAGCACCGTTTGCCATTAAATCATTAGGAATGTCACCACTATTGAATAGCATACCCATTGAGAAAGAGCCTAGAATGGCACAAACGGCTATCATAATAGCTAAAGTGATCATCCCTTTAGGAAATTCCTTAGAAGCGTTCTTAGTCTCATTTACATAAGGTGATATTTTCTCAGCTCCACCAACGGCAAATACTAACATAGAAATTGTCGTGAAATAGGCAAAGTCAAATTTTGGTAAGTAAGATTTGATACTGCCCATATCAGGTGTTGCAAATGTTGCTCCTGTCAACGCTGGAGCAGAAACAGCTAGAACAATAAATAATAATGACATAATAAACATTGCTGTACCAGCTAATCCTCCGATTGTTTTTAAGGTTGTTAAACCTTTTGATGAAATCCAAAGGAAGAACAAGAAGATGACAAGTCCAATCAATGCAATAACTGTAGCATTTCCTGTATTGATAAAATCACCATTTTGCTTCAATATCCAATTAATTGAAATAATGATTCCTTGTGGTTTTTGTGCTAAATAAGGGATATGTACTACCCAATAAGTCCATGCAGCAAAATAACCTATTCTTTTAGTAGTCGTATTTTTAACCCAACTACTTACCCCACCAGTACTGTCTTTAAAAACAGAACCTAGTTGACCAACAATTAATACGTAAGGGACAAAGTAAAGAACCATAATTAAAATCCATGAAACAATAACCGATAAACCTTGTGTTGCATAGTTGTTAACAACATTTCCAAGCCCCCAAACTGATACAAAGGCTATGATGGCAACATTATACCACCTCAGCTGTTTAGAACTACCCATAAATAACTCACTCCTTTTTTTGTGTATAACAAATTAATAATAAAGATTTATTCATCAAAAGACAATCTAAACTTAAGCAAATACTAATAAAATGATAAATGAGTTAAAATACCATAAGTAATTACTGGCAAATCAAAATATTGATATAAAAAAATACCGAATTAACCTAACTTTAGAATATTTTCTAATAAGTCGATTAATTCAGTATCTTAGTTATTTTTTAGTTTTTTCTGTTTCCTTTTTATCCTTTAATAGGTCAGAGGTATCTGAGTAGTTAAGACCTTTTAAGTTATGAATATCTTTTCCATAGGATAAACCAATTCCCCTTGTTTCATCAAAGCCAATGCCACTGTAGAAAACGTAATATTTGCCATTTTCTTTAAGTAAAGCACTCTTGTAAAGTCCTTTTCCATCGAATTGATGTTTGTCTTTAGAAGGGAAGATAATAGGGTCTAGATCATCCCATGTTTTACCATCTTTTGATTTAGAGTAATAAAGATTCATGACGTGTCTTAGTGACAAGTTATTTGTTCCATCATCTTCATAACCAGAGACGACAGTCTCAAAACCTAAATCTGTTTTTTGAACGTCTAAATGCCAGTGTTTCATGTTATCAGCATTTGAGTACTTCATTTTAATTTCGTCAGGTTTACTCCACTTGTAACCATCTTTACTTGTTCTGTGCCAGATTCTACGACTGTTACCAACATACCAAACTTGATAGCCATTTTCATCTTTATAGAAGGCAGGAGAAAGCCAGTCAAATTTCTTTCGTTCTGCGGTATAGATTGTTTCCTTATTTGACCAGGTCTTTCCATCGGTAGAAGTCATACGGTAAACGAAAAATTTCCCACTAATATCATCAACATAGCGCCAGAACATCTCTAATCGATTATCTTCCTTGTTGAAGATAATGTTTGTGTCTGAGTTATATTGTAATGGAACCTCACCATTGAATTTTTCAGATTTAGGTTCGTCTAAAGGGTTTTTCTCATCAGGAATCCATTCAATCATATCGTTAGATTTAAAAATATGAGGATTTTCATATATTGCTTTTCCTTGAGGATATGCTGTAATGGCCATCCAATATTTATAACCATTCCATTTTTCAGGAAAACTGATAACAGAAGGATGAGTATTTTCAATCGTGTCATAAGCTGTAGGTAATACTAATCGTTCACGGGCATTAGCATGACTGACTACTTTTTTACCACTTACGTATTCAATGTTATCATTATTAACAATCCCTTTTTTCTCCATCACGTAAGAAATTGTGTGAGGGAGAAAAAGACCAACTCCTGATAGGGTTACGACAATCATAAAGACATTTATTTTCCAGTTTTTTAACTCTTTTTTAAATATATAACGGTAGATAAAGTAACTGATACCAAATACCATCAAACTAATACCAATAAAAATAACTAATGCTTCTCTAAATCTCATAATTTTCCTCCATTTGCTAATCCTTTTTCTACAAAACTTTTACTAGGCGTTACATATAATGTTTTTTGGTTTTCATAAATAACATAACCAGGTTTAGCCCCATTTGGTTTCTTAACATGCTTGATTAAAACATAATCAACAGGGACCTGTGCAGATAGACGGTACTTAGAGTAATAGGCAGCTAAGTTTGCTGCTTCAAGTAGGGTTGTCTCATCAGGATCTCTATCTTTAATCACAACATGAGAGCCTGGGATATCTTTAGCGTGTAACCAAGTATCTGTTTTACTAGATGTTTTAAGTGTTAATTGATCGTTTTGAAGGTTATTTTTACCAACAAAAATTTTCACTCCAGTAGAGGAGTAAAATGTTTCGGGAACGCTTTTTTTAGGCTTCATTTTTTTCTTTTTTTGTTTATCTTTAATGTATCCTTCTGAAATAAGTTCCTCTCGAATTAAATCAATATCCTTAGGTGAAGCTAGCTCAAGCTGATCTTCAATAGATTGTAGATAAAGCAACTCAAAATTAGCTTTTTTAAGTTGTTCTTTGACGATTTTAACACTATTTTTTAGTTTTTGGTATCTTTGAAAATATTTTTGTGCATTCTGATTAGGTGTTAAAGCCTCATTTAAAGAAATAACGATTGGTTGATTTTCTTCATAGTAATTTTCAAGTGTTACTTGTTTTTTTCCACGAGGGACTTGGTGGAGATAAGTCGTTAAAAGCTCTCCTTTAATTCTGAAAATTTCAGCATTATCAGCATCAATTAAGGACTGATCAAATTTTTTGATTTTATTTTTAATCTTTTGTTGATCGTTCTTAATTTTTTTAAATAATTCACCAGCCTGTTGCTTCACACGATCTCTTTCAGCCTTGCCTTCATAGAAACCATCAAGTAGAGAGCTTAGAGTGTTGTACTGAGAACATTTATCTCCAAGAGTTTCAAATTCAATAGGGGTGAAGTATTCTTTATCTTCGTATTGATAAAAATACGGTGATGTCTTCTTTTCAATTTTTGAAAAGAAATTCTGCCAACGATTAATTTTATCATTTTGATCTCTATTTAGTTGAAAGACAAGTTCATTCGCTGTATCTTTTCCAATTCCTTGAAAGGTTGATTGAATGAAGGCATGATTAATGTCATCTGCAGTATTCATCAATTCAAAGAGTCTAGCTGAATCAATAGTAAATGGATTGATTCTTAATTGAGCAGGAGGAAAGATGTATTCTACGCCGGGTAATATCGAACGATACGAGTTAACACTTGGCCCAATATGTTTAATAGAATCAATAATTTTATTAGTTGATTGGTTAAATAAAATGATGTTACTATGACGTCCCATAAGTTCTATGGTTAAAATAATACTCTCTAAATCGCCAAGTTCATTTCGGCTACTAAAAGAGAATTGTAGTATGCGATCATTCTCAATTTGATTAATACTCTGTAGAATACTGCCTTCTAAATATTTACGCATTACCATACAAAAATCAGGAGGTGACTGGGGATTAGTATAACTTATTTCAGTAATTTGAACGCGTGAATAAGAAGGGTGGGCTGAGAGTAATAAAGTTTGATTTTTCCCTTGGTTTCTAATTAGTAACATGATTTCATTTTCATACGGTTGATGGATTTTAGAAATCCTTCCTCCAACAAGAGCCTCATCCAGTTCTTGAGCCATTAAGTGAGTGAATATACCATCAAATGACATATAAAAACCTCCTTTAAATTAGTTATTAAAATAAAAATGAGGCAGACCAAATTGTCATCGCCTCATCCGTTGTTTTTAGTCTATTAGTTTGGTCCATTACCTTTAAACCAACCTGTTTTAGAGTTGATTGTTACCACGTAAATTGGAAATTCCTCAGGTTTACTCTTAGGGAATAATTTTGAATTAGTCGTCGCGTATAGATCGTAGAAACCTTCGCCATTTTCCACATATTTTGGTACAAGAGAGTACCCACCATCTACCACATAACCACGATTGATAACTTCAGAGACTACTTTTTCTTGAACACCTTGATTCCACCCCCACGCAGCATCACTGTAGTTGATTGATTCGTCTTGGCGATTTCCCCAACGGTTAGTAGAATTTGCCTCTTTATCATTGATAACATTATTATTGTTATTTTCAGATGTTTGTTGTTTTTCTACTTGGGCTTGTTTTTCAGCTTCAGCATTCGCTTTTTCTTTCTCTTTGTTATCTTTTTCTAGATATGTTTTTACCTTATCTAAATTTTCTTGAAGATTCTTTTTTTGTTCAGGATCTTTTATTTCTTTTATTTCCTTTTCAGCAGTTTCGACTTGTTTTTTGGTCGCCGATTTAATCACTTCATTATCTTTAAAAACGACACTAAGAGAATCTTCAGCTTTTTTTAAAACTTTTTTTTGAGCCTCGGCTTCCGCAAAAGCTTTGTTGTAGTTAGTATCAAAATTATCTTTTTCAGTTAAAACTTTATTAATAGGAATATGGTTAGAATTTTTTACAAATACATCAGCGTTTACTTTTTCACCCTCAATAATAGGTTTTTTAAATAAATTATTGATAGCAGTTTGTTTATTATATTTTTCTTCTATCTGATCAAAATCTTTTTTTAGTTCACTGTAATCAGGCTTACCTTTAAGTTTATCTAGAGAATCTTTAGCTTTATCAATATCCTTATTAGAAATAGACTCCTTCAAAAAAATATGTTCTGAGTTGCTGTACAAAGAATTTAAGTTAAAGCTAGCTTTAGAAATAAGTTCAGTGGTTACTTTCTCATCAGCCTTTTTTTGTTGAGACGAGTAAAAAGTTATTCCACCTGCAATTAAAAGAACAGCAGCAGACATTCCTATGATAGCTCTCTTTTTATTTTTTTTGGGTTTATGTTCAGCTTCTATTTCTTCTTCGATTTCTTTTTCTTCAATCGTAGTGTTAGCTATCCGTTCAGGGGCAACATTATTCTCAGTTTCTTTGTACTCTTTTTCAATGTATTCTTCCACAGGTCTATCACTAGTACCGTGTGCAACTTTCTCAACGGCAGTATTTACTTCGTTGTCAAGCTCTTTTTTATTTTCTGTAAACTGAGTTTCATTAGATTCAGAGACAATTTCTTTTTCCTTTGGAAGATTAGATTCATCACTGGTTTTGTTTCTGTGTTTGAAAGTAGGTTCATTAAATTCTTCAGTTATTTGTTTTTCTATATCTTTTTCATTAAATGCCTTAAATTTTTTAGTTGCATGTGGGTCAAATGTATTTTTTGATTGATCTGTCTCATTAACTGGTACAAATAAATCACAGTTAGGGCAGTATTCTTCGCCTTTTTTAAATTCATGACCACAATTAGGACATTTCTTCATTTCTTTACTCACAATAATTCTCTCCTAATCATTTAGAATAGCTGTACAATTAAATTATTATAAACCATTTTGACTAAAAAATATAGGATAAACTGAATTTATCTTTTTAAGTATGATGGTTTTTATAGAGCTTAGTATTCTCAAGCAAAGGATTATAGGCTATAATGAGCCTATTAATGTGTAAGGTGGTTTTTTAATGAGGGAACATAAAGAAGGGTTTAGTGATGCTCTGAAACTAATCTTAAATGTGTTGAAAAAGAAAAAAACAATTGCGGTCATTGCATCAGTACTGATAGGAACTGTTTTGATGACAATACTTATATCAATATATAGAGAAAATATCAGGGCGCAACAAATTGAATCTGTCGCAAAAACGACATATAAGAGTAAACAATTTAAGAGTATAAATGATTCTGAATTAGACAAATTACTAAATAGTAAAAATAAAACAGTTGTTGCTGTCATTGATGCAAAAAATAATAGTGGTTATAAAGAACTACAAAAAATGTTTAATCAAACTAAACAAGTTGCTGAGCTACCCGAAACATTATTTATCTATCAGCCGTTTTATGATAATTCTAAAACTATTAATTTATTGGAATTGAAAAACAAAAACAATTTTTTATTAATTGAAAATGGGAAAGAGCAAGCCAGATATAGTTTTAATGACTTAACTAATGGTCAACAGGGATTAATAGATCAAATAAATCTAATGATTGACCCTAAAATTCCACAAAGAAAGCCAATTCGAGTAAAGAAGAAAGACCAATTGTCTTTTGAAGGAAATCCCAATAACGGGACTCGTACATCTGAAGTAGAGTTTGAATAGAGTGTTGACTTTTCTTTTTTTTACAAGTAATATAAATTTAATATTTTAAGGAAGAAGGTTTTGTCATGAATGTAGTTAACAATTATTTAGTTCCAAAATTAAATAGAGCTTCATGGCAAACTTGGCGTAGATAGTTGTATTTAGGCTAAGTTTTGGCGTGGATACAACTTTTTAGAAATTATTCTAAAAAAGTGTATCTATGTCTGGTAAACGATATTAAACCGCATAGATTTATGCGGTTTTTGTTTTGTCTTTTTTCTAGATGAGCATTAACCATTAAAACGGTTAATGCTCATCTTTTTTTATTTAGGAGGGAAAGAATGAAGAATAGAAAAGTAATAATTTCACTAATAGTATTATGCATATTTTTGATAGTTAGTTTTTTTAACGATAATAATAAGAATCAAAAAAGAAGAGTTATAAGTAACCTACCAACAATTGGTGTTTTACAATATGTAAGTCATCCAGCGTTAGACGAAATCTATAAAGGATTAATTGATGAGCTTTCTAATCAGGGATTTAAAGACGGAAAATCCGTTAATATTGTATTTCAAAATGGGCAATCAGATCAGTCAAAATTAACGAGTATGAGTCAACAACTCGTTAATAAAAGCTCAGATGTCGTGGTAGGAATTGCAACCCCAGCAGCTCAAGCTCTTGCAAATCAAACAACTGAGATTCCTATTGTATTAGGTGCAATTAGTGATCCAAAAAGTGCTGGATTGGTAGATAGTAATGAAAAACCTGGTAGAAATATAACTGGTGTGAGTGATCAAGCTCCGATAACAGCTCAAATTGATTTAATTAAATCGATCTTACCCAATAAGAGAAGAATCGGGATTTTGTATTCATCAACAGAAAGTAATGCACTCTCTCAAGTTGATAAAGTGAAAAAAGAGGCTCAAAAAAACAATTTAGAGGTTAAGACCTACGCAGTACCATCAACAAATGAAATTTCTCAAACCATGCAACTTATGGCGAAAGAAATTGACTTAATCTATCTTCCAACGGACAACACGATGGCTAATGCAATGCAAATGATTGTTGATATAGCCAATCAATATAACCTGCCTGTGATTCCTTCTGTTGATTCAATGGTAGAACAAGGAGGACTCGCTACAGTAGGCGTTAATCAATACAATTTAGGGATACAAACTGGAAAGATGGTTAGTGATTTACTAAATCATAAGAAAAAGCCTGAAGATACACCAATTTATATATTTGATGATGGCAATACGGTTATTAATCAAAAACAAGCAGAATTATTAGGGATAAATATCCCAGAAAAAATTTTAAAGAACGCTAAAATAATTGGAGGAGAAAAACAATGATTATCTCAACTATCGCACAAGGTTTACTATGGTCTATTTTAGGATTGGGTATTTTTTTTACGTTTAGAATTTTAAATTTTCCTGACTTAACAACAGAAGGGAGTTTTCCTTTAGGTGGGGTCGTCTGTGTTACAGCAATAACAAATGGTATATCACCTTTAGTTGCAACTTCTCTTGGTGCGTTAGCAGGCGTATTAGCTGGATTAGTTACTGGTTTATTATTCACAAAGGGTAAGATACCGATCATTCTTTCTGGAATCTTAGTAATGAGTGGTTTAAATTCAGTTATGCTGTTTGTAATGAAGACACCAAATTTATCACTTCTTAACCAAAGAAATATATTTGATTATTTAAATTTTTTAAACCTTCCTCCCAATTACGATAAAATTATTTTAGGATTGTTTGTATTAGCTATTGTTATTGGTAGCACTATTCTTTTTTTAGTAACTAACTTAGGTCAAGCATACATCGCAACAGGTGATAATGAAGCAATGGCTAGATCATTAGGCATCCAAACAAACCGAATGAAAATACTAGGATTAATGCTTTCAAATGGTGTTGTTGCTTTATCAGGTGCATTAATTTCTCAAAGTGATGGTTACGCAGACATCAATAAAGGTATTGGAGTGATCGTTATTGGGCTGGCATCAATTATCTTAGGGGAATTACTATTTGGAGAATTAACCTTGCTAGAGAGGCTTATAGCGATTGTTTTAGGTAGTATTTTTTATCAGTTGTTGATTCTAATCATCATTATGTTAAAAATTGATACAACGTACTTGAAAATATACTCGTCAGTTATTTTAGCTGTCTGTTTGATGATGCCCCAAGTTAAAGTTAAACTTACGTCAAAGAAAGGTGAAATCAAATGAATAAAATTGTATTACAAATCACGGAAGGTGTAAAATCCTCTGAATCAGGGGTAACTATGATGAATCGATTAAATTTGGATGTTTACAAAGGTGATTTTATAACAATATTGGGTGGAAATGGAGCAGGCAAATCAACACTATTTAATACTATTAGTGGTAATTTAATATTGTCATCAGGCGATGTTTATTTAAATGATGATAAGGTTACCACTCATTCAGAAGAAAAAAGAGCAAAATTTATCGGAAGAGTTTTTCAAGATCCAAAACAGGGAACTGCACCTCGGATGACTGTTTCAGAGAATCTATTAATAGCTAGTTTAAGAGGAAAAAAAAGAACGCTAGCTACAAGATTATTAAAAAATAACAAAGAAATTCATTATGAAATGTGTAAAAAAATAGGGAATGGGCTAGAAGGTCACTTGGATACTCCGACAGGAAGTTTATCAGGTGGACAGAGGCAGGCGTTGAGCTTACTAATGGCGACTATTGTAAGACCTGAGCTATTGTTATTGGATGAACATACATCAGCACTAGATCCAAAAACTGCAACACAGATAATGCATTTAACAAATGAGTTAATCCAACAAGATAACTTAACGTGCTTAATGATTACACATAAATTAGAAGATGCACTAACATATGGAAATCGAATGATTATACTAGAAGATGGACAAATAAAAAAAGATATAAAACAGAGTGAGAAACAAAAATTAACAATCAACGACATTTTGTCTTTTTTTAGTTAGATTCTTCAAGAAATAGTCTAGCAGTTTCCAATTAGTTCTTATATAATAGAAAGTAATGATCAGTTAAGCGAAGGAGTTTTGATATCATTATGGTAAGAAGTTTATTAAGTGCTACCTCAAGTGAAATAAAGAAAATGACCCCAATGGAGCTAAAGCAAACAATAAAATCGTCTGAAGGACGTATTATTTGTTCAGAAAATGTAGCCTTGTCTCAATCTGTAGCTGGTGAGATAACAAATGCGGAACTAGCAAGTGCTTATGGAGCGGATTTAATTTTATTAAATGGTTTTGATGTTTTTAATCCGATTGTGATGGGTTTACCAGGAAGTGCAAATTTACAAGAAGTTATTGATCTAGCAAATGATCCTAGAGGGTTAAAAAAAAATCCTGTAGATCAATTAAAATATTTGACTGGAAAACCAATAGGTATTAATTTGGAACTTTCTATAAGACAAGAATTCGAAGGTAAAAAATGTACAAAGGAAACGTTACAAGAAGCTCAAAAATTAGGGTTAGATTTTATTTGTTTGACTGGAAGTTTAAGTTCAGGTGTAACAAACGAAATGATTAGTGAGGCAATTCGGCTAGCTAAAAAGAATTTTTTTGGTTTAATAATTGCAGGAAGAACAGATGTCTCTGATGTTGAAGATAGTATCATTAGTATGCCAGCTATTAAGAATTTCATAACTGATGGAGCGGATATCATTTTACTACCAGCAGTTGGAACTATTCAGGGAGTTTCAGATGAAGATGTGAGGGATGCTGTTAAATATATTCGTTCACATGGTGCCTTATCCATGTCTGCAATAGGAACTAGTCAAGAGAGTGCAGACCAAGAAACGATTAAACAAATAGCAATTCGAAATAAAATTTGTGGCGTTGATATCCAACATATTGGAGAGAATGGATATAGTGGATTGGCTCCCGTAGAGAACATCTACGCCATGTCTATTGCAATAAGAGGATTAAGACATACGATGAATCGAATGGGAACATCAATTAACAGGTGAATCATATATTTGTTATGTAAACCAAATCTAATGCTTGAGACCTATGCAAAGAATCTTTTTCTTATATATAATAGATTGTCTAAGGAGGAATTCTATGCTCAGTTTTGTATTAGCACTCATATTGATATCATTTTATAATTATAAACAACAAAAATTTTTTGAGAAAGTATTACAATATAAGGAAGTAAAACACTATATTATAGGATATATCTATATTATTTACCTTGTCATAATGCTAAAGGAAGTAATAGGCTTTCCAAGAATTACATATTGGATAAGGGTTTTAAATGTACAGGGAAATATTTTTGATCCAAATATCAGTTTATTGCCATTTGGTAACGGTGTATTATACTCTGACTACCTAAATATTATTATGTTTATCCCACTAGGTATTATTTTACCGTTAATGTGGCGAAAATTTCATAAGTTTAATTACACTGTGAAGTATGCTTTTTATTTGTCGCTATTTATTGAATTAAGTCAACTTTTCACACGCTTTAGAGCAACGGATGTGAACGATTTAGTGATGAACACATTAGGAGCGATTCTTGGGTGGTTAATTTATTTTATTTTCTCAAAGCTCTTATTAAAATTTATTCAACCCATTAATCTATTTGAGTCCAGTCGATTTCTTTCAGCTGAGCCTAAAATATATGTTTTGATTGCGGCGGTATCTACTTTTTTAAGTTAAGGAAGAAAATAGTGAAAATTATATTAGTAGGGATAGATCAAGTAACAGATGAAAAAATACTGGACTTCAAGAAAGAATTTATAGAAAATAATGAAATAATTCATGGAGCAAATGGTTTGACAACGGAAAAAAATATTAAAAAATGGCGAATAAATATTGTAAATAAAGCGACAAAGCCTGCTTCAAACCATGTTAAGACATCTCAATATTTTATAATGGATACAAAAAGTAAACTAGTTGGTGTTATTGATTTACGACATCATTTAAATGGTTACTTACAAAAAGAAGGTGGACATATAGGGTATTCGATTAGAAAAAGTGAACGAAATAAAGGGTATGGAAATTTAGCGCTAGAAGAAGTATTGTCAATAGCCAAAAAAGAGTTTAAGTTGTCAAAGGTTTTGCTGACATGTAATTCTAAAAATGACAAATCTAGAAAAATAATTATTTCTAATAACGGTATTCTATCGAATAAAATAGTATTAAATAAAAATGAAATCGAACATTATTGGATACAACTTTAACTAACCGTTTTAATTGATAAATACAGTTAGTTTTATAACCCTTTAAAAGATATATACAGGTTAATTTCGGCTTATTAAGTATAAAGAGGTGAAATAGTACATGCAATCTAATTTCCCAAACATTACCAATAATTTGGCTTTAAATTTTTTGAATTCTAAGTTAACCCATCATGGTAAAGTGATTGATTTAATAAATTCTAAAAATAGTTTGAAAAATTGGTCAGAAATACCTTACGAAAAAAATAGTGAATATAACTTACAATTATCTATTTTTAATTCTTCTTTGGATAAAATAGAAGATATATCTAAAGTAATAGCTTTTAGAGATTATTTACAAAATCTATTGTTTGATATTATTTCTCAGAGAAAAACTATCGCGAATTTAAAAATGATAATAGAGACAAATCTAGTCAATAATCCATTATCGGTAATATTTGTTGGGAATCAACCTATGTTTGTTCCTGTTAAGGATGGTTTAGAAGGAGTTAAATCTATTGTTTTCTTGTCATTAATCAATTTGATTGAATCAAACGAAATCGAAACGTTAAGCCATTGTAGCAATAGTGAATGTTTTTCATTATTTCCTAATAAATCTGGTAGAAGAAAATGGTGCTCTATGAAAATATGCGGTAATAGAAATAAAGTCGAGCAGTATGGAAAACGCCAGAAGAAAAAAACTATCGATTAGATTAAATTAAAAGATATGTAAAGAGATAGCCAAATCTCTTTACATATCTTTTTGTTATTTATATCAGGTAAAACAGTTTACTATCTTTGTGATCATTGGTTTTTCACAAAATAAACATAAAAAAGTCAAAAAATGAAAGTTTTTTTTTATAAATGACAGGTTAAGTGATTGTTGAGTATTGTATACTTGTCCGTACTCGATGTTAAACAAACTGAATTTTGGAAAGGTGTGGTGCGGTGAAGAAAGTATTTATAACGATAGTATCTATTTTTGCTTTACCCATTTCTGTTTTTTCAGATCAAACAAACGTTACTTCTTCCTCAATAAAAGAAAATTTTGAATTTCAGAGTACTGATCAATCAATCAATTGGTCTGAAGAAGGTTCCTATGAGCAAAAAAATACTAATTCAGAAGAGGATAACGACATTATCTTTGACTATAAGCAGGATAGAGTGACCAGTGTTCCTAAAAATCTTTCCTTTAGTGAAAAGTCACAAGAAATACAACCTTTCGCATCTCCAAGAAAAGGAAGTAAGTCTACTATAAACTATAAGCCTAAAAAAATAAGTGAAGATCCGTGGGCTGGTGGAACTATTAATATAGAGATAAAAGAAGATATTAATATAGATGATGTCATGTATGTTGATAACGAAAATAAAAATATAATAGATGAGCTATTAAAAAGCCTTAATATTTTTAATATTAAAGAAATTTTTGATAAACATGTGAATAAATTCTATATTTCTAGTGAGATTGATTTGCCAGAAGGTATTCAAGCGACTGATTTTATTAAAGGTGTTGGTAATGATGCTCATTTAAAAGTTGACGGGATTGATTTTACTATAGAAGAAGATAGTTGGTTGGAAGTACCTGATAATCCTCATAAAATTCTTTTAAAAGTGGCTAAACACGATACAGTAGGTTTTTGGACAAAGATAAAAGAACAACTTGGTCGAGTAGGTATTCTAAAAAATATTGTGAAATCTATTGTAAGGACTATAACGGCCTGGTTACTAGGTGATGTAGTCTATGTATCTATGGAATTGATGCTACCAATTAATGTTGATCGATTAAGTGCTAACGGGACAAGTATTGACACTACCGAAAATAAAATTCTTACTAAAGGTAAATTGCCACCAGAACTGGATAAGGCTCTTGATTTTAGTATAGGAATTCATGGATTAGATAATAAATTATTAGTGACTGAAAATTTATCTATACCGACTTGGAATTCATATATTTCTCCATGGAATAAAAAGTATGCAGAGTCTAACTTAACAGGTAAATCTGATGATATATTTTTAGATAATACAACGGAGGTAACTGGAGAAAATAGAACACTCATGGGAAATAATCCTAGAAATAGAACGATGGTGCTACCTTACAGTGATCAGCAATTTAAAAAAGAATCATTTAGTAGAGTAGTTAATATTTTTACAAAAAAAATTGATGCTAGCTACACTATTAAGGAAGAAATCGGTAGGACAAATCCAAACGTGGTAAATACGGGAAAACAAGCAAGCAATCGTTACGAAACGAACCGAACGTTAAAACATGCAGCATTAAGTCCTGCCCAAATAACCGTATTTCAGACGGTTACACTTGGTATTGAAAAAGAGGACTTGGATCAGTTTAATGTATTTTCTAATGAGACTTTTAGCTTAACAGGTAATGTGGAAGCATCTGATAGTAAAGAGTTGTTTGCAGATGTTACAAGTACTTATAAAGTTAAAAATGGAATACTTAGCGGTATTGTAGATAAATCTCATAACTATGAATTAATGAGTAACTCTATTGATATGTCTAAAGGAAAAACACCATTTTCGTTAGATTTAAATAAAGGTACTCCACTAAGATTTGTAGGAGAATATTTTAGTTTTTTAGACCCTGAAGAAACTAAGGACAAAAGAAATCGGACTATTATAGTCACCATTACAGACATTGAACACGGTTTGACTGTTTCGGAAAAATATGAGGTAGTTGTTGTTTCTTCAGAAAAAGATGATGTGCGGCAAGTCAGTTTGAAAAAGCCGAAAAATCATTTATCTTTTGGAACTGTTGATGTTTTTGATGGCCAACCTATTTATAACCGAGAAGAGCAGTTTAAACTTGTAGTGGAAGATACATTAAAAGAAATGCAGCCGTGGCAAATTTCTGCGCATTTAGATAAAGAAACCTTAGAAACAAAAGATGGCGATCAATTTCCGGGCTATCTTATTTTTAAAGAAAAGTATCTTGGTAAAGAAGATGTCCTGATCTATAAAAATAATAAAAAAAATGGTCAAACTTTTGTTCCAATAAATTGGCAAAAAAATGAAGGCATTCTACTAAAACCTGCTGATGACCTATCGAAAGCAGATCACGTTACAGATAAAAAATATGATGGAACTGTTACGTTTACACTAACTAATGAGCCTGAACTAGGTGCTCAATAATTTTTGATTATCACACAATTATTGTGATTAATATAATATAAAAAGATAAGTGAGAGGAAGAATAAAATGAAAAAAGTAACAACAAGTTTATTATTAAGTACGATGATCTTAGTTCCAATGACTGGGGTGCTAGCCGCTAATGATGAGACAGGTGCTAATACAAAGGCTTCAGTAACACTGAAAAAAGCAAATACAACTAATCCTATTGATCCTGTTGAGCCAGGGGAAGACCCAGATGATAAAGGAACTGGAAATACTGGAAGTCTAAGAATTGACGCAGCTCCTAGTTTTGTTTTTGGAGAAATGGAATTAGGTAAAGGAGTAGTAACGACAGAAAATACTCGTTTAAATAGCTCGTTACAAATTAGTGATTTACAAGAAAAACGTAATGGTTGGAAAGTGACTGCTAAAGCGTCTTCGTTAACGAATGAAGATGATTCTGTTTTATCTGGAGCAATAGTCACTTTAGTAGCTGGAGACTATGTAAACTACATAGGTACAACACCTGAAAAAATTGAACTTGAAGGAATGAAAAAATTAAAAGAAGAAAGTATTAATATTTCAAATGAAGCAGCACCTGTATTTGTCGCAAATTCAAAAGAAGGTGGCGGAACTTGGGTTGAACGATTCGCAGGCGAAAAAGCGAAATTAATGTTTAACAGTAATAAATCGGATGCAGGTAACTATACAGGGACTATTACTTGGGAAATATCTACAGATGTGGTATCATCAGCTGAGTAGATATTGAATAAAATAAGGATACCAGTGCTCGATTGGGTGCTGGTATGTTTTGATTGAGGAGTATTGGATTGAATAAGAAAATAAAGATACTGGGTTGTTTGGTTTTTGGCTTTCTAAGTTTTATTCTTTTTTCAGGTACTGCTGTAGTAGCAGATAACAAGGATAGTAACATGGCTTTTGACGTAGAGCCAAAGTTACCAGAAAACCAAATGGTAAAGGATTTATCCTACTATTTTTTAAAAATGGAACCAGGTAAGGAACAAGACATTGAATTTACTATAAAAAATAACGATGAAAATGAAGGAACATTCACTGTAGCGTTAAATCGTGCTCGTACCAATCCAAATGGTGTCTTGGATTTTAGTTCTCACGGGGAAAAAAAAGATAAAACGTTGAAAGTTGATTTTGAAGATGTTGCAACAATCGAAAATGCGGATATAACAATTCCTGCTAAGTCTAAAAAAGTCGTAAAAGTTTCTTTAAAAATGCCTAAAGAATCATTTGAGGGTGTCATACTAGGCGGTATATACGTCACTAAAAAAATTGATGAGAATCAGGATGATAAAAAAGATAAAGAGGAAACAAGCGTTCAATTTCAAAATAGAATGGCGTATGCATTAAACGTAATGATTCAAGAGAAATCACCTTATGAAGGTAAGCCTGATTTAAAATTAAAAAAACTAGAACCTACTTTGGTAAATCAACACTCAACTTTAGTAGCAACTTTTCAAAATCCAATGCCTAATCTGTTATTTGATCTTTCTGTAAAAGCAGAAGTATTAAAAAAAGGACAGAAAGATAAACCACTTGAAAAAAAAGATCAAGCTGATATTAAGTTAGCACCTAATTCAGAGTTTCATTATCAAATTGATTGGAGCGATGATAAATTTGAACCGGGTGACTATGTATTTAAAGCAGTAGCCATATCCGGTGAAGATAATTGGGTATTTGAAGAGCCTTTTACGATAAAAAAAGATGAGGCTAATAATTTAGAAAAAAATCGAGTGAGTTTTAAGGATACAGAAAAAAAGACTAACCTTATTCCAATTATTGTTATATTAATTTTAGTTATCGTAATCCTAGTGATTGTACTCGTAATAATAAACAAAAAGAAAAAAACAAGTAAAGTAAATAAGAGTAAAAAGAAGAAAAAGAAAAAGAAACGTAAAAAGAGTAATTAAGAGGTGAGTCTATGGAGTCATCTTCATCAATTATACTGAAACCTAGCACGAACCAAGTGATTCATAACGGCAAATTAACGGAATTAAATAATCAAGAGATTGTACAAATTTTTGACGATCAATTAATAGTAGATGAATTCTCAACATCAAAATCTTTTACAAATAACCAGAAATTGCCACAAACTAATGAACAACAACCAGATGACTTACTATTAATGTTTACTGTTTTTATTGGGTCTATAATAGTTATTTTAGTAAAAAAATTAAACAAGTTTTAAAACTGTATTGAACAGATCCTGTTATCTGCTCAATGCAGTTTTTTTTGTAGCTAAATTTTGTTATTTTTATTATGATAGAATAGATTAAATATGATTAAATATAAAAGAGGTAATTTATGCATATTATTGATTTTTTGGACAAAAATGAGCAGATACAGGTCAAGATGCTCTCTGATATTCTTGAAAATGGTGGAACGATAGATATTAAATATTTATTAAAAAAATATTCCTTAAGTTATAATACTACAATTACTTATTTAACCAATATTATCGAATATTCTAAAGAATTTGATGATAGAGTAAAGTGGAAAATGGAACAAACTGAAATAAGGGTGATAACTGAATTTGACTTTTCAATTTTTGAACTGTATAACCTGTATTTACAAAAATCAGTTAATATTAGTTTGATTTCAGAAATTGCTTTTTTTAGTGACCAAACTTCTTTAGATTTAGCTTGTAAATTGAATATGAGTGAGTCTTCAATTAATAGAAGAATAAGAGGGATTAATCGACAATTATCTTCTTTTGGAATCTGTATCAAAGCTAATAATTTTGTAGGTGATGAGTTTAAAGTTCGTTTATTTTTATTTCAGCTATTCTCATTTACTGATTTAACAGCTAATGAAAAAACGAATCAGTTACTTCAAAAAGCTCTAGAAGAATTTCTTTGTTTGAGTGATAATGACTACTTGAATAATGATCTAATGAACTGGTTACATATTTGTGATAAGAGGAGAAAAAGTAAATCGAAATTGGCTTTTGAATATCATATCCTTAATGAAGAGAAATTTAAAATAAGAAGTGATCACTTCTTTAAAGAAATCAATAGTGTTTATACGTCATATCATAAAGAGTTAAATGAAAATGAAAGTATCTACTTGTACATATTTATTTTAATTTATGTGCCCATAGATATAAATTTAGTTGATTATCGTCATTTTATTACGGATTCATTTTCTTTAAATCACCGAATTAATCAACAAACAACTGAGTTAATCAATATTTTAAAAAATAAAGATATCAATAAAACATTAGTAGATGGTTGCTTAGATGAACTACACTATGAGTTAAACCGTATCCATCTGTTACAGTCTTACACAGGAGGATTTTGTAGTTTAAGAGATGTAGTTACTAAAGTAAAGGACTATTTAATTGCAGAAAATTATTCTTTAGATTTGTTGGTAAATGAGATGATAGCCAAATTGGAAGAGTTATCTAACCATACAATTTCGGAGTCATTAAAGGCTATTATATACTCGAGGTACACGCTATTACTTTACAAGTTAAATTTCAATCAAGTTCAAGTAATCCGTATCGGTATTGATGTGCAGTCTGACATTAGAATTCCTACTCAATTAGAAGTACAAACAATCGAAATTCCAAACTCAAATGTTATTATTCAATCAGAGGAGATGGAGAAGGAGGTTTTTTATGATTTAATTATCACAGATGATTTTTTTGATATTAAAACATTTAATGGTCATAACATATATAAGTTAAACGGTTTTAAATTAGAGTACGATCGAATCAGAATTATGGAAGTATTAAAAGAAATTCATTTTAAAAAAATTGAGGAAACCCAACTAAATTAAAAAATTCATTGTTCAACCTTTTTGAATTTTAATATTAATTGAGTTTCCAAAAATTAAATCTGTCTTTATTAATTAATTAGTTCCATTCTTGTATATTTAGCCTTTTTTCGAATGTGTTGATCAACTAGAGGAACTATCTGAATAAAATGTTCGCTGTTAATATGCCTTTCAAGAGCATCTTCATTAACCCATCTTTCTAAAAACAAAAAGTGACCTTCATCGTTTAGATCATGAGTTAACTCGTATGAGATACATCCTATTTCTTTTTTAGTTTCTTCAACAAGTTCTTCATATAAAGGAATAACTATAGGTATAGAGTCAGGCTTTATATAGTCTTCCGCGATTAATAATAACATCTATGTTTCTCCTTTTTAAATTTGATTATTGTGTACTTCAACGTGTATTCCGATAGAAGTTAGGATACTGAAAAAATCATCAATTAGAGCAGTTTCTTTTATATTTTTTATAAATGTAATTACCATGTCATCCTGATACGAAATAATCCCACAACTAATGGGAGCCATGATTGTAGGATATGGAATAGCTTCAAAATGAGATATTTTACCATCAAGTGTATCAGGGACTTTAAGTATTCCTAAATTAGAAACAGTCATTGTTTTATTAGACTCGCTAAAATACTTAAACCCCATTTTAAGAACCCTTTCTCTCATAACTAATGGCGTAAAACTATTTAAACCTTGCTGTTCTAAACTAACATTCCCACTAAAATTTTTTAACAATTCATCTTTTTGTAATTGTTGTTTTAATTGTGAATCTACTAGACGTAGAACGTGTTCAAATGATTGTTTATTTGATTGTTCAGTGACTATATTAACAACGCCAAAAAAATTTCTGAGAGTTTCCGATGGGAAAAAAGCTCTTAAGTTTACTGGTATTGCTATTTTAATCATTTTATTTTTTTTTATGGTCTCTTGATTTTGAATTGCTAAAAGAAGTATTGCTATGATTAAAGTATTAATAGTTACATGGTACCTCCTACTAATTTCTTTTAAAGACTCGATATTAATATGTCCATGTGTAACACTCGTTTGTAGGGTTGGATAGAAGGTTCCTTTAATGTGAAGCGTGTTATTTCCTATCTTTTTTTTAGTTACTCTGTATCTATGGTTTAAAGCAGCGTATTTTACGTAAGAATCTTCAGAATTAAATTCATTTCTAATATCATTTAAATCTGAGTCAGTCTCAAAATAATTAGATAAGAGTAACGTTAAAAACTTGACAAGACTTAAGCCATCTCCAAGCGTATGGTGAACCTCAATGGATATTCGATTTCCATAGTATAAAATTCTCATCAAATGTGTTGCTAGTTGATGTTCATCCATATATTGACATGGTGTTTTTGTTTCTTTTTCTATCTGAAACGGCTTATCAGATAATTCAAAATACCTTTTAAAAAATCCCTTTCTCAGCCTTAAATTTAAAGAGGGAACAGCAAGTAACGTTTTTCTAGCTGCTTTTTCGAGTTTTGTTTTGTCTATTTCTTCTGTTAAAACAACAGCTAGCCTAAATACGGAACTATTTTTGGGACTTGATGTTGCTGGAAATAACTGAGCAGCAGTATCTAATTTTAACCAATCAGTTCTCAAATTATTTTTCATAAGTAATAGTAGCGATATTCAAAAATTATTGGACACCGCATGATCCTTTCTTTATCTATGGAAACTTTTTTTCAGATGCAATCTCATTTTCTCTTTATTTAAAATAATTGGTAAAAGGAAAGTGAGTGTCACTATGATAAGACTAATGTAAGAAATTGTAATTAGTGTACCGAATTTAAAATGAATAAAGGCTGTTAAGTAAATCAAATTTCCAAATAAAGTAAATATCAAATACCAAAAATCTTGAAATATTGCCTCTTTTTTTTGAGTAAGACTATAACAAACTAACAGAAATATAGATCCCATCATGATTGGAAATAAGCTATTTATCATTAACTCTAATGAGGTTAAAATCAAACTACCTGCTACAATAGTTTCCACTATATAAAAAAAATTATAAAATATAAATTTCACTTTTCGATTATATAAATTTTGTATAGTTAAAGTTTTTATACTTTTTGAAAAATATCTTATTATTAGTATAAAGACAACAGACCAAGGTACTGAGTGCGTATTCCAAGTGACTATGTTTAACAATAGACTCGTAATAAATAATATTTTTATTGTTGGATTAGTTATTTTTTTCCAATAATAGTGTTCACTTTTGAAAGTTTTGTAAGTAGGGTATTTTGAGTACTCCTTAGTCTTTAATTTCCTTTGATGAGGCGGTTTGCTATTATTCATATTAGTTTCCACTATTTAGGCTTTGAATTGAAATAACTTCATACCATTCTTTATGAGTAGTCCTATATTTTTCTAGCTCAAATCCCGAAAGACTAAATCCGATGAGAGCTACAATAATACCAAAAGTAATTAAACCAACAGCTGATTTGAAAATAACGCTATTGAGATGTTTATTTTTCATTTTAATTTCCTTCTTTCATATTAGTTGTTATAGATATTAATTATTTTATTTTAAAAATTGATAATATTTTTTTCGTAAATTTAGTAGTTAATTTTGCTATATTTCTTATTGTATTAATAGTAAAAAGTAAAAAAAGAAGTCCCAGGCCAAGTGTTAGGAATGAAAAGCCAGTTTGCGATAGCATATAATAAACTTCTTTATTAAAAGGCACACCTATTATGCTTATTGTTCCAAGGGATAAACTTACTAGGCATAAACCAGAAAAAAGGAGTGGGATGCACCAAATAAAAAGATAAAAAGCGATTATAACTGTCAAAAAAACTAATAGTATAGGTGCCCATAGAGGAGCTCCCACCAAAATAAGGGTTAAATTGAGCCACTTTATCCCGGTTAAAGGAACTGTTTCTTGAATTATCTCTTCATCTGTTAATATGGCATTAACTATTGCATCAAAGCCCCCCATATCACTTATAGAATCTTCCACAGATTTTCCTTGCTCAATATTATCATCAAGTAACTCACTATAATACTCTTTGTAGGACCTGTAATCTTTTACCTTATTCTTTTTTAGTTTTATTTCTAAATTGATCAAAAAATCAACTTTATTCATATCTTTAGTCTCCTTCAATATATTTGTAGATATTCATTACCAAAGGCCATTGATCAATAAATTCTTCAATACTCATCAGTCCGTCATCTGTGATTGAATAGTATTTTCTTAATCGTCCATTATATTCAGCTGATCGAGCTAAGACTTGATTATTTTTTTCAAGCCTTTTTAAAATAGGGTATAATGTTGACTCAGAAATTTCAATAACTTGATTGACATCTTTTACAATTTGATACCCGTAAGACTCTCCGCTTCTTAAAACAGCTAAAACAACGTATTCTAATAAGCCTTTTTTTAATTGAGTATTCATACAAAGCCTCCCAACACACAATACTATACAATGCATAGTAATGAGTGTCAATCAGTATATTCAAATTTAAAAAAATTCATACTTTAGTCTTAATGAAAGAGTATTCTGGTGTTTAAAATTGGTTTTAAGAGAAGAAATTATAAGATATTTTGATTTCACATAAGCATACAAAAAAACCGATTTAAAAATTCAAATCGGCTTTTTATATTTTTAATTTATATATTTTTCGAAATTTTTAGATGCTGACTACCATTCTTTACTAAAACTATTATGATAATCTTCTTTTGATACTTCGCTTAGTTCAATGCCACATTCTTTGTATGCAGACTCCCAGTTAGGTTCTCTTGAATCTTTATAACCTTGTTCTGCTAATACGTAATTTTCAGGCTTAAGTACCCAAGTAATTGCTTGTTTTTTAACTAAATCTTGAACAGTGTTATAAATAGAGTCGTCAGTTGCGTTAGTATCACTTAATTCATTGATTAAACTTGTTACATGCTCAACAAACATTTTTCCAGTAAAAGCATGTTCCCAGTGTAACATCACATTTGAGTTTAAAGCTTTGTCGTCTTTACTTAATGCTTTGTTTAGTTTAGCTAAATCCTGATCATTCAAATTTTCAGCAACAGATAGGAAACTAGGTTCTTCAATTTGTTCGATAATCTTTTCCATGCCGAATTTTAAGCTATAGTCATGATTACGTAAATCTTCAATACCTAAGCTTTTAGCGAAATCTTCAGCTTTTTTAGATACAAAAAGGTTGAAAGGAAGTGTGTTCCTCCATGAAGAAGTCATCATAGTAATTGTTTCTGTTATCAACATTGATTTTAACTCTTTAACTTGTTCGTTTGTCTCATTTTTAATTTCGCTTGTAAGAACAACAGCAACTTTTACTAATTCTGAAAAATAAGAAGTTCGGCTATTTATTACAATTTCTTTATTCATTCTGATTGTTTCAAGAGATACTTCTTTGTTTTGTATATTTTTATTCAAATATTCCAGCTCCTAAGTCTTTTTTTCTACTGGCTCATTATATCATTAATAAGTGAATGTAACGACTTTTTTTATTGGTTCGACCTAAACAGTAGTGGATTTTTACAAAAAAATTAGACTTTTAGGTCATCTATGCTGATAGGAAAGCGTTGACAAATTATAAATATTCATATAATATGAGTTTATTAAACAAATTAAAGAGAAGAACCTGTTTATTGCGCTGTAGTAATAGACATGAGTATGTTACTGATAAAAATTTCAGGCAGAACTCAAAAAAAGTTACTGGAATCTCGAAATTCCTTTAGCCTTTTTTGAGTTCTTTTTTTGGAAAGGAAATTGAAAAATGAAAATAATACAGATAATAAACAACAATGTTGCATTGGTTACAAAGGGTGGTCATGAAGTTTTCATTGTATCAAAAGGAATTGGGTTTAGAAAAAAGAAAAATCAGAAAATAGATGAAACTGAAATAGATAAAATGTATATACTTGATTCTTTTGAAATGTTAGAACACTTTAGTTATCTTTTATCTAATTCAGATCCAAACGATATTATATTAATTAGCAAGATAATAGAAGATGCCGAAATGGCGTTACATATTAAAGCCAGTGACTATATGTCGTTGACGCTACTGGATCATCTTGAATTTTTACTTGAGAGAGGTAAAAAAGGACAGTACATTTCAAGTCCGCTTGTTTGGGACATCAAACGCTTTTATCCAAAACATTTCGAAGTTGGAGTGAAAACTCTTAGAATTATTGAGAAAGAAAAGAATATGGTCATACCAGATGATGAAGCTGTATCGATTGCCTTACATTTCATCAATGTTGGAGATAGGAATGACTCAAAAAGTATTCGCTTATTAGAAATGCAAACATTGAGTGATATTGTCTCTATTATTGAAAAGCACTATAGCTTTAAAATAGATGAAAATTCAACTAACTTTATGAGGTTTTCTACACACTTACAATATTTCATTCAACGCTTAGTTAGAAATGAAATGAGTTCAAGTGATGAGTCAGATCTAAATCTACATAAGCAGATTAGTCAAATATATCCAGAATCATTTAAAGTTGTTCAAAAAATAAAAATTTATGTGTCGAATGAATTTAAAGATGATATTTCAATAAGTGAGGAAACATATATGATGATGCATATTAATAGGTTAACAGAAAGGATTGAGCTAAATAATGAATTATGAAAAATTAAATAAAAACATAATTAAATTTGTTGGAGGAAAAGAAAATATATCAGCTGTGGCTCACTGTGTTACTCGTTTAAGACTTACACTGAAAGATAGAAGTAAAGCAGATGTTGAAGCCATAAAGAATCTTGATGGGGTTATTGATGTCGTTTCAAACGATGTCGCTTTTCAAGTAATAATAGGTACTCACGTTACAGATGTATATAATGAATTTATGATTTTAACAGGTTTGGGCGAAACAAATTCAGAGGGGGGGGCAGAGAAACTTACTTTGAGAAAAGTACCTACAGCTGTTCTTGCTGTTATAACTGAAGCTATGTCATCTATTATTGAGGTTTTAATTGCTGCTGGTATGATAGCAGGTGTATTGAGCTTATTGTCAATAATAGGTATTGTTTCATCAGATAGCCCTACATATCAAATTTTTGAAGCGTTGAAAGATTCTGTGTTTACATTTTTACCAGTATTTCTCGCTGCATCATCTGCTAAACGATTAAATGTCAATCCTTACATAGCGATAACTTTAGCAGTTGCTTCTATGTCTAGTAGCATAAACGGTGTAGAAGGATTAAGCATGTTTGGATACTCTTTACCAACAATTGCTTATTCAAACACATTCATACCGATACTGTTAGCAGTATGGTTGCTAAGCGTTGTCACGAAACAATTAAACAAAGTTGTTCCAAAATCAATACAAATGTTTTTTGTTCCTGCGGTTTCTTTGATGATAGTCTTTCCAATTATGTTAGTTGCCTTTGGTCCAATAGGTTCTTGGATTGGTGGTGGACTAAACTGGGTGTTTGCTGTACTTGCAGATAAAATTGGCTATTGGATTGCGATAGCTTTATATGCTGCCTTTCAACCATTTTTAATTATATTCGGTGCTGCAAATTTTATGTACCCAATTTCATTAAACTTCTTTGCTGACCTTGGGTATGATCCAATATTTACGACTGCGGCTACTATTTCTGATATAGCAGTGAGTGGAGCGATAGTTGGTTATTTTTTCAGAGCTCGTAATGCTAAAGAAAAAAATACATTTGGAACTATAGGTTTCTCCGCATTAATGGGAGTTACAGAACCAGCAATATTTGGAGTATTCTTGAAATACAGACGACCTTTTATAGCTGTAATGTTAGGTGGAGGTATAGGTGGATTAATTGCAGGTTTTTCAGGTGTTAAAGCAATGACTCTTGCATGGGGACTTGCAGGTTTACCAGCATTTTTAGCTGGAGGAACAGCTAATTTTGTTTGGATGATAATTGCGTGTATTGTTTCCTTTATAATTGCCGCAGGAGTTTCTTATGGTTTAGGAATACCAAATGAAGCTAAAATGGAAGATAAAAAAATAGAGTCTTCAAAGGGAATTTCTAAGTCTCAAGTTTCATTGGGACTTGTAGCAACGGGAAATGTTGTTGAGTTAATTGAGGTATCTGATAAAGCTTTTGCTAGCGGAGCATTAGGCAAGGGTTACGGAGTGAAACCAAGTGAAGAAAGTGGTAATGTGATTTCACCAGTATCTGGTGAAGTGAGCGTCGTCTTTCCAACGAAACATGCTTATGGAATTAAAACTGAAGAAGGAGTAGAAGTTTTGATCCATATAGGTGTGGATACTGTGAATCTAAAGGGTGAAGGATTTGAGGGTAGAGTTGAAGTTGGACAAGAGATAGCGCTTGGTGATGTTTTAGCAACTGTAAATTTTGATCTATTGAAAAGCAAAGGATTTGATACAACAGTGATTGTGGTAGTAACTAATACTGCTGATTTTCTTGATGTTATAAAAATGGATGAAGATCCAAACAATGTGATGTCAGTTATCATTTAAGGAGGAAAAGTTATGAAAGAAAATTTTTTATGGGGTGGCAGTATAGCTGCTCATCAGTGTGAAGGCGGATTTAATGAGGGAGGTAAAGGGTTGTCTAATATGGATCTTGTTACTCAGGGAGATAAAGACAATCCAAGAGAAATCCATAAAGTATTGAAAGAAGGTTTTGTTTACCCTTCGCATAAGGGAATAGATTTTTATCACCAGTACAAAGAAGATATAAAACTATTTGCTGAGATGGGTTTTACTGCACTTAGGATTTCTGTAGACTGGTCACGAATCTTTCCAAATGGAGATGACGACTTTCCAAATGAAGAAGGCTTAGCATTTTATGAAGATGTTGTGGATACTCTCTTGTCATTTAACATTGAGCCAATCATTACATTATTCCATTTTGAGCTTCCTGTCGGATTGATTAATAAATATATGGGATGGGGTGGAAGAGAAACTATTCAATTATTTGAAAAATTTTCGAAAACCATGTTTGAATGTTTAGGTAGTAAAGTTAAATATTGGTCAACATTTAATGAGATTAATCATTTAGATCCTGATTCAGAATCATCTTCGTTTTTCACTTATTATTTATCTGGGCTCCAATATGAGGAACTAGAAAATCCTAAAGAGACCTTAGCAAACATTGCTTACTATACGGCTTTAGCAAGCGCTAGGGTTGTTAGACTGGGGCATAATATTAATCCTGAGTTGAAAATCGGATGTGTCTTTGGAATAAATCCCCAGTTCCCCGAATCGTGTAAACCTGAAACAATGGTTACAAATTTAATGGAAAATGAAAAAGAGCTATTTCAAATGGACGCTATGTGTAATGGGAAATTTCCAGTATATAAACTTAGAGAGTTTGAGGGAAATAAGCTAAAAATAGATGTAGCAGAAGGAGATGAATTAGACTTTTCAGAAGGTGTGATAG
>CBCPLQ010000020.1:0-33575 GCA_965119435.1 uncultured Vagococcus sp. | reverse complement strand
TAGATTTCATTGGTCTAAACTATTATATGTCTAGTGTTACTCCAAACGAATCAACTGCAAGCGAAGCGTTATTTGGAGGAGTACAAAATAAACACCTTAAATTATCGGAATGGGGATGGTCTATTGATCCAGTGGGCTTTAGATTTACGATAAATTGGTTGTATAGAAGGTATCAAATTCCTATTATTATTACAGAAAATGGATTTGGAGCTGAAGATAAAATTGATGACGATGGTCAAATAAACGATGATTATAGAATTGAATACATAGAGGCTCATCTGAAAGAGCTTAAAAAGGCTATAGAGGAAGATTATGTTGATTGTTTCGGCTACTTATCATGGGCTCCAATCGATTTAGTGAGTGCCTCTACAGGAGAGATGGCCAAACGCTATGGTTACATATACGTTGACTACAATGATGATGGAACAGGGTCAGGAAGACGTATTAAAAAGAAATCATTTGATTGGTACAAAAATGTTATTGAAACTAATGGTAAAGAGCTATGATTTTCTGTACATTAAAGTAATATTCTGTTATACTTGTTTCGTAGTATTTTGAGCGGTATAGGGTCATTTTGTTAAATCCTATTAGCAACATAATTATTGCAACAAATAATGAATAGGAGGAAACTAACATGGCACAAGGAACAGTAAAATGGTTTAACGCTGAAAAAGGTTTTGGTTTTATCACTCAAGAAAATGGAGAAGATGTATTTGCACACTTCTCAGCTATCCAAGGTGAAGGATTCAAATCTTTAGAAGAAGGTCAATCAGTAACTTTTGATGTAGAAGAAGGTCAACGTGGACTTCAAGCAACTAACATTGAAAAAGCTTAATTAAATTTAAACTAAAAAAAGATACAAAAATTATAAAGCGACCTCCAAAAGTTAGATTTTTGGAGGTCGCTGTTTTTATTGAGAAGGAAGATATATTTATCTAGCAAATAAATATGTAATAAAAGAAAGATAGTACGCAGAGAGTATAAAGAATTTGATGAGGAAGTTTTTTTCAGACACGAGAAAATCAAAAATCTTCTGTTTATTTTAAGTTAGCTCCTATAGAGTTATATCAAACGAATGAAAAAGAAGTTGAACTGGTATAATCCTTTTGAATTTTGAGCAGCAATACAATCAGATTAAAGTTAGATTTTTTATAATCCACTACATACAAAATTATTTTTATCTTAATAGAAAAGCTATTGATAGGTTCATTGTATGTTAATTTGGCAACAACTTTAATGAAATATATACATCCTTATTAGGACACTAAAGAAAAGAGTAAACAGATATCCCTATTAGAATCTATACAAAAATTTTGAAACTTATTGGTTTACATAATATATATTAAACCAAGTTGATTATTGATAAAAAATTACGAGTTAATAATATATAATTTCAGTTGAATATATGAATGCATGTCTTATTTACAGCCTGAATAAATATTTTTTAAATTCTAATGTTGATTAAAAACTAAATTAGAATTTATATGACTAGCTATTATAGCTAGTTAGCTATTTAATTTGTAAGCTATTATTATGTAGCCAGTAGTAAATTTTTAGTTATTCTATAAAGAATTCAAAGATTTCTATGTAATAATGAATTTTTTTAGAATCAAGCATTGCTGGATAATTTTCCGAGTTCTGATAATTATGTTAATCTGAATATTCTGATCATGTAGATAAAGATTAATGATTATTATTAATCTTTATCTACATTGTTACTGGATGGTCTTTATTTATCCATTTAAGTTTACAAATGTACCTTTCTTGAAAGTAATCTCTTTCCGTAAAGGTAGACATAATAAAATTATGTCTACCTATTTTAAAACTAAAAAAAGAATGAACATAACATTCATTCTTTAGATTATCAAAAACTATTTAATTTGTTCTACTAATTGGTTCGATTTATTCGTTAAACTTTGGACATCTTCTTGTGCTTGTTTCAGTTTATCTTCAGTATTTTGTTTATCACCTAGCTGAGATTTTAACTGGTCACGTTCTACTTGTAGTTTGTCATATCTTGCCTGACTGGCATCTAATTTTTTAGTTAATTCATCAATTTTTACTTTTAAATCGTTATTAGATTGATTTAATTGGTTTACTTGATGAATACTTAAATTTAACTCATAAACAATTCTACTTGTTTCAGCTGTGGCTGCTTGAAGATCGTTATCTTTTTGTTGAATAGTTTGATCCTTAGTATCAAGTTCTTTATTTTTTTGATTTTGAAGAGTTGTGATTTGATTCTGATATTCAACGTTATTACGCTGTATTTCTTTATTTTTTCTATCAATTTCTTTGTTTTTATTGTCTATTTCAACACGTTTTCCATCTTCCAACTGTTTAATAATGCTATCATATTGAGAACGAATAGATTGCATGTCCTTGTTGTGCGATTCATTTTTATAAGCTACTTCTGTTTGTTTATCAGATAGTTCTTTTTCTAAAGATTTAATTTTTTTTAAGCTCTCAGAAGCGGTATTATTGTTTTTTATTGTTTCTTCTTGAGATTTTGTCAATTCTGCTTGTATTTTTATGATTTCGTTATTTTTATTTGTTACAGCACTGCTTAATGTCATTAGATTGGTTTCAATTTTTTTAACGTTGTCTTCTCCACCCCAAATAAGACGACTGTTTGCTAAAGTTTGAAAACCTAGTGTTCCAATTAAAAGTATCATGCCAAAACCTAAAAATATTTTTTTCGTATTAATAATTATGCTCCCCTTTTTGTTACTGATTTTTTATTCTCATTTGCCCCTGAAACAGAATACCTTTTATATGTTATAAAAACAACTAATTATCCTTTTTTAAATCCTCTCTTTTTACTCATGGATATGTAACTGATATGTCATAAAAAAAGTATACAATTTGACAAATTGGTATAGATAGAATACAATCGTTTTAGAACGTATGTTCCTTATTTTTGGAAAGGATAACTAATCATTTAATGAGAAATGAAAAAATTAATAAATTATTAGAGTTAGAAACATCAACTTTACCTTGGTTTATAAAAGAGTATCTACATGCAAAAAGTATTGTCCCCTATTCTTCTGTAACTCTGTACGAATACGCGAAAGAATATCGTCGTTTTTTTGAGTGGCTTCAAGTCGAAGGAATTATTTTATCTTCAATACATGATATAGACGTAGCAGAATTGGAAATACTAAGAAAAGAGGATTTAGATCTATATAAATCTTTTTTGATGAATTCGCCTAAAAATGGTACCTCTAAAGACAACCGTTCTAGATCATTTGTGACGGTCCAACGATCTATCACAGCTCTGAGATCCTTATTTAAATACTTAAGCAGTCAAACAGAAGATGAGCATAATGCCCCCTATCTAAAGCAAAATGTTATGTTAAAAATAGAAAATGTAAAAACAACTAAGACATTGCAGGAAAGGTCACGTTCTATTGAAAAGAAGTTACTTTTAGATGATGAGGCAATTCTATTTTTATATTATATTGATCAAGATTATGAGCAAACATTAAAAAGCCATCAAGCTAAAGCTGCCTTTAAAAAGAACAAAATAAGAGATTTAGGAATAATTGCTTTATTCCTTGGGACAGGTATTCGTTTGTCTGAATTAGTTAATATGCAAGTTATGGACTTAGATACAGTTAATCTAGAAGCAACTGTTATTAGAAAAGGCGGATTTAAGGATGTTGCTTTGATATCCTCTTTATTTATTGATTATATTATAGATTATGAAGAAGCTAGAATTACTACATACAAGCCTACTTCTCAAGAAAAGTCTTTATTTTTGACGTTTTACAAAGGACAAGCTAAACGAATTGAACCATCGACTGTTGAAAAATTAGTGGCTAAATACTCTGCTGCCTTTAAGGTTAGAATCACTCCTCACAAATTAAGACACACTGTAGGTACACAACTGTACAAAAAAACAAACAGTTTGTTGACTGTTTCCCATCAATTAGGGCAAACAGGAACAAGTGCTACAGCTTTGTATACTCATATAGTGGATAAAGAACAACGTAATGCGATGAACGATTTATGGAATGAATAAAAAGGTATACCCGATAAAATTCGGCTATACCTTTTTTTGTTCATTGAAAAACGTATTTTTTAATTACTCTCACTATCTACCAATGCACAACTTTTTTTATATACTTTTAGAAAAGAAGTAACAAATAAATAGACAAGTGTGGCCAATGCAACACCAATCATAGCCAATATAGGTACCTGAAATTGTATGATATCAGTTGAAAAGGAACTTAGTTTAAGAGTCTCGATTACTGATGCGTAGAAGATATAAAGTGAGATACTCATACCTAAAAAAATGGTGACGATAGAAAAAATAAGTACCTGTAAACTATAGTAGATAGCTAAATTGACTGATGTTTCTCCTAGAAGAGTCATGGTTTTATACTCATTCTTTTGTGTTAAGTAGAATTGATAAAAGCTTTTTTTTATATTACCCATGGTTAAGAAAATCATTGCAACTGTTATGATAAGAATGGCAACTTTAAAAATGCTTATACCTATAATAGGACCAGCACTCATTTGTTTTTCTGTCATATCCGTTAATGAATCTGTATGAGCCATCATACTTTTTTGGATTTTTGAAAAAAACAAAAAAAGAAAGAAGCAAAAAAAACTAATAATACTAACTAGGAGACTTAAAATAAAAGAAAAAATAATTCCTTTTGTTCGGTAAATATTTATAGAGCTATCTCTAATTAAATAATACGCTTTCATCTATTTTCCTATATCCTTCTGTGTTATTAAAGTCATTATACAGAATAAAAGGAGAAAAAGCATTAGCGTTATGTTTAAAGTAAAAAAACGCCAAAAAGAAGTAACTCTTTTCGGCGTTTTCAATTTAACGAGTTTTATTTATTTTGTGTAGTATTATTCTGAAAAAGAGTCTCCTGGTACAAAACTAGTGTAAATTAAACCATTCGTAGTCTCTTCATTTTTAATCAGTTGCATTAATTTTTCAACAGCAACCATGCCCCAACGTTTTTTTGAAAATCCGATAGAGGCAATACTAGGTGTTATCAGGTTACTATATGACGCATTATCAAAACCAATAATCTTAACATCTTTACCTATTTCAAGTTCAGTTGTGTTAAAAAAGTCATATAATCCGATAACCATTTCATCATTAAATGAAAAGATAGAAATGGGTTTCGTTGTCATCCTTAAGTAAATTTCTTCAGCAATTCTTCTACCAGATTTTGAATCAAAATCACCTTGATGAACAATATACTCTTTGCCATATCTTTTTAATTCTTTCTCTGCAGCTTCTAATCGTCTAACACTATCAAAAGAATTTTCTGGTCCTGTTATCAAATGAATTGCTTCGGAAGAAGTTTCGACTAGTTTTTCCACTGCTAAAGTTGCGCCACCAACGTTATCTAGAAGGACATGACAGAGATTATTTCCTTCAACTTCTCGGTCAAGCGTGACTAATTTATAGCCTGATTTCCCATATTTCTCAATTTCTTTTGTATCAAATGTCCAATCTAATATAATAACACCATCTACCATTCTTTCTGGTATAAAAAGATGTGATCGCTTACCGCTACACACAATCATTTCATAGTCATAGGACTGTAAGCCGTGTTTTATTCCGTCAAGTAATTCTCCGTAGAAGCTTCCTTGATAGTCAGATAGATACACGCCTATTATTTTTGTTTCTTGTTTTTTTAAAGCCTTTGCTGCCATATTAGGGACATAATTCATCTCTTTAGCAATTTTTTCAATCCGTTGTCTCGTCTCTTCAGTTACCTTATCACTTCCATTTAAGGCATATGAAACAGTTGATATAGAAACGTCTGCTTGTTTTGCTATATCTTTTATTCCAACCATTTTACATCTCTCCAATAAATAATTCTATTTCGTTTACTCCTTCAGTTGTTGTATGTGAATAAAACGACTCTAAAGAAACGGTTAATCCTTCATTTCTATATCTATTTTGTTTTTCAATCGTAGGAATTAGTTTACCATTAATTTTAAGTGTCTTCTCTAATTTACTTAAATTAAATATTATTTTAAGCAGTCTATCTTCAAATTGATAAGTTAAAACTAATTGATCTAATTCATCAGGTAAGATAGGATCAAAGGTTAATTCTTTGTGGTCTTTTCTTATCCCTAATACATTACTAATCAATTGGTTAATATAAATGCCAGGTCCGCTAGAATAAATTCTCCAGCCACCTTTTACATCTCGTTGTTTCGTTTTTAATTCATCAAAATGCTCTTGTGCATCGTATCTAGTCGCAAAGTCACCATCAGAACTACTAAAATAAGCATTCGACTGTCTTAATTGATTATTAGAAATAATTTCAGATATGCCAATTGGATTAATTTTTTCCAAATTCATCCAAGTTTCATCTGATTTACCGATTTTAGCCATTGCTTCAATGTATCTTATATGAGCATGTATGTAAGCAAGACCAACTTCACGTCCTAAATTAGCAGCTTGCTCAGCTCGTTTGAAGTTAGTACTGACGCCTCCTGCATAATGAGCTGGTTGATTCATTAAGCGAACAGCATCAGGAAACACTAAATGATCTTGAATAATATTAACATGCTTATCCACGTCATCTTTATCAATTAATTCAGAAATCATACTTCTTGTCATAGGTAATAATCGATAATTAATGCCTGTTCGTTGGTCTTTTGGATGAATGATTAATTCAGGTTGCTTATTATCATCCATGAATAAAAAGCCCGGAATAATATCGTCTTGTAGCATATATTTATGAAAATCTTGATAGACTCCTTTGTATAAAGCGTCAACTCGTAGAGACACTTGCTCATCATTTTCTAGCATAACTTCAGAAAATAATTTTAATGTTTGGTAAGTTAAGGCAACTGTCCAACTACTTGCCATATTTTTCTTTAAGGATTGATCGGCAGGTTGAAGCGTATCGTCCCAATCGCCATCCCCGTAGCAAGGAAGGAAGGTTCCTTCTAAGAAATTAGCTTCAATATATGTCAATTGTTTCTCAATATGTTGACGAATGCTTTCAGTTCTTTCAGTTTGTTTTAAATACTTGCGGCTAGAGTATGGAACTTGCTCCTCTAAGATTGAAAAATCTTTAGTCACATTTAAATAGTCACTGACTACTTTTAATGGCCAAACAATGATATCTCCATGACTTTCATCTGCTTTAATTTCTTCAAATTTATCAAACATAAACCATTGAGGCCAGTTTCCGTCATCATCAAATTGATTTGCGTAAATTTTTAAAATAATGGAACGGACAATTTCAGGTTTATTCATAGCAAAAAAGTATTCAACAGGTCCTTGGCAGATATCTCTTGTCCCCCAAGCGGCACCACCGTATTGTTCCAGACCATGAGGTGATAAGTAATGAACAAGCATATTTTGGGTGTACCATTTAACTAAAGCATTCATCTTATCCAAACGATGTTGATTAGCATGCTCTAAATTGAACTGATTACTTAATGCTGATAGGTAAGTATCATACTCTTTGATGGCTTGTTCAAAAGAATCTGTTTCTAATCTATATTCTTGATTACTCATCGTACCCTGAATCGTTAATGATGTGCTAGCAGAATGTTTGATTTCAAGTAATAAAAGGTTTTCATCCGTTGTCATACTAAACATATCTTTAGCAGATAAGACGTTAAAATCTTGTTTTACATCAATATAGTAACGTAAATCTGGGTATTTAGGGGAAATAGCAGAATCACTTGTAGCTTTAAATGTTAATAAATTAGTTTCATTAGTCATTAGGTAACTGTTAGTACCTTCACTATCATTCATCACAATATCAAAACTTATTAACCAATCATACTTTTTATTTTGTTGACTTTTAACATTAAATTGAATACTTCTTGACTCTCCAATAGTATAGCTGGTTACTTCAATTAAATCATCTTCAATTTTATAGAACCAGGTTGCAAAGTTGAAGCCTATTTTAAAGGCAGATGGAATACCTAAGCGATGCCAGTCACCGTTTAATTTAACAAAGAGACGCTGACCAGATTTTTTTAATAAATTTAGAGCACTTCTTGTATTGCTGATAAATTTATTGATTGTCGTATTCCCTAAAACAATTTGAGAGTTAAATAACCCATTCATATATAATGTACTAGCCATAACAGGTCTATCAATCGTCTCTTCTTCTCCACTTAAAATAATATGCCCATGAGAACGCTCCATTAGCATTTCTTTTTCTTTCAAAACAATATGGTAGTCTTTATCATCGAAAAATGATAATAATTTTCCTGATTCAGCCTTTTCTTCTACTTTTCTTGTTGGAAATAAAGAATCAATTTCTTTAGCTGAAAGTTCTTCTCCTGAAATATCATATACGTGATTTCTTACTGCTAATACTTCTTTTACATTCGTAGATAAATCAGATGATTGATTGAAACTTGTTTGTATCTCGTTAATTGGTATAGCTATGTTAGCTACTGCCTCACTATGATTATCTAGATAAGCACTATAAAAAACAACTGATTGTGGCGTATCTGACAAAATGATTTTACTTGATTGTAATCCTGTATAAGCCATTTCATATTGATAGACGCTACTAGGTAAATCTGTTTGCTGACTTAGATTAGCAGTCATATCATTTAAATCATTTTTACTAAAAAATTGGTAACCATCCGTTGAATACTGTTGAACAGGAGTTAATCCTCCTTGTTGTAGATAAGGAAATTTAGTTCCTTGCGGCATATTTTGTCTAGTACAAACATTGAATCCTGTATCAGATTGATAAGCAGATTGATCTAAATATTGAGAATTATAAGCTTCATTCGTTAATACGACTGCTTGATTTGCTAATCCTAAGTCTTGTCCATAGATAATATCTACGGCTTCTCCATTACCTTTTAGAGAGATTTCCCAAAACCATACATCTTGTTTTGTTAATTTAAAATCAATTTTATAGTTGATTTTATTAATCTGTCCAGTAAAACGGACACCATTTTCAAAAAATAGAACGTCACTTTTAGATTTTTTACCAATTAATGGGTAGGTAGTTATTTTATTCTTTTCATGTATTCGTAAAAATAAATTATTTAAACTACCATCAAATTCATTCGCAACAAATTGATTAATCATAATAGTGTTAGCTGTTATTTCTTTTATATCACCATGAGGTAAAAATGTGATAGCCACATTTTTACCCATATAATCCATTGTATTCATATTTTTCACTCCATTATCTAAGAACTAATGTCTTAACTAAATTTAATTCGCGGCTATTTGGCCCAACCATGATATTAAATTTACCTGCATCAACTGACCAAGATAAATCTTGATGAACATATGCTAATGAGGATGTATTTAAGACTAATTTTACTTTTTTCGTTTCATTTGGTTGTAATTCTACTAGTGTGAATCCTTTTAATTCTTTAAGTGGACGAGCTGTTTCACCTACTAAGTCTCTGATGTACAGTTGAATTGTTTCCACTGCTACGATAGACGATGTATTTGTTACTGTCACAATAATATCAATTTCATCTTCAATATTGCCAAGCTCTTTAGATAATTCAAGGCCATCGTAAGTGACATGACTATATGATAAGCCGAAACCAAATGGGTATTTAGCGTAATTAGAAACATCAAGATATTTTGACACATATTTCTCTTCAGGAGCAGCCTCGTATGGACGACCTGTGTTTTCAGTGTTGTAATAAACGGGTACTTGTCCTACGTTTTCAGGGAATGACATGCTTAAGCGTCCGCTTGGATTAACGTCTCCAAACAAGATATTGGCTACTGCATTTCCACCTTCAGTTCCAGGGAACCACGCTTCTAGAATAGCATCAGCTTCGTTAATGGCGTTAATGTCTAAAGGACGGCCATTAACTAAAACAACCACCACTTTTTTAGCTGTTGAGCGAACATGATTAAATAAATCAATTTGACTTTGTGGCAATCTAATGTCACTTCTACTTGAAGCTTCTCCACTCATCCAGTCAGCTTCACCTAACGCCATAACAACTACATCGTTTTCCTGAGCTACTTTTTTTGCATCAGCTAAACTTTCTTCAGAATTTTCAAATAAATCATAGTTTACGGCAGAGATAGTGACATGATTTCCTTTGTTCGCCATACCTTCAGAAATAGTTACAACTTCATCAAATTTCCCTTGCCATGACCAAGCACCCATTAAGTCACCAGTGTTAGCTTTTGGTCCAATGACAGCCACACGAGCATCTTTATTAAGTGGTAATACCTCTTTATTATCAAGTAACACCATTGATTTTTCTGCAATTTTTCTGGCAGAATCACGATGCCCCTCTGATAAAATGAGTTCTTTTTCTTTCTCAGCATCTGCGCCACGATAAGGATTTTCGAATAAGCCTAAATCATTTTTCAATTCTAAAATTCTTAAAACAGCTTCATCTAGAAGATCCATATAATGAGCATCTTCTTCAATTAGTTCTAGCAAATGTTTATCATAGCAAGTTGTCATCATTTCGATATCAACTCCAGCTTCAATAGCAAGTCTTGCGGCTTCTTTTTCATTTTCTGCCACACCATGGTTAATCATTTCTTTAATAGCAGCCCAATCAGAAATAACAGGACCTTCAAATTTAAATTCATCTCTTAAGACATCTCTAAATAATTTTTTATTACCACTAGCAGGAACACCTTCAATGGTATTAAACGCTGTCATTACAAGCTTAGCACCGGCATCAATTGCAGCTTGATAACTAGGTAAATATTTTTCACGTAAAGTTGTTTCAGAGACATCTACTGTATTATAATCACGTCCACCAATAGCCCCACCATATGCTGCAAAATGTTTAACGCAGGCAGCGATTTTAGTAACATCCTCTTTTAAATGATCTCCTTGATAACCATTGACCATTGCTCTAGCATATTCACTATTTAAAAATGGATCTTCTCCTGTTGATTCCATTACACGTCCCCATCGTGGGTCACGAACTAAATCAAGCATAGGCGAAAAAGTTAAATGTAGTCCAGATACAGATGATTCAATTGCTGATATTGCAGCCATTTCTTTGACAGCTTCTTTATCCCATGTACAACCAAGTGCTAATGGGATTGGGAAAATGGTTCTAAAGCCATGAATAATATCAGCCATAAATAGCGTTGGGAGATTATGTGGGTTATTTTTTATATAATTTTTTTGGATTTCAATTGATTTTTCTGCTCCTGAAACCCCTAAAATAGTTCCTGCATTATCAATAGTTGTTTCGGTAATATCTAGATTATCCATAGGACCTGTTCGATCTTCTGCATCATCGGTATAAAAATCTGCTGATAATTGTAATAACTGATCTACCTTTTCTTTTGGTGACATTTTATCTATAATTGCTAATAATTCTGTTTTTTTCATGTTAAAAATCTCCCTTACGTTTTAAAGTTTAAATGTAGTAACAATTGGAAAATGATCAGATGGAAAACGACGATTACAAGAATCTGTTAAAACGCCTTGTTTTATACAAGATAAGTCCTTATAGACAATGTAATCAATTTCTTCTAAATTTACCCAATCTATGTCATAATAAAAATTTTGAAAGGTTCCATTGGGGCCGTAAATAATGACCTCTTTTTGGTCTTTCGGATAATTAAATTGTTTGGATAGTTCGTTGTGAAGTGTCTCAGTTCTTTCAGCATTAAAATCACCTAATAGAATAGTTGGATAATGATTTATCTTTTCTTGAAGCATCTCTAATAAGATAGTCACACCTTCCTGTCTAGCAGTTTCTGATGTATTATCCAAATGAGTATTAATCACTAATATTTCCTTACCTGTCTGTCGCTTTTTAAGAACCATCCAGAGTGCAATTCTTTTGTAACTAGCTTCTGGGTGTATTGATGGCTTGAGGGGCGTCTGGGATAACCAGAAAAAGCCTTTATCTAAACAATCAAACTGTTCTGTTTTAAAAAATATACCAAGACCTTCACCTTTTAAGTCGCCCTCTCGTTCTTCAGTATAGGCTGTATAAGAAGTTAGTTGTGCTAAGTCAATAGCCTGATTCGGTCGTATTTCTTGGACACCAAAGATATCCCAACTATGATAAGAAATTAAATTAAGAACTTCTTTTTTTCGGAAATCCCAAGACCACGAGCCATCTATACTTGTATCTGTTCTAACATTATAGCTTGCAACAACTAAATGATTCACTCTATCCATTCCTTACCTCTTTTAACATATAACTTATTATTTTTTCTATATGTATCCATCCACCGCCTCCATGACCTGGTAAGGGGTAAATGTCTAATTCTTTTTTTGTTTTTATTGCTTGGTATGCTTGATAAGAATCTTCTTTAGGACAAATAGGGTCAGCTTCTCCTACTGAAATAAGAACAGGGGTTTCAATTAAGTCTACAACGTTTTTAATATCAAAATACTCTAACTGACGGTTAACTTGTTTTTTTGATTCAGGAAATTCAACTAGGTACTTTTGAATACCTAAGTAAGAACCTGTCCCTTCTTCTACTCGGTTCACCAGATTGGAATGACTCGGTACGTCATAAAAACCGTATCTAATGTTATATGGAGTCAAACTGTTTACAAATAGTCCAATTCCGCCACCTTGGCTAGTTCCATGAATAAATACTTGCTCTTTGTTTACATGTGATAATACTTGAGCCACATCGAGTAACCGAAAAGCATCCCAATATAATCGTCTTAGATAATAATCATCTCTATCTAAGAAGCCTTTCGCCATTAGAGCCTCTTCTTCATGAGTTTGATAAGGTGCTGAATCTAACGTTAAGCCACCTTGCCCTCTTGAATCAGTTACTAGAACGCCACAACCAATTGTTAACCAGTGGCTGAATTGAAGTGGAGAGATTAAATGATTCATATAGCCGATATATTCGATTACCAAAGGATAATTGGTTTTTCCTTTTGGTTCTATGAGCCAACCAAAGATTCTTTCGTTATATAAACTATCATAGGAAATTTTATACAAGGTAAAAATGGTACTAGGAAAATCGACTAGTTCTATTTCTAAATGTAGTAACATATTTTTTGATTCTGCTAACTCATTTTGCCAATAGTCTTTAACTAACACTAATGCCACCTGCTTTATTGATAAAGTAAAGTTGACTATAAATAATCAAAGATAAACCGATTAAAAATAGCATCACTATAGAATATTTAATGCTTAAATAAAAAATAATAACTGGAACGATAAACACGGCAATGGCATAAGCAATTTTTAATGTGACAAATACCAATGTTTGATGAAACGCTTCTTTAATTGAGTAATCATTTAAAGAATATGCAAATGGAAAAATAGATAGTAATAATAAGAAAAATGAAAAAATAATCATAATGAATGTGCTAAGAAGTGGAATATACTGTAAACTGATAAATATTAATGCACTAGGTATTAGTAAACCACCACTCATTACTAATAATAAGGTCATTCCTTTTAGAATATTTTTTTTGAAATGATATGTATAAACAGAAAGTGGAGACAAACTTCCGTCACTTCTTAAGTCGTTTAAAGATTTTATGAAGGCAATCATAGCAATGCCTGATGTTACGATCGGAATCATCGAAACAACAAAAATTAAATTTAATAATACTAGATTTGCTAGCTTTGAAAATACTTTAAAGTACCATCCATCAATCGATAATATATTTTTCATTTACTTAACATTAATGTAGGAAAGCCTAAGCTTTCCTACATCTCCTTTCTACTATTTTATATTTAATTTTTCTTTATTTTCTTTCATAATATCTGTTTTTGCTTTGTTTACATCGTCAATATTATTTTTTTCAGTAAAATCAACAAATTCGTTGTATGTTTTATCAAAATCACTGTCTGTTTTAGAACGAATTAGAGATATTACAGCAGTATCAAATTTTGTTTTAATACCTTGATCTGATCGTGCTTCTTTTGTTCCAGGTTCTGGTGTCGTATTTTCAATAGTGAAATGTGGTTTTAATTTCCCTTTACCCCAACTTTGCATTTGTGTAACAGCACTGTCTTCTGGTTTTTTCAATTCATTTACACGGTCATTATTAAAGTAATTGAATCCACTGATATTGTATTTTTTACGGTATTCTTCTGGATTTGTTTTTTCTAATTCTTTAACTGCTGGTAAAATTTCAACTTTTTTATCTTTATCGTATTCGAAGGTTTCGCCCTCAACACCGAATTTAGTTAAAATTTGACCTTCATCGCTAATTAAATAAGTAAATAGTTGTGTCACTTTAGCTGGATCTTTAGCATTTTTAGAGATGTGGTTAACTAACCAACCAGAAATACCTGTTTGATTTAACATGATTTCTCTACCTGATGTACTTGCAGGTCCGTCAATAGCAATATATTCTGATTCACCTTTGTTTTTAAAGTCTTGGAATTGACCTACAGTTCCGTTAAAACCTTTTGAAAAGACAACTGCGTATTTACCGTTTTTAATTTTATCTTCATATGTTGGGCCATCATCTGTAAAACTATCATCTGTGATATTACCATCTTGATATACGTGGTTAATTGTTTGTAACCATTCTTTGTATTCAGGATCCATGTTACGGTCATAAAATTCTCCAGATTTTGTTTCTAGAGGAACACCGATGAAGTCTTGTAAAATTCGTTCAAACGGTCCGCCTTCTTCTTTAACAGGGGTAAAACCAAATGGAACTAATTCAGGGAATTCTTTTTTGATATCTTTCATCACTTTTTGGAAATCTGCTGGAGATGAAATAGATGGTTTTCCTAATTTTGCATAGACATCTTGTCTGATCACAAAAGCATCATTAGCTGGAATAATATTTTTGTCATAATCAGCTTGTGTGTTTGAATAGTTTGGATAGCCGTACGTTTTACCATCTTTTAAAGCAAACCAATTAAAGGTGTCTTCCGTTACAACTGATTTTAAATAAGGATCATATTTATCTGCTAGCTCATTTAATGAATAAGCCCATGTATCTGCCTTTTTAGCTGCTTGGCTGTTTTTATCCATCAACGTTACAATATCAGGTAAGTCACCACTTGAGATAAGTGCATTAAGCTTTGCGTCATCACCCGAGATAAATTTAATATTAATGTTTAAATCATCTTTAATTTTTTTAGTAGTTGC
This sequence comes from uncultured Vagococcus sp., assembly GCA_965119435.1. GTDB lineage: Bacteria > Bacillota > Bacilli > Lactobacillales > Vagococcaceae > Vagococcus. The sequence continues at coordinate 18,553 of CBCPLQ010000020.1, read as the reverse complement.
ATCTTCTCCAAATGGAAGAGTTTTCCAATCTGCATTGATGTACCATGTAATATCTGTTGTTTCTTTCTTTTTATCTAGTTTCCATGCTGGTGTCTTAGCATCCAGTTCATAGCGATCTTTGATACTAACTTCTTTTCCTGTTTCTTTTTTGTCGCCTCCACCACATGCTGCTAGTGATAATACCATTGCACCTGTCAATAATCCTAATGCTACTTTTTTCATATTCTTTGTCACCCTTCTTTTTTTATTATTATTCTTTTACGGCTCCCGCCATCATGCCACCCATAAAATGTTTCTGTAGTAAGGGATAGATAATTAAAATGGGAATAGTTGTAATAACTATTGTCGCCAATTGAACTCCCTTGGTACTTGCTTCAACAATTGCATCGGTACTTCCACTATTTGCCATTGAGTTCATATTTGACTGAACAACAATTTCGTATATTTTCATTTGAAGAGGATACAATTTTTCGTTTGTTATGTATAATTTAGTTGTCATAAAATCATTCCACTGAGCAACTCCATTAAATAAGAGAATAGTTGCTAAGGCAGGCTTTGATAATGGCACATATATTTTTCTGAATATGGTAAACTCTGACGCACCATCAATTTTTGCCGACTCTTCTAATGAAGGAGGTACATCCCTGAAAAAGTTCATTAAGATAACAACATCATAATAGCTAAATAATGCTGGTATGATATACACCCAGAATGTATCAAGAAGTCCTAAACTTTTAATTAATAGATAAGTTGGAATCATCCCACCACTGAAATACATGGTGATAACACCCATCATCGTATAAATACTTCTACCCATTAATCTTTTTTTACTCAAACCATATGCAATAATGGAACAAAAGGCAACATGAGTAAACGTACCAATGACTGTTTTTAAAATTGAAATTAATAATGCCCTTGGGATACTTTCATCTGTTAGTACTTTCTTGTAATTTTCTAACGTAAAATCTTTTGGAATTAAAACCAACCCAGAATTTCCAGTTCCTGCTCCAGCACTGAATGAAGAAACGACAATATTCCAAATTGGCACAACTATTATTAATGCAAATAGAACTAAAAGCGTTGTATTGATAATATTAAATGTTTTATTTTCTTTGTTTTTTTGCTTCATTTATCTTCACCTCCACTGTTTTACAAAATAACTGACTCTCCGTTGTTCATTTTCTTAGTTATCTTATTAGTGATTAATAATAAGATGACAGAAATAACAGAAACACCTAAACCAACTGCTGTTGCATAAGAAAAGTCACCTTGTGTGATCCCCATTTTATAAACAAAGGAATTAATAACTTCCGAACGATTTTGATTTTGTGAGTTCATCAGTACAAATGTTTGATCCAGATTAGAACCTAAAATTCCACTAACTGCTAAAATTAAGTTGAGTGAAATAATGGGCGTTAATAGAGGTAATGTAATTTTTCGGATTTGAGTTAGTTTGTTTGCGCCATCTATTCTTGCTGCCTCATAATAGGTTTGGTCTATTTTAGACATTCCGGCAAGGTAGAGTATAGTTCCCCAACCGACTTCTTTCCATAAATCTGAGAACACTGCTATCCACCAATATTTACTTGGTTCAAGTAAATGATTAACTCCCTTATCCATCAACCCAAGAGACATAAGGACTTGGTTAAAGAATCCAGATGTTGATAGCCAACTAATCATCATTCCCCCAAGGACAATCCACGAGAAAAAATGGGGTATGTAAGAGATCGTTTGTACTGTTTTTTTAAGCTTTCCATCTTTCATCTCGAAAATCATTATGGCTAAAGCAATTGGAATAAAGAAACCAAGAGCTAGTTTTAGTAAACTAATTGCTAATGTATTTCTTACTGCCTCCCAAAAGAATGTATCCTCAAAAATGATTCTAAAATTTTCTAATCCTACCCAATCTGCACTAGAAATACTATCTACTACTGTATAGTTTTTAAATGCAATAGATATCCCATAAATCGGTATGTAACTAAAGACAATCATAAATGCGATACCAGGTAGAACCATCCATTGTAATTGCCATTGAGATAAAAACCGTTTAAACTTTGATTTCATCAAAGTAAAGCCTCCTTCCAAATCTGGTGAAACGTTTCGATAAACAGATAATATCACACATAAAAAGCGTTTTCAACATATTTTTAAGCCTATATAACTTAAAATGATATTATTATTATCGAAACGTTTCTATAGGAGTGTTTTTTATTTTTCCGATTATCCCATCTTCTTAAAATAAAGCATTTTAAAATAAGTATTATTCCGCTATATAATTGTTTAAATTACTTAGCTATCTCTTATCCTTAGTTATTTATTTTGGCATATTTATTTTTTTGAGGGATAAACAAGCTTAAAGGTTTATTTTGAGAGTATATTGTTCGAATTCCTATGATAAAAAACATTAAAAGAACATCCAATTTAATAATATACTAATAAATTTATACCTGTTTGCTAATAAATGTGCTAAGCTTAAATTAAAGAAAAATATAAATGGAGTGATTCAGATGTCTAGTACTAATCGTTTTGCAATTAATGAAATAAGAAAAAATAACCCAATATTCTCTGATTTTAGATCAATAATTGAAACAGCTTTCTATGCTAATAATGTTTCAGAGATAACGACATTAAGTGAAGCTTATCATCTAGCTTCTGACTCACCAGGCACAATAAAAACAGATTTACCTTTACATCAGCCAGAAACAATGGATTTACCGGATGATGCAAAAATCCTTGTGTTTAATGATGGTAAAGTATTTGGTAGGACTGCAGCGGCTCGAAGAATTATAGGGCAACCAGGAATTGATTCAACGTACTATAGCGGTATCTTACGAGAAGCTGTTTATCAGGGTCGTAATAAAGACTTCTATAGTGGAACCGCAGTTGTGGGACTTTCAGAATCGTTTATGATAAAAAGTCACTTGATGATTCCTAAAGGATTCGAAAATAATTTTTATTCTTATTTTTTAAATTTTCAAACATTAACGCAAGAATATCAAGAGATGTATGGCAATTCAAAGATCTATGATGAAGGTGATATTTATATATATGCTGATCCAGATTGGAACCATCCTGATTTTCCTCATGGGCTTGCTTTATTTGATCCTATCCATAATGTCGCAGCAATTCTTGGTTTGCGTTATTTTGGTGAATTGAAAAAAGCTACATTAACATTAGCTTGGGCAACAGCTCATCGTAATAATTTTATCGCTTGTCATGGCGGTGTTAAACAATATAAGTTAGAAAATAAAAAGTATACAATGGCTGTTTTTGGTCTATCAGGTTCTGGTAAATCGACTATCACCTTATCTGATCATGGTAACAAATTTGATATGAAAGTCTTGCATGACGATGCGTTTATTATTGAAAAAGGAACAGGTGCAACTACAGCTCTTGAACCTAGTTACTTTGATAAAACGCAAGATTATCCAATGGGAGATAAAAATATTAAGTACTTTTTGACGTGTCAAAACGTGGGAGTCACTTTAGATGAGGAAGGCAATAAAGTAATAGTTACTGAGGACATTAGAAATGGTAATGGTCGAACAATCAAATCCCGTTTTGTAATCCCTAATAGAGAGGATCATTTGACTGAAAAAATTGATAGTATTTTTTGGATAATGAAAGATGACAGCCTACCTCCCATTCTTAAAATTAATAATTCTGTGTTAGCTTCTATTTTTGGACTCACTTTAGCAACTAAAAGATCAACGGCAGAAAATGTGGTAACTGATGTTGATATGAATCAATTAGTGATTGAACCATTTGCAAATCCTTTTAGGTGTTACCCATTAAACGAAGATTATCAAAATTTTAAACATTTATTTGATGGTAATGACACTGATTGTTATATACTAAATACTGGCTTTTTTAGAGGAAATAAAGTCACTCCTGCCCAAACCTTAGGTAGTATTGAAAAAATAGTAGCAGGAGAAGCTCAGTTTAAAGATTTCGGAACCCTCGCAGATATTTCATATTTACCTGTAGATGGCCATATTCCTGATTTTGAAAATTCGGATTATGTTGATTGTCTTAAAAAAAGCATGGTCAACCGATTAGATTTTTTAAAGGAAATGAAAATTTCAAATGAAGGATATAACGCTTTACCTGATGAGACTGTTCAAGTTATCGAAAAATTAATTAAAACATTGAATTAAACTATTAAAAGATGCATAACAAGGGAAATTATCTTTTGTTATGCATCTTTTTTATTTAATTTATTAGCCATATGTATAAAAAAAACAACCAAATTACAAGACAAATTGGTAAAATATAACGAAGAACCATTTTCTGTATGTTTTTACCAGTTCGATGTTCTTTTTTGTATTTAGGATCATTTCGATCTAATAAAAACCGGTGGGTGTTCGGGCTAAAAATAAACCGTTAGTTCTTCTAGGAAAAATCCCAAAGGTAAGAACTACACTGGTCAAAAATAGACAAATTAATAGTAATACTAACGTCGCATTCCATCCATAGTTAGTTGTAATCATTTACGACACCTCTTTTTTGAAAGTCGTGTTTTTAGAGGATCTCTTGAACTTAGATAAACTGCTATATCTGGATTATGCCTGTGGATAAATGAATTCATGATTGTTCTTAATCATGTAATAATTTAAAAATGTTTCTCCTCGAAGCTTAGTTTGATTTTCTTTTACAACTCGATAACCCATTTCTTCAAAAAAACGTTTTGCGGTAATAGAAGCATAAGTACTATATTGGTCGGAGTTTATATGCTTTTCTAGGCACTTAAGTAACGCTGTAGCGACACCTTCTCTTTGATTGTCCTGATGGGTAAATAAGCGATCTAGAAAGCCTGATTCAGTCATATCAGAAAAACCAACTATTTTTTTATCTTTTACACCAACAATCGCTAAATGATTTATTAAACTATTATCCCAATTGTACCAATCAATTTCAGCCCATGCTTTGATTTGTAAAGGTGAATAATCTTGTTTGTTAATGAAATAAATAGTTTGTTGAATTAATTTGATAACTTCTTTTTTATCTGTTTGTGTATATGGTCTAATTTTCATGAATATCCCTCTATGCTTTAATCTAATAAATAAATTGTTGAGTGAAAATATCGCTCTAAAAAAAGTGTTTTTTCTCTTATCTCTTTTTTTGATATTTTTTCTTGATTAGTTGTAACTACCCATTTGTCTTCAAGATCATTTTCGCGAACAATAATAGCGATGACTTGACCTTCTATTGTAGGAGTTGTTATCTGTTCATTTGTTAAAATATAGGCATCTTGCCACTCATTGTCTTTTGCTAAAATGCCTTTAATATAACCGTAATTAATTGGATAATTATTTTGATAAGCATCTATAAATCCAATTGGACGATCTATTGTAACAGTTACTTTAAATCCTTTGATCATATCTATCACCACTTCCAATCGATAGTTATATTATCCTAATAGATATTATGTTTATCTGTTTACTTAATTATAATGGATTTGCTTGTCTTTATCGACAAAAAAACAATCAAAGGACAAAATTGTCTTTTGATTGTTTTCTCTTAATCTGCTCTTAAGGCAGTAGCTGCATCCTTTTTAGCTGCTACTCTCGCTGGAATATGACCACCAATCATCGTTAGTATAGTAGAAACTACGATAAGTATAATTCCGTGATTAGGATTAAACTGAGCAACATCCTTTAATTCAGTCATATTGTATAAAATTCTATTAATTGGAAAGGTAGCTAGCCATGCTACAAGTACTCCAAGTACTCCAGAGGCAATTCCTAATATACAAGTCTCAGCATCAAAAACTCGTGTAATATCTTTTTTTCGAGCTCCTAATGCTTTTAAAATTCCAATTTCTTTTGTTCTTTCAAGTACTGAGGTATATGTGATAATCCCAATCATGATCATACTAGTAATAAGGGAAATACCTGCAAAAGCAATTAACACATACGTAATTGCATTCATTAATCCTCCTGTTAAATCTGTTACTGTACCTGCCAAGTCAGTATAAACAATTTTATCTTTACTAGATTTTCCTTTATTAAAGTTTTTTAAATAAGTTAAAACATCGTCTTTGGCCTTGTAGTTATTTGGGTAAATCATAATATTTGAAGGCATGCTACTTCCACCTAGATAAGCTAGCGCGTTGTCTTTTGCCGTAGTATCTAGTGCTTCCCCTGTCAAGACATTATTGTCACTCTTTTTTTGAGCTTTAACTATTGCTGATTGATCATTATTTTTAATGATGTTTGAAGTTAATTCATTGCTATAAGCAAGACCTGGGGCTAATAAATTCATAGTTGAGGATGATTTTATTCTCAAAATACCACTTATTTTTAATGTTTCTGAGTTTTTATTATCATACACGTAATTGCATTCATTAATCCTCCTGTTAAATCTGTTACTGTACCTGCCAAGTCAGTATAAACAATTTTATCTTTACTAGATTTTCCTTTATTAAAGTTTTTTAAATAAGTTAAAACATCGTCTTTGGCCTTGTAGTTATTTGGGTAAATCATAATATTTGAAGGCATGCTACTTCCACCTAGATAAGCTAGCGCGTTGTCTTTTGCCGTAGTATCTAGTGCTTCCCCTGTCAAGACATTATTGTCACTCTTTTTTTGAGCTTTAACTATTGCTGATTGATCATTATTTTTAATGATGTTTGAAGTTAATTCATTGCTATAAGCAAGACCTGGGGCTAATAAATTCATAGTTGAGGATGATTTTATTCTCAAAATACCACTTATTTTTAATGTTTCTGAGTTTTTATTATCATACATTTTTTGATAATCAGTACTAGGTATAAAATTTTCCGTTTTAACTTCTTGATAGTAATCGTCATTTTTAATTAGCTTAAACTCTGTTCCAACAAGTTTATCAAAAGTGAATCTATCATCTTCCTTAACATCCAAGCCAATATTTTTAAGTGAATTTATATTGGTACTGTTACTTCTGTCTACTATTAGAACGATATCGGTTGGTTTTTTTGGATAATCACCAGAGAGAACGGCATAATTATCTTCTAGGAATCCTTTAGAGTTTGTGTCTAGATTTGTAGGAAAAGAAGATATACCAATTCCTGCCATATTTGAAATGGTATCTGACATCGAGACTCCTGTGTCAATATTTGTATTAGAGAAAGATATAGGTTTAACTTTACCATTTACATCTTTTAATAAATTCATGTTCACTGATCTACTATAGCTGATACTGTTACTTAATTTAGGATCAATGTTTTTGATATAATCCACATATGATTGATCTATATTATTAGTGTGTTGTCTTTTGTCTTCGTCACTTGTTTTTACAATTACTTTTTTCTCTTTAGAGAACTTACCGTTATCGCTCCCCAAAGCCTCACTAGGGTTAGGTGTTTGATCTGTCGTTATTTTAGAAATAGTAACTGGGAACTTTGATAACGTTTCAGACTGAGTTTGGTTAATCTGTTTTTGAAAACCATTAGACAAGGCCAAGACAATGCCGATACTAATAATGCCAATACTAGAAGCAAAGGCAGTTAAAAAAGTTCTTCCTTTTTTAGTTTGTAAATTATTAAATGATAGTTTCAACGCTGTCAAAAAACCCATTTTTGTTCTTTTTAACTGAAACTGATCAGTTTTCTCTTTTTCTTTATGTGGTTTAGAATCGCTTATAATTCGACCATCTGAAAATTCGATGGTTCTATCCGTATAACCTTGAGCAAGTTCGGGATTATGAGTGACCATTATGACAAGTTTTTCTTTAGATAGTTCTTTAATAAGTGCCATTATTTGGTTACTTGTTTCTGTATCCAAAGCTCCGGTAGGCTCATCGCAAAGTAAAATATCAGGGTTATTAGCTAAAGCTCTTGCAATAGCAACACGTTGCATCTGACCACCAGAAAGTTGATTTGGTTTTTTTCTCATATGGTCTGATAATCCAACTCTTTCAAGTGCGTTCTTTGCATGTTTTCTTTTTTCTTTTTTTGAAACACCACTTAAAGTCATGCCTAATTCAACATTTTCAATAATACCTAGATGACTAATTAAATTATAACCTTGAAAGATAAAACCAATTGAGTTATTGCGGTAAGCATCCCAGTCATTCTCATGGAACGTTTTAGTTGATTTCCCATCAATGACTAAATCACCTGAATCATAGTTATCCAAACCACCAATAACATTCAGCATAGTTGTCTTTCCAGACCCACTGGCGCCAAGAATCGCCACAAATTCTTGTCTTCTAAAAGAAACTGAAACACCATCCAGTGCTTTGGTAACCGTAGCCCCCACTCTATAATGTTTTTTTATTTTTTTTAATTCAAGCATAATTCATCTCTTTTCTTTTTGTTTATATGAGGATTTTAACATATAATTATTAACTCAAAGTGAACAAAATTCACATTTGATTCATAAGATTTTGTTATACTGTTAGAGGAAAATAAGGAGGTTTATCAAAATGAATCAGATACTAGTTGTAGAAGATGATGCAAATTTATCACTTCTTTACCAATCGACATTAAAAAGAGGTCGATATGATGTGATTGTTGCAGAAAATGGTGTAAGGGCTTTGGAACTCTTTGATTCACACACTATAGATTTAGTCATTAGTGATATTATGATGCCTGATTTAGATGGTTATGAGTTGGTCGATGCAATTCGTTCATCTAGTAGTTCGATTCCCATTTTATTTATTACGGCTAAAGAATCATTTGAAGATAAGAAAAAAGGGTTTAAATTAGGTATTGATGATTATATGGTAAAGCCAATCGATGTTAATGAGATGCTTCTTCGTGTAGAAGCCCTTCTTAGAAGAGCGAAGATTGTCTCTGCGCAAGAGCTTAGGGTTGGCGACACTGTCTTAGACAGGCAGACACTTGTTATTTCTTTTGGAAGCAAGAAAAAGATGCTTCCAAAGAAAGAATTTTTACTTTTATATAAGCTACTCTCTTATCCTAATAAAATATTTACTAGACAACAGTTAATGGATGAAATTTGGGGAATGGAGTCTGATTCAGATGAGAGAACTATTGATGTTCATATCAAGCGATTACGAAATCATCTAGTTAAAAATCAAGACTTCTCAATCGAAACAATTCGAGGCCTTGGATATAAAGCGGTAATTCGTTCATGAAAAAAAAACTGTACTCTCAATTTTGGAGATATTTAAGTTTTATTATTTTTTTTAGTATATTTTTTATGCTTGGTTTATCATTGTTCTTTCTCTTTTTATTAAAAGAATTCGGATCACTAGCTACAGAGCAAGGAAATCAAATTTTTCCTTTTATTTTCACGTTTATGTTGAGTCTATCAATTGGGCTAGGTGTTTCTATCTTAGTTGGTAAAAAGATTTTAGAACCTATTGGAACCCTCGGTGAAGCTATGAAACTCGTTGCCAAAGGCGATTTTTCTATTCAATTGGAGGAAGATCAAAAAATTGATGATGTTAACCACCTATATCATGATTTTAATGTTATGGTTAAAGAACTAAGAAGTATAGAAAGTTTGCGATATGACTTTGTATCAACTATTTCTCATGAGTTTAAAACACCAATAGCTACAATAAAAGGATATGTTCAACTTTTACAAGATGAATCTCTCTCTCTTTCTGAAAGACAGATTTATTTGGAGAGAATGTTAGATGGAACCCAACAACTTTCCTACTTAACAGATAATATACTAAGACTTACCAAACTTGAATCTCAAGAAATTGGTTTGGATTATCGTAAGTTTCGCTTAGATGAACAAATAAGGGAAGTAATCCTCTTTTTACAACCTAAATGGGAAAATCAAAATATAGTTTTGGATATTGACTTACCAAAAACTTATTTTATGGGGAATGAAGAATTTTTGTATCAAGTCTGGCTAAATTTATTGGATAATGCTATTAAATATAGTGAACCGAGCGGAGAAATAAAGGTTAAACTTCAAGTGATAGGGAAAAAAATATCTATCTGGATTACTGACAACGGCGTAGGAATGACTAATAGTGATATGCTACGAGCTTTTGATAAATTTTATCAAAGTGACAGTAGTCGAAAATCAATTGGTAATGGTTTAGGATTATCACTTGTTAAACAAATTGTAGCTCTCCACCAAGGTAACATAACACTAACAAGCCAATTATCAAAGGGAACTTGTTTTAAAGTCTGTTTACCAATTACTCAAGAAAATGGATACGAATAAAAGACTGTTAAGCTATTTTTTTTAAAGGGCTTAACAGTCTTTTGCTTTAATTAGTTTTAAGATTCAGTAATGAATTTTTTTAATTTGCTTGGAATAATTATATATTGCTTATCTACCTTTTTAATAAACCCTTCTTCTTTAAAAAATTTAATAGTATGCATATAATGCCGGTAGCTAATGCCTAAGTACTCAGCAATTTCTGTATGCTTTTCATGATATTCTTCATGGATTGCAATTTCAATTAAAAGTTTAGCTAACCTGACCTTCACTTCTTGGGTCTGTTGTTCCTTAAAATGTTCCATGCGTAATAGTAATTTTTTTCCTATATATTGTGATAAATAACGTAAAAAATCATTATTTGTTAGTAGAGACTCTTTGGTTTTACTAATTGGAATGCCAAGGCAAATAGTATCTCCCATTGAAATAACATCTTTGATTTCTTTTTCTGCCTTTATAACTGTTAAATCTCCAATCATATCACCATGCGTCAAAAATTGAAGGATCAATCTTTTTCCATTTGTTTGGGTCGTGACAACCTTAGCTCTTCCCTCAATTATAAAATAGAGATGACTTAGCGTAGTATTCTCTTTGGTAATGAATTCACCATTTTTAAAGGTTATAATAAACGATTCTGACAAGAGAGTTCCATTAATACCAGGAATTTCTTGATTAAATTCCACAGAAGATAAAGGATAGAGTGTTTTTTTCATATTAGCCTCCTAAAATGTGCTATATCTCATACTAACATTTTTTTAAAAAGCTTACAATTTATGTATGAAAGGGAGATGACAAATGAAAAAATTAATTGAATCTTTATTTTACTACTTTATTAGCGCAATAGGTATTTCATTAACAATTAAAGCAAATATTGGGGTAAGTAGTTTTAACTCTTTAAATGTAGCTATTTCTAATTTATCGTTTATTCAAATTGGTACGGTCACAACGATAATCAATTGTAGTTTTTTACTAGGATGCATTATACTAGATAAAAAAAGAACTCTTCAAAAATATCTATTAATGTTGATTGCTGTAATGAGTTTTGGTGAGGTAATCAATTTTGTCTACTATTTCTTATTCAATCAGTTTACACTAGATTCATATGTAATGAGCTTATTGGTCTTCTTGTTAGGTGTTTTTATTGCAGGCTTTGGGACAGGTCAAGTTTTAAGATTAAAGTTACTTACTTTTCCAATAGAATCATTCTGTCAATTGTTAGCAGAAAAAAAAGGTCGTAAATTTTCTACTTATCGATACAGTGTTGATATTGTTTGTGTTAGTATGTCATTACTTTTATCCCTAGTTTTCGAGCTCCCTTTTGTTGTTCGTGAAGGGACAATTATTAGCCTACTAGTACTTTCCGGTATTATAAATTGGTCTAAGCAATTGTTTACAAAAGCCATTCTAGTTGAAGAATAGACTTGTTTCAATCCTAACTATATGAGAGTATGTATAGATAAAATGATACATTTGATTAGGGGAATTTAAATGAAACAAAGTGAATATAAAATTAGTTTGCCTGAGGAGATTATAGAGGAATTAGAATTAACAGAGGCAGGAATATTATGTATCAAAAAAGAGAACAACCAAATTTTTATAGAGAAAAAAAAGGCTATTTCTGAGTTTCAGCAAGTTTCTTTGCGATGGTTTCTTCTACCAGTTATTCTCAGTAGCGTAATCTTTTTTATCCTATTATCTGCTAAAAATGAATATCAAATTCCAATGACTGGTGATTACTCTATCGGAAGTGCTGTCACTATTTTAGGCTTGTTAAGCGGTAGCATCTCGTTTATTCTTTTCTTCATTAAAGAAAAAAATAAACCTTATGGAAATTTGAGTGATATTCGTTGGAGAAATGTTCCAACGATTATCTTGTCTTATATTGTTACGTTGATTTTAGCTATTCTAAGTTTTTTTTGGGTGCTAGGTGTTATATTTGAAGGCGCAAGTTTTGATTTGTATACAGCAACAGCAATATTTGTTATTTTTACTGCTGTTATTAATTATTTTATGATTTACGCTGCTCTTAGTTTTACTTCACCAATGATTGTTAAATTACTAATTTTCGTTATTATTGGGGGTGTATTTTTCGCGATGTTAACTAATAGTGAAAGTCAGTGGTGGCAGTATAATTTTAGCTTTTTGGGAACTAATGAAGCTATTGATAGTTGGCAATTCAATCTAACAATAATGCTATCAGCTCTTCTAATGGTAGCTCTAATAGACTACCTTTTTGTTAACTTAAAGAAAAATAATTATTCAGGGACTAAACTTCAAGTGCTTCGTATTTTATTGACTTTAGTGGCTGTAGCTTTAGGTGGTGTAGGTTTTTTTCCTAATAACGGTAAGGGACAATTACATATTCTTCACAATCAAGCCGCAAATTTATTGGTTCTTTTAATCGTCATTTTAATTATAGGAATTAAGTGGCTATTACCTAAAGTAACTAGAGAATTTTTAATGATTTCTTATGGAATAGCAGGAGCTTTGATTGTCGTTAATTTCTTATTTCAGCAGATAGGTTATTTATCGTTGACGGTTTTTGAGTTGATAGCTTTTGGATTAGCCTTCAGTTGGATTTTATTATTGTTACAGCATATAAACAAATTAACAGAATTTTCTAATACAGAATATGAAATAGAAATCAAAAAAATCCTTTAGTAACAGGGGTTTATTGATTTCTATTTTTGAGTTTATATAAAATAAGTAAACTATTTATTTTTCAAATAGTTTATTAATTCTTTATTCTTTTCAACTGCGGAAGTATCTTTAGCATTTTCAATTAGACTTACCACAAGATAATTACTATCTACCGCATCAAAAGCTAAAAGAAAGCTGTTTTCTTGACCTTTTGTATCTTGTTTTTCTTTAATTTCAGCCGTTCCAGTCTTAGCAGCAACTCTCTTATCTGCATTAGATAGTAAGTGAGCAGTACCTTTTTCATTTTCAACAGTTTCAATAAGAGCTAGTTTCACATCATTAGCAGCCTCTTTAGATACAACTTGTTCTTTTTTACTACTCGTTTGATTTTTTATAATTTTTGGAAAAACAACTTCACCTTCATTAGCAAAAGCCGAATACATTACTGCTTGTTGGATAGGATTAATCAGTAATTGCCCTTGTCCATACGCAGTATCGCTTAAAAGTATGTCCGTTTTTATTTCATCGTTGCTAATTTGGGCTGGCGTCATAGGAATGTGAACGTTCATTTTTTCTTTAAAAGGAAATTTTTCAAGTCCAGCTAGATACTTTTTATTTCCAATTTCTAAAACTTCTTGGGCAAAATAAATATTATCTGAGTAAATTAAAGCTGTATTCATATCAACACTTGGAACATCAGAAACACGTGTTACTTGATAGGCTCCCCAAGAACTATCTTTTTGCCACTTAAGCCCAGCTATTTCCCTTGTTTTATTGGGTGCTGTCACTTTCTCATCAATACCTATAGCAGCAGTAATTGCTTTGAAAGTTGAACCCGGAGCATACCCTACACCGAATCTTGCTAGAAATGGGTTTAGTTTATCTTTCGACCAACTATCGTATTCTTTTTGATTGACTCCCAATATAAATTTATTTGGGTCGTAAGAGGGTGAACTGACAACGGCAGTCAATTGCCCAGTTACTGGCGATGTTACGACTGTAGAACCTGACAGGTTATCTAGAGCATTAAATACTTCTTTTTGCGTTTGACTCTCTACTGTTAGTTGAATATCTTTTCCATCTTTTCTTTTTTCCTTAATTTTAGATAGTTTGAATTCTCCATCTTCATTCAGAATGTCTATCTTTCCCCCCGTTTTACCACGTAATTCTTTATCAAATTGGGCTTCCATCCCTGTTTTACCAGTTTCTTCGAATCCTGTTAGCGTTTTATCTTTTTCAATTTCTTCAGCTGTTATTTTTCCTGTGTAACCGATCAGTTGAGCAGCAGCTTCTTTTAGTGGATAGTAACGTTTATTTACTGAATTGATTTCTATCCCCGCTAGTTTATATGGTTCTATTGTCTCTTCAAAACTAAGTGTCTTGATAGGTACAAAAGAGTCTTCTTTAACCCATTCTTGTTCCAGTAATTGAGTAAGATCTTTTACTGGCATCTCAACCTTCTTGCTAATCTCTTCTAAATTTTTTTGTTTAACTTCTTTTTTCCCTAGTTTATTTAAAACTATCCCTATTTGAGGGAATTCATGAGTAGTAGCTAGTGGTTGTTGATTAGCATCTAAGATCTCTCCTCTTTTAGGAGCTTCCATACTGATATAAACTTTATCGCCCTTTTTCATCTCTGGAAAAATAAAAGCATAATTCCAATCAACAACATATTTTTTTCCTTCTTTAACTAATTTCCCTGAGTATATTTCATTGTTCAGTTTGCCTAGTGGAGTTAGCATACTAAAATTTAGTTTAAAATTTTCTTTGTCTAAGCTATCAACCTGTCCTTTAATATCTGTAATATTTAAACCATTAAAGACTGCATTGTACTTTTCGATGAGTTCTTTTTCAGTTAATCCTTGTTTCTCTATAGCGTTTTGGGATAGGTTATTAGATAATTTTCGGAAATTTTTCGCTTCAAAAGATGCAATAAATTGATTTAGAGTCTCTCTTTTTAAGTTTTCATCATGTTTATAGTAAGCAAAATAGCCACTTCCACCTATCAATAAAATACTTGCGATACCTATACCCGCAAGTAAAAATTTATTATGTTTCTTTTTTTGATTCATATTCTTCTCCTTTTATATCTAAAATAAAAAGGCCGACCAATAAGTGGTATCGCCTTTTTATCTAAGTTTATCTATTTTTTATTGTTTTAAGGTATTTTTCTGCAGCGGTAAAGTCTCCAATGTACGGTGTATCAATCCCCCCTATTTTTTGGTACTTATCTTGTCCTTTACCAGCTAAAATGACAGAGTCTTTTTCATCGGCAAGATCAATAGCTTGTTGAATTGCTTCTTCACGATCAACAACAATGTATGTTTTAACCTTTGGATTAGTAATCGCTAGACTGATTTCTGCAGCTATTTTTTTTGGATCCTCTGAAGCAGGATCGTCAGCTGTCAAAATAGCAACATCAGTGAGTTCTGATAAGACTTTTCCAAAATCAGCTCGTCTGGAAATAGCTTTTTCACCCGTACTACCAATGACTGTTATTATTTTCCCATCAGGATGGGTCTCTTTAGCAAAAGCTAGAAGGTTTTTTAGACTCAAATAGTTATGAGCATAATCAACTAGAATATTTGAGCCGTTTGGATGCTTTAAGTGCTCCATTCTACCCGGGACAAGAGCGTTTGAAAGCCCTGTTCTTCCACTTTTTTGATTAGCACCTGCTAAACGAGTAGTAATTAAACTAGCTAGAGCATTATCCTTATTAAAATCTCCCATTAAGCGGATACTATACTCAGCTGCTAGATTAAGTTTATCTTCTTTAGAAAGCACGTTAAACTTAAATAAATCATCTTGTTGTTTTTCCCAGTAATAATCTGCTTCACTATTTAAATGACTATACGAGTAATACGGTATAGTCTTAGCTTCTGTCATTTCTTTTAATAGGGAATAATCTTTTGTATCAGCATTTAAGACCATTTGCTTAGAGTTTTCAATTAGTTGTCTTTTACAGTAGTAATAGTCATCAAACGTTGGGTGCTCTATTGGACTAATATGGTCAGGAGATATATTTAAAAAGATTCCAACATCAAAGGTTAGTCCGTAAACTCTTTGCAGCTTATACGCTTGAGAGGAAACCTCCATAATTAGATGTGTCATCTTGTTATCAACTGCCTGCCTCATCATACGGTATAAATCAAGAGATTCTGGAGTTGTGAGGTTTGATTTAAAATAATTAATCCCATCTAGTGTTGTATTCATTGTTGAAAACATAGCGGTTTTAGACTTAGTATAATCATCTAAAATAAATTTAGTGAAGTACGCAGCAGTTGTTTTTCCTTTAGTTCCCGTAAATCCAATAAGAGTGAGGTCATTCTGAGGCATATTGTAAAAATGCATACTGACAATAGCCATCGCCTTACGAATATCCGTTACGATAATACCTAATTTATTAGAAATATCAAAAGGATTTTCTGACATATAGACATCTAAGTTATTTTCAATAGCCTTTCGAAGGTATTCCTCTTTAAAATTAAGACCTTTACAAAAAAATAGAGTGTTCTCATCAACTGTTCTAGAGTCATAGGAAAGTGTGGTTAATTCTTTATCATCAACTGGTAAATTATAGTACCAGTTATTTTGATAGATAAATTCTTTTAAGAGATTTTGTTCTTTTAACAAGTCTTCTATTTGTTTAAGTTTAATTGTCATTGTCAACATCCTAATTAGTTAGTGATTATTTAATAAACTGAAAATAATCCTGCGTTACCATAGAACCATCATATCATTTTTTTCTTATTTTTCGTACCAATTAGCGCATTAAATCTTCATTTTTATCAATTATTATGAAGTTAATTATAAAGGGGATGATGATGTGAGACGCTTATTTGTATTACTATTTAAAATTGGCTTAGTTTTTTTAGTTTGCTATGCTATTTTAACTCCAGAAGGTTCAGTTCGTTTTGCAGCGCTTAGAGATGGGGATCTTAAGTCTGCAACAACATCAACTATTTTTGAAGTATCAGATAATGGAAAAGTAGCTGTTTATGAATTAGATAAAACAATTGAAAACAAAACTGGAACCACAGGATATTTTCAGACAAAGAGCAAGTCAGCTTTTTATTGGAGCAGTCCTTTACAATCATTTTAATCATGTATTCTCTTTACAAAGCGAACTTACGTTTGTATAATTGCTGGTAAGGAGAATTGAAAATGATAAATTTAGAAGCTATTTTAAACAACAACTCAGTTGAATTAATAACTAAACGCCCTAATTATATTACCTTCTACTGGACTTATGAGCGAGAAATTTTTTTGGTTAGGGTACTATTTGATATGGAGGCACAGCTGTCTATCTCTAGACAAACGAATTGGAATAAGAAAAAATCTATTGATGAAAAGGTAATCGACCAATTAATTTATCTGTGTTTTGGGAAAAATAAAGATATTAAAATAATTCAAGGGAAAAATAAAATATACTTGCAAACAACCCCCCCTGCTGTTAAGCAAACGAATATCTTAAAATTCAGGTATTAATTTATAATCAAAAGCAGGTTACTCTGATAAGGTAATATCAACATTTTTTTGCCTAACAACATCGAAAAAGAGGAACATGGAGTTTAATTACTCTCCTTGTTCCTCTTTTTTAATTCCTCTAATAAAATTTAACATAATTTTATTTAGGTATTCAATATTATTACTATCAAATTTAGTATCCCTTCCAGTATGAATTCTGCTGAGATAATAGCCAAAAATAGGTAATTTTTTAGCGGCGGCAACTCCGACACTGTTTTTAAAAATTATTTGATCTGATGTATAAATATGTTTGAGAGCTGTTCCAAATTTATAGAATTTATCTGTACCGGTTATTACCTCATTCACAGATTTGATTAATA
This sequence comes from uncultured Vagococcus sp., assembly GCA_965119435.1. GTDB lineage: Bacteria > Bacillota > Bacilli > Lactobacillales > Vagococcaceae > Vagococcus. The sequence goes on along the minus strand of CBCPLQ010000020.1, from coordinate 936 downwards.
AATTATTGTATGTAGTCATTCTAAACTTCTTCTTTGTAACAAAAAAAAGAGTATCTCCATCACTAACACAATCAAAATTAATCAAAGGTTTTTTCAAGATTTCATTAGCATATCGCTGTTTGAATTTTTGTGATCCAACTAATCCCAGTTCTTCTTGATCAAAAAAAACGAAGCAAACTTTATCTCTGTCATATTCGGGTAAATCTTCTAGAATCGCTAATAAAGTAGCAACTCCGGATGTATTGTCATTTGCCGTATGTTTATTGGCAATCCCCCTCTTTATTTGTACCATGTATAAATATAAAGGAGTAAACTTATTAAACCGATACTTAAATATTTAATTGAGAAATCTAGTAAACCTAACGCTAAGTATTTACCACCAAAAAATGAGATAATCCCTATTGGTAGCATTACCCAAACTTGACTGATCAGAAAAGAAATCCAATTACTAAATCCCATAAACATAGGGAAAATGGAATGAGCTTGCGTATCATAGTGAGCTGTTAATATGACGTCCGCCTTTTTTAAGTCCCCTACGATTAGATTAGTAACGTCTTTATGTTTATTATAATTGTCTTTTTTTAATTCATACCCTTGTTGTTTTAGATGTTCATTTAACCAGTTAATAAATAAACGTTTTTCATTTTTTGATTTTCTAATTTGAAATCTATCTAATAAAACTTGACTACTTCTTCTCATTTTATCACCTCTTAATACGAGTATACCAAATATTTCTATACAAAATAAACTTTAATTATATTTTTTGTTCCCCTTTACAAAAAGAACAAACGTTCGTATAATTTAGATATAAATTAAATGGAGCTGATGACTTATGAGGAAAAATAATATGATAGGTATTGTTGATAAAGTAAAATTATTAACCAGCTTTCCTAACAACCTACTGCGCTTTACTCTAACCCTCAGTGATGACAAAAC
>CBCPLQ010000019.1:0-44569 GCA_965119435.1 uncultured Vagococcus sp. | reverse complement strand
TATAGAAGGTTACAGACCAGAGGTGACAGGAACTAATATCAAAAATACCCATACACCAGGAAAAACAAATGTCTTGGTCAGTAAAGCCTGGGAAGATCATCATAATCAAGATGGTAAACGTCCAGAATCAGTATTGGTTCAACTTTATAAGAACGGTACAGTAGAAGGCAAGCCAGAAGAATTGTCAGAAAGAAACAAATGGCAACATAACTGGACCGACTTAGCTGAAAAAGATCAAGGAAAAACAGTTACATACACAGTTAAAGAAGTCACCAAAGTACCAGGCTATACCACGACAATCAATAACAAAGATCAAGGAAACATCATTATTACCAATACTCATATACCTGAAACAACGAACCTTTCAGGGGAGAAAACATGGGATGACCACGACAATCAAGCGAACAAGAGACCAGAAAAGATCACGGTCAATTTATTGAAAAATGGACAAAAAATATCATCTAAAGAGGTAAAAGAAGATAGTAAGTGGACATACGATTTTGGTGAATTACCTAAATATGAAGCGGGTGAGATAATTAAGTATTCTGTAACAGAAGATAGTGTATTAGACTACACAGCAACCGTTTCAGGATATAATATAAAAAATAGGTATACACCAGGAAAAACAAATGTGACAGTTACTAAAGCTTGGAATGATAGTAATAATAAATATAAAAAACGTCCAAAAGATATCACAGTTCAATTATATGCGAATAATAAAAAAGAAGGTAATCCTGTAAAGTTATCTGATGTGACTGATTGGACAAAGACTTGGCAAAACTTAGACAGTGAAAAAGCTGGAGAAATAGTTTCGTATCATGTGGAAGAGGTTACTAAGATGAAAGATTATAAAGGAGTTGTGAATGAAGAGAATAGTGGCAATATAATTATCACTAACAATTATATTGGTGAAAAAATAGATAGTCGTAACGGTAAATCTAGTAATGGCAACAATAATAGTAATGGTAATAAAAATAGTGGTTTACCTAAAACGGGAGAGAAATCAACTAGTGGAATTGCTATTTTAGGATTAGGTCTAGTGGCTGTAACAGTTTATTATTACAAGCGAAGAAGAAAGTATAATTAATAGATAACAAAGAGAAGCTAATCCATGTGGCAGGAGGTTAGCTTCTCTTCTCTTTTTTTATTTTCTCTGATGACTAAATATTTTTTGACAGTGAGTAATCTGTAATATGAAAACCAACCTTTTCATACACATGTAGCGCACGCTGATTATGACCGAAAACATGTAAAGATAGTTGTTTAGCGCCAAGTTTTTTTGCAATTATCTCAATTTCTCTCATAGTTTCTTGACCATAGCCAAAACCTTGATAGTCATCAAAAACGATAAAATCATAGATAAATGCATTTAGCTGGTTTTCTGGTACAAAATTAAGCCAGATGAAACCAATTATTTTTTTATCCAGAGAGATAGTGAAAAGATAATGATTGGGTGTATGGATACCTTCTGGAAGAAGTGAATTAAATGTTTTTTCAGCCAAAGATAAAGCCTCTTTTTTTAGCCACGTTCCAGCCTCGATTTTATCTTTTGCATAATCAGCAACAGCGCTATTTAAATAAGTTGAGAATTGACTAGAAGTCATTTTGCTTAGAGTTATCATTTAGGAACCTCTCTTTGTTTTTAGGTTATTCTACAATAATTTAACAATAAAGAAAAGGAAATCAACTAGTTTAGCTGACTTCCTTTATAATAACGTTTAATTTTTTAATGGTTTTAATAATCTTAAGCCATTAAATAAAACAACTAAAGTACTACCCTCATGAACTAAGATACCAAATGGTAAGTTCATCTTGCCAACAATGTTAAGAACAACTAATATGGCAACAACAAGCATTGAAAAAGTAATATTTTGGATAACAACTTTACTTAATCGCTTAGAAATACGATGAGCATAGCTTAGTTTAGTTAAGTCATTTTTCATCAGAACAACATCAGCCACATCAATGGCAATGTCAGTTCCTTCACCCATCGCAATACCTATATCAGCTCTCACAAGAGCTGGGGCATCATTGACACCGTCACCAACCATAGCAGTTGACCCGTATTGTTTTTCTAAATCTTCAACAATAGAAGATTTGTTTTCAGGTAGTACATTACCAATCACTTGATCCATACCTAATTGATTAGCAACAGCACGTCCTGTTTTTTCAGCATCACCTGTAATCATTGTTGTGTGAATACCTTGATCTTTTAGATAAGAAATAACAGATTTAGCGTTTTTATTAGGTAAGTCCATCATAGAAATTAAGCCAACAACCATTTCATTTTCTGAAAAGTAAACAACTGTTTTACCTTGTTCAGAGTATGTATGATTTAGTTGTTCAATTTTACCAGATACTTGTTTAAATTGTGCAGGTTTACCAATCCGGTATGTTTTACCATTATAAGTGGAAACTAACCCTTTACCAATTTGATTTTCAATATCAAGTTCAATGGTTTCAGTTACATTGATATGTTCTAAGATAGCGTTAGCTAAAGGATGATTTGCTTGTTTTTCCATTGCAGCGATAATATTTAAGTAGTTAGCTGAATTATTTTTATTTTCTACTGTAAAGAATACATCAGTTACTTTAGGTTTTCCTTCTGTTAATGTACCAGTTTTATCAAAAGCAATTGCTTTAATATCAGCTAAATTAGAAAGGAAAGAGCCACCTTTAAATAGGACACCACGTTTTGCTAAATTTGAAATACCAGACAAAGTTGCAGGGACGTCACTTGCTGCCAGCGCACAAGGGGAAGCGACTGTTAGAAAAACCATTCCTTTATAAAAACTATTGTACCAAGTATGATCAAAAACAAGAGGCATAGTAATAATATATAGAGTAACGATGACCATAACGGCAGTCACGTATTTTGGTTCTAATTTTTTAATTTTTGTAGCTTTTTTAGAAAGATTAGCTTGAGATTGATTAACTAATTCCAAAATCTTAGCAAAAACCGTATCTGAACTTTCTTTCGTTACCTCAATAGTAACTGCTCCATTTCCGTTAATAGTACTACCAAAGACGTTATCCCCAACTGTTTTTTCTGCAGGAATACTTTCACCGTTGATAGAAGATTCATCAATAGAAGTATAGCCGGAAATAATACGACCATCTGTTGGAATTTGATCACCATTTAAAACTTTTAATTGATCACCAACTTTTAATACGGAAACATCAACAATTTCAGTCGAACCATCAGCTTTAATTAACCTAGCTTCAGTAGGATTCATTTTCATGAGGTTTGTGATTTCGCGTTTACTTTTTCCTTCAGCGTAATCTTCTAAAAAGTGAGCGCCGGCAAAAATAACAATCAGTAAGGCTCCTTCTTTAAAATCACCGATAATCGCTGCCCCAAAAGCCGCTAAAGTCATTAAAATGTGAACGTTTGGGGTGAATTTACGATTTTTCTTAGTTTGACTAATGGTATCTTCGACCCCTTCGATAATGATATGGTAACCAGACATAAAAATAGTGGCAGTGGCTAAAATATTTTGAAAAATACCATCCGCTATAAACAGGCTAGCTAAATAGGTAGCTAAACCAATAAAAAATAGTATAACAGGTAGTTTTCCGTGGTCATGATCATGGTCGTGACCACTGTGTTCATGATCTTGATCATGGTCATGATTGTGTTTTTCATGTTGAGACATTGATTGATCCATAATAAATTCCTCCTAAGTAAATATATACTTTTCTTCATATGAATATATGTTCATGTGTATTAGTATAAATCAAGCAAATATAAAAAGCAAGAGACAAATAAAAAAAACTAAAGAATTAAAAAAATTCTCTAGCTTTCCTAGTAAGTTTATTTAATTAGCCAACATGTTTTTGTAAGTGGTCATAATCATGGTTGGCAATATCGATTTGCCCAACTTTTTCAAATCCATTATTTAGGTAGATTCTACGGGCATTATCATTAATTTTATCGACATTTAAGCCTAATTTGGTACGGCTATGTTTTTTTGCTAAATCAGGTAGGGCATCAAGTAGTTCTCTAGCTACACCTTTGCCTCTAAAATCAGGTGAGGTAACTAAGGTATCAAGGTACCACTCATTTTTAAACGTTTCCTCATCGTTAAAAAGTTTATACTCTTCGGATAGATTATTATTTAATAGTAGATTGATAAAAGCATCATCAATATTTTCTTCTAGATGGTCAGGATAACCAAAAGCTATACCGGCAACTTTTCCATTTATCTCTTTAACAAGTGCGTTGTTAAAACCATAACGATAATCGGGTTCATTTATATAAGCTTCTACTAATAACTCTTTTACCTTTTGTTCTGATAATTTATTAAAAATATCTAGTTCCATATCTTTTAGTACAATCATGACTAAATCAATTGCTTCACTAGCATCTTTAGGTTCTGCTATACGTATCATAGGTGAAATTCCTCCTTATAGTCTTACGATACACTTTATCACGGCGCATTTTTAGTTGCAAGTATTGTGAAATTTTTATCTGGAGAGGATAAAAAAGATGATTAACAATTGACAAATCTCTTATAATTTTATATAATATTAAAGTATGTGTAGTGAGATGCACATATTTTTTTAATGTGGGAGGAGAAATTTACATCTCCATTAAACCACATCACGGACTTAAGGAGGTATGTCTCGTGGCAAAGAAGGTAGAAAAATTAGTTAAGTTACAAATCCCAGCAGGGAAAGCAACTCCAGCACCACCAGTAGGACCAGCATTAGGTCAAGCGGGAATTAATATTATGGGATTCACAAAAGAATTCAATGCTCGTACAGCAGACCAAGCTGGCTTAATTATTCCAGTAGTAATTTCTGTCTATGAAGATCGTTCATTTACATTTATTACAAAAACACCACCAGCAGCAGTTTTATTGAAAAAAATTGCTAAAATCGATAAAGGTTCTGGTGAACCAAATTCTAAAAAAGTTGCAACTGTAACTAAAGATCAAGTAAAAGAAATTGCTGAAACAAAAATGCAAGACCTAAACGCAGCTGACGTTGAAGCAGCAATGCGCATGGTAGAAGGTACTGCACGAAGCATGGGTATCACTGTAGAATAATTTTATTCTAGTGATATTTAGAAGTAGCTTCTCAGTCGGTTTGTACTGAAAGGTATAAATTCCGTGGGAGGTTCAACCGTTATAACCACAATCAAGGAGGAAACAAAATGGCTAAAAAGAGTAAAAAAATGCAAGAAGCATTAAAAAAAGTAGACGTAGTAAAAGAATATCCTGTAGCAGAAGCAGTTGCTTTAGCTAAAGATACTAATATTGCAAAATTTGACGCAACAGTTGAAGTTGCTTATAACTTAAATGTTGATCCTAAGAAAGCTGATCAACAAATCCGTGGAGCTGTAGTATTACCAAATGGTACTGGTAAAACTCAATCAGTTTTAGTTTTTGCTAAAGGCGAAAAAGCTAAAGAAGCTGAAGCTGCTGGAGCAGACTTTGTTGGCGATGCTGACATGGTTGAAAAAATTAAAGGTGGCTGGTTTGGTTTTGACGTAGTTGTTGCTACACCAGACATGATGGCTCAAGTAGGTCAATTAGGACGTGTATTAGGACCTAAAGGCTTAATGCCAAACCCTAAAACGGGAACTGTTACTATGGATGTAACAAAAGCTGTTGAAGAAGTTAAAGCTGGTAAAGTAACTTACCGTGTTGATAAACAAGGTAATATCCATGTTCCAATTGGTAAAGTATCATTTGATGATGCTAAATTAATTGAAAACTTCCAAACAATTAACGATATTATCCTTAAAGCAAAACCTGCTGCAACAAAAGGACAATATATCCAAAACTTAACAGTTACAACTACGTTTGGCCCTGGAGTTAAAGTAGATAAATTTTCTTTCTAAGAAAAACTTGTCCTAGGCAGCTATATATGATATAGTTGTCTAGGTTATAATAATAACTGTACCGAAGACAGTAGGTGACGCGAGTCTTAATTCCCTACCGAGGACCATATTGAATGATTCAATAGTCCCTCTATGTCAACGGTGGCATGGGGTTTTTTTGTAAAAAAATTCCACCATCTAAATTTACGGAGGTGAAATATAATGAGTGAAGCATCAATCGCTAAAAAAGCTCAAGAAGTTGAAGTTGTTACTGCTAAGATTAAAGAAGCTGCATCTGTAGTAGTTGTTGACTACCGTGGATTAACAGTGGAACAAGTAACTGAGTTGCGTAAACAATTACGTGATGCAAACGTTGAGATGAAAGTTATCAAAAATGGTATCTTACGTCGTGCTGCAGAAGCTGCTGGTTTAGAAGGTATGGGCGACGTGTTCGTTGGACCTACAGCCGTAGCATTCAGTAACGATGACGTAGTAGCGCCTGCTAAAATTATGAATGATTTTGCAAAAACTGCTGAAAAATTAGAAATCAAAGGTGGTATTATCGAAGGAAACGTATCTTCTGTTGAAGAAATCGTTGCTCTTGCTAAATTACCAAACCGAGAAGGTTTACTTTCTATGTTACTTTCTGTCTTACAAGCACCAGTCAGAAACGTTGCGTACGCAGTTAAAGCTGTATCAGAATCAAAAGAAGAAGAAGTTGCTTAATAGCATTCTTACTTTAAATTAAAAAAATAAAAAAATAATCGAAAAGATTATAACGGAGGATATTATAATGGCATTAAACGTAGAGCAAATTATTGCTGATTTGAAAGAATCAACTATCTTAGAATTAAATGATTTAGTAAAAGCTATTGAAGAAGAATTTGGAGTTTCTGCTGCTGCTCCTGTAGCTGCTGCTGGTGCTGGTGAAGCATCTGCTGCTGCAGAACAAACTGAATTCACTGTAGAATTAACTTCTGCTGGTGATTCAAAAGTTAAAGTTATCAAAGCAGTTCGTGAAGCAACTGGTTTAGGTCTTAAAGAAGCTAAAGCTGTAGTTGATGGAGCTCCAGCTCCAATCAAAGAAGGTATTTCTAAAGATGATGCTGAAGCGTTAAAAGCATCATTAGAAGAAGTTGGCGCTTCAGTAACTGTAAAATAATTTTTATATTGATCGTAAAAAGAGGGATCTTCGGATTCCTCTTTTTTATTTTGGCCAAAAAATAAGGCTGATAATAGTGTTTGGCTTTCGAAAAATGGTGTTGGTCCCTATGAGTTTAAGTGTTAAACTATTTATAAAAGAAAGTTATGTAATGAAAATCAAGAAGCTCGCTTTAATTTGTAATAACTTGTTTAAAATAAAGAATAAAAGGCTTGAGAAAATTCAAAAACATACGTAAAATATAAATTAAACTATATGTGGATAGAATTGGAGAAAATAATAAAATGCAAAAAGATGATAGCTTAACACTTCATACGGATTTATATCAATTAAACATGATGAAGACATATTGGGAGTTAGGACGTGCTGATCTGAATTCAGTATTTGAATGTTATTTTAGAAAGATGCCTTTTAAACATGGGTACGCTATTTTTGCTGGTTTAGAAAGAGTTGTAAATTATCTAGACAATCTTTCTTTTTCAGACAGTGATATCGAATATTTAAGAGAAATAACTGATTATCCGGAAGAATTTTTATCTTATCTGAAGGCGTTTAAATTTACCTGTACTGTAAGGTCTGCTGTAGAAGGAGAGATGGTATTTAATGATGAACCTATTCTTCAAGTAGAGGGACCTTTAGCCCAATGTCAGCTTGTAGAGACGGCTATTTTAAATATTGTTAATTACCAAACTTTGATAGCTACTAAGGCGGCGAGAATCCGTGCCGTCTGTGAAGGTGATCTAGTGATGGAATTTGGAACGAGGCGCGCTCAAGAAATGGATGCGGCAATTTGGGGAACTAGAGCAGCTTATATAGGTGGTTTTGATTCAACAAGTAATGTACGAGCGGGGAAAAAATTTGGTATTCCTGTTTCTGGCACGCACGCGCATAGCTTAATACAATCGTATTTAGATGATTATGATGGTTTTAAAGCTTATGCTATGACTCATAAGGATTGTGTTTTTTTAGTGGATACTTTTGACACTTTGAAATCTGGAGTGCCAAATGCTATTCGTGTAGCTAAAGAAATGGGAGATAAAATAAACTTTCTAGGTGTCAGGATTGATAGTGGTGACATGGCTTACATCTCTAAAAAAGTTCGTAAACAATTGGATGCTGCTGGCTACTACGATGCTAAAATATATGCTTCTAACGATTTAGATGAGTCTACAATATTGAATTTGAAAATGCAAAAAGCTAAAATTGATGTATGGGGAATTGGAACTAAATTAATAACAGCGTATGATCAACCAGCTCTAGGAGCTGTTTATAAGCTTGTGTCTATTGAAAATAGTAAAGGCAAAATGATAGATACGATTAAGTTATCGAATAATGCTGAAAAAGTTTCGACACCGGGTAAAAAACAAGTTTGGCGTATTACAGGTAAAGATGGAGGAAAATCTGAAGGAGATTATATAACTCTTTGGAATGAAGACCCTAGAAAAAATAAAGAACTTTATATGTTTCATCCTGTTCATACTTTTATTAATAAGACAGTAACTAACTTTGATGCTCGCCCGATATTAAAAGATATTTATATTGACGGTAAACGTGTTTATGAATTGCCGGAGTTAATCGAGATAAAAGAATATGCCAAAGTTAATTTAAGTACCTTGTGGGAAGAGTACAAGCGAAATTTAAACCCACAAAAGTATCCTGTTGATTTATCGATGGAATGTTGGCAACATAAAATGAATACAATTGAAGAAGTCAGAAAATCTGTTAAATAAGCTGTTAACTAATTCCATAGAATATTTTATAAAAACACCAAAACAATAATAAAAATGTTTTGGTGTTTTTTGTTATTTATAATTTAAGTATTCGAGTAGTAACTGTAATTCATTAATTTCTTCTTGTAGTTTACATCCAATTGTAGTGTCGCTGACTCTCTTTCTTTCTAAGGGTCTGTCTACTAGCCGTTTTATAGAAAGAATGTCATCGTGCTCTTCGATGACTTGTTTAATGGAAGAAAAAGGTTTATGGGCAACAAGTTGCATGCCGTATGAATTGTAAAGTAACGTATAGCCTGCTAGACCAGTTGTTTTTTGGTAAGGTTTTGAAAAGCCACCATCGATAACGATTAATTTACCGTCAGCTTTAATTGGTTTTTCTCCTTTTAATTCTTTAATGGGCGTGTGTCCGTTGATTAAGTGACTATCGCTACCTGTTAAGTGGAATTCTTTGAGAATATTAAGAATAGTTTCTTCTTCCTCTCGTAATTGATAATAACTATTTTTTTCTTCAGTATGAGTTTCTTTTTCGGTAATGAAATATCTTTCAAAAGTTGTCATTTCTTTTTTACCGAATAAAGAAGAGCATTCGCCAGACCAAAGGTACCATAATAAATCAGTTTCGTAATCAGTTGTAATGTCAGGTGTACGATAAGCTTTTCTAAGAGAGTATTCAAAGTAATCTAACAATGCTTTTCCTTGGTAATTTTTTCCATTTAGTTTGATGCTTTGGAAACTTCCATCTTTATTCAAAGGTACGCAACCATGGATGAGAAGGTTTTCATTATAAACAAGATACATGCTTCCTTTTTCCAAAAGAAAAGCAGTATGGCGCTTTAATTTCTCAGAGTGAGTAAAATTGTGCAATAGGCGTTCGATAAGTTCTTCCTCTTCGATTGTAAGGAAGCTCGGATTTTCTTTGTTAACAGTTCTAAAACACGTGTTATGCAGTGTGTAAGTTGAATCTTTAAGAGTAACCGTATTATTGCTGAGATCAACTTTTCCCAAACATTTTCGATGCTCCATATTAAATTCAGGACGTCTTGATACTAATTGTTCCTCCAGTTTGAATTGTAAAATAGCGGCTGCTTGATGGATTTTAGTTGTCTCTAAAATTTCTTCGAAATGACAACAATCCCCCTCTTCTGTTTTAGGTCTAAAAGCAGAATTGTCATCGTAGTATTTTTCTGCGTATGTTAAAAGAGGTCTTAAATTGATGCCGTAAGTGTCTTCTATAATAGAAAGGTTATTATACCGTGCTGATATTCTAATAGTATTCATCATACAGATTGCTGAGCCGGAACAGGCACCAATCCAAATGATATCATGGTTTCCCCATTGGATGTCAACCGAATGATGGGTCATTAAGCGTTCGATGATTTTATCAGGTTCAGGCCCTCTATCGTAAATATCACCAACAACATGAAGATGGTCAACCACTAACCGTTGAATTGTATAGCATAAATCTATAATTAGTTTATCCCCTTGTTTTAAAGAAATGATGTTATCGATAATCTGGTGATAGTAATTTTTTTTATCAGCTTGATTGTCATTTTGGAACAGTAATTCTTCTATAACATATGAAAATCGGGTTGGAAGAGTTTTTCTTAATTTTGAACGTGTGTATTTTGAGGAAGAAAAGCGAATTAATTGAATTAGGTAGTCTACGGTTTCTTTATACCATTCGTCTGTATGTTCATTTTCAGTGAGTTTGAGCCTTTTTTCTGGATAATAAATAAGTGTTGCGAGTTTTTGTTGTTTTTCAAAAGTTAAGGTTTGGTGAAATAATTCTTTGATTTTCTCTTTCACATTTCCGGAACCATTTCTTAAGATATGTTGAAAAGCATTATACTCTCCATGCAAATCACTGACGAAGTGTTCAGTTCCTTTAGGTAAGTTTAAGATTGCTTTGAGATTGATGATTTCGCTTACAATTTCTTCTGAAGAGTTGAATTTTGAACTTAATAAGTCTAAGTATTTGTCTTTTTTCATAATATATAAATATACCTTTTCCTTTTTTAAGGCTATGATAGGACATTATTTATAATTAGTCAAATCTATACCAATTTATAATTTGTTTTTATGTTAAAAAATTTGTATAATCAACAAGGATATAGACAGGAAGGGTGGAAATATGAGAAATGAAATGATGCATCGTCCAGTATTAAAAGATGAAATTTTGGAGTTAGTTAGAAATAGACAAAAGCAGATGGAAGGTCAACTTGGAGAAATACAAGCTCAAGCGCACGTGGATAATGTTCCGATAATACCCAATGAGACTGCTACGTTTTTAAAGTTTTTTTTAAAACAAATACAAGCGAAAGAGATTTTAGAAATTGGAACAGCGATTGGCTTTTCTGCTAGTTTGATGGCGCAGACGATTGGAAAAAGCGGACATGTAACAACGATAGATCGTTTTGATGTGATGATAAGAAAGGCTAAAGTGAATTTTGAAAAATTGGGACTTTCTGACCAGATAACATTGTTAGAAGGAGATGCAAAAGAAGTTCTACCGACGTTATCGAATTCATATGATTTTATTTTTATGGATAGTGCTAAATCTAAGTATATTGAATTTTTACCAGAGTGTTTGAGGGTTTTGAAGTTAAATGGAGTTATTATGATTGATGATGTTTTTCAGGCGGGAACAATAATGCATGATTTGAAAGATATTCCAAAAAGTCAAAGAACTATTTATCGTAAATTAAATAGCTTGTATGATACAGTATTGACTCATCCTGATTTGACAGTGACACTACTTCCGTTAGGTGATGGAGTGATGATGATAAGTAAAGATGTTGAGAACGTAGAGATTAACGTTAAATAACAAAAAAAGTGAGAGACATACGTCTCTCACTTTTTTATTATACGTCGCAGGAGGGATTCGAACCCCCGACCGTTCGCTTAGAAGGCGAATGCTCTATCCGGCTGAGCTACTGCGACTGATTAGCTTTAAGCAACATGAATATCATAATAAATTTTCAATGAATAGTCAAGCATATTTTTAAAAAAACTAAAAAAAATAAATTAAATGTTTTTTTCTAAATAAGTGTCATAAGAATAAATAGATAATAAGATAAATACTTACGGATAATACTAGACAAAAAGGTGTGATATGATATATAATCATATATGTGTTAAGAAGAATTCGGGGATGTTTTTTATAACATGAAAGATATTAAATCAATTAAGGGGAATAAAATATGGGGAAAATTGATCCACGAGTAGTTAAAACTCGTAAAAAATTAAGACAAGCTTTTTTAGATTTGTTGAAAACGCGCAAGTTAAGCGAGATGAATATTAAAGATTTAACAAATCAAGCGGGTGTAACAAGGGGAACTTTCTATTTACATTACCGTGACAAAGATACATTCGTAGAAACAATTATGGAAGAGATAATTGAAGATTTTTATGATAATGTGATTAATTATATTGAATTTGAAGAGAATTCGGAAAATATGATACCACAAATTATCTTAGATAGAGTTTTTGAATATATTGGTGAATCACCAGAGTTTTTCATAACTTTATTAAAAGAAAATGATGCTGAAGAATATAGAATGTTATTTAGTGATAAACTATATGATTATATTTTAGAGCACGTTAATTATGGAGATTCAATTCCAGTAAGGAAGATACCAAAAGAATTAATTAAGAACTTCTTAGTTTTCGCTCTGTTAGGCATTGCGGATGCTTGGGTGGTAGAAGGAAAAATTTATGCTAATCATTACATGGCGACGAACGTTGCAAAACTATTTCGTTCTGAATTGTTTGTTGAAGTGGGATTAGAAAAGTTTTTTGTGTCTGACGCAGAATAAATAGATGGATGGGTTGATTTTATATTGACCTATCCATTTTTTTTTGATATGATATTAATGTTGTATTTGTGTGCACCACATCTACAACCGCACAAATTAAGTAATTAAGATCATTTTTATGGCGCTTAAGCTGGCGAGTCTAAGAAAAGAGAAGGAGGTGCGAAACAAACATGTACGCTATTGTAAAAACTGGTGGTAAACAAGTAAAAGTTGAAGTAGGTCAAGCAATTTACGTTGAAAAATTAAACGTAGAAGCTGGTGAGAAAGTTGTGTTTGATGAAGTCGTTTTAGTAGGTGGAGAAGCAACAAAAATTGGTGCTCCAACTGTAAAAGGCGCAACTGTTGAAGGAACTGTTGAAAAACAAGGAAAACAAAAGAAAGTTGTAACTTACAAATACAAAGCTAAAAAAGATTCTCATCGTAAACAAGGTCATCGTCAACCATACACTAAAGTAATGATCGATGCTATTAACGCATAATTAAAATTTAGAAAGTTGGTATCTTGATGATTAAGGCTAATTTTAGTGAAAAATCAGAAGTGGGCTTTGTTTCATTTGAAATGGATGGTCATGCTGATTTTGCTGAAGAAGGTTCTGATATTGTTTGTGCAGCGGCTTCTAGCTTAGCGTTAAATGCAGTGAATAGTATTGAGGAGCTAGCTGGTTATCAGCCGATTGTGACTATGGATGATGGTTATTTGTACTTTGAAGTGTTATCAGATTTATCTGAGAAGCAACAAGAAGTGTCGAATCTCTTAATTAAAAGTTTATTGATTGGTTTAAAAGGTATCGAAGAAGAGTATAGTAACTATATTCGAATTAATTAATATCAAGGAGGTGCTTTACCTATGTTAAAAATGAATTTACAATTGTTCGCCCATAAAAAAGGTGGCGGTTCTACAACTAATGGTCGTGACTCACAATCAAAACGTTTAGGAGCTAAACGTGCTGATGGACAAACTGTTTCAGGTGGTTCAATTTTATACCGTCAACGCGGTACTAAAATTTATCCAGGTGTAAACGTTGGACGCGGTGGAGATGACACTTTATACGCTAAAGTTGAAGGTGTTGTACGTTTCGAACGTAAAGGCCGTGAAAAAACACAAGTATCTGTTTATCCAGTTGCTAAATAATTAAGTTAAAACAATCCGCTTTTTAGCGGATTGTTTTTTTATTTTGAGAATTAGTATTATTTTATTTTGTAGCTCTCTTTTGTTATAATAAAGAAGAATATGATTATGGAAGAGGTTTTTTTATGTTGAAACGTATTGAAAAATTGAGAGAAGAAATGTTGAAAGAAAGTTTGACCTCCTTTTTAATTACTAGCGCTTATAATTTACATTATTTAACAGGTTTTACAGGGACAACTGGTATGGCTGTGATTACATTAGATGACGCCTATTTTATCACTGATTTTAGATACACGGAGCAAGCGGAAAAAGAATGTTTTGACTATGAGATTGTTCAAAATTTTGGACCTATTTTTGAAGAGCTGGTTGATTTAATCGATGAAAAAGGAATCCCAAATATGGGGTTTGAAGAAGCGAACGTTTCTTTTAAAGAATACGTAGAACTTGAAATGCTGTTAGAAACAGAATTGGTTCCAATCTCTAATATGATCGAATCATTAAGAGAAATAAAAGATGAGCAAGAAGTCTCACTCATTGAGAAAGCTTGTGAGATTGCAGATCAAGCCTTTAGCCATATTTTGACTTATATAAAACCAGGAATGACTGAAATTCAAGTTGCGAATGAATTAGACTTTTACATGAGACAATTAGGAGCTACAGGCGTTTCATTTGAAACGATTGTGGCTAGTGGAGTAAGATCTGCTATGCCTCACGGAGTAGCGAGTGATAAAGTGATTGATCAAGGTGATTTAATAACGATTGATTTTGGTTGCTATTATAAGGGGTATGTATCTGATATGACGCGAACTATTTCTTTAGGAGAACCAAAAGAGAAGTTAAAGGAAATATATCAAATTGTTAAAGATGCCCAACAAAAAGTGTTAGATGGCGCAAGACCGGGAATGTCAGGCGTAGAATTAGACGCGGTTGCCCGAGATTATATTGAGTCTCAAGGTTATGGAGAATATTTTGGGCATTCGACAGGACATGGCATTGGTTTAGAAATTCATGAAGGACCAAATGTTTCTAGGTTAGCAAACAAAGCGTTTATCCCTGGAAATGTGATTACAAACGAGCCAGGGATTTATTTGCCGGGTATTGGTGGTGTTCGTATCGAGGATGATATGTTAGTGACAGAGAGTGGTGTTAAGAGATTGACACATTCAGAAAAAGAGCTTATTATTTTATAGGATAGATAAAAGGTAATTAGGGTGATATTTAGTAAAAAATTTCTAAAAATAAGATAAAAGTTATGAAAACACTTGTTAGTAGATAGTGATTGTAATATCATTATGTATGGTATATCAAAAGTATAGAAATTTAGATGATTAAACTTAGTAATTGAAGTGTTATAGTAAAAAGTTAACTGAAGGAGGAAGACAGATGGCGGAAAATAAAAATTTAGTCCTAAGCAATAATAATCAAGAAATTGGTGGCGAAATTGTTGTTGCTCCTGAGGTATTGGAAGTTATTGTCGGGATTGCAGCGTCAAAAGTTGATGGTGTATATGCAATGCGTGGCAACTTAGCATCAAATGTAACAGAGTTATTTGGTGGTTCAGTACATGATAAAGGTGTTTCTCTAAGTAATGAAGAGGGTAACATAAAAATTGATTTATTTTGCTACTTGAATTATGGTGTGTCTGTTCCTAAAGTAGCGATTGATATGCAAGAAAAAGTGAAACAACAAGTTCTCTATATGACAGACTTAGAATTGTCAGAGGTAAATGTTCATGTCGTAGGTGTTGTACCTGAGAAAGTAATATTACCGGATTTAGACGAGTTGTTTGATTCAGAAGATGGGGAAGAATAAAGTGGAATTAACAAGGCATCAGTTGAGAGAAGTAGCGTTTCAAGTGAATTTTACAATGTTATACAGCGAAGATTTAGAAGTGAGTGAGGCAATCGAGAATGTTCTTAGTCTTTATGAGACAAAAGATAATCAAGAAATCCCTCAATACTTAGAAGTAGTAGTAACAGGTGTTAAAGAACATCAAGAAGAATTAGACAAGATAATTGAAAAACACTTAAAACGTTGGACAGTTAGTCGAATTGCAAAAACAGACTTGGTTATTTTAAGATTAGCTTTATTTGAAATGTTATATATTTCTGATATTCCAGAAAAAGTATCGTTAAATGAAGCTTTAGAAATAGCTAAGACGTTTAGTGATGATGAATCTCGTCGATTTATCAATGGTGTACTATCATCTGCAATGAATGAAATGGGCTCAAGCAATTAGTTTTGCTTGAGTTTTTTTGTTTTATTTTCTTACAGCACTTATTTTATGCTAGAATGGTTCTATATGTGATTAATTCGGAGGTGTTTTTATGGTAGAAAAATTAGATGGTCGTCTCTTAGCAGGTCAACTACAAGAAGAGTTAAGGAAAGAAGTTTCTGGCTGGAAACTTAAGGGAAAACGACTTCCGAAGTTAGTTGTGATATTAATCGGAGAAGATGTAGGTAGTCAAGTTTATGTGAGAAATAAAGAAGCGGCAGCAAAAAAAATTGGCTTTCTATCTCAAGTGGATCGCTTACCTGAAACGACAAGTGAAAAAGAATTGTTAAAATATATCTCAAAATATAACGAAGATCAACAAGTGGATGGAATATTAGTGCAGTTGCCGTTACCTAAGCATATCGATGAAGAGAAAATTCTCTTAGCAATTGATGCAAAAAAAGATGTAGATGGCTTTCATCCTCTTAATATGGGGAAATTGTTCATTGGAAAACCCGATAAATTACCCTGCACACCGTATGGAATTATGGAATTACTTAAAGCGAACAAGGTTGATGTCGCTGGGAAAAATGCAGTGATTATTGGTCGAAGTAATATTGTGGGCAAACCAATGGCTCAGTTATTGCTGATGAATGATGCTACGGTGACTATTGCCCATTCTAAAACGAAGAACTTAAAAGAATTAACAAGGAATGCAGATATAATAATTGTTGCTATTGGACAAGCTGAGTATCTACGAGCGGATCATATTAAAGAAGGTGCGGTTATTATAGATGTTGGAATGAACCGACATGCAGATGGTCACTTAGTTGGAGATGTTAAGTATGATGAAGTAAGTCAAAAAGCATCATACATAACCCCAGTTCCTGGTGGAGTTGGACCAATGACGATCACTATGTTGATGGAACAAACTGTGAATAATGCAAGAATAGAATAAGGATAGTGAAAGAGATGACTGAAAAATATTTAACTGTCACCGCTCTAACAAAATACATCAAGAGAAAATTTGAAGTAGACCCTTATCTAGGTAGAGTCTATTTAACGGGAGAAATATCAAATTTTAGAAGGCGTCCAAATGCTCATCAGTACTTTAGTTTGAAAGATGATCAATCTAAAATTTCAGCTATAATGTTTAAAGGGGCATTTAACTCTTTAAAATTTCAACCAGAAGAAGGAATGAAAGTTTTAATTATTGGTCGAGTTTCCTTATATGAAGCAAGTGGTAGTTATCAGATTTATGTGGAACATATGGAACCAGATGGTGTTGGAGCGTTGTATCAAGCTTTTGAAAAGCGTAAAATTGAACTTCAAAAAGAAGGTTTGTTTAAACCTGAATTTAAACAACCGTTACCTAATTATCCTAAAAAAATTGCAGTAGTAACGAGTCCTAGTGGTGCTGTAATCAGAGATATTATGACAACAATAAAGAGAAGGTATCCTATTGTTCAATTAGTTGTATTTCCTACCCTTGTTCAAGGGGATAAAGCAGCAGTGGATATTACAAGACAAATTAAAGAGGTAGATAGAATAGGTGATTTCGATACCTTAATAGTTGCAAGAGGTGGAGGATCTATTGAAGATTTATGGCCTTTTAATGAAGAAATTGTAGCGAGAGCTATCTTTGAAGCTAAAACACCTATTGTGTCTTCTGTAGGACACGAGACAGATGTGACGATTGCTGATTTAGTAGCAGATGTTCGGGCGGCGACACCTACAGCAGCAGCGGAAATAGCGACGCCGGTTTTAACAGAAGAAATATTAAAAATTAAAGAAAAAGAGAATCGTTTAACTCAAGCGATGAATAATCAATTGAGACATAAAAAACAACAGTATGCTCATGTGATTGATTCCTTTGTTTTTAAACAACCCAAGCGCTTGTATGAAGCTTTTTCTGTGCAGCTAGATTTATTAAATAGGCGATTAGAACAAGGTCTTATCATGGAAGTGCAGGTTAAAGAAAAAGAATACCGTAAACTATCCCAACAGCTACAGTTTCAAAATCCACAAGAAAAAGTTCGTACATCTAAACAACAATTAGGTTTTTTTGAGGAAAAATTAACAACATCTATGCAAAATCTGATGAAAGATAGACAGACTGTGCTTTCTCAGTCGATGTTAAGTTTAGATATGTTAAGTCCTTTAAAGACGATGCTTAGAGGGTATAGTTATGTAACTGTAGATGGAAAAATAATGAAAAAAACAACTGAAATAAAAAAAGAACAGCAACTAACTGTTCATTTGTCTGATGGTGAGATTGAAACAAAAGTGTTAGAAATTAAAAAAAAGGAGACGTAATAAATGGCAAAAGAGAAAACACAAACTTTTGAGGATTCAATGGCTGAGTTGGAAGTTATTGTTAAGCAATTAGAAACGGGTGAAGTCCCCTTAGAGGAAGCTTTAGTGCAATTTCAAAAAGGGATTGAATTAAGTAAGTTGTGTCAAGAGACGTTAACTAAAGCAGAAGACACGTTAACGAAAATTATGTCTGATGAAGGAAAAGAAAGTCCCTTTGAAGAAGTGGGAGAATGATTATGACACAAACATATCAACAATTTGCTGAAGAATGCATCCCGGTGATAGATCGCACGATGTATCAATTTTTGAAGGAAGTTGGGAAATCAAACAGACTTTTTGAGGCGATGAACTATTCTCTTGAAGCAGGAGGGAAAAGATTTAGACCACTTCTGCTATTAGCTACAGTATCTTTTTTTGATCAACCGCTAGAGAAAGCTCATTTTGAGGTGGCTGCTGCACTTGAAATGATTCATACTTATTCGCTGATTCATGATGATTTACCTGCGATGGATGATGATGATTTACGGAGAGGGAAACCGACCAATCATAAAGTTTATGGTGAAGCTGTAGCCATTCTTTCAGGGGATGCACTTTTAACGGAAGCATTTCATTTAGTTGCAACGATGAAAATTGATAGTAGTATTAGAACTGAATTGATACGCTTATTAGCAAAAGCATCTGGTTCAGAAGGAATGATTGCTGGGCAAGTAGAGGATGTCTTGGGTGAAGAAAAAAATATTAACTTAAAAGAGCTGCAAAAAATGCACAGCAAAAAGACAGGAGCATTAATTCGATTTGCTGTTGAAGCAGGTGTGACCCTCAGTTCACAGCAATTTGAAATAAAAAAGTGGTTGCTTGAGTACGCTCAAAATATTGGGATTGCTTTTCAAATAAAAGATGATTTATTAGATGTTGTTGGCGACGAGATAAAAATAGGTAAAAAGATAGGTACAGATGCAGCTCATAACAAAAATACTTATGTGTCTTTATTAGGATTAGAGGGGGCTAAAAGTGCTTTTTTTAATCATTGTGAGTTAGCAGAAGAATCTTTAAATAAGGCTAGAGAAATATTAGGGAAAAATAATAAAACATTATTAGATGTCATTTTAGAAGAGTTGAAGGTAATCGGATGAGTGAAAAAATAAGAAAAGAACGGGTAGATGTTTTAGTTGTTCAACAAGGGTTAAGCGAAACAAGAGAAAAGGCGAAACGTAATGTTATGGCAGGGTTAGTAATTGGCGATAATGGATTACGATACGATAAACCAGGTGAAAAAATACCTGCAGATACGATTTTACGATTGAAAGGGCAAGCTTTAGCTTATGTTTCTCGTGGTGGGTTAAAATTAGAGAAAGCGATGAAATCGTTTGGAATTAAATTTACTGATAAAACCTTACTTGATATAGGATCATCAACAGGCGGTTTTACAGATGTTGCTTTGCAAAATGGAGCTAAAATGAGTTATGCGCTTGATGTAGGATCTAATCAGTTGGCCTGGAAATTAAGGCAAGACGATCGAGTAGAAGTAATGGAAAAAACTAACTTTAGATATTCAAAATTAGAAGATTTTACTAAAGAGCAACCTGAAATTGCGACAATTGATGTATCGTTTATATCGTTGAAATTGATTTTACCTGTACTAAAAACTATTCTAGCAGATAATGGGGAAGTAGTAGCTTTGATAAAACCTCAATTTGAAGCAGGTAGAGATCAGGTTGGGAAAAAAGGGATTATACGTGATAAAAAAATTCATTTATCTGTGTTAAATGGAGTAGTTGAATTTATTCAAGAGTTTGGTTTTGATATAGTAGACTTAGATTTCTCACCAATCACTGGTGGAGACGGTAATATTGAATATTTAGCTTATTTAACTCCTGTTAAAGAAGGTTTGGGTCAGTTTTTAAGTAAAGTGTCTCCAGACGAGATTGTGGAGATCTCTCACAATAAATTAACGTAACTTTTTAGTCGGTTGGAGGGAAACTTATGAGGAAACAAGAAAGGCATAAATGGATAGAAAAAATTATTACGGAAAATAATATATCAAAACAAGAAGAGCTAGTATCTATTTTACTAGAAAACAACATTCCAGTTACTCAAGCCACAATTTCAAGAGATATTAAAGAAATGAAGTTAGTAAAAATACCTGATGGTGAAAAAATATATAAATATAATATGCCTAAAGAAAATAAAATAGACCGAGTAAGATTAGAAAAATTGTTAAAAAATGCTTTTGTATCAATTACCCAAATGGATAAAATGATTTCTCTAATCACTAAGCCTGGTAGTGGTTTTGCTTTAGGTAATTTGGTTGAAACTGTTTATAAATCTGATGTTTTTACAGTGATGTCAAATGACGACAAAGTATTAGTGATTACTAATACCGAAAAACAAGCAGTAGAGTTAGAAAAGGCATTGTTGGAAATCATATAAGAAGGTGACAAAGTTATGATACAAGAATTATCTGTTCAAGATTTTGCGATTATTTCAAGCTTAAACGTTGAATTTAAAGATGGTATGACTGTGTTAACTGGGGAAACCGGTGCAGGAAAATCGATTATTATTGATGCTATGGGACTGTTGGTCGGTGGACGAGGTTCAAGTGACTTTATTCGAGATGGAACTGAAAAATGCCGGATTGAAGGTTCTTTTTATGTTGGAGATAAAAAGAACATGACTGTTTTTCTAGAAGAAAAAGGAATCGATATTTCAGACGGCCTTTTAATTATTCAAAGGGAAATTTACAGGACAGGACGTAATAACTGTCGAATAAATGGACAATTAGTTAATACGAAGATGTTGCGAGAAATTGGTAGTCGGTTAGTTGATATTCATGGGCAGAATGAACACCAAGAATTGATGCATGCGACTCAACATTTAGGCTTGTTAGATAATTTTGATCAAGGAAAATTAAAACCTTTATTAAGAGAGTATCAGGATCACTATAAAACGTTTAAAGAGTTAGAAAAAAAAGTGAAACAATTCTATGCGAATGAAAAAGAATACGTGCAACGAATGGATATGCTTCAATTTCAATATGAAGAAATTGAAGCAGCAGCTTTAATTGAAGGTGAAGAACCTCGTCTTTTAGAAGAACGCAAAAAATTAGTTAGTTTTCAGCAAATAACAGACGCACTCAAAAATACCTATGCCTTTATAGAGGGAGACGAAATTCAAGCTCTTGATTTAGTCGCTCAAGCTATGAACGAGATGTCTAGTATTGAACATCTAGATATTGCTTATAAAGAAACGAGTGAGTTGATTCAAAACAGCTACTACTCTTTACAAGAAGCTTTAAATAATGTATCAGCGTTAGTTGATAATCTAGAGTTAGACGAAACTAGACTGAGTGAGGTTGAAACAAGACTAGATACTATTAGGCAGCTGAAAAGGAAATATGGAGAAACGGTTACAAAGGTAATCTCTTATTATAATAATATTTCTGAAGAATTGGCTTTGTCTAAATTTGGTGGCATGGATATTGAAAGAATTGAACATGACTTACAAGAAGAGAATTTGAAGTTGTTGAAGCTGAGTCAGGAATTGACTGAGAAAAGAAAATTTGCTGCTAAAAAGTTAGAAACAGAAATACTTTTACAACTAAAAAGTTTATTTATGGAAAATACGAAATTTGAAGTTAATTTTCAAGAAACTGCTGATTTAGGAGAGTTTGGCGTAGATAAAGTCGAATTTTTTATTTCAACAAATTTGGGAGAAGAGCTAAAACCTCTAGTTAAGGTGGCGTCAGGTGGGGAATTATCTAGAGTGATGTTAGCTATTAAAACAATTTTTTCTCAATCTCAAGAAATTACAAGTATTGTTTTTGATGAGGTTGATACAGGGGTTAGTGGTCGTGTCGCTCAAGCGATAGCTGAAAAAATACATCAAATAGGAAAAAATTCTCAAGTCTTGTGTATTACGCACTTACCACAAGTAGCAGCTATAGCAGACACGCAGTATTTCATAAAAAAAGATGTGGTTAATAAACGTACAGAAACAACTGTAAGAGAGTTGAATGAAGAAGAACGTATTGATGAAATCGCTCGTATGCTTTCAGGAGCAGAAGTAACGAAGTTGACCTTAGATCACGCAAAAGAGTTGTTGGTATTGGCTCAAAATAGTTAACATGACAAAGTTTATATCGTAAAAAAAGTAAAGTATGCGAGATAATTTCCGCATACTTTACTTTTTTAGATTGGTTGAGAGTTAAGTGTTTAAATAATTCCTAGACTAGCTAGTGCACCAAAGATAGAACCGCCGACCATAGTGATTAACATGACCCAAATAACTATTTTAGTAACTTTCGAAAAAGTGCTTGTTGGTTTTTTACTCATTTTACTTTGACACGTCCTTTGATTAGTAATTCAATGATACTAGTTTACACTGATTTGGGTAGAAAGTGCAAGGATTTATTACTAAAAGTAGCATGAAAAAAATTGAATCAAACTAACAGATGCTTTATACTAGTGATAAGTATAAAATAAAAAAAGAAACATTGTAAATAGTTGTTATGAATAAATAGTTTTTTTTGTTTTATTAACAATTATTTTAAATGTGTTTTGAAGGGGAAGTCCGACATGCGGAATTTAACACTAGCTACTTTTTTTTGGTATGTTTTTCCAGTAATACTATTATTTATAAGTTCATTTATTATAAAAAAAACGTCACTTGAAAGAAAATATGGAATAAAATCACCTGATATTGCCACGCCTTTTTTATTGGTAGGCATACATTACTTATCGAGAGCAACATTTGACGAGAGTTTTTTACCATACACGCTACTCATTGTACTGCTTGTCTCGATGTTAGTCGCTGTTTTCCAAGCGTATCAATTTAAAGAGATTAAGTATAAACGTTATTTTAAGATGGTTTGGCGAATAGTCTTCTTGATTACGTTACTCATTTACTTCCTTCTTATTATTTCTAGTATCATTTTATATTTAAATTAAACGTAGAGACAATAACTAGTATATTTTCTAGTATTGTCTTTTTTGTTATCACTTATATTACAATCTATACCAAATATTAATTTTTTTTATAAGACTGTGGTAGAAAGTGGGGGAATATGGTAGACTAGTTTTAGTGAGTGGCGACTGTGAGGTGACCTTGTATGTTCATGGGTGAATATCAACATAATATTGACTCAAAAGGACGTCTAATTGTTCCTTCAAAATTACGAGATAACTTGGGTGAAAAGTTTGTCGTAACCAGGGGAATGGATGGATGTTTATTTGGTTATCCGATGGATGAATGGTCACTTTTAGAAGAAAAAATGAAAAATATGCCACTATCAAAAAAAGAAGCTCGAACTTTTGTACGCTTCTTTTACTCCGCAGCAACAGAATGTGAAATCGATAAACAAGGAAGAATTAATGTTCCTTCGAATTTAAGAAAATATGCACAGCTAGAAAAACCATGTGTCATTATTGGTGTTTCAAACCGGATTGAGATTTGGAGCGAAACGCGTTGGGATGAATTCTCGCTAGAAGCTGAAGAAAATTTCGATGATATTGCTGAAACAATGATAGATTTTGGTTTTTAAATTTTAAGGTTGGAGAAAGAAATTATGTCTGAAACATTTGAACATATCACAGTTCTTTTAAAGGAAACTGTAGATGGATTAAATATTAAACCTGATGGCGTTTATGTTGATTGTACACTGGGTGGTGCTGGTCATAGCCAGTATCTTCTTTCGCAATTGTCAGAAAAGGGTCATTTATATGCGTTTGACCAAGATGAAACGGCTCTAAAATATGCTGAAATGAAGTTATCTAAAGATGTAGAAGCTGGTAAAGTAACTTTTATCCAATCTAATTTTAGACATTTGAGAAGCGAGCTAGCAAAATATAATGTTGATGAAATTGATGGTGTTTTGTATGATTTAGGAGTTTCTTCACCTCAATTAGATGAAGGAGAAAGAGGATTTAGTTATCATCAAGATGCTCCTTTAGATATGAGAATGAATCAACAAGCATCGTTGTCAGCGTATCATGTGGTTAATGAGTATAGTTATGAACAATTAGTTAAAATATTTTTCCGATACGGAGAAGAAAAGTTTTCAAAACAGATTGCACGACTAATAGAAAAAAAACGAGAAGATGCTCCGATTAAAACGACAGGTGAGTTGGTTGATTTGATTAAAGATGCTATTCCTGCTCCGGCAAGGAGAAAAGGAGGTCATCCAGCTAAGCGAGTTTTCCAGGCTATCCGCATTGAAGTAAATAGCGAATTAGAAGTAATTGGAGAATCTTTAGAACAAGCAATTGACTTATTAAACCACACGGGAAGAATTAGTGTAATAACGTTTCATTCGTTGGAAGATAAAATTGTTAAAAATATTTATAAAGAGTACAGTCAACCAAAAGACTTACCACCAGGATTGCCAATGGTTCCAGTTGAATATCAACCAACGCTTAAATTAATTAATAGAAAACCAATTGTTGCTTCTGAAGAAGAGTTAGAAAATAACAACCGTTCGAGAAGTGCAAAACTTAGAGTAGCTGAAAAAATAACTCCTGAAAGGATGGTCTAGGAAATATGTCATTAGCAGAAAAAAAAGATGAACAGTTATACGAATATTATTCCCAAGCCTTGCCATCTATTGAGGAGAGAAGGTTGAAGGAGTCACCTCCTTTTGTGGTTCCTCAGAGTAAATTAAAAAAAGTGAGTAAATTAGAAAAAATAGTTTTTTGTGCTTTTGTAGTAACCTTTCTTTTCTTATCAATTGCTACGATTAAAATGACAACAGCTATTAATAGAGAAGAAAAGGCCATAACAACTGTTCAACAAGAAATGAATGATTCAAAAAATACTATCGAAAAATTAGAACAAGAAAAGAATGAATTACTCAGAGCTAACCGTGTTAAGGGAATTGCGGAAAAGTCTGAAATTGAGCTTAGAGAAGATAATATAAGGAAAATTAAATGATGAAAGAATTTTGGGAAAAAGCAAAGAAGAAAATTAAATCCAAGAACTTAACACCAGCTGGCAATAGAAGAAAAGTAGGAATTATACTTTTTACGACCTCTATTGCTATTTTCCTACTTTTTGCCGTACGTTTTATTTATATCATTGGTGTCGGTAAAGTTGGCTCTGAAAGCCTGGATAGCAAAAGACAAGAGTTGTATCAAGGAAGTAGCGTCATAAAAGCAAAAAGAGGAACCATTTACGATCGAAATGGACAACCGATTGCTGAAGATGCTACTTCCTATTCGTTATATGCTGAGATAGGTAAAGATTATATAGGACTAAATAATAAAGAGCTTTTTGTTCATGAGAAAGATCATGACAAAATAGCTGATATCTTTTTAGAACATACAGGAATTGAAAAAAAAACTACCTTAAAACAACTAAGTAAAAAAGTTAAAAAAAATGATAATGGTATGTACTACGGAAGTACAGAGTTTGGATCTAAAGGTAAAAATTTATCTCTCGAAACAAAGAAAAAAATAGAAAAAGATCTAAAAAAAAGCAAGATAACAGGTATTTACTTTACGGAACATCCAGATAGAATGTATCCAAATGGTCAGTATGCTTCTTATTTAGTTGGATACGCTCAGCCCGAAAAAGCTGATGAAGCTGACTCGAAAATTACTGGAAAAAACGGAATGGGTATTGAAAAAGCTTATGATGATACGTTAAAAGGAAAAGATGGATTTAAATATTTCCAAAAGGACAGTAAAGGAAATGAACTGCCGGGATCTGTTATTGTGGATAAAGAAGCCGTAGATGGCAAAGATATATATACAACTCTGGATTCAAATCTGCAGTTGCGCCTAGAAGAAGTGATGGATGATGTAGCTGAAAAAGCAACACCAGACGATATCACTGCTATGCTAATGGATGCTAAAACAGGCGATATCTTAGCTGCGTCTCAGCGACCAACTTTTGATCCTCAAACTAAGGAAGGTCTATATAAAGAAAAAGATAAACCAGATCCAGTTTGGCAAAATTTACTTATCCAAACACCTTTTGAGCCAGGATCAACCATGAAAGTATTTACAGTTGCTTCGGCAATTGATTCGGGGAATTTAAATGAGAATGAAACTTTTAATTCTGGTAAAATCCAAGTTTATGATGCAACTATCAATGACTGGAAACCAGAGGGAAAAGGTGTGATGACTTACAGACAAGCACTGTCTTGGTCAAGTAATGTTGGGATGGTCCATTTAGAGCAAAAGATGGGGTCAACTTGGCAAGAATATTTACATGAATTTGGATTTGGCCAATCAACAAAATCTGGGCTACCATTTGAAGAAGCAGGTACGATACGTGATAAGAACCCGGTAGATAGAGCCATGTCATCTTTTGGGCAAGCTATTGGAGTAACTAATTTTCAAATGATGCAAGGATTTACTGCTATTGCAAATAAAGGAACTATGCTCCAACCTCAATATATTGAGAAAATTACATCAAATGACGGTAAAGATGAAAAAATCTATACGCCTAAAAAGATAGGTCAACCAATTAAAGAGGAAACAGCAACTAAAGTACTTGATTATATGAAGGACACTGTAGAAGATCCTGATTATGGTACCGGCTATGGTGTATACGGAATTGATGATGTTAGTGTTTCAGCTAAAACAGGAACAGCTCAAATTTTTGACAAAGGTCAACTTTTAACAGGGGCGAATGATTATCTTTATTCTGTGGTTCAAATTGCACCAACAGAAGATCCACAATATATTATGTACGTAACGATGAAACGTCCGACAATTACTGGGGAGCATGGAAGTGCTCAACAATTGATAGCAGATATTTCTAATAGTATGTTGAAGCACGCTTTCAAAGTAGATACTTCAAATACAAAAGAATAAGAAAATAGGAATTAGGAGAAAATTATGATATTAACAGAATTACTCATACCTCTTTCGTTGGGGTTTGCTTTTGTTTTAATGGCGATGCCTTTATTTATTGCTTTTTTTAAAATGAAAAAGATGGGACAGATTGTTAGAGGAGAAGGACCACAAGCACACTTGGCAAAAACAGGAACTCCAACAATGGGAGGAGCTGTTTTTCTAGGTAGTATTTTATTAACATCCATTATTACTGGTTTTTGGCAAGATGAGCTAACCGCTTCATTTTGGAGTGTGTTGTTTATTTTGACTTTATACGGATTACTGGGTTTTTTAGATGATTTTATCAAAGTGTTTAAAAAAAGAAACTTAGGATTAAACTCAAAACAAAAATTAATTGGGCAAATTGCAGGTGGAATTATTCTATATGTCATTATGAAATCTGAAGGTATTAACGATATGCTATATATCCCTTTTCTAGGTGACATAAATCTAGGTATAATTTACGGAGTCTTTGCTGTTTTTTGGTTAGTTGGTTTTTCAAACGCCGTAAATTTAACAGATGGTATTGACGGCTTGGTTTCGGGATTAGGTTCAATATCTTTTGCAACTTATGGAATTATTGCTTGGCAGCAAGGTCAATATGATATTATGCTGATTTGTATAGCCACTGTAGGAGCATTAATTGGTTTCTTTGTTTACAATAAGAAACCAGCTAAAATTTTTATGGGAGATGTAGGTTCTCTTGCGTTAGGCGGAATGCTAGCAGCTATTTCAATTTTATTAAATCAAGAATGGACACTGCTGTTAATTGGCCTTGTTTATGTAATAGAAACAGCGAGCGTTATCCTACAAGTAGGATCATTTAAATTAACAGGTAAACGTATTTTCAAAATGTCACCTATTCACCATCACTTTGAACTAAGTGGTTGGAGCGAATGGAAAATTGATATTGTTTTTTGGATAGTAGGATTAGTTATGTCAGGAATAACATTAGCGATTTTATACTTATAAGGAGAAGCGATTGGAATGAAAGCAACAGCAAAATATGCAAATAAGAAGATTTTAGTATTAGGATTAGCAAGAAGTGGTGTTGCAGCTGCTAAGTTATTACATCAATTAGGAGCGTTTGTCACAGTTAATGACATGAAAAAATTAGAAGAAAATCCTGAAGCGCAAGAATTATTGTCGTTAGGAATGACGGTAATAACTGGAAGTCACCCGGTTGACTTACTAGATGAAGGTTTTTCCCTTATTGTTAAAAACCCTGGGATTCCATACACGAATCCTATCCTCGAAAAAGCAATGGAGCGTGATATTCAAGTTATTACTGAAGTGGAAATAGCTTATGAAGTATCAGAAGCAAATTTTATTGGTATTACTGGAACTAACGGTAAGACAACGACCACCACGATGATTGCTGAACTTTTAAATAGTGAAAGAAAAGAAGGAAAAGCTAAATTAGCAGGTAATATTGGATTTCCAACAAGTGATGTGGTGTTAAGTGCCACAGAAAAAGATAGCTTAGTCACAGAATTGTCTAGTTTCCAATTAATGGGAATAGAATCATTTAGACCACAAATAGCAGTCATTACCAATCTGTTTGAAGCTCACTTAGATTATCACGGTAGTCGCAAAGAGTATGTAAAAGCAAAATGGGCTATTCAAAAAAATATGACATCGGATGATTATTTAATTTTAAATGGAAACCAAGCAGAGGTAAGGGAATTAGCAAAAACAACAAAGGCTCAAGTTATTTTCTTTTCAACAGCATCTGTTGAAAAAGACGGAGCTTATTTATTAGATGACTATTTGTATTTTAAAAAAGAAAAAATAATGCGAACTAAAGAAATAGGAGTTCCAGGAACCCATAATATAGAAAATGCGTTAGCAGCGATATCGGTTGCTAAGCTATCAGGCGTATCAAACGAAAGTATAAGACGCACATTAATGAATTTTTCAGGAGTTCCCCATCGAACGGAATACATTGGAGAATTTTTTGAAAGAAAGGTTTACAATGACTCAAAAGCTACAAATATTCTAGCTACAGAGCGTGCCATAAGTGGATTTGATAACGATAAATTAATTTTGATTGCTGGAGGTTTAGATCGAGGTAATGGGTTTGAAGAACTATTAGAGTCGATTAAGAATCTTAAAGGTATCGTAACCATAGGAGAAACGGCAGATAAATTGGTTGATGTTGCTAAACGAGCTGGTGTAACATATATAAAAACTGCAACTGATATGAATGACGCAGTAGAGAAAGCTTGGAAAATAAGTGAAGCAGAAGATGTTATTCTCTTATCGCCAGCATGTGCCAGTTGGGATCAATATAAAAACTTTGAAATTCGAGGAGAAGCGTTTGTATCAGGTATAAAACAAATAGTAAGTAGGGAAGAAAAATGAAAGTATTAGTTTCCGGGGGTGGGACAGGAGGACATATATATCCTGCTGTCTCCTTAGTCAAATATATACAAAAAAAACATCCTGAAGCTGAGTTTCTTTTTGTAGGAACAAAAAAAGGATTAGAAAGTAAGATTGTACCTGACCAAGGTATTCCATTTGAAACAATTGAAATTCAAGGATTTAAAAGGTCATTATCTCTTAGTAATTTTAAAACAGTCTATTTATTTTTAAAAAGTATAAAAGATGCTAAAAAAATTATAAGAAAATTTGAACCTGATATTGTGATAGGAACAGGTGGATATGTATGTGGTTCAGTTGTCTATGCGGCTCATAAATTAAAAATCCCTACAATCATTCACGAACAGAATAGTGTGGCAGGAGTAACAAATAAATTCTTATCTAGATATGTGGACAAAATTGGTATTTGCTTTTCAGATGTAGCGAAAGATTTTCCAACTAAAAAAGTTGTATTAGTAGGAAATCCTAGAGCACAGGAAGTAGCTGGAATAAAAAAATCAACCGTTCTAGAAGAATATGAATTAAATCCTGAGATACCAACTGTTTTGATTTTTGGTGGTAGTCGAGGTGCAATGGCCATCAATGATGCAGTTCTTAAGAGTTTACCTTTTTTAACAAAAAAATCATATCAGATCCTTTATGCTTCAGGGGAAATCTATTTTGGAGAAGTTGAAAACAAATGGACAACTGTAAATGAGTCTAATCCAAATATTAAGGTAGTGCCATATATTAAAAACATGGAGCATGTTTTACGAAATGTTGATGTTGTAGTTGGACGTGCTGGAGCAACGTCTCTTGCAGAGATAACATCTCTTGGACTACCAGCTATATTAATTCCAAGTCCAAATGTGACTAATGATCATCAAACTAAAAATGCCCAAAGTTTAGTTAATAAAAAGGCAGCTTTAATGATTAATAATTCTGAATTAACAACAACAACATTAATTTCTGCTATAGATGAACTAATGTTGGATTCAGGTAAAAAAGAATTGATGGCAAAAGCTTCAAAAGACGAAGGGATTCAAGATGCAACCGATAGATTGTATCAACTAATTGTTGAGTTAACTTCATAGGAGGGTTACTAATGACTGATAAAGAAACGAACAATGATAAAAAAAATGTAAAGAAAAACCAGTTAATGATAACCACTCAAGAAGAACAAATACAAGATGATGTGAATCAAAATACTCTTTTGGATGTTGGATTAAATCAAACTCAAGTAACGGATAGTACTGATAAAGAAAAGAATAAATTAGACTTTAGCACATTAAAATATCGTCAAACACCAGAAGAAAAAGAATTATTTAAACGCTTGTCGCTTATTTTAAGTGTACTAGTCGTGTGTATTTTTATAACGTTGTACTTTATTTCCCCTTTCAGTAAAGTAGGCCAGATTATTTTATCTGGTGTGAAAAAGAGTAATCCTGAAGAAATCGTGTTGTCATCTAATCTTAAAGTAGAGAAAAATCTATGGGAGCAGTATTTTAAAAAAGGTCAATCAAGTTCATTGATTATTAAAAAAAATCCGAGAGTCGAAAAAGCTAAAATTACCTTAGATGGTCTAAACGATTTAAAAATTACAGTGGTAGAATATCCCACAATTGGATATGTGAAAAGTGGAAGTCAAACCTTTGAAGTCTTGGCAAATGATAAGATTTTAAAAGAGTCTGTGAAAGAGATAGATGAAAAGCTACCAATGCTAGTAAATTTCAAAGAAGGCGAAAGTCTTTCGGAATTTATAGAAGCTTACAAGAAGATGGATAACGAGTCAAAAAGTAAAGTCGAAACAATTGAATCTTTGGCAACCAAAAAGAACCCTTTTAGAATTAAGTTTAAAATGCGAGATGGCAATGAGGTGATTGGTTTATCAACGACGATTGCCGACAAAATGGCTTTTTATGATAAGATAGCGTCAGAAATGAAAGATAAAGGCGTTATAGATATGGAGGCCGGTACTTCAGGCGTCTTTTCATATCCATTTGAAAAAACAGAGTCAACGGATTCTTCGGAATCTTCAGATTTAGAGCAGTCAGTTCCGTTACAATAAAGACACTTTATACAATAATGAAAAAAAAAGTAATAAATGTAGCATTCTTCTTTATTTAATACCCTATTTTATGATAGAATGGTGTGAGGTATTATGCAATAATAGAGGAAGACTCTGTTAGAAAATAGGAGGGAACACCTTTCATGGCAAAAACAGGAATACATGTGAGTCTTGACATTGGAACAACTTCAGTGAAAGTTGTAGTCGCTGAGTACATAGAAAATCAAATTAATATTATTGGTGTTGGAAATGCAAAATCAAAGGGTTTGGACCGAGGAATTGTTATTGATATTGACAAGGCGGTTCAATCTATTCAAAGAGCAGTTAAACAAGCAGAAGAAAAATCAGGCGTTCAAATTAGAAGCGTTAGTGTTGGAATCCCTGCGAATTTATTACAAGTTGAAAAATGTGAAGGGATGATTGCTGTTAACACAGAATCAAAAGAAATCACAGCAACAGATGTTAAAAATGTTGCTTCAGCTGCAGTAGTTCGTTCAACTCCCCCAGAGCGTCAAGTAATTACGCTGATTCCGCAAGAGTTTAAGGTGGACGGATTTGAAGGAATCAAAGATCCAAGAGGAATGATTGGTGTTCGTTTAGACATGAAGGGCTTATTATTTACAGGGCCAAAAACAATCGTTCATAATATCAGGAAATGTGTTGAAAAAGCGGGCTTAGCAATTGAAGAGATGGTAATTACACCACTTGCACTTGCTGAATCAATTCTTTCAGATGGCGAGAAAGACTTCGGAACAACTATTATTGACATGGGTGGCGGACAAACAACGACTTCAGTTATGTACGAAAGAGAATTGAAATTCTCTCACGTAGAACAAGAAGGTGGCGAGTTTGTTACTAAGGATATTTCTGTTGTTTTAAATACATCGTTAACAAATGCAGAAGCATTAAAAATCAACTATGGTTATGCTTACCCAGAAAGAACATCTTCTAATGAAGAATTTCCAGTTGATGTAATTGGAAAAAATGAACCAGTCAAAATTGATGAACGTTATTTATCAGAAATTATTGAAGCTCGTGTGGAACAAATCTTTACAAAATCTAAGGCAGTTTTAGATAGTATTGATGCTTTAAATTTACCAGGAGGAGTAATCCTAACTGGTGGTGCGGCAAGCTTACCAGGCGTTGTAGAATTAGCAGCTGATATATTTGGAACCAATGTAAAACTATATGTTCCAAATCATATGGGCTTACGCAACCCAGTATTTGCAAATGGAATTGCAATTGTTGAGTATGTTGCTCAATTAGATGAAGTTTATCATGTAACTAAATTAGCTATATATGATAACAAGAAAAAGACAGTTAAACCAAACAGAGAAGTTCAAACAGAGCAACCAAAACCTGAAGTGAAAGCTAAAACTGTACAACCACAAGAAGTAGTAACAGAAGTTGATGTGGAAGAAGCAGAAAAAGAAGGAATTGGAAGCAAGTTTAAAGGTTTCTTGTCTAACATATTCGACTAATATCATAGGAGGAAACAAACAATGGAATTTTCTTTAGATAATGCAGTAAACACTGGTGCCGTTATCAAAGTTATCGGTGTTGGTGGTGCGGGTGGTAATGCAGTAAACCGCATGATTGATGAAGGCGTTAAAGGAGTGGAGTTCATCGTAGCTAATACAGATGTACAAGCTCTACAACATTCAAAAGCTGAAACAGTTATACAATTAGGACCTAAATTTACTAAAGGTTTAGGAGCAGGTTCTTTACCAGATGTTGGTCAAAAAGCTGCTGGTGAAAGCGAAGAACAAATCGCTGAATCACTGCAAGGAGCTGACTTAGTATTTATCACTGCTGGAATGGGTGGCGGTACCGGAACAGGAGCAGCTCCAGTAGTAGCTGGAATTGCAAAAGCTCAAGGCGCCTTAACAGTAGGTGTTGTTACACGACCATTTAGTTTTGAAGGACCAAAACGTAGTAGATTTGCTGCTGAAGGTATCTCTGAATTAAAAGAAAATGTAGATACTTTAGTAATTATTTCCAATAACCGTCTATTAGAAATTGTAGATAAGAAAACACCAATGTTAGAAGCTTTTAGAGAAGCTGATAATGTATTAAGACAAGGTGTACAAGGTATTTCAGATTTGATTACTTCACCAGGCTATGTCAACTTAGACTTTGCTGATGTGAAGACAGTGATGGAAGATCAAGGAACTGCATTAATGGGAATTGGTGTAGCTAACGGTGAAGATCGTGTCATTGAAGCAACAAGAAAAGCCATTGCATCTCCATTATTAGAAACATCAATCGAAGGTGCTGAGCAAGTATTGTTAAACATTACTGGTGGCTTAGATATGACATTATTTGAAGCACAAGACGCCTCTGAAATCGTTGCTAGCGCAACAGGTGGCGATGTGAATATTATCCTAGGAACATCTGTTAACGAGCAATTAGGTGACGAGATTATTGTTACTGTTATTGCAACAGGTATTGATCCAGGTAAAAGAGAACGCCCAAATTCTCAAAGAGGTAATGTTATGAATCAAAACATGGTACAGAGACAAGTGCGTCCAGTTCAAGAAACTAGACAAGTTGAAGCTGAGCCACAACCTCAAGTAACAAATACTAATACAGGAGCTTTTGGTGACTGGGATATCCGTCGTGAGCCTAACACAAGAAGTGTTCCTGATGAAACTCAATTTGAATCAATTGAAAAAAGAGATTTCGATACATTTAGTAATACAGAATCAGATCATGGAAATGATGAAGATGAAGATGAAGTAAGTACACCACCTTTCTTTAGAAGAAAAAAATAAGAGGTGAGTAGACGTTGCTTGAGCAAACACTTAAAAAAAACATTCAAAAAATAGAAAAAAACATTCAAGAAGTATGCGAAGAATATGATCGTAACGTTGAGAACGTTAAGCTGATCTGTGTTAGCAAATCAGTGGATAATGAGACAACGAAACAAGTGGTGGACCAAGGAATTATTCATTTTGCAGAAAATAGAGTGGAAAAGCTATTAGAAAAAAAAGAATTTTTTAAAGAAGATACACAAATTCAATGGCATTTTATTGGCAATTTACAACGACGAAAAGTTAAAACGATTATTAATGAAATTGATTACTTTCATGCATTAGATAATTTAAAACTTGCTTCAGAAATTGATAAACGAGCAGAAAAAAAAATAAAATGTTTCATTCAAGTTAATGTATCGGGAGAAGAGTCAAAACAAGGCCTTTCTCCTGATTCTTTAGATGAATTCATCGATTCCTTATCAGTATTTGAAAATATCGTGGTTGTAGGATTAATGACTATGGCTCCTTATGAAGCAAGCGATAAAGAACTCCATCAAATTTTTTCTGATTTGAATCGTTTAAAAAAAGCAAATGAGAGTAAAGAACTTGCTTACGCGCCATGTACAGAATTAAGCATGGGAATGAGTCGAGATTATGACGTTGCTATAAGTGAAGGAGCAACATTTGTTCGAGTAGGCTCAAGTTTTTTTATTGCTGATGAAAAAGAGGTGGTAGCAGATGAATTTATTTAAGAAAAAAGGGAATTTATCCAATTTTTTTGGACTAGATGACTCTCGTGAAGAGAATTTTGAATTTGAAAACGAAGAAATTTTTGAAGAAGAAATGGAGCAGTATTCAAGTGAGCCGTTCAATTCTTTAGATGCATCGGAAGAAAGAGAATCATCTTCTTCAGACCTAACTTCTTCTAATCAATTTACAAATAAAAAAATAGTAGCTATGAATTCATATCAAAATGGAATTGAAAAAAGCCGCGAAGTAGAAAATAAAAGGGTTCATCGGAAGATAACGGTATTTGAACCAAGAGCATACGCAGACTGTAAATCAATAGCTCAAGCTTTATTCAAAAAAGAAATTGTGATAGTAACTTTCTCTGCAATGGAAGAACATCAAGCAAGACGCGTTGTGGATTTTGTAACTGGAACAATTTATGCTGTGGATGGAGATATTCAACGTATTGGTGAAGAAATATTTATTTGCACACCAGCCAATGTTGATGTTGACTCAACAGTAGCGCAAAGCTTAGTTTCAACACACTTAACAAATTATTAAGGATGTGTCGCTATGGTAATAATTCAACTTTTAAATCTTTTTCTTAAAGTTGTAGAAATTTATTCTTTTGTTCTCGTAGCTTATGCCTTAATGTCTTGGTTTCCAGGAGCTTACGAAACAAAAATTGGTCAACTAATAATTAAAATTAGTCGGCCGTATCTAAGTTTATTTGATCGGTTAAATCTAAGTATTGGACCGATTGACTTTACGATCATTGTTGCCTTGTTTGTTTTAACTTTTGCAAGCCAAGGATTAGCAATGTTTTTAAGACGGATTTTATTAGGATTTTAATAATTTTATTTATAAATGAAAGGATGTGAGTTTATTGCTAGCTAATGTGTATCAGCATTTTCGCAAGGACGAGCATCCTTTTATAGATACAGTAACAGACTGGTTTGAACAAGTAGAAGATCAATATGCTCCATATGTAACAGATTTTTTAAATCCAAGAGAAGCGTTTATACTTGAAACATTAATAGGAAAAAAGAATGATATTAAATATTCATTGTATGGTGGGTTTGAAAATTCTGAAAGAAAGTGTGCTATTATTTATCCAAGTTATTATGAACCAAAACAAGAAGATTATGATGTCTCAATTTATGAAATTAATTATCCTCTTAAATTTGGTTCACTTAGCCACGGGAAAATATTAGGCACTCTGATGAGTACTGGAATAAAGAGAGAGTTTATCGGAGATATTATAACTGATGGAACAAGGTGGCAAGTTTTTATCAAAGAATCTATGGCTAACTACGTTGTAAGTCAAATTGATAAAATTGGCTCATTTGGGGTTAGATTTGAATCTATCTTATACACAGATGTCATAACACCTACAAATGAATGGCAGATAGAACAACTGACTGTGAGTTCCTTAAGAATTGATAATATTATTTCATCAGTATATAATATATCTAGGCAAAGAGCTAAACAAGTAGTAGA
This sequence comes from uncultured Vagococcus sp., assembly GCA_965119435.1. Lineage (GTDB taxonomy): Bacteria > Bacillota > Bacilli > Lactobacillales > Vagococcaceae > Vagococcus. Next base: position 8,124 of record CBCPLQ010000019.1, on the reverse strand, counting down.
ATCAAAGAGAGTTAAGGTCAACTGGGTGGAAACAGAACGAGTGGACTACATGGTAGATTATTTAGATATAATATCAGTAAGAAAGCTTGGACGCATCCAAATTATTGAGCAACAAGGAAAAACAAAAAAAGAAAAAGTTCGCTTAGGCATTCGTGTTTTAAGAAAGTAACTTACTTATGGGGTGAAAAAATGGCAATAAAACCAATTGATATTACTAATAAAAGTTTTAATTCAAAATTTAAAGGCTATGATAAGGACGAGGTAGATGATTTCTTAGATCAAATCGCTCTTGATGTAGAAAAATTAGTGTCTGAAAATAGAGAGTATGAAAAAAAAGCTAAACAAGCTGAAGAAAAATTAAGCTATTTTAATGAGTTAAAAGATTCATTAAACCAATCAATTATTGTAGCGCAAGACACTGCTGACAAGTTAAAAGAAAATGCTACAAAAGAAAGTGACTTGGCTATTCAACAAGCTCAAGCACAATCAGAAGATATTTTAGCACACGCTAATAAAATGAGTGAAGAATTAATCACAGGTTCAACAAATAAAGCAAATGAAATCTTAATGGAAGCAAGCGAACGCGCAAGATCACTTGCTGTTGAGACAGATGACTTGAAGAAAAAAACAAGAGTATTCCACAGAAACTTATCAGTATTGTTAGAATCACAATTACAAATTGTTAAGAGTGAAGAATGGGATGAGTTACTTAAACCATTTGGTGCTTATGTGGATAGTAGTCATCAAGCATTTAAAGAAGTATTAGATGCTGTAGATGCTTCTAATGTAAGTGACCCAACGTCAGTTGCAATTGAAGTAAAACCTGAATTTAAAAACGAATCTGAACAAACATCACAAACAAAACCATTACCAAGTAGACAAAAACAAACTAAAGCAGAACCAGAAAAAGAACAAGAAAAACCTGACAATGAAAAATCAGAAAAAAAAGGCGAACGTCAAGAACGAGCAAGCCGTAATCGCGTAAAATAAAAAATGAAACAGAAAAGCTTAATTGATTCTTTAAGTGAATTGGGAAAAAGTGCGAACCCAATAAGACCCTGAATTAAGAAAGATCCTTCATTTAATGAGTAGCTGAAATAATAGTAGGCTGATCTCCGGTTAAAAACCGTTATCATGAAAGAGTAGGATCGTTTTTTGATCTAAACATGGGTGGTAACACGAAGACTTCGTCCCTTTATTGGGAGTGGTCTTTTTTTATATATTAAAATGAGGAAGGAAATGAAGTGCATGAAGACAAAAGAGACGCTACATTTAGGGAAAACAGGGTTTCCGATGAGAGGAAATTTACCAAACAGAGAGGTAGAATGGCAAAAGGGTTGGGAAGAGAATAATATTTATGAACGCCGTCAAGAATTAAATGAAGGAAAACCAACTTTTATTTTACATGATGGACCTCCTTATGCGAATGGTAACATCCACTTAGGTCATTCATTAAATAAAATTAGTAAAGATATTATTGTTCGTTCAAAATCAATGTCAGGCTTTAGAGCGCCTTTCGTTCCAGGATTTGATACGCATGGTTTACCAATTGAGCAAGTATTAACCAATAAAGGGGTTAAACGTAAAGAAATTTCACGTGCTGAGTACCTTAAAAAATGTGAAGAATATGCTTTAACACAAGTCGATAAACAACGTGATGACTTTAAACGTTTAGGAGTTGCGGGTGAATGGGATAACCCATATGTGACATTAACACCTGATTATGAAGCAGCTCAAATTCGTGTTTTTGGAAAAATGGCTGAAAAAGGCTATATTTACAAAGGATTAAAACCAATTTACTGGTCACCTTCAAGTGAATCATCATTAGCAGAAGCTGAAATTGAATATAAAGATGTTAAATCTGCTTCAATTTATGTTGCCTTTAAAGTAAAAGATGGTAAAGGAAAATTAGCTGAAGATGTTAATTTTGTTATTTGGACAACAACGCCTTGGACTCTACCATCAAACTTAGCGATTACTGTTAACAAGGATTTTGTCTATGTAATGGTATTAGTTGATGGCAAAAAATATGTCGTTGCTAAAGATCTATTAGAAACAGTTTCAAATGCGATTGGTTGGGAAAAAACTGAAATCATTGAAGAGTTTAAAGGTGATACTTTAGAAGGAATTATAGCTCAACACCCATTTTATGATCGTGACTCATTATTGATTCTAGGAGACCACGTAACTCTTGAAGCTGGTACTGGTTTAGTTCATACAGCGCCAGGTCATGGGGATGATGACTACATAGTTGGTCGTAAATACGGTTTAGACGTGTTATCACCTGTGGATAACCGTGGAGTCTTTACAGATGAAGCTCCAGGTTTTGAGGGTGTATTCTATGACAAAGCTAATCCAATGATTACGGAATTATTAGAAGAAAAAGGAGCACTTCTAAAATTAGACTTCTTTACACATAGTTATCCACATGACTGGAGAACTAAAAAACCAGTAATCTTTAGAGCAACAGCACAGTGGTTTGCTTCAATTGACAAATTTAGAGATAATATTCTTTCAGAAGTAGAAAAAGTCGACTGGATTATCCCTTGGGGTAAAACTCGTCTTTATAATATGGTTCGTGATCGTGGAGATTGGGTTATTTCACGCCAACGTGCCTGGGGTGTTCCGTTACCTATTTTTTACGCTGAAAATGATGAGCCAATCATCACTCCTGAAACAATTGAGTTTGTAGCTAATCAATTTGCAGAGCATGGATCAAGAATTTGGTATGAACGTGATGCAAAAGAATTATTACCAGAAGGCTTTACTCATCCAGGAAGTCCAAATGGCGAGTTTAGAAAAGAAACTGATATTATGGATGTTTGGTTTGATTCAGGTTCTTCTCATGAGGCTGTTTTACGCGGACGTGAGAATTTATCATTCCCAGCGGATCTATATTTGGAAGGATCAGATCAATATCGTGGTTGGTTCAACTCAAGTATCACAACTAGTGTGGCAATTAACGGAGTTTCTCCATATAAAGCAATTATTTCTCAAGGGTTTACTTTAGATCCTCAAGGACGCAAACAAAGCAAGTCATTAGGAAATACCATTGAGCCAAGTAAAGTAACGAATCAATTAGGTGCGGACATCTTACGTCTTTGGGTTTCCAGTGTGGATTATGAATCAGACGTTAAAGCGGACATGAATACATTAAACGCGATTGCGGAAGTTTATCGTAAAATTCGTAACACCATGCGTTTCTTACTTGCTAATACATCAGACTTTGATCCAAAAGAAAATGCTATTGCGTATAATGATTTACGTTCGGTAGATAAATATATGATGGTTCGATTGAATCAAGAAATCAAAACAATTAGAGAAAAAGGCTATGATAGCTACTCATTCCAAACAGTTTACAAAAGCTTAGTTAACTTCTGTAATAACGATTTGTCAGCATTTTATTTAGATTTTGCTAAAGATGTGGTTTATATTGAAGCAGAAGATAATTATGATCGTCGTTCAATGCAGACAGTATTTTATGAAGTATTAGTGGCATTAACAAAATTAATGACACCAATTTTACCTCATACAGCAGAAGAGATTTGGAGCTATTTATCTGAAGAAGAAGAGTATGTTCAATTAGCAGAATTACCAGGATATACTGTGTACCCAGATCAAGAGGAAATTTTAGATTTATGGACTAACTTTATGGGATTAAAAGATAACGTTTTGAAAGCCCTCGAAGAAGCTCGTAATGAAAAATTAATTGGTAAATCTTTTGAAGCCAAAGTAACTCTTTATCCGACTGAGCCTATCAACGTTTTAATTGATGCTTTAAATACAAATCTAGAACAAGTTCTAATTGTTTCAGGATTTGAAGTTGAAAAAGTTGGTGCTGAAGTACCTGAGCAAGCCGTTAAATTTGAAAACGTTGCTGTTTTAGTTGAGCATGCTAAAGGAGAAACTTGTCAAAGATGTCGTGCGATTAAAGAGGATGTAGGAAGTCATGAAAAATTATCAAACCTATGTCATCGATGTGCAACAATTGTGGAAGAAAATTTCCCTGAAGCATTAGTAGAAGGATTAGAATAGAAAAATATGAGAAACACCAAGTATCCATCAGTGATATTTGGTGTTTTTTTTTGAATATAAGGATTATTAAATGAAAGAATTATTTGCAATCAACCGTTTTTTAATGCATCATTAATACTGTATAGCAAGGTAAATAAAAAAGGAGATGTTAAAATGATCGAATTTCAAAATGTTAGCAAAGTTTATAAAGGTAACAAAAAAGCCGTATCAGATGTTACATTATCCTTTGATGATGGTGAATTTATTTGTTTTATTGGAACAAGTGGGAGTGGTAAAACAACAGCCATGCGGATGATTAATCGCATGATTGAACCAAGCTCTGGGAAAATATTAATTGATGGTAAGGATATTCAAAAAATTAATCCTGTGGAGCTTAGACGAAGTGTCGGCTATGTTATTCAAAATATAGGACTCTTACCTCATATGACAATTAGAGACAACATCACATTAGTACCTAAGCTTTTGAAATGGCCAGAAGACGAAAGAGCAGAGATTGCTGAGCGGATGATTCGTTTAGTTGAATTACCAGTAGAGATGCTGGATCGGTACCCTCATGAATTATCAGGTGGACAACAGCAAAGAATTGGTGTGGTTCGAGCTTTAGCAGCAGATCAAAATATTGTCTTGATGGATGAACCATTTGGTGCGCTTGACCCTATTACAAGGGATGCTTTACAGGATTTTGTTAAAGAATTACAAGAAAAAATGGGGAAAACGATTGTTTTTGTGACCCATGATATGGATGAGGCACTGAAACTTGCTACTAGAATTGTTATTATGAGCTATGGAAAAGTGGTTCAGTGTGATACACCAGAGAACATTTTAAAAGCACCAGCTAATGATTTTGTTCGTGAATTAATTGGGGAAGAGCGCTTGATTCATAGCCAACAAGATTATATTACGGTTGGCGAAGTTGTGACGCAACGTGCTATCTCGATAACCAAAGACAAAACATTGTCAGAAGCAATTCGACTAATGAGAGAAAAACGAGTGGATACGCTTCTTGTTGTGGATAGCCAAAATGTCTTAAAAGGATTCATTGATGTTGAAATGATTAATGAACATAGAGGTAAAGCAACCATAGTGGGTGACGTTACTAATACTGATGTTTTCTTTATTCGTAAAAAAGCTCTTTTACGAGATGCTGTGCAAAAGATATTGAAACGAGGTTTAAAATACGTTCCCGTTGTGGATGAAAATAAAAAATTAGTAGGTATTATTACGCGATCTTCTTTAGTCGATATGGTTTATGAAACAATATGGGGAGAAGAGGATGGTATGTCGGTACCTTCTGTTGCAGAAGAAACAAAGCCTTCGCCTGAAAAAGAACAGGAGGGAGTCTAATGAATCAGTTTTTACAAGAGCATGGGAATGAGTTAGTCGTAAAAACATTGGAGCATTTATACATATCTTCTATAGCGTTAGTGCTAGGAATTATCGTAGCAGTTCCTCTAGGAATAGCACTAACAAGAACTAAAAAAACGGCAAGGATTGTTATTGGAATAACAAGTATTCTTCAAACAATTCCTTCCTTAGCATTACTCACGATGTTTATTCCGCTTTTTGGTGTTGGGAAAAATACAGCAATAGTAGCTTTATTTATCTATTCGTTATTACCAATTTTGCGTAACACTTATTTAGGTGTTAAAAATGTAGATGCTAATTTAGTTGATGCAGCTAAAGGAATGGGAATGACAAGTTTTGAACAAATTAGATTTGTTGAGCTACCTTTGTCTATTCCGACCATTATGCGAGGGATTCGCCTAGCCGCTGTCTATGTTATTGCTTGGGCAACTCTTGCTTCGTATATTGGTGGAGGTGGTTTAGGAGATTTGATTTTTAGTGGACTTAATCTCTATAAACCTAACTTAATTATTGGAGGAACAATTCCTGTTATTATTTTAGCTCTATTAAGTGATTTTTTATTAGGACGCTTAGAGAAACGCTTCTCTCCAAAAGAGAAAGGAGAGGAAGTATAATGAAAAAGCAAAAGATAACATTATTAACGAGCTTACTTGTTCTTTTCATCATATTAAGCGGTTGTAGTTTTCCTGGTTTAGGCGGTTCTAATAGAAATAGTAATACAATCTCTATTGGTTCTATTGCAACAAGTGAAAATCAAATTTTAGCTAATCTTTCTAAGTTAATGATCGAGCATTACACAGATGAACGAGTAGTGATGATTAATAACTTAGGGACAAGTACAGTAGCCCATAATGCGATGGTAAATGAAGATATTAATATATCAGCAGGCAGATATACTGGGACAGACTTAAGCGGCACTCTTAATTTACCACCAGAAAAGGACCCCAAAAAAGCATTTAAAATTGTCTCGAAAGAATTTAAAGAGCAATATAATCAAGAAGGGCTACCTTCCTATGGGTTTGCCAACACTTATGCTTTCATGGTCTCAAAAGAAACAGCTAAAAAATATAACTTGAAAAAAATAAGTGATCTAAAAGAGGTCGCTGGAGAGTTAACTGCTGGGGTAGATACATCTTGGATGAACCGAGATGGGGATGGATACAAAGCTTTTTCTGATACGTATGATGTTAACTTCAAAAAGGTTTACCCAATGCAAATTGGTTTAGTTTATGATGCTGTAGCGGCTGATAAGATGGATGTGGTATTAGGATATTCAACAGATGGCCGAATTTCAAGTTATGATTTGGTTATTTTGGAAGACGATTTAAAATTCTTTCCTCCATATGATGCAAGTATTGTAATCAGTGATAAATTATTAAAAGAAAAGCCTGAATTACGAGGTATTTTAGAAAAATTATCAGGAAAAATTGATACAGATACGATGCAACAATTAAACTATCAAGCAGATAATAATTTATTAGAACCAGAAAATGTAGCTAGGAAATTTTTAAGAGATAATAATTTTTTCGAAGGAGATGAAAAATAATGGAGAATATGAGTATCATTGAGCAATTTTTCTACTATTTACAGCAAAATAGTGGCTATGTTTTAACTCAGTTTATCAGGCACTTTTTGATTTCCATTTATGGGGTGATCTTTGCTGCTCTTATAGGGATTCCAATCGGTATTTTTATCTCTCGAAAAAAGCGATTAGCAGATTGGGTAATTGGTGCGGCAAATGTGATCCAAACAATTCCCTCATTGGCTATGGTCTCCATGTTAATGTTAGCGTTAGGTCTCGGAGTTAACACTGTTATTATGACAGTATTTCTCTACTCCCTACTGCCAATTATTTCTAATACCTACACAGGAATGCGACAAGTAGATTCTAATATTTTAGATGCTGGAAAAGGAATGGGGATGACCAAGTTTCAACGATTGTATATGATAGAACTTCCATTATCCGTTTCAGTTATTATGGCAGGACTTAGAAATGCGTTAGTAGTAGCAATCGGAATTACTGCAATTGGTTCTTTCGTTGGAGCAGGTGGTTTAGGTGACATTATCATCCGAGGGACTAATGCAACAGATGGTACAGCTATTATCTTAGTTGGTGCCTTGCCAACAGCTTTGATGGCTATTATTACTGACTGGCTATTAGGACGGGTAGAGAGAAGATTAGATCCTAGTTCTAAAGTAGGAAAGCAAGGAACAGATTCTTAAGAAGAAAGAAGCCTTTAATCAGTTTTTGATTAAAGGCTTTTATTATTCGAAAAATATGGTGACGAAGTATTTTTCTAATTGATAATACTGTAATTAATTGAGAAGAATTCCGTTATTTTTATAAAATAAACAATAAAAAATTTTTTATAAAAAATAAATAAAATCTACATTTTTAATTCTAAATTCCATGATTATTTTATAAGAAAATTAAAAAAATCTAAAATTTTAAAATAACGTTTTTAATTTTAAAATTTTAGATTATTTAGTTATTTTATTAAGTGTGATGATAAAAATTGACGAATAGCCTGAAAAGTGTTTTTTTCCATATAAAAAATAAAAAAAAGAACTAGATTATTAGTTTAATCGAGTTTTAGTTTTTAATTGATTAAAATGTATTATGTACTATAATAGCTGTTAAGGAGATTTTTTAATTCATTTTAGACGTTTATTATCATATAGATATAGTTATTTTTTTACCGATTACTATACATAATTGGTAAA
>CBCPLQ010000018.1:0-47192 GCA_965119435.1 uncultured Vagococcus sp. | reverse complement strand
GATCAAACATTTCAAATAAAAAAAGATTCCATGTATCTTTAAAATTAGACTTAAACCTTTCATTCTTCACTATATACTTATAGGTAGCTACGACTGTTGCTGTTAATAAACCTAAAATAATGTACGTAGGAATTAATAATAAAACAATTTTTAACCATGTTGGCATTAACATTCCTCCTCTTGTTCACCTAAGTAAAACATCCTTTATTTGCTTTAATAAGCCAGATAATCCACATAGTATCATTAACACTGAGACTATAAAAATAATCAGTAGATAACCAAAAAATAATAATGCTCCTGTCACATCATTAGGAAATAACTTGTAGGTAAGTGGTAAAGCAATCAGTAAGACTATTAACAACATACTAACCTTTTAGTATTCACCTTTTTTAATATTTTTATTAATATCTTTTATCATTTCTTTGTCTCCTCTTATTAGCTCATCTAAAGATATATCAAATAAAGCAGATAATCGAATTAAACTTTCTAGGTCTGGAGTTGTTTTTGCATTTTCCCAGTTTGATATAGTTTTATTTGATACATAAATATTTTTAGCTAATTCTTCTTGAGTTAATTTTTGTTCTTTACGTTTATCTTTTATTATTTGACTTATTTTCATCTGCCTTACCTTCAATCTATCAGTTAATTGTTTTTACCTCTTTCCAATATATGTCATATGATAGGAAGTATCATTAGAAAATAATTTCAATCATTGATTTATCAACCTTTTACTCTTATATAATTTTATTTGTCAAATTAAGCTAGACAAAATATCTTTGTCAACGAAACTCAAAAATACTTCCAACGGTGTTTTGTAGTTCAATGCTTTTCTAGGAATGTTATTTCGCTTAGATGCTACAGCTTGAATAAATGATTCATCAACTTCGTTGAAATCCATTCTTTTAGGTAACCCATCTTTTCGTAATAATCCATTAGAATTTTCATTCAGCCCTCGTTGTGAGGGTGTTCCTGGATCAGCAAAGTAGATATCAATATCATTTAAATTACTGATAGATTTCCAATTAGAAAACTCTTTACCACAGTCAAATGTAATAGACTTAAATAGATGATTAGGTAGTCTTTTAAACCAAGAATTTAGACTATTTTCAATATCTACAGCTTGTCTCCCTACGGGTTTCAACGTAATAATAACTTTTGATAATCTTTCAACAAGTGTAATAACAGCACTTTGATGATTTCTAGCAACAATAGTGTCACCTTCAAGGTGGCCAAACTCATTTTTGAAGTTATTATGCTCTTTATTACGTTGATGAATCGTTCTTTTAAACGCTTGTTTCCCTCTTTTTTCTTTATGTCCGTTAGGTTTTCTTTTACCCTTCATAGGTAAATCAGAGACGTTAAAATGCTCCTGTTGAAATAGACGGTAAAGAGTGCGAACAGAACAAGAAATAGGAGTCTCGGCACGACCAATAATCACATCCGGTGTCCATCCTTGAACAACTTTCTTTTGAATATATTCTGTTTCAGCATCAGGTAGTGAAATAGGATGTCTACCACAATTTTTTTTATTATTTTTATACCTTTGGTAATACTCTAAAATGGATAAACCGTCATCCAAAGCGTTATAAACATTATAAATAGTTTGTCTAGAACGTTTTAAAGTTTCAGCAACAAATTTAATTTTCTTAGTTTGATAATAATATGATTCTATTAAAACGAGTTCGTCTGTAGTAAGATGTGTATAGGTCATTTGTGATTGCTCTCCTTGTTTTCTTTTGTCGGAAATGCAATTTGAGTGTATCACAAATGACTTTTTAGTTGTCTAGCTTAATTTTACAATCGGCGATTTATAAAAAGACAAGGACTGGTGGTTAGTATAGAACAGCTAGATAATGAAAAATTTATACGTTCTCTTGGTTATTTACCGACTCATAATTACTTTATAGCTGATAAAAGTTGGCGCCCAACTTTACAATTACGAGGAAGTGGTTCTGATACTTGGTCGTTCTTTACACGACAACCACATTTATTAATTTTCACAAAAGATACTCTTATCATTTCTAAACAACCCGTTTCATCTGAAGAACAGGCAATTAAAATCCCTACGGAGCAAATTTTAAATTTTGATGTTGAAAAGCTAACTCCCTATAAAGAATTTTGTATTAGCTTTGAATATAAAAAGAAATATTATTTTTATATTGATAGCGGTGAATCTTTTTTGGATTCATTATTTAATGAACTGTCATATTCTCAATTAAACTTTAATTTATTATTACAAAACAACTTCAACGGATTAATAAAAGCTGACTTTAGTAACTAAAAAGTCGACTTGTAATAATGGCTTGTATGTTAACCAACCACATTACCAAAATTTTTTATAAAAACTCTATGGAGCAAATCCATATGTCAGTAACATATATGGATAATATAAAATAATACCTATTAATAGACACATTAACATTTTAGCAATTTTAATCAGTACACTAGATTTAGAGCTCTGGAAATTTAAGACAATTAAACTTAAGAATGGTACGTAGCTTAGTATATAAAATAAGCTCAAGCCGTAAGTAAAAAAATCATAATTCGATGAATTCATACTAGCCAATTGAAAAGCCATGTAAAAATAAAAGATTATAAAAAGACTTTGCAAAATAATCGAGTAATATTTAAACCACTTAGCTTTTTTATTATTCTTTGTTAAATTTGTAACCAGAAAACAATAAAAAATGGAGAAAAATATTAGATACCATCTATTAAAAGCAATTAATTCAAGTGTGTCCATTCAAATCAGTCCTTTTATTCTTATTATACATTAATACAAATAGAACACTTTCTACATTATTATAAAATTCATCAGAACTCTCTTTTCACGACTTATTTAACTGTGTTTATAGTTAATTTAATACCTCATTATATATATTAACGTGTTTCCTAATAATATAATTTTTCCCCATCCAACCAATAAAAACTGTTGGACAAGGTTAAATATAAACTTGTTTATATCTGTGTTGTTATTAATATAATAGTATTGATAAGGGATGAAATTTTAAAAATAAATTGATCAAATTATTCTTATTGATCAATTTGGAATAATTAAACCATTTAGCTTTTTTTGTTATATAAATTACCAAAAAGCAATAAAAAATTTATCAAAAAATCAATATATTTAGGGTACTAAGAATAAGCAAGTATAAATATTTCAAAGAATAAATCATCAGTACAATAAGGATCTCAGAATAGTTCTGAGATCCTTATTGTACTGATGATTTATCATTTTAAGAAGTCACCTTATTAAGTTTGTAGCTAACTTCATCATTCTTTTGAAACAGAAATTATTTTATTGTATTTTGTAGTTGATAAAAAAGTATTATCAATAATAGATTGAGCATAATCTTCATATGACAATTCACTCGTTCCATCATCCGAAAATCTTAAAACATCACCCGAAATAACGTAATCATTTTTTATCTCGAGTTCTTTAGACAATTTAAAAGGTGGCGAAAAATATAAATATTTCTCTAATTGAGAACTAGCTAATACTTTGTATGCCTCTGCTTCTGCTTTAGCTAATAAAACAAATCCAGGTGGAACACTTGGAGAATCAGCCACTTGAACATCTTTTTTATCATCCATATAGAGTGGTCCTACGCCTCCACAAATACTTAAAGCTATGTGTTTATTATTTTCCAAAAGGTTGATCAAATAAGAGGTAGCACGTATCAATTCATTTGGATTGTCTGTAGGTGGACCATAAGCACATATAAGGTAATCAAAATCTTTTACATCTTCAGGAAGCAACTCAAAAAGATTTTTTTCAATATAAGAGTTCTTTACATTTAATTTATCTGAATTTCTGACAATAGGGGTTATCTCAAATTCAGACGACATATTATTCATTTTAGTCAATAATATACTCCCTAACGAGCCTGTTGCACCGATTAATCCGACTTTTTTCATTATTATCAAACCCTTTCTTAATGTTATTATACATTAAAACGTTTTATTATCAAACAAAACGTAATTTTAATAGTCTAGTTCTTCATGATATTTCAACCACGATTTTCCAGAAAATAATCTCTAATTTTATAAAGAAAAAAACCTTAAGAAATAAAATTCCTAAGGGATTAATCTTTAAATTGTTATTATTAATATCTCAACTATTATAATCAGTTAAATTAAGCGTTTTTTTTAATAAACTATTTATCCTTATTTCTAGTGTCTTTAATTTTAATCTTTTCGACAACCGTTTTTCTAACAAGTAAAACGGTGAATATCACACCTTCAACCTCAAAAGAAAAACCTTTTTCAACCTCTCCAGGATAAACACTCGTACAATACCCTCCTAGTGTTACATTACCATTTGGGTCTTCCATATTTCCAATATCAAAATGATGTCTAATTTCATCAAGTTCAATTCTTCCTTCTACAAGAAACTCATTTTGTCCCAGAGGTTGAATCATTTCTTTTTCTGTATCTAGCTCATCTTGTATATCACCAACAATTTGTTCTACAATATCCTCAATCGTTACAATACCAACTGTCCCCCCGTACTCGTCAACCACCATAGCGATGTGTTTATGCTCTTCTTGCATTTTTTTAAGTACATCTTTTACCACCATTGTTTCCATTACAACAATAGGCTTAGCGACCTCTTCTGCTAGTAAACGATGATCGTCTATATAAGACGTTTTAACAAGCTGTTGTAGAGTAACGTAACCGATTATTTCATCTTTTGACTCCTTAATGACAGGAAATCGACTGTAACCCACATCTAAAATTTTAGGAATGGCTTCTTTAACAGTCAAATCATAATCAAGTACTTTCATATCCAACCGATTAGTCATAATTTCCTTAACTTGCCTTTCATCAAACTCAAAAATATTAGACAGGTACTCAAACTCTTCTTGATTGATTTCTCCTTTATCTAAGCTATCTGCGGCGACAAGTAAAATTTCTTCCTCAGATAAAGTTTCCTCCGCCTCCCCAATCATATGAATACCAAATATCTTACCAATTAAATTCGCAGAGTGATTCAATAATTTTATAAATAAATACGTCATTTTATAAAATAAATGGAGAGGTTTTGCGATTGCCAAGACAACTTTTTCTGAATTGGCTATACTATATGATTTAGGTAGTAATTCTCCCACAACTACTTCAACAAATGTCACTAAAAAATAGGACAGTAGCAAGGACACCGTTAAAGACACACTTTTACTTATAGGTAAATAACTAATCAGTGGCGTTATAAGCGTTCTAACTGTCTCTTCACCTACACCACCAATAATTAAGGTGGTTAACGTAATTCCTAATTGACAAGCACTTAAATAATCATCTAGATGATGGACTAAATGAAGAGCTAGCTCCGCATTTTTCTCCCCATCAGCCTCTAACTGTTCCAGCTTTGATGATCTTACTTTAACTAAAGAAAATTCCGCCGCCACAAATAGAGCTGTTATATATATCATGACTGCTATTAACACTAATTTAAAACCTAACATCTAAACACCTCAAAAATTCTTCCTTTCATATTCTAATAAGTCTTTTTTCATAGTCAACAAAAAGAAGCCAAATCAGGATCTCTTTTCCTTAAAAAATCGGCTTCCTATTTTTTTCAAATGAACATATTTATAATAGGGATAAAAATGCTATCGTTGCTACTAAATTATTAAAAAAGTGTACTAACATACTATCGATTATTCTTCCTCTCCTTAGGTAAGCATGACACATTAAACCACCTAAAGCAGCGTAAATCATAAATGAAATAATATTTGCTGACTGATGAAGACTTGAGAAAAATAGCGACGTCATCACTAGCATAAACCAATCTGGACTTTTTTGAAAAAGGGTTACCTTTGGAATCCCTCTGATTGCCAGCTCTTCTAAAATTGGTGCAAGAATGACGAGTTGAACCACCATTATCAAGACAAACCAATTTGACGGACTTTTTTCTAACATAGTTTGAATCATTAAATCATTTTCAGATTCCATAGTATCATAGAAAAAAGACATACTAAGATTACCGACTAATGTTAGCACACTTCCCATTAAAAAATACCCAAAAGCAATTGCAACATCTTTAAAGCTAACTTTCAAACTTTCTTCCGTTTTATTTTTTTTATAATACCTATATACATAACGAGTAATAAAAAAACTAGCTATAAGCCATATCAATGTAGCTACTATATCTAATGGTAGTAACTGCTGACTATATACTACCAGAGTAATGCCTGAGAGAAAACTAGGAAGCTGACTCAACAAGAAAAAACCTAAGCAAATCAGCGCATTTTTCAATACAAATTTTATCCAATCAATCAGGCTATTCGTTTTTTTCATCAAAATAACATTCCTTTACTAAAGCGTATCAACAAACCTTAAAAAGGCTTTTTGACCATCGTTAGGCCGTCTAAAAATAGACTGTTTTTCCATATTTTCTGAAATAATAGACATTACATTTTCATTAATATCAACAGTTGGGTTTAAATTAATAACACCTAAACAATCCACTGGCCAAACATCTTCATGGGTTATTTTTTTATAGTCTTTTGTCTGTTTAAATTCTTTTGAGCTATCTTGTAAAATCATTTCCACAATGTACGCTTCTTTTTCTTTCCTAAAAACCGGTACAACAGAGTGTAGGTCTTTTCCATCTTCATCTTTTGCGATGATATCTAAGGATGGGTAGGAATATTGTTGCCATTTTAGAGTAACATACTCCAAAGCATTCATTAAATTCTTTTTAGAAGTTGTTTTTAATCGAATAACCGATGTAGGCCATTCAACAAGAGAAGCTTCAACTGTCACAAATCCCGGAATATCAAACATAAAATTATTATCAGCTTCAGCTAACGGAATATGCGCATCCCCCCCATATAAAAAGCCATGAGGAGCTAGTTTAACTACTTTTGGATTAAAACTGATAAAGTAATGAGGATAAACGTCTACTAACTGTAGCATTGTTTCTTGTAATTGCCTATTCATCACTAAGGGTTGATGAGTCTCTGGTATAAAGAAGCCGTGTTCCTTTAGTAACGGTTCAGGGCTAAAGAAAAAGCCCCAACTGTCTCCCCTTAAATTCATGCGAATTATTCGCTTGTTGACCTCTTTTCCCATCCCATATCCTTCACTATCAAAACAATATGGACACTGGACAGGCTCTGTTGATACAGACTCTTTTTTTGATTGCAATACAAATGAATTACCTTCAATATCGCTACTAATTTTTTGATTCATTTCTTCATTAATAAAGCCATTTGTTAAATTCATTAAATAGAAATAATCAGTTGCTTCTTTTTCAGTGTTATCATAATGTTGTGAAAAAAGAGCATTTACAACAGATGGTGGTGGAGTTAAAAAGCTCATTAATTTAGCTTCAAATTCATGTTTTTGAGAAAAGTCTTTCATCTCAAATTTTTTGTTTTCTGCAGCTACTATCAACAGATCATTCATTAACTCTTTTGAAGTTTTTAATTCCTCATTCGTTTCCTCTTCCTGATCTGCTTCAACAGGTCCGATTAAGGCCAGCACTTGGTTCTCAAGATATAAACGGTCTAATTCCATCCATCCTCCTGATTGAAGAGCTACACTTATAAAATCATGTACTACTTTATTCTTTAACATTTAATCATACTCCCCGATCTTAATATCCTTTTGGATGGCTAGTGTGCCAATTCCAAGCTGTCTCAAATATGGTTTT
Source organism: uncultured Vagococcus sp. (assembly GCA_965119435.1). GTDB lineage: Bacteria > Bacillota > Bacilli > Lactobacillales > Vagococcaceae > Vagococcus. The sequence goes on along the minus strand of CBCPLQ010000018.1, from coordinate 39,535 downwards.
AATATTAGTAAACTTTGGATTCCAACCTAAAATAGTTTTTGCTTTTTCAGATGAAGCGACTAAGATAGCAGGATCTCCCGCTCTTCTTTCTGAAATTACTGCAGGAATAGCTTTGTTTGTTACTAAACATGCTTCATCAATCATCTTTTTGACTGAAAATCCTTCGCTACTTCCTAGGTTAAAAATATTACTTTCGTTGCCTCTTGCTAAATAATCTAATGCTAGGACATGAGCCTCACCTAAATCAACAACATGGACATAATCTCTAATACACGTTCCATCGGGAGTATCATAATCATCACCAAAAATAGATATCTGGTCTCTTTGACCTAGAGCAGTTTGTAGAATGATGGGAACTAAATGAGTCTCAGGCGTATGATCTTCACCAATTGAGGCATCTAGGCTCGCTCCTGCCACATTAAAATAACGTAAAGCGACAAATTTTATTCCATAGGCTTCATCACACCAGTTCATCATTTTTTCCATCATCAATTTACTTTCACCGTATGGGTTTTTTGGATTGGTTGGAGTGGTTTCTACAATAGGAACTTCTTTGGGCTCTCCGTATGTAGCAGCGGTTGAGGAGAATACAATTTGTTTGACACCCATCTCCTTCATTACTTCAAGAGTAATTTGTGTACCATATACATTATTATTAAAATAGTCCAAAGGTTTCTCTACAGACTCACCTACTAAAGAACTAGCCGCAAAATGAACGACGCCTGAAATAGGTTCTTTTTTAAATACAGATAACATAAATTCTTTATCACGGATATCTCCTTCATAAAATTTTGCTTTTTTATGAACTGCCTTTTTATGTCCCGTTAAAAGATTATCAATTACGATAACATCCTCGCCCTGTTGAATAAGGGCTTGAACTGTGTGAGAACCGATATATCCAGCTCCCCCTAATACTGCTATTGACATAATGTAAATCCTCCTCTGATCTTTAGCACACTTTGTGCTACTCTTTTACATTTTACACTAAAAATGACAATATAACTATTCGCAAACATAAAAAGAAGAGAATAACATGAATAAAGCTCATTTCTGTTATCTCTTCTTTGATTTTACTATTTAGTTAACTTTTTGGCTGCATCTTGATCGATAATAACAACAACATCTTTATGCATTTGTAGCGCACTTGCAGGAACAGATTCTGTCAGTACACCTTCAACTGTTTTTAAAATAGCTTCTGCTTTCTTAGGTCCATAAGCTAAGAGAATAATTTTTTTAGCTTGGAGAATGGATTTAATTCCCATTGAGTAAGCTAACGTTGGGACATCTTCTTTTTTATCAAAATTTCGACTATTAGCTTCAATGGTTGAGTCAGTTAACTTCACTTCACTTGTTGTTCCTTCAAATGAGGCTCCCGGTTCGTTAAATCCAATATGACCGTTCTCTCCAATACCTAAAATCTGGATATCTATCGGATTTTCAGCAATAATTTGATCGTAACGATCACACTCTAGTTGAGAATTCCTATTAGTTCCATCTGGTAAATAATTTATTTTAAATGGTTTTTCATTAAATAAATGTTTCTTCATAAAATAATGATAACTTTGATCATTATCTGAAGATAGTCCCACATACTCATCTAAGTTAACAGAACTCATTTCAGTAAAGTCTAATTCACTTGCAACTAATTCTTGGTATAACGTTTCGGGAGTACTTCCAGTAGCTAAGCCTAATGTGTTCACTTTACCAGTGTTCATTTCTTCTTTTATGATTTCAAATGCTTTTTTGCCACCTTCAACACTATCTTTCACTCTTACAATTTTCATTGTTACGCCTCCAAATTTGGTATAGTCCAATTATAACGCCTACTTTATTCAAAGACAAGACTTACGAATTAATTTATTCGATTATTTTTCATTTTAAACTGCCTTGTGCTTAATTTTTCAACAAAATAGCGATCATGACTAACCATTATAATTGTTCCTTCAAACGTTTCTAACTGACTTTCTAACCATTCTCTTGTTAAAATATCTAAATGGTTAGTTGGCTCATCTAAAACTAGACAATTAACAGATTTATTCATTAAACAAGCCAGCTCTAATCTCACTTTTTCTCCACCACTTAAATTACCTACTTGTTTAAATACATCTTCCTGAGTAAAGTAAAAATAAGATAGCGTTCTTCTAGCGTCTTCCTCAATTAGGGAGATTTGACCTTTAAAGTAATCGAGTACAGTTTGATTAGGATTCTCATAAGTAATCACTTGAGATAAATAACCAATCTGAACACTTGCCCCTACCTTAATTTCACCCGAATTGATTGATTCTCTTCCTAATAAACACTTTATTAAAGTTGACTTACCTGCGCCATTATCTCCAATAACTGCCAAATGATCTCCTCTAAAAACGTTAAAAGAAACATCAGAAAAAATAACCAGTTCACCATAAGACTTAGAAATACTATTTAATTGGATAACCTCTTTGCCAGACTTTCCTTGTGTAATAAAGCCCTGTTCCTTAGAAACTTGCTTTTCCTTAGTAGGGTATGACATTTTATCCATTGTGTCCAATTGTTTTTCTAAACGCTTTGCTTTTTTAAAGTGTTTTTCATTGTCACTAATAGCTCCCCAATGTCTGAAACGTCTAATCGCATCTTCAACTTGCTTAATCTCTTTTTGCTGAAGTAAATAATTCTTTTTCAGCTCATCCAACTCTTTTTTTCGTTGCTCTTTAAAAACCGTATAATTTCCTTTATAATTCTTTAAACGACCTTCATCAATAAGTAAAACAGAGGTTGCGACTTGATCTAAAAAGTATCTATCGTGAGAAACAATGATGACTAACTGCTTACTATGCTTTAAATGATTCTCTAGCCAAGTAAGTCCTGATACATCCAAATGGTTAGTTGGTTCATCTAAAAGCAAAATATCATTATTTTCGAGTAAACATCTTGCTAATTTGGCTAGTGTTTGTTCTCCGCCACTTAAAGAGCTAATTGATTCTTCTAGTAAGTGATCAATCCGTAAACCTGTTGCGATACTTTTAATAGACTCTTCTATAGTATAGCCATCTTTTTCTATAAACATTTCCTGCAAATTACCATATCTTACCATTAAACGCTCAAGCGCTTGTTCATCTGCTTCTATCATTTGAGATTCCATTTGAACTAATTGACTTTGAAAAGACTTTATTTCCTTTTGACCGTTAAAAATGTAATCATAAACCTTTTCTTGACTATCAACCAGACTATTTTGCTCTAAATAGCTGATTTGTTGATTTTTTGAAATAGAAACATGTCCAGCATCAACTCCTTCAATCCCTGCAATTATTTTAAGTAGCGTTGACTTCCCAGATCCATTATTACCAACTAAAGCAACTTTTTCCCCATCGTTTAATTGCGCATTAACCTCATTAAATAGTAGATTGCCAAACATTGTTTTATTAATTTGATTTAATTGTAACATAATATCCTCTTTTCTCCATTCGAGGATAAACAAAAAAGGTCGCAGAAAATCTACGACCTTGTTATATAAATTTCGCTCGAGTTTATCACTGAATGGTCGTTTTCATATTTTTTCATTAAATTTAGACACACTTATCCAATTTTTAAAAAATACGGAAATAATTGCACGACAAAGGTATAAGAATTTTAATTCTGTTTTGTTATTTAAATTGTCTGTGCTGACCATTGAGTGTTCACCCCTTTACTTTTTTTTATATTATAGCATAGATTTGCAAAAATAAATGCTATAACTTATTTTTTATTCAACCGTTACACTTTTAGCCAAGTTTCTTGGTTTATCAACATCTAAATCACGTTGTAAACTTGCATAATAGGCAAGTAATTGTAATGGTATCACCGTTACTAACGGTGTTACTAATTCATGTACATGTGGTAAAACAATAGCATCCGTCTCTTTTTCTAAGCCTTCTAGTGCAATCACTAATGATTTAGCTCCTCGAGATTCCACTTCCTTAATATTTCCACGTGTATGACTTCCCATTTCTTTACTTGAAATCAACGCAATCACAGGTGTATTTTCTTCGATCAAAGCAATAGTTCCATGTTTTAATTCACCTGCTGCAAATCCTTCAGCTTGAATATAAGAAATTTCTTTTAGTTTTAACGCTCCTTCTAAAGAAACCACATAGTCTAACCCGCGACCAATATAAAACGCATTTCTTGTGTCCCTTAGGAAGTTTTGGCTTAATTGTGCATAGTGCTCTTTATCATCTACAAGAGATTCCATAGCAGTTGCTACTATCCCTAACTCATGAATCACATCTATTGACTTAGCTTCTTCTGTTCCTAGATCTTCTCCTAACGCTTTTGCTAAAAATAGCATAACCGTAATTTGAGACGTATAAGCTTTTGTTGAAGCTACAGCGATTTCTGGACCTGCATGTAGTAATAATGTATAAGTGGCCTCACGTGATAAAGTAGAGCCTTTTACATTCGTAATCGTTAAGGATGGTAACTTCATTTCGTTTACTTTCACTAACACTTGACGGCTATCTGCTGTTTCTCCACTCTGAGTTAAGAAGATAAAGAAAGGCTTTTTAGATAAAATCGGCATATCATAACCCATCTCACTTGCTAAATGAACTTCAACTGGTATATGAGTTAGTTTTTCTAACATTTTTTGACCCACTAACCCTGCATGCCAACTTGTTCCACAACCAACAATATAGATTCGATCGCTTTCTCTCATTTCAGAAATAATATTAGCTGAAATCGTACTCTCTCCTGTTGCTGTCATGTACTCATTAATCAAGTTTCTCATAACGGCAGGTTGTTCATCAATTTCTTTTAACATGTAATGAGGGTATAATCCTTTTTCAGTATCATTCGCATCAATTTCAGCAACATAGAAATCACGTGAGATTTCTTCTTTTCCTTTATTTAAGATAGTCATAGTAGAAGCTGATAAGATAATCATTTCTCCGTCCATAATTTCAACAAATCGGTCCGTTTCATTGATCATTGCCATTGCATCACTACCGACTAAGTTGTATCCTTCTGCTAAACCAACTAAAAGTGGACTTTTATTTTTTGCTAAGAAAATTTGACTGTCATCCTTTACATCAATCAAAGCTAATGCATAAGAGCCTTTAACTTCTTCCAACATCTTACTAAAAGCATCAAGTGTTGATAGACCTTGTCTTGAAAAATAATCAACCATCTCAACAATAATTTCACTATCAGTGTCTCCTGATAAGGTAATATCGGTTAAATAAGTATCGCGTAACCATTCAAAGTTTTCAATCACGCCATTATGAACCAAACCAAATCTACCACTTTTAGACAAATGGGGATGAGCATTATTTTCAGTTGGTTCCCCGTGAGTTGCCCATCTAGTATGTCCAATACCAGTGCCTGCTGCTTCTTTAACAGAAACAAGTTTCTCTAATTCAGCTACACGCCCAGAAGTTTTAGAGACAAACATTTTACCAGCCTCACTAATCATGATACCTGCTGAGTCATAACCTCTGTATTCTAGTTTATGTAAACCATTCAATAAAATATTTTTGGTATTACTGCTTCCTACTACTCCGACAATTCCGCACATATTTATTTCCAACTTTCACATTAGTTTTTAGTTGTTTTCTGTTCTGCTTAATTTATCCTTTGTCAAAAACATCACTGTTCTCTTTTTAAATAAATTTTTAGAATGCAGTTCCTAGAACCATCCGCCGAAAAATTCGATAAGTTCTCTCCTCGTCACCTGTCTAATACAGGTCTGGCGCTATCCTTTTAAATTGGTACATGTTCCTCCTTGGTATTATTTTAAACAGAAACAAGATAATCTTACTTTTTTTTTAATGTATAGTCAATCTTTTAATAGAAAATATTCCATTTAAAAAATAATTGGTATAGATAAGGATAATCTACTTTAAGCAAAATAAAAAAGAGCTAAAATTTTACTTTAGCTCTTTGTTTCTTCAAAATCTGCTAGGCGAATTTCCGTTTTTTGTTCTTCAAATTCTAACGGTTCATTCTCTTCCATATCCTCATTACCCAAGCGGTTATTAAAATTCATATTAATATCCGGACGCATTGACTTTTCAACGCTTCTTACAAAAAATTGTTTTTCTAATTTCTCTATTGTAGTTTCAACGTTTACATCGTCTACGTATAATACTACATATTTCATTTTTTTTGACACATAATGGACATAGCCAAAACGACGTAAATTTTTTAATTGTTTCAAACTATAAACCCATACAATTAATCCCCTTCTAGGGATCAATTCTAATGAATCTTCTACTTCATTAACTAACATGGCAACTACCTCCACAGCCTCTTTTAGCAAATTCAAAAAACGGATTTCCCGCATCAACTTTTATATCAGCTGAAATAATACTTGCAAGATCAAAAGTTACGTAATCTAGCATATTTTGAAAGGATGTTTCATTAAACTTAAAAGTAGCTATAATCTCATTTGTATCCAATAACCTTTTAGCTTTCCTAACATCTCTTCGTTTTTCCTTAAAATCTGTTGCGTACTTACCGTAACTCTCAATTTCTTCGAAAGATTCTTTCTTTTTTATAAACTGACTAACTATCTCGTTAACTTCTTTATCATACTCCATCTCGCTATATGAAGCGAGGTATTTAGATGCTAGCTTACTTTCAACTAGTTGGATTGAAAGATTATTTACTAAATCCTCTAATTCAATTACTTCTTCATTATAAATCACTACTACCACTACTTTCAACCGTCTTCTTTTTTTCTTCTTCTTTACCAAAGAAAGTAACAACACCTTGTTTATCGAAAGCAACTCCAATTTTGAAGTCATTTTTATGCGCTAATTCGTCATGGTAAAAACGACTTCCGTACCAATTAGTTAACATAAAAGGAACATCACTAACTGGGGCATAAAAAATTCCATGCGTCTCTTTTGGATTTAAGCCTACTTCCTTCATCAAATGTGAGATTTCTTTTTTATTTAAGACGAATGGAGAGACACTCATTTGAGATTCGGAAACTTTTTTCCAATTTGTTAAATAACTACCTTCATCAACGACTAACTCAGGTTTAGCAGATAAAATATCAATTCCTTTTCTAGCTCCATCTTGAAGTTTCAAATCGATTTTATACCTATTTTTCCCCTCTTTTTCTCGCAACAAATTTAGAATAGTAATTAATTGTTGTTGGTTATCGCGATTAACTTTTTCCCAGTCTCTACTATCTGTCGGCAACTCTTCTTGAACTTTATTTTTTTGATCCATTTGATAAGGCATAAGACTAAGTAAAGCTTGTTTATTCAAGTATCTGATGGCCATTAATTTTCCAGTTCCTTGATTTATATGAAGCATGGCAAATGTTCCATTATTAAAAGCAACTAAGGGACGATAGTTCATATCATCTTCTGTTAGCTCGACTTCATATTTTTCATCACCATAGTCAAAATTAAAATTGGAAAAAATAGTAGTAATTTCAGCTAAGTCTACCAATCCCATATCCATAGAGAAGGGTGTCGTTTCCATCTCAGATCCAAGAATAAAGATACTCGAGACCACTGAATTTCTTATTTCTACCTGATAAAAATCATTTAATGAATCTCCATAAATTAACCATTCTGTATTGTAATATGATAACAATGTATTTTTAGGATTAGGAAATTCTTTTAAAAATTCTTTCTTTGTCTTCCCGATATGGTTAGCCATTCCAGTTGTATTTAATTCGTAATAAGGTACTGATTTATGAGAAATTTTAACTTTTTCAACAGATAAGTCATTTTTAGGTTTGGGTTGGTTTTGAGAAGAAACAACTGGCTTCATATAGACAACTCCTACCACTAAAAGTAGACAAATTATAAATTCAATGCTTCTTTTCAAAACTTTTTTTCCCTCCCTAATTTCTTTAGGTTAAATAGTCAATTCAATCAATAAGTCACCTGATTGAATGGCTTCACCACTTGATGCAAGAACACGTTTAACTACTCCATTACGTTTTGAATAGATTGTCGTTTCCATCTTCATTGCTTCTGTAATCAAAAGGGCCTCTCCCTTTTGTACTTGATCGCCTGGTTTAACTAGAACTTCCAATACTGAACCTGACATAGTAGCCCCAATATGTCCCTGATTAGTAGGCTCGCATTTTTCTTTAATCATCACTTGAGACTTTATATTCTGATCTTTTACAACTATCTCTCTTCTCTGACCGTTTAAATTAAAGAACAGCACACGATTTCCTTCTAAATCAGGTTTTCCAATTTCATCTAACGTTATAATAAGTGTTTTCCCTTTTTCAATTCTTACCTCAACTGTTTCACCCACTCGCATACCTTGGAAAAAGGTCATTGTATCTAGAAGCTCCACATCTCCAAAGTTTTCATGCGTTTTACAGTAATCTAAAAAGACTTGCGGGTACATAATATAGCTTATCACATCTTTTTGACTTGGTTCAAAACCAACCAATTCTCTTAACTCTTCCTTAACTTCTCTAAAGTCCACAGGTTTAGCTAGGCTACCAGGTCTGACAATAATAGACGAGCGTCCATTTAAAATAATGTCTTTTAGTTCTTTAGGAAACCCACCAGTCGGCTGTCCTAAATCACCTTTAAAGAAACTAATTACTGATTCTGGATAGTTCAATTCTCTACCTTTTTGATAAATATCGTCTGTATTCAAATTATTTTGAACCATAAACAAAGCCATGTCACCTACTACTTTTGATGAAGGTGTAACTTTGATAATATCACCAAACAAGAGATTAACATTAGTATACATTTGCTTAATTTCTTCAAAACGTTCCTCTAAACCAACAGCTTTAGCTTGCTGTTGAAGATTAGAATATTGCCCACCTGGCATTTCATGACTGTATACTTCTGTTTGCGGAGCGCTTATTCCATTTTCAAATGCACTATAATAAGATCGAACATCTTCCCAGTAGTGATTTATTTGCTGAACATTTTCGATATTTATTTTAGGCGCACGTCCACTTTCATTTAAGGCGTAATACAAGCTGCTCATACTTGGTTGACTTGTAGCACTGCTCATTGCACTCATAGCAACATCAACAATATCGACACCAGCCCTTGTTGCAGCTGCATAAGTCATAATACCATTTCCAGCTGTATCATGGGTGTGTAAATGAATTGGAATATCTACTGTTTCTTTTAACTCTGAAATCAACTGATAAGCAGCTTCCGGTTTCAATAAACCCGCCATATCTTTAATGCCAATAATATGAGCTCCCATTTTTTCTAAATCCTTAGCCATTCCTTTATAGTAAGCCAAATTATATTTAGTGCGATTTGGATCAAGTACATCCCCAGTATAGCATATAGCTGCCTCTGCTATTTTCCCCGTATCACGAACGTATTGAATACTCTTTTCCATTTGAGGTAACCAATTTAAGCTATCGAAAATTCTAAAGACATCAATTCCTTCAATCGCTGCTATCTCAATGAATTCCTTTAATACATTATCAGGATAATTCTGATACCCCACTGCATTAGAACCTCTAAATAACATTTGGAATAAGGTGTTAGGCATTAATTTTCTTAATTTTCTTAACCTAACCCAAGGATCTTCGTTTAAAAATCTGTACGCTACATCAAATGTCGCGCCTCCCCACATCTCGCTTGAAAAAAGTTCAGGAATTCCTTTTTCTGATTCTTTAGCAATACGCTTTAAATCATTGGTTCTTACACGTGTTGCTAATAGGCTTTGATGCGCATCTCTAAATGTTGTATCTGTTAAGAGAACTTCTTCTTTTGTTTTGATCCACTCAACTACGGCATCCGAACCTGATGTGTCTAAAATATTTTTTGCATTTAAACTATTAGGTCGCTCAACAAAGGTATGAGGAATACGTGCCTCTTTATGGTATTTTTTCTTTGATGTTTCAACACCTGGAAAACCATTCACTGTCACTTCACCAATATATTTCATCGTTTTGTTACCACGATCTCTGACTCTAGGAAATTCAAATAGCTCTGGCGTTTCATCTATGAAGGTTGTTATTGCCTGTCCTGTTTTAAATGTAGGATGATCAATAACATTGGCTAAGAATGGGATATTAGTCTTAACACCACGAATTCTAAATTCTTTTAGAGCTCGTTTCATTTTATCGATTGTTTGGTCAAAGGTAATAGCATGCGTACAAACTTTTACAAGTAGTGAATCAAAAAAAGGTGTCACTACAGCTCCTGCATAAGCATTACCTATATCCAAACGTATTCCATAACCACCAGGTGAACGATACGTATCTATTTTACCAATGTCAGGCATAAACTGATTCAATGGGTCTTCTGTCGTAATCCGGCATTGAATAGCATAGCCGTGAATTTTTACCTTATCCTGTGTTGGAATACCAATCTCTTGATGTAAACTTCTTCCCATTGCAATTTGTAATTGAGTCATAACAATATCTACATCTGTTATTAATTCCGTGATAGTATGTTCCACTTGAACACGAGGATTCACTTCAATAAAATAGAAATTATCACCTTCAACTAAAAACTCTACAGTTCCTGCATTTACATAACCAACATGCTTCATTAATGTCACAGCTGCTTCGCAAATTTCTTGACGCTGCTTATCTGACATGGAGACACAGGGAGCCACTTCTACAACTTTTTGATGACGACGTTGAACAGAGCAATCTCTTTCGAATAAATGAATCACATTACCAAATTTATCACCTAAAATTTGAACTTCAATATGTTTTGGATTTGAAATGTATTTTTCAACATAAACTTCATCATTTCCAAAAGCAGATTTAGCTTCACTTTTAGCTCGATGATAACCATCAATAGTTTCTTTTTCATCTCGTGCCACTCTCATGCCACGACCACCGCCACCAAGAGAAGCTTTTATCATAATTGGAAAGCCAAATTCACGTCCAAAATTAAGCGCCTCTTCCACATTTGAAACGGGGCCATCAGTACCAGGTATAGATGCTACACCTGCAGAAATAGCAGCCTCCTTGGCTTTTATTTTATCCCCAAATATATCTAAATGATGAAGTGTTGGTCCAACAAAAATAATCCCTTCTTCATCACATCTTCTAGCAAACTCTAAATTTTCAGACAAAAATCCATAGCCTGGATGAATAGTATCTGCTCCGCATTCTTTAGCGATTCGGATAATATCTTCAATATCTAAATAGGCATCAGTTGCTTTTCTTCCTTTACCTACTAAGTAAGCTTCATCTGCTTTAAAGCGATGAATAGAACGCTCATCTTCTGTTGCGTAGATTGCTACAGTACCAAGCTCTAATTCAGTACAAGCTCGAAATACACGAATAGCAATTTCTCCTCTATTAGCTACTAATACCTTTTTCATATTCCTATCCTCCGACTTTTTATTTTTGAAGATCTAACATTTTTGCTTGTTCTAATTCATATTCTATTGCTAATTGTTGATTTCGTTGATCAAATTTATTTTTCTTTTCGTCAGCACTGATATTTAATGCAAAACCAATCCCAATAGATAAGGTGATTAAACTAGAACCACCTTGACTTAAGAAAGGAAAAGTCACTCCGGTTAATGGAATTATTCCTGTTATTCCGCCAATATTGATAAAAGTTTGGATTAATATCATTCCCCCAATACCAATACACATCATAGAATTAAACGTATTTTCAGATTTAACACCGATTATTAATATTCTGAGAATTAAAAATAATAATATTCCCAGTATAAGAATAGCAATAATCAAACCTAACTCTTCAATTACAATAGAAAACATAAAATCCGTTTGGGCTTCCGGTAAGAATCCTTTTTTCTGGATACTATTCCCTATACCTAACCCAAACCATCCTCCATTGCTCATTGCATAGTAAGAATTGACCATTTGATGTCCGTCTCCTAATGGGTCGATAAAAGGGTTAGAGAAAGTTCTAAAGCGATTATAAACATATTTAAATCTATCAGGAAATAATAAGCCTCCCGTAATTAAGATCCCTTGGATTGCTAAAAAAGAACCAGCTATTCCTGTTCCCATTGCTAAAACAGTATAAAAATAATTCACACCGCTGGCTAATACCATTATAGAAGCGATCATAGCTAAAATAACAGCTCCTCCATTATCGGGTTGAATAACAACTAAAAAAATTAAAACTCCAATTAAAATTAAAGGTTTAAGAGCTGCTTCTTTAAAATTTTGACTAATTACATTTTGTCTTTTAGAGAGAATGTAGGCTAAATACCAAATAATCATTATTTTTAAAAACTCTGCAGGTTGAATTGTAATACCACCAATGCTTAACCAACCATCTGCTCCACCACCTGATTTCCCTAAATTGGTAAATTTTGTCAAAATTAACATCAGACTTATGGCACCAATGGCAATCATAATAAACTTTTTATTTTGAAATACCTTTGTTTTCATCTTAAAAATGAAAATAATAGCAATAATACCTATCACAAAAAAAGCTGCTTGCTTGATGGCATCTGTCCCAGGATTTTTTCCTAATTGAGCCAATTTAGCAGAGCTAGCGCTATAAACCATAATTATCCCCATGACTGATAAGACAAGGTACGGAATTAAGATACCATAGTCTAGATATAGGCGTTTATCAATATTTTTTGGCAAAAAATCACTTCCTCTCGCTACTTACATCTTTCTTTTTTTGCTCATCATATACATTGACATAGACCTGGTTCAACTCTTTTTCTAATTCTACAATTAGTTTTCTACCTTCTTCATTTGTTAAAATGCCAAGATTTTGAGCATAATCTACTTGTTTTGAGAAACCAAACATTTGAGTATCTATAACTTCCTCAAATGCTTTACATTGTGTTATACACTGGTAGTTACGTTGATTCGTAATCAACTGTCTTATTTTTGAGGCTTCTTGATCCAGTTCATTTAAGGCTTTTTCTTTTGTTATTTCGAAAAACATGATAGCCCTCCTTATTTATTGGCTTATTATAACACACTGACTATGTGCGATTTGCTGTAATTTTACTAAAAAATATAATTTAGTTACTTTCATCTATAATAGTCTATTTGCGCTATAATTGTAAAGAAAACTATCAATAAAAAAAGCAAAAGATATAAAATCTTTTGCTTTTATAATTTCTTATTTAATTGCAGCGTATCGTTTATTAACTTCATCCCAGTTAATAACATTAAAGAACGCTTTAATGTATTCAGGACGAACATTGCTGTATTTTTTATAGTAAGCATGTTCCCAAACATCAAGTCCTAATAAAGGTGTTTTTCCTTCTGATAAAGGAGAATCTTGGTTTGGAGTAGACATAATTTCTAATTTACCATCATTATCCACTAACCAAGCCCAACCTGAACCAAAACGTCCAACTGCTGCTGCTGTGAATGCTTCTTTAAATGCATCATAACTTTCAAAAGCGCTTTCTATTGCTCCTTTGATTGCTCCAGTAGGTTCGCCACCTGCATTAGGTGCCATGATTTCCCAGAAGAAAGTATGATTAGCATGTCCTCCACCACTATTTCTTACTGCCATACGGATATCCGCAGGAACATTATCTAAATCTGAAACTAGCTCTTCAATTGATTTGCTTCCTAATTCAGGGTGTTTTTCAATTGCTGCATTTACGTTTGTTACGTATGTGTTATGATGTTTGTCATGATGTAATTTCATTGTTAACTCGTCAATATGTGGTTCTAATGCATCATATGCATATGGTAAATCTGGTAATGTGTATGCCATTTTAATAGCCTCCTAATAATTATAACCATAATGTTATGGTTTCTTTAACATTTTCAATATACCATTAAGCATAGATAAAAACAAAAAATTGAACTGAAAAAAACAATTACTTTTTAAACTTGTTTCACTCTCTTAAAAACGTTACAATGAATGGTATTGACAATTGCAAAGGAGACCTTTATGAGTACAATTAATTTAATAAAAGCAGCATTTAAGCAACCAACTATGTTAATAGAAGGACGAAAGAAAAAAGGCTTCCATGTTTTTTTATACATGATACTTCTATCGTTTATTTTAAGCCTTCCTATTGTCTTTCAAAGTATGGGCATTTTAAGTTCCATTAAAGAAGATGGCGATAAAATAATTCAAAAGCTTCCAGATTTTTCAATTCAAGATGGGGAAATGAAAACGAAAGAAAAAGATGCTGGATTCATTTATCAAACTAACTCCATCATTTTTACATTTGATCCTGAAGGAAAACGAAGTAAAAAAGATATTGAGGCTGATTCAATGGGTGGAGCTATGACGATTGCTCTTCTAAAAAATGAAGCGGTTCTTGTCTTACCAACTGCTGGATCAACTGCAGATGTGCTAGATAGTAATACTTTATCCCTATCTTATAAAACACCGCAAATGAGTATTATCAACAAGGATTTTTTAAATAAGATGCTAACTGGAAGTTCACAAGGAATAATGCTTTTTATCTTTGTTCTACTAACTTCTTCGTTCATGATTTTCATTAGTTTTCTTTTAGACTTAATTATGATGACATTTTTTGCCAATATTTTTATCAGAACTCGTTTAATTAAGCTTCGTTTTGGTGAAGTATTTAAAATTTTAGTATATTGTGCCACTATACCAACGCTCTTAACAGTTGCACTGCAATTCCTATGGCCTAGTTTTCCTGTCGGATCTATCACACTCGCGTTGACATTACTTATTTATTTTAACATTTTTCCAAAACCAACACGCAAAAAAAAATAGAGGTGGCCTAATGGCCCCTCTATTTTTTTGTAAACTATTCTTATATTTTACTAGTTATACGTATATTTTGGTTCTTCAGTAATTTCGTCTAAATCAATCTCTAATGTATATTCAGCAAAAAACCAGTCATCGCCTTCCTCTGTAAAAAAACTAATTCCGTCAATTGTTTTTTCCATCATTGGGCGGTTAGCTTCTGTTACTTCTATACCTGTTGAGAATCCTACGTGAACATTTGTTGCTCCACCATATTTCCCGAAAATACGAAGACTATCTCCATGAGTTAAGGATAACTCACTTTTAAACCACTCTACTGCTTCAGGTGTAATAATTAATTCCACTTGATTCCCTCCACTCTTCTCTCAAATATTGTAACACATACAAAAAAAAGCAATGAGTATTTTGCTCATTGCTAACGATTCAATTTATCATCTAAATAATCCACATTCTTATTATGCCCAACAACTAATAAAATATCATTCTCATTAATCATCTGATCTGCTGGGGGCGAAACAATCAATTCTTTTTTTCCACGACGTATAGCTACAATAGTTAAATTGAAATGTTGTCTAAAATTAATTTGCTCGATCGTTTGATCATAGAACTTTTTGTTAGTCACCATAACTTCCGCTAAAGAATAATCTTCAGAAAGTTCAATAAAATCAAGCATATTATTAGATGTTAATTTATGTCCCAGTCTTATTCCCATATCTCTTTCAGGATGAACCACCGTATCTGCTCCAACTTTGTCCAACACTCTTGCATGGTATTCATTTTGAGCTTTTGCTGTAATTTTGGGAACACCCATTTCTTTTGCCATTAAAGTAACTAAAATACTTGCTTGAATGTCCTCACCAATTGCGACAATTACATGGTCAAAATTTCTTAACCCCAACGAGCGCAATGTTGCCTCATCTTGAGCATTAGCTACAACAGCGTGAGTCGCAATATTCATGTACTCGTTCACACGATCCTCACAACTATCAATCGCTAAAACCTCTTGATCTGACTTTATTAACTCACGACAAACACTTCCACCGAATCTTCCTAATCCGATAATTGCAAATGACTTTCGCATACTATTTCTCCTAACTATTACTATTACTATTAATTATTTTACTATACCATGTTTAAAAGCATAAATAGCAGCCTGAGTTCTATCTTCAACATCTAATTTTGATAAAATATTAGATACATGAGTCTTTACCGTTTTAAGGGTAATGAATAACTCATCTGCAATTTCTTGATTACTTTTACCTTCAGATATAAGTAGTAGAATTTCCTTTTCTCTGTTTGTTAAATCTTCATGTAAAATATGTTCTTTTGGTTTAGATAAACGTTCCATCATCTTGCTTGTTACTTCAGGCTCTAAAACTTTCTCACCCTGATGAGCTGAGCGAATAGCATTAGCGATATCTTTGGCTGACGATGTTTTCAAAAGGTAACCCGCCGCTCCAGCTTCTATAGCAGGATATACCTTCTCATCATCGATAAAACTTGTTACTATTATTATTCTTGCTTCTGGCCAATCGGAAAGAATTTTTTTTGTTGATTCTATCCCGTCCATGACATCCATAACCAAATCCATCAAGATAACGTCTGGTCTTAAATCTAGAGCCTTCTCATAACCTACTAAACCATTTTCTGCTTCTCCTACTACTTCAATATCAGGCTGGATCATCAAATAAGATGACACGCCTAACCTCACCATTTCATGATCATCTACTAATAGTACTTTAATCAATTGCTTCACTCTCCTCTAGCACAGGAATTTTAATTTCGATACTAGTACCTTGTCCAATAAAACTAACTATTCGACTCGTACCACCCATTCCATCAACGCGTTCTTTTATATTATTTAAACCATAACTTCCGACCTTTGAATTTGACATGTCAAATCCTTGTCCATCATCCACTACTCTTAGTAAAACAGTTTTATCTATTTTTTTCAAATAAACTTCTAACGACTTTGCTTTTGCGTGTCTAAGTGTATTTGATAATAACTCTTGGACAATTCTAAATAAATTATCTTCTACGGAACTTGGTAATTGAATATCTTCTACATGCCAAATTAATTCAATATTAATTTTTGTCTGTAATTCATTCAAAAGCATTTCAATGCCTTGTTTTAATGATTTTGACTCTAAATTAATCGGCCTTAAATGAAGTAGTAACGCTCTCATTTCAGATTGGGATGTGTTTATTATGTTAACAATCATCTGAATTTGTTTTTCAACAACTTCTGGAATATCAAGATCAGACACTCCCTCATTTAAAGCTGACAGCATCATCGTAGCTGCAAATAACTGCTGGCTGACCGAATCATGAAGTTCTCTAGCAATTCTGTGCCTTTCCTCTTTTATTAATTCCTCTTTAGATTCACCTTCAACTAGTTTAGGATGACTATTTAATTCTTGCAACTCTTTTGACATCGACATCATTTTATTACGAATTGTTAATATATCTTTATCTAATTCCGTAATAAAAACATCATCTTCATCAACAAGTAAAGAATCTGACAATGTTGTATGTTTATAATTACCGCTTGCTAGTAGTTGTATGCGCTCCTCAATCTTCCCATATGTTTTACGATTAAATACGTAAAGAGCAGCAATCACAATCCCACTAACAGCCAACGCAATAATAATAATGTAAATGATAATTGGTAACTTAAACATTCTTGTATGGATTAATTCAAGCATCCATTTTTTTTGATTTTTTGCATAAAAATAACTATATAACGTCAAAATTAATACCATGAAAGTCAGTAAAAAGGTGTAAAAGAATATTAAAGGTCGTCCCATTTTCGACATCATATCCTAATCACCTCGATATCACCTAAGAGAGTGCTAGTAACAATTTTTAATTTTCTAACTGCTTGATCGTACTCATCACTAAAAACCTTAATCGATTCATTTTTTAGGCGATAATGTTCATTTTCAAATTGTGCTTCCCCAATCATAGCAGAGTGTTCTAACATTACTCCAACACCTGTTGGAACAAGGATTCTGGTTTTACCAAATCCTTTTCTAACAATAACAACATTATCTTCTTTAGGAAGTAATGTGTTGCCCAAATCGATAATTGTATCTCCATAAACTATGGAGATATTTATGTCATTCCATTCATAAGTATCGTTCCCAAAACGTTGATTTCCTATCCAAGGGCGCTTAAAGCGTCTTCCTGATTTTGAATCACTCACTGTAGTTTTAATCATTTTAATCTGTTTTTTTCGCCACGGAGCATTTGAAAAAAGGTCAATACCTGACACTTCAACTCCTTTTAACCCGACAAATAGGATTGCTAAAACAATCATTAACCAGATAGCTGGGCTGCTTAAAAAACACAGTAACATAACAATCAAGCTAGACATTTTTTGAAAACGATTAAATGAGGTTTTATGAACTTTCTTTACAGAATAAACAAAATTTATGATACCAAAAACTAAAAATATAAGAATTGGAACATTACCCAAAAGTTGGTAAATTGCCCAAACAAATAGTAACAACTCAGTCACAATGAAAAAACGCCATGAGCTTTGCATAGTTCTTACTCCTTTTCTATAGATTACTATAGTCTATTATAAAGATATTTCAAGAATTATAAAAACCACAAAAGATGGAAAAATATCTAAGACTTTAGACTGAGTTCACTTTTATTTTAAAAAGAAAATCACCGCTAAAGATTAGTCTGTCTCACCCATTGAATAAAATAAAAAAAGGGCGGGACTCAAGTCCCAGCCCAAAAGAATAGTTTCTTACGAAATTTTTTCTACTCTCACGTTCATGTCGCCACCAGGCGTACTTATAGTAACAACATCATTTAATTTTCTTCCTATTAGAGCTTTAGCGATTGGAGAATCATTAGAAATTTTTCCTGAGAATGGATCAGCTTCCGCACTCCCCACAATTGTGTACTCTTCTTCGTCTCCATCTGGTAATTCAACAAATTTAACAGTTCGTCCAATTGATACTTCATCTTTAGCAACATTATTGTTATCAATTATTTGAGCAAAACGTATCATGTTTTCTAACGTTGTTATTCGGCCTTCAACAAAAGCTTGCTCATCTTTGGCTGACTCATATTCAGAGTTCTCTGATAAATCGCCAAAACTACGAGCTATTTTTATACGTTCAACTATTTCTTTACGTTTAATTGTTTTTAGCTCTTCTAATTCTAATTCTAATTTTTCTTTACCTTCTAAAGTCATCGGATAAATTTTTTCCATAATCGACTCACGTCTCCTTAAAACGATTTTAAGCTATTCAACAAATGAATAGCTTCTCCGAAATGTATCGGAAAAGCTTCTCACTTTCAATATAACAAACAGATTACCATGTTAAGAACGAAAAGTAAACATCAAAAATCATTTTTTACTCTTCTAATATTTTACTACAAATATTTCTATTTTTTATCATCAATATACTCTTTTTTCAAATTCAAATGTTCCTCATAAGTCTTAGCGTAATAAACCTTACCCGTAGAAATATCTGCTAGGAAGTAAATATAATCGTTTGCTTCTGGATTCATGACTGACAGAATAGATTCCTCGCTTGGGCTATTAAATGGACCCGGTCCAGTACCTTTATTGATATATAAATTATAAGGTGAATCAATTTCTGTATCTTTATTAGATAGATGAACTTTATGTTCTTCCATTGCGTAAAGAACTGATATATCCGACTGAAGCGGCATATCCGTCTTTATTCGATTGAAGAATACTTGTGCAATCTTTTTACGATCTTCTTCAGATACACCTTCTTTTTCAACTAAAGATGCTAGCGTTAAAACTTCTTGAACTGTTAATTTTTTTCGTTCAATCGTATCGTAAAGAGGCGTCATAACCTGATTCGTTTTAACAATCATTTGTTCGACTAGTTCTTCTAAAGAACTATCTTTATAATAATTATATGTAGCTGGATATAGATAACCTTCTAATCGAAATCTAACATCTTTGGCTTGCTTAGCACTTGTTAAAAGTTCTGGATATTTACCGGCCATTTTATTGAAAAACTTATCATTTTTCATTAAATTTAAAAATTCACTTTTTTTGACATTTGTTTTTTCATCAAATAATTCAGCAATTTGATCAATTGAATACCCTTCTGGTATTGTTATTTTAGCATCTGCAAGAGCCTCTGGTTCATCAGTTCCACCTGATTGAAGATTTTCAGTAATTTCATCTAGCGTCATATTAGGTGCCATTTGATAGTAACCAGCTTGAAAATCTGATATGTTGTTCATTTTAACAAAATATGAAAAGACTAAACCACTCTTAATCACCTTACTTTTCTCCAAAATTTGGCCAATCTCTTTACTCGAACTGCCTATTGGAACTTCAACCTGAACTAGTTTTTTGTTAGATGAATTCAATGGTTTCAAGCTAGATTTGAAGAAGCTATAAAATGAAAAACCTGCTACTGTAATTGTTACTACTAAAGCTAGTGAGATTATAATCACTATTTTTTTCACCATATTATTTTCTTTTTTTCGACTACTATATTTTTCCTCTGATTGCCGTCTCCGGTTTGTTTTTATAGATTCAGAATGTTCTTTTTCATCTTCTGTTTTATCTTCTATTATTTTATTTTCAGCATCTTCTTCATGTAGTGAATTTAAAATGTAATTTTTAAATTCTTTACCTGATTCAGGACCTTCATCTTTTTGTTTAAACTCATCATCTCTATCAGTCAAAAAGGTGTCCTCCTTAGTTTCATATATTTTAAATTTTCTTACATCATTATACATGATTATTAGGAAAATCCAAACACGTTTTTTTATTTTTTATTATAATATTAAAACATTTATTCTTTTTTTCTTGTTTATGAAAGCAACTTCCTTTTTTCTTTTAGATAAGGTACAATTAATGTCGAATAATAATAAAGGAGAATATAAATGAACCCACTACCAAGTTGTCCTAATTGTCAATCTACCTATACTTATGAGGATCAAAATTTACTAATTTGTCCAGAATGCGGTCATGAATGGTCAGAAAGTACACCAGATGAAATATCTACAGAGTTTATCGTTAAAGATTCAAATGGGAACATCCTTCAAGAAGGTGATAGTGTTTCTGTTATTAAAGATTTAAAAGTTAAAGGTGCTAGCGGTCCAATCAAACAAGGAACAAAAGTTAAAAATATCCGTTTAGTGGATAGTGACCATAATATTGATTGTAAAATCGACGGATTTGGACCTATGAAATTAAAATCAGAATTTGTAAAAAAACTATAATTTTATCAAAACGATGTGCTTATCACATCGTTTTTTTATTTCCCATCGATAATTCGGCGCATTGCAACTGTATAACCCGGTGTTGTTCCACAACATCCTCCTATAATTTGAACTCCCATTTTTAACATCTTTTGGATAATGTCCGTGTAAGATTCAACAGTTACAGGATAGATATTTTGTAATTGTTCGATTTTTGGCAAGCCTGCATTTGCTTGAACAATAATTGGTATCTCTGCATAGTCAGTTAGCTTGCCAACCAATGGTAGTAAACTTTCTGGGCTAAATGAACAATTCACACCAATAGCATCCGCACCTAAAGCTTGAAAAGTGGAAACTACACTCTGAGCATCTACTCCTCCAAATAATTCTCCAAATTCGTTGGCAGTCATTGTCACGAATATAGGAAGTGACGTATTCTCTTTAACCGCAAGAATCGCAGCTTTAGTCTCCAATAAATTATACATGGTTTCCAAAATAATTAAGTCAGCACCTAAGTACTCCGCTAAAAGAGCTTGCTCTTTAAAGAGCTTGTAAGCTGTTTTAACTGTTAAATCACCCACTGGCTCCATTAACTTGCCAATGGGTCCCATATCGTATGCTATAAAGCGAGGATCAGCTTTTCTAGCTAGATCAATAGCCTTTTCTATAATAATAGGTAGTTGCTCAGAGCTAAATTTATAACTGTTTGCTTGAAATGTATTTGTTGTTATAATATCTGCCCCAGCATCAACGTATTTTTGGTGAATTGAAGAAACAATGGATGAATGGGTAAAATTGAAATATTCTGGTTGAACTTTCATAATTGGTAAACCTTCTTTTTGCAACATCGTTCCCATTGCACCATCAAATAATAATTTTTCATTTTTCAAAGACACTATTATATTTTTCATCTTCATCTCCAATTTAAAAAATCATTTTTACTAAGTGAAGTAATGCTCTAAATAAAAAAGCCTAATCCATTAATAATTGATGGATTGGACTTTTTTTAAGAGCCACCTACCAGAATTGAACTGGTGACCTTTTGCTTACCATGCAAACGCTCTACCGACTGAGCTAAGGCGGCATTTATTTTCTTTAACAGTATACAGAATAACTGTTATACTAGGATAAGTCAATATAAAGCTAGTTACCTTTTAAATAATTACACTGAAAAAAGGAGTTCAATTTTATGATAATAACAATTAATGATGCTGATTTTAATGCCGTTACAGAAGCTTGGAATGAAGGTTTTAGTGACTATCTTATCCCTATTAAAATGGATGAACCTGCTCTCTTACATCGTATAAATTCACTTAATCTTTCAACGTCACTTTCTGCTGTCTTCAAAAAGGATAATAAATTTGTAGGCATTATCCTTCTTGGCATAAAAAATTTAAATGGAAAAAAAACGATGTGGGTTGGAGGGATGGCTGTTGTTCCAAATTACCGTAGGAATAAAGTTGCCGATAAATTAATGCAATATGCCAAAGAAAAGGCTATTGAAGAAAACTGTGATGATATACGGTTGGAAGTTATTGCCACAAATACAAAGGCAATAAGACTATATGAATCACTTGAATTTAAAATAATTAATGAATTAACTGTTGGTGAATTAGTGAATATCCTCCCAATAAATAATTCAACTATTACCTTCAAAAATGAAAATCCTACTGCGCTTATTTCTTTAGAAAAAAATTATACACCATGGCAAAATAGACTTATCTTTTCAACTAACGCAATCTATATTTATGATGATCAACAAAAAATTGGTTTTATATCATATAAAGAAACCTCTGAGATAATTACCATACAACAATTAATTTTATTGGTTAAACCATCTAAAAATCTTATCACCAAAATAATTAGCTCTCTTCACAATCATTTCCTTAAGAGAATAAAACTCAATAATTTTGATATGTCATCTATAGAGTATCAAGAACTAAGCCGTTTATCTTATGAACAATCTTTAACACAGTATCAAATGATTTTCAAGGTGACCAATAATAAACAATAATTATATATACGGTTATTGTAATTCTTGTTTATTTAATGTAGTCTTAGTATGTATAAATTGGACTGGAGACCGAATTAAATGAAAATCAGAATTATTGGATACGCAGGAAGCGGTAAGACCTCCTTAACAATTAAACTTCAAGAAAAGTATATAATTCAGGGGATTTCTTTAGATGATTTCTTAAAAATAAAAGATAAAACACAGCGGGCTGATTCTTTAGAAAAACGATTATCTATTCTAAATGAATGGGTTGTTGAAGGAGTTCAAGTAAGTCCTTGGACTAGGACATCTTTCATTGAGGCAGATTTGGTTGTTGTGCTAGATTATCCTATCTACATAACTCAATTCAGAGTCTTTAAAAGAGCTATGTCTCAAATTATTGACCCCAAAAAAAACATCAGTCAAAAGAAGAAAGCACTCAAACGAATGTTTAAGTTATTCAAGTGGAATAATCGTTTTAAAAAGAGATTACCTTCTATCAAGGCCAACTTAAACAAACAGCCAGCAACGGTGATGATTTTAGAAATGCCAAAAGACGAAATTAGACTGCATCAATATATCAAAAAACACACTAAAACAAAAAAACACCGAGTTAATAGAAAAAAGAATACTCAGTTCAATTCATTAAAATAAAAAGAATCTAGAAATGATAAATTTATCACCTCTAGATTCTTTTTTAAAATTCCATTAATCTTAAAATATCATAGCCTTGAATTTTTTCGCGACCTTTTAAATCATTTAACTCCACTAAAAAGGCACAACCTACAACTTCCCCGCCTAATTGCTCAACCAACTCGATTGTGGCAGCGATCGTACCTCCTGTTGCTAATAAGTCATCGCAAATAATAACTTTTTGACCAGGTTTTATTGCGTCTTTATGGAGTGTCAATGTTGCGCTCCCATATTCTAAGCCATAATCAACCTCAATTGTCTCACGAGGTAGTTTTCCTTTTTTACGAGCTGGCGAAAAACCGATTCCTAGTTCATAAGCCACTGGACAACCAATAATAAATCCACGAGCTTCAGGTCCAACGACCATTTCTGCTCCTCTTTCTTTTGCATAGGCAACAATTTGTCTTGTTGCTTCTTGGTAAGCAGCCCCATCTCCCATTAATGGTGAAATATCTCTGAAGATAACTCCTTCTTTAGGGTAATCTGGAATGCTTGCTATGTAATCTTTCAAGTTCATTTAAGTTCCTCCTGTTGCAAAATCCACTGTTTAATTTCTTTTATATCACTATATAAAAATAATTTTTCCATCTCAATCTTATTTTGATATGACTGATAAATTTTACTTTCATGTAGTGGTTTATTCGTTGGATTTTGGACTTTAGTCATCAGACCATCATCTATTGTAACAAATTCTAAGTCAAAAAACACTCTAATCATAAAAATTAATAAGTTCTTATCAATTTTTAAATAGTTGGAAATATCCTTTAGTTTGTACCTAATATCAATTGATTCTTGCGATGCGATCAGCTTAAATAATTTTCCAAATTGATCTCTAGTAGGTAGACCTGTTAAGTAATGTTCCTGGCTAACTTTTACTGAAAAGTAGATCCTTGGCACTTTAAGTTGAGCGAATAATTCTTTAGCTATCTCTAAATCATAAGGACAGTCTACAATAACGATCTCATCAAACTCATTTATCATTGCTATTTTCTCACTAAACCTATGATCTATTAAAAATGTATCTGATTGTTTTACCAATGGTTGTTCTTTATCAAAAATGAGATAAGCTACATTATCTGTTAAAGGCTTTACCTCAATTCCCTTTTTGCCACGTGCATCAAATAACTGTAGTTCATCTACTAGATAATCTTTTAACATTAACTGAGGTTTTCTAAAACCATTCCATTCATTAACGGATAATTGGCCTACTACCTCTAAGTAATCTGCATATTCAAACTCAAATAAATCTGCTCCACGATTGAAGGCAATACAATCTAGATTTCCATCCTCATTAGTCAATTGACATTTCAAATGAGCATTGTCAGCACCAATTTGTTTTAGGTTAGTTGCTTTAATTGCTTGAACTAAGAAATACGGCGCCGGGTTATCTGTCCCAAAAGGGGCTAGTAATCTTAAGGTTTCAATAAATTCAACGTCAATTTGACCAATCTCTAATTGACTATCGACTTGTAATTCTTCTTTAATTTTAGTGTCATAACCTTTTGTTTTCATATAGTCTGCTAATTTTTCTTTAATCATTTCAAGTTTAGATGCTTCAAAAGTTAATCCCGCAGCCATATGATGACCCCCGAAACTTTCTAACTCATCCTTTACAACACTTAGAGTTTGAAATAAGTCTATTCCTTGAATACTTCTACCAGAACCTTTCAACAGTCCTGAATCTTCATCATAGTATAAGACAATAGTTGGTTTATTCGTTTCTTGTACTATCCTGCTAGCAACAATACCTAAAACACCTTGATGCCAATTCTTAGAAACCAAAAATAATATAGGCGCTTCATGAGCTTCATGAGCCATCAAAAGAGCTTCTTCAGTTATTTGTTTAACGATTGATTGACGCTCAGTATTCTTCTGTTGAATAAACGTCGCTAGATTGCCTGCTTCAACATCATCAAAGGTAGAAAGTAACTCTACTCCTGGTGACGCGTCTCCTAGACGTCCAATCGCATTTAGTCTTGGCGCAATTGAAAAGCCAACGGTCTCTTCTGTAATGGCTGCTAAATCAATCTTAGCAATATCTGCTAAAGTTTGTAAACCAATCCGTTCATTTTGTTTGATTATTTCTAGACCTATTTTCACAAGAGCACGGTTTTCATCTGTTAACGAAACTAAGTCCGCCACTGTTCCTATTGCCACTAGGTCTAAACTTTCCATTGGTATTTCACCTAAGAGAGCACAGGCAACTTTAAAGGCAACTCCTACTCCAGCTAAGTCATCAAAAGGATAAGAGCCTAAAGGATGTCTTGGATGAATGATTGAGAACGCATTTGGTAATATTTCTGGTAATTCGTGATGATCAGTTACAATGACATCAACATTTTGGCTCATAGCATATTCGATGGCTTCGTGACCACTAACACCGTTATCTACAGTCACAATTAACTGAATGCCATCTTCTTCAATCATTTTTTGATAGACATCTTTATTCGGTCCATACCCATCTGTAAAACGATTTGGTAAATAGTATAAGACATGTCCTCCAATAAGTTCGATAGCTTCTTTCATCACCGTTGTACTCGTGATACCGTCAGCATCATAATCACCATAAATCAGTATTTTTTCTCCCTTTTCTACGGCTTGTTGAATTCTTAAAATACTTTTTTCCATATCATAAAGTAAAAAAGGATCATTAAATTCAGCTACTGTCGGTTGAAAAAAAGAAGATATCTTCTCTGGTTCTTTTATTCCACGTCTCCATAATAAAGGTGCAAGTTCTGTTTTAATTGATAATTTTTCTAATTCCGGAATCAATACACTTGATTCCTTTGTCTCATCTTTTATGTTCCACTTATATTGTGATTCTTTCAAAATAACACTCCTGATCTAAAGAGTTTTTCCAATAAAAAAAGACTACTCGTCCGCCACTCATTCTAGCACATTATTAACTAAAGAGGAAACAGATAGTCATAACTTACCTTGAAAGAACAAGCTTGATTTGATAAACTTAAAAAAAAGATAAAGAGGTTAATTAAATGAAAAAAAAATGGCTATGGATTCTTTTTTTAATGTTGATAGTTGAGGTTGCTTTGGCTGCTTTTATCTTTATAGATCCTCTAACAACTGAAAAAAAACAATCAAATGTAGAACCAAAAAAAGAAGTTACTGTCTCAGAAAGCAATAGTTCATCCATAACTGAAAAAAAAGATGAGAAATGGATTAAAAGTGATAATGAAATTTCATTTCCTATTCTGATGTACCATAGTTTGGCTGAGAGTGAAGGGAATTCCCTAAAAGTGCCTCCTGCTGAGTTTAAAGAGCATTTAGAATGGTTAAAACAAAATAATTATTACACATTGACACCTGAAGAAGCGTACCTTGTCTTAACTGAAAATAAGAAACCGGCAGAAAAAATTGTTTGGATTACATTAGATGATGGCTATCTAAATAATTATACAGATGCCTTTCCAATCTTCAAAGAGCTAAGAATGAACGGGACTATCAATTATATCACCTCAAAAATAGACTCTTCTAGCTATTTTAACTTAGACCAAATGAACGAGATGAAGCAAAGTGATTACATTAATATTGAAAGCCACACAATTGCTCATTTAGATTTAAACACACTTGAAGATAGTCAGATTACAAGCGAGTTAAATGACTCAAAAAACTGGTTAGATAAAGAGTTAAAGCAAGATACCTCTTTACTCTGTTACCCAGCAGGTAGATATGATGATAGAGTTAAAAAAATTGCAGAAAGTACTGGTTATAAAATGGCCGTAACAACTGAACCTGGATATGCCAAAAAATCAGATGGTTTATTTTCACTAAAACGTGTCCGAATTGCTCCAGGGTATGATGGAGAGTCCTTCGGTCAATTTCTAGTTGGATCTAAACAGCAATAAAAAAAGAAACAGCAATTAGCAGTGACCTACTTGATCACTGTTAATTGCTGCTTTTTTAATTTATTAGTTGAAAAACTTAACAATTTTTAAATTCCATTTAACACTTTCAGCGTAGAAGAAATTACCACCATTTTTATATAACTTACCACCATTATATACTAAAGCTAATGGGTGTTTATAAAAATATGATTCTTTAGATGAGTTGCCAAGTAAAGGTGCCAAAGTATCTCTTGAGTATGCTTCTGCTAACTCTAAAGTATTCTTTTTTCCATTACTAGCTATATAATGGATATACTTAGATCCAAAATTATAAGCTTGAACAGCTGTCCAAATATCACACTCTTGTGCATTAGCTTCTTCGACTACTTCTGCTAGATGTTCAACGCCAGAGTCAATACTTTCCTCGGTTGTAACAATTTGATTTCTAACTCCGTATTTACTTTCACTACTTTGCATTAAATCAATATGATTTCCTTTACTTTCAGTATAAATAATAGCTAAAATCACATCTGAGTATTCTTCTATATCATAATGCTTAGCAGCCTTTTTTACTTCTGCTTCCCAAACCATAACATCCTTTACTTGTCTACGGAGGGTATAACCCGTAATGACTATAACGATTATCACAATGAGCAATAACGTCAGTAAAAATCTCTTGAAAAATGTCTTTTTTTTGACCATAATGATTATTATTGCTCCTTTAATTATTTATAAAGTAAGCATAATTTTGTCATAAAAAGAAACATATTTCAAGAGATAATCTATAAATTAAGGTTTATTTAAGACGAGTCTTAAGAAATTAATTCAAATAACTTCAGTTTATCTTGTTGAAACATTAAATCTTCTTCCACATGATAATCTGCGTTCTGATATATTTTTTCCGTATAATCTATATTCAGTTCCGCCAGAATCGTCCCTGGATTCTTACTCATCACCAAAACTCGAGTCCCAAGCTTAAGAGCTTCTTCTATATCATGGGTAATCATAAAAATAGTTTGCTCTTTATCTTTCCAAATTTCTCTCAGCAATTGTTGCATACTCACTCTCGTAATGGCATCAAGTGCACTAAAAGGCTCATCCATTAAGATTAACTCTGGTTGATTGATCAACGTTCGACTAATAGCAACACGTTGCTTCATACCACCGGATAACTCAAAAGGATATCGATCTTTAAATTCAAGGAGATTGACATCTTTCAAGTATTGATTCACTTTTTCCTCTTGTTCAATTTTAGACGCTTTAGCAATCTTCAAACCATAAGCTACATTACCTTCAACGGTTAACCAAGGATAAAGAGTAGGCGATTGAAAGACAACTCCCCTTCTTTTATCCGGTTGTTCGATTGATTCTCCAGACATTAAACAATCCCCAAGAGTTGGTTTTAAAAAACCGGCTATCATTTTTAACAACGTACTTTTCCCGCAGCCTGATGGTCCGACCACACAGACAAACTCTTTTTTATAGATTGATAAATTAATGTCTTCAATTACATGAAGTGAATCATTGGATGTTTCGAATACTTGGGAAACATTTTTTAATTCAATTATTTTTTCAGTCTCTTTCATCTCAATCATTCCTTATTTTTGATCTTTCTTTAATGCTGCTTCAATGTATTTAGGTTGAATAAATGCTTTGATATCATCCTTACTTGGAACTTTTTGAATTGAACCTTGTTCTTTCAAGAAGACAGCCGTATCATAAAAAATAGTATTAAATTTACCTGGATTATCTGATGTACCTAGATAATCCGTTGTTATTTCATCTTCCATTGTTAACCAAGTCGTTCCATTCATTTGTTTTAAGGCATCCTCTTTTGAAATCTCTAACCCTTTTGCACAAGCTTCTGCAGCCTCATCTGGATGATCCTTGTAGAATTTAACCCCTTTGTTTAATGTCAATAAATAATCCTCAACTAGTTCAGGGTATTTTTTTGAAAAATCTTCATGAACTAAATCAATATTAGCCGTTAAATGTCCTTTTTCAGCTAATTCTTTACTATCAATTAAAACACGACCACTTTCTTTAAGAATTGATAGTGTTGGCTCCCACGTGTAAGCAGCGTCAATATCTCCTCGTTCCCAAGCAGCAACGATATCTTTGGTTTCCATATCTAAAAGCTCAACGTCCTTTTCAATTCCTGCTTCTTTTAAAGATTGAAGTAAACTGTAATGTGACGTTGAACTAAAAGGTGTTGCTATTTTTTTACCTTTCAAATCTGCTACTGTTTTAGCTTTACTATCATTAGGAACAACTAATGCTTCATTCGTTCCTAAGATATCATGAATCCAAATTAAATTGACCGGAATACCTGTAGCTAAAGCAACTACACCATTTGTATAACCCATCTCAGCAAAATCAATACTATTTGAAGAAAAGGCCTGATTCGCTGCAACGCCTGAGTCAAAGAAAACAAATTTAGTTTTAATACCACGACTTCCAAAATACTCTTCAAAATAATCTTTTGAAATAGCTACTTGTTTATCGTTTGGCACACGAATGATACCAATTCTTACCTCTTTTGGTAAATCGCCATTACTTTCTTTTTTGTTACCACCACAAGCAACTAGTAGAATCAATAATAGCCCCAATGATAAGATCAAACTCATTTTTTTTAATTGTTTCATGTTTATTTTCCTTTCCAAAAGACAATTTTATTCTCTAAGGTTCTTAATCCTAAATCAATCAATAGACCTGTCAGACCCATAACGATGATTCCAACAAACATCACGTCGCTCTTCAAATATTTAGAAGCATCAATAACCATCCATCCAATTCCAGATGTTGCAGCAACCATTTCTGCTGATACTAAAGTTGTATAAGCAACACCAATGGCTGTTCTTAATCCTGTAAATATATCGGGTAAGCAAGCTGGTAATACAATCGTGAAGAAAACATCTTTTTTACTTGCTCCAAGAGACTCTGCGCTATTTATATAATCTGGATCGACCTTACCAACAGCCGAAACACAGGCTAAATAAATCGGCGCAAACGCAGCTAGGAATAAAAGCATAACTTTTGACGATTCATCAATTCCTAACCAAAGAATTAATAAGGTGTAATAAGCAAGCGGCGGAAGTGGACGATAAAATTGAACAACTGAGTCCACCACTGCTCTAAATTTAGTTGAATAACCACTTAATAAACCAAGAGGAATCGCAGTAATTAGTGCTAACGCTGAAGATAAAAATAGACGATACATACTAATTCCCATATGCTCCCAAAAAGAGGTGTTATTGTAACCATTATTAAGAATATCAATGAACGTTTTTACTACTTGGATGGGTGATGGAACAAGTCTAGATGATATTAAGTTTAATTCAGTCACTGCTAACCAAACGAGTATAATCAGTAACCAAGTCATATAAGTATAGCGATGTATTTTATTTTTCTCTTTCTTTTTCATAATTCTCCAACTTTTCTTGTTTTATTAAAAATGAGACGCAGTTTAATACACCTGCGCCTCGTTTAGATGATTATAGTAAATCGAAACGATATTTAGTTACAATTGGTTCTCTTGATGTCATTTGATCAGTGAAATACTCATACATACATAATCCTAAGAATGAACCCATTAAATTAGATACATTATCAAATCCACGCATGTTTAAGGCTTTAACCATATTGTAGCTACGTTGACTTGATAAACAATGAACATAAACTGGTTGATCTGTTGGTATTTCATCTAATCTTTCTCTGAATTCACTAAATGGAATACTCAATGCGTTTTTAATATGACCTTCTTCGTATTCCCAAGCTTCTCTAGCATCGATAATACAAGCGCCACTTTCTTGTAATTCTCTAATTTGAGTTACTGGTACTTGTTTGAATTCACCATTTAAAACATTCAATCCGACAAGTGCAGCCATATTAACAACATCTTTAGCTGTTCCAAATAATGGAGAATATGATAATTCAAGTTCCTTTAAGTCTTCCAAATTACCATGTCTCATAATAAGGGTTGCGATTACATCAATTCTCTTATCAACATTTCCTTCACCCATAGCTTGAGCACCTAAAATTTGACCAGAAGGATCTGCAAAAATTAATTTGAAGAATAAAGGTCTTGCATTTGGCATTAAACCAACTTTATCTTTAGGAATAACATAAGCCGTTTGGTATGCGATCCCTTCTCTTTGACAATCTTTTTCATTAAGTCCAGTTGAAGCAGCATTCATGTTAAAGCATTGAATAACAGATGAACCAATTACACCTGTGTTACGATAAGTTTTTCCATACATATGATCTGCAGCTGCACGGGCTTGTCTTTGAGCAGGTCCTGCTAATGTTAAACGAGTTGGTTTTTGTGTAATAAAGTGTGTTGTTTCAATCGCATCTCCCACTGCATATACATGTGGTTTAGACGTTAAATAGTGATGATTTACTTTAATACCACCTGTTTGTCCAATTTCTAATCCGCACTCTTTAGCTAATTTAACTTCTGGTGTTACTCCAATCGCCATGATAACAGCTTTAGCAGGAATCTCTTTACCAGATGCTAATTTAACACGATCTGCAAAAATTTCTTTAACACCATCTTCTAATACTAAATTAACTTCATTGTCAATAATTTCTTTATGTAAAATTTGTGCCATATCATGGTCAAATGGTGCCATAACTTGATTAGCTGCTTCAACAATTGTTACATTCTTACCAGCTTCTTTTAAGTTTTCAGCCACTTCAATCCCGATAAATCCAGCACCCACAACCACAACATCTTTGATATGGTTATCAGCAATATAGCGATTAAT
The DNA here is from genome assembly GCA_965119435.1 of uncultured Vagococcus sp. Classification (GTDB taxonomy): domain Bacteria; phylum Bacillota; class Bacilli; order Lactobacillales; family Vagococcaceae; genus Vagococcus. Next base: position 7,437 of record CBCPLQ010000018.1, on the reverse strand, counting down.
GCCGTCAATATCTGGTACATTTCTAACTGTAAAGACATGGTCAGACCCAATCCCTTTAATACTGCTTGGTAAAATAGGATTAGCTCCTGGAGAAAGAACAAGTTCATCATAAGCTTCTTCAATTGTTTCACCTGTTAAAACATTTTTCACAACAACTTTTTTCTCTTCTGCTTTAATTTCTGTTACTTCATGATTTACTTTTGCACTGATATTATATTGTTTATGGAAAACTTCTGGAGTCATTAATACTAAATCATCAGCTTCTTCAACCATACCGCTTAAGTGGAAAGGTAAAGCACAATTTGAAAATGATACAAATGGTCCCTTTTCAAACATAACAATCTCTGCAAACTCATCTAATCTTCTTACTCGGGCTGCAACTGAAGCTCCACCAGCAACTCCACCAATAATTAATACACGTTTACTCATTCTTTGTTTCCTCCTAATAATCTCTTTTTTATTTTTTTCTTTTTGCTGGAATTAATGACATTTTTCCTGCAAATAGTTTTAAACTAATTAAACCACCAATAACCATAGCTACCGTAAATACCCAACCAGAAATTGAGAATGTTGAAATCGCTGAATACATTGCACCAGCGTTACATCCTTTAGCAAATCTAGCACCAAAGCCCATTAATAGACCACCGATTACAAAATAAGGAATATCTTTTTTATTTAATTTAAAGCCAAATTTAAAACGGCCAGCTAGTAAGAAGGCTAGTACAGCACCTAAAACAATTCCTAAGTTTCTGATTGTTCCGCCATCAAGTAGTAATCCAGCATTTACATCTTCAACAATTTCAGTAAAGGCTGGTGACGTAAAGCCTACTCCTAATGGTTTTAAAATCGCTACTTCTAATTTAGTAAAAGCACTAGTAACGCCCCAAGCTTTTCCAGTTGCTAAAAGGATGAAACTACAGATAATCGAAATAACTAAAGCTCCCGTATTAAATGTCCATCTCTCAACAAACAATTTGTGATACGTCTTGTAACTAAATAATGATGTTTCAGAAGCTTCCACATCAAGGATTGGTTTTTCTAAATCTTCCCAATCTCCTTTTGGATCCATATAACTTCCTTCTAATTTACGTTTCTTCTCATAGCTTAAAATTAACCAAAGAACAAATCCTAAAAGTAAAACTGATACTAGTAACGCACCAAAATACCCAAAGTAATCTGGTAAATAAGCACGAACTCCTACATTTCCAAGACTTGATTCATCAAAAACATAACGAGCTAACTCACCAGGCGCAGAACCTAGAACGAAAAAGATAAAAACGAATAGTGCTCTTCCTTCACCTTCACCCATATCGGTTAAAGTACCTGATGCACAGCCTCCAGCAAAAATCATACCAATACCGAAAAGAATACCTCCGATAATAGTTGCCATATTAGCCATGTGAACATTTTGTGTTCCAGGAATGATACTGTCTCCTTCAACTGCATTAAACGCAGCTACCGCACCATTTTGGGCCGCATGCCATTGAACTCCCATAAAAATAATCATAGTCGCCAGTAACATAATGAGAAGGGCTTTACTTAAACTTCCTTCACCTCGAACATAAATTCTTTTAATTCCTCCTGCATAGCCGAACCTAGTTCTTGTTAATGCAGCGCCCAATAAAACACCGGAAAATAATTGGATAGGTAATATAGCTTTTTCTTGACCCAAATAACTCCCAAAGATAGTTAACAAAATCACAATCATAACTGCAATTAAAAACTGTTTTCTATTAAATCTTTCCCTCACTTTTTCTTCTGAATCATACACAACATTTCCTCCTACTTGTTATTTGTTGAACAACTATATCTTAGTGCATTTTGTCACAAAAAGATAATTCTGCTTTTTTATAGAGCTATAACAAAATGTTATATTAGTTATAAAATACACAAATATAAGGTATACTTAAACTATTGGGGGAGAATACATGTTAGATTATCGATACAATACGTTTGTCGTTTTAGTTGAAACAAAAAGCTATACAAAAACAGCCAAATTAATTAATTTTACACAACCTGCTGTCACAAAACATATTCAGTATATTGAAAAAGAGTTAAATACAAGTTTAGTTCTTTACCAAGATAATAAGCTCACCATCACTTCAGAAGGTCTGTATCTATATCAAGAGATTAAAAAAATTCAAGCTGAAATCAAAAAAATTCAAGGGCATCTTAGTAATGATACTTCTTTAAAAATTGGGTCTAGTAAAACCATAGGCGAATATTTTCTATCCGATACAATTTCAAACTATACACAACATTTTGATACATCTGACGTATCTATTTTGGTTGATAATACAAAGATGCTTTTAGACCTATTAGCAAAAAGAAAAATTGACTTAGCCTTAATCTCAGGACCTATTTCAACGACGGAATTCAAAAGTCAAATTTTTTATGAAGACAATATTATACTAATTTGTTCTACTGATCATCCATATGCTAACCAAACCATCTCGTTTAATGAGCTGCTTGATGAAACATTTTTAATTAGGGAATCTGGTTCTGGAATTATGGAAGCTATTAACGAAAAATTTAATGATATGGGGATTGAATTTAGCAATATCTCCAATAAGAGAACCGTTGGTAACATCAATATTATCAAAAATATGGTCAAAAAAAAGGAAGGTATTTCTTTTATCTATCAAATATCTGCTCAATCAGAACTGGATAACAATAAAATTTCTACAATTACTGTTAATAAATTTGACGCTACTCAACCGTTTTACGCAGTTAAGAATCAGCATCAAGTTTTAAATGAAGCTGCCAATTACTTTCTTGATCTTCTTTCATAATATATATTTAGTTAGCAAAAAAAGGATTTCATCACTAACGATGAAATCCTTTTTTTAATTAAATGAAATGTTTTGTTGCCATTCTTTTGATAAAAATTCTTCTGAATTAATTTTATAGTTTGGAGTTGAAGTATCTTTAAGGAAAAGTTGTAAATCCTTATCCATCTGCATCCAACCTCTCCACCCTAAATGGATAGTATCTTCCATAAAGTAGGGTTCAGAACGTTTATTAGTATAATCATAAACATGGTTAAATCCTTGAGACTTCAGTTGATAGTTTATTTTTTTACTAAAAAGATCTAACATATCCGTAGAAAGTCCAGTATAATCAGACCATAATTTATTCACAGGAGGGATCACAAACATCGGATCTATATTGTTCTCAGCCATTTGATTTAAAATTAATTGGAAATCTGAAAATTCTGGTGATTTTGTGTAATCAAATTTGACTTGAGAATGTTCTAACTTCCCTTTCATCGGAGCTATTCGCTTAGAATAAAATGAATCGGCAATATCAAAATCATTATTTCCAGTAGAATGCTTACCCTCTTTATAAGCTTTTTTGTTCAATGAATCAAAGTCATAAGTATCAGGTAACAATTTAGTCTTTTTATCAATTCTTTCACTCTTGGAAGTAATACCAATCTTACTAAAAAGCTTATCTTCCTTCGTTAAAATACCAAAGTTGTAAATAGCTCTTTTTTTATCTAAATCTGATAACTCTTCACCATTACGAACTTTTTTCATAATAGCTTTTAACTCTGTATCAGATCTAACACTTGAAAATTTTAACATTCTTTTTGCTAAGTACTGATCGTTAATATCATTAGAGCCTAAATTCATAACCCACTGGTTAGTTTGCAAAGGTGAAAAGAATAGTGAAAACATTGGATCTCCAACACCGTCTTTTACAAACCATTGTGGAGAGATAACAAAAACTACTTTTTTGTTTTTCAATTCATTACTCATAGAATTTAACATAAAGAAATGAGTTAAAGACTGAGTACCTGGTGCTCCTAATAGAAATGGCTCATAAGGTCGATCATATTTTTGTGCCAATACCGATGGATGAAACTCATTTACACGACTTAATTCTGAGGAACCAAAGAAGGGTAAATACTTATTAGTTGCCATCGCTTCATTTTTTAAATCATTTCCTTTGAGCACATTGACTGACATAGAAGAAGCAGATTTATGGATTGCTTTTGCTGATGGTTTTGAAAACCAATTAATTGGGGAATAAATTACCGCTGCAATAATAATAATAGCGGCGAAAAAAGGGCCAACAGCAGAAAATAATTTTTTCTTAGAAATCATGATTGTAAAGCAACAACTTGGTTAATAATTTGTTGAGGTGTTCCCCACTCACTTCTCTCATATTCCGACACAGGAACAGTAATACCTAACTGGCCATCAATTTCTACTAACATTTGAACAGTTGCCATTGAATCTAATAAACCATCTGAATAGAGATCCATATCTAATTGACCACTCACATCTTCACCTGTTAAATCTTCTAAAATTTCTAATATCGTTTCTTTTACGTTCATAAAAGTCATCTCCTATATATTAAATATTTGTTTTGCTAGTGTATCTAAAAATCCTGAGAATATCAAGAAACTGAAACATACTGCATTAAATGTTATAAATATTGCAAATGCGTGAGTCCATTTATTACTTGGAATTTTATCTTTATTTTTTTTCTTATATCTTAACCAAGCATCATTAGTACAGATTAAGATTGCATGGTATAAACCATACACTATATAATACCATGTTAAACCATGCCAAACACCCATAATTAAGAATAAGGCAAAGTACCCTACATTTGATGCAACAATTCTACTTTTGAAAACTTTTTTCTTCAACAAGGTAAACATCAATCTCATATATACATAATCTCTAAACCAAAAAGAAAGAGACATATGCCATCTATTCCAAAATTCTTTGATATTTGGACTTAAAAATGGCTTGTTAAAGTTTATTGGCGTTTCATACCCTAGTAAGTAACTGGTACCTACTGCAAACAAGCTGTATCCTGCAAAGTCAAAGAATAGATACATACTGTAAACATACATATAACCAATTGTTCCAACAAAAACGCCACCTCTTGATAGAGCAAACGATTGAACAATAGGCAATAAATGACTTCCTAACGCATAACCTATTAAAAATTTATATAAAAAGCCTAAGAAAATATAATGTATTCCTTTTCCTAATAGCTCCGTATATTTATCTTTTGTCGGTGGTTCATTCATGTCCTTAACAAATCGTTTATATCGATCGATTGGACCTGAAGAAATTGTTGGAAAAAATAGTAAGAATTGTATATAATGACTCATTTTGTAATCTTTAATCATACCATCTCTAATTTCCATAATTACTTGAACCGATTTAAAAGTTAAGTACGAATAGCCAAGAAAATAGAAAAGCATGTATGAATCGTTACCTATAAATGGACCAACTTTAATAATAATCATCGGTAGAATACTTAAGAAAATAGATAAGTAAAACCAAATGTTCTTATTAGCTTTTTGACGGTATTTAAAGTAAGTTCCTGTCAAGAAACACTGCCAGACAACATAGGCTAATAAAGCGATTCCTTGTTTTAAGTTTGGGCCCGCAAAACTAATCCAAAGAAAAAATACAGTTAATAAGTTCTGATACCAATATAGTCTTTTTCCTCTTAATGAAAATATAATAGATGGAATAAATAATATTGCCAATATAATAAAATAAAAAGGTTTTTCATAAGGTGTCAAAAAAGGAACAAATTGGGAAATTATATCTGTCATTTATTCACCTCATTGATTAACATTTTTCTATCAACTTTATCATTTGTTGTTAAAGGCAAAGTATCCACAAATATATATCTTTGTGGAATCATATAATCCATTACAGTCGCTTGGAGCGTTTCTTTTAATTCTTTAATCACTTCTTTTTCATTAAAAGACTCTCTATCGTTATAAACAACAAATGCAACTAGCTGTTGAACTTTTTGATTTTTATTATATTTAGGAACAACACAAGCATTACTTATTTTTTTAATATTAGTTAAATGGTAATCAATATCACCTAATTCAATTCTATAGCCATGCCATTTAATTTGAAAATCAAGACGACCTTTATAATATAATAAATCATCTTCTATTAAACCTAAATCACCAGTTTTATAAGCAGGAATTCCATTATATAAGAAAAATGATTCAGCAGTTTTTTCAGGGTTATTAAAGTAGCCTACTGAGACTCCAGGACCTACTATAATAATTTCTCCAACTTCTCCTTCCGAAAGCTGGATACCTTCGGGACTTTGAATAACTAGCTTTGTATCCTTTTTTACTCTTCCGAGTGGTAATCGCTTGGTAGAATCTAAGATTCTTTGAGTAATTTTAACACTAGTAACAGCAACTGTTGCTTCAGTTGGACCATAGGTATTAAAAATGGAAGCATTTGGAAAACGATCTAGCAATTTTTGAGCAACTAAGTGCGGTAATTCTTCACCACAGAATAAAAATTTATTTAATGTTGGTAATTTTTCAGCAGTGAAATCTGGATTTAATAAACAGATTTCTACTAATGAGGGTGTTGATACCCACACATTTAATGCCATTAAGGGTAGAGTTTTAAATAACAGTGGAAAACTCTCAACAATTTTTTTATCCATAGGAACTAAAGTTCCTCCTGTTAAAAGTGCAGGATAAATATCCATGACAGATAAATCAAAAGAAAAAGGAGCTTGGCATAAAAACCTTTGTTCTTCTCCTAAGTCAAAATCTGATAGCATCCAATTGCAAAAACTTTCTAAGTTATTATAAGTAATTTGAACACCTTTTGGCTTACCTGTTGTCCCAGACGTGAATATTGTATAAAAAATTTCATCATCTTTAACTACATCATTAAGTGAGGGTAAATCATTTTTAGAGGTAATTTCATTGAATAACTGTAAATCTATTACAAAACCTTCATCGATTGGCCATTCATCTAAAGCAATAATACATGTTGCTTCAGACTCTTCATAAATCATCTTAATACGATCGACTGGAGTGTGTCCATCTACAGGAATATATGCACTGCCTGACTTAGTAGATGCTAAAAAGCTAATTATCATACCACTAGTCTGTCCACCGAAAACTATAATATTTTCTTTATTTTTAGAATTATCTTCTAGATAAAAAGCAAGAGAATTAGATTTATCTTCTAGTTCTAGATAACTTAAGCTATCTTTTCCTTCATCAAAAAATATGTTATTTGGTTTTTCATTGGCCCATTTTTTTATTAAACGCAGTATATTATTTTCCATCTTTTCATCCCTTCCTAAAATTGATTATAGATAAAGGATCCGCCACCTACTGCACTATAATGATACAAGTAAACTAATCCTAACAATATTAAAGAATATAAGACTGTCTTGGCTATAAAATTTAACCAGTATCTTGATTGTTCATTTTTAACAACTTTTTTCATTTCCATAAAAAAATCCTCCCTTAGTAATTCGTTAAATATATTTTAACTGAAATTAACATTTTTTTTATCAAGCATTCGGACCAAAACGTTCTACGACCTAAGACTTAGAAAACAGTTACATTTCATTTTTTTTATGTTATCTATTATACTCAAAAAAAAAAGACTCGATTATTCGAGTCTT
>CBCPLQ010000017.1:0-48397 GCA_965119435.1 uncultured Vagococcus sp. | reverse complement strand
AGTTAATGATGCATAGGGCTAAAAAAAATGTTAAAATATTATTAAGAAAAAGTGTAAAAAAGGAGTGAGTTTAATGAATTTTTTTAAAAGAGCTATGGCTAGCGTAACAAGGAGAAAAGGAAAATCTTTAATATTATTTGCAGTTATTTTTATATTAGGAAATGTTATGGCTGGTGCAATTGCGATAGACCAAGGAACAAAAAATGTTGAAAATACGATTAAATCAAAGTTAGGTGCGGTTGCTACCATATCAGAAGATTATGAGAAGATGCAAAAGGATATGGGAGAAAATTCTGATGCGACATTTGAGCCTAATCTACCTACACCAAAGATATTAAAAGAAATTGGAGAACTTGAAGAAGTAAAATATTTTGATTATGTTACTAATTATGGTTTTAATACTAAAAAATTAAAAATGGTTCAAAGTAAAAATGAAGATATGCAATTTACAGATCCTGGAATGAATTTTATTAATATTAAGGGTATAAACTATAAAGAATTATTTGATATCAAAAATAATATTATTACATTGTCAGACGGTCGTGTGTTTGAACAAGCTGAAATTGATAAAGGAAAACCTGTTGTTATAATTTCAGATGAGTTGGCAAAAGAAAATAATTTACGTGTTGGCGATAAAATGACAATCGATGCAACTATTCAAGATAATAGTTCAATGATGAATGGCGAAGACTCTGAGTCAGAAGAAAGTACTTCTAAAGAAGTAAAGGTCGCTAAAAAAGATTTCCAAGTAGAAGTGATCGGCACGTTTAAAGTGCTACAAGCAGAAAAAGAAAAAAAAGCTAAGAATAAAGATGACAAGATGATGGCCGATATGACGTATACAGAACGAGTGAACAGTGTCTATAGTTCTAATCAGTTTGTTAATGAAGCTATCAAAACAATGCAAATTAAAGAGTTTGAAGAGTTTCCTGGTAATTTTGATGAAAGTATGACCAAAGAGAAATTACTTAAAACAACAGAATCTGATTTTGGAGGTAGTGCTAAGTTTATTCTGAAAAAACCTGAAATGGCAGAAGAGTTTAAAATAAAAGCAAATCAGATTTTGGAGAAGAATAAATTGAAATACAGTAGAGTTATTTTGTCTACTGACCAATACGAACAAGTTGCTGGTCCAGTAAAAGGAATGTCTAAAATTTCTAAGTTGGTCTTGATAATTTCTGTTTTGGCATCAATTCTTATTATTACTCTAGTAACGATCCTTTTCTTACGTGATAGAAAACATGAGTTAGGCATATACTTATCATTAGGTGAAAAAAGAACACGAGTAATTGGTCAGATTGTTTTAGAGGTTGTAACTGTAGCTTTCATTGCGATAACAATCTCTGTCTTTACAGGTAATATGTTGGCAAAAGGATTTTCGAATTCAATGATGCAAACGCAAAAAACGGAACAATCAGAAAGTAACACAGATTACCAACTTGATTATGAGTTATCTCAATTGACTAATAATAGCGTATCTGAGGACGATGTGGTAGAGGCTTACCAAATATCACTTAACGCAAAATATGTTATTTTGTTCTATGTTGTTGGAGTTGGGGTTGTGTTAATTTCTACAGTGGCACCGTTGATTTATATTATGCGTCTAAATCCTAAAAAGATTATGATGTAAGGAGGAGTTTACTGATGACAATTTTAAAAGCAAGAAATCTAGATTATTACTATCAAGATGGTGATAAACTACGTTATATTTTAAAAGATACCAATGTTGATTTTGATACCGGAAAATTTTATACAATTGTAGGTCAATCTGGTTCTGGAAAGACAACTCTTTTATCTTTACTTGGAGGGTTGGACACTCCGAAAAAAGGAACAATATACTATAAGAATAAAAATATTAAGCAGATAGGGTTTGAAAACTATCGAAGAAATGATATTAGTATTATTTTTCAACACTATAATTTGATCCCTTATCTAACAGGCGTTGAGAACGTGTTAGTTCCCATGTCAATTACTGAGAACGAATTACCAGAAGACTATACAAAAGTTGCTTATAATCTGTTAGACTATATTGGTATCGGTAAGGATAAAGCAAGTCGAGTTGTAAATAGACTTTCTGGAGGGGAACAACAACGTGTAGCTATCGCTAGAGCATTAGCTACTAATGTTGACATCATCTTGGCAGATGAGCCTACAGGTAACTTAGATGAAGAGATGGAACAAGAAATTGTTGAGATATTTAAGTTATTAGCTCATGAGCACAATAAATGTGTTATTGTTGTCACTCACTCTCAAGAAATTGCCCAACAATCCGACAAAGCATTTTTATTAAAAAAAGGAGTTTTGAAGGAATATGAGTGATTTTTTATCTAATTTCTCAAATGACAAGTATAAAGATACCATGTCAAAAAAGAAAAATGAAAAAATTGAAAACAAGCCAAAATCAAATAGTGAAAAAGAATTGAATGATAAACCTGAATCTTCAAAAGCTTTAGAAGCACCTCTAAGCAAAAAAAGAAAAAGAAAAAGAAAAAAAAGTGAACAAGAGAGCTTACTCCCAAATAAAAGAGAATCTTTCGATAATGCACAATTGTTGGAGACCCAAGAACAGTTGAGTATGGAGGAGATACTTAAGAATAAGGTCGGTGAGCAGCCAAATAGTCAACTAGTTGAAGAATTGATAGAGAACTCATCTAACGATGCTTCGGATGACTTACATGAGATTGAAATTGATCCTGAATATCAAAAAAAACAGCGAAATAAGAAATATTTAATAAGCATAGCTGTAGTAATTTTTATATTAGTGGGCTATTTAATTTATTTTAAGACAACTCGTGTTAAAATGCCAAATTTTAATGGCAAAACCATAGTTGATGTCAGAAAATGGGCTAATGAAAATCGAATGGAAGTTGATGCAAAACCTGCTTTTTCATTAAAAGAGCCGACAAATGATATTCTTAAGCAACAAATTGCTACTGGTAAAAATGTTAAAAAAGGTAGTACGCTAAAATTTACAGTAAGTGACGGACCTGACCCCGAAGAAAAGATAAAATTACCTGATTTCAAAACATTATCTCAAGAAGAAGCCAACCAATTTGTTGAAAAAAATAAGGCTGATAGTTTAAGTGTTATTACTGAGTATAATGACAAAGTTGAAAAGGGTAAGTTCATTAGAATTGAATTTAATGATAAAGAAATCACAGCTGATAGTTATCGTCGACGCGATATCGCGAACCTTTACTATTCAAAAGGAAAAGAAGTTTTTGAAAAAAATATTTCAGTTCCTAGTTTTTATGGGAAAATGAAGAGTGATGTAGAGGATTGGGCAGATAAAAATAGTATTTCCGTAAAATTTGAGGAAGAAGATTCTAATAAGCTTGAGGAAGGTAAAGTAATCTCCCAAAGTATCGAAAAAAATAAAAAAATTGCCAAAAAAGATAAGATGTCTGTAAAAATTTCAGTTGGAAAAGCAATAGTTACACCTTCATATGGTGATTATTCGGTTGAAAATGCTGCTAATGCAGTTGAGGGAATGGAAACTAGTATTCAACAAGTCTTTTCAGACTCAGTTCCATTTGGTAAATTGATATCTCAATCAATTCCTGCCGGAGATAAGCTAACTGGTAAAGATAGCAAATCGGTTAAGTTACTTTATTCTGCTGGACAACCGTATATAAAATCTTACTTCGGGCAATTAGAGGGAGATATTCCCAAATTCATTTATGAAGATTTTAATTCTAAGGGAGCCAATATTACATATGATGTTTACTATATAAACTCCGAAGAAGAAAAGGGAACTATTGTTAAAATGAGTGTTTACAATCAATATATAGCATCTAATACATGTGTGACCTTCGGGATTAGTAACGGGGCTCATGCGAGTCAACCAGGAAAAACCGAACGCAAAGGAACAGAAGAGAAAATCGAGGATTAACAAGCCCTAATAAAAAAAGGTTATGGCAGAGAGCCTAACCTTTTTTCATTTAATTAACTTAATAATAAATACTATTTTGCTAAAATTAGAAACATCGGTATAATTATAAGATACCAAATTGAATTTTAAATAATAAAGGAATGATTGAAGTATAATGGAAAATAACATTAAAGGACTTAGCTCAGAGGAAGTTAATTTAAGAATACGTCAAAATAAGCAGAATAATTACAATGAAGATGTGTCCAAAGCTACAAAAGATATATGTAAAGATAATATCTTTACACTTTTTAATCTTTTGAATTTAATTATTGGAATCTGCTTAGCGTTAGTAGGTGCTTTTAGTAATTTATTCTTTATGGTGATTATTTTGATTAATATTACGATAGGAATCATCCAAGAAATTAGAGCAAGGAATCTTGTAGCTAAATTATCTATTATTAATGAGGATAAATCAGTAGTAGTGAGGGAAAGTGTAGAATTATCAATTTCTTCTGATTTAATTGTTCTGGATGACATTGTAAAATTAGTAGCAGGTGATCAAGTCCCATCAGATATGATGGTTATTTTTGGGCAAGTAGAGGCTAATGAAGCTCTTTTGACTGGAGAATCTGACTTAATCATTAAGGATGTAGATGATACATTGTTATCAGGTAGTTTTGTTTCAAGTGGTCATTGTTTTGGACGAGTAATCCATGTTGGAAAAGACAATTATGCAACAAAAATTGCAAATGAAGCAAAGATTCACAAACCATTTACTTCTGAGTTAGTCTCATCAATTAGACTGGTTGCCAAGTTTACAAGCTATGTCATTCTTCCGTTAGGTTTGATACTCTTCGCAGAATCATACTTTTTTGGACAAATCGGGCTTAAATCTTCAGTTGTTGCTTCTGCAGCAGCGCTTTTGGGTATGTTACCAAAAGGAATGGTGTTGTTAATCATGATTGCTTTAGCGACTGCGGTTGCTAAGTTAGCAAAAAAAGAAGTTTTAGTGCAAGATATGTATTCTGTCGAAACACTAGCTCATGTAGATGTTATTTGCTTAGATAAAACAGGAACTATTACTGAGGGGAAAATGAAAGTTCAAGAGGTAGAAATGTTAGATCCTGCCTTTGATAATCAATTTGAAGAATTAATGGGCAGTTATTTAGCGGCATCATCTGACAACAATATAACGATGCAAGCGATTAGAAATTATTATCCGGAAAATAGTATTTATTCAGCCACCAATATTATTAGCTTTTCTTCTGAAAGAAAATGGGGCGCAATGGTTCTTGAGAATATCGGAACTTTAGCAATTGGAGCTCCGGAAAGATTATTTAAGGAATCAGAATTACCAACTCAAGTAATTACAGCGCAACAAGAAGGATACCGAGTATTAATGGTGGGAATAAGTACAGAAGGAATATCCAGTAAAGATTCGCTGCCATTCCTTAAACCGTTGGCTATTCTTAAAGTTGATGATCCTATTCGAGAAAATGCAAATGAAACCCTAGCATATCTAAAAAAAGAAGGAGTAGATATCAAAGTTATCTCAGGTGATAATCCTGTTACTGTCGCAAATGTAGCTAGGAGAGCAGGTCTTGATGGATATGAAAAATATATTGACCTTTCTGAGTTAACAACAGAAGAAGAAGTTAAATCAGTTGTTAATGAGTATCGTGTTTTTGGAAGAGTATCACCTCAACAGAAAAAAATACTAGTGAGGGAGCTGAAGCAACAAGGTCATGTGGTAGCAATGACTGGAGATGGCGTAAATGATGTATTAGCATTAAAAGAAGCTGACTGTAGTATTGCAATGGCTGAAGGAGATAATGCTACAAGACAAATTGCTAATCTTGTTTTGCTAAACTCAGATTTCACTACATTGCCAGATGTGTTATTTGAAGGTCGTCGAGTTGTTAATAATGTTACAAAAGTAGCTAGTATTTTCTTTATAAAAACTATCTATTCATTGGTCTTATCTATTATTTGCGCTTTAACAGCCATAGCATTTCCCTTTATACCTATTCAAATTACTTTGTTAGATTTGGCAATAGAAGGTTATCCAACATTTTTCTTACAATTTGAAAATGATAAGCGCAAAGTCACTACTAAATTTCTACCTACAGCTCTAAAGAGAGCCTTACCAAATTCTATTTTAGTTGTATTAAATATTTGTTTCATTTATATATATGGGCAAATTAATCAATTAGCACCTGTTGATGTCACAACATTAATGTATTATATGCTTATAGCAGTAAGTGCGATGGCAGTTATTAAAGCATGTATGCCTTTTAACCCATTACGCCTGTTCTTAGCAGTAACAACAACGCTTGGAACTTATGTTGCAGCAATGTTGTTTAAGGGTATTCTCGAAATTTCATTATTAACGAGTCAAACACTGCCAATATTTATTATTTTAGTGATTATTACTCTAATAGTTAAAATAATTTTAGATAAAGTAATAGTTAAAGATCATTTAAGGTGATCCTTAACTATAAAAATTGGCATATTACCATTATTATGATATACTATAAATTGTAGATTTGTGTCATATAGTCGCGCTGAATTCAGTGCGACTTTTGTCACTTTTAAAATAGTGAGGGGAGGTACAGTTAAATGGCACAATTAATCCCTCAAGAAACAATAGAGACTATTAGAAAACAAACCAATATTGTTGATATTATTGGTCAATATGTCCAACTGAAAAAATCAGGGAAAAATCATTTAGGACTATGCCCTTTTCACGATGAAAAAACACCATCCTTTTCAGTAGCGGAAGACAAACAAATTTATCATTGCTTCGGTTGTGGTAAAGGGGGAAATGTCTTTTCATTTATTCAAGAAATAGAGGGACTTTCTTTTCCTGAATCAATCGAGAAAGTAGCAAGTCTCTCTGATATTAATCTTTCTTTTGAAATAAACCCTCAACCCAAAAACCAATCACCAAGAGCGTTAGAAGAAAGTCAGCTTATAACAATACACGAAAAAACAGCTGATTTATACCATCATATTTTGATGAACACGCAGATTGGAGAACAAGCATTAGAGTATTTATTTGAAAGGGGATTAACTGAAGAAGTAATTCGTACCTTTAAAATTGGCTTTGCACCAAGGGATCGTTCGTTATTAGTTAAAGTTTTAGAAAAAGATAATTTTTCAGAAGAATTATTGAGAAAATCAGGATTATTGTTTCAATTAGACAATGGTAATTGGTTAGACCGCTTTTATCAACGAATTATGTTTCCTATAACTAACTTTCAAGGTAAGACGATTGGCTTTTCAGGTAGATTGTTAGAGGAAGAAACATTTGATACTAAAGACCAACCAAAATATTTAAATAGTCCTGAAACAGAGCTTTTTAATAAGAGGTATATATTATTTAACTTTCATCATGCTCGTTCTGAAATTAGAAAAAGAAATGAAGTTATTCTTTTTGAAGGATTCATGGATGTTATATCAGCTTGGATGTCAGGTGTTAAAAACGGCGTTGCTTCTATGGGAACGAGTTTGACTGTGGATCAAATCAGATCACTTGAAAAAGTTAGTGAAGATTGTTTAATAAGTTATGATGGCGATAACGCAGGGATAGAAGCCACAAATCGAGCAATTGATTTAATTACATCCGAAAGTACAATGACAGTACAGGTTGTTAGAATACCTGATAAGATGGATCCAGACGATTATCGGAAAAAATATGGAAATGATGCCTTAAAAGAACTAATAAAAAACAGTCGAGATACAGTTTTTCAGTTTAAAAAAGAATTTTTAAAACGTGATAAAAATATTCGAATTGAAGCAGATAAATTGCAGTACATTGATGAGCTTTTGAAAGAAATGGTAAATATATCTTCAATTGTAGAAGTAGACTTTGCGTTAACTCAGTTGGCTAATGATTTTTCATTAAGTAAAAGTACTTTACAAAAAGAGCTAAGAGAGAAAAAACAACAGGATAAGTCTCAATTTACTACTAATTCATTTTATACAAAAGAATTAGTAATTCCAAAACACTATGAAGCAAAAAAAATTAATCAAATTGAAAAAGCTGAAATGACTTTAATCTATAGAGTATTAAACGAAAGAAGTGCTTATCAGTTTTTATCTGCTAAAGAGAATATATACTTTGTTCATGATGTTTATCAAGAATTGTATTTACATTTAACTAATTATATTTCAGTAAATGGAGAAGTATTTGTAGCTGACTTTTTAGATTATCTTAAAGAAGACCATCTAAAAGCGGCTTTAATCAATGTAACAATGCAAAATTTTAGTTCTGAGAGTAGCAAGCAAGAATTAGAGGATTGCATCATAATTATAGCTAAAGCTGATTTGAAGCAGCAGATAGAAATACTTGTTGCTGAACAAAGAGAAGCTAGTAGCACAGGTAATAAAGAGTTAGAATCAGAAGCAACACTCAAAATTATACAACTTCAAAAAGAGTTTAAAGCAATTTAATTTAAAAGGGGGATTTCTTTTATGTCAGAAAAAAAAGTCAAAAGTCAAAGTGCATACACTAAAGAACTAAATAAATTTATAAAAGAAAATAAATTAAAAGGGTCGGTCGTTTATGACGAGCTAACGAATAAATTAGCAACACCATTTGAGTTAAACTCAGATGATATGGATAATTTAATCCAAAAAGTTGAAGATGCTGGGATCAGTGTTGTGGATGAAAATGGAGAACCTAGTGCTAGAAGTTTAAAAGTAACTAATAAAAAGCAAGAAAAAGAAAAACCTGAAAAAGAAGAAGATTTAATTGCTCCTGCAGGTGTTAAGATTAATGACCCTGTTCGTATGTATTTGAAAGAAATTGGTCGTGTATCTCTTTTAACGGCAGATGAAGAAGTTGCTTTAGCATTAAGAATTAAAGATGGAGATCCTGATGCTAAACAAGAATTAGCTGAAGCGAATCTGAGGCTTGTGGTAAGTATTGCTAAGCGTTATGTAGGGCGTGGTATGCAGTTTCTTGATTTAATCCAAGAAGGAAATATGGGATTAATGAAAGCTGTTGAAAAATTTGATCATGAAAAAGGTTTTAAATTCTCAACTTACGCTACTTGGTGGATCAGACAAGCAATCACTCGTGCTATCGCCGATCAAGCTCGTACAATCCGTATTCCAGTTCATATGGTAGAAACGATCAATAAATTAATCCGTATTCAACGTCAGTTACTTCAAGATCTAGGAAGAGAACCAACACCTGAAGAAATTGGTGCTGAAATGGAGTTACCACCAGAAAAAGTTCGTGAGATTTTAAAAATTGCTCAAGAGCCTGTTTCTTTAGAAACACCAATTGGTGAAGAAGATGATTCTCATTTAGGAGATTTTATTGAAGATCAAGAAGCAACGAGCCCAGCTGAGCATGCAGCTTATGAACTCTTAAAAGAACAATTGGAAAGTGTATTAGATACATTAACTGATCGTGAGGAAAATGTATTGCGTTTACGTTTTGGATTAGATGATGGACGTACAAGAACACTTGAAGAAGTTGGTAAAGTCTTTGGTGTAACAAGAGAACGTATCCGTCAAATTGAAGCAAAAGCGTTACGAAAACTGAGACATCCATCTCGTTCTAAACAATTAAAAGATTTCTTAGAATAGAAGCAAATTAGAAAAGGGTTATCATTTTATGATAACTCTTTTTTATTGTTAATAAGTTATTTAAAAAGATTTTATTAGTGTTATAATTGTTTTGTGAGATTATTAATGGGAAGGTAGATATATGGATTACACGAGCTTATCAAAAAGATTAAATCGAGTTGGAGAATTAGTTCCTGAAGGTGCTGTACTGGCGGATATAGGTTCAGACCATGCGTATCTTCCAGCGTACTTAATTATAAATAAAAGAATTAAATCAGCTATTGCAGGAGAGGTTGTAGAAGGTCCTTTTCAATCAGCTAAAAGATTAATAACAGAGTTAGGTTTAACTTCATCTATTCAAGTAAGAAAAGGTGATGGCTTAGATGTACTAAAAAGTTCCGATCATGTGGATGCTATTTCAATTTGTGGTATGGGTGGATCTTTAATTAAAGATATTCTTGACAGGGGATTAAAAAATAATCATTTATCAGGAAAAGAAGTGTTATTATTACAACCAAACGTTGGTGAAAAAGCACTGAGAACATGGTTGGACAAACATTCCTATAAAATTGAAATAGAAGATATCATTTACGAAAACGATAAAACATATGAAATCATTGTGGCTCAAAAAAAAGAGAGTTACGATATGTTATCAGAAACAGAGTTAGTTTTTGGCCCAATGTTGTTAAAAAATAAATCTGCTGTTTTTATAAGCAAGTGGCAGGATGAGTTACAACAATTAGAGCGTATTTTAAATCAGCTGGAAAAATCTAGTAGCGATGTTTCGACTAAATTAATCGAAATAAAACAAAAGATTGCATTAATCAAAGAGGTGATTGAGTGAGTTTGACAGGCCGTGAATTTATTGATCGTCTTGAAACATATTGTCCACTTTTTTTAGCAGAAGAAGGAGATCCCGTTGGCTTACACATTGGGACATTGAATCGACCAATAAAACGAGTGATGATGACATTAGATGTTCGACCAGACGTGGTAGAAGAAGCCATAGAGAAAAAAATTGATTTGATTATTGCCAAACACCCTCCTATCTTTAGATCTATCAAGCGGTTAGTGACCGATGATTTTCAAACTAAAATGTATGCGGATTTATTGAAGCATGATATTGCGGTCTACGCTGCCCATACTAATATGGATATTGTAAATCCAGGTTTAAATGATTGGTTTCTAGATATGCTTGACATTAAAGGTAGTGACTTTATTACAAAAACTCATTCCTTTGATTATAAAAAATTGGTTGTCTATACACCTAAGAGCCATAGTCAGCTCCTAAGAACTGCTCTAGCTAAAATAGGTGTTGGTAAAATTGGGGGAAACTACGAAACATGTAGTTTCACAACGAGTGGTATTGGTAGATTTAAACCAGTTAATAAAGCTAATCCTTGTATAGGCTCAACTGGCGAGTTAGAGCAAGTTGAGGAAGACAGAATTGAGTTTGTTTATTCTGAATTAATTGAAGATAACGTAATAAAGATAGTCCAAAATGTCCATCCTTATGAAGAGCCTGCTTTTGATATTTTTAAGTTAGATAATCTTAAAGATGAGTACGGTATTGGGCGTATTGGTAAGTTACAAGAACCAATGTCTTTAATAGACTTTACTTCAAAAGTAAAACAAATATTTTGTTTAGATGGACTACGGTTAATTACTGATACAAAAGATAAGCAAGTAGAAACAATTGCTATTTGTGGAGGAAGTGGTGAGAAGTTTTATAAAGATGCTCTCAAAAAAGGAGCAGACGTTTATATAACTGGAGATGTTTATTATCACACTGCCCATGATATGATAGAAGATAAACTAAGCGTCATTGATCCGGGTCACTATATAGAAGAGGTCTGTAAGCAAAAGTTTGTCGATATGTTTAATCAATGGAAACAAGAGTATAAATGGGACGTCTCGTTCTTTGTGAGCGAGACAAATACAAACCCATTTGAATTTATATAACTAAAGGAGAGAGACACATGTATAAAAATTTAGTACCTCGTTTTATTAAGTATGTCAAAACTGAAACACGTTCTGACGCAACAAGTAGTGCAACACCAACAACACCAACTCAAGTAGCATTCCAAATGGAGTTGAAAAAGGAACTAGAAACAATTGGTATGTCTAATGTTTTCTACAATGAAAAAAATAGTTTCTTAATTGCTACTTTACCAAGTAATACAGACAAAGACGTAAGAAGCATGGGCTTTATTGCTCACGTGGATACTGCTGATTTTAATGCAGTAGGTGTTAACCCTCAATTCGTAGAAAATTACGACGGAGAATCAGACGTTGCTCTAGATGAAGCTGGTAAGTTTAAATTAACAACAACTGACTTTCCTAATTTAAAAAATTACAAAGGTCAAACATTAATTACAACAGATGGAAGCACTCTCTTGGGTGCAGATGATAAATCAGGTATTGCTGAAATTATGACAGCAATGGAATACTTAATTGAACATCCTGAAATTAAACATGGTAAAATTATGGTTGCTTTTGGACCAGATGAAGAAATCGGTATTGGGGCAGATAAATTTGATGTCAAAGAATTTGATGTTGATTTCGCTTATACTATGGACGGTGGACCTGTTGGAGAGCTACAATTCGAAACGTTTAATGCGGCTGGTGCGTCAATTAAAATTGAAGGTAAAAACGTTCACCCTGGGACTGCAAAAAACACAATGATTAACGCTATTCAAGTAGCCATTGATTTACAAAATACATTACCTCAAGATGAAGTACCTGAAAAAACTGATGGTTATCAAGGTTTCTTCCACTTACTAGATATTTCTGGTATTCCTGATGAGGCTACTATGGAATACATCATTCGTGATCACGATATGGATAAATTCAAAGAAAGAAAAGCTTTATTACAATCTATTGTAGACAAATTCAATAAAGATTTTGGACAAGATCGCATTACATTAGAAATGTCTGATTCTTATTACAATATGGCAGAAGTAATTTCTAAGGATATGACTATTGTAGATTTAGTTGAAGAAGCGATGATTAACTTAGATATTAAACCTAACAAAGAACCTGTCCGTGGAGGAACAGATGGTTCTAAGATCTCTTACATGGGACTTCCTACACCAAACATATTTGCTGGTGGAGAAAATATGCACGGAAGATTTGAGTTTGTTGCTGTTGAAAGTATGGAAAAAGCAACTGCTCTAATCGTTGAAGTGGCTCGATTAAACGAAACAAAATAACAGTAAATTAAAAAGATAGACTAGATCTAATTATGGATGTAGTCTATCTTTTTTTTGAACATAAATAATAATGAAGTCACTTTCTTTTTTATCTAATTGCGTTATAATAACATATGTAGCAATTAGAAAGGAGTTAGTTATGACTAACTTATTATCAATTATTGTCCCTTGTTACAATGAGGAACAAACAATAAATACTTTTTATAAAGAAATTTTAAAAATTAAGCCCCAATTAAACTCAATGTCAATTGAATTTATATTTGTTAACGATGGATCAAGTGATAAAACGCTCTCTGTCTTACAGGAATTGGAGAAGAGCGATCCAGAACAAGTTAAGTACCTCTCTTTTTCAAGAAATTTTGGGAAAGAAGCGGCCCTTTATGCGGGATTAAGTCATTCAGCAGGCGATTATGTAACTGTAATGGATGTGGATCTTCAAGACCCACCGTCTTTACTACCTAAAATGTATGAATTAATTTTATCAAGTGATTATGATTGTATTGGAACTAGAAGAGTTAGTAGAGACGGCGAGCCAAAAATTCGTTCATTTTTTGCAAAGAAATTTTACCGCATCATCAATAAAATATCTGATGTTAATATTGTTGATGGGGCTAGAGACTATCGATTAATGACAAGGCAAATGGTAGATGCCATCTTAGAGTTAAAAGAATACAATCGCTTTTCAAAAGGAATCTTTAGCTGGGTAGGATTTGATACTTATTATTTAGAATATGAAAATATTGAGAGAGAACAAGGGAATACTTCTTGGTCATTCTGGCAATTATTCGTCTATTCTTTGGATGGAATTGTGGCTTTTTCCGAATTTCCACTGGTTTTATCAGCTTTTATTGGTGTGATATCATTTGTTGTTTCCATAATTGCGTTAGTATTCTTTTTTATAAGAGCGGCAGTATTTGGCGATCCAACGACAGGCTGGCCTTCAATGATTTGTATTATTTTAGCCTTAGGAGGGCTTCAATTATTTTGTTTAGGAATAGTTGGACAATATCTTGGTAAAACTTTTCTAGAAACAAAACGACGTCCAATCTATATATTAAAAAATAGGAGCGACTCATTTCATAGAAAAGATGATTAGCATTTTCTTTAAATGAACTAATTTAGTTTAATGATTAAAAACAGACTTTTAAAAAAAAGTCTGTTTTTTTGTGTGATATTATTTGACCAATTTTGACCATTGGTATAAAATAACTATATAAGTTAGAGGAGGAATGGTAATGAATATCGAAAAAATGACAACAACTTTACAACAAGCAATTGCAGAAGCTCAACAAATTGCAATAACAAGGCAACAACAAACTATAGACATTGTGCATTTGTGGAAGATTTTCTTACAACCAAATCACTTTGCAAGAAATCTTTACAGTGGGTTAGGACTAAATGTAGATTTATTTGAATTGGAAGTAGATAAACAGATAGATCGATTACCTCAAATTAGTGGAGAAAATGTTCAGTATGGACAAAATTTAAGTCAAAATTTATTTAATTTATTACAAGAAGCAGATAAAATACGCGAGAAATTAGGAGATGACTTTTTAGCAACTGAGGTAGTAATTTCAGCTTTAATGAAACTAAAGAATCACCCTTTGACTAAATTTTTAGAGCAACAACAAATTAGCGATAAAGTGATAAATGAGAAAATATTGGAAATTAGAGGAGGGGATCGAGTGACTTCTCAAAATCAAGAAGAGCAGTATGAAGCATTATCAAAGTATTCAACAGATATGATAGAAGCTGTCAAAAGTGGTAAGCAAGATCCAATTATTGGACGTGACGAGGAGATTCGTGACGTGATCCGTATATTATCTCGAAAAACTAAGAATAATCCAGTACTAATTGGTGAACCAGGTGTTGGGAAAACTGCGATAATAGAAGGATTAGCTCAAAGAATAGTGAAAAAAGATGTTCCTGAAAATCTGAAAAATAAGAAGATTTTTTCACTTGATATGGGAGCATTAATTGCTGGAGCTAAGTTTAGAGGTGAATTTGAAGAGCGTCTAAAAGCAGTCTTAAAAGAAGTTAAAAATAGCGAAGGCCAAATCATACTGTTCATCGATGAAATCCATACGATAGTAGGTGCTGGAAAAACTGAAGGGAGCATGGATGCAGGTAATCTATTAAAACCTATGCTTGCTAGAGGTGAGTTACACTGTATTGGAGCAACGACATTAGATGAATACCGTGAATACATGGAAAAAGATAAAGCTCTTGAACGTCGATTCCAAAAAGTATTAGTTAAGGAACCAACTGTTGAAGACACCATTAGTATTTTAAGAGGACTTAAAGAGAGATTTGAAATACATCACGGTGTTAATATTCATGACAATGCACTTGTAGCTGCAACAACTTTATCTAATCGATATATCACAGACCGGTTTTTACCTGATAAAGCAATCGATTTAGTGGATGAAGCATGTGCGACTATTCGTGTTGAAATGAATTCAATGCCAACAGAACTCGACCAAATTACAAGAAGATTAATGCAACTAGAAATTGAAGAAGCTGCCTTGAAAAAAGAGGATGACGATGCAAGTAAGAAAAGATTAGAAATTTTACAAAAAGAATTATCTGAACTGAGAGAAGAAACTAACACTTTAAAAATGCAATGGGAAACTGAAAAAGAAGAAGTTAATAAAGTAAATGAGAAACGCTCAGAAATAGATACTGCTAAAACGCAACTTGAAACGGCTGAAAATAATTATGATTTAGAGGAAGCCGCTGTTTTAAGACACGGAACTATACCAAAATTAAAGCAAGAACTAAAAGAATTAGAAGAAAAAGATGACAGAAATGAAAGTAAATTAGTTCAAGAAGTTGTTACAGATAAAGAAATTGCAACTGTTGTTGGACGTTTAACAGGTATTCCGGTTTCAAAACTTGAAGAAGGTGAAAAAGAAAAAATCCTTCGCTTAAACGAAACGCTTCACCAACGAGTGATCGGGCAAGACGAAGCGGTTGATGCTGTTTCTGATGCGGTAATTCGTGCAAGAGCAGGCCTTCAAGATCCAAATAGGCCTTTGGGTTCATTCCTATTTTTAGGTCCTACAGGTGTAGGAAAAACCGAACTTGCTAAATCATTAGCGGAAAATTTATTTGACTCAGAAGAACATATGGTTCGTATAGATATGAGCGAATATATGGAAAAACACAGTGTCTCAAGACTTGTAGGAGCCCCTCCTGGATATATAGGGTATGAAGAAGGAGGACAATTAACAGAGGCAGTCAGAAGAAGTCCCTATACAATTGTACTTTTAGATGAAATTGAGAAAGCTCATCCTGATGTATTCAATATCTTGCTTCAAGTTTTAGATGATGGTCGATTGACTGATTCAAAAGGAAGAGTGGTAGACTTTAAAAATACTGTGTTAATAATGACAAGCAACATTGGTTCAACACTTCTTCTTGAAGGCGTATCTGATGACGGCATCATATCAGAAGGTACAACTGAAGCTGTTATGACAATGCTAAAAACTCATTTCAAACCAGAATTTTTAAACAGAATTGATGATACTATTCTATTCACACCGCTTAGTCTAGAAAATGTGAAAGAGATTATTATCAAAATGACTGCTCAGTTGACTGATAGACTTAAGGAACAAGAAATTGAGTTAGAGATGTCTAATTCAGCAATGAACTGGATTGCTGAAGAAGCTTATGATCCAGTTTACGGGGCACGCCCAATTAAACGGTTTTTAACAAGAGAAGTCGAAACGCCTTTGGCTAAAGCGATGCTATCGGGAAAAGTATTGCCTAAAACCACTGTAGCTATTACATTTGATGGTACTAAATTACAAATACTGTAAAATATAATTGGGAAAAGATGGTTATAGAGTCTATAAGTTAGATTTCGTTGATAGTATTTAACTATCAACGTTATTTAGTGTTTAATTTTTATAATTAACTAGCAATTAGTTTCTTTTTATAGTTTAATATACATAGATGGTATGAATTATACAAAAGAATAATTAAGGGTGTGTTTGTTGTGAAAAGAAAATTTTTAAAAGTAGTTTTTTTTATTTTAGTTGCTATATGTGTTATACCTAATCAGGTTCAGGCTAAGGATGACGATAATACAGTTAAAGTAAGTGATTTCAATAAACTTGAAAGCGTTATAAATGATTCATCTTCAGATGGTTTATTAACTAATATTATTGTTACTGAGGATATTCAGATATATAAAACACTTATTATTAGAGAAGGTCAGAACATTAAAATCACATCAGAACCTGAAAAAAGAGTTAGATTAATTCATAAAATGAATACGGATAAGTCTATTGTTAAAATTAACAAAAATGCTGACTTTACTTTAGGTGAAGATTATCAAGGAAATGAAAATATCACAATTGATGGCAATGATAGTGGGAGTGGGGCATTAATTTATAATGAAGGAAACTTTTACTTGAATTCAGGTACAATTACGGGTGCTACTGGAATATTAGAATCAACTACAGGAGGTGGAGTTTTTAATAGTGGTTTTTTCGAAATGAATTCAGGGGTAATAAGAGATAATAAAGCATATCCTTATAGTGGAGCTAATGGCGGCGGTGGTGTTTTCAACATTGGCCAATTTAATATGAATGGTGGCTCTATATCTAATAATTTTGCAGGGGAACCTTATAGAGGTGATCTTGGTGTAGGAGGCGGAGTTTTCGTTAGGCAAGGAAACTTTATAATAAATGGTGGAATAATTCATGATAATATCGCTGGAAGTGGTGGAGGTATTTATGTTTACGGAATTAGTAATATACCAACTCAATATGGCAAGGTGACTCTTAATCAGGCACTTATAACAAAAAATACTGCATCTTTACAGGGGGGGGGGACTTTGGCTATGTCCAACTGGTCATTTATCTTCTTATCAAAGTGACTATTCTGCAATTATTGGCAATTCTGTCAATAATCAGGCTGATTTTAAAGTAGGTGGAAATGATTTTTATTCATCTAACCACAACTTTATAGATAAAAAATATACATTTCCTAAAAAAACTATTAATGGAGAAAAAATAAATTATTATATTGATAACCCAAGATACGTGAAGGGAGATCTACCTGTTTCTTTAGAGAATATAAACTTTAACTCAGAAGTATTCTTACATGTTGGATCTGAAACGATAAATATGAAAAAATTAGAGGAAAAATCTAAGGTTCACATTTATAATAACTTTGCGAGAGAAGGAGGAGGTATTGCAAACAATGGAATCATTGATTTTGGGAGAAAGTAGGAGGATACTAATCTTACCCTAACCGCTAAAAAAGAACAAATTGGGAAAGAGTTATTAGGAGAAGATTACGAATTTGAACTAAAAGATTCAGAGGGTAAAGTGATCCAAACGAAAAAGAATAATGCCCAAGGCGTCATAAACTTTGATAAAATAAATTATAAAGAAGCAGGAACTTTCGGCTATACCATCAGTGAAGTGAAAGGAAATGCACCGGGCATTACCTATGATGACCGTGTTATTAACGTAAAAGTAGTTGTGAAAGAAGAAGGATCTGAATTAGTAGCGACAGCTAGCTATGAGGGCGGACAAACATTCAGTAATACCTACGAAGTTAAATCAGGTTCAACTGTTCTAACCGCTAAAAAAGAACAAATTGGGAAAGAGTTATTAGGAGAAGATTACGAATTTGAACTAAAAGATTCAGAGGGTAAAGTGATCCAAACGAAAAAGAATAATGCCCAAGGCGTTATAAACTTTGATAAAATAAATTATAAAGAAGCAGGAACTTTCGGCTATACCATCAGTGAAGTGAAAGGAAATGCACCGGGCATTACCTATGATGACCGTGTTATTAACGTAAAAGTAGTTGTGAAAGAAGAAGGATCTGAATTAGTAGCGACAGCTAGCTATGAGGGCGGACAAACATTCAGTAATACCTACGAAGTTAAATCAGGTTCAACTGTTCTAACCGCTAAAAAAGAACAAATTGGGAAAGAGTTATTAGGAGAAGATTACGAATTTGAACTAAAAGATTCAGAGGGTAAAGTGATCCAAACGAAAAAGAATAATGCCCAAGGCGTTATAAACTTTGATAAAATAAATTATAAAGAAGCAGGAACTTTCGGCTATACCATCAGTGAAGTGAAAGGAAATGCACCGGGCATTACCTATGATGACCGTGTTATTAACGTAAAAGTAGTTGTGAAAGAAGAAGGATCTGAATTAGTAGCGGCAGCTAGCTATGAGGGCGGACAAACATTCAGTAATACCTACGAACCAGATTCACCTATTAATAAAATCTTTGGTAACAAGCTACCAAAAGCGGGTGAAATAAATAAAATGAGTTTTGTCCTTTTAGGCTTATTCTTGATAATAGTAGTTATTGTTGGTTATTATTATAAAATTAAGAAAGTTAAATAGAGGAGACCTCTTTAATAATATTTAAGTAAAAAGTATTAATTCCCAAAAATTATACTTTTATGGAGTGGAGAAATCCACTCTTTTTTATGATCTTCTTCAAATCAAGTTGATATTCAATTAATTAAATAGAATGGATCACTAGACATATTGGAAATAACATCTGTCTTTTTTAAGAATTAAATAACGAAATATAAATAATTTTCAACTCTCATATAGGCTAAGTTAGTGACAATTTTCTCCAGTGGCAATTGAGAGATGGTATCCACACTTAATTGATTCATGAGGTTAGAATAACTGATTTATCTAAGTCAAGAATTTTTTTAGACAGAGACTAACTATCAACGATTCATAAATGGAATAGTCATAATGAATAATTTAACAGGAATATGTATTCTGGTATGGTAACGTTGACATTCTTGAGATGACTGATATATAATGACAACATTAGTTATGAAAATTGAATAGGATTTATAAGAGTCTGGAAGAGTGTTTAGAACATCACAGCCCCTAGCTACTGTATGGTAATAATTTATTATCGAGTCAGATCTTGCTCTTATAAATAAGTGAAACTTATCTATGGGTGTTAAGTTTTCATGAATAAAATATCCCTATTAGGGATTATTTTTTTGGATTACATTAAGGATATTAAAAAAGCCACCCTACATTTTTAGTTAGGGTGGCTTTTTTGGGGGAGGAATATTATTTTGAAAAAAGTTTATAGTTTTCTTGCAATTAGTTTATTTTTCACAGCAACATTTCCAAGTATAAGTTTTGCTATTTCAACAGAGTCGTCTTCAACTGATGAAAGTGAAACGACTACAACAGAATCAACGGACAGTGAATCAGATACAACAAATACAACGGAGTCATCTTCAACTGAAGAAACCAGCACAACGAATGAAACTTCAGCATCTAAAGACATAGAGACAACCACGACTCGAACAAGTCAGACAAATAATTCCGAAGGATCATCTTCAAAAAAAACAGATTCTACAATTAAAGAAATAGACACAACAAACACTAGTACGAACAGTAAAGTTAAAATTAATTCGAAGAAACAAAAGAAAAGTAAAAAAAAGAAAACAACAAAAGAAATAAATAGTAAAAAGAAAGAAAAGAAAGAAGTAACCCTCGATTACAATGTGAAATTAACCGGTGGAAATTTTAAAGTTAATCGAAATGAAACAAATGAACAATTTGTTATGAAAATAGGAAACAAAGCTAGAAAAATTGCTTATAAAAATGATCTGTATGCCTCAGTCATGATTGCACAAGCTGCTTTAGAATCAGGTTTTGGTAAGAGCCAATTAGCCAACGAGCCTAACTATAATCTATTTGGAATTAAAGGTAGTTTTCAAGGTAAATCAACAAGTATGCTGACAGCAGAAGATACTAAATCAGGATATATCACAATAGTAGATAAATTTAGAAAATATGATTCTTATGACGAGTCACTGAAAGACTATTCTAAATTGATGACTAAAGGAATTAATGGTAACCCAAGTATCTACCAAGGAATAACTAAGAAGAATAGTAAAACATATAAAGAAGCAACTAAGAAGTTAACAGGTGTTTATGCAACTGATCGCCATTACCATGCAAAATTAAATGAAATTATTAAAACATATGACTTAACACGTTTTGATAAATCATTTACTGAAAAGGTTGAGCATAAAGTTAGTAAAACCGATACACTTTCTTCTATTGCCAAAAAGTATAAAGTGAATCAACAATCAATTTTAAACAGTAATAAGTCTCTAGATAAAAACGAGCTGCTAAAAATTGGTTCAACCCTATTAGTCGAAAAAGATATTGAGTTTGGGAAACCACTTAATAAAAAATACACACTTAGTAGCGACTTTGGCTCACGTGGTAAGGAGCATCATAATGGTATAGATTTAGCAATCGCCGCGAATTCTCCAGTTTATTCGACTGGTAAGGGAGTAGTTGAAGCAACTGGCAGTGATCCAAGCGCAGGTAACTACATTATTATCAAACATAATTATGGGCTTTACTCTAGTTACTTCCATTTAAATGAAATAAATGTGAAAAAAGGACAATCTGTTGATATGAGTCAAAAAATTGGCTTGGTTGGTTCAACAGGTAATTCTACAGGCCCTCATTTACATTTTGCTATTAGTGATAAAGTTTGGGGTAATTATTATCACCCGAAAGAATTTGTTGATTTAGATTAAACATTGGTCATAAAAAGGAGAATAAAAATGAAAAAAAATAAAAAGATTTCAGTCTCAAAAAAATTAGTCAGGAGCGCTATTATAGTCACTTTGACGTTAGCAACAGGGCAACAAGTCTATGCAGTTTCTTATGATCCAAATGAAGACTATAAAGATTTAGGTCTACGTTTCTGGGAAGATCAGAAACCAGGTGTTGATTTTTATATCAATTCGACCAGTAAATATTTACTAAATGAAGTTCCTGCACCTTTCTTTGACCAAGGCGATTGGAGTGTCTTCAGTTTAGCTCGCGGTATGTATTTGGGAGCAGATTATTTAAATCAAATTCCGGCTAATTATTTTCCAAATTATATCAAAGAAATTGAAAA
The DNA here is from genome assembly GCA_965119435.1 of uncultured Vagococcus sp. Lineage (GTDB taxonomy): Bacteria > Bacillota > Bacilli > Lactobacillales > Vagococcaceae > Vagococcus. The sequence continues at coordinate 26,791 of CBCPLQ010000017.1, read as the reverse complement.
AGAAGTATTCACTAATAAACGATTTGGAAATCCTAAATTAACAGATGTTGATCGGTTGATTTTCTCTTTAACCCCTTTAAATTATAATATCCAAAATGTGTCATCAAATAATACTGACTTTACTTTAAAGCTTTCAGAATCATTTCCAAGAGTAAAAAAACAAGGCATCAATAGTCCCGCTTGGACACTGCTTGCTATTAATTCAGGAAATTACCAATTACATCCTGTTCCTGAAGGTAATCAAAATTGGAATACAGAAGCTAAAATGATTGATTTTATTTTAGATAGTGAAAAAGAAAAAGGTATTGTTGATGGTGGTGGTTGGGCACTTTTAGATGCTAACCCAGTAGATGTAGATGTGACAGCTATGGTTATTCAAAGTTTAGCCCCTTATTATTTATCAGAGGCTAAGTTTAATCAAACAGGCATCAATGAAAGTCACAATATCAGTCATCAAGAATTGAAAAAAGCAGTTGAAAGAGGTATTGCTAAATTAAGTAGTATGCAAATGCCTCATGGTGGGTTTGGTAGCTATGGAACAGCCAATTCTGAAAGTACGGTTCAAGTAATTGTTGCTTTAACCGAATTAGGGATTAACCCTAAGGCTATCAATGTACCTTTGAAAACACTTGATAAACAAGTAAGTTTTGTAACCGGTGGAGCGACAAGAGATGGTGTAAAAACCAATAACATGGTAGATTCTCTACTGACTTATTGGGATAGTACTTCTTCAAAAAATAACGATAATGCAGCTGGTTTTAAACATGTTACAGAAGGAAATGACGGTGGTAGCGGATCAGGAGTTAACGTTAACGGCATGGCGTCAGACCAAGCAACATATGGGTTAATTGCTTATGATCGTTTTATGACTAAAAAGTCTCCTTTACAAAATTTAAATGATCAAAAAGATACACCCTATAAATCGTTTAAAGCTAAACCAGTGCGTTTGACTTACAACATTAATGGACAGTCGAAGGTTAAGGACACCTCTTATTTAGCGACAGCTAAACTTGATTCAGATACGAATATACCAAAAGGTAAAGAATTTAAGCATTGGAATTCTAAGCAAGATGGTTCAGGAACTGCTTATCAACCTGGCGAAGTGTTGTCCATTCCGAAAGAAAATGTCACTTTGTACGCTCAATACAGCACTACAAACTATGAGCTCATTTTAAACCCAGATGGCGGGAACCTTACTACTAGTGTTCCAACATCCTTTACAGTTGATAATACGATAGTTTTACCTGATGGAAAAAATATGACCAAAGAAGGTTTTAGTTTTGCTGGTTGGTATAAAACTACTGACTTCAAAGGGGATTCTGTGACAGAAATTAGTAAAGGAACAGCTGAAAATATCACGTTATATGCTAAATGGCTTGAAACAGGATATTTAAATGTAGAAGAGTCGATTAACAAAATAGGTGAAGTAACTTTAGAAAAAGAAACTAATATTAAAGAAGCTAGAGCTGCTTATGATGCTTTGGATAAAGAGCAACAAAAACAAGTCAGAAATCTAAATGTACTGATGGATGCCGAAGCGACTTTAGAAAAACTAATTGCTTCAGCGACAGAAGAAGAAAAAATTGCTGCGTTTGTTAAAGCAGTCGAAAATAGTATTAACGAAATTGGCGAAGTTAGTTTAGAAAGTAAAGAAGGTATTGCAAAAGCTAGAGAACGCTATGAATCTTTAGGGACTAATCAAAATCTGGTTGATCCAAGTATTTTGAAAAAATTAACAGATGCTGAGGAAATGTTATCTAATCTTCAAGTTAAAGAAGTCGAAGAAAAAATTAGTGACCTAACAAAAAATGAAATCATTTTAGATTCTAAATTTGAAATTGAGTATACAAGAAATCTTTATAATAAGCTATCTGATACTCAAAAATCACTTGTTAGTAACGTTAAAGCATTAGAGGAAGCAGAAGAAATACTTGGAAAATTAGAAGAAGCAGATGCAAAAGAAAAAGAAGAAGCTTTAATAAAATCGGTTGAAGAAGCGATTGATGCGATTGGCATTGTAAAACTTAATACTACTAGTGAAGAAAAAATTAGTTTTGCTCGCGAATCATTTAACAAATTAGATAAGTCACAACAAATTCTTGTAAAAAATGAAAAAACTCTCTTAAAAGCTGATGAAGACTATAAAGGTTTAGTAAAAGCTAGAAATGAGCGTGTCAAATCAGTTGAAGCTAAAATTAATTCTATTGGGAAAGTAACCTTTGCAAGCGAAAAAGCTATCAAAGAGGCTAGAAAATTACATGAAGCTTTAGAGGATAGTGAAAAATTGTTGGTCACGAATACTCAAGTTTTAATAAAAGCGGAAGCTGATTTTGAAATTGCTAAACAAGTAAACCATGTAGAAACTTTAATTGATGCTATAGGTGATATAGCTAGCGAAAATACAGTTAAAATTAGCCAAGCAGATAAAGCCTATAAAGAGTTAGGCATTCATAAAAAAAATGTTTCTGCAACGCATAGAGAAAAACTTGAAACGAGTCAGAACACATTAACATTAGTTGATGAGATTCAAAAGATGACATATAAAACAATTACGTCTGATTCAAAAAAAGAGGTAGATACTCTTAATCAAAAAGCTGAAAGGTTTGAAAAACATTTAAGTCTTCAGGAGAAAGACCAATTAAAAGAAATTAATGCTAAGTTGGCTGAGTCCATTAAGCACGATGATCAACAACTAGAAAAAGCTGCTAAGTTAATTAATGTGTTAGTCTTGGGAGATACATCTAAAAGTAAAGAAGTAGTTGAAGGTGCTATGAATGTTAAGGCTACTGTTTTAGCAAGAATTGAATTTGACCGAATTACTAGTTCTTATGGAAAAAATCAACCAAACTATAACCAATTGAAATTGAAATTAGAAGCGGCTGAAAAGAGTGTCGATGCAATCAAGGCAGTTATCGCTAAAATTGAAACACTTCCAAATATTACTGATTTGACTTCAAATGCGACTGGATTAATCAAAGAAATCGAAGAGATGTTTAATAATCTTTCGCCTGTTGAACAAAATGAGGTAAGTAATCGTGATAAGTTATTAGAGGCTCAAAATAAATTAAACACGAAAACAGTACCGACAGCTGTATCTGGACAAAGTGGTGCTCGTGGAGGTGGAAGATCCCCATCAAGACCAACGAGTACAAGATCAAATACAAAGAGAACCTTACCGAAAACGGGAGAAGAAGGTCAGAGTTACTTAGCTTCACTTGGCTTTGTTATAATGGGTAGTTTATATTTTTGGAAGAAGAAAAAATAAAATATTCTCTTTTATAAACCGGTAAAGAATTAGTCTATCAAGGCTAATTCTTTATTCTGATTTTAGAGAATTACAAAAGGGAGATTTCAATGAAAAACCAATTATTACACTTCATAAAAAAATATAGGTATTTTCTCGTTGCACTATTTATAGCATCTACTTTAATGGGAACAATTACCTTGTTTGCCCAAAAACAAGAAACGAAATTACCAGAAAACCCCATTAATAAAGAAGCTATATCTTCCACGGTATTATTAGCAGGTAGTGATAAAGATGTCTCAAAAGCTTTAAAAGATAGTGGTGTTCAATTTAAAAAGAAAAAAAAGGCCGATAAAAAAGATGAACAGCAACTCACTGATAAAAAAACAGAAAAAATAAGTCAAAAGCATCTGGATGAAACCAAAATTGAACAAGGCTTCGACAAAATTATTACACCTAGTAAATTAAAGAAAAAAGAAAATAAAAGTGATCGTACTTATTTTACAACAACGATTAAAGATGGAGAACAAGTTGATAAGGAAGCTTATAAATTTAAAATTATTCAAAAAGAAGCAGATCTAAAAATTGAAAAACAGAAGATTCTCTTAAATGATTCTGAAGTTGATTTTTCTGGAATAGTGTTACTTTCAACAGGCGAAAATAAAATTGAAGTTGTTATGACCTATAGTAATAAAAAAGGGAAAACTTTTGATGTTTCAAAAAAATATACTGTTTACTTTAATAGTCAAATTGAGATAGAGACAAACCTCGAAAATAATAAAATTATCGGGAAAGAAAAATTTGAGTTTAAAGCTTATGCAATTCGTAATAAAAAGGAAGAAGCTATCACGGTATTTTTGAACGGAGAAGAAGTAAAGAGTAAAAAAGGATATGACTATTCTATTACTCTGGCAGAAGGCGAAAACTTAATTGAATTAAAAGCTGGTTCTGACAAAGATAAATTGGAAGAAGATTATCTCATAAGCTACAAGAAACCCAAAGATCCAGCAAAAGAAAAAGATGAGGAAAAAACAGAAAAAATAGGTCCTCCACTCATTTCAATTGAAGGTTTAAAAAATGGTGAGACTGTTCAAGATGAGAAACTGACGTTTAAAGTATCTGTCCAAAATAGTAAGAACGAACCATTAGATTCCTACGACGTTTATTTGGAAGATGACAAAATAGATAATGACTGGAAAGAAAATGGTAAGTCTCAACACTCAGTAAATCTTGTTGAAAGTACTAACCACATTAAAGTTGTTGCAAACGATGAAAATGGAAGCAGCGAATTAAAATATGAAATTCATTATAAAAAGAAAGCTTATGGAAAAGCAACTTTCTCCGTTGAAGCTAGTACAGTTGGGATGAATGAGGTTATTCCGACAACAGTATTAGATTTAGAAGAAGGGGTGCCCGCTGCTCAGTACGTGATTCAACTTTTAGAGGATTACGGCTACTCAACTGGAAAATCTAACAAACCACAAAAGAATTTTTATCTAGATGCGATACATACAAGTGGGGGAGATTTCTTTAATGGTGGAACCCCTAAAATTCCTAGTGATCTAAAGGAATTACTTTTTGAAAAAAGAATGCTTGATGATACAAAAGAAATTAGAGAAAACAACTATGATGAGGTGTATCTACCAGAAGACCACGGTAAATTAGGTGAATTTGACTTTACAAGTGGATCAGGTTGGATGTATAGCGTCAATGGCGTTTATCCGAATGTTGGTTTTTCAGAATATTTCTTAAAAGATGGAGATGTGGTTCGGTTAAGATTTACCTTAATGCTAGGAGCTGACATCGGTGGAGGATTTAGTGGGAATTATGGAGACTGGTAAAATGAAAAAGTTAAGAAAAACGTGTTGGTTAGTTCTAATTTTTTTAATTGGGTGTGCTACACCAACTTTTGCAAAAGATTATTCTAGTCAGGATTTAGAAAATATTGCTAATCACATCATTGAGTGGCAAACGGATAAAACTAAAGAAACTAATATTTTTGATTCTAATCTGTTACTAAATGCAGGTAGTGAATCATCTGATTGGTTTGTGATTGGGGTTAGCCGTTTAGGCAAAGAGGCTAATTATCTTGATTATCAAGCCTTATTAAGTAAAAATATTGAGACAAGATATCAAGAAAAAAATACATTAAGTAAAGCAAAAGCTACAGAATGGCACCGGACTGGATTAGCTTACCTTGCTTCTGGAGGAAACCCAACAGAGCTTAGTTTTGATGGAAAGGAAACGATTAATTTAGTTAATGACGGAACTTATAATCGTGCCCAAAAAATGGCGTTAGATAAGCAAGGTACAAATGGCTTAATTTTTGCGTTAATGCTACTCGATAGTATGAATTATCAAGTACCCGACAAGGCCGAAGATACAAGAAAAGATATTGTTACTAACTTATTAAATGCTCAAAATAAGGATGGTGGTTTTCCATTAGCTAAGAGCTCAGATTCTGATATAGATATTACTGCGATGGCTTTAACAGCGTTAGCTCCTTATTATAATTCAGAAGAGTCTTTTACGCTAAATGAAGATAAGAAAATCGAAGTTAAAGAAGCAGTTGAATCAGGGTTAACTTTTTTATCTGAACAACAAACAGATGAAGGTGGCTTTGAAAGTTGGGGAACGCCAAACCCTGAAAGTGCTACACAGGTTATTTTGGCCTTAACAGCTTTAAATATTGATCCACAAAAAGATGAACGATTTATCAAAAAAAATACTCATTTGATTGATTTTTTAATAACCTTCCAATTGAAGGATGGTGGATTTGTCCATTCATTTGAATACGATGAAAACAACCCTTCATCAAAACCAAATGAATCTAATACCATGGCAAGTGAGCAAGTACTTACAGCTTTAGGCTCTTTGATTCGTCAACAAAATAAGATGAGACATTTTTATGATTTTAGGCCAGAGTTATCCAAAGAAATAGCTAGTCAATTAAATGAAGTCAATAAGTCTATTAAGAATCTAGATAAAAAAGAAACAAAAAAAACTGATGTAACATCAGCTTATGATCTCTATAGTAGTGTTCCAACGGAAGAAAAAAGATATGTAGAAAATTACAAGTTATTAAGCCAGAAAATGAAGGAAGTTAATCTTTCTGCTAGTCAAACAGATTTTACAACGTCAACTATTGGAAAAAGCTTGAATCAAACAGGTTCTATAACGGAAATATCTTCCAAAAAGCCGGTCCAAGAAAATGAAGATATTTCAGATAAAATAGCTGAATTAAAAAAAGTGAATAGTGAAAATCTTAGTCTGTCACACTTACCACTTGTTTACTCAACCTATTATTTAGCTAATACGACAGGAAAAGATAATATTTCACAAGAAGATTTAAACTTAGTGAAGGACATGATGACTCAACTGGATACTAAACAAGAACAAATTGATGAAATTGGTCAAAAAATAAAAGCCGATTACTACCCTATGGATAAACTAGGAGCAAAAGACTATTTTAAAGTTAAAAAAACGTTGAAATCTTTAGATACTTTGTCTGAAGAAGATAAACAACTGGTCTTTGGATACGAAGATTTGGAAAAAAATGTGGCTCATACGTCTTCATTAATAAGAAGCGGTATCATATCCGTGGTTGTTCTCATTATTATTATCATTGGTTTGATCATTCTTTCAAAAAATAGAAAAAAACGTAAAAAAGATAAAAAGAAAAAAATGATGATGTTTGACGATGACGACGAGGAGTATGAGGACTAATGAAAAAAGATTTTCTAATTGTCGTTGTTCTACTTTTCTTTGGAGCTTTCTTGCTTAAGGGAACTAAAATCCAAAGTGTGGATGACTATTATTTGACTCATATTGATGATGTTACTCCGGAATCTGAAACAGTAACCATCAGCATTGAAGCTAAAACGATACTAGACAACATGGATCAACTAGATAAAAATCTACGTTCTGAAAAATATTTACCTAAAAATGGAGTGATTCTAAAAGAAACAGAAGTAGTCCTTCGAAATAAAGATTCTGTTTTTGATTTACTTAATCGAACGACTCGTTACAATAAAATTCAGTTTGACTATCAAGGATCTGACAATAACTCTTTTGGTAGCAACTACATTAAGGGAATTAATTATCTCTACGAATTTTCAGCGGGACCATTAAGTGGTTGGATGTACAAAGTCAATGGTGTGTTTCCTGATTATGGGGTGAGTAAATATTTACCAAAGGACAAAGATAAGATAGAAATAGTCTATACCTGTGACCTAGGTCGAGACATTGGGGGAGGAGTTAACAATGATTCTAAGAAATAATGAATTGGCATTTGAGCGATTTCACCCTTTTGTTTTATTTTTTTACTATATGACGATTATCTTTTTTAGCATGTTTACGACTAATCCTATTTTACTTGGTATTTCTCTTTTAGGTAGTTTGGCTTACTTGTTATTGATTGGTAAAAGTATTTGGAAAACAATCCTTTATTATGGTGTGATATTTTTAGTCATTATGCTAACTAATCCATTATTTGTACATAATGGTGAAACCATTCTCTTTTTCATGAATGACAAACCAATTACTTTGGAAGCTTTTTTATATGGTGCAGTTGTCGGACTGATGATTGTCTCGATTATTTTTTGGTTTAAAAGTTATAATCAAGTAATGACTTCAGATAAGTTTATCTACTTATTTGGAAATATTGCCCCTAAAGTGTCAATCACCTTATCAATGATTTTACGGTATGTTCCTTTATTTAAAGAACAAATCAAGAAAATTAATATGACTCAAAAAACACTTGGATTATATGCAAGTGATAGTTATATGGATAAATTGTTGAGTGGGCTTAGAGTTTTTCGTAGTTTAATAGGTTGGTCCTTGGAAAATAGCGTGGATGTAGCTCGTTCAATGAAATCAAGAGGATATGGGTTAAAAGGAAGAACTCATTTTTCTCTTTTTAAATTTTATTTAGAAGATGCTTTATTACTAGGTGTCAATTGCCTCTTTTTAATCAGTCTCTTCTTAATGATAAAAACAGATATCATAAGTATTAATTATTATCCTTTAATGGATCCGTTTAATTTCACGACTCAAACTGTCTTGCTTTATATTGGGACAGGAATATTTGTATTACTTCCAACTCTTATAGAACTAAAGGAGCAATTGTTATGGCGCTTATTGATATCAAAAATTTAAATTTTAAATACGTGGGAAATGAAAAACAAACACTAAGAGATGTATCTTTAACTGTAAATCAAGGTGAATTTGTTGTTATATGTGGTGCTTCAGGATGTGGGAAGACAACACTCTTAAATTTATTAAAACCGTCTCTTTCTCCAAATGGTGAAAAAAAGGGTGAGATTTTATTCTTAGACAAAGAGTTAAAAGAACATGATGAACGCTCTCTTGCAGGTGATATCGGATTTGTGATGCAAAATCCAGATAGTCAAATTGTCACCGATAAGGTTTGGCATGAACTTGTATTTGGACTAGAAAATTTGGGTATTCCAACTAATATCATGAAACGTCGCGTTGGTGAAATGGCTAGTTTCTTTGGAATTCAACATCTCTTTAGGAAAAAAACAAGTGAACTTTCCGGTGGACAAAAACAATTGGTAAACCTAGCCAGTGTACTTGTGATGCAACCAAAATTACTTATTTTAGACGAGCCAACCTCACAACTTGATCCAATTGCCGCAACTGAATTTATTCAGACACTCCACAAATTAAATACAGAATTAGGCATAACGATTATTATTGTAGAGCACCGTTTAGAAGATGTTTTTCCACTTGCTGATAAGGTGATTATTATGAATGATGGTGAAGTCATCATGGATCAAAGTCCTCGAGAAATCGGTGAAACCATCCATGACTACCCTAAAGCCATTTCAATGATACATGGTCTTCCTAGTGCTGTCCGGATTTTTAATGGTTTAAATCAGCAAGGAACATGTCCTCTCACTGTTAGAGAAGGTAAAAATTACTTGAAAGACTATTATTTACCAAATGAATGTGAAGTAGAAGATAGGCAAACTAGTTATAAAAAAGTAGCAACAGAAAAGAACCCAATTATTAAACTGAAAGATGTTTGCTTTAAATATGAGCGTGATTTACCAGATATCCTCTACAAACTTGATTTAACCCTTCATGAAGGGGAAGTATTTAGTGTTTTAGGTGGCAATGGCGTTGGAAAGTCAACTTTACTCAGCGTCTTGTCAGGACAAAGACGAGCTTATAAAGGTAAAGTTATCATTCGAGATAAGGCCATTAAAAAATATAAGAATAATGAATTATATAAACATAATTTAGCCTATCTACCTCAAAATCCACAAACCGTTTTTCTAAAAAGTACGGTTGAAGAGGATTATGAAGAGATCAGCAAAGTTATTGGGTATTCTAAAGAGGAAATGTCAGTCTTAATTAAAGAAACATTAGAAAGATTAGGTATCAGCCATCTAGCCAAAAAACATCCCTATGATTTAAGTGGTGGGGAACAACAAAAAGCAGCGTTAGGAAAAATATTATTATTGAAGCCAACGATTATTCTATTAGATGAACCAACAAAAGGAATGGACGCTTTCTCCAAAAAAGGATTCTCAGACATCTTATCGGAAATGAAGAAAGATAAAATAACTGTTTTGATGGTCACACACGATGTAGAATTTGCGGCTGAAAATTCAGATAGATGTGGTTTGTTCTTTGATCGAAATATTATTTCAATTGATGAAACGGTTGAATTTTTTGCTAACAACACGTTTTATACAACTGCATCAAATCGAATTGCCAGAGAATTCTATCCAAAGGCGATTACAGTTGATCGTGTTATTGAAGAAGCAAGATTGAAAGAGAAGGTACCTCTAAATGACTAAAAATAAAAAGCTAATAACAAATATTCTCTTAGTAGTGGTTATTCCACTTGTCATTCTACTGGGAATTTATCTATTTAATGATCGAAAATACAACATAATTTCAATCTTAGTGGCGATTATTGCTTGTATTCCAGGGTTTTACAAATATGAAAAAAGTGATTCCAATATGTTATTGATTGTAGTAATTGCTGTTTTATCAGCTATTTCCATTGTTGGACGAGTAGCATTTGGGTTAATTCCATTTTTTAAACCGGTTAGTGCTGTTGTCATTTTATCTGGTATTTATTTGGGAAAAGAAGAAGGTTTTTTAATCGGAGCCTTATCAGCAATAGGATCTAATATCTTCTTTGGGCAAGGCCCCTGGACCCCATTTCAAATGTTCACTTGGGGAATGATTGGTTTCATCTCAGGCATTCCATATATTAGTAAGAAGTGTAAAGAGAGTAAAGTATCATTAAGTTTACTCGGTGCTTTTGCCGGTATCATTTTTACTATGATTATGGATTTGTGGTCAACGTTAAATTTTCAAGAGATATCATTTGCAAGGTATGGTGTATTACTAGTTAAAGCTGCACCGATTACATTAATATATATTGTCTCTAATATTATTTTTCTACTTGTTTTAAGAGAGCCCATCGGAAAAATGTTAGAGAGAATCGATCAAAAATATGGAATTAAGGAAATGTGAGAATAGATGAATAAAAAAATAAATGAAATTTTATCAGAAGTTAAAAAAAATGTAAAAGGTAAAGATGATGTGATTGAGAAAATCCTCATCACAATCCTTGCTAAAGGACACGTTCTCCTAGAGGATGTACCTGGTGTTGGAAAAACAACTCTAGCTTTAAGTTTTAGTCGAGTGATGGACTTAGATTTCAAACGGATTCAATTTACTCCCGATGTAACACCCTCAGATGTTGTTGGTTTTACGATGTATGATGCTAAATCACAAAACTTTATTTTTAAACAAGGAGCGGTTATGTCTAATCTTGTTTTAGCCGATGAGATTAATCGAACTTCAAGTAAAACACAATCGGCCTTACTTGAAGTTATGGAGGAGCATCAAGTGACAGTAGATGGTAAAACATATCCAGTCCCTGACCCATTCTTTGTTATTGGGACACAAAATCCGATTGGTTCAGCAGGAACCCAAATGTTACCAAATTCGCAACTTGACCGCTTTATGGTTTGTTTAGAAGTTGGATATCCTTCAAAAGAGGCCTTAGTTGATATCTTAAGAGACCGTCAAAGTAGTAAACCGCTTGAAAAACTAAAAACAATTGTAACTAAACATGAGTTAATAATGCTTCAAGAAGAAGTTATGAAGGTGACTATCCATGATGATATTCTGATGTACATAGCTAACTTATGTGAGGCAACTCGTCAGCATGAAATGATTGAGCTTGGCATTAGTCCTCGTGGAGCATTAGCGATTAGTTTGCTTGCAAAAAGTAGAGCGTATGTTTCTGGAAGGAATTATGTCACACCAGAAGATGTTTTAGCTATTTTTCCTGATGCTGCGGCTCATCGACTTGTCTTGAAAAGTAATGCTCGTTTAGCTAATCAGCATGCTCGTCTTATTATTATTAAAATTATGAAAGAAGTTAAGACTGATTTAACAAAAGGGGAGAAAAAGAATGCTTAAAAATCGAATCTTGATTGCCTTGATTTGGTTTTTCTTACTCTTACTCTTTTTCTTCCAAAATTCATACAAGCCAATCATTATCTTGTGCTTTTTCTCAATTATTTTAATACTTGATACGTTATTATTCATTTTTTCAGTGAAAAAGTATCAAGTGTCCACATACCTAAAGAGTGATATTTTAGATAATAAAAATATAAGCGGTAGTATCCATTTAAATACTGAAAATCGTTTTATTTTTAACAAAGCTATTATTAACTTAGTATTAATTAACCAATTAACAAATGAACGAACTAAAAAGAAGATTACCTCTTTTGGACTAAAAGGGATAGGAGAAAAACGGGATTTTGAAATGAGTTCTAAATACAGTGGTAATTTGAGACTAGAAATTGAGTCAATAAAATTTACTGATTTTCTTAATCTTTTTGAAGTGATAGGAAAAGGAGAGAAGAGAGAAGATGAATTAGTTATTTACCCTGATTCTTATTATTTTGAAGTGACTCCTCCAACTTTTGTTGGGGAAACGAACCAAATAGCACTAGCTGTTAATCAAAATAACGCTAAACAAGGTGATATGTTTGATTTCAAAGCTTATGAAGTAGGAGACCCTGTTAAAAATATTCATTGGAAACTTTCTATGAAAGAACAGGAATTAATAGTTAGAGAACTTAGTGAAGAAATGTCTCATAAACAATTCATTATACTTGAAACTAACTTCTTAACATCTAAAAATAAAATTTCAAACAAGTCACTTCACGCTCTTCTTTCAAGCTTTGTTTCGACTATTGAATCAATGGTCGAAAGTAATCAAATAATTGCAATCGGATGGTTAAGTCAAAAATCTCAAAGTATTCAAATTGAGACAATCGATTCAAAAGAAGATTTACAAATAATCGAAAAGTGTTTGGCTGATATTAGTTATCAAAAATCAGATAGTTTAGTCTGGGATTATTTTAAAAGTTATCTGACACAAGTCGACTATTCAAGGATTATTTATCTCTATCCTGACCGAACTTCAGGAAGCTTTAATGAGTTTCCGCAATCATTTCCAATAGCTGTAGGCGAAAAGAGAACTGTTTCAGCGGATATCACTCATATCAATGCCAATCAATACGAAGTTGATATTGCTAATTTAATTATTTAAAGGAGGGCTTAATAATGAGTCATGTTTCACAAAAAAATAAAGAACTGTCTCTATCAATTAATGAGACAACTCAAATTAAAGCTTCTCCATTTAAAATGACAGTATCCTTTATAGTTATGCTTTTAATGGCTAGTAGTTTCTATTTGATGTTGAGTCAGTTTTCACCAACAATAAAAACAAATTTAAAAATTTGCTTACCCTTTATTGTTTTATGGTTATTAATTATTACATTTATTGACCTAAAAATAAAAAAAAGCAGAAGAATAATCTTAATATCTTTTTCGCTTTTCTTTCTATTTTTCTTTTTACTTAGTTTCTATTGGACAAAAGATGCTGGAGTTCAGATCTTTAATGAAATATTAGCATCAATTGGAAGATTTAAAGGTGTATACTATTTTGGTTTAGATGGAGGTAACTCATTCCATTTTCCACTTTTTTTGATTGTTTTATCTCAGGCCCTAGTTTTAGTAGTTCTACTGGTAGAGCACTTTTTCTATCCTGGTATTCTAGTTATTTGGTTTACTTATCTTGTCATAGGTGGGGGCCTATTAAAAACAATAAATGCATATAGTTTAGCTTGTTTATTATTAGCAACAGTTATTTTAATAATATTCAAACAGGATATAGTAGCAAGTACTTCTATTAAAGTAAATAGTCGCTTGATTGGCATAATTACTTTACTTATTATGTTAATCCTTATTCCAATTTATCTTCTTAAAATAAATAATATGAAGGTTTCGTCAGAAAAAGTTAATCAGATACAAAATGAACTTAAAGAGAAAAAAGAAGTTCATGAGTACGGTAAAGAGGAATTTTTACCTATGGGAATTTTAGATAAGTATAGCGAACAAAGGACAGACAAACCAGTTTTAGAGGTTAAAATGAATTCTAAAGAACCTCTCTATTTAAGAAGCTTTACTGGAAAAGAAATAGAAAATAATAACTGGAAAAGTTTAACAAAAAATTCTTTGTATGAAGACTACCCACTGAACTATTGGTTGAATCAAGCTAACTTCTCAAGCTTTTCTCAATTATCTGATAGTTACTTAGCTACTTCAAAAGAAAAAGTTAAAACAAATAAAGTGACGATTGAACCTGTGTCAGGATCGACTAAACAGTTGTTTCTTCCATATGGTATTGTTAAAGATAGTTCTTGGGAAAGTAGTATCACCAATGATGCTTTTATTACTGGTAATAAAAGCAAAGAAAACAGAGCCTATAGTTTTGATGTTACGACTGATGTGTTAATAAAATATCCAGAACTTGTTAAAGATTTTTCGAATATGAAAAAAAATGATTCTTCTAATGACTACTTGCTGAATGAAGCAAATTATAATGAGTTTGTTTATAAAAATTACTTAACGACTCCGGAAAATTTATCAGCAAAACTAACGTCTATCTCAGGTGTTAATCCTAACTTAAAAGAACATATATATTATGAAAAAGCAGACAAAATTGTTACTGATTATATCGGTCAAGTTTATAAAAAATCTTCTAAAAAAAATAAAACACCAAATGATTTTGTTAATTTAGCATTGTCTGGTAAATATACCATTCAATATGATACGGAAGCTGCAACTTTGGCAACGTTATTGTATCGACATATGGGAATTCCTGCTAGATATGTGGAGGGTTATATAATTACTCCTGAGTCGATTCTAAAAGCTGAGGGGAATTCGTTATCAATCACAGGAAAAGAAGCTCATGCTTGGTCAGAAATTTATCAAGATGGCATTGGATGGGTTCCTAAAGAATCTATGGCAGACTATTTAAACATGATGCCACAACCTGAATTCGAAGGTTTGTCATTTAGTGGAAATAAAGAGAGTAATAGTAATGCTACAGGTGATGGTATGGCCAAATCAAGGCAAGAGCTTAATGAGAACAACAGAGATAATCTAAAACAAATAAAAGAAAAAGATAAAAAAGAATTGAAAGATATCTTAATTATTATTTTTGGCTCTTTGTTGCTATTAATCTTAGTGATTCTTTTAATTATTATTTTGCTTAAACTAGTTAAAGCGTATAGCAAACGTAAGAAAGATAAGCAAGCAATGCAAGATGTCGACCGACTAATTGCTTCTAAGGCCAAATTAGCTGAATTTTATCGCTTGTTAGAGATGGATGAGTTGAGCTTGTCAGGTGGTTCACTTTATGATTATCTACCCCTAATTCAGTCGAAGTATCATAATAAAAAGCTAACTCATCTTTACGAAAAAGTAATAAAAGATGTTCAAAAGGCCGCATATAGTAATGACAGTCACATAAGCGATAATCGAATGAAAAGAATTGATAAATTACTTGAATTAACTGAGCATCATATCTATCTAGATAAATCAATTAGTCAAAAAATAAAAATGAAGAAAAAATTGTTCTATTCATAAACGACAAAAAACCTTTTAAAAGATGAGAAATAATCTTTTAAAAGGTTTTTATTTAGAAATAATCACTAAAATAAGCTGCTTGATCTGGAATGATTCGTTCCAAAGTTCTCAAGGTTTCTTTATCGGTTTTTAAGCGCTCAATACGTGAAAGATAAGCAGGTCGCTTATAACTTAAGAAAAGGGCCGCTAACGTTTGAATATCAATATAAACTGGATTTCCAATTGCTTCTTCTGTAATTGTTAAGTCATCATTTTCATCCCAAATTAAACCAAATATTCGATTATTCCAGTCTGCAATCGGATCTTCTACAACAAAATGGAAGGGTTTCCCTGTTGTAATAAATGGATAAGACTCAATAAATTTTTCCACATCAACAATTCTAGCCATAAAATAAGGTTCTACTGTTTCTTTAATTTCACTATCTTCAAATAAAAAAGCAATAGGTTCATTTTTAAAGGTTTCACCTTGAACTAGGTCAACCATTGAGAAGTGAGCCGAAACGAAATTCCACAAACCGTGTCTTGCCTCTTGGTTCAAGTAAAACATTTCTTTAATATGGAAAATCTCTTCTGCAATCCAGTAAAAGCAAACGCCTTGTGGTTCGCCTTCTTTATTATAATAAATAGCAGCAGTTCGTTCTTCCTCGTTTTCCCAGCGCCAATATTCTTCCCAATTTAAATCTTGTCGAATCATTGCACCATGATTTTGTTCTGCAAATTCATCGTAGACTTTGTATACATCCTCATGATTAATATCTTCACGTTCCACATATCCTGGTACATCAACTCGTTTGGGAAATTGTGAATCCTTAATTTCAAAGGCAATTTTGTCAGACATTATTTCCCAACCCTTACGACGATAGTAGGGAATACTGTAAGGATAAAGATACGAAATCCATTGTTCATTTTCTCGCATTTTTTCAAGACCTAGAGAGATTAGATCACTCATTAAGCCAAAGTTAGTGTATTCAGGATATGTTCCTACACCAGTTACTCCCGCCATTTTATAGACTGTATCGTGAATATTTACTTCACATGGATAGATGGCTAGCTGAGAAACTAAGCGATCTTCATGAGTAAAAAAGCCATAGACATCTGCTTCGCGTAGCACAGGGCGCTTAGCTCGGATGATTTCTGATTCGTCCTCGTAACCACCTTCTTCAATATCAGAATCTGTTATTTGGAAAACATAACGAAGCAATTCATTGAATTGTTTTAAATGCTTTAGTTCAACTTGCTTTAAATGTAGTGAGTTTTTTAGTTCTTTTTTATCCATTATTTCCCACCTCTAATTATTTTCCCTCTCATTATATCAAAGTCCTGCTTAAAATACTTTAAAAACTGCTTAAAGCTTGGTATAATTAAAAATGCTGATTGAAAAGAAAGTAGGAGATTTGTATGAATTTTGAGGAAATGAGAAAAAGACAAGAATCTATTCGTAACTTCTCCATCATAGCACATATTGACCACGGGAAATCCACACTAGCTGACCGTATTTTACAACAGACAGATACAGTATCTGATCGTGAAATGCAAGCTCAATTATTGGATTCAATGGACTTGGAAAGAGAACGCGGCATTACAATTAAATTGAATGCAGTCGAACTGACATATAATGCGAAAGATGGAAAAGAATATATTTTTCACCTGATTGACACGCCAGGACACGTAGATTTTACTTACGAGGTGTCACGAAGTTTAGCTGCTTGTGAGGGAGCTGTTTTAGTTGTTGATGCTGCTCAAGGTATCGAAGCACAAACTTTAGCAAACGTTTATTTAGCAGTAGATAATGATTTAGAAATTTTACCTGTTATCAATAAAATCGATTTACCAGCTGCTGATCCGGAACGGGTACGTGGTGAAATTGAGGAAGTTATTGGGCTTGATGCAAGCGAAGCTGTTCTTGCAAGCGCCAAATCAGGTATTGGGATTGAAGAAATTTTAGAACAGATAGTCGAATACGTCCCTGCACCAACTGGGGATGTTGAAGCTCCTTTAAAAGCTTTAATTTTTGACTCTGTCTATGATGCATACAGGGGAGTTGTTCTTAACATTCGTGTTATGGACGGTGTTGTTAAACCAGGGGACGTCATTAAGTTGATGCAAAGTGAAAAAGAATATGAAGTAACTGAAGTCGGTATTTTTTCTCCAAAAGCTGTTAATCGTGACTTCTTAATGGTAGGAGATGTTGGTTATATTACAGCCAGTATTAAAAATATTAAAGATACACAAGTTGGGGATACAGTTACACTAGCTGAAAATCCAGCTAGTGAACCTTTAAAAGGTTATCGAAAAATGAATCCTATGGTTTATTGTGGTCTTTATCCAATTGACACCTCAAAATACATAGATTTACGAGAAGCTTTAGAAAAGTTACAATTAAATGATTCTGCTTTAGAATTTGAACCTGAATCATCTCAAGCCTTAGGTTTTGGTTTCCGTTGTGGTTTCTTAGGCTTACTACATATGGATGTAATTCAAGAACGTTTAGAACGCGAATTTAATCTAGATTTAATCACAACAGCACCTTCAGTAATTTACCATGTAAATAAAACTAATGGCGAGCGTATTATTGTCGATAACCCAGCTGAGTTTCCAGAACAAGGTGTCATCGATTCTGTTGAAGAGCCTTATGTTAAGGCTCAAATTATGGTACCAAATGAATATGTTGGGGCTGTCATGGAAATTTCTCAACGTAAACGTGGTGAGTTTGTTACCATGGATTATTTAGATGATTACCGAGTAAATGTTGTTTATAATATTCCTTTATCAGAAATCGTTTTTGATTTCTTTGATAAATTAAAATCAGGTACAAAAGGTTATGCTTCACTTGACTATGAGTTAACAGGCTATCGACCAAGTAATCTGGTTAAAATGGAAATTTTACTTAATGGTGAAACAGTTGATGCACTAAGCTTTATCGTTCACAAAGATTTCTCTTACGAACGAGGTAAAGCTATCGTTGATAAATTGAAAAAACTGATTCCAAGACAACAATTCGAGGTACCTATCCAAGCAGCGATTGGGACTAAGATTGTCGCTCGTACGGACATTAGAGCTCTACGTAAAAATGTATTAGCTAAATGTTACGGAGGAGATGTTTCACGTAAACGTAAATTACTTGAAAAACAAAAAGATGGTAAGAAACGTATGAAACAAATTGGTTCAGTAGAAGTTCCTCAAGAAGCCTTCATGGCAGTTCTTAAGATGGACGAGGATGAACCTAAGAAGTAGCAAGAGTTTGTTAAAGTTTTAAAATTAAATATTAATGATTCTTCCGACATTGACTTAAAAAAGCCGAAAAATGTCGGAAGTTGTTTTTTATTAAGACATGATCGATTCAAAGATATCGACTGTCTCTTTTTTCATTTTCTTAGTAACGTGAGCATAAGTATCAATTAGTTGGGGGTGATACCAATCCTCTTCCTTAGTAAATTGGAAGTTAACTTGAGGATACGACATACAATTATACTGGTCAATTTACGCATGTAGGTTACAGCTATAATTTTTCTGTAACTAAGAGGCTTAATAATAATTTATATTTCTTTTTTAGCTTTTGTTAGGTATAGTATTTGTAAAGGATGACAAAGGAGAGTGTTGAAAATGAAGAAGAAAATATTTTTGTTAATTCCTGTAATATGTACAATATTGTTAGTTGGTTGTAGCAAAGGTGAAGAAAGTTTATTGAATAAAAATGAAACAGAAAATATAAGAAGTTTGGAAAGTGAATATGTAGAAAACACTACTGAAGAGTTAATCTCTGAAGAATCAAGTGATAAAGAGTTAAGTACTCAGGAATCAAGTGTTGAGAATTCATCAATAATGGTAGACAGTATCAAAAATGAGTCAAAAAATAAAAATCTTGAAAATTATAATTCTTTACCAATTGAGACGAAGGTAAAATTGGTAGCTACCATTGTTGATAATAGAGCTATTCCTGTAAAGATACCAGATTTTGATGGCACGATGTTTTACGATTACTATAGTGTATTCCAAGATGAATTATATATTAATGTTCATTCAGGAGCAGGAGTAGGACATCCTATTTACCAATTCAAAAAGTTGATGAAGAAACAGTTACCCCAATAGAAGGTGTTGTTAATACAGGTGGAGATCATTATGAAATCGTTGAAGAAATTAACCAAACACCTGTTTTAAAAACAGTATTATATGAACAATACATGGATAATAAAGATCTATATGATAGTAATATTATAAAAGCTGAAAATTCCAATACTCAGTTAAAGGAAAGTTTCAATAATATTAAAGATAGAATTTAATATTTAAAACTATAAAAAAAGAACTATCCGAAGATAATTCTTACTTCATCTAAAATTGATAGGGAGTAAATACCATGTCTGCTTGTTCTGGTGAAAAATAAATCCGTTCGCCATCGTATAAGTAGACATAATGTGTGTTTTTATCCTGAGTTGAAAAAGCATAGATTGCCTTTTGAGTTCCATTATCAGAGGTTTCAAATTTTTTATAATCACGAGGTTTAAGTAACGTAATCTCACTATTAGGTAGCTTCCGATTAAATAATTGAATAAAATCATTCTCATTATTTAATTCATATTTTCCTTCTGACAAGTCTAATGTTTGATTTTTTAATCGGTTTGATATCTCAAGAGGTGTTGCCGATAGTTCAGGCAATGGCTCATCTGATTTTATAAATTTTTGCGGACCATCCTCCATACCTAAATCAGCTTCAAAGGTATTATTGCTATATTTAATCATCTGAAAACCTGTATATTTAAATGTTTGGTAGTGATACTCACTAGCTAAAGGGGAGATAGCGTAAGAGCCTTTTTCATTCACACTTTTATAGAAGTGAACAGCATCGGCATAACTTAAAAAGATAATTCCCTCAGATTCTACTAGATAACCACTTAGTAACTCATAATTCTTATTTTCAGTTTCCTTTAAGGTGTTCTTTTCCTCCACAAAATAGCGTATGCCGTCATCTCTCAAAACTCTTAGCTCGACAAACGTACCATCTTCATTAACCTTTAATTGATTCTCTACTAAATTTGCTACTTCTTTTTTATCTGTATCTAATTTGTAAAAACCAGCGTATTGAGAGGCATCTTTAATAATTCTAGCTGGTAAGACATTTAAGTCAGGTATATTAAGATTTTTAGTGTCACTACTTATGTTAGCTTCATCATAAAAATAGACGGATTTTTTAGTTTGAGTTACGTTCTTCTGGTTTAGTTTACAGCCAGTGAGTGGAAGCACAAGCAGGCAAATCAACCCTAAGCTAATTAAATATCTTTTCATAGGTAAAGTCCTTTCGAATTAACTATTTTTAGTAACAAACGTCGCAAGGGGTTAATCCCATATTTTTTGCTTCTTCAAGAGTGGCAGGAGAAAAGTTTCCACGTCCATGTGATTTCACATGATATTTCTTACCGGTTGGTGTTACATAAACTGTACCTGTACTATCGTTATTGGCCTCAGAGGGTGTTGCTTGTTCCTCAACTGATTCTGGAACAGTCGTTTGAGCTTCTTTCTTTTCTGGAATAGAATTTTCGGAACGCTCACTTTCACTTATTTCACTTGAACCATCACTGTAATTTAACGTAATTCCGTCTTGGACATTAAAGATATACACATTAAAAAGAATCGCGTCACTACCAATTGATTGTGCACGCATGCTAACACCGCGGACTAATAGTTCATCATCTTTAAAGATGGGGGTTACAGAATAGCGAACATAATTATCTTTAGATTTTTTTAAATAGTGGTTGACATCCATCTCATGCCTCAGCATTTCTGGATTGTTTAGTTGTTGTGTTCCCGTAATTAAATTCTTCCAATTAGCATCTTCACCTGCAAGCGCGTGCCCGATTAAATGTGAGCGATTGTATAAATAACCACTCTTAATTTTTTTGTTTTTCCAACCAGTAGGCTTAACGTCTGATATACTACCTCTTTTTTTAGTAGGCATAATCGATTGATTCAACATGGCCTCAGCAGAGGTTGCTCGATTCAGTTCATCTAAATCACCATAATTTTCCCAAGCCCCATTTGATAAACTCAACTCTTTATCTGTAAAACCAGGTTGATTATCATTGATAATGATTGTTTGTGCTCCTTCAAATTCCTTTGAAGCTAGTTCTGTATTAATGTCATTATTGGATTTTTGCTGTGTTTTTTTCTTAATCTCTTTTTTTTCTTCTTTTTCCAATCGTTCAGTGGATGAGCTTATTTTTTTAGCAGAAGACGAGTCACTAACAGAAGACATACTTGTCTTAGATTCGTAAGATATTTTTTGAGTATCCTCTTTATTTACTTCGCATCCAGCAAGCATAAAAACTGATGCAACGATTGCTGACATACGAATGACATATTTTTTCATCTAAATTACTCCTTAAATTTTTTTACCTACAAACAATGATTTGATAAACGAAAAAAACAGCAGAATAGAAGATGTTTATTGCCATAAAGTTGTAACTTTATCAATACATTTCCATCTATTCAGCTGTTTCAATTAGCTTATTTTAGTTGTAACATTTGATTATCAATAATTCTAGCAATATCACCAATTGCTTTTTCACTATAGGAAGCATCGTAGCCACCGGTCATAATAGTTACAAAGTAGGGTTTTTTATCGTCTTTAACTAAGGCGATATCGTTACTGACAGCATACATGGGCATCCAACCCGTTTTATGAGCTACATCAACACCAGGTAATCCCACAGCAACCCCGTCATCAAAAATACTTTGTTGTAGCCATGTATAAAGAGTATTAATATTCTCGCTCTTTTTATGATTTGTATGAACATAATCCATTGATTTTGTTAAGATTCGGGGAGTTGAGAAGACTCGGTTATTTTGAGACATTGGATCTAGTTGGCCTAAATACTTAATAAATTCCTGTTCACCTACGTAATTTAATAACATGATATAAGCAATATTGTCACTATAGCGTATAACCAATTCTGCTAATTTTTCTACAGTGTACTGACTACCAATTGGTTCAAATTGAATAATACCTGTGCCATCCATTTTATAATTGGCTGTATAAGTTAACTTAGTATTCAAGTCAACTTTCTTATCATCTACTAAGGTCATTAAATAAGCAATAAAAGGTAATTTTATACTACTCGCGGTTCTATTAACCTTATCTCCATTATGACTATAAGAAAGAGATTCATCCACCGTCTCGACATAGACACTAATATCTCCACCTTTGTCTTGTACAAACTGATTCAAGTCTTTATCTAAGCTTTTTTTGAATTCATCTTTAGTTAATTCAGATTTTCTTTTTTGTTCTCTAGCGATAACATATTTTTCTCTAGGTTCTAGGATCTCTTTTTTTATAAATCCTTTTTTTGGTTCACTTATAATTTCTACCCATTCATTATTTCCTTTAACAGGTTGAACGTTAACTATAGTTCCTACAGGTACAGTATATTCATTCAATTTTTCTCCTGTTAAATCAAGTTTTGGATAGACTTCTTTAGTCACAACCTGAGGTTCATCAAAAACACTTTTACTCGTTGTCTTCTCAATCGGTTGACTAATTATTTCGGTTTCTTTTGTTTCTGAAATCTCTCTAACAGTTGATTCATTGGCATTACTAACTTTTTTAAACGTGATAAAACAGACTACTATCAATACACAAACCAAACTTAACAATACAACAAACTTTCTTTTCATTTACACACTACTTTCCATATTTATTCTCCAAATAAAAGCGAAATCCTTTTTTAACGCTAACTCTTTTATTATAGTGTATAGAGATATGCTTTATCAATGCTTTAAATATTTTTTTTACTTAAGCATACAAAAAGTTGTGTCTATTTTAATTTTTCATTATATTTTGTTTATTAATTCATTTACTTCAAGGGGAGTGCTTGTCAATTCTCTAGGTGTCTCTTTAGGAACTACTTTAATTAATTTAAAAGAATCATTTTGTTTACTGGAAGGAACCTCAAATGAGCCATTAACAAATACTGGGCTTTTCATTTTTTGAGTATCTAATTGCTGATAAGATGACTCTAGACTATTTTTTTGAATACTTTCTTCAGACACATCTATTGTATTAGCGTATTTTAAGAATATTTCACCTTCTAAATCAATAACATAACCACTTAATAATGTATACTCTTCATTTTTTTCTTTCTCTTTCGAACTATTAGACCAAGTTCTACTTTCAATAAAAGTACCGTCTTCATTTACTTTTAACAGATTTTTTTTTAAGGGTGATTTTTCTTTATTCACCCATTCCAATGAATAAATGCCAACTATATCTTTTGAATTTTTTACAAGTTTGGCAGGTAAAATATCTACTTGTGGGTATTTTTCGTCAATCTTTCTTTCATTTATCTCTTTCTCACTATAGTTAACATATGATTCTTTACCTTTAGAAATCAGACTAGATTTTAAATAGCACGCACCTAATATTGCGGTGAAAATAAATAAAGAAGCTAATATCAATAATTTTTTTTTCATAATGCACATCCTTTATAAGTTCTATTAATCGTGTATATTCAAAAAGAGAATGATAATCATTCTCTTTTTGAATACCTGTAGATATACTTATACCTCATTTATCTAAAAATTTAAACCAAAAGAGGTCCTATTCATTACTACTTTTAATTAATTTCTCATCATAATTTTAATGATAGCGCTTAATTGCGAGCCTTTTGAAAAAAGATGAGTTGTAAATCAAGATTCATAGTTATTAGAATTATTTTTAAGTGGCTCAAAAAGTGAAAACTTAAATGAGTAACATCTAATCTAAAAAAGATGACGAGAAGCATAGAAATAGAGTACAATATAATAACAGTGCCTTTTATATTTTGAATGCGCTTAAATAAAACGTATTGGTACCGGGAAAGAGGTGAAAATCCTCTACAGACCTACCTACTGTAAAGCTGATGAAACCAATTAAACCACGGAAAAAGAAAATTTCTGGAAGGTTTGGAAGTAAAAAGAAGCTAAGTCAGGAGACCGACCATCAACGTTTTTCTAACTTTTTGTAGGAGAAAAGGGATAAGAACAACTTTTATTGGTTGAATCCTTAAACTACCTTCTACAAGAAGGTAGTTTTTTTATTTTGATTTGTAGGAGGAGGATAAACATATTGGTTTAATTTAGGGTTATTTTTTTAATATTTTATTAGGGGGAAGGAAGAAGAAAATGATTAAAAAAAGGAATTTAAAACTTTTCAATTTAATGTTAGTTATATCAATGGTTTTATCAGCAATTGTGAGTATTCCATTTAGTGTGTTTGCAACAGAAGCAACCACCACCATTACTGAAGAAAAAAATGATAAAGAGGATTTAGGTTTAAAACCGACTTATACAGGCGTAAAAACTAAAGCTCAAGTCTATGATGATTTTGAAAATGATATTTGGTTACAGTATCAACAGAAAGCTTTAAATGTAGACGAATCTGTTGACTTAAGGCCGTGGCGAGTTGAACAAATCGTATCAAATCAAATTTCCAATGATGTAGCTAGACCCAATTTTAAATTCGAGGTTATCTCTGGTGATAGTGTAGCTTTAAGTGACTCTGAAAGCACAGAAAAAACTGAAGTTAAAGCTGTCAAGCCAGGAACTAGTATAGTTCAAGTAACCTATGATGCTTTAGAGTATAAAGGAAAAAACTGGGGAGAAATATCACCAGTCAATACAGGTTATGTTGTTTTTGTTGTTGGTCAAGAGGGTAAATCCAAAATAGCATTAAATGACGAATTAATGAACTGGCGTCATTATGATACTATTTATTATTCTGAAGGTGAAACGTCTCCTTATAAATTCACTGTTAATACAACTGATGCAAAATCAACTCGTGTATTAGTGAATGGTATTGAAATTGAAGGTAATAAAAATGAATATACAGCCGATTTAGAAAATAGAAGTAACATTATTAGTATAGAGGCTACAGATAATGATGGTGAAATTTCATCGTTACACCGTATCGTTGATGCTCGCTTTATTGAAGTTAATATCAAAAATAAGGAAAATGCAGAAAAAGAATTAGTTGCTGGTGATACAGGAGTTGTTAGCTTTAAAGGGATTACAATGCCCATTTACAAATTAGCAACAATCTATAATCCAACTTGGTATAGTCCTAGTTGGGGAAGTAAAGGAACCCATGTTGAGTACGAAAATGATAAACTTGGAACACTTATTGGCCGTTCAGGACAATATGATTTAGCTACTAAAAATTCATTTGAAATCAATCCAAAAGAAGCTGGTGACTATCTCTTTACTAGTCCAAAAGGCATTTTCACTCATTGGTGGGGATCTAAATTAGGTAGTGATTTAAGTGCTGCTGGACCTGGAGAGCCTAACTTAAATGCTGAAACTGAAGAAGATTATTTCTCTAAAATGCCTAATTTTAATATTTCTGTGAAAGAGTCGGAAGTCGCAACAAAAATCACTTTAAATAAAAATAAATTAGATTTAATGGCAGGAAATAGTGAAGTAATAAAAGCCACTGTTACTCCAAAAGAAAAAGCTAATGATATTATCTGGTCAAGCAAAGATAAAGACATTGCAACTGTTGATAAATCAGGTAAAGTCTCTGCTGTAAAAGAAGGAAATACAAAAATAATTGCAATTGTCGATGGTATTACAGCTGAAGTAGACGTGACAGTTAGCGCTAAAGTAGATAAAGAATTAATAACGCATAAGGAAGCTGCTAATAAACGGTTAGCTGAATACAAAAATTTACAAGATTATCGTAAAAGTCAACAAGCAGAAATTAATAATATTTTAAACGGATCTAAAAAGTCAATCGAAGATGCAACAGATAAAGAAACTGTTAACCAAACTGAGAAAGAAACTAAAGCAAAATTAGATGCAGTTAAAACGGATAAAGTATTATCTGAAGAAGAAAAAGGAAACTCGGTTATTTTTTCATTAGAGAAATTTACAATTGGACAAGGATTTATTATTGAGCCAGTTGTAGTACCATATAAAGCTAATGAAAATGCTGCTGAGTTATTTGATCGAGTTGCTAAAGAAAATAAAATAGAGTATTGGAATGCGGGTAGTCTTAAGAAAAACTTTTATTTACAAGGTATTGAGAATGTAGATAATGGAAAAATTAATATTCCAAAATATATTTCTGAAAAATTAGATGGACCTACAACAAAAGAAGCATTGGCATCAAATAAAGAAGGTTCTGACCTTGCTGAATTTGATTACCATACAGGTTCAGGTTGGTACTACCAAGTAGATAATGTTGCTGCAAGTGTTGGCTTTGCAGATTGGGATGTCAAACCAAATGAAGTTATTCGAGTTCAATTCACTTTAGTTTATGGAGAAGATTTAACTGGGACTAACTTTGGTGGATCAGGACCTAAAATTATCGTATCAAACAAAGATAAAGCTCTTAAAACACTTGCCGAATTTAACGGTAAATCTAACAAAGAAGAACTATTAAAAAATAAACAAGTAAAAGTAGCTTATGATGCCTTACATACTGGTATTCAAGATACAATCATTCCTCAAGTTGATATAGATAAAGCTGTGACTGAATTTAATAAAGCAATAGAAGCAGCTGTTAATGAAGATACTGAGACT
>CBCPLQ010000016.1:0-50746 GCA_965119435.1 uncultured Vagococcus sp. | reverse complement strand
AATTTTACCAATAAGAATGCCTCTTTTTCTATACCAAAATAAAAAATCATGTTGATAGAATTTAATCTATCAACACGATTTAGTGTACAGCCTAAAAAAGTCAGAAATGGCTTTTTTTTTTTCATAAATTTTAAAATCTTTTTAATTTATTATTTTGTTTTCTTTTTGTATAATTAAGGTCAGAGATAGTCAATTTTGTATGAAGGTGGTGTTTTATTTGGACAATCGTAATATGTCGGATATTATCGAAGACTATTTGAAAGAAATATTAGAAATTAATCAAGAAATTGAAATTCGTCGATCTGAGATGGCTACCCTATTTGATTGTGTACCTTCTCAAATTAATTATGTGATAAATACACGGTTTACTGTTCCACAAGGATATAGGGTAGAGAGTAAACGTGGTGGAGGCGGATATATTCGAATAATAAAAATTGATTTTTTACAACATGGTAATTATTTGCTTCATTTGGCTGATTCTGTAAGTTCTGAATTGACAGAGAGTGAGGCTTTTGCTATGTTAAAGCAACTACATACGAATGAAATAATAAATTTTAAGGAAAAAAAGATTATTTCTGTGTTGTTAAGTAATAAGCCACTATTAAGTATTTCAGAAAACAATTTGTTACGATCTCATATGATGGTGGTACTATTAGAAAGCTTAATGTATGAAGAAAAGGAGCAATAGAGATGAGTGAATTATTTACAGAAAAAGCAAAAATTGCTTTAGAATACGCACAAAATGAAGCTAAGTATTTTAGACAAGACTCCGTGGCTACCGAGCACTTATTATTAGGTTTAATTAAAGAAGAAAAAGGGATTGCTGGTAAATCTCTTCGTAACATGAATTTGACTGATCAGCAAATATTTGAAGAGGTTGAGCAGATTGTTCAATATGGTAGGAAATCTAAAAAAGTTGAAAAATTAGGATTACTTCCTTATTCACCGAGGGCTAAGCAAGTATTATCTTTTGCTAGTATGGAGGCTAATCGAGTTGGTGCACCTAGTGTCGGGACAGAGCATATATTACTTGCTTTGATAAAAGATGAAGAAATTTTAGGAACAAGAATTCTTACTAATTTAGGGATAGATTTAAACAAACTACGCCAAATTATTTTTAAAAAGATTGGGTTAATAGAGCCAACAGGGAAACAAAATCAAAGAAAACAACCTATAGGAGGAGTTCAGGGTGGTAACAAAACTAATATTGAAGAAGGAACTCCGACTTTAGACTCTTTAGCAAGAGATTTAACTCAATCTGCTAGAGATAATCGTTTGGATCCTTTGGTGGGACGAGATAAAGAGGTCCAACGTTTGATTCAAATTTTAAGTAGACGAACAAAAAATAATCCAGTATTAGTAGGTGAACCAGGAGTTGGTAAAACCGCTATTGCTGAGGGGTTAGCACAACGTATTATAGAAGGACGAGTGCCTAAAGAAATGTTATCTAAGCGTTTAATGATGCTTGATATGGGAGCTGTTGTTGCTGGTACAAAGTATCGTGGTGAGTTCGAGGACCGAATGAAGAAAGTTGTGGATGAAATATATCGTGATGGAGAAGTGATTTTATTCATTGATGAGCTTCATACATTGATTGGAGCAGGTGGGGCAGAAGGAGCGATAGATGCTTCTAATATTTTAAAACCTGCTTTAGCTAGAGGGGAACTTCAAACAATTGGTGCTACGACTTTAGATGAATATCAAAAATATATTGAAAAAGATTCTGCTTTGGAACGTCGATTTGCCAAAATTCAAGTTAATGAGCCAACTGTTGAAGAAGCAGAAGCGATTCTTTTAGGATTAAAAAAACGCTATGAAGATCACCATAGAGTAAAAATCACAGATGAAGCAGTTTTTGCTGCAGTTAACCTAGCAACTCGCTATATAAGTGATCGTCAACTACCGGATAAAGCAATTGATTTAATTGATGAGTCTGCGGCAAGGGCAAGACTCGAAATGGCAAATACGAGATCACCAATTGCGATTCAGAGAGAGAAAATTGAGCTGATTCAAGAAGAAAAAGAGGAAGCTATTTTAGCTCAAAATTTTGAAATTGCTGCTAGTATTCGAAAAAAAGAAAAACGAGCAATAAAAAAATTAGAGCAACTAATTGAAAGTGAAAAAAATAGCGATGAGGAATACAAAACATCTGTAAAAGAGGAAGATATTATAACTGTTGTTGCTCAGTGGACTGGTATACCACTAGAACAGCTTGAGAAAAAAGAAACAGAACGTTTATTAGAACTTGAAAAAGTATTGCATAAGCGTGTTGTTGGGCAAGATGAAGCTGTTGAAGCTATTTCAAGAGCTATACGCCGTGCAAGAAGTGGATTAAAAGATCCTAATCGCCCAATTGGATCCTTTATGTTTTTAGGACCAACAGGTGTTGGAAAAACGGAACTTGCTAAAACATTGGCGTCAGTTATGTTTGGTTCAGAAGATGCGTTGATTCGTGTTGACATGTCAGAATTTATGGAAAAGCACAGCACTAGCCGTTTAGTAGGCTCTCCTCCAGGTTACATAGGGTATGATGAGGGGGGACAATTGACTGAGCGAATTCGTCAAAAACCTTATTCGGTTATTTTATTAGACGAGGTTGAAAAGGCTCATCCTGATGTTTTTAATATTTTACTTCAAGTTTTGGATGATGGTCACTTAACAGATTCTAAAGGGCGTAAGGTAGATTTTAAAAATACAATTTTAATAATGACCTCTAATATTGGTGCAACTGCTTTAAGAGATGAAAAAACGGTTGGATTTGGTTCAACAGGAGGCGAGAAAGACTACAAGGCGATGAAATCTCGTATTTTAGAAGAATTAAAGAAAACGTTCCGTCCAGAGTTCTTAAACCGAGTGGATGAACTATTGGTTTTCCACTCATTGACTAAAAAAGAGTTAAACAGCATTGTTAAAATTATGAGTCAATCAATTGTAGATAGATTAAAGGAACAAAAAATAGACCTAAAATTAACACCTGCAGCGATTGAAGTAATCGGTAATGTTGGCTTTGATCCTGAGTATGGTGCTAGACCTATTAGACGGGCTCTTCAGAAAGAAATTGAAGATCGTTTAAGTGAATTATTGCTATCTGGCGAAATTACTCCAGGCAGTAAGGTTGTAGTTGGGGCTAAAAAAGGTAAAATACAGGTAAAGGTTACACAAAGTAGCATATTGCAGGAAGTGTAACAAAGTAAGGCGTTAGTTTTAGAGCTAGCGCTTTTTTATTTGTGATAATATTGTCAATTATGATTATCTTATGGTAGGATAATTCTGATTACTCAAAGAAGGAGATATAAAATGATAGAAATAACTGCAACGGTTGAGTCGATTGAACAAGCTCAACAATTATTAAACTTAGAGATTGATTATTTGTACTTTGGTGATGCTGCTTTTGGTTTACGACTTCCTAAGCACTTTAGTAGAGAAGAAATTAAAGAATTAGTACAATTAACACATGAGAAGGGGAAAAAAGTTCGTGTGGCAGTGAACGCAATGATGCATCCAGAAAAAATGTTACGACTTCCTGAGTATCTTAACTTTTTACAAGACCTTAAAGTAGACGAAATAGTAGTCGGCGACACAGGTGTCATACATGTACTTCGTCGTGATAAATATGATTTACCTTTTATTTATGATGCGGCAACTATGGTAACAAGTTCTCGTCAAATTAATTTTTGGGGAGATAGAGGAGCTATTGGAGCTGTTTTAGCTCGTGAGATACCTTATTTAGAATTAGTCGATTTATCTAAAAATTTAAATATATTTGGTGAAATGCTTGTCTATGGAGCAACCTGTATTCATCAATCAAAGCGACCTTTAGTTCAAAATTATTTTAATTTTACTAAAATTGATGAAAATGTTGATAAAGAACGCAATTTATTTATTTCAGAGCCTAAAGATGATGAAACCCATTATTCGATTTATGAGGATGAACATGGTACTCATATTTTTGCAACTGATGATGTAAACTTACTATTGGAGTTGAAAGAATTAAATAGTATTGGCTTAACTCACTGGAAGTTAGATGGTGTCTACACACCAGGGCAAGCATATGTAGATATAGTTTCTCATTTTGTTGAGGCAAAAGAATTAATTTTAGCAGATAAATGGACGGATGAGGAAGCCAACCGTTTAAATGAATTAGTGAAAGCTGCTCATCCAAATGAACGTGATTTGGACACTGGCTTTTATTATTTAAATCCGGATGATATTAGATAAGGGGTAAGAAGTATAATGACAAAACAATTAAAACGACCTGAAGTTTTAGCACCAGCTGGAACTTTAGAAAAATTAAAAATAGCGATTAGTTACGGAGCAGACGCA
Organism: uncultured Vagococcus sp.; assembly: GCA_965119435.1. Classification (GTDB taxonomy): domain Bacteria; phylum Bacillota; class Bacilli; order Lactobacillales; family Vagococcaceae; genus Vagococcus. The sequence continues at coordinate 46,423 of CBCPLQ010000016.1, read as the reverse complement.
GTTTATATTGGTGGAAATGCCTTTGGTTTAAGGAGTCGTGCAGGTAACTTTACGTATGAAGATATGGCAGAAGGAGTAGCTTTTGCTAAACAGTATAATGCTAAAATTTATGTAGCAGCTAACATGGTAACCCATGAGTTCGATGCTAAAGGTGCTGGAGAATTTTTTAGAGAATTAAGAGATGTGGGAATTAATGCGGTAATCGTGTCAGATCCAGCTCTGATTGAAATTTGCATCACAGAAGCACCTGGCTTAGCCGTTCATCTGTCAACTCAGTCATCAGCAACTAACTTTGAAACATTAGAATTTTGGAAAAATGAAGGATTAGAACGTGTGGTACTTGGGCGCGAAGTGTCCATGGAAGAAGTAAAAACGATTCGTGAAAATACGGATGTTCAAATTGAAGCGTTTATTCATGGAGCAATGTGCATATCGTATTCGGGACGTTGTACATTATCGAATCATATGTCACATAGAGATGCTAACCGTGGAGGGTGTTCTCAATCGTGTCGTTGGAAATATGATTTGTTTGAGATGACTCTTGATAAAGAACGTCAGTCGCTGATTGATTCAGGTGAAGTGGAAGAACCTTTTTCAATGAGTGCTGTAGATATGAGCATGATTGAGCATATCCCAGACTTGATTCAAAATGGAGTCGATAGTTTAAAGATTGAAGGCCGTATGAAATCAATTCACTACGTATCAACGGTATCAAATGTCTATAAAAAAGCAGTGGATAGCTATATGGAAGACCCTGATAATTATGAATGCAAGCAAGAGTGGATTGATGAGTTATGGAAAGTTGCCCAGCGTGAATTAGCAACTGGTTTTTATTATAAAACACCCACAGATGAGGAGCAACTATTTGGTAAACGACGTAAAATTCCAGTCTTTAAATTTATTGGAGAAGTTCTTTCTTATGATGAAGAGTTAAAAATGGCAACGATTAGACAAAGAAATCATTTTAGATTAAACGATGAGATCGAATTTTATGGTCCTGGGTTTACTCATTCTCATCAAACCATTAAAGAGATGTGGAATGAATTGGACGAGCCAATCGAAAAAGCGCCAAATGCAATGATGATTGTTAAAATTCCAGTAGAGCAACCGGTAAAAACAGGAGATATGATTAGAAAAAGAAAATAAGGGGAATGAAAATGGAAACATTTGACTATATTGTAATAGGTGGCGGAAGCGGAGGAATTGCTTCAGCCAATCGTGCAGGTATGCATGGCGCGAAGGTTTTATTAATTGAGGGTAATGATATTGGCGGTACATGTGTCAACGTTGGATGTGTTCCTAAAAAAGTAATGTGGTCAGCTTCAGAGATGAACGGTGTCATGTTGAAACAAGCAAGGGAATATGGTTTTGATGTAACAATTGATGATTTTGATTTTTCTCGTTTAGTAAAAAATAGAGAAACGTATATAGAACGTCTACATGGACTATATATGAAGGGGTTAGCAAGTAATGGTGTAACTGTTGTTAAAGGTTATGCGAAATTTGTTGCCAAACAAACTGTAGAGGTAAATGGAGATAAGTTTCATGCCCCTCATATCCTGATAGCAACAGGTGGTAAAATTATTCGACCTGATATTCCCGGTTCAGAATATGGCATTGATTCTAATGGATTCTTTGAGTTAACTGAAATGCCAAAATCGGTGGTAGTAGTAGGAGCAGGATATATCTCCGTAGAAATCGCTGGCGTCTTAAATGGATTAGGAGCAGAAACGCACCTAGCATATCGTAAAGAAAGTTTTTTACGTTCATTTGATGAGATATTAGTTTCAGCGCTAACTGAAAGTTACGAAAATCAAGGCATTCATTTACATGCTCATTCTGTTCCAAAAGAAGTGATAAAAGAAAAAGATGGGTATCGATTGGTATTTGAAAATGGAAACTCACTAATAGTAGATGAAATTATTTGGGCAGTAGGGCGTGAACCAAATTCTGGACAACTAGGACTAGAAAACACAGCTGTTAGCGTGAATAGTCAAGGAGCAATTGAAGTCGATAAGTTCCAAAATACGTCGCAACAAGGTGTATATGCAGTTGGAGATGTAATTGACAAAATTAATTTAACTCCTGTTGCAATCGCTGCAGGGCGTCGATTATCAGAACGATTATTTAATAATCAGAGCAATGCTCATTTAGACTACGAGACAATACCAACTGTAGTTTTCTCTCACCCTACAATTGGAACGGTTGGAATAACAGAAAAAGAGGCTCGTGTTAAGTATAGTGATGAAAAGATAAATATATATACATCAAGTTTCACTCCTATGCAATACGCAATAACGGAAAAAAAAGAAAAATGCCATATGAAATTAGTTTGTGTAGGAGATAACGAAAAAGTTGTGGGATTACATGGAATTGGTCTAGGTATGGATGAGATGCTTCAAGGTTTTGCGGTTGCTATTAAGATGGGAGCCACTAAAGAAGATTTCGATAATACGGTAGCAATTCACCCAACTGGTTCAGAAGAGTTTGTTACAATGAAGTAATTAAAAGGTTATTAAATGAGAAACATTATTATTTAATAGACATTCAAAGTTTACTTTGAAAGTCTATTTTATATGCGGTATAATATATAGTGATTTAATAATAAATAAGGAGGAAAAAAAATGGATTTATTAACGTTGGCAAGATTCCAGTTTGGAATGACCACTGTCTTTCACTACTTTTTTGTACCAATGACCATTGGTATGGCATTTGCAGTAGCTATTTTAGAAACAATGTATGTCGTGAAAAAAGACAAAATTTACAAAGACATGGCTAAATTCTGGGGAAATATTTTCTTATTGGGATTTGCAGTAGGTGTCGTAACAGGTATTATTCAAGAATTTCAATTTGGAATGAACTGGTCTGAGTATTCTCGATTTATGGGGGACATATTTGGAGCACCGCTTGCAGTAGAAGCATTACTCGCATTCTTTTTGGAATCAACATTTATTGGATTGTGGATTTTCGGATGGGATAAATTTAGCAAGAAGTTGCATTTATTATTCATATGGCTAGTTTCTTTAGGAACAACATTATCAGCACTTTGGATTTTAGCAGCTAATTCATTTATGCAAAATCCTGTTGCTTATCAAATTAATGAAGCAACTAATCGTGCAGAATTAACAAGTTTTACAGGGTTATTGAAAAATCATCAATTATGGTTAGAGTTTCCGCATGTTATTTTTGGTGCTGTTGTAACAGCAGGCTTTGTAATCGCTGGTGCATCTGCATGGAAATTAATGAAAAAACAAGATACAGCATTTTTTAGAAAATCAATTAAATTTGGCTTAATCTTAGGATTAGTAGGTTCTGTTTTAACTATTGGTGCAGGTCATAGACAAATGACTATTATGGCAGATGATCACCCAATGAAATTTGCTGCAATGGAAGGTATCTATGAAGATACTAAAGGAGATAGTGCTCCGTGGAATATTATTGCTGGAATTGACACTAAAAATCAAAAAACGGATTGGGAAATTTCAATTCCTTCGATGTTAAGTATTTTAGGTGGTAAAGACAGCTATAAAGGAATGGACGCTGTTAATGCAGACTTACATAAAGAATACGACGAAAAATTTGGCGATGATATGAACTATTATCTACCAGTTAAAACACTATTTTGGAATTTCCGTTTTATGGCAGGTTTTGGAACATTAATGGCTTTACTAGCAGTTGTAGGTTTATTCTTACTTAAAAATGATCGTTTAGAAAAAACGAAATGGTTGCTTGGGCTATTAACTGCAAGCATCTTCTTCCCATTCATTTCTAACTCAACAGGTTGGATTATTACTGAGATGGGTCGTGCTCCTTGGACAGTTTATGGACTATTCACTATTGCAGATAGTGTCTCACCAAGTGTATCAAAAGGATCATTGATATTTAGTAATATTGTTTACTTTGCTTTGTTCTTACTATTAGGATTTGTGATGGTTGTTTATGCAAAACGTTCAATTAAAAAAGGCCCGTACTATGTGAGCCCATCAGAAGCGCGTAAAGAATCAATCGATCCATTCTCAAAGGAGGCCTTCTAATATGAGTAATTTACAATTATTGTGGTTCCTTTTAAGTGCGGTCTTATTTACAGGATTCTTTTTCTTAGAAGGATTTGACTTTGGTGTTGGAATGTCGGTTAAGCTGTTAGCTAAAAACAAACGTGAACGCGATCAAGTTATTCAAACAATCGCTCCTGTTTGGGAAACTAACCAAGTATGGTTAATTACTGCAGGTGGTGCAATGTTCGCATCATTCCCTGAATGGTATGCGTCACTATTTAGCGGTTTTTATAATATCTTGCTACTTGTTTTAGTAGGATTAATCATCCGCGGTGTATCATTTAAATTTAGAGCAAGTGCTGAAAATTCTAGAGAACGTAATGTTTGGGAATGGACAATGTTCTTGGGAAGTGTGTTATCTACTTTCTTCTTAGGCATGATGTTTGTTGATTTAGTTCGCGGTATGCCACTAGATGCAACTAAAAACGTAATGAATGCAGGCTTCACTGATTATGTTAACTTATATTCTATTGTTGGTGGAGTTGCAGTAACATTGATTTCTTACTTACACGGTTTAAACTACTTACGTCTTAAAACAGATGGAAAAATTAGAGAACGTGCAAATGCACAAGCTAAAAAACTATACCCAGTTTTATTTGCTGGATTGGTAGCATTTGCGATTCTTTCATTTACAGATACAGATTTCTTTACTGAAAGAATGGTTTCTTCCCTAGTTATTTTAGTCTTAATTGTTGTATTTGCTGCTGTGGCAGCGTACGGTACATACAAAGATAAAGAAGGATTATCATTTATTTCAACAGGTTTAGTGTTTGCAGGTGTTGTTGCCTTCTTATTCAACGGATTGTTCCCAAGAGTAATGGTAGCAAAAGATGCAAAATTCCACTTGTTAATTGAAAATGCTTCAAGTACTCCTTATACCTTAAAAGTGATGACTATTGTAACGTTAATCTTGTTACCGATTGTTTTACTCTATACAGCTTGGAGTTATAAGAAATTTGCTAAACGAGTACCTGTGGATGTACTTGATCAATATTAATAGATAAGGAGACGTCTGATTTGATTGATAAGAATTTATTTCGTATCGATAAAATGAGGTTAGTCTTAATAGGGCTTGCAGGACTGGGTGTTCTGCAAGCTTTATTGATTATTGGACAAGCCTATTTTTTATCAAAAGCAATAAGTGCCTTGTGGCATGGGAATAGTGTTGTTTCTCAGATAACTGAGATGAGCATCTTTTTTATTTGTTTCCTATTGAGACAGGTTCTCAATTATATAAGAGATCGTTTTTTGGATAGCTATGCTTATGAACAATCTAAAATTATAAGGCAACAATTACTAGATAAAATTTTTCGATTAGGGCCTAATTTTGTTCAAAAAGAAGGCACAGGAAATATGGTTACAATGGCAATAGAAGGTATTTCACAAGTAGAAAATTATTTAACACTTATTTTACCTAAAATTACTAATATGATGGTTATGCCGTGGTTTATTTTGATTTTTGTCTTTACCCAAGATGTAAGATCAGGCGTGATTTTATTACTTGTTTTTCCAATAATTATTTTGTTTATGATTATTTTAGGATATGCCGCGAGAGCCAAAGCTGATCGACAGTATGAAGGCTACCAATTATTAAGCAATCACTTTTTAGATTCCTTACGTGGATTAGAAACGCTTAACTTCTTAGGGTTAAGTAAGAAATATGAAAAAAATGTTTATGGCATTAGTGAAGATTACCGTAAAGCAACGATGAGTACTTTAAAAATCGCAATCCTTTCAACGTTTGCGTTAGATTTTTTTACGACTCTTTCTGTTGCAATAGTAGCAGTCTTTTTAGGGTTTAAATTAATGAATGGTGAAATGCTTTTATTTCCAGCTCTTACAACGTTGGTTTTAGCACCAGATTTCTTTTTACCTTTACGTGATTTTTCAAGTGACTACCACGCTACTTTAGATGGTGGTAATACACTAAAGTCAATCTTTAATATATTAGATAAAAAAGAATTTGAAACTCAAGAAGATCTTGCTATAGGTGCTTGGTCTGATGAAGATCAGCTAACAGTATCAAATCTTTCTTTGGCTTATGATGAAAGTACTGATAAAAACACATTAGAAGCAATTGATTTTTCTTGGAAAGGATATGGGAAAATTGGTATTGTAGGTTTATCAGGATCAGGTAAATCGACATTAGTAAAATTGCTAGGTGGTTTTTTAGAAGCTAAAGAGAATAGTATTCAAATTAATAAACAGCAGACTAATCATTTGAAAACCAAAAATTGGCAAGATCAAGTTTTATATATACCTCAAGACCCTTATATATTTCATGCATCATTAAAAGATAATATTCGTTTTTATCAACCTGAGGCAAGTGAACGAGATATTTTGTTAGCAGTAGAGCAGGCCGGCCTTTTAGAGGTTGTTAAAGAACTCCCAGAAGGATTAGAAACGATTATCGGAGATGCTGCTCACACCTTAAGTGGTGGACAATTACAACGGGTAGCTATTGCTAGGGCATTTTTAGATGATAACCGAAATATATTGTTATTTGATGAACCAACAGCACATTTAGACGTTGAGACAGAAGCTGAATTGAAAGGTACGATGCTACCGTTATTTGATAACCATTTAGTCTTTTTTGCGACTCATCGTCTTCACTGGATGAAAGAGATGGACTATATAATTGTAATGAAGGATGGTCACATCATAGAACAAGGAACATATACTGAATTACGTCAAAAAAAGGGTGCTTATCATGAATTTGTTGAGCAACTGAAAGGGGAGTAATATGAAAACGAAACACTTATTACTTTCAAAAGAAGATCATTGGGTACGTCCTTTCTTTAAAAAGTACAAATGGCTATTAGCATTAGTGTTATTTTTAGGATTTTTAACTTTCTTTGCGGCTTCAGCGCTAATGTTTACCTCTGGTTACTTAATTAGTAAGTCAGCTGCAAAACCAGAAAATATATTAATGGTTTATGTGCCAATCGTTTTGACACGTGCTTTTGGTATAGCAAGACCGACATTACGCTATGTAGAACGTTTAGGTAGTCATAATTGGGTACTGAAAATGACGTCAGACATTCGTCTGAAATTATACCAAGCGATGGAATCAAGGGCAGCTAAATCAAAATCAGAACTTCAAACAGGAAACATTTTAGGCATTTTAGCAGAAGATGTGGAGCATATTCAAAACCTTTATTTAAGGACTATCTTTCCAGCGATTGTGGCACTTATTTTATACAGTGTCATCGTACTTGTCTTAGGGGTGTTCTCAATTCCACTTGCGTTAGTAATTGCCTTACTTTTGGGAATTGTTTTAATCCTATTACCGTTAACTTCTGTACTAGTTAATAACGCTCGTGTATACCGCCAAAAAGCTAAACGTCATGTACTTTACAATCAATTGACTGACGCTGTTTTAGGAGTAGGAGATTGGCAATATAGTGGTCGCTATCAAGAATTTTTAACTGGTTATAATGAGTCTGAAAGTTTTGTTAGGAATGAAGATAAGGCTATGAATCGCTACTCTCGAGTAGAAGCTGTTATTAAGCAGATCTTTTTAGGCTTAGTTGTTATTGTGATGTTTACTTGGGCAGGGAATTATTTTGGGAAGACTGGAGAGGTAATCTATTTAAACTGGATAGCAGCCTTTGTACTAGCCTTTTTCCCATTGATTGATGCTTTTGCACCAATTAGTGATTCTGTTAAAGAGTTACCACTTTACGAAGATACTGTTCAACGGTTATCAACTTTACCAAGCCAAGTGGAAAAAACAGAGGAAACGAAAGAAACGTTATTAGAAATAAGCATGACAAATATTTCGTTTAAAAAAGTGACATTTAGATATAATGAGCAGTCTAGATATTTATTAGACAAATTTGATTTGGAAATTCCAGAAGGTGAAGTAGTAGCCGTTTTAGGTAAAAGTGGTGTTGGTAAGACAACCTTATCTAAGCTATTGCGTGGGGATTTACTACCTGAATCAGGAAGTATTGAGATTGGTGATACAAGTGTTAGCCTGCTAGGCGAGAAGCAATCAGAGGTAATCGGTGTATTAAATCAAAGTCCTCATATCTTTAACACAACTATGAGAAATAATATTCGCCTAGGAAATTTGAATGCTACAGAAGAAGAAATAGAAATAGCTGCTCATCAAGCAGGATTAACGCCAGTTTTTGAAAAACTAGAGCTTGGACTGGACACTGTGGTAGAAGAGGGTGGTAAACGCTTTTCAGGGGGAGAGCAACAACGAATTGCTCTAGCTAGAATCCTTCTTCAAGATGCACCTATAATTATTATTGATGAGCCAACGATAGGGTTAGATCCTATTACGGAAAAACAATTGTTAGCAACTGTATTCGAGGTACTAAAAGGAAAAACGGTCTTATGGATTACCCATCATTTAGTTGGAACTCATTATGCTAGTCGAATCATTTTTCTAGAGAACGGGCAGATTAGTATGGATGGATCCCCAGAGTACTTATTGACAGAAAATAAACAATTTCAGTCTCTATATCAGCTCGATTTATATGAGTAAATAGATCATATAACGAATCATACTAGAAATCGATAACCAACTTAGTAAAAAAAGATTAGAACGTAGATAAACGTTCTAGTCTTTTTCTTTGAAAGTATATGAAAATATCTATTGCTGATAAAGCTAAAATAAAAACTATTACTTGTAGTATGGATATTGTGATATATGTTTAAAAGACCTTTACAGATTACGGGTAAAAGGTTACTATTAAGGTGATTAGGTCTTAAATAATTAATTAGATAAATGGAGTATCGCACCACTGAAAGAGGGACATTATCTATGTTTTTGAATGAACTAAACATAGATGTTCAGATATATCAAGAAGAAGTTAAAAAACCAAATACTTCAAGCGTTGTTCTAGTACCAGTTCAAAATAATAGTGAGAAAACTAACCAATTATTATTAAAATGGTCGGATAAAGAAGGTCAATTAACTCAAAAGGATATCGACGAAGCATCACAAGTAGTATTTCAAGAATGGGAAAGAGTTTTTCCACTCTATAAGATTGAAAGGGCATTTGTTGATATTTCATCAAGAGGTGCAATAGAGATTTATGTAACGTTTGATGCAACAAACGTGTTTTCTAATACACAAATTAGAAATATTAAAAAAACAATATCAGAGTTATTGGAAAAGGAAATTAAAAATGTGTCTGAAAAATCGTTCGAAAAAATGGACGAGGTCGTAACCATTAGATCTGAAAACAACCATATAAACAATCAAGTTTCTTTGGCACAACAAAAATTAAGTGATGCTGAAAAAAATCACCGAAGAGTAGAGTTAGAGTTAAGAGAAAGATTTAATTCTTTAAAACAAGAAAATAGTAATTTACAGATGTCCCTACAACAAAGTAAAGCAGATGAACTGAATCAAAAAGAAACAATAGGTCATCTAACTCTTCAGATTGAGAGACAACAACGAACGTTAAATGAATTATCAGATGGTAAAACGTCACGTGAGGTTGAATCAGAAGAGCGTTACCGTCACTTGCAAGAGCAATTAGATGATTTAAATTATAAATTACGCCAAACTAGTCAGGAATTATTAGAAAAACAAAGAGAAGTTCAACAACTTCAAACAATCGTTTCAGACAATGAACGTTATGTAGCTAGCTTACAGGCAGACTACAATCAGCTAAGAGAATCTAATAATTCTCAAGTTGAGCAGTTGCTTCAGGAAAATGATGTCTTGAAGTCTGATTTGGTGACATATCAAAATAATGAATTAAACGGCAAAAAAGAAGTTCAGCTAGTGAAAAATGAATTGCGTCAAATATCGTTGGAAAAAGAAAACTTACAAGAAGAATTACAACAGAAATTACAACGTATTGAGTACGAAAATAATGAATTAAGAATTGTTTTACAAGAAAATCAAGTTTTTGAAGATAAAACGCAACAAGAGCTAGTTCAAACAACGAGAGATTTAAATGAGACACATGAAAAGATTGAACAATTAGAAACTGAAAATTCATTACTCACTCATGAATGGGAGTCACGCTATCAAAATCTGTCACTTGAAAAAGAAGATTTAATAGCTGCATATAATACAAGCCGTCAGCTAGAGATGGAAAGACAAAACGAATTGATTCAATTAAAAAATCGATTAATCACGTTAGAGCAAGGATTGCAACAAGCTGGTCTAGAACAACAACGTGTTGTGGCTAGGTGGGAATCTCGTGTTGCGGATGAAGAGCGTGAAAAAAACCGAATTATTCAACAAGCGGATGTTGAAAAAGAGCAATTGACTAAAAGTAAAGAACAAGAGATAAAACGTTTGTCAGAGCGTTTGGAGCAACAACGCGAATTAGTTGATAAGCTTATGGCGACTAATACAGAAACTCAAACAAGCTGGCAAGAAAACTACGAATTACTAGAGACTAACTATAGAAGTGCTCGTGAAAAATCAAATCAATTAGAACAAGAAATTACACGATTGGTTCAAGAAAATAAATACTTAGAGCAACGCTTATCTAGTGGAGAGGTGAAAAATACTGAAGTAACACCAAACCCAATTATTTCTAATCCGATTATAGAAGATGTTGCTGAGTCGACATTAGAAGCCATTATACAAGAACCCATTCTAGCAAGTACCTCAATAGATGAAGTGGTAGAAAATAAAGAAGAAGAAGCTGTAGCCTCTGAGGTTAAAGATGTTTCATATGAAGAAGATTATGATTACGACTATTCTTATGACGAAGACGAGTCCAGCTATGACTATAGCGAATACTACTATGAAGAAGAGTACGACTATGATTATGACTATGCTTATAGTGAAGTGGATGATTTAGTTAGTTATGATGCTGAAACTATTCGTGAAGATATAGAAGAGCTATTGGATAGTTCAGACGAAGAGGGAACAGAAAAAATCTCTAAAAAAGATTACGCTATTTATGAAGATCACTTAGATAAATTGAAACGTCGATTAGAAAAAACTGAAGATGTTGAATTTAAAGCATTTGTTACACCTAAAATGAAAAAATTCACTAAATTCAAAAATAAATTTGACGAAGAAGTAGTATCTCCTAAATTTTTCTCACGTAAATATAAAATTGAAGAAAATCTGTTTAATCAATTAAAAGCTTACGTATTAATGAGTCGACACCTAGAAGTTCTAGCTGGTGATAACGATGAAGAGGATTATGGTTATGAGGATGACTATGATTACGGATACGAATATGAGTATGAATAAGAAGAATGTACAAAACTCTTAATAAAGAGTGGATTTTTTTCTATTGATTAATTCTACTCATATTAAAAATATCAAAAAAATTAAATGTTGATAAGATAATTTTCTGAAAAGAAAATTATCTTTTTTACTTGTAGCAGTTTCTAATACAACATTATTGTCTAGCTGAATGATATTTGAACAAATATAAAAGTTACAACAGGACCATAATTAGTATTCAATTAATTTTCTTTTATAAAAGAGATAGATTGCAATTAAAATGTATAAATATGTATTAATTTGTTGTATAATCCGAAGTATAGGCGTTTTTTAATGAAAAGTGATTAATAATTTTATGAAAAGAAGAGGGGTTTCTGTTTATTAATAGCTGATGAATAAAAGGAAGAGTAAATAAAGTGAAAAAGGAAAAATAGGAAAGCTAAAAGTGCATTAATTAGCTTTTTTCTGTGTAAAAAATCTGTAGTGTCTTAATCAATAGAATACGAAGCAGAACAGAAAAATTATCTATATGGAAGAAAAGAGGATTAAAAATTGAAAAAGAAAGTTATGGTTGTATTAGTAGCATTACCAACAATGCTATCGGCAGTAATACCTTTATCGATAGTTGAAGCAGCTTACGATACAGATGGTATTGTTAATTTTAAAGCAGGAGATGAAATAACACTTCCTGTAGATCCAGAACATCCTGATCCAACAAAACCAATTGTACCCAAAGATCCTCCTACAGATAAAGGAACAGGTGGAGCTGTTTCGATAGATTATGGATCTAAAATAAAATTTGGAACTCAAAAAGTCTCTACAGCAGATAAGGTATATTATGCTCTGCCTGATGAACTGAGCGATGGGACTAAAAAACCAACATATGTTCAAGTGACGGATAAAAGTGGAACATTAAACGGTTGGAAACTGACTTTGTCTCAACCAACCCAATTTAAAACAGCTGAAGGTGATGAGCTTGATGGGACACAGATTAAATTCACTAAAGGTGAGATTGCTTCTTTAGTAGATGAAAAATATAAACCATTAAATGTGACTTCGGAAATTGTTTTAGTACCTGGAAAAAGCAGTGTTTTAGCAGTAGGAGCTGTTAAGGGAACAGGAATAGGAACTTGGGTGTATAGATTTGGCAGTAAAGCAGCAGATAACGAGAAAGCAATATCCTTATCTGTTCCAGGTAAAACAGCAAAGTTAGCTAAACAATATTCAACTAAATTAGTTTGGTCATTAGAAAATGTTCCAGGAAATTAATAAGAAAAACTTCTTAATTTGTTAAAATAACCAATGCGTAATAAAAGGGGAATTTAAATTGAAACGAATGGGACGATTGTTTAAAATGACTTTAGTGGTTATGGGGACACTGTTGGTAAATGTGACAACTGTCTATGGTAATGAATTTAAGTTTTCAGTTGATCCAACAATACCGAAAAGTCAATTAAATCAAGATAATACTTTTTTTGATATTAAATTAAAGCCAAATCAAAAAGAGACGCTGAAGGTAGATTTACGGAATGACTCTGATCACGAAGTTGAGGTGGATGTATCAGTTAATAGTGCCACAACCAATTCAAATGTGGTGATTGAGTATGGTTCTAATGACATAAAAAAAGACGCTAGCCTAACTTACGCAATAGAAGACTATGTGGATTATCCAAAATTAGTTAAATTGAAACCTAGAAGTACTAAAACAGTTAGTTTTTTAGTGAAAATGCCAAATCAAAAATTTGACGGAGTCATAGCAGGAGGCATTACATTTAAAGAAGTAATAAAAGAGGACAAGCAAGAAAAGGATGAACAGGGACTCTCTATTAAGAATGAGTATTCATATGTTGTCGCTTTACTTATGAGACAAAATAAGAATAAGGTTGAACCTAATCTGATCTTAAAAAGCGTTAATCCTGATCAAATTAATTCAAGAAATGTTATTTTAGCTAATCTTCAAAATGATAAAAAAACATATATTAATCAGGTCGTGATGGTAACTAAAATTACCAAAAAAGGTAGTGACGATGTTTTATATGAAGCAACTAATAGTGCACTTCAAATAGCACCTAACACAAGTTTTCCTTTTCCAACGCCTTTAAATGATTCGCCATTAGAACCAGGACGTTATGAATTAGACATGACGGTCTATGGCAATGAAGATAAGACGGGAGAACATACTCGGAAAACTAAGGAAGAAACGACTCACTATAGCAATAAATGGAAGTTTAAAAAAGAGTTTAGAGTGAGTAGAAGAATAGCCGAAAAATTGAATGAAAAAGATGTGACCATCAAAGATGATTCCTTTAATTGGTACTGGCTTCTGTTAGTGTTACCACTACTCATTATTCCAGGGACTATTTGGTGGTTATGGCATAGAAAGAAAGAAAAACAGAAACCAAGAAAAAATAAGAAAAAAATCAAACGAACTAAAAAATACAAAGAAAGGAGAAAAAATAAATATGCAAAAAAAAATAAGTAAACTTTATTTTATAACATTATTATTACTTAGTTTCTGTTTAATAGTAGGACTGGAACTGACAACAAGTGACTCCTTCGCTGCACCTTTAGAGACAACAGTTAAAGATTTTAAGGAATTAAAAAAAGCGTTAGAAGATAAAACGACAACTAAAGTAGTCTTAGCTAACGATATTTTAGTAACTGGCTACGCATATCCTGTTTTAGAAAAAAGACAATTAGTCATTGAAGGAAACAATCATCAATTACTGTCGGATCGTGGCTATAACATTGTTCCGAAAGGAGAAGGAACAATTCTCCTATCTAATATAGTAGTTGGCTCAAGTGGTAATCCAGTAGGTAAATATTTATTTGATTCTGGGAGTGACAAAATAGACTACCAATTAACGGACGTTTCAACAACCAAAGATAATGTTATTGGAATGATTAAAACGACTGGAGAAGTAAAAGTATTAAATTCATCTCCTGATATAAAATCAGAATGGAAATTAACTTTTCCTTATGCTAATGATTATGTTGAGTATAGTTTGATTAGTTCTGGGAAGTTTTTGTTATTAAATAGTAAGTTAAGTGTGGATACACTTGCTGGAACCTTCTTCTATTCAAATGGGATTAATGACGTTTCTTTTGAGGTTAACAATAGTACGTTATATAATACTTCAATGGGCTATGTATCTAATATCTACGTAAATGGTCTTAGAACAAAAATGAAATTTTTAAATAACTCTGATGTTACTATTGAAAATAAAGTTAGTTCAGCAAAAGGTATTGATAGTTCAGGTATGATTTGGGGAGTAGCAAGTAGTGCAATTGATACGGGAATGACTTTTACAATTGAATCTTCAAAAGCAAAATTTTATAGTAATGCTATGTCAGCTTTGGTTTTTGAAGGTCATGGATCATCTTTTTACTTAAACAATAAGAGTAATCTTTCAATAGAAACAAATGAGGTTAAGAGTGGGACGTCAGGAAAGTATCCAGCTATACGATACAGTAATTACGGTGGAGCAAAATTTAAAGTAGACAATCAATCTGAAATGTCTATTTTAAAAAATGGAGGCTATAGCGCAGGAATTAGAATGGTTGATCCGAATAATGAAGTTTATGTTTCAGGAAAATCGATTTTTAAAGTTCATAATAAAGGTGTACCTAAAACATCTAAATATGATGAATTATACGATCAAGCTATAGAATATGGAGTAGGCTCTATTAATAACTCATTTATTATTGAGGAAGAGAGTATTGTTGATTTAAAAGCTGATAATGGTAGTGCATTGACTAGTAGGGGAGATGCTAAGATTTTAATGGACCCAGGAACCAGTTTTTCAGCAGTTGCTAATACTAGCTATGCAACTTTTCGAGCTGACACATTGACCTTTGATTTAAATAAACCTAAGTATTTTGATTTTTCTAATCAAAAAGAAAAAGCTGCGATTATGAATAATGCGGATAGTAAAAGTACCATGGCTTTAAATCATAGTTTATTAAGCATTTGGAAAAAAGATAAGTCAATAAACGGATCTCCGTATAAAACCTTTGATGAGTTAGATATAAGGTTGTCAGGAAACAATCTAGGTAAAATTGACTCTTCATCTGATCCTAAATTTAATAAAGATGTTTATACTAATATGACAGATTTAGGACGTATAAATGCGAATAACTCACAACCAAGAGTAGATCATATCTTACAACCAACCAATGCGGATAAATTCGTTTATATCCATGCAAGTGTACCAGAGATGTACGAAACATTACGTAGTGCTTTTGAAGATGAAATGACCATTGAGGGTAACATTATTTTACCTAACGGGCAAAAACATCCTTTCAAAGAAAAAACACAAGGTTCTATCGATATCTATGGTGAAGCAAATCAAACAGGTTATGTGAAAGTAGCAGCCCCTAACAATGAGCTTCTTCCAGTTGGTAGTAAAGTTATTGTGGACCGAGCATATAGAGGAACATCCGAAAGACCGATTGAAGCAGAAACTATCACAGATCCTGTGACAACAATCAATATTATTCCACCAAAACCAGCTGAAATTACGGATGAAATTATTCAAGCAAGCTCAAAGAAAATTTCTGGAACCGGAAAATCGGGATCTAACGTTTACCTAATGCATAATGGTAAACGTCAGGAAAGCAAGGCTGTCGTAAATTCGGATGGAAAGTTTGAAATAGCTTTACCTAAAGGTATTAAAAAAGGTGATACCATTCAAGTTTTACTAAATGATGGAGCGAAACAAGTTAACATAAAAAATCCTCCTTCTACGCATGGTTCTGATGGAAACACAAATCCAATTGAAGACTTAAAATATCATGATACTACGTTTCCAAAAGGTTCTAAAATAATTGTGAGTGGAGGCTTATCTTTTAGCTCTGTTCCTGAAACAATTGATTTTGGAGGAAATAAAATCTCTAATAAAAGTGTTTCGTTAAGACCACAAAAAATGTCAGAGAATTTAGTGGTTTTTGACGATCGAGATGCAGGTGTTAAAGATACTTGGCGAATATTATTAAAACAAACTAGCGATATTTTTAGTGCTAAAGATGATACAAAAAAATTATCAAAAGCTAAATGGTTTTACACCATGAAGAATGGAAAAAATGCTGAAATATCTGCTGAAAACTCTGTTATTGAAGATAGCTCAAATTTTAAAAGTGATACATCTGTCAATATAACTAATGCTTGGAACGGGAATAGAGGTTTGAATTTAGAAGTCCCTGTGGAAAATCAGTTGTTAGGAGACTACACAGGAAAATTAAATTGGACACTAGAAAACGTCCCAGGTAATTAACCAGTTCAGTGATATAACTAAGAATAATTTAATCAGGCTAAAATTATTTTGTGGAACTTATGAATGAGCCTATATTCTAGAATTAGAATAAAAAAACTGATACGATTACTTTTTTTCGATGTTTTATCGGAGAGAAGTAATCGTATTTTGATAGTAGTATCTTCTAAATTTACTGGTCTAGTTTCTTCGATGATTAATAGGATGATGTATTTTTCAAATATTATTGGAGTTGCTTTAAGTGGCAATCTATTTAAAAAAATAGAAGGAAAAACAGGTAGTTATTACTACAGCTTTAAGTATTCATTGATAGGGGTTATAGTGTGTTTAATTGTCACAGGTTATTTATTTCAAACAACTTTTAGTCGAAAAAAAAGGAACTCTAGCAATTAAGCTTGAGCTCCTTTTTCGCCTTTTTCAATGGCAAATTTAATTAGCAGTGGTGAGAAGAGAGTTGTTAAAATGATAGCTACGACAATAGCTGAGTATAAACCGTCGCTAATTAAGCCGAGATTTTCTCCCATTTTAACGATAATCAATGCCATTTCACCACGAGACACCATACCAGCTCCGATAATCAATGATTGATTACGATCAAGCTTAGTAAGACGTCCACCGAGATAGCCTCCAATAAGTTTAGTTAATGTTGCTAAAACAGTAAAGACAATGATTAAGACAGCGTACTCTTTAAAAGCTGACAGCTCAATATCAAGCCCGATTGAAACGAAGAAAACAGGAATGAATAATGAGTAGCTAATGATAGAAACATTATGTTCTATCTCATGCTTACTCTCATTACGAGACATTAGTAAGCCGATAAAGAATGCCCCGATTACATCACTCATGCCAACTTTTTCTGAAAGAATAGCAAAAGCAAAACAAAGAACAAGAGCAAATGCAGTTTCCACTTCAACAGCAACGATTTTTTTAATTAAGGCTAGGAGTGGGTTTAAGATGAACTTGGCGAATAGGTAAAGCCCAATAAAGAATAAAATCTTAGTTCCTAATAAATCCCAAATGAAGCCGACACCCATGGAAGAAGATGCTCCGTCCATACTTAAAAAGGCGCTGAAAATACTAACAATTAGAACAACAGCGATATCATCAACAACAGCAGCCCCTAAAGTGACAGAACCTTCTGCTGTATCAAGACGTTTGTATTCCTTTAAAACTTGAACAGAGATACTAACCGATGTAGCACTGAAGATGACTCCTAAAAAGAGAGCTTCTTTCCATGGAATATCAAACAGATGGGCAGCGCCACTTATAAAAATCATTGGAAATAGAATTCCAAATAAAGCGACCATAACTGAGGGAGTTAGATATTTTTTCAATTTATCCAAATCACTCTCTAATCCAGCTAAAAACATTAAAAGAATGACACCGATTTCAGCGAAGATTGAGATGGTATCTGTGTGCATAACGAGACCTAAAAGAGCAGGACCCAAGATAACCCCTGTTAATAATTCCCCAATAACCGCAGGGATTCCGATTCGATGGCACAGGTGACCAGCTAGTTTTGTTCCGACAATAATTAAAATTAAAGATAACAACAATTCCATTAACATATATCTACCTCCTAAAAAATGCTCAAAAAAAGGCGCGCTAAAAAGTTATCTCTTCCCGCCCTGAAAGAATTTACCTTGAAGCCCACGCCCAACCTTGAGTTTATCTATATTTATTCTGACACATTTTGAAAATAATTTCAAATATTTTCTTGTTTTACAGCTAAATTAAATGTTTCACCGAGAAATTCTATACGGCTTCTCCATTCTTTTTGAGATATATTATTTTCAATAATATAACGATTGCGCTCGTGAATACGACACTCATGAGAACAGCCACGCACATATTTGTCTTCATTTTCTTCTGAACATAGTATTTGTTTATTACATTCTGGGTTCCCGCAGTTCACATAACGTTCTGAAGGGGTATTGTCAAACCAGTCACGACCTACGACAACAGGATTAACATGATTAATTGGGACACTAATACGTTCGTCAAAGACGTACATTGTTCCATCCCATAATTCTCCTTGGATTTCAGGGTCTCGGCCGTAAGTAGCGATTCCACCGTGTAATTGTCCTACATCTTTAAAACCTTCACGAACCAACCAACCAGAAAATTTTTCACAGCGTATTCCGCCGGTACAGTAAGTAACGACACGTTTCTCCATGAAATCTTCTTTGTTGTCACGAATCCATTGAGGAAGCTCTCTAAAAGATCGAATATCAGGTCGAACAGCTCCTTTAAAGTGACCTAAATCATATTCATAATCATTTCTAGCATCAATTACGACTGTATTTTCGTCTAAAATAGCTTCTTTAAATTCTTTAGGAGAAAGATAATCACCTGTTACTTCTAAGGGGTTGATATCATCTTCTAAGGAAAGAGAAACAAGCTCAGGACGAGGTCTGACAAACATTTTTTTAAAGGCTTGTACTTCAGCAGGGTCAATTTTAAAGAATATATTTTTAAATCGTTCATCTGCTTGCATGTGAGCGATATACTTTTCAGTATCTTCTGTCAAACCAGATAGTGTTCCATTGATTCCTTCACTAGCAACTAAGATACGACCTTTTAAATGGATAGACTGGCAAAAAGCTAAGTGCTCCTTCGCAAATGCTTCTGGATCTTCTAGTGGCACATATAAATAATAGAGTAAAACTTGATATTTTGGCAAAGACATTTCCTCCTCTAGTTTGTATCAAACTATTATAATTTAGAGCTTGTTAAAATAGCAACATAAGTGCTTTATTCACAAAGATAAGGTATATTAATAAGTAATTAAATAGTTGACGTACCTTTTTTTTCAGGATATGTTACTAGGAGAAAGAATAGACCAAAAGATATAGGAGAATATCAACGCATGATCTGGAAAGAATTAAAAAAACAATGGCGATTTATGGATGGGGTAGTAATTGTCTGCTTAATTATTTTGTCATTTGTTCCTCTTGTTGTATTTTCAATTAATCATAAAGAAAGTTCAACAAAAGAGGGAAATATCGCTATCATTTCTATTGATGGCAAAGAAGTAGATAGGTTCGAGTTAACAGAAGAGACAAAACATAAAGAAAAAACGTATTACCCAGGTAAAGATAAATATAATATAATCGAAATGAACGGAACTCAGATTAGAGTAAAGGAAGACAATAGTCCGGATCAGATTGCGGTTAGAACAGGATGGATTAGTAAACCTGGTCAAACAAGCGTTTGTTTACCTCATAAATTAGTTATTGAGATTATTTCACAGGAACCTGTTGAAGATGATGAGGATATGATTATTACTTATTAGGAGTGGATAAGATGATAAAGAAAGTAACCGATCGTAAGTATCTAGAACAAATTTATGAATTAGGAAGTTATGCATTTAATGCATCACACACTGATGAAAAAAGAGAAATCTATTTAAAGAAAAATGAATTTGTAGCTAATTATGTGGACGAAGAGGCTGGTCAAATAACGAGTCAAATCGTTAGTTATCCCTATCAAGTAACTATTAACGGTCAAATTATGGGGATGTCTGGTATAGGAGATGTTGCTACTTATCCGGAAGCTCGTGGATTAGGAAGTATCAGGTTATTATTTGAAGCCATATTTAATGATCTGCATGAAAATGGAACAGAACTCTCCTATTTAGCACCGTTCTCCCAATCTTTTTACCGAAAGTTTG
Source organism: uncultured Vagococcus sp. (assembly GCA_965119435.1). GTDB lineage: Bacteria > Bacillota > Bacilli > Lactobacillales > Vagococcaceae > Vagococcus. The sequence continues at coordinate 26,263 of CBCPLQ010000016.1, read as the reverse complement.
GGTATGAAAATGTCTTTGATTTTGAAGAAATCAGAATCCCAGCAAATGTGATTACACAGATTAAGCCAGAAAAAACAGGTAGTATAAAGCGTGTTGTTTGGGAAGATGATACTTCTAAAACAACTATTAAACGTCTTTATAGTGAGACCTTAGCAACTCACAATGGTAGTCTAATCAGAGAGGATTTCTGGTGGGATTATAGCTTGACGTTTAAAACTGGTAAGCGATTAGCAATTGCGTATGATGACAATGATCAAGCTTGTGGTTATCTTATTTATGGCTTAATAGATACTTCAGAATTTATGATTTATGAGATGAGTTATACGAATCTTTTCGGGCTAAATAAACTAATGACATTTGTATCATCCCATAGTGGTAGTTTTGAAGAATTTGTCTCAACTAATTTAAGAGATAAAAGAATAATTGAATTATTTTCTGAGACTCGAAAAATTACTCGGAAAACGCATAGTAGCATGATGGTAAGAATAGTGAACTTTAAAGAATTTATTGAAAAATTTAATTTTAAAAGAAATAATATAGAAGAAACTTATTACTTAAATGTAATAGATACCAACTGTTCTTGGAATAATGGCGAATTTAAAATCGTTATAAAAGATGGTAAAGCCACTTGTGAAAAAACAGTTGAGAAAGTATTGATTGATTATAGTGGCTCCATTCAAAGATGGACTCAAATTTTTATGGGAAGATTAACTTTAGAGCAAGCAATTTGGTCTGGTTTAATTGAACAACACAGTAAGGAAGCAAGTTTTTCAGAGTTATTTGAACCAACTACACCTCATTTATATGATTATTTTTAATAATAACTAGAGGAAGCAAATCTCAGAAAATAGACTATAAAAATTTTTTGAGGTATTTATTATATATTAGGAGTGAGGAAATGATAAGAAGAGTAACAGAGCGTCAAGATATTGAAAAAACACGTCAGTTGGCTAGTTATGCGTTTAATGCAACGCACACAGAGCAGCAAAAAGAAGAGTTTTTAGTAAAAGGAGCATTTATTGATAACTATGTGGAAGAAATTGATGGCGAAGTAACCAGTCAAGTCATTAATCATCCTTATGATGTAATGATTAATGGTGAAGTTATGTCAATGGCAGGGATTGTTGATGTGGCTAGTTATCCTGAAGCACGTGGTACAGGTAGCATTAGTCGATTATTTGAGTTTACGTTTCAAGATTTATATGAAAGAGGAACAGAAATCTCCTATTTAGCGCCTTTTTCACAGCCTTTTTATCGTAAGTTTGGTTATGAAATGATCTTTGATGTAGAGGAAACTTATATCCCAAGACATGTGATTCAACAAGTAAAACAAGAGAAAAAAGGAAAGATGAAGCGTGCTTTCTGGGAAGATGAAGAAGAACGAGAAATAATAAAAGCGCTTTATAAAAAAACGTTAGGCAGTCATAACGGAAGCTTGATTCGTGAAGATTATTGGTGGGATTTTGAATTTAAGTACTTTGAAGGTAAACGACTGGCAATTGCTTATGATGATAACGATGAAGCTTGCGGTTATATTAACTATAGTTTAATAGGTTTTACAGAGTTTAAAATCAATGAATTAGCTTACACTAATATGTTTGCATTAAGAAAGTTAATGACTTTTGTTGCTTCTCACAGTGGTAGTTTTCCAATGTTTGTAGCTAAAAATATAGATGTTGATATGGTATCAGAGCTGTTTACAGAGACAATTAGTATAACGCGTAAAAAACAAACAGATATGATGGCTAGAATTCTAGATTTTGAACGTTTTATCGAGAAGTTTAAATTTAAAAAGGTTGAAACTGATCATTCCTTATATTTAGAAATAAACGATAGCAATTGTGAGTGGAATAATGGGACGTTTAAAGTAACTATTAAAAAAGGAAAAGCAACGTGTGAAAAAGTAGTCGGAGTTAAAGCTGATTACAGTGGATCTATTCAAAGATGGACTCAAATTTTCTTAGGAAAACACACAGTAAAACAAGCTATTTGGGGTGGCTTTATAGAAGTTAAAAGTAATGAAGAGGTATTATCTGAATTGCTAGAGCCTAACAAACCTCATTTGTACGATCATTTTTAAAAAGAAAAAGCATTCAATCACGTCTTTGTGGTTGAGTGCTTTTTTATCTTGTTAAAGAAGCTTAATAATCAATTACTGTTAAACTTCTTTTGAATTCTGATGATAAATTATCTTTTCGAAAGGCTGAAAAGTCTGATTGGTGATGTCGTAAAATACCTCTGATTTTTAGTGGATTGAATTCAGTCATGAGGTTTCTACTTAAAAGAAATTCTTTTGTTAGTTGCCATTCAAAAAAATAGCCAAAGGCACGAGCGCTATAAAGGGTCTGATTGATTTTTTTATCCTTAAACTGCCTATGTGTATGGCCAAAAACAACTTGTGTCACATTTTCATATTGATCAATCAAGGCACCAGTAGCACGTGAGCCTAAAAAAGCATTTAGTTGGTTAAACCGAGAATACTTCCCAGAAAATTGACTAATAAATTCTTGTTTAGGGACAAAATGAGTGGCGATAATGACTTGTTTTTTTTGTTTTTTTGTTTGATCTAGAAGTATGGTTAGTTGTTTTAATAGGTCTTGTAATAAATCAGGATCACTTTTTTGTCGGTCTATTAGTCGGTCATACCAATACAGGTTTTTAGCAGCGACGATTTCAGATTCTTTTTTTTCAGAATAAAAACTGTAATCGTACCAGCCGTTAAACCCAAGTAGAACTAACCTTTTATTTAACGGTTTAATGTTTAAATTCAGAAAACGTGAATCGGGATAATGTTCCATTTCTTTAATAGATGAGATGCTAGGTAATTCATGGTTACCAAAGTTAAACGTAACTGAGATGTTGTGTGATTCAATAAAATCAACTGTTTTTATTAGCTGAGTCACTTGATTGGAGGTGTCACCTGCTAAATGTAAATGAGTGATTTTTGCTTCATATAACACTGAAATAAGTTGCTGAAGCTCATCTCTACCTAACTTGTTAATATCAACATGTAAATCACTGATAATTCCTAACTTTCCCATAACCAACCCACCTCCTATTAAAAGTATAGCTTAATTCACGCATTGTTAGGTAGTAAAAGGATTGATAGACAAAAAAACAGGCTACCTGAAAAGGGGTAGCCTGAAAAAAGGAGTTGTTTATTTACTTTGGAGGAGTAAATAAAATGAAAAAGTTTGTTAGGGTTGTTTTGTTGGTATGTATATATAATAGCGAATAAATGTGAAAAAGATGTGATAAAATTATTTTAAAATGAGAACTTTTAGTAAAGAAAATATAAAGTTAATAAATAAGAACACAAAAAAACAGGCTATCTGAAAAGGGATAGCCTGAAAAAAGGAGTTGTTTATTTACTTTGGAGGAGTAAATAAAATGAAAAAGTTTGTTAGGGTTGTTTTGTTGGTATGTATATATAATAGCGAATAAATGTGAAAAAGATGTGATAAAATTATTTTAAAATGAGAACTTTTAGTAAAGAAAAAATAAAGTTAATAAATAAGAACACAAAAAAACAGGCTACCTGAAAAGGAATAGCCTGAAAAAAGGAGTTGTTTATTTACTTTGGAGGAGTAAATAAAATGAAAAAGTTTGTTAGGGTTGTTTTGTTGGTATGTATATATAATAGCGAATAAATGTGAAAAAGATGTGATAAAATTGTTTTAAAATGAGAACTTTTTCTAAAGAAAATATAAAGCATAATATAATTTAATTTATTTAAGTAACCGTGTAACGATTAGTAAATTAGAAATGACTATATAGCTAAAAGGTAAAAAGGAGAGAGAAATAGTAACTGCTCAGTATCTAACGACGTTAATGACTGGTTTTATGGTCGTGATAATAGGTTTTACTCTATTTTTAGGGCTTTTTTTACCAACGAAATGGTTAAATTCATTTGTCGCAAAAATACAGTTTGAGTCAAGTTATTCCTATTTTTCAATAACCCTTGGACAGTGGGAGGGGCAACTTATTCTCCTTGTATACTTAATTGGTATGAGTTTTTGTCATGTATTATTGATTATCTCTTAAAGAATTAAGTGTTATTTAGAGATGCCAATGTAAAAGTAAAGGTTTATAAAATGCAAAAAGATAGACTAACCGTATGAAGGGGTAGTCTATCTAAAAAGGAGTTGTTTTATTTACTTTGGAGGAGTAAATAAAATGAAAAAGTTTGTTTTTGTTAGGGTTGTTTTGTTGGTATACGTATATAATAGCGAATAGATATGTATAAAGTGTGATGAAATATAGATAAATTGAGAAGAAATTTTAAAGGAATTGTTAAGATAGAGAAGGTGACAAGAATGTAAGTAACATCAATACCTTCTGTAAGAAGTTTTTGTTAGTATTAACTTATAAACTAATAGAGGAGGAGCTATCATGAAAAAATTAAGCCTTATTATTTTGATTGTAGTTGTAGGCTTCATAGGTTTTAAAGGTTATGTTTATTATAACAATACCTATAGAGCAACAACGGCTTATGCGATTGTTCCCAAGCGAATTCCCGAGAAAACTGAAGCAGTGGATATGAGTGGCGATAAAATTAAGGAAAACGATGGATCACCAACGTATTCTTATGATTATTCATTCGATTTTATTAAAGCTAATGGAAAAAAACAAACACAAGGTTATACTATGTCTAGTGCTAAGCCAACTCCTTATACACCAGGTACGTTTATTAGGGCAGAAATTTCTAACAAACGTGTTGTAAAAGGCCCTTATGTCGTTGATGAAAATAAAATTCCTAAGGATATTCTAGAAAAATTAAAAAAATAAAAAAACTTCCAATGGTTATATAATCATTAGAAGTTTTTTGTTCAGAAATTAATTTACTAAAGGAAAAGTAACCCCATAAAATGTAAACTTGCGCTAATAATTGCGCAAGCAGGGAAAAAATTGCTAGAAAAGTACTGAAAAGTCTGTCATTATTAATTCAAGGAGGTTCGTAGATGAACAAAGATACAGGCTATTTAATCTCGCAAAAGAGAAAAGAAAAGAAACTAACTCAAGATGAGTTGGCTAAAGAATTACATGTGACAAGGCAAGCTGTTTCTAATTGGGAGAGAAATGTGACAACTCCTGATCGACCAACTATTGAGCGTTTATCAGCCGTTTTAGGGGCAAACTTAGATCAATTGGTGAGGAAAGAAAAAAGTAAGCTAGTAAAAGTAGGAGATGACAAATTAATGACAGATAAAGAATCAGGTTATATAAACATGCCAATAAACAAGTATGATACCGCCATTGGGTTATTTTATGCCGTATCCCTTTTTATTGGTGCGATGGTATCGTTTATTTTAATCCTTGTAAATAAACCAGGTACGTGGCAAACATGGCTAATTCCAATTGTGATTGGCTTGTTAGTTTTTTTAATTTTTGGCCTGATGATCCATGGAATTATCACTCTTTTGAGAAAAGACCAATAATAGTTAACTGTAAGAGCTTCGAAGATCATTCGAAGTTTATTTTTTTGTAAAAAAAACGACTAGCAATTAGCTAGTCGTAAAAAAGGAGTTACTTTATTTACTTTGGAGGAGTAAATAAAATGAAAAAGTTTGTTAGGGTTGTTTTGTTGGTATGCTTATATAATAGTTAAAATATGTGAAGAAATAGCGATTAAATTGTTTTAAAATAGGAATTTTTTCTAAAGAAAAGGTAAAGATAACTTACTTGGCTTATGGGGTGTTCTCTAAACTCCAAGTTAATTCTCCTTCTGAATATGTACCAGCTTTATTTCCAGGGAAAACATCAAGATAAATCCCAGATTCCTTTTGAGAACTTACTTGTTTATTAGGAATAATAGGGTGTTTTTGAGTTAGTCTTTTTCCAGCGTCAAACACATTGTTATTTATCGAGTAAGGATTAATCAATGGATTCTTTGTATTTTTTTCTTTGTCATAGAAATAAAGTGTTCCTAGTAAGTTAGATTCTACTCCTTTATATTTCATTGGAGCTGTTTCTTTTACAGATAGTTTCCAATTCTTCTTATTGGAGCTTGTATTGACTAAAGAAACGTTGGTTTGCTTATCTGTCGTACTAGGTGAGAGATCCTTTTGTGTAATGATATTCAATTTTTGTGTCTTAAAATCAATATTTTTTGTGACATTCATTAAGATTTTACCTGTATGTTTGTACGTAACAGTAAAGTCTTCGTAGGGAATAATGTCATCTGTAACAGCAGATCCCGAATTAGTCTTAATAATCGGTTTTTCACCTGAACTATCATAACCTTCGTATTCCTTTTGAATCTTCGCCAACTCTTTAGACAAGGGTTCTCCAGCTTTTACCGTTTCCGGATCAAGTGAAACGTCTTCTAGTTGATCTGGTAGATTAATCATATCTACTTTTTTGATAAGATTATTATTTTGATCGACATGTTTTACAGTCATTTTGACGTTAGAGACGACTTCATAGGGAATTCTGAAGGTACGGTAAGTCTTAAAATCAGTAGTTCTATGTCTAAGTAACATGGTTCCCTTCTTATCATTTTTAAAATCAGGAAATCCTTCGTCAGTATCTGATTTATAGAATTTGATTTCAAGGCTTTTATCCCAAGGAAAATAATTATTTTTTAGCTCAGATGCTAACTCTAGTGGTTTTTCAATATTACTTGTTACTGATATATCTCCTCCGTTTGGTTCTTGTTTATAGGTGTTTTTAGTTAGGTTGAACAAGTCATCAGGGCCAATGAAATATTGATTTTTTGTTTTGTCTGTAGGATCGATAATATCTTTTATATTAAACTCATTTGTTGCGACAGAGTTAGGTTTTACTTTAAAAGGATTTTCTGTCGAATAAGTATCATTAAGACTAATATTAGTATTAAGACCAACTCTAACAGCGCCCAATGAAGATACTTCTTTATTGGGTTTTTTGATGGAGTCGTTCTTACCATTAAATAAAGTCCATTGATTATTAACGGTCACAGGAAATTTCATAGCCCAAAATCCTGCTTCATCAGGCAAGAATTTTTCCCAACTATAATAAGTTGTATTGTCTGTAAATTTCTTCGTTAGTTCTGACGATGAGAAAACAATATCTCCTTTTGAATCAATATTAATTAAACGAGTCGTTTGTTCAATTGTTATAACTCCTTTTTTATTGTTTAAAAAGTCATAATCAAAAAGAAAAGAATACACTGAACCAGTTTGTGTTAGTTTATAATTACTAATAGTCTTACCTTCATATTTAACAATAAAATCAGAAAAATCAGGTTGAAGCATATTAGGATCAATATTAATATCTAAGTTAAGATTTCTAATTTGATTATTTTTTGACATAACTAAATCAGGTAATTCTTGTTCATAAGTTGCAGTGTAGACTAATTTATCCACAGCAGTAAATTTACTTGTTTTGATAATATCTGAAATTTTCATTGATGGATACGCTAAAAACGGTAGGACGTTATAGTTCACCTTAATTGTGCGACTAGGAGCAAAAGTTGGACTGCTTATTTTTAGATATGTAGAACTTATCCCTTCTTTACTGTAATCAGGAAGTGGTGACTGGTAATTTACATTTAGTGTGTCCCAGTCGAAATCTGGATTAACAGGCGTTTCAGAAAAATAATTAGTTTCATCAAAAAAATCTAGTTTATTATTATTTTTATCTGATGTCGAGTCGCTTGGAATATCGGTCATTTTATTTTCTTTAGTTGTATACGTTGGGTTGTATGATAATTTAACATTATCTGTCTTAGTTATCTCTTCCTGAATTCCCGAATAGCTTCCATCTTGGAGTAACCAACTATTCTCAAAAGAAACAGGAAACGTAAAAGAGTTATCTGTTTTACTATAGTACTTGTTAACTGAATTTTTGGTCACTCCATTAGACCAGTCAATCTTAGAACTTTGATTAATACTAAGAGTTTGAGGACTACTAACTTTTTTTAAGTAAGATTGGAATATTGTAATCGTTAATTTTGTATTATCTGTGGAAACCTTATTAATCCTATAATCGGTACCTTGTTTTAAAGTAGTTGCCCCATTTTTGATAGTGAAATCGGAGTTTTCCCAATTCACAATATCATCTAGCTTGATACTTATATCTAGATAGTCAATATTATAGGCATTATTAATGAATGTTTTATCAATCGGTTGTGTATAGGTGACGTTAAATTTAGTATCTTGAATATTTTCTGTAGTATTTGTTTGATTATTTTTAAAGCCCAGGGATGAAAATCCGATGGAAGGGACATCTGTAACATCCATATCAATACCGTAGTGTAGGGACTCACCCTGCTTGACCTGTTTTGATGGATAATAAAAGAACCAACCAGGGTGTGTTAACTTAATACGTGGATCAAATTTATTATTAGTATAGTCGTATCCTGTGTAGACTTCTCCCGTAGGTAAATCATTAATCGATTTGTCAGGGTACATATCTTTTTTCCAGGACCCACCGGTCTTATTCCAGTTAATAGGGCTAGTATTTGTCCAATAATTTTCAGGATTTGTAGTATTTAGTTTGTCAACTAGATTATATACTCTCATTCCCTCGATCCCTGTTAAACCTGATGATTTTTGACCTCTAGGTTGTCCGTAAAAAGCAACATAATACCGTAAATCATTTATCTTTTCATCAAAATAAATACCATCATTAGATCCTAAACTTTTCATTTGAGAATCTTCATGTTTACCTGCTATATCCATATGTGTGGTATAGCCCATTTTTAATGATAAGTTATTATTCATTCCCGTTGGCTTCATAAAAGAAATTCCAGTTTGTGAACGACCACGCCCATTTATATTGTCAAACGTTATCCTGATAGGTACTTCTATAACATTTGTACCATTATTAGTTAAAAAGTACTTTCCAAAGGCAATCATAGCAGTATTATCATAATTAGTGAAAAAATGAGTCATTTGAGTTGTAGTTGCTCTAAGGTACTCGCTGTCAGTAGATATGACTGATTTTGGGTAATAGCGAACTATATCATTAGAATCATGGGCGATAAGTACAATTCCAGAGCCACCAAAAAGATTGCTGTCACCTGAAGAAGCATTATTATTACTTGTTAAGTAAGTGTAAGAAAATGATGTTGCTGTAATCCCATCAATCCCATTTTTTTTAGGAAAAGAGACGATTCTGGGTGAATTCATGCGTGCTGCATCTAGGTCATTTCTATTATACTTAGCTAAATCAGCCGGATTCAATCCAATATTACCGCTTGTTAGGCGATTTACTTTTCTGCTATTTTTTAGGTCAGTCACCGTATATTTATATATAGTATTTTGAGAAGGTGTATTAGGAATGTTCTCTTCTGTTCTATGTGATAGTGAATTAAAAGTAAAATATTGATCTAATTTGCTATCTGAAGCGTTTAGTAATTTGACTCCTGACACTTTTTTAGGTTCGCTAAATCCCTTTGGAAGGGAGGCAGCTGGAGAATTTGGATTCCAACTATCATAAGTCATATCTGCTGAATAGGATTGTACATTTTCTTGGTCTTCATATTTTATAGACTCTTTTTTAGAGTTCATTGTTAAAGAAAATTCAATAATTTGCTCTTCATTTGCTTTTATTTGAGTATCTGTTGACTGAATTAAGACATTTGAAAATAAAACATCGTTTTCCGTTTCAGGCATAGGGGTATCAATTATCGCTGTTTCGTTATTTTTATAAGTTAGAGTAGCTTTATTACTTTTTATCATGTCATCTGATAAAGATAACTGTTTTTTTAAAGTAGAGTCATCTATTTTTTCTGATAATTCTAATCCTTCAGTATTTGGTAAGGGGGACACGGTTATATTAGTTCTTTTTTTATCGCTCTCTGTAAGTACGTTATCATAGGTTTTATCGTATAAAAGACTAATGTTTTCAGTTCTATCTGTAAGGTTATAAAGTTTATGTTCAATAATCACTTTATTTTTATTATTTTTAAGAGAGCTTTCTATCATATAGTTACCGGAGAAGTCTATTGCAATCATTTTAATTTCAAAATTAGTTGGCTCACTCTCTTTTATAAAATAGACAACTGAGTTATCTAGATATTGTAGCGGCTTTTTATTACCTGATCTACTAATTAAAAAAAGATCATTTTCTTTTTTTGAGAGGGAAGTACTTATAGTTTCTTTTTTGTTATAATTTGTAATGTCTATTTCAACGTTATAATCTTTATCAATGGTGAGTAACATATCCGTATCTTCCAAACCTGAATAAATTTTGAGATGTTTATTATCTAATATTTTAGAGAACCCCTCTTTTTTTACAGACGATACTCTTTGCTCATACATAGATGAATCCATTTTTTTTGAATATGAGGGGGAGAGAACTTCCTCCTTTTTAATAGAACCATTTAATGGATTCAAATCAAAAGTATTTGGCTCGAGAGTACTTATAAAGGTTTTTTCTTCAATAGTTTCCGCTAGATTATCTGCGCGAACGAATGAGTTATCAATATTGAAAATAAATATTATGGTCATTAGGGAAATTAAAAATAAGGTTAAATATTTTTTCATAGCAGACCCTCTCTTCATTTATTTTAGCTTATGTGCTATTAGTGTTTAATCTATCTCTCTATATATATTCTTAAAATATATTATTCGTTTTGAAAACGTTCTATAATGACCATTATACAGTATTTTATATATAAAAAATAACGAATGATTATTGCTTGTCTTTTTTTATAGAATTATAAGGTCTAATAAGAATGTAATGCATACTATTTAACGTTTTTTTAATATATAGTTCGGATTAAACCTTTTTATAGCTTGATTTTAATTTTTTTAGTGGTATATTGTTCTTAAAGACAGATGAATAGGGAGAACACAAAATGAACAATATTTCGCTAGATTTTATCAAAGGTCTACCAAAAGCCGAATTACATTTACATTTGGAGGGAACACTAGAACCAGATTTGAAATTAAAATTAGCTCAGAAAAATAAAATAGAGATCGGTCAAGAAACAATTGAAGAGATAAAAGAGTCTTATAAATTTGATTCCTTACCTTCTTTTTTAAATATCTATTATCCTGCAATGAATGTTTTACAAGAAGAAGAGGATTTTTATGAGTTAGCTATGGCTTATTTGAAAAAAGCGCAAAATCATGGTATTAAGCGTGCGGAACTCTTTTTTGATCCTCAAGCTCATACAACAAGAGGCGTTTCATTTGCGACAGTGATTAATGGATACCATAGAGCTATTGTAGAAAGTAAAGAATTAGGTATTAGTTCAGATTTAATTATGTGTTTCTTACGAGATATGAGTTTGGAATCAGCCGAAAAAACCTTAGTAGAAGCCTTGCCTTTTAAGGATAAATTTATAGGTGTGGGTCTAGATTCTGATGAAAAAGGTAATCCTCCTAGTAAATTTGCTTCAGTTTTTAAAAAAGCAAAAGCAGAAGGCTTAAAGTTAACCATGCATTGTGATATCGATCAGGAAAATTCGATTGAGCATATTAGACAAGTTATTGAGGATATAAAAGTTGATCGTATAGATCATGGTACTAATATTGTAGAAGATCCTAAGTTAGTGGATTATATCAAAGAAAATGGAATTGGTTTGACCAGTTGTCCAGTGTCTAACGGCTTTGTTGTAGACGATATGAAAGGAAAAGAAATCATTGAGTTACTAGACCAAGGTGTTAAAGTTACTGTGAATTCTGATGATCCGGCTTATTTCCAAAGTTATATTTCTGATGATCTATATGCTATAGCTATTAAATATGAGATGAGTAAGGAACAAATTATTCAATTAGCAAAGAATTCATTTGATATTTCTTGGATAAGCGAAGCTGAAAAAGAAACCTATTTAGAAATGGTTGATCAGTATGTAGCTAATAATTAGTATTATATACAAAAAGGTTGGCCTGATATGGCCAACCTTTTTGTATATAATGTTATTTATAAATGAAGTAAGATTCCTAAAAAGAATAGAATTACTTGAAAGCTCACAATCAAAGCTAAGTTTTTAATTGCTAATGGAAATGTTTTAGTTTTAATTTGTTCCAGGCTATATTTTTTTGTATTGTTCCAAATTGTTGGAAAAAGAAACCAGATTAATAAAAGGCTTAGTGGAACAACTTTTAGAACCACACCCAAAGTGGCAGCGATGAAAGAGCCGATTACTAAAATTTGAAACAATTGAACAGCTCTTTTTTTACCAATATAGTAAACTAGGGTATGTCGATTATTTAACACATCTTCTTCTAAGTCACACGTATTATTTGCGAGCATTAAGTTGGCAATCGAAAACGCAGCAGGTAAAGACATTAATCCTACACGCCAAATCAGAGACCAATTAAAAGCTTCTAGGTCATAAATATTAAGATACACGCAGATTAGAGGAATAATAATGCCCATGGTTAGCCCAGAGGTGATTTCTCCAACAGGTAGGCTGGATAAGGGTTTTGGCCCAGCTGAGTAGAAGATTCCCATAGCATAGCTAAACATACCTAAAAAAAGGATTACCCAACTAGTTTGAGAAGCAAGATAGATACCTATTAAAGCTGAAATAACAATAAATCCCCACATCATACTCCTAATTAAAGCTAGAGAAAGATTTTCGCGTCCTATAATATTGGTTTCGTGCTTATAGTCATGGACGTCAGTTGCGTTGTGATAGTCCATATAGTTGTCCATAATATCAACTGCCATGTTAAATAAAACCATGGAAATAAAAAAGAGAAGCATATTTCCCCAATAAATCTGTTTGTAATGATACCATGAATAAAGAAACCCCATTAAAAATGGGAAAATACTAGCCGTTTTAGCTTTTAACTCGACTAACTCTGCAAAAATTTTAAAGTTCACTTATTAAACATCCCTTCACATTTGTCTCAGTATTTATTATACTGTTATAGAAGGAATTTTCAATTATTTAAAATTGACAGTCATTCGTTATTAAGCTAAATTGTAGCTATGATTATTTTAGTAGGAGGCCAATAATGGCAGTACATCCACTTTGGGAAAAATACCCTGATATAAAACAAGACTTGGAAGAAACCAAAAAAGTCATGGAGAAATCTGTGAAAATTAGAAACAAAGATATCACACAAGCGTTACAGTTATTTTTTGAAGCAGGAGGTAAATTGTTACGCCCAGCTTATTTTTTACTGTTTTCAAAATTCGGAGAAGAGACTTCTGAAAAAAAAGCACATCGCATGGCAGCTTCCCTTGAAATATTGCATGTGGCAACACTGATTCATGACGATATTATTGATGATTCGCCGATCAGACGTTCACTACCATCTATTCAAGCGACTTACGGGCAGGATATTGCTGTTTATACGGGAGATTTTTTATTTACGGTATATTTTCATCTATTATCAACCTCAACAAAGAATTTTAAAACGATTGAAATGAATGCTCACAGCATGAAACGTATTTTAGTTGGAGAGCTCGACCAAATGAACTTACGCTATAATACGAACATTACTATGAAACAGTACTTCCAACATATTAAAGGAAAAACAGCTCAATTATTTGAATTTGCATGTTACGAGGGGGCTTATTTTGCAGACTGCCCTAAACGGATGCAGTTAACAGCCAAACGTATCGGTTATAATATTGGAATGGCTTTTCAAATTATGGATGATGTTCTGGATTACAAGTCAACAGAGATGGATATGCAAAAGCCTGTCTTTGAGGATATGAAAAATGGTTATTATACGCTACCTTTAATTTTAGCAATGGAAAAAAATCATGATGCATTCGTTCCGTATCTAGAGAAAAAAATGGATTTAAGCGCTGAAGAGACAAAGGAAGTGCAAGCGTTAATTATTGAATCACAGGGAATTGAGAGGGCTGAAGCGATTGCCGAACGGTTTACAGACAAGGCTCTAGCAGGAATTGAGAAATTACCAGCTTGTAAAGAACGGGATATCTTGTATGATGTGACAGCAACATTGTTAAAAAGAGAGAATTAAGAGAACTTAGAAGTTGATTCAAAGCGAGTCAACTTCTTTTTTATATCATTAGAGGTGAAAAATGGAAGAACTAGCAGAAAAAAGAAATGTTGAATCTTGGCTAAAAGCTCAAGGTATACAAGTTAATCATAATTATATGTTTGTTGAAAGAAGCATCCGACCAACTTTTCAACTTAGAGGAGACAATAGCAGCCCATGGGCATTATTAATGAGGAAACCCTATTTGTTTGTGATTACTTCAGATGAGATTATCTTACAAACTCAGGGAGACTACTTGGCAGAAAAGGAGTCATGGCTCCGCTTTTCGTCAAAGGAAGTAAAAGAAATTGACATTGAAAAACTCACGCCATTCCATGAATATTGCCTAAGTTTCAAAGCAGATAAACGATATTATTTTTACCTTAATAGTGAAACTTCTTTTTTAGAGAAACAATTCTCAGAAAAATCTATTTCATTAATCAATTTTGAATGGCTCTTAGAACAAAGTTTTTACGGTTGGTTAAAGTGATACTTAAAAGCGTTAGAAGAACATTTTTTTGAAACGCTTACACATTTAATGTGCTTTTGTGGATTATTGTTAAACTTTTTTGATGTTTAAGTATAAATAGGTCTATGGTCGTATGTATCCTTATAAAAAAAATGTTAAGCTGTAAAAAAAGAAAAGGTGGTCTTTTATATGTCTTATATCTTATTAATTGTAGGTGCAGTGTTAGCTATTGTCGGTGTTATCAGAGTGAAGACAGATTTTAAAGATAATAAAAAAAATAATAACATGATTCAATTTATGTTAACAGGACAAGCTTCAGGAATAGGTCAAGTAATCTCAGGTATTTTATGTTTGATAATCGGAGTAATCGTCTTAATCATGCAATAAGAGCTGCTTGGCGCTCTTAACTCTTGTCAGCAGTCTATTTTAATTTGAAAATCAAAATACTATCATGCCTAGGATATAGACGTCTGGTACAGATGGTGTTTTTTTATTGTCTTATAAAAGGATATTTGTTAAGTTAACAATCTATAGATTGAATATGAGTTTAAAATATTAATTATACGAGAGTTTTTGATTATAATTTGATAGAATGAGTTATAGGTTAGTTGGGAAAAGGAGAAGTACTATGAAAAAGAACGAGATCAATATCTTGGTAACTATTGATGAAAATTACTTGAATCCGCTAGAGGTTATGCTTTATTCGATGTATCAACATCATAAAAAAAATAAAGTTGTTGTCTGGTTGATTCATGAGAAAATACCGGATAAAAAATTAAAATCACTCAAAAAAAAGTTAGACACATTTGATTGGGAGTTAAATATAAAAAAAGTTGATTCAGATTTCTTTGAAGAAGCACCTACTGTTAAAGGCTATCCTAAGGAAATGTACTTTAGGCTCCTCTGTGGGGACATATTACCTAAAGAGTTAAAGCGGGTTTTATATTTAGACCCGGATTTATTGATTATTAATTCTCTTATACCTTTATGGAAGCTTGATCTACAAGGCAGCATGATTGCTGCAGCAACACATACGGGTGTAACGAATGTTACGACAGGGTTAAATCATATTAGGTTGGATACCGACCATAATTATTATAACTCTGGTATTATGTTGATTGATTTAGATGTTGCAAGAGATAAGATAAAGTTAAAAGATATTGAAGAGACGATTAAGAAGTATGCAAGTTATTTATTGCTTCCAGATCAAGATATCTTGAATCATTTATATGGCTACTATATTAAAGAAATACCTGATGAAATATGGAACTATGATGCAAGAAGGTATACTAGCTATTTAACTAAAAGTATTGGAAAGCATGATTTACATTGGATAATGAAGCATACAGCCATTCTACATTTCTGTGGCAATCCAAAACCTTGGCAAGTTAAAAGTGATACTAAATTTACGGCTCTTTACTTAGATTATGCTCATCAAATGGATTGCTCATATATATACAGGTAGTGGTTTCTTAAAAGAGCGACGGATTAAAAAGGGTAATGGATGATTTTAAAGATAAATAAACATCATATTTTCTTGAGTTTATTTAGTATCGCTCCTGCAATAAAGAAAGTAAGATTTTATATCGTTGAGTTTCCTATCATGTTAGGAAACTTTTTTGATATTCTTTTGTAAAGAAAGGAAATTAAGTTATTATAAAAGAACAATATAGAAGAGGAGAAGAAAAATGAAACCATATCAAATGATTCATCAAATAAAAGAGAATGAAACATTAAGGATGAGTTTTAACCAACTAGCGGTTGAAACGTTTGGCATTAGTTTTGAGAAATGGTATGAATTAGGCTACTGGAGAGAATCGTATATTCCTTACGCATTTGTAAATCAAGAAGAGGTGATTGCTAATGCCTCACTGACTAAAATGGAACTGATGATCCATGATAAGCATTATAAAGTCATCCAAATTGGAACAGTTATGACGAAAAAAAACTATCAAGGTCAGGGGCTTTCGAGGAGATTGATTGAAGAAATTATAGAGGATTACCGAGATAAATGTGATTTTATCTATTTATTTGCGAATGAAACCGTTTTAGATTTTTACCCTAAATTTGATTTTAAGCGAGTGGATGAACTCAGTGTTGTAGTAGATACAAAACAAATAAGCGAGAAAGAAATTCAAGCAAAGAGCTGTTTTTTTGAAACGGTAAAATCAGATATAGAAGAAAAAATAAAAAAGAGGCAAGCACATTTTTTAGATACATACGATATAGCCAATCATTCACTATGGCTTTTTTATTACGCAACTGTTTTTTCGGATAGTCTTTATTATATAGAGACATTAGAAACTTACATTGTCTATGAAATAGAGAATGAAAAGCTTCATCTATATGATATTTTAATGAATCAGAAACAATCTATTCGAGAGATATTGGAATACTTACCTATCAAATCAGTCGATGAAATTGTCTGTCATTTTGAGTTAAAGGAAGAAAAAGGATTAGTGATTGAAAAACAAGTAAGATCATATAATGATGATGCTTTATTTGTCAGAGGTATCGAATCAGAAGTGCTGGGAGAAATAAAATTACCTCTATTTTCTCATGCATAGAGCTAGGTACTTAATAAATGATCATGTCTATAAAAATCAATAAGCAGCCATCGATAACAGAAAAAATAAGCTTTAGACTGGATTAAATTATAGAGTACTTAGCTACTTAATCATAGGAACAATTTTTGAAAACGAAAAACACATCAAATCAACATTCTTAAGAATAGATTTGATGCGTTTTTCTGTATTAGGGAGCTTCTAAGTCAGTCTCAAAAAAGAGCTGTTATTTTTCCATAGTGATGACAATTTTACCCACTGCATGATGTGTTTCACTTAATGTATGTGCGTCATACACACCTTGTTTTGAGAATGGAAACACTTTCCCGATGACTGAGAGCACTTTTCCTGTTTCCATTAAATTAGCAATTTCTTGTAATTGTTTCCCATTTGTTTTTAGCCAAATGCTTTCGGCTTTAATCTTTGTTTTATTAGCTAAACCTTCATCAACAATACCGACAATTGAAATTAAACGTCCTGTATTTGGCTTAAGAACAGAATAACTTGATTTTTGTATATCTCCACCCATAGTATCGATAACAAGATCAACATCTGTTAATACCTCTGAAAAATTAGTTGTATGATAATCGATGATTTCATCTGCTCCTAATTTTTTTAAGAGTTTATGATTTTTTTCGCTCGCTGTGGTAATGACATAAGCACCTGCTTCTTTAGCAAATTGGATAGCGTATGTTCCTACACCACCAGCTCCAGCGTGAATTAAAACCTTTTCGCCTTTTTGTAATCTACCATGATCAAAAAGTGCTTGCCAAGCAGTTAGCCCAGCTAGAGGAACTGCAGCAGCCTCTTCAAAAGAAACAGATTCTGGAATTTTTGCTAGTAAATTGTCATCTACAATTGTTTCTTCTGCATAAGTACCAAAACGAGTTGTTTCAGGACGAGCAAAAACGCGATCACCTATTTTCCAGTCAGTCACTTGACTGCCAACCTCCGTAATTATTCCTGCAACATCCCAACCTAAAATAATAGGGAAATCCCAGTCAAACATTTGTTTTAAGTAACCTTCACGTAATTTCCAGTCAATTGGATTGATAGAAGTTGCTTTTTCTTTAATTAATACCTGGTTTTCTTTTAGTTCTGGCAAAGTTACGTCTTTTTCTGTTAATTCATCTTTACTACCGTATTGGTTAATTACGATGGCTTTCATATATGCTTCCTCCTCTACTTAATTACATTTGACTTTAGTATACGCTCAAATTCTCGCTGAGGTAAAAAATATGCTTGAATGGCTTGTTAGCCTTTCAGTATTAGTAGTTTTTAAATTTGTATAGTAGTATAAGGTTGATATTTTTATGTTTAAAGAAATAGTTATTTAACAAGTTAATTATGTTGAATAGCTATTATTTGGTAAAACTCACACTTCCTTTTGCTTTTTTTCCACTAACAGCGA
The DNA here is from genome assembly GCA_965119435.1 of uncultured Vagococcus sp. Lineage (GTDB taxonomy): Bacteria > Bacillota > Bacilli > Lactobacillales > Vagococcaceae > Vagococcus. The sequence goes on along the minus strand of CBCPLQ010000016.1, from coordinate 7,921 downwards.
CAGTATATTTTCCATTCTCAGGAGCTTTAAAAATAAAATTATCTGTATCCTTTTTATATTCTTTTTTTTCTAATTCCTCATCGTCTTCATTTAAAATCCTAACAGTAAGTTTTCCCGAGTCATTAGCTATCACGCAATTGACACGATCACCTTTTTGTAGAACTAATGCACTCTTTTCTTCAATATTTAAAATAGTATAAGTAACAATAAATTGGTCTTCATTTCCAGTGCTACTACCATTAAATTTACGTCCAAAAGTACAGCCACTTAAAAGCACGATTAAAATAGTAATTTCTAACACTTTAACTTTTTTCGAATTCATTTTAAAGACTCCTTTATTTTTATTGTACCATTTAAAATCAACAACCAATCATTTAAGACGTATTATTTATTAGGATAATCTAATACCATTGCGAAGTTGTTATCGATAAACGTTAATTTATTATTGATTAATGTTTATTTTTTTGCTAAACTATAGATAAGAAATAGATGACTTAATAAGTTGTAGTTACATTGGGAAGTTGCTTGCTTAGGTTTTTATTAAGAAAAGGGAGATGAAAAAAATGACAACTAGAAAATTTAAGAAATTTGCTAAGTTTTTGGACATTTTGTTGATGCTTGGGAGTGCAGTCTTTGTCGTTATAACAGGGGTTTTACTTATGTTATTCGTTACTAAAAACACCTCTTTTTTACTTTTTGAACCTACAAGTGGTTTTACAGTCTTTTCTGCCATAGCTAATTCTCCAGAGAATAAACTGCAATTAGCGGTTGGTTTACTAGTCAATATTCCTGTGGGACTTTCATACGCGGTAATCTTTTTTAAAGGAAGTCGTTTTTTTAAATCGTTGTCTCAAAACAAAACGCCTTTTTCTACTGAGAATAAAAAATTGATTTCAAGAATAGGAATTTCTTTAATGATTCTTGGTGTTGTGCCATCCATCATTAATTCACTAGTACTTTCCTTCCTTATGACAAATGGTTACTATATAAAACTAGATATAGGTCTTAGCTTTTTAATGGGAGCTATTATCTACTGTGCATCAGAAGTCATTCATTACGGAGTGAAGTTACAACAGTTTTCTGACGATGCTGTATAAAAAGGGGAGTTGTGTGTAATGGCAATTATCGTAAGACTGGATAGAGTGATGGCAGATCGAAAAATGACATTGAAAGATTTAGCTGATGAGGTTGGCGTAACCAATGTTAATTTATCAAAATTAAAAACAGGTAAAGCTGCGGCTGTTCGCTTTTCGACGTTAGAGGCAATTTGTAAAGCGTTAAAGTGCCAACCAGGCGATATTCTTGAATACGAAGATGATTAGAGGCTAGTTGTCTTATTTTCTAAGGAGTCTTCTTGATAACCAAAAAAACGATCCTGACTAAATAGGTCAGAATCGTTTTTTTTATTTAATCATACCCCACTGGCTAGGAGGCCAGAAAGAAACTTTTGCTTTTCCGATGATATTAGCTGCTGGAATGAAGCCAACTTCTTCCGATCTGCTGTCTTTTGATACTTGCCTGTTGTCACCTAAAACAAAATAAGTGTTATCTGGGACGGTTTGTTGTCCTTTAAGCTCTTCTAAGGTAAAGTCAGGTGTCAGCGGTTCGTTATTACCTGTAGCTTTCAACTCTTGCTTATACGCATTTAAATAGTCTTCTGACAGAGGTGTATCATTAATATATAAAACATCATCATTATAAGAAACAGTATCTCCTGGAAGCCCAATGACACGTTTAATGTAATAAAGTGAAGGATTATCTGGAGCTTTTAAAGGAACAATATCAAAGCGTTTAATGTCACCTACTTTTACGGCAATTGCTTTTTCTCCATCGATAAGATTAGGCATCATAGAATCTCCTTGTACTTCTATGGGTGAGAAGACATATAATCTTAATCCTACTAAGACAATAGTCACAGAAACTAACCAAAGTAAGTCGTAGATCCAATTTTTTTTCATATTATTACCACCTTTTTTTACTAGGGTCATCATATCATAAACATTTAAAGAGGTAAAAAATAAATTAGTCTTTTTTACTCTATGATATAATAATAAAAAATATGCAGTAAAGAAAGGGATAGATCCAAACTTAGACTATAGATCTTTCTAAGGAGTGTTAAGAAACCTATGGATAAACTAGAAGAGTTGTATAAGAGCGTTGAAAAACCTGTAGTGAGAGAGGTTTATTTTATAAGGCATTCAATTAGGGACACTAGCATTCAAGACGATCTAAATGCACCGCTCACTCAAAAAGGAGTACAACTTGCGGAAAGTTTAGTGCAACTACTACCATTAGAAAAAATAGAAACTATTTATTCAAGTCCTTGTTTAAGGGCGATTCAAACAGTAATGCCTATTTCTTTGAATTTGAAAACAAAAATTATAGTATCAGAAGAACTGAGAGAAAGAGAGATTAATGAATGGTTGGTTGATTTTGATAAATTTACGCTCAATCAATGGCAGGATACTAATTATAAAACGAAGAAGGGAGAATCTTTAAAAGAGGTAAAGAAAAGAATAGTTCCTTACTTTGATAGTTTAATGAAAAGTACGACGGAAGGGCTTTTAGTTAGCTCTCATGGAACGTTGCTAGCTGTCTTATTTTTTTATTTAACCAATGGAACATTTGATTATAGTATGTTTAAAAGTATGACGCAGCCAGATATTTACATAGGAAGTTTTGATGATGAATTTAAATTAATTAAGTTACAAAGAAAATTGCTCATTTAATAGAATCAGTTGACCTGAAACGGGTTTTAGGAGATACAATAAAAATGAAAATGCTGAAAGTGAGATGATAAAATGACAACTATTCATGATATCGCTAGAAAAAGTGGGTATTCTGCTGCGACAGTCTCACGAGTGTTAAATGGGAAAAAGCACGTCTCTTTAGAAACTAAAAAAATTATTCAACAAGTAATAGATGAACTTGATTATGTCCCGAGTGATATCGCCAGAGATTTGAGTAGAGGAAAAACGTTGAATATTGGATTTGTCTTACCCAATACAAAACATCCATTTTTTACAGAAATTTTAACAGGAGCTATTGATGCTGCTTTTAAAACGGCTTATCATTTAGTTATTTTACCTTCAGAATACGATGAAAAAAAAGAGATTGAGTACTTAGAACAACTTAAAAGTCGTGCTTATGATGGCTTAATATTCACCTCTCACGGAATGCCCTTAAGTAAATTAGCAGAATACAATAAGTATGGACCAATTATTTGTTGTGAAGATCCATATGATGTGCCCATTTCAGCTGTTTACGCTAAACGACGACCTGCTTTAAAAGATGCTTTTGTTTGGATAAAAGACAAGAGATACACAAAAATCGGCTTTTTTTTAAGTCGGGGAGAAAAATTAAGTGCCACGAGTCGAGAGACATTAGGCGCTTATCAAACTATTTTTAAAGAAAAACCAAAATCTGAATTAATTAAAACAGGAGTCACGACTTATCAGGATGGATACGAGGCAGCGAGACAATGGGTAGAAAAAGGTGTTGAAATAGAAGTTATTTTTTCAAATGGTGATGATATTGTCACTGGAGCAAGACAGTACTATTTAGACCATCAGTTGCCCATTCCTTTTCTAGTTGGTCAAGAAGACCAGTTAAGTAGTCAACTACTTAATATATCTACAATTGATTACCAGTTTACAGAAATTGGAAAACAAGCGTTTAATCTCGTTATAGAGTCAACAGGTATTAAAAAAATAGGAATCCAGTCAACCTTTATTTTAAGATAAAGAGTGACTGGATTTTTATCTTTAGTATTCTTTTAAAGATAATCCGTTAGTAGTTAGCTCATACTGTGATTGTTTCGCTAGAGATGAAATAAATTTTCGATCATGGGAAATACTGATAATGGTTCCTTGAAAGTCACGTAGGGCGTCATAGAAAAATTGATTGGTTAAAGGACTTAGATTACGAGTAGGTTCATCTAAGATCAAGATATCATTTTCCTCAAGCATTAGTTTAACTAGCAAGACTTTAGCTTGTTGGCCGCCACTAAGTTTATTAACTGAATGAAGCATTTCATCTCTTGTAAAGTTTAGGTTGGCTAAGAGAGTTCTAATGATCTGTTCTTCATTCGTATCACCCGTGTTTAAAACAGTGAGAACGTTTTGAGTTAAATCAATGACTTCTTCATAATTTTGAGGCATAAAGCCCACACGATATTTACTTTGTTGATTTAATTTATCCAAAATTAATCGAATGAAAGTTGATTTTCCAACACCATTCTCACCGGTAATGATAATCTTATCTTGGGTAAAAATAGGAAGATGGATATTTCTAGAAAGAATTCCTTTTTCATTTTCTAAAAGGGGAAACTCTAGATCAACAATTAATTGTTTTTTCTTTGGTGATCTGACAGGAGCAAAGAAAAAAGTAGGTTGTTCCTCAATAACACGCATCTCTTGAATCTCTTCTTTTTGAAAAGCTAATTTTTCTTTTTGTTGTTTTAATGATTTTACCTTTTTTTGTAAGCGAGGGTCAGCTCTTGAGACTTTAGTATGTTGGTGCTCTGCCTTATTCCATACATCCCTTAAGGTAGATTCTTGTTTTTTTAGTGAGCGCTGTTCATTTTTTACTTGTGTATTATGGGATAAAATCGAGTCTTCTCTTTTTTTCTTATAAGTATAAAAATCATCCTTTGATAATGTGTAGAGAGGTACCTGATTTTTTTTAGTCATTTCTAGATGTAAAAGCTCATTGGCAGTAGCTTGAATAAAGGCTTCGTCATGAGAAACAAAAACAACTGGAATACTAAGATTTTTAATAAAGGTCTCAAGCCACTTAATACTGTTTAGATCTAAGTTATTTGTCGGTTCATCAAGTAAAAGAATCTCTGGACTTTTTGCAAGGACAGACAATAGTTGGTATTTTAACTTTTCTCCTCCTGATAAGTCTGAGTAGAGTTGCGTGCTAAATAAATTTTCAATTTCAAAAGCAGCCATAGCTTCGACTAATAAGTTGTCCCAGCTAACTTCATTGAACAAATCAGCTACTATTAGATTAGATTTTTCATTATCTAGTGTTTGGTTTAAATAGCCAATTGATTGAAAGGAAGAATTAATGGTTCCAGTAACCGTTAAGTAGGAAATCATATCTTTTCTATTTCTTAAGACGTGAAGTAGGCTAGATTTACCATTACCTTCTTCACCAATAATAGCTATTTTACTGGATTTGTTAATCACAAGATTAAGATCTTTAAGGAGGTATCGACCAGTTGTTCCTTCTATCATGGAAATATTTGTTAATTTTATCATATTTATCACCGTTTCTTTTTGTATTTTAGATAGGTAATGTTTTTTTTAACATTCAAGCCATCCTCCTTCCTTGGAACACAAAAAAGCACTCCCCTATGTAACAGGAGTGCGAAATAGCTAATTACAAAAATAGCTATTCAATTCTTCATAAGGATACACGAACTCACTGTTTATTTATTAGATGACGTCTATTAAATAAAACAATGTTCAATTCGGTGTCCTCCTTTAGTCAATTTGATAATGAAATTATAGTCCGAGTAAAAATAAAAGTCAACCTATATATGTTACTTATTTTTGATAAGTTCTATATATAATGTGGTTTAGTAATTGAGTAGAGATAGGTTTTAGGGCTACGGGATTCTTAATGGGGTGGAACAAAGGGATACCTTTTCCTAATATGATAGGAATTGTTGCTAGTATGTATTCATCAATCAAGTTACGCTCAACAAGAGGTTGGATAATGCTTGCACCTCCAACAATGAAAATATCTCTGCCGTTACTTTTCTTTAATTGTTTGACTAAGTCTACGATAGATTGATCAGTAAAAATAATTTTATCTGTATTTTCTCTTTTTTGTGAAGTTAAACAATAGGTTATACTGTCAGCGTAAGGATAATAATTAGGAGACAGTTCAGTTGTGACTTGATCAAAGGTAGTTCTACCTAAGATAACCGTATCGACTTGTTGGTAAAAATGATCATAAGAAGTATCCACCTCTTCATTTTTTACACCAGTGTCTAGCCAAGCAATTTCACCATTGCTATCAGCAATAAACCCATCAATACTCGTTGCGATATAAAGAATAACTTTTCTGGTTGTCATACAGGATAATTCTCCTTTCTTAGATACGTTTAAGTGTAACGTGCTTTGCCTTGAAAGATAAGAGACAAAAGGATATACTGTCGCTAAAACACATAGAAAGGGGAAATGATATGATAAAAAAGTGACAGATATTTTCATTTGGGAAACTTTTTTTAACATGATGGTTGATGATAATCAAAAATTTAGTGAGATACGTGTTAGAGAAATTTGTGATCAATCTAATATCCATCGTTCGACTTTTTATCGACATTTTGAGGACAAGTACCAATTGCTGGAATTTGGTTTATTTATTTTGTGGAGCGATTTTTTTGAATTAGATGATAGAGCTAAATTTTATACTCCTTTTCAAGCAGCTGATGAATTTTATGAAGAATCAGAAGCAGAAAAATTAATTAACAAAAATCAATCCGATGATGCATTTGTTCAAACAGTTGATAATTTTTTTTTAAAGCAAATGAGTGCTTCATTCAAATCAATTTTAAAAGAAGATAGTCAACAAAAAATACCGACAGAGTTACTTGCTAGGTATGTAGTAGGTAGTATTCAAACTTTAGATGAATGGTCATTTCAAAATAAGGAATTTTCATCGCAAGAATTGGATCATTTTTACAAAGAGCTTGTTTTAGATACATTAGATTTGAACTATCCTTAATAACTATCTTTTATGCTATTTTTATCGTAAAATAAGAGGAGGTTTAGAGTTTAAAAGGAGGTCAAAAGAAAGTTATGATTGATTTGTGGCACCGATTAAAAGCAAATGATTCAGCTAGAAGAACAGTTGTATTATTAACTGTATGCTTAATCTTATTTTTAATCCGTAATATACTAAGTTTGATCTTATTAACATTTATTTTAACTTATTTAATTATTCGAGGGGTAGAAGGAATCCATCGATTTATAAAGTTACCTAAAAAAATTATTGTCATCTTTGTTTATCTGTTAATAATTATTTTCCTCTACTTTTCAGTAACTGTTTATGTCCCTAGGATGTTCAACCAAACTATTAAAATGATTGAAGAGGTATTCTCTTTTTATCAGCGAATAAATAGTGATAATAGTCTTTTTGAATGGGTGTCAGCAAATGTGAATTTCCAAGACATTAAGCAACAACTGACTACAGGAGCCAAAGTAATATTTAATACGATTACAAGTATAGGTTCTATGGGACTTACCTTCTTCATGTCATTCATGTTAAGTTTCTTCTTCATTATCGAAAAAGAGTGGGTAACAGACTTTGGACGAGCCTTCTTTAGTAGTAAAATAGGAGCTTTTAGTCAAGATGTCGCATATTTAGGGAAAAAATTCATCAATACATTTGGTGTGGTTATTGAAGCTCAATTTATCATTGCATTGGTAAATACCGTCCTAACGATCATTGGTCTCTATGTGATTAAATTTCCACAGGAGCAGTTACTAAGTTTGGCACTAATGATTTTTATTTTAAGTTTAATTCCAGTAGCAGGAGTTATTATTTCTTGCTTGCCACTTAGTTTAATTGCTTATACGGATGGTGGGGTTCAAAAGGTTATATATATTCTAATTATGATTGCAGTCATACATGCAATTGAATCTTATATTTTAAATCCTAAATTAATGAGTAGTAAAACTGATTTACCAGTCTTTTATGTGTTTGTGGTTTTGATGTTTTCAGAGAAATTTTTTGGTGTGTGGGGCTTAGTTATTGGTATTCCAGTTTTTGTCTTCTTACTTGATTTACTTGAAGTAAAAATACAGCATAAGAAACATACGCTACCTCAAATAAGTGCACCAAAAGAAGAGAAATAAAAGAGGTTGTAAAATGTGTTATTACGCATTTTACAACCTCTTTTTAG
>CBCPLQ010000015.1:0-54827 GCA_965119435.1 uncultured Vagococcus sp. | reverse complement strand
AGTTATCACTGTTTCCGAATATAGTAAAATTTATGCTGGAAATCATTATGAGGATGTTCTAGTTTCAGAAGATGACATTCGAGAGTTAAAAGAGTTTATTGATCTGGAAGTATCGAAAAGTCTTCAAAATAAAGCGAGCTATGCAGATTTTATGAAACCAATCCGTAACGGTGTTCAAGTAACTAATTATGTGGGTGTTATCCAAATTGAGACTGGATTAATGATTGAAGTCCTCCCTAAAATATATAACAAATCAAATGTAAATACGGATAAAGAAGCAGTTAGAATGCTATTTTTTAAGATGTTACAATCTGTTAGAAAAATTAATGGGAAAACTTTTCAAATGACTCATCTTAATACTAAAAAACAAAACCTGTTTGAAGTCTTTATTGCGATGTTTTTAGAGCAATCTGGGCAAATTTTTAAAAAGGGACTTAGCTCAGATTATGTCACTATAAAAAGTAATGAACGTTACTTAAAAGGTAAATTAATGTTGACTGAACACATCAGAATCAATCAGGTAAATGCTTCAAAATTTTATAATGAGTTTGATGAGTATTCAACAAATACACCAGAAAATCAACTAATTAAAAAGACTCTTTTATTATTATCAAAGATAAGTAGAGACAACAAAAACATTAAACTTATCAAAAATCAGTTAAGTTATTTAGATAGTGTTGATACGATTTATGAGGTGAAAAATACATTTAAAGAGGTTAAATTAAAGCGAAGTTATACTTATTATCGACAGGTATTAGAGTGGTGTAGACTCTTTTTAAATCAAGAGTCGTTTACGTCATTGAAGGGAAATTCTTTTGCCTTTGCAATCCTGTTTCCGATGGAACGATTATTCGAGTCCTACATTGCCAATTTAACAAAAAAATATTTACCTCATTTTGAAGTGTGGACACAAGATAAATCTTATTGGTTGTTTGATCAAACGAGTGATACCACAAAAGAATATCAACTTAAACCAGATTTAATGATTAAAGAGGATGAACAAACGATGATAATCGCAGATACGAAGTGGAAAGTTCTAGACTCTCGCGGAGCATCGCAAAGTGATTTATACCAGATGTATGCTTACTATACGCGTTACAAACAAAATTTAGTTAATGTCACAAAAGTAGTATTGATTTACCCTTATTCAGAAGACTATCTGGAAAAAGAGTTCAAAAGTCTTAATAGGGTGAACGATGAGCTAGAGGCAGAAATTCATATACGCTTTATTGATTTATTTTCACCCGATATGGAACAGGAAATATACCGTATTTTTAATTAATCTCCTCTATTGAGTTACCGATAAAAATCTTCTTATAATGAGTTAAATCATGATAAGGAGGTTTTTTTATGTTAAATAACAATGATAGCTTTTTTTATGAATACTTTAGTGAGTGGATTGAACTGTACAAAGTCGGTGCTGTTCGTGACGTTACTTTAGCTAAATACCACATGAGTCTTCAACATTTAAAAAGAATTGCCTCAAAGGTTAAAGTATCTGAATTAGATAGAAAACAATACCAAAAAATACTTAATAGCTATGCTGAAACTCATGAGAAACAAACAACAACTGATTTTCATCATCAATTAAAAGGAGCTATTTCTGATGCAGTAGATGAAGGGTTAATACCTAATGATCCAACAAGAAAGATAGTTATTAAAGGAAAATCACCGTCTAAAAAAAAGACAAAGTTTATTAGTCAGTTTGACTTACAGAAGCTAATGAATAACCTAACATTATCAGAAGAAATCACCTTTGATTGGTTAATTTTACTGATTGCGAAAACGGGCTTACGCTTTTCAGAAGCCTTAGCCCTAACAAAAGCTGATTTTAATTTTGTCTATCAAACCATTACGATTTCAAAAACGTGGAATTATAAAGATGCTCAAGGTGGTTTTCAGGGAACAAAAAATATTTCTTCTAAAAGAGTTATCCAACTTGATTGGAAAACGAATATGCAATTTGCACAGTTACTAACTAATCTACCTGATGAAAAGGTAATTTTTGTGAACGGACGTGTCTTTAATTCAACTGTCAACAATCAATTGAAGAGACACTGTGAAAAATCTGATATTCCAGTTATTTCTATTCATGGGTTGCGACATACTCACGCCTCCTTGTTACTGTTCGCAGGTGTTTCAATTGCAAGTGTTGCAAGAAGATTAGGTCACGCTAATATGACAACCACTCAACAAACATACTTGCATATTATTCAAGAGTTAGAAAACCAAGATAATGATAAAATTATGCGCTATTTATCGAGTATATAAACTAACACTCTTGAAGAGTAATAGTGTTATCTAGTTGTTTGAAGAAGTTGCTTATTATTTTTTGTTCCTTTTCATCTGGACATAAAAATTCAAAATTTCTTATTTTATTCAAGGCAAGAAATTTCTGTGTCCCTCCTTCATTTTCATTAACTATATACCTATCGAAAATAGGTGATTTTAAAAGTTGAATCAAAAAAGAATTACTTAAACTTTGACCTTTTTTAATTAATGCAACATTTTTTATAGCAAAGTCGTCTCGATTAACTAACACTGGATTTCCAATAGTACCTATCATTCCAAATAAAATATCACCAATATCAACTTTCGACCTATTATTTATTATTTCAAAATCTTCAGATGAAATTAACGAAACATCTGTTAAATCTAAACCATCTGATTTTAAATTTTTTGAAGTAACTAGAGGGTGTCCTTTTTCAAAATATTTTGGGGAATCATGAGTTCCGTCACGCACATCGCTCTCTTCCCCCAACTTACGCTGTTCCCAAGCGTGAGATATGATTCAACTAAACAATACCACTATTAATAATGGTATAATATGATGGAAATAGAGTAGAAAAAGAGGGAAATAAAACAAACAACAGAATATATATATTAAATAGATATTTTTTTATAGGGATTAGTAGAGTTCTCTCAAATGACATACGACAAATTTTTAAATTTGTGCCATGTTAATTGAGAAAAGAGCATACGGCGCAAATAAATTGATTTGTCGTATATCCAATGAAGCAATTCTCATTTTAGAGATTAAAAGGGAGCGTAAATTAAATTGATGGAAGTAAGAAAAAGTGAGTTAGAGGTTGAAAAAAGATTAATACAAGTTTTAGGTGAGGGGCATAATCAATGGACTTATCGACCTGATTTGAAAAGTGAAGAAGATTTATGGAGCAACCTTCGTCAAAAAATTAGTCAAAATAATGTAGCGGAATTAAATGATGTCCCTCTAAGTGATAGTGAGTTTGAACGAATTAAGTTAGAGTTGCTAAATCGAACAAGAACCCCTTTTGATGCTGCTAAATGGCTAAAAGGTGAAAACGGGATTGCTCGAATTACGATTGAGCGTGATGAAGAATTGGGAATGATTTCTTTAGAGTTATTCACAAGGGATTATACAGGTGGTATTTCTAGTTATGAAGTCGTTAATCAAATTGCGACTAAAAAGGGAGAAGATGGAGATCATGATCGCCGTTTTGATGTGACCCTTTTAATCAATGGTTTACCCATAGTTCAAATTGAATTAAAACAAGTGACTGCTAAGGATGGCATCTATCAAGCGTTTAATCAAATTAAAAAATATGCTAACGAAGGAATGTTTAGAAATAATATTTTCTCGACAGTCCAATTATTTGTCGTGTCTAATGAAAAAACAACTCGATATTTTGCGAATGCCTTACCTAAACAGTTACATGAAAAATTTCTCTTTAGTTGGCGAACAAAAAACAATCAAAAAGTTGATGATATCTATGAGTTTGTTAAGCAAATGCTAAATATTCCAGATGCTCATAAGCTGATTGCTGATTATACAATTGTCAGTGAAGATCAAGATAGTAAGGTGTTGATGGTTCTTCATCCTTATCAAATTCATGCCATTGAAGCTCTGTATACATCGGCTGCTAAGCACCAATCTGGTTATATCTGGCATGCGACGGGTAGTGGTAAAACTTTAACTAGTTTTGTTTCTACTAAGTTATTAGCTAGAAAAACAGGTGTGGATCGTACCATCATGTTGATTGATAGAAAGGATTTAGACAATCAAACAACAAGTGAATTTACTAAATTTGCCTCTGAATACAACACGGGAATTACATCTGGTGTTGGTAAAAGTAATAGTTTGATTGTGGGAACTGGTAGTGCTAGAGAGTTAAGTCAGGTTTTACTATCCGATTCTAATTCAAATACGGTTATTATTACGACTCGTCAAAAACTAGACTCGGCTATTCGTTACGCTGAAAAAGTGGAAGCTGAAAAGGGGACGAAGCGTTTTGAAAAATTAAAAGGCCAACATGTTGTTTTTGTTGTGGATGAGTGCCATAGAGCAGTAAGTTCTGAAGGCATGGAAGATATAAAAAAATATTTTCCTCGTTCAACGTGGTTTGGTTTTACAGGAACACCGATTTTTGAAGTGAACAAAAAACAAGCTAAAGGAAAATTAGCTCGTACGACAGATGATCAATATGGTGAGTGCTTGCATACATACACCATTAAGAATGCTTTGGAAGATGAGGCTGTTCTAGGGTTTCAAGTGGAGCATGATGATACGGTGGATACGGATACTTTGTATGATTCTATTTTTACACAGCTCCAGTTGGAAGAAAGAAACATGAAGAAGAGTCCAGATGAAATTAGTAAAATGATAGATGAAATGGACGGCTTAAAGAGAGAGTCGTACTTGAAACCTACCGAATATGAAAGTGTAGATCATATAAAAGAGGTCATTAAGAAAATTTTTAAGCCTAATGATGCTTATGTAAAATTTAATTTTGGAAATGGCTTGCCTCAAAAATCAGCTATACTGACAACTAATTCAATTGAGATGGCTAAAAAATATTATTACATGATTAAGGAAATGACTAGTCAGGAAAATTGGATGGAAGAAATTTATGGGAAAAATCATTTAAGAATCGGTAGACTGATGGAGGATAAAGATTTTCCACGTATTGCAATTACTTATTCCACACAAGAAAATGAAGAAAGTGCCTTTGCTGTGCAAAAAGAAATGAAAAATATTGTAGAAACCTATAATGAGTATTATGGAACTACTTGGGATGTTAAAGAGATCAGTCGTTACAATGGGGATATTAATAATCGTTTGGCAAGAAAAAAAGGTGAGTTTAAAAAGTTTGGAGAGCATTTAGATTTAGTAATTGTTGTGGATAGATTGCTGACTGGTTTTGATGCGCCAACCATTCAAACTCTTTATGTGGACAGAAATATGAGTTATGCTAATTTAATTCAAGCTTTTTCAAGGACTAACCGAACGTTTCCAGATAAGAAAAAAGGGATGATTGTGACCTTTAGATATCCTCATACTATGGAAAAAAATGTAGAGGAGGCAACGTTACTCTACTCTCATCAACAAGAAAAAGCGGGATTAATCTATCCAACGTATGAGGAATCAAAACAACGATTCATGGAGTCATATCAAGAACTTTCAGCTGTTTTAGAAAATCATCCAGAAGGTGTTGATGAACACGATTCTATGGCAGTTAAAATTGATTATATTAAGAGTTTTCAAGCATTAAACAATGCCTTTGAAGCATTAGTTACCTACAATGAATATAATGAAGAGGTCATTTCTTATAGTGATGAAGGAGAAATACAAACGACAGAATTAGGGAATCAAGTGAATCTAATTGAGGAGCAATACCCGCATTATGAAACAGTTAAAGGTTCCATAATAGATCCAATAATACCTCCAACAGGTGATTTTTCGATGATTGAATTTTTTGATCGCAATAACGCTAAAGTTTATGATATCGATTCAGCTTATATCAATCAATTACTTGGAAATTATTCAGCTAATAGTCAAGATATTAGAGATGAAATTGAGAAAGCTCTTGCTAAATTGAATAAGACAGAACAGGTTAAAGCTGTTTACCGTGAGATTTTGAATGGTATTGATACAGGTGAAATTAATGCCAATGAAGATATTTTTGTCATTAAGCGTATCTTTTTTACAAATAAGAGAGATGATATGATTCAGAACTTTGCTAATGACTGGTGTGTATCAGTTGACGAACTTCATACATCAGCTATGCAGTACGAAATTGGTATGACCGATATTCCTAATTTTAAAAAAGTCACAAAAAGTCGTCGATTGGCTGATTACCAAGAAAAGAATCCAGATATTAAGCCATTTAAATATACCTCATTATTGAAAAAAGCTTGGCAAATATTACTAGAAGAAACAATCGTTCCGATGACAGATGAATTGAAGTGAAAATTTAGATGTATTTTTCAGAAAATGAATAATCATTAATGGAAATTTCATCAAATTCTAACTTATGACAACTCTTTTTTTTTGATAGACTAACTAGTGTTGTTTATTAAAAGAAAGAAGGAATAGTTAATGCCAAAAAACAAAAAAGAAGGAATCATCTTTACCTCATTGATGTGTTTTTTGATGGTTCTAGGAATGAGTATTTATAATCTAATGCTTCATAATGATTTTTCATTATCTAACTTATTAGTTGGATTAGTCCCAGGATTTATGGTTGCATTTATTTTAGATGTCTTTGTCGTCGGAGTTTTTGCCAAAAAAATAGCCTTTAATTTATCTTTTATTGATAAAACTAAACCAATTCAATTGATTTTAAGCATCTCATGTTTGATGATCATTGGAATGGTGACTTTCATGTCATTGTTTGGATTAATAGTTGAAGGAGGATTAGGAGGAGTTTCTGGTTTAGCATATCTTTATGCTTGGAAAATGAATATCCTTGTTGCACTGCCTTATCAATTAATCTTAGTGGGGCCATTTTCAAGATTTGTATTGGGAAAAATTCAACAAAATAGTAGGGCAGTTGCCTAAATGAGATAATAAAAAAGTAACTCGTTGTCATAAGACGATGAGTTACTTTTTTGTTTATTGTTTAATAATGTGTCAAAAAACAAGTAGAAAGAAAGTCAAACTTTACTTTACTGGGTGCCATAAGTAATCAATAACTTGATCGGTGTCTTTAGTATCATCAACAATTTTGAATTTTTTATAATCGTTTAAAATGTTTGTTAATGTCTCTTCAGTATGTTTATCACTAATACTAAAGTCATAAGTATTCATAATCTCCACAAGGGTTTCTTTGTCACCACTTCCCCAATCATTAGCAAACATTATGTCAACAGCCTCTTCTTTGTTATCTTGTACCCAATTTCTTGATTTAGTCATTGCTTTTGTAAGCTTAGCTGTTGTAATCGGATTTTTTTCGTAGAAAGTACGGTTAACAGCCATAACGCAACATGTTTCATTTTTAAAGTCATCATCAAAAGTTAATGAACGTACACTTTGTAATTTTCCTTCATCTAAAAATTTCTTAGCAAATTGATCAGATAAAAGAGCCCCTTCAATCTCACCTTTTTCCATAGCAAGTATTGTTGCACCAGCTTCCACTTGTTTGAACTTCACTTTTTCAGGCTCAATGTTGTCTTTATTAAAAAACCTTAATGCAATATTATGGTCAGAATTACCAATACCATCAGGAACAGCGATTGTTTTTCCAACAAGGTCTTTAGTGCTATCAAATCCAGAATCAGCCAAAGTATAAAGAGTTTTACAACCTGTATGGATACCAGTAGTAAAGACCATCTCTACACCGTTTACAGCAGGTACTAATAATGTTGCTATGTGATCAGCTCCAAAATCTACTTTACCAGTACCAATAGCATCTTTGGTTTCAGTAGTAGAAACAATTTCAACATCTAATCCTTCTTCTTTATAGAATCCTTTTTCCTTAGCAATCCCTAGAGGAGATAGACAAGCACCCCCGTTGTATCCGAGTTTTATTTTTTCGCCATAGGCAGGTTCTTTTTTCCATGCTTCCTCGTCATTTACATTGACTTGTTTGTCTTCTTTTTTTACATTCTCTTTTTTTGCACCACAAGCGCCTAATGTAAGTGTTGTTAATAATAATAAACTAACCCCTAAAAATGTTATCTTTTTCATATAAATTCTCCTTTTTTAGTTTTCCTTTTTAAAATTAAGACTATTAAAAATTTTATTTCGGTAATCAACAAAAGCTTGATCGCTTCTATTTCTTGGGTAAGGTAAGTCAATAGAGATATCTTCAACTATTACACCCGGCCTAGGAGCCATAACAATAACTCGAGTTCCTAAATAGATTGCTTCTTCAACATCATGAGTAACCAACAACATAATATTTTGTTGGTCATGCCAACGATTTAATAATTCATCTTGGAGGTTCATGCGAGTGAAGGCATCTAGGGCACCTAAAGGTTCGTCTAATAAGAAAATATCAGGCTCATTAATCATTGTTCTTAGTAAAGAAACTCTTTGAGCCATCCCACCAGAAAGTTGGTGTGGATAAGCATCTTTGAAATAAGAAAGACCTGCCATATCAATCAATTGTTCAACTTTATCTTCATTTTGTTTATATTCTTTTTTCATTCGCAAACTAAAACCAACATTTTCCTTAACGGTTAGCCAAGGAAATAGCGTTGCTTTTTGAAATGCCATGCCACGATTAGGGTCTGTTCCTTCAATAGCTTTATCATTTAACGTAATTGAGCCAGTAGTAGGTGAAAGAAGTCCAGAAACTAATCTTAAGATTGTTGATTTACCACAACCACTAGGTCCAACAATACACACAAATTCGCCGTTACTAACGGTTAAGTTTATATCTTGTAGCACATTAGTGATGCTATTATTTGTAGAGTTTGCAAAACTCTTAGATATGTGAGACAAGACTAATTTCGATTGAGTGTTTATCATGAGATAGCCTCCTCTTGCCAAACGAGTACTTTTTTCTTAATCTTATTCAAGATGAAGTTAACAGTAACGAAAACAATACAAATAATAATAATAGCTGCATACATTTTAGCAAATTCTGCCCAAGATTTTTGCCAAGTAATGTACCAACCCAAACCAGATTCCACACCAAGCATTTCAGCAATCATAAGAGATGTACAGGCAGAGCTCATTCCCTGAGTAAGACCTTGGAAAATATTAGGTATTGCGGAAGGGAAAGCTATTTTTAAAATTAACTGTTTATTTGTAGCCCCTAAAGTTCTGGCAGCATCAAAATAAGCACTGTCAATATTTTGGATACCTGTCATTGTTGCTATCGTAACTGAAAACCAAACGCCTAACGCAATGATAAATACACTAGCATTAAACAGTGAAGCAGCTAGAACCATGACAATAGGTAACCAAGTGGTAGTCGGTATGGCACCTAATAATTTCATAAAAGGGCTGATCCAATAATTTACTTTTTTACTGTAGCCACAGATAGTACCTGTAATTAAACCAGTTCCAACGCCAATAAAATAACCAGTGAAAAGTAAAATCATTGAATTCTTGACACATTTAAGTAAATAAACGTGATCTGATAACATAGCATTTAGTATTTGATCAAACCATGGAAAGTAAGGTAGCATCAAAATACCTGTTTTTAAAGTTAAGTAGTCATACCCTAAAAATAATAAGTAAATAAGGGTATAAAAGGGAGCTTTATAACGTAAGCGTTTAAATATTTTTTTGTTTACTAGCGATAAACAAAAAAGGATTAATAGAATAGCTCCTTGAATTCCTAAAAAATAAGTATATGTGTTAGTACTTCCATTGATTCCAAGGTTAGGTATAAATTTGTACTCTGCAATAGCTAACAAACAAGATATTACTGGTAATAAGCATATTAGGTAGTTTAATAAAATTTGTAACTTTGTTTTTGGTTTTTCTTCTAGGGCTGTTAAATGTTCTTTTGTTAATGGTTGATTTTGTGTTTCCAATAGTCCACTCCTTTTTTTAATCATTATTAGCGTTCAAATTAAAAAGGTTAATAAAAACTAATAGTGACAGTTTTCACATGTATAAACACAATCTAAAGTCTCCAAGAACGCTTTACAACGCAAGTATACTATTTGAATAATCAATATTCAACTATTTTACGTACTTTTTTCACAATTTTTTAATATCTATATGTCATTTTATTTTGTTATTTATTATAAAAATATAGATTGATTAGAAGGAAGAATAAAAAGATCAGAAATTAGGTAATAAAATTAAATAATAGTGCACATCAAAAAGTTGTGATATATTATTAGTCTAAAATAAAAGGTATGACTAATGTATTAAAGCTGCTAAGGTTTCAACTATTTATGAATAACAAATCAATTAATATAATAACTGAGTGAATTAAGAAATGGCAAAACAAGAAAAAACTAAAATTTAAATAACGATTTTTTTGAATAGGTGTTATTAAAATATAATTAACCACTTGTAAAATTTGTCCATATATTCACAAATCCGATAACATAACAAAAACCTTCTGAAACGAAAGCTAGTTAATAGCTTTGTTCCAGAAGGTCTTTATTACATTAAAATTTAATAGGGGTTGCTGTTTTTTGTAGAACTTCATTCAATGATTCAATGTTTGCTCTGCCAATGGTTCTCATCCAGTGACGAGCAGCATCTTCACCGTCTTTAACAAAAATTTCTACACCGTTAGCCCAAGTAGCTCGGCCACAAAGAACACCATTAAACGTAGAACCAGCATTTTTAGCAAATGTTAGTGTGTCTTGGAACATCTCAGCACTAACACCAGCACTTAGAAAGATAAATGGCAGGTTAGTCATTTCAGCTTGTTCTTTAAACAAACGAGCAGCTTCTTCTTGAGTATAGACAGCTTCTTCATCAGAAAAGCCTTCCACAAATTTCATGTTAACCGGAACTTCTACTTTTAGAACATTTACGTTGAAACGAGGTTCAGAGAATAGACGAGTCATTTCATTTACTTTATGAGGCTTCTTTTGAGCGTATTCTCTAGTGCTGTTATCTGAATCAGTTGCATCATAAGATAATAGTTCTAGGAAGAAAGGTAGCTCTTCAGCCATACATTCAGAACCAATTCTTTCAACAAATGCTTGCTTTTGATCATTAATTTCATCGCTTTCATCAATATCATAGTATAGAAGGAATTTACAAGCATTGCTACCAATTTCTTTTAGTCTTTTAACAGACCAAATCGGTAATAAATCAGGTAAACGACCAGGTGTTGTTGCATCGTAACCAGTCTCTTCATAAGCAACAAGTAACCCAGCATTTTCAGCACGTACTTTTGTTGCAGGAATACCATATTCAGGATCTAGTAAGATAGATGATGCGTAAGGTGTTAATTCTGAAGAGATAATTTTTTTGAAAGAGATTATTTCTTCATCCGTTGCATCAGATCCTTTAAATTTAGCAATTATTTTTTTAAGAGCGCCACGTTGATCGATGGCTAAAGCACTGATAATATGATTCTCATCACTTAATAATGTCATATGATTTAATTTATTTGTTGTTGTCATTATTTATTCCTCCTAAAGGGGTTACTTTTATTTGGTTAAAAAGAGCATCGTAGTTGTCTAAATTAATACATCCTGTTGTTTCTTCAAGGGCATTTAACGAGCCAAGAGTACAACCTGTTTTTAACAAATCTTCATCTTTAAAATTTTGATGTAAAGCAGAAGTTAATCCGGCAATCATTGAATCTCCGGAGCCAACAGGATTAACAGCTTTTAATTTTGGTGTTTCCACAAGGTAAAATGTATCATGATGTTTTGCAAGAGCTCCATTTGCTCCTCTTGAGATGACAATCCATTCCACATTTTTAAATAAAGGGTCACGAAGAGCTTTAACAATACTATCAGTGTCATCAGCAATGGTTTTTTTTAGTAATTCTGAAAGTTCATCTGTATTTGGTTTGATCAGTGTAGGTTTAATAGGACTTTCCAAAACTGCTTTTAAACTTAAACCTGATGTATCTAGAACAACTGGAATATTTTTCTTATGGCATCTTGTTATTAGTTCAGCATAAAAATTAGGAGTAAGACCGGTAGGGAGGCTGCCAGAAATTGAAACAATAGTGACTTGGTTCAAAACCATATCGATATGTTCTAAAAAACCAGTTTGTTCAGATTCAGTGATTCCAGGACCTGATTCAAGTATCTCTGTTTGGTTGTCATTATGGAGTAGGGCGATACAATTTCTTGTGTCCCCTGAGATATCAAAAAAATGATGTTTGATTTGATCTTTTTCTAACTCCCTAGTGATGAATGAGCCAAGAGGTCCACCAATAAGTCCAGTCGCAAAAACAGTTTCATTAAATTGTTTTAAAACACGTGTGACATTAAGTCCTTTTCCTCCAGCAGTTTTTGTGACACTGCTAGTTCTGTTGACTTTATTGATAGCTAAATCGGTTAGTTGGTAACTAATATCAACTGAAGGATTCATTGTAATTGTTAAAATCATCGTTATTATCCTCTCTGTTTAGTTAATCGTGGTATTCGTTACGATCCCATTTTTCAATAAATTCATCAAAAAAGGTAACATTGAATTGTTCATCATTTCTTTTTTCAACTTGATCAATTTTCTGAATTAATAAGTCATTTTCAGTAGTTTTTTTATATTCAGCTTGAATGAAGGCTTCAACAATGTCACAAATCAAAAATTCACCTGTAATTTTTCCTCCGAAACCAATAACATTGGCATTAAGTTCTTCTTTAGCATATAAAGCTGATGTCATATCACGAACTAAAGCTCCACGAACACCAGGAACTTTATTAACGGCATTGTTGATACCAACACCTGTTCCACAAATACAAACACCTAAATCAGCTTCACCTGACACAACTGCTTCGCCCACTTTTTTACCAAAAATTGGGTAATGAGTGCGTGTAAAGTCGTAGGTTCCAAAATCTAACACTTCATATCCTTTTGTTTTTAGAAAATCTGAAACAGCGATTTTTACATCTGTTACTATATGATCGCATCCAATAGCTATCTTCATGATTAAAATCCTCCTTTTATTTGTTAGGCCATTTTATTTAACATATCAACACGGACTTGGTGACGCCCACCTTCATAAGAACCAGCAAGAAATTCTGAAACAATAGCTTTTGCTAAGCCATTACCGACTATTTCAGTGCCCAGTGTAATAACACGAGCATTATTATGTCCTCTTGTCATATAAGCAGAACGCTCATCTGATACTTCGGCTACTATAATATCTTTAACTTTTGCAGCTGTCATAAAGCTACCAGCGCCATAAGCGTCGAATAAAAGGCCCAAGCTGTTTTCATTATTTAACAAGTCACTTGTGACAGCTAACGTTGAATCAACAAAATCATTTGCAGGGCTTTCTGATTTATCTACTACCTCAAAGTTGTTTTGCAGTAAATATTCTTTAATGATTTCTTTTAAAGGCATCCCAGAAGCGTCTGATCCTATTACTACTCTCATTATAAAAATCCTCCTTAAATTGTTTACTTAATTTGTGCACAAACACATATTAAAACAAATCCAAACAATAATCAACCTGATTCAAACAAATAATCAACAAAAATGAAAAATAAAGCGTTGACAATAGAAAGTAGATTGTTTATACTTTGTTTGCAGTTAACAAATTCGAACAAAACAAAACAAAACAAAGGAAGGTGCAGACATCATGATGGAGAGTTTTATATATCCTGATACAGTGTTTGTCTCGAGGCAATCAACTTTAGAAGATGTGTTCCAGGAAGTGAGTCAGAAGTTATTAGATAAGAAGTTTGTAACAGATGACTTTTTTGATAGCGTTTTAAAAAGAGAAATGGAATATCCAACAGGCTTAGACTTAAAACCAATAAATGAGGAGCTTCCCAATATTGCAATACCGCATACTGAGAGTAAGTATGTAAAAACAACGAGAATTGTACCGGTTAAGTTAATGAAGCCAATCAAATTTTCAAACATGATTAATCCAGAAGAGTCATTGAATGTCTCGTTCTTATTTATGATATTAAATGCGGATGAAACAGCTCAAGCTGGATTACTTGCAGATATTATGGATTTTATTAATTCTAAGGATCTGGATGAGTTACTTCATTTATTTAATAGTAACGATGCAAAAGAAATTTATAATGATTTAAATAAAAATATAAAAGGAGAAGATAACAATGATTAAAATTTTAGCAGCGTGTGGAGCAGGAGTTAATTCAAGTCATCAAATTAAAAGTGCACTAGAAACAGAAATGAAAAAAAGAGGTTTTGATGTACACTGTGACGCAGTTATGATTAAAGACATCAGTGAAGACATGTTAAGTCATTATGATATTTTTGCTCAAATTGCTAAAACAGATTTAGGTTTTGATATAACGATTCCTGTGGTTGATGCGGGTCCTATTTTATACCGTATTCCAGCAATGGCTGAACCGGTTTATACAAATTTAGAAGCAGTAATCAAATCACTTAAATAAGTATCTATGTGGGAAATGAAAGTGGAGGAGAGAAAGTAAATGGATATTATAATTGATTTTGCCAATGCGGTGTTCACCCCATTAATTAACTTGGGTGCAGCACCACTAATGACTATTATTTTAACAATCATTGCTATGTGTTTTAAAGTGAAGTTTTCAAAAGCTCTTGAGGGTGGTATTAAACTCGGGATTGCACTGACAGGTATTGGAGCAATTATTGGTATTTTAACAACTGCTTTTTCAGGTGCAATGGAGTCATTCGTTGAAAGAACTGGAATTGCATTAAATGTGACTGACGTTGGTTGGGCACCGTTAGCAACCATCACTTGGGGTTCACCGTATACTTTATACTTCTTATTAATTATGGTGATTGTCAACGTTGTGATGTTAGCAATGAAAAAAACAGATACACTAGATGTTGATATTTTTGATATTTGGCACTTATCGATTGTAGGATTATTAGCTATTTTCTACGGAGCAAATCTAATTGTCGCAACATTGTTAGTTGTATTTATTGGTATTTTAAAAATTATTAATTCAGATTTAATGAAGCCAACATTTAGTGATTTATTAGACACACCGGATGATGTGAATCCGATGACAACAACTCATATGAACTATATGATGAATCCAATTATTATGATGTTTGATAAGATTTTCGACAAGGTTTTTCCTTGGTTGGACAAATATGACTTTGATGCTGCAAAATTAAATAGTAAGATTGGTTTTTGGGGATCTAAATTCGCTATAGGAATCTATCTTGGTATTTTTGTAGGATTATTAGCAGGTCAAACGCCAACAGAGATATTCGCACTAGCTTTTACAGCAGCGGTTTGTTTGGAGTTATTCTCATTAATAGGCTCATGGTTTATTGCAGCAGTAGAACCTTTATCACAAGGTATTACTAACTTTGCTAATGCAAAATTAAAGGGACGTAAAATTAACATTGGTTTAGATTGGCCATTCTTAGCTGGCCGTGCTGAAATTTGGGCAGCAGCTAATATCTTGGCACCAATTATGTTATTAGAAGCTATTATTTTACCAGGAAATAAATTATTACCATTAGGTGGAATCATTGCAATGGGGGTTACACCTGCCTTATTAGTTGTTACTCGTGGTAAATTAATTCGCATGATAGTGATTGGCGCAATTGAACTACCATTGTTCTTATGGTCAGGAACTTTAATTGCTGATTTTGTTACAAAAACAGCTAAACTAGTAGGTGCTTTCCCAGCAGGTTTAAGTGAAAATGCATTGATCTCGCACACAACAATGGAAGGTCCAATTGAAAAATTCTTAGGTTATTTAGTAGGTAACGCCTCACAAGGAAATGGAACGTTCATCATATATGCAATTGTTGCTTTAGTAATCTACCTGTTAATCTTTATCTGGTATGCTAAAGAAATGAAAAAACGTAATAAAATTTATGCTGAGAATGCTAAGTAAATTGATATGTTTAAGACGTTACACTAATCATAAAGGTGGTTTTTGTAACGTTTTTTTAATTATTAAAGCAAAACCCTCATTTTTTTGATAAACTGAGAACTAGATAAATGGATATAGAAGGTGGTGGGATGTTAATGTTAAAAGATGAAAGATTTAGTGCTGTATTATCAATGGTGGATGAAAAAGGATCTGTTAAAGTCATTGATATTGTAGAACAATTAAATGTCTCTGACATGACGGTGAGAAGAGATTTATCAGAGTTAGAGGAGCAAGGGAAGCTTAAGAGAGTTCATGGTGGAGCAACAAGTGTCTCTTTTAATTCAGAGCTATCCCACATAGATAAATTAATTTTGAATAAAGATAAAAAAATAGAAATTGCTAAAAAAGCACTTCCTTTAATTGAGAATAATGACACTATATTTTTAGGCCCAGGAACAACTCTAGAAATTTTAGCAAACTTAATTGAATGTGATACGATTAGAGTTGTGACAAATAGTTTGCCAGTATTTGAAGCTATTAGCAAAAAAAATGGTTCTATCAAAGTCTATCTTTTAGGCGGTGAGCTTCGCGAAAAAACACAAGCTTTTTTTGGTGACATACCTAATACGACTCTAGAAAATATGCATTTTAATAAAGCTTTTTTTAGTTGTAACGGAGTTAAAGGAACCAACGTTATGACAGCGACTATTGAAGAAGGAACCACGCAAGCGCTGGCTGTGGATAATTCTGTTGAAAAATATTTGTTGATTGATTCTTCTAAGATAGGAAAAACTGATTTTTATACCTACTATGATTTAAGGGAAGTAACGGCTGTAGTAGTGGACAAAGATGAGGAAGAAACTTATAGAAAAATTGAAAAAAATGTATCTCTAATTGTTTAGTTAAAATAAAAAAGTAAACGTCTAAAAAGTTGATTACTAGCTTTTTTAGACGTTTATTTTTTTGTTGTTTTCTGAGCAAATAATTTCAAAAATTAGTTATTTTAAAGGAAATGAACGTCTCGATTGATGTTCCCATTTTTAGCGAACTTAAATGTATTTAGGATGGTATAATGGAAGAAAATAAGAATTAGGAAGGAGTAATACCAATGACTTATATTAAAAAAGAAGATTGTATCTATGCAATGGATAAAAATAATCAACCAGTTTGTACAATTCAAAATGGTGAGGTTGTTACGTTTGAAACGTTTGACTGCTTTACTAATCAAATAAAAAGTGAATCAGATTCATTTGATTCACTGGATTGGGATAGAATTAACCCAGCAACAGGACCTGTATTTATCGAAGGAGCGGAAGTGGGAGATACATTAAAGGTTGAGATTCAAAAAATTGATATAAAAGGCAATGCAACTATGTTAACGGGTCCTAATCTGGGTGTGATGGGAGATGAATTAACCGAAAATACAATAAAAATTATGCCTATTGTTGAGGATCAATTAGTTTTTTCTGATGACTTTAAATTACCATTAAATAAAATGATAGGAGTTATTGGTGTTGCTCCAAAAAATGAACCTATTTCATGTGGCACACCAGATAGCCATGGTGGCAATATGGATTGTAAAGAGATAACGGAGGGAACCAAACTATTTTTACCAGTTAACGTGAGTGGTGCTCTGTTTTCTTTAGGTGACTGTCATGCAGCAATGGCAGATGGAGAAGTGTCAGTTTGTGGGGCAGAAGTCCCTTGTGAAGTAACGGTAAAAATATCAGTGATTAAAAATCAAAAGTGGCCATTACCTTTTTTAATCAAGGATAAAAAAATCAGTACTCTTTCATCTAAATTAACAGTGGATGAAGCGTGTGTTTCAGCAACTAAAATGATGGTATCTTTTGTTGAAAATTATACTGATTTAACTAAAGGAGAGGCTATTCATTTACTATCTTTAGTAGGAGATTTACGAATCTGCCAAGTAGTAGACCCAAATAAAACAGTTAGAATGGAACTCCCTTTAAACTATTTGAAAAACTGGGAGTAAGCTAGTTGAAAGCAGATGATTTGATGGATAATATTAATAGAATCAGAGAACAAATAAAAAAAGATCCCGAGAATCAAGTGTTTCAAGAAAAAGGATGGCAGCCAATTTTTATGGCTAATAAACAAGCTAAAATTGTTATTGTGGGCTCTGCTCCGGGAATTAAAACTCAAGAAAAAGCAGATGTTTTAAGGGATAAAAGCGGTGATGAGTTGAGAAAATGGTTAGGTGTTTCAGAAAAAGAGTTTTATTATTCAGGAAATTTTGCAGTTTTACCATTAGATTTTTATTTTCCAGGTAAAGCCAAAGCTGGTGATTTACCACCACGAAAAGGATTTGCTGATAAGTGGCATCCACCTATACTGGATGAAATGCCAAATATTCAGTTAACCATTTTAATGGGACTTCATGCTCAGAAATTTTATCTAAAAGATCAAGCAAAGAAAACATTAACAGAAACTGTTTTTGCTTATGAGACATATTTACCTGATTATTTTCCAATTGTCCATCCATCCCCGTTAAATTTTAGATGGCATGCTAAAAATCCAAAATTTAAAGAAGATATTGTTCCTATTTTAAATCGATTAACTCAGATAATTTTATCTTAAAAATAATTTTTTTGTTAAATTACCTTGACCTTCCAGTTACAGGAAAGTGTATTCTTTAGTTACTCAATAATTGACTTGAAAGGAAAGATCAAAGTGTTAACAATTGGACAATTTTCTAAAGCCAGCCAGATTCCAAGTAAAACATTACGATATTATGACGAGATTAACCTATTGAAACCAGTTCATGTGGACTCTCAGAATGGCTATCGTTATTATGAAGCTAGTCAATTGGATAGCGCAATGAAAATTTTAATTTTGAAGCAGTTTGAGTTTTCATTTTCTGAGATACAAATTATTTTGGAAGATAATGAAAAACTTGCTCAAATGCTAGAAAAAAAGAAAAAAGAAATTCAATTTAAAGTAACCGATTATACTATCCTTCAAACAACTATTGAGAATTATATTAGAGAATTATCTCAAGGAGGAAGTATCATGAAAAAAAGTGATACATCAAAAATAAGGATAGTAATAAGTCCAAGTTTAAACCTCTTTTCAGTTAGAGAAACTATCAATATAGCAAATTTTGATAGCTTATTTAAAAAGGCTGGAAACTTGTTAAGACTAAGCAAGCAAGTACCAATAGGATGTCCAATTACTCTTTACTACAGTGAGGAATATACTCCTGAAAATTACGATGTGGAAATTGGGTTTCCGATTGTTGATACAGCTAAAAGTAATCATGCAATCAAACCAGCTGAACGTGCTTATGTTGAATATGTTGGTTTATATGAAAATTTAGGTGAAGCATATCTTAAGTTACTTAAATGGATTGAAGAAAATGGTTATAATGTTAACGGTGTTCCCTATGAGCAGTACATAACAGATCCACTTCAAACAGAACCTAATAAAAACCAAGTGAATGTGTATATGCCAATCATAAAGGAGAGTTAAAATGAGTGATAAACTATCTCAAAAAATTAAGACCTATCAAGAAGTTGTTTATGAAAATAGCCTTGTTGTTGAAGTTTATTTTGAATTAATTCATTTTGTAAGGAAATTAAGGACAGATTTTACGAAAACAACAAATCTTTATAAAGTGGGTAATGTGTCAGAAGGGTATATGGATTTTACGTATTTTCCTATTTTTAATGTTGAATTAAGAGAAAAAAAATTAAAATATGGGATTGTACTAAATCATCAATTGATGCAGTTTGAACTATGGTTAATGGCTCACAATGAAAAAGAAAAAACAAAGTATTGGAATCAATTAAAGGATACACCTTGGAACGAAGAGAAAAAGGAAGAAATGAAATATTCAGTAATAGAAGCAGTGATTATAGCTAATCCTGATTTTAGTGATTTAGACAAATTGTCAAAACAAATCATTGCCGAAAGTTTAATTGAAATGGAAAAAATTAACCCTTATTTATTATAAAAATGATAAAGAAGTTAAAAAGGGTATAAAAGGCTTTTGCTTCTTGAGGTGCTGTACCATGCTTAGCTTTGCCTTGTAGTTTAAGTTTAAAGTGGACGGTCCTGTTTACTTTATTCGCAATTTTCTAAAATGACTACAAGTAAAAATCATTTTAAGTATTAGTAACTATACGTTAATAGAAGAAGGCTAACATTATCAATTATTACTTTAGAACACGAGCTATTTATCACCTGATTTAAGTGTGGAGGCTATTTTTTTAGAAAGTCTATCTGTTGTTTATCATGTGAATACAGAATTAATAAAATCTAATTATTATCAAATTAAACAGTTTGAATTCGATACAATTATTAGCAGTAATGGCTTAATTTTATATGAATTTTTGCGTATTTATAAATAAAAAAGCTAGGATAAATAAAAATTTGTCCTAGCTTCATTATTTTTACATCACTTTTGGTAAAATTTGTTTAACGAAATTAACCGTTAAATTATCAATATCAGTAATAGGGTTAAATTCGACAACATCAACAGCAACGACATTAAAGGCTTTGTTAAGTTGTTCAAAAATAAAAATAGTTTCTTTCAAGTCTAAGCCATTGGGTACATCAGTTGTAACACCTGGTGCGATAGATGGATCAGCTGAATCAATATCATAGGAAATATGAAGATTTTTCACTTTTTGTTTCTTAAAGTGAGCAATTGATTCTTCCATGACTTTTTCAATAGTTAGTTTTTTTACATCGTTAGCTGTAAAATGTTTAATGTTCAATTTATCTAATAACTCTTGTTCTTCTGGCTCTACATCACGCAAGCCTACATAGACAATATTTTCAGGTAATAAATAATTTTTACGAGGAACAAAGTTAACAAGACCATCATCACCTAAGCCAAGTAAAGCAGCGACAGACATCCCATGAACATTTCCGCTGTTAGTAATGTCATTTGTATTAATATCAGCATGAGCGTCAATCCAGATAATACCAAGATTGTCGTAGTTATCTAGAGAAT
The DNA here is from genome assembly GCA_965119435.1 of uncultured Vagococcus sp. Lineage (GTDB taxonomy): Bacteria > Bacillota > Bacilli > Lactobacillales > Vagococcaceae > Vagococcus. The sequence continues at coordinate 34,183 of CBCPLQ010000015.1, read as the reverse complement.
GAGCGCCACTGGCAATCGCAATGGAATGATCTCCTCCAATTAGAATATTTTTTTCATTCTTTTCAGATACTTCCGTATAAATATGATGAATTTCTTTTAAGTGGTGTAGAATCTCAAAATAGTATTTCATTTTTTTTGTACGTGTAATTCCATTTGCAGTGACTGGAGAAGTGGCAATCGCATTTTTAGGTAAAACGTTTTCATTGTTTAAAACGTTGATACCTGTTTTTATTTCAGGATTATCTGCTCCAAGATACATATTAGATGTGATAACGTTCATTGTTTATTCCTCCTACCATTTTTTTACAAATTTTTAAAGACACTTTATTATATCACATATGTTTTTAAGTGGTCTTTAAATTTAGAAAATAGCTTTGTTTTATAAGAAGTTAATAGATGCTTTAAGTAAATTAGATGTAGAATGTGGATAAAAAATAAAAGTAAATTGAACTTGATAAACTATCAGTTTCAATTTACTTTTATTTTTTATAGTTTATAGCAATCGGTTGACATAGAAAAAAATATCCTTTATAATCCAAATTAAGAAAGCGTTTTACATAAAATGTTAACCGGTTGACATTAAGTGGAACATAAAAGGGGAAAACGATATGTCTAAATTAAAGAAAGCTCTAAAAAATGCATCGTACTTACAAAGCTCATTAACCTTATTACTATTTTTTGCTTCATGGGGTGTTTGGTGGTCCTTCTTTCAATTATGGTTAGCATCTGAGTCTAATGGTTTGGGATTAAGTGGCAGCTCAATTGGAAAAATATTCTCAGCGAATTCTTTAGTTACTTTAATTTTTATGTTTATCTACGGTACGCTTCAAGATAAATTAGTGATTAAGCGAAACCTGCTTATCTTTTCAGCCATTATAGCGACCCTAGTTGGTCCATTCTTCATTTGGATGTATGGTCCATTACTCGCTAATAACTTTAATTTAGGAATTATGATAGGAGCAGTTTTTTTATCAGCTGGTTTTCTATCATCAGTAGGAATATTTGAAGCTGTATCAGAGCGTTTTAGTCGACTATTTGATTTTGAATATGGTCAGGCAAGGGCATGGGGATCCTTTGGCTATGCGATATCAGCATTACTCGCAGGTTTTCTCTTTGTAAAAAATCCCAATTTTAATTTCTGGGCAGGCTCTTTCTTTGGCGTGTTACTGTTACTGAATTTATTATTTTGGACACCAAAAGCTGAAAAAGAGGCTCGAGAAAAAATGACGGGTGAGGGAGATGAAGCTAGTGTTCCAACGATTAAAGAAATGATTTCGCTACTCAAATTACCTCATCTATGGGCGATTATTATCTTTATCATGTTTACTTGGACTTTTTATAACGTATTTGACCAACAAATGTTTCCTGGATTTTACACCAGTCTTTTTTCTTCTCCTGCAACAGGAGAGAAAATGTATGGAACTCTAAATGCGATTCAAGTATTCTTTGAGGCCTTAATGTTAGCGGTAGTTCCTTTAACCATGAAAAAAATAGGTGTTAGAAACACGCTACTTTTAGGTGTTAGTATTATGGCAATCCGAATTGGTTTGTGTGGCTTTGCAACAACGCCAACAGTTGTATCTGGCATTAAAATGCTTCATGCTCTTGAAGTACCGATGTTTATTTTACCAATGTTTAGATATTTTACGCTTCATTTTGATATCAAGTTATCAACAACGCTGTACATGATTGGTTTCCAAATCGCAGCACAAGTGGGACAAGTTATTTTATCTACTCCCCTAGGAATATTAAGAGACAATATGGGGTATAGTCTAACCTTTAAAATTATTTCGGGAACTGTTTTAGTTGCTGGCGTTTACGCCTTTATTATTTTGAAAAAAGATGATGAAGATGTTCAAGGAGATCCATTTATACGTGCTTAAAAATAAAAAATTAAAATAAGAAAGTGAGTCGTTTTAATGAATACGTCAAAAATAGAATTAACTAATAATCGTTACCGTCTGGGTAATCATATCTCTTCTGCATCAGGTTGGATTAATGATCCCAATGGATTCTGTTACTTTAAAGGTTATTACCATATCTTTTTCCAACATCATCCTCATAGTGTAGAGTGGGGGCCGATGCACTGGGGACACGCTAGAAGCAAGGATTTAATTCATTGGGAAGAGTTACCCATTGCTTTAACACCAGGTGATGTTGAGGATAAAAATGGTTGTTTTTCAGGTAGTGCAATTGAAAAAGATGGCATTCTGTATCTCTTTTATACTGGGCATCATTATTATGGTGATGACGATCCAGATAATTTTTGGCAAAATCAAAATATGGCTTATAGTGAAGATGGCATTCATTTTACTAAGTATGAGCATAATCCAATTATTGCTAAAGAACCTGTAGACAACACTCATCATTTTAGAGATCCTAAAGTATGGGAGCACAAAGGAATATACTATATGATTTTAGGCTCCCAAAATGAGGAAGGTATGGGACGAGGAATTGTCTATCAATCTAAAGATTTATTTGACTGGGAATATATGGGTGAAATGTCTAAAGGAAAAGTGTTAGAGAAAGATGGTTTTATGTGGGAATGTCCAGATTTCTTTGAGCTTGAAGGAAAGGATATTTTACTGCTATCTCCTCAAGGGATTGCGTCAGAAGACAAGCAACATCTAAATTTATTCCAAACCGGTTATTATATGGGTGAATATGACTATCAAACAAATGAGTTTAAACATGGTGATTTTCAAGAATTAGATAAAGGACATGATTTTTATGCGACTCAAACCACTCTAGCTCCAGATGGTCGTCGATTAGTGTTTGCTTGGATGGCAATGTGGGAAAGTGATATGCCAGAACAAGAAGATGGTTGGGCAGGCGCTTTAACGTTACCAAGAGAATTAGTATTAAAAAACGATCAATTAGTGATGAAACCAGTTAAAGAATTGGAATTATTACGTCTAGATGAAGGAAAAAAAGATTCTAACAGCTTAGTTGGGAAAAATATGATTGCAAAAGATATTTGTCATACTGAGATTGAATTAACAGTATCAACTGAGAATCAGGATGAAGTTATCTTTTCTTTAGAAGAGGAAACGGGAGAAATAGTCCTATCGTTAACATACTTTAAAGAATGTAATGAGTTAGTTTTAAATAGAAATACACCTGATGGATTGCGTTACGGAAAAATTAAGGAACAAGATGAGTTGAAATTACACGCATACTTTGATAAGAGTTCTATGGAAATTTTTGTTAATGATGGTGAAGTAGTCTTTACCGAACGATTTTACTCAGAAAAAACGCTAAATAGTTTTTTAACAACTAAAGAGAAAACAAATGTAGAACAGGTAGTTTATTCATTAAAAGATAATGCAGTTAGTTATGGGGTATCAAATAAATTAAATTAAGACTAAAAAGAGGTTTCAACATCTAGTGTTTTTACGATTAAACGCCTGTTGAGACTTCTTTTTTTGTGGTATTCTGTTGTTAGATAATGAGACTAGAAAAACGATGGTCTTTAGAAAGGAGACAAAGATGCGACCCAAATTAGAAGACGTGGCCGAACTTGCAAATGTCTCAAAAACAACGGTCTCAAGAGTACTTAATAATCGAGGTTATTTGAGCCAAAAAACAATTGATAAAGTAAATGAAGCGATTAAAGAGTTGAATTATCAACCAAATGTAGTAGCAAGACAACTGTACAATAAAAAAACGAATATTATTGGCTTAATTTTCCCAACAGTAGCCAATCCATTTTTCGGGGAATTAGTTGAAGCTTTAGAGAAGAAATTATATGATTTAGGTTATAAAGTACTGATTGGTAACTCGATGAATAATCGGGAAAAAGAAGCTGATTATTTGAATCAGTTGTTATCTGAGCAAGTTGATGGTTTGATCGTGGGAACTCATAACCAAGGGATTCAAGAATATCATTATGAAAATTTACCAATTGTTTCGATTGACCGAGTGATGAACGAGGATATTCCTGTCATTCAGTCAGATAATTATCAAGGCGGTGTATTGGCAACAAAGCGTTTGATTGATGCTGGTATTAAGCACATTATTCATACAAATGGGCCAACTGAATTAGAAACGCCAGCTAAAAGGCGTCGTTTAGCTTATGAAGATACTATGCGAGCCAATAAACTAGAACCTAGAACAATTGTTTTAGATTTTAATATATCCTATGAGAATAAAAAAGCTATCTTCCAAGACTTATTTGAAACTTATCCAGAAGTTGAAGGTATTTTTGCTTCCAATGATATTGATGCAGCTCTCATCTTACAAGTGGCAGAAGAGCTAGGGAAAAAAGTACCAGATGACTTACTGATTGTTGGTTATGATGGTACGATGTTAACTAGGAGCATCCTTCCAAAGCTGTCTACGGTTGTTCAACCAATTGATGAAATCGCAGAATTAGCGATTAAAGTACTACGAAAAAGATTGGTAAAAGAAGAAACGGAAGCAGAATATATTTTACCAGTGACTTTTTGGGAGGGAAATACAAGTTCTTTTAAGAAAAAGTTGCTTTAACTTAGAAATTACGTATAGTAAAGAAAGAAAATAGAATGTAGAAGGAAGTGTCCCATGCGTTTAAATAAATTTATTAGTGAATCAGGAAAAGCGTCAAGACGAGGTGCTGACAAGCTAATTGAAGCTGGTCGCGTGACAATTAATGGTAAAAAAGCTAAGGTAGGTAGTCAAGTTGAGCCTGGTGATGATATCAAAGTTGACGGTAATCAACTTTATATTGCACCACGTAGTAATGTTTATATTGCGCTAAACAAACCAGTGGGTATTACAAGTACAACGGAAAAAAATGTGAAAGGTAATATTGTCGATTTGGTAAATTATCCCTCACGTATTTTTCATATTGGTCGTCTAGACAAGGATTCAGAAGGATTGATTCTTTTAACTAATGATGGTGATATTGTGAATGAAATCTTACGTTCTGAAAATAAACACGAGAAAGAGTATGTTGTTTCTGTGGATAAAGCCATTACACCAGATTTTATTGAAAAAATGTCAACAGGCGTTAAAATATTAGATACAACAACGCTGCCTTGTAAAATTGAACAATTATCTAACTACGAATTTAATATCACCTTAACTCAAGGATTGAACCGTCAAATTAGAAGAATGTGTGAGGCTCTGGGTTATAATGTGAGTCGTTTACAACGCTTGCGAATTATGAATGTTAGTTTAGGAAACTTACCGATGGGGCAATGGCGCTATTTAAGCAAAAAAGAAAAAGAACGCTTATTCAAAGATTTAGATTACGAAGAAAAAGAATGGTAAGAGAGAATTAAAAAAAGCAAAAAAACCTTTAAGTCTCTATGATTTGCGAGTATAATAAAGCAGGATATTTTTTCTTTAAAGACTATTAAACAAAAATAAGAAAGCGAAGTGACATTATGGGACGTAAATGGGCGAATATTGTAGCGAAAAAAACAGCAAAAGACTCTAATAATAGTAAAATCTATGCAAAATTTGGAATTGAAATCTATGCAGCAGCAAAATCAGGTGAACCTGATCCGCACTCTAATCAAAAATTACGTTTTGTCATTGACCGAGCTAAAACATATAATGTACCAAAACATATTATTGATCGGGCGATTGAAAAAGCAAAAGGTTCAGGAGATGAAACTTATTCTGAGTTAAGATATGAAGGCTTTGGCCCTGGAGGTTCAATGGTTATTGTTGATACTCTAACAAATAACGTTAACCGTACAGCAGCAGATGTCCGTGCGGCATTTGGTAAAAATGGCGGAAACATGGGTGTCTCAGGAGCAGTTGCTTATATGTTTGACAACACAGCAATTTTTGGTTTTGCTGGAGACGATACAGATGAAATTTTAGAATATTTAATGGATAAAGAAATTGATGTTCGTGACGTATTTGAAGAAGAGGACCACATCATTGTTTACGGAGAATCAGTTGACTTTCACGCTATTCAAGAAGCTTTAAAAGAAAAGGGTATTACGGAATTTTCTGTAGCTGAAATTCAAATGCTTGCTCAAAATGAAGTAGAATTATCTGCTGAAGATTTGGTTGAATTTGAAAAAATGATAGATGTGATTGATGAGTTAGAAGATGTTCAAAGTATTTATCATAACGTTGAATTAGATTAATGACATAACGCAAGAGAGGTTGCTCTTTAATGAGCAGTCTCTTTTTTTCTGCCAAGACACTGTTAATTTTGTTAGGTAAAAATGAATAAACGTGTACAATGTTAGTATAAAATAAAATTAGAAAAAGGAATCATAAACATGAAAAATATAGATATAACTAGCTACAAAAATAAATTAGTAGAACTTCATTTAGTTTCAAACGATGAGAGTGAAGAAGAAATATTTTCTTTAGGCTATATTATAAAAGATTTACAAGGTTTCTTCTTGTTTTTGTCAGTGAGTGAAACAGGGACATTAGAGAGTATTCAGTTGAGAAATAAAGAGTATATCGCTGAAATAGAAGAAAATTCAGATTATTTAAAATCATACGAATTTTTTATTTCATACACTAAAGAAAAGAATATATTTGATAGTTTTGATTTATCCTCTATGATTGAACTAGAAAAAATAGGAACAGTTAATGAAGCATTAATTAGTCCCTTACAGTTAAAAAGAACTGTTTCTGTTATCACTTCAAAAGAAGATAGTATTTTAACAGGTAGGATATTACTACTTGGATTTAACAATATCGTCTTATCATTACTAGATTATGAAAATATGAAATTAAATGAAAAAGAATCAATTATGTTTGAAGAAATCATTTGTATAGATCTAGTGAATGCTGAAAACTTTTTATATGATCGTTATTTGGAATCAAAGGAATAAACACTGCTATACCAAGTGATTTGCGCTAATGTTAAAGGTGTTTTACTATAATGCAAGGTATATTTGCTCGTTAAGTTATAAAAATAATGCGAGTATTTAGGTATGAAAGGAGTTTATTTGAATTGAATATAGGAGAAAGAATAAAAGGAATTAGGAAAGAGAATAATCTGAGTCAGGAGCAGTTCTCGGAGTTATTTCATGTAACTAGGCAAACTATCTCGAATTGGGAAAATGGAAAAAGTTTACCTGATTTAGAAATGATCGTTCAAATCAGTGATTATTTTGACGTGTCAATTGATGACTTACTTAAAAATAATCCTTCCCTCGTAAAGAAAATAGACAGTGAAAAATCAAAGAAGAAAATGTTGTTGATTACTTTAGGAATACTAATTATTTTAGCCACTTCAATCATCTTTTTTAGTGTGAACCACTTTAAAAAGATGAATCAATTTTCATTCAATATGAATCAAGAGAAATCAATAGAAACAAAAGCGAATAGTTCTGAAAAAATCGATATTGAAACAGGTTACTTTAATTTACTACGTAGTGGGAAAGTGAAGATTGATATCAATGGAGATATAGATTCTGGTGATTTATCCGTTCATCTAATAGATACAAAGAAGAAAAAAGAAGTCTATCAAATTACAGGCGATCAAATTAAAGATTCTGAAACTCTTTTATTAGAAAAGTCATCCTATAAAATTCAAGTAAAAGCGAATAATTATAAGGAAAAAATGGTTACCTATACTTATCAAATTAATGTGGATAATTATTAGCTGTATAAAAAAATGAATAGAAAGATTTTAAGTGGTAGTAGTGTAAAACTTATTGCAATGAGTGCGATGTTGATTGATCATTTTGGTGTTATTGTTTTAAAAAATGGGTTTATGATAAATGCTCCTTATAGCTTTTTTTCAGATAAAGAATTTGAGATTATAACAAAGCTGGTTTCTCTCTGTAATATTATAGGAACATTAGCTTTTCCTCTCTTTTGCTTTTTGCTAGTCGAGGGATTTGTCTATACAAAAAATTTAAAAAAATACATGATTAATTTAGCTGTATTTCCCGTTATATCTGAGCCGATTTATGATTGGACTTTAACTGATAAGGTAGTAAATCTTGATGAACAAAATGTAATTTTTACATTATTATTAGGGCTAGTAACATTGTTTATCATCAAGAAATTGAATAAACATATTTTCTTAATTACTTTAACGGTATTAACTTCTTCCTTGTTATCGTATTTACTGCGATTAGATGGATGGTACTATGGAATTTTAATGATAAGTACGTTTTATATTTTAAGAGATAAACATTATTTTAAGTACCTAATTATCTCATTAATTATGTTTATCTGTACGTTGACTATTTCAGTCTCAACCCTATGGGATCCTTATTTTTTAATGTCTTTAGTGTCACTGGTAGTCATCTTTAATTATAATGGTCAAAGAGGTATGAACCTTAAATATTCATTTTATTGGTTTTATCCAGTCCATTTGCTTCTATTGAAAGTAGTTTCTGTAGCTTTAATACATTACTATTTTTAATTGGAAGTATATTGTGTTTATTCTAAAAAAGAAAAACCCTTTAATGTTAGGTTTTTCTTTTTTTATTTGAATCAGACTGTATACATTTTGAGTGACTCAAACGTTTATATAGTATGAGAGAAAGGAGTTGTCAACTTTTAATGAAGAAAGGAGATAAATTAGATCAACTCTTTGTTGAACTAGGAGAGAGTACGTATGCAATTTTGATATCTCGCGGAGCCAACCATCATGAAGCAGAGGATGTTATACAAGAGACATATTATAAAATGATAACCTTATTGCCTGAGCTTTCTAGTCAACAACTGAAGCCATGGTTTTTCCGTGTGGCATTCAATCAATTTATCGATGATAAACGCAAGCAAAATAAATCAATTAACGTTTCAGAGGATTTCTTCAATCAATTGCTAAGTGAATCTGGAAAAGAACTTAGTTATCAAAAAATTGATGATTTGGATGAAATAAATTATGAGTTTCAACGGATAAGGGCGGATTATCAAGAGATTTTAACCCTTAAGTATTACTATGAATTGAGTTATAAGGAAATTGCAGAAATTTTAGAAATTCAGCCAAACTCAGTCAAACAAAAACTATCTCGTGCAAGACAGTCTATTTTAAAAGAAAGGAATAATTAATATGACATCTAATTTTGAAAGATCATTAAGAAAAGCCAAGAAAAAAAATTTGATTCGAATGATTGTAATTACTATGATTACCTTAGTGGTTGCTATCCCTTTATTGTATTGGTTGAGCAATCAAGTAGTAAAACACCAATCAGATGATTTAAATGAGTTTTTAATGCTTCATAATACAGTTAAAGAACCAAATATACAAATTGATTCTCAAGTATTATCGTACTCAACAGCAACAGGAGGTGAAATAGTTTCTAATCGTTCAAAGAACATTTCTGGTTATATTGTTCCTTGGAGTACCATTAGAGCTAAATATTCTTTAACAAATTCTCAAGTTGATACCAATGATTTATTACCAGGGGAGCATGGTTCTGATGCTAACGAGTATTCATACGACCGACAAACAAAGCAAAAAATAGCAGATTTTTATCATCCGAATGTAGCTTATGAGGGGATTAAAAAACTACCAAATGATTTGGAAAAGGTAGATGAAGACAAGAAGGAAGTAGCTGAAATTGCCCTGTCATTTGAGAAGCCTCAATCCCTTAAAAAAGTAGAAGAGGAGATGCCTGAAGGGGTGACTATTAGTTGGCTGTATGTTTTAAGTCCAATCAAAGATAGGGAAATAAGTACTTCTAGTGCCCAAGAAAATTTTGGCTTTGAGTATACCCCTGATAATAAAGAAGATAACTATAAGTACTTTATTGAAAGTCTTGAAAAATGGAATGACACTGAAGATAAAGAGATAACAAGCTTTATTGAGACTTATAAACATGAACAAGTCAAAAAAGTTCCTATTTTAGGCGTGTTAGTAACGGGAGAAAATAAAGACTTGAAAAAACTGGTAAAGACAGACGGATTAAGAGCGTCATCAATAGGTGTGACAGTACCTATAAACGACTATATAAAAGTTGAAAAATAAGAAAAAAACTTTTTAAAAGGCTTAAATTAAAAGTCTTTTAGAAAGTTTTTTTGTACTCAAAGTTACCTAAGAATCTAGTTTAAAATTTTCTATTAATAGAAATGATTGGATATTTTTAGTAATACCGCCTAAAAGGGTTGCTTTTTTATTTAAAGAACTACTACAAATTTTGGTGTACTTAGAAAAACGGTTATTGATATTTTTTTTGACTTCTTCAAACATAAAGGGAAGTTTATCATATACAGAACTATTAATAATAATGACTTCAGGGTCATTTATCATGATAAAATTGTTGATGGCAATGCTGATAAACAAGGCATTCTCTTTTAAAACAGCAGTGACTTTTTCTGGATGATTCTCTAGTTCTTGGACTAAATCATCCGAATTTTTTATATCTAAACCAGTATTTTCGTAAATCGCTCTTTGTGAAGCGTATCTTTCTAAACAACCTTTATTTCCACAAGGACATTCAATCCCATTTGGAATCAAAATCGAATGACCAATTTCACCTAAAAAGCCATGATTACCAATCTTTAATTTACCCTTATCAACCAGTCCTGCGCCAATACCTGTTCCAATATTAAAGCTAATTAGACTTTCAGAATGATTTCCAAATGTGTATTCTCCGAGTGCTGCAAGTTGTGCTTCGTTATCCATAGAAATATTATCGATATTTACGCCGTCTTTGACTGTTTGGTAAAAATTTTCTGGAAAAGTGTAGTTTGGTGTATAGAGGATAGTGTTATCACTTACAACACCGTGGATAGCCAAGCTTATGCCCGTTATACCATAAACAGATTCAGAAGGAATCTCATTTTCTAATTCATGAATCAAATCAAGTGTTAAATCACAAACATTTTCTTTAGTAATGGGAATAGTTTTAATTTTTTTCTCTTTAATGATCGTTCCATCTAAATGACAAATGATGCCTTCAATATATTTTGGTGCAATATCAATAGAAATGGATTGTGCACATTCTTTATTTAAAGTCAGCATAATAGGTTTTCTTCCACCTTGAGTTCCAGCTTCACCAACTTCAGCTTCTATGATTAGTTTTTTATCTATCAATTCTTTAATAATGTCTGAAACGCTAGCCTTATTTAAACCTGTTAGTGTAGATAAATCAACCCGAGAAATATTTTTATAAGTAATAATATTTTTTAAAATATTAGAAGTGTTGTGTGATCTAATTTGGTATTTGTCTATTTTCATTTAAAAACCTCCAATTAAGTACTTGACAAATATATGATAGCGCTTTATCATATACCGTATAGTAGTTAGTTTACTATACTAACTAACTTAAATCAATAAAAATATTTGACTGGGGGATTTACAATGAACTATTTTCCAAACGTAGAAAACGTTAAGTATGAAGGTGTAAGCTCAACAAATCAATTTGCATTTCGTCACTATAATCCAGAAGAGATAGTTTTAGGAAAAACGATGAAAGAACATTTACGCTTTGCGGCTGCTTACTGGCACACAATGACACAAGATGGATCAGATCCATTTGGTGCACCGACGAACAAACGTACATGGTTTGGTGAGACACCAATGGAAACAGCCAAAAATAGAGTTGACGCATTTTTTGAGTTTTTAGTAAAAATGGATATTGAATATTTTTGTTTTCATGATGTAGATATTGCTCCTGCTGGAGATAGTTTAGAAGAATTCTTTAAAAATTTAGATGAAATAACAGATTTAATTAAAGTGAAAATGGAAGAAACAGGAACTAAATTGTTGTGGAATACAGCAAATATGTTTTCACATCCTCGCTTTAATAATGGTGCGGCTTCAACAAATAACGCTGAAGTTTTTGCTTATGCAGCAGCTCAAGTAAAAAAAGGTTTGGACATTAGTAAAAAATTAAATGGTCAAAATTATGTTTTCTGGGGTGGCAGAGAAGGATACGAGTCACTTCTAAATACTGATATGGCTTTTGAACAAGACAATATTGCAAGGTTATTTAAAATGGCGGTCTCATATGGTGAAAAAATAGAACACAAGGTACCGTTCCTATTAGAGCCAAAACCAAAAGAGCCATCAAAGCATCAATATGATTTTGATGCAGCGACAACAATGGCTTTTATTTTGAAATATGGATTAGAAAATGATTTTAAACTGAATTTAGAAGCGAATCATGCGACTCTTGCAGGTCATACATTTGAACATGAATTAAATGTAGCTCGTTGCTACAACGCTTTAGGATCAATAGATGCTAATCAAGGGGATTTATTGTTAGGGTGGGATACAGATGAGTTTCCAACTAATATAATGGATACAACTCTTGCAATGTATGAAATCCTTGAAAATGGAGGAATAGCACCAGGTGGAATCAATTTTGATGCTAAAGTAAGACGAAGTTCTTTTGAAATGGATGATTTAGTGTTAGCTCATATTGCTGGTATGGATACTTATGCGCGAGGATTAAAAGCAGCAGCAAAAATCAAAGAGGATAGCTTCTTGGATGAACTAAAAGAAAAGAGATATTCAAGTTTTAATGAGGGAATTGGTCAAAAAATAGTAGAGGATCAAGAAAATTTAGAAACATTATCTGATTATGCCTTAACTCATGACCAAGTAGAGCTTGAGTCTAGTCATTTAGAATACGTGAAGTCTCGTTTAAACGATTATTTATGTTAATTAAAAAAAGGGAGATATAAAAATGAAAAAAATTATGTTAATGTTAACAGCTGTACTTTCTGTAGTTGTCCTTGCTTCATGCGGTAATTCAGGGGATAAAGGGAAATCAGATACTAAAACAGTAGGAGTTTCTATGCCATCTAAAGCTTTAGAACGTTGGGAAAAAGATGGCAACTTTATGAAAGAGCAATTTGAGAAAAAAAATTATAAAACGGATGTACAATATGCTCAAGATAGCGTTCCTACACAGGTATCTCAAATTGAGAATATGATTACTAAGAATGTAAACGTTTTAGTCGTAGCGCCAATTGATGGGGAAGCATTAAGTGACGTTATTAGTAAAGCACAAAAACAAGGAATAAAAGTTTTAGCGTATGATCGATTGATTATGAATGCAGAAGGGATTGATTATTACGCAACATTTGATAACTATCAAGTAGGAGTATTACAAGGTCAATATATTGCCGATAAATTAGATTTAAAAAAAGAGGCTGGTCCATTTAACATTGAATTATTTGGGGGAGCACCTGATGATAATAATGCAAAATTCTTCTATGAAGGTGCTATGTCAGTGTTACAACCTTACATTGACGAGAAAAAATTAGTAGTAAAAAGTGGACAAACAGACTTTAATAAAATTGCCATTAAAAATTGGGATGGAGCTACAGCTCAAGCAAGAATGGATAATTTACTAAGTTCTGACTATACAAAAGAAAATGTCCAAGCAATTTTAGCCCCTAATGATGCTGTTGCAATGGGGATTGTATCATCACTTAAAGGTGTTGGATATGGTAGTGATGACAGAAAAATGCCAATTATTACTGGTCAAGATGCAGAAGCAGCATCTGTTAAGTCAATCATTGCAGGAAACCAAACAATGACTGTCTTTAAAAATACTCAAAAATTAGCAGAAGTTGCAGTAAATATGGTAGAACAAATGCTGAATGATGAAAAAGTTGAAGTAAATGATAAAGAAACTTATGATAATGGGAAAAAAGTTGTGCCAACAAATCTGTTAGAACCAGTTGTTGCAGATGGTGATAACTATAAAGAAATTTTAATAGATAGTGGTTATCTGAAAGAGTCAGAAATAAAATAAGAAATATAAGTCAAGTCAGGTAGCTAGTCATCTTACCTGGCTTCTCTTATTAACTAAAAAGAGTAGGTGATTTCTTTGTCAGAGTATATCTTAGAAATGGAAAATATAACAAAAGATTTTTCTGGTGTAAAGGCATTAAATAATGTGAATTTAAAAGTAAAAAAAGGAGAAATTCATGCACTTTGTGGGGAAAATGGTGCTGGAAAATCAACCTTGATGAAAGTATTAAGTGGCGTATATCCTCATGGAAATTATTCAGGAGTTATTAAATATAACGGTGAAGAATGTCAGTTTAAAACTATTAAAGATAGTGAGAAAAAAGGTATTGTTATTATTCACCAAGAGTTAGCTTTGATACCGTATATGTCGATAGCTGATAATATTTTTTTGAGTAATGAAATAGCCAAAAATGGTATTGTTAACGATGACTTGACGATTACTGAAGCAACAAAATATATGAATATTGTAGGTCTTTTTGAACCACCAAATACATTAATTACGAATATAGGTGTTGGTAAACAACAATTAGTTGAGATAGCTAAAGCAATATCAAAAGATGTGGATCTTTTGATATTAGATGAGCCAACGGCAGCATTAAATGAATATGACAGTGAGAATTTGATGATTTTATTAGATGAGTTTAGAAAAAAAGGAATAACGTGTATTATCATCACTCATAAGCTTAACGAAGTCATGGAAGTATCAGATTCTGTCACTATATTAAGGGATGGACAGACCATTGAGACATTAAATGTTAAAGAAGATCATGTAACTGAAGATAGAATTATTAAAGGCATGGTTGGACGTGAGCTAGAAAATCGCTATCCAGAATATGAACCTGAAATTGGAGAGACTTATTTTGAAGTGAAGGATTGGAATGTCTATCATCCTCTACATAGAGATCGCCAAATTATAAATAACGTGAATTTTCACATTAAAAAAGGTGAAATTATCGGTATATCAGGTCTGATGGGAGCAGGAAGAACTGAGCTTGCACAAAGTATTTTTGGTAAAAGTTATGGCTCTAAAATATCAGGGAAAGTTTTTAAAGACAATAAAGAAATCAACGTCAACACAGTAAAGTCAGCAATCAACAATCGGTTAGCATATGTGACTGAAGATAGAAAAGGTAATGGTTTAGTACTAATAGAAAGCATTAATAAAAATACTTCGTTAGCTAGCTTAGGAAGTATTTCCAATTGTTCTATTATCGATGAGAATAAAGAAATTACTAATACAGAAGAATATAAGAAAAAAATGAAGATAAAAAGTCATAGTATTTTTCAAGAGGTAGGAAGTTTAAGTGGCGGAAATCAACAAAAGGTTGTATTAGCTAAATGGTTGTTATCTGCCCCAGATGTTTTATTTTTAGATGAGCCCACAAGAGGGATTGACGTAGGAGCAAAATTTGACATCTATCAAATTATTCAAGAAATAGCTAAATCTGGGAAGGCTGTATGTATTATATCATCTGAACTTCCTGAAATACTTGGGATGTGTGACCGAATATACACAATGAATGAAGGCTGTTTTACAGGTGAATTTAGTAAAGAAGAAGCAAATCAAGAAGTCTTGATGGAATCAATGACTAAAAAGGTGGCAAAAAAATGAAAACGAAATTAGAAGAAAAAACAAGTTTATTTGATATGATAAAAAATGGATTTCAAAAATACAGTATGTATTTCTTTTTAATTACAATTATGATTGTATTCCAAGTTTTAACAAATGGAATTTTATTACAACCTTTAAATATAACGAATATTATTTTGCAAAATAGCTATATTTTAATTCTTGCAATAGGTATGTTAATTTTAATTGTTTTAGGTGATATCGACTTATCTGTTGGGTCCATTGCAGCATTCATTGGAGCTTTATCAGCCATATTTACAATAAAAATGGAAATGTCGACACCAGTAGCGATAATACTTTGTTTACTAATAGGTTTATTAATAGGTGCTTTTCAAGGGTTTTGGGTAGCATTTGTTAAAGTACCTGCGTTTATTGCAACTCTAGCAGGTATGTTGATCTTTCGAGGTTTAACAATTGCTGTTTTAGACGGTAAATCATTAGCGCCTTACCCTGAAAATTTTCAAAAAATTAGCTCTGGATTTATTCCTGATGTCTTTAAAAATGAAAGTATCCATGTTTTGACATTGGTACTTGGCGCAGCAATTATTGCTTTTTATATTTGGAGTTCTTTTAGAACTAGAAATAAAAAAATAAATTATGATTTTCCAGTAGAATCACAAGCAATATTCATCGCTAAAATTATTGGAGTTATATTATTTATTGGGTATTTTATGTACACAATGGCTTCTTACGAAGGATTACCTAATGTATTAATTATTTTAGCAGTACTAGTAATTATCTATCATTTTATTACGGTTAGAACAACATTGGGACGCTATATATTTGCCACAGGTGGAAATGAAAAAGCTGCCGCACTTTCTGGTATTAAAACACGTAAAATAAAATTTTTAATGTTTATGAATATGGGATTGCTATCAGCCATTGCAGGAATCATTTTTTCAGCAAGATTAAATGCAGCAACAGCGACAGCTGGAAATGGTTTTGAGTTAGATGCAATTGCAGCGTGTTATATTGGAGGAGCATCTGCTTATGGTGGAGTAGGAACAATACTAGGAGCTATTGTAGGTGGATTAGTAATGGGAGTTTTAAATAATGGAATGTCATTATTAGGTGTTGGAGTAGAGTGGCAGCAAGCAATTAAAGGTTTAGTATTATTGTTAGCTGTAGCATTTGATATTTATAATAAAAATAAAGCTAAATAGAGGTGAAAATATGGGATACGTACTAGGGATTGATTTGGGAACTGGCTCATTAAAAGGAATCTTGATGGATAAGCTTGGTAACATTATTTTTACATCATCTGCTGATTATGATTTAAAGCAACCTAAAAAAGGACACATGGAACAAAACCCAGAAGACTGGATTATAGCTTGTGAACAAGTATTAATGGAGATAAAAAAAAATATAAATGATTTTTCAGAAAAATTGGAAGGTATCAGTTTCTCTGGTCAAATGCATAGTTTAGTTTTATTAGATGAAAATAACGAGGTACTGAGACCAGCCATTTTGTGGAATGATACAAGAACTACTCAAGAATGTGAACAAATTATGATGGAGTTATCCGATGAATTTGTTAATATTACTAGTAATATTGCGTTAGAAGGATTCACACTACCTAAAGTTTTATGGATCCAAAAGAATGAACCAGCTATTTGGAGAAAAGTAAGACACATGCTACTACCAAAAGATTATCTATCTTATTGGTTTACTGGTAGTTTGTGCATGGATTATTCTGATGCATCTGGGACTGTGATGCTTGATATGACAAGTAATGAGTGGTCGGATAAGATATTAATGACATATGATATACCTAAAGAATATTTACCAAAATTAGTGAATTCTTCAGATCAAGTAGGTATTGTAAACCAAAGAATTTGCTCAGACTTAGGAATAACTCATGAGGTTAAAGTTTTTGCCGGTG
Source organism: uncultured Vagococcus sp. (assembly GCA_965119435.1). GTDB lineage: Bacteria > Bacillota > Bacilli > Lactobacillales > Vagococcaceae > Vagococcus. The sequence continues at coordinate 17,041 of CBCPLQ010000015.1, read as the reverse complement.
GAGCAGATAACGCTTGTGCGGCAATAGGGTCTGGAATTCTTGATGAAACTATTGGTATGCTTAGTGTAGGGACATCGGGAGTCTTTCTTGCTTATGAAAATAATAATCATACAAAATACGATGGGGAAATGCATTTATTCCATCATGGTATAAAAGATTCTTATTATTCAATGGGAGTCACTTTGGCAGCAGGTCATAGTTTAAACTGGTTCAAAGAAACTTTTGCAAATCATTTGAGTTTTGAAGAACTTTTATCAGGACTTGAAACGAGCCCTATTGGTTCTAAAGGATTGATATTTACACCATATATTGTTGGAGAAAGAACACCACATCGAGATAGCAATATTAGAGGAAGTTTTATTGGCCTAGATACAGATCATAACATAAAAGATATTACTAGATCCGTTATTGAAGGAATTACTTTTTCTTTAAAAGACTGTCAAGAAAAAATGACATTACTCTCAAATAAAAAATTTAATAAAATTGTATCAGTTGGTGGAGGAGCAAAAAATAAAGCATGGTTGCAAATCCAAGCTAATATATTTAATACAACAATTGTATGTCTTGAAACTGAACAAGGTCCTGGTGTAGGAGCAGCGATGATTGCAGCACTTGGATTAGGATGGTTTGATAGTATGCAAGATTGTGCAAAAGAATTCGTAACCTATAAAGACGTATTTGATCCAGTAAAAGAAGATGTTGAAAAGTATAATGAAGTATTTGCAATTTACAAGAAAGTATACCCATCTACTAATGAGATTTGTAAAGATTTAGTAGAATTCTCTAGCTAGGGAAAGAAGGTTATTGTATGGAAAATCAAGAGAGTTATGTTGTCGATAATGGTTTTATAAAAATAAAGGTATCAGCAGTTGGAGCTACATTGATTAGTTTAGAAGTCCGAAATAGTGATAATGAGTTATATGACATTGTTCTAGGGCACGACAAATTAGAAAATTATCAGAAATATGGTAACACTTATTTTGGAGCTACTATTGGTAGAAATGCCAATCGTTTAAATCCAACTACTTTTAAAATTGCCGAAGAGTTATGTACAGTTGAAAAGAATGAAGGAAACAATAATCTTCATAGTGGCTCTGATGGTTTTCATTTTAAAAAATGGAAAGTAGAGTCTTATGATAGAACAAAGTCTATTACATTAAGTTATATTAGTCATCACGATGAGCAAGGGTTACCCGGAGAACTTAAAACCCAGGTGAGCTATCAATTAGAAAAGAACAATTTGATGATTACTTTTTTAGGTGAAACAAATCAAACCACTTTGTTTAATCCTACCAATCACAGTTACTTTAATTTGAATGGGCATAACAATGGAACAATCGAAAAACATCAAGTACAGTTTCGAGCATCAAAGTTTACACCAATTAACCAAGAAATGATTCCATCAGGTGAAATAAAAGATGTCGCAGAAAGTGCTTTTGATTTTAGGCGAATGAAGACAATAGAATCAGTCATTGAAACAGAAAATGAACAATTACAGTTAACAAGCGGATTTGATCATAATTTTATAATTGATGAAAATATAAATTTGGATGAACCTTTTGCAACTGTAGTAGGAGATCAATCAAATATTAAAATGAAAGTATATACGAATCTACCCGCTTTTCAATTTTATACTGGTAACAGTATTCCATCTATGATTGGAAAGAAAAATGCATTCTATGGAAAAAGAAGTGGATTTTGCTTAGAAACCCAATATTGTCCAAATGCGATTAATCAAGAAGGTTTTGAAAAACCGTTGATATATAAGAGTGAAACTATACGTTATATTACTACGTTCTCATTTAGTTAATTTAGTGAGTCAAATTGAAAAACTACTGTGTTTAAATTATTACATTTTTCTTATACTAGATAATGTCTTACAAAATAAAAATGATATCAAAAGAATAGAGACAACTCCGATTTATGGAGTTGTCTCTATTGTTTTAATATCATTATTTTTAAAGAATTCGTTGTACTCTTGGTTAAAATGTTTATTAGTAATGACACAGTCAACTTGTTGTAAACTTGCATACGTTAATAAAGTTGATTTATCAAACTTTTCCTCATCAGCTAGCAGATAAACACTATTTGCCTTGTCGATTGCTTGTTTTTTAATATCGTATTCCATAACATCTGAGTTCATCAATCCATTTTGCATTGAGACTGCTGTAGCAGCCATAAAAGCTTTATTTATATTGTATTTAGCAGTTAGCTCATCTGTTTCAACACCAACAAAGGATCGAGTTGATTTTTTAAACACGTGCCCAATTAAAAAAATAGGAATATTTTTGAACTTTTCAGCTTTAACGATAATATCTAAGCTATTGGTTACAATAGAAATATCAATGTCTTTATCTAAAAAATCCAAAATATATTTAGTTGTTGTTCCAGAGTCAATGTAAATTAAATCATGAGGATGAATAAGCTTAGCAGCTTCTCGTGCAATTCCTCTTTTAATATCTTTATTTTCAATGTTTCGCTCTTCAAAGTTGACCAAAGTATTCTTTTTGACACTAACGCCACCATAAACTTTTTCAAAATTGGAATCTTGTAATATTTTATTGACGTCTCTTCTAATTGTATTCATTGAGACGTTGAATTCATCCTCTAGTTCTTTTAAAGTTACATGATCTTTTTGAAGAATGTATTGCTTAATTAACTCGTATCGCTTTTCTTTCATACTATTTATCTCCGATTGGTTTCAAATTTTCTATTAAATAAAATGTATCATATTGATAACAAATAATCAAGAGTTAACCAAAAAAATGAGCACATTACTTTCGTTTCTTTAAAACATAATAAATCATTTGACTAATTGGTTATGTTGGTGTAATATTCGATGTAAGTTAACCAATGTAATCAAGAAGTGATGAAATATAATTAGTAACTTGGTTAAGAAAATGGAGGAATATCATGTCAGATATTAGAAAATTACAAAATTATATAAACGGTGAGTGGGTAACTAGTACAACAAATGAGTATGAGGTAGTTGTTAATCCAGCAACTAAAGAACCTATCTGTGAAGTGCCTTTATCTACATTTGATGATTTAAATAAAGCGGCAGAAGTAGCACAAGTTGCTTTTAATGAGTGGAAAGAAGTTGCAGTTCCAAGACGTGCTAGAATCCTTTACAAATTTCACCAATTATTAATTGAAGCTAAAGATGAATTAGCCAAGTTGATCACATTAGAAAATGGAAAGGCTTTATCTGAAAGTTACGGAGAAGTTCAGCGCGGTATTGAGAATGTTGAATTTGCAGCAAGTGCACCAACTCTAATGATGGGTGATAACTTATCTTCCATTGCAACTGACGTTGAAGCCTCTGTTTATAAATACCCAATAGGTGTTGTAGGTGGAATTACACCTTTTAACTTCCCAATGATGGTTCCATTTTGGATGTTCCCAATGGCTATTGCTACAGGAAATACGGTGGTACTAAAACCTTCTGAAAAAGCGCCAATGTTAATGGAGAAAGTTGTTTCTCTATTAGAAGAAGCAGGACTTCCAAAAGGCGTTTTCAACGTAGTATTTGGTGCACATGATGTTGTAAACGGTTTATTACAACATCCAAATATTAAAGCTATCTCATTTGTTGGTTCTCAGCCAGTTGGTCAGTATGTCTATACAGAAGGATCAAAACATTTAAAACGGGTACAATCATTAACAGGTGCTAAAAATCATACAATAGTTTTAAAGGATGCTAATTTAGATGATACGCTACCAGCTATCATTAGTGCAGCTTTCGGATCCGCAGGTGAACGTTGTATGGCAGCGGCAGTTGTGACTGTAGAAGACAGCATTTACGATGAATTTATGGAAAAATTAACAACAGAGGCACGTAATATTAAAATGGGTAATGGGCTAGATGATGGTGTTTTCTTAGGACCAGTTATTCGTGAAGAAAATCTAAAACGAACAATCAGCTATATTGAATCAGGTGTTGAATCAGGAGCTAAGCTAGTATGTGATGGTCGTAAAGAGATGGATGAGTCAGGCTTTTTCGTAGGGCCAACCATTTTTGAAGGTGTTACAACAGACATGAAGATTTGGCAAGATGAAATCTTTGCTCCTGTATTATCTGTTATGAAAATTAATGATCTTAAAGAGGGAATTGAAATAGCGAATAAATCTCAGTTTGCTAATGGTGCGTGTTTATTCACTAATAATGCATCAGCTATCCGTTACTTTAGGGAAAATATTGATGCAGGAATGTTAGGAATTAACCTAGGTGTTCCAGCTCCAATGGCAATGTTCCCATTCTCTGGTTGGAAATCTTCGTTTTACGGTACATTACCAGCAAATGGTAAAGCCGGTGTTGATTTCTACACAAGAAACAAAGTAGTAACAGCACGTTTATCTAAAAAAGATATCTAACGAGATGACTAGTATAAAGTAAGGAGAAATCAATATGTCTTATTTAAAAAGAGTTCCAACTAATAAGGAGATAGCTACTAATGTTTTTGAGAGACATCATGTAACTCGTGAAGCAGATGGCTTGGAATATATTGAACTGAAGTTACTTGCTATGGATAAAGAAGGTACTTACTTAGAACAGCTGACAGATTTAGAAGTCTGTTTAGTTGTTCTGACGGGTAAGGTATCAGTTTACTCTGGTAAGAATGAGTTCAAGCATATTGGCACACGAGAAGATGTATTTGAGAAAATTCCTACTGATAGTGTTTACCTATCAAGTGGTAAAGAATTTAGAATAGTTGCAGAAAGTAAAGCAAAAGCTATTCTTTGTTACGCACCAAGTACAACTGAGTTACCAACACAGTTAATTCCTGCAAAAGATAATCGTGTTGAGAATAGAGGACTCTATCAAAATAAACGAATGGTACATAATATTTTAGATGATCAAAGTCCAATTTCGGATAAATTGATTGTGGTAGAAGTTTTTACTGACAGTGGTAACTGGTCGAGTTATCCACCTCATAAACATGATCAAAATAACTTACCATTTGAATCGTTCTTAGAAGAAACGTACTATCACGAAATGAATCCTAAAAAAGGATTTGTATTCCAACGAGTTTATACAGATGATCGCAGTATTGATGAAACAATGGCAGTAGAAAATGAAAACGTAGTCATTGTACCTAAAGGGTATCATCCTGTGTCAGTTCCAGATGGTTATGATGGTTATTACCTTAATATTATGGCGGGACCAATCAAAAAATGGCAATTTAACAATGATAAAGATCATGAATGGATTATTAATAGAACATAGTAAAAGAAGGGAATTAGAAGAATGACTGAAAAAAAATATGACTTAATTGCAATTGGTCGTGCCTGTATTGACTTGAATGCGGTTGAATATAATCGTCCGATGGAAGAAACGGTAACATTTACTAAATACGTAGGAGGCTCACCTGCAAATATTGCAATAGGTGCTTCTAAATTAGGCTTATCATGTGGTTTTATTGGGAAGGTTCCAGATGATCAACATGGTCGTTTTATAACAGGATTCATGAAAGATTCAGGAATTGACACGAGTAACATGATAGTTGATCAGTCTGGTAAAAAGACAGGACTTGCTTTTACTGAAATTTTAAGCCCAGAAGAATGTAGTATTTTAATGTATCGTGATGAAGTGGCAGATCTTTACTTAGCTACTGATGAAATTAATGAAGAGTACATCAAAGAAGCTAAAAATATTGTGGTTTCAGGAACAGGACTTGCTCAAAGTCCTTCACGAGAAGCGGTATTAAAAGCAGTATCTTTAGCTAAGAAAAATGATGTGAAAGTGATTTTTGAATTAGATTATCGTCCGTATACATGGAAAAATAGTGAAGAAGTTTCTGTTTATTACTCAATCGTTGCTGAGCAAGCTGATGTTGTCATAGGAACGCGTGATGAATTTGACATGCTTGAAAACATTAAAGGTGGTAAGAATGAAGAAACTGTTTCGTATTTATTCCAATATTCTCCAGAGTTAATCGTCATTAAACATGGAGTTGAGGGATCTTATGCTTATACAAAATCAGGTGAAGTCATTCGTGGAGCTGCTTATAAATCGAACGTCTTAAAGACATTTGGTGCAGGAGATTCTTACGCAGCAGCGTTTATTTATGCCCTAATTCAAGGGAAAGATATTCAAGAAGCTCTACAATATGGTAGCGCATCAGCAGCTATTGTTGTCAGTAAACATAGTTCTTCAGAAGCAATGCCAACTGTAGCAGAAATTGAAACGTTAATGAAAGAACAAGCTTAAAAGGAAGTGTCATGATGAGAGAAACTATTCGATTAACAACAGCACAAGCCTTAATAAAATTTCTAAATCAACAATATATCTCTGTTGACGGTGTTGAAACTCCCTTTGTAGAAGGAGTCTTTAATATTTTTGGTCATGGGAATGTCTTAGGAATTGGGCATGCTTTAGAAGAAAATCCAGGACACTTAAAAGTTATCCAAGGGAAAAATGAACAAGGAATGTCTCATTCCGCGATTGCTTATGCTAAACAATCGCTTAGACGTAAAATATTTGCAGTAACAGCTTCAGCAGGACCAGGTTCAGCGAACATGGTTACAGCAGCAGCTACTGCTCATGCAAATAATATTCCAGTATTATTTTTACCAGCAGATACTTTCTCAACTCGTCAGCCGGATCCCGTATTACAACAATTAGAACATGAATCTAGTATTTCACTAACAACTAATGATGCGTTTAAAGCAGTCTCTAGATATTGGGATAAAATTGAGCGTCCTGAACAATTAATGAGTGCGATGATTAGAGCTTTTGAAGTTCTAACTAACCCGGCTACAGCAGGGCCAGTAACGATTTGTTTGCCACAAGATACAGAGGGAGAAGCTTTTGATTTTGATGCTAGCTTCTTTAATAGACGTGTCCACTATTTAGACCGAACGACTCCTGTTGAACGTGCCTTAAATGATGCGGTTGAAGTGATAAAGACAAGTCAAAAACCTGTAATGATTGTTGGTGGTGGAGCTAAATATTCTGAGGCAGGGCCAGTGATTGAAGCTTTTGCAACGGCTCATGGCATACCTTTAGTCGAAACCCATGCTGGAAAATCAACTATTCCAACCGATTTTTCTTATAATCTAGGTGGATCTGGAATTTTAGGAACTTCAGCAGCCAATAAAGCTGTACAAGCATCTGATTTGATTATTGGAATTGGAACACGCTATACAGATTTTACAACATCATCAAAAACAGCTTTCAATTACGGAACTACTAAGTTTTTAAATATCAATGTTAGTCGCGTTCAAGCTTATAAATTTGATGCCACTCAATTGGTTGGAGATGCTAAAGCAACCATTGAATGTCTAGCACCAAAATTAGTTGGTTATCAGACAGCCTTTGGTAATGAACTTTTAGAATGGCAGAATGAATGGGAATCTGAACGTAATAGATTACATAAAATTACTTATAATCAAGATGAATTTGTACCAGAGGTTAAAGGTCATTTCACACAAGAAGTGATGAATGAATATGCAGATAAACTAAAGACAACATTTACCCAAACCAATGCCTTAATAACATTAAATGATGAAGTTGAAGATAGTAGTATTGTGGTTGCCTCAGCTGGCTCATTGCCTGGTGATTTACAAAGGTTATGGCGAACTAATACAGTTAATTCTTATCATTTAGAGTATGGCTACTCTTGCATGGGATACGAAATAGCAGGTGCACTAGGTGCAAAGTTAGCTAATCCTAAAGAGGAAGTTTATGCTGTTTTAGGGGACGGTAGTTTCTTAATGCTCCATACAGAGCTTGTTACATCTCTTCAGTACCAGCAAAAAATAAACGTAGTTCTGTTTGATAATGCGGGATACGGTTGCATTAACAACTTACAAATGGGTAATGGTGGTGGAAGTTTTAATTGTGAACTTCGCGATGTAGATCAAAATATTATGCAAATTGATTATGCAAAAGTTGCTGAAGGTTATGGATGTAAAGTGTACCGAGTTCATAGTCAAGAAGAGTTAGTGGCTGCTTTAGCGGATGCCAAAAAACAAACTATTTCAACCTTAATAGATATTAAAGTTTTACCTAAAACAATGACAGATGGTTATGGTGGATGGTGGAACGTAGGGGTTTCTGAAGTGTCATCTATGGAAACGGTTATAAAAGCTAGAGAAGATCGATCTGATAAATTAGCGGATGCATGGAAATATTAAACACCGGTCAATAATGAGACTTTAATAGAACTAGATCTACTAAAGTCTCTTATAAAAAAATAAAAATAGAAAGCGCTTTAAAGGCGTGTAGGAGGATATTATGTCAATAAAATTAGCGATTGCACCCATTGCTTGGACAAATGATGATCTACCAGAATTAGGAAAAGAGAATACATTCGAACAATGTATTAGTGAGATGGCTTTATCTGGTTTTACTGGAACAGAAATTGGAAATAAATATCCAAAAGATCCTGAAGTATTGAAATCATATTTAGAGCCAAGAGGATTATCAGTTGCGAGTGCTTGGTTTAGTGCCTTTTTAACAACAAAACCTTATGAAGAAACAAAAGAGGCCTTCATTAAACATCGTGATTTTCTACATGCAATGGGAGCAAAAGTGATTGTTGTTTCTGAGCAAGGGCATAGTATTCAAGGACAAATGGATACACCTGTTTTTAAAGAAAAACCAATTTTTTCAGAAGAAGATTGGAAATTATTGACAATTGGTTTAGAAAAATTAGGGGAAGTTGCTGCTGAAAAAGACATGAAAATTGTTTATCATCACCATATGGGGACAGGGGTTCAAACAACCGAAGAAATTGATCACTTAATGAAGGAAACAGACCCTAATAAAGTATCTTTATTATTTGATACAGGGCATTTAGTTTTCTCTGGTGAAAATCCAATCGATGTATACCGTGCTCATAAAGATCGTATTCTACATATTCATTTTAAAGATATACGTGAAGCCAAAATGCAAGAAGTTAAAGAGCAAGAATCGAGTTTCTTAACTGGCGTTAAAGAAGGCGTATTTACAGTGCCAGGAGATGGCATGATTGATTTTACTCCAATATGGGAAGAAATTGAAAAAGACCAATACGATGGTTGGATTGTGGTAGAAGCAGAACAAGATCCAGCAAAAGCAAATCCATATATTTATGCTCAAAAAGCTCGAAACTATATTCAAGATATTACGAAACTTTAAGGGTAGGGTGCCAATATGAATTTATTTTCGGTTATTAGTTTTTTAGTCATCATTACATGTGTTTGGCTATTTGCTTTTAAAAAATCAAGAGGTGTATCGGTCGAGGGTGCTGAAGGATTTTTCATGGGAGGGCGAAGTTTAACTGCCCTTCCAATTGCAGGATCGATTATCATGACGAATTTATCAACAGAGCAAATTGTAGGGCAAAATGGTCAAAGTTATATCGCTGGTATGGAAGTGATGGCTTGGGAAGTGACTGCTGCTATCGCGATAGTGTTACTTGCAACGGTCTTCTTGCCTAAGTATTTGAAATATGGAATCAATACTATTTCTGATTTTATTGAAATTCGTTATGATGCTAAGATTAAACGAATTGTTTCGCTTTTATTTGTTATTACTTATGTCACTTCATTTTTACCAGTTGTATTGTATTCAGGTTCGTTAGTATTCAATAAAATCTTTAGAATTGATGAATTATTAGGAGTAGCACCACTTACAGCTATTATCATTGTATCCATTGGTATTGGGATTATAGGCATTTTATATCTATTGATTGGTGGACTACGATTAAGTGCCTACTCTGATACAGTTTATGGATTTGGCTTACTTATTTGTGGATTAGCCGTTCCCACACTAGGCGTTATTATGCTAGGGAAAGGAAGTTTTGTAGGTGGGATAGATCATATTGTTGTTAATACACCTTGGCTATTAAACTCAGTTGGTTCAATTGATTCAGCTGTTGTACCTTGGCCAACCTTAATCACAGGAATGATGTTTAATAATTTATATTTCTGGTGTACGAATCAAATGATTGTTCAAAAAGCATTATCAGGTAAAAATTTAGCGGAAGCTCAAAAAGGGGTATTTATTGTTGGGTTCTTCAAAGTATTTGGTGCGTTATTCCTAGTATTCCCAGGAATTGTGGCAAGAAATATCTTTGGAGACGCGTTAATTAACACGCCAGATGAGGCATACCCAGCACTTGTTACACACGTATTTCCGGAAATGTTATATGGTATCTTTGCAGCCGTTATTTTTGGTGCTATCTTGTCTTCATTCTCAGGTGCCTTAAATGCAACATCAACATTGCTATCGTTAGACTTTTATAAACCTGTTTTCAAAAAAGATGCAACAGATGCACAAATTACTCGTTTTGGTAAGATGGTTACAGTCGTTATTGGTCTTTCAGCAGTAGCGATTGCTCCACTAATCAGTTTTGCACCTGCAGGTCTGTATCAGTTTGTGCAAGAATTTAACGGTTTATATAATATGCCATTACTTGTCATTATCTTACTTGCTTTCTATTCTAAAAAAGCAACAGCTTTTGCAGCGAAGTTTACAATTTATATGCATATTATTCTTTACGCATTATCAAAAGTATTCTTGAAAGATATCCATTTCTTATATGTTTTAAGTGTACTATTCTTCCTAGATTTAGCTGTTATGTTATTAGTATCTAAATTAAAACCAGAGGGTGATTTTGAATTAAAAGTTTTCAATACTAAAGTTGATATCACACCTTGGAAGCACACAAAAGTTGTTAGTATTATTACTGTAGTCGTTGTAATTGGAACATATATCGCATTCTCACCAATCGGATTTGCAAGATAAAACTTAAGGAGATGTCAAAATGAAAAAAGATTTAGTAGTCGGAGTTATCGGTGGCGGACGTATTGGGAAGCTACATACAAGAAATTTAGTACAAATGTCAGGTGTTACAGTTAAGAAGGTCGCAGATATTTTTGCTGATAAGATGCCAAATTTTGAAGAAGAATATGGAGCTCCTTTAGTTGCAGATTTTGATGATATTTTTAATGATGATGAGATTGATATTGTTTTCATCTGTACTCCAACAGATACACATGTTGAAATGATTAAACGAGCAGCTGCTAAAAAGAAACATATTTTTTGTGAAAAACCAATTAGTTTTTCAGATGAAGAAACGATTGAAACTTATGAGATAGTTAAAGAAGCGGGTGTTAAGTTCCAAATTGGTGTAAATCGTCGTTTTGATCGTAATTTTGCTCAAGTAAAAGAGCATGTTGCAAATGGTTCGATTGGTGATATTCAATTATTACGTATTGATTCAAGAGATCCTGAGGCACCACCATTATCATATGTACAATCGTCAGGCGGTCTATTCTTTGATATGATGATACATGATTTTGATATGGCAAGGTTTATTACTGGTAGCGAAGTAAAAGAAGTTTATGCAGTCGGTGATGCTTTAGTGAATTCTGAGTTAAAAGGAACAGATGTAGATACTGCAGTTGTAACATTAACATTTGAAAATGGTTGCTTAGGTGTAATTAGTAACAGTCGTCAAGCGGTTTATGGTTATGACCAACGGTTAGAAGCGTTTGGCTCTAAAGGTGCCTCTCAAGCAGAGAATGAATTGGTAAACAATGTAACACTTTCAACAGCTGAAGGCGTTCAAAGCCAAAAACCGTTACACTTTTTCTTAGAACGTTATAATGATGCATACATTAAAGAAGTAGAAGAGTTTGTTTCAGCAATCCACAATGATACAGATACTCCCGTTAGTTACGAAGATGGGATTATGGCACAGCGTTTAGCTTTTGCTGCCAATGAATCATTAAAAACAGGTAAACCTGTTCAAGTTAAAAAAATCTAGAAAAGAGGTTTCTTATGGAAAAAAGTATCCTTTTCATTTGCGAGTCTGGGATCAGTGCTTCATTGTTTGTATCAAAAATGTTAGAGAGTGTAAAAGTGCATAATCTTAATTATGAAATTGATTACGCACCCATTTCTCGTGTTGCTGAGAAACTTTCGTTTAAAGATTATGATGTCATTTTACTAGCACCCCAAGTGAAACGTCATGAATCAGAAGTAAAAGATATTTTAATGAAGAAAAAATGTGTTTCACATATTACTGGGATTAAAGATGATGAGTTTGTGTCAATGAATGTAGAACGTATCTTAGAACGAATTAACCAATTAGATTAGTAAGTAGGAGGGAAAACAATGTCAAATATAAAAGTAGGAATTATAGGGTTAGGCCGACTTGGTAAAGTTCATGCAGGTAATCTAGCTTTTAAAGTTCCTAATTGCGAATTGTATGCAGCTTGTAGTATGGTCGAAGAAGAACTGATGTATGCTAAAAAAGAATTAGGTGTGACTAAAATGTATGATAATTATGATGAAATGGTAAAAGATTCTGAAATTGATGCTATTTTTATCGTATCTCCATCAGGTCTTCACTGTGAGCAAATACAAAAAGCAATGGAAAATGGCAAACATGTTTTCTCTGAAAAACCAATTGGATTAGATGTAGAGCAAATTGAAAAAACAATAGCAGTCATCGATCAACACCCGAATCAAATTTTTATGTTAGGTTTCATGCGTCGTTATGACTCGGATTATCAATACGCTAAGGAAATGGTGGACAATGGTGAACTAGGTGAATTAACTGTAGTGAGATGCTATGGTATTGATCCAAGTGAAGGCATGGAAAGCTTTGTTAAATTTGCAGGAGCGAGTAATAGTGGAGGCTTGTTTGCGGACATGTCAATTCATGATATCGATTTGGTTCGGTGGTTTACTAATCAAGAAGTTAATCAAGTTTGGGCATTAGGAAAAAATGCTGCTTATAAAGAACTTGATGCAGTTGGAGAATTAGAAACGGGAGCTGCGATGCTTCAAATGGAAGATAAGACAATGGGGATTTTAGTAGCAGGTCGTAATTGTCATCATGGCTATCATGTTGAGACAGAATTAATTGGAACTAAGGGAATGCTTAGAATAGCTCAAACTCCAGATAAAAATCTGGTAACAATTATGAATGAGCATGGTGTCGTTCGACCAACTTCTCAAAATTTTCCAGAACGATTTAGTGAAGCTTTTGTTAACGAAACAGTTGAATTCATTCGCTGTATCAAAGAAAATCGTCAACCAGGAGTTAATGCTAATGATGGTTTGCAATCAACCAAAGTAGCTATTGCCTGTCAAAAATCTTATCAAGAAAATAAGCTGGTTTCATTATCAGGAATTTAAAAATTAACCTATATTTATTAATGCGGATGAAGAAATTCATCCGCATTTTATTTTTTTGATTAAAAGATTGATTGCTAAAAGATAAATACAGTGAATAAAATTTATTTTCACTGTTGATGGATTTAACGGTTCTTTTTCACATTTTTTTGTTACAATGGGTAAACAAAGTATTAATGTGAGACACAAGATTTGAACTAAGAGGAGAATAGAAGTAAATGAGAAATATTAAAGTAATAGTTGAATACGATGGTAGACGTTATTTAGGATGGCAAAAATTAGGTGACACGGATAAAACCATTCAAGGAAAGTTTGAAGCAACACTTGAAAAAATGACTGAAGAAAAAATTGATGTGATTGGTTCAGGTAGAACAGACTCTGGAGCACATAGTAGAGGGCAAGTGGCAAATTTTAAAACAGAATCAACTATGACGTTATTAGAGATGCAAGATTATTTAAATTACTATTTACCAAAAGATATTGTTATTAAAGAGATTGAGGAAGTTCCAGAAAGATTCCATTCAAGATATAATGCAAAAGAAAAGCAATATAGCTATTATGTTTGGAATCATCGTGTTCCTTCAGTTTTTGATCATCATCATAGTTTTCACTATGTAGAAAAATTAGATATGGATAAATTGAATGAAGCATGTGAAAAACTAGTTGGTACCCATGACTTTTTAGGCTTTTCATCTTTAAGAAATTCAAAAAAATCGACAACAAGAACGATTGACAGTATCACAGTGTCTGAAGACGAAAACGGAATGCTTCGTTTCACTTTTGTAGGCAATGGCTTCCTTTATAATATGGTAAGGATTATTATGGGAACGATATTAGAGATTGGTGATGGCACATTGGACGTTTCAGTGATTGATGATATTTTTGACAATAAAGTAAGAAGAGATGCTGGGAAGACAGTTCCTGCTCAAGGATTGTTTTTAGAAAGTGTTACTTATTAAGCAATAAGACGGAGGTTTTAGCAATGGAAATGACATATCATGGACATTCAGTTATTTCAGTGACGACAAATGATGGCACTAGATTATTAGTTGATCCGTTTATCACTGGTAATCCACTAACTGATCTGAAAGCTAGACAAGTAAATACAGATTATATATTGATTACTCATGGGCACAATGATCATATAGGCGATATGATTTCAATTGCTAAAAAAAATGCTGCAACTGTTATTGCAAATCCAGAAATTACACATTTAGCGATAAAAAATGGTGTAGAAAATACTCATGGAATGAATATAGGTGGTAGTTTTGATTTTCCTTTTGGACGTGTGAAAATGGTCTTTGCTCAACACAGCTCAGGTTATGAACTAGGTAGAGACATGCTTTATATGGGAGAACCAGCTGGATTTATTTTAGAAGTTGACGGAAAAACGCTTTATCATGCGGGAGATACAGCTTATTTTAGTGATTTGTCTATTCTAAGTGAAGACTTTGATATTGATGTTGCTTTTTTACCGATTGGAGATAATTTTACGATGGGCATAAAAGATGCAGTCAAAGCAAGTCGAGTCATTAACGCTAAAAAAAATGTTCCAATCCATTACAATACGTTTCCTGTGATTAAACAAGATCCTTATGAATTTGTTCAGATGTTACCTGAAGGAATAGGTAAAGTTCTTTTAGTGGGGGAAAGTTTAGTATTGTGAGAAAAAGAGTTATAAATTAAAAGTAGATGAAAATTATTTTTGACCTACAGAGGAGTAAGATTATAATAATCTTGCTCTTTTTTTCGTCTAAAGATTGTTTAAATAGGTTTTACAATAACTAAATATGTATTTAAACTAATAATAAATAAGTCTTTTAAATCATATTCTGTTTTTTGATTAAGAAAACGGAAAGATATTTTTAATAAAGATTGTTATCTAAAACGATTGTGATAATATGAACTTGTTAAGAGGAAACGTTTACAAAAGAAAGGGTGAGAAAGATGATGACACGTTTTACATGACAACCTTCTAAAAAGAACATGATCGTTCAAGGAAATAATTTAATAGTCAAAACAGTCAGAGAAACAAGGTGGCTTGTTGTGCATTTTTACCAGATGGTTATGCCCAATAAGTTGTTTTGTTTGTCTGACTATTTTTTTTGGAGGGAATTAAAATGCTACTGATGACGAATAATCCGAAAGTAAAAGAAAGGGTTGAAGGAATTCCCGTTAAATATGAACAGATTGAATATGGGGAAGTTTTACAGGAAGTAAAAAGGTTAATTATAGAAGAAAAGATGCTTCTTTTGACTCATCCGCTTAGTGGGAGTATCAAGCCTAATGAAACCTACTATAAATCAATCGTTTTAACCAATCAAAAAGGTGAGTCAATTGATATGGATAGTTTGGATTATATTGATCAAGCCTTAGAGGTTTATCATAAGTTTATGAAGAATAAAATGCGTCCAAACTGGACAGAGCAAGTGTTAGAAGATTTTGCTTTTGTTGATTATTACTTAATAAAAGATACACTTGTTCGAATCCCAATGTCTTAATTTGTTTAATCCGCCATAGTTATGGCTGAAAATAAAAGGTATGAAAGGAAGTGTGTTTCTAAATAGCAGTTTGAGACAAATAAATACTATAGAGGTGAGAGAATGAAGTTAGAACTGGGAAACATCAAGATTGAAAAGGTAATTAAAGGTAATGAGAATAAGATAGAAAATCATACTCTTTACATTGATGAAAAAGCAATTATCGATCTTGTATTAGAAGATGATCGTATTGGAAATTGTACGATTGAAATAGCTGCACCAGGAGACAAAACAAGAATTACCCCTGTTAAAGATGTCATTGAACCAAGATGTAAAATTGATTCAAAAGCAGAAATTTTTCCAGGTGTTATTGGAAAAATGGATGTTGTTGGAGAAGGTAGAACCCACGTTTTAAAAGGTTGTGCTGTGATGACAGTCGGCAAAATCGTTGGATTCCAAGAAGGTATTGTTGACATGTCTGGACCTGGGGCAGAGCAAACACCATTTTCAACATTAAATAATATTTGTTTAGTAATCGAACCTACAGAGAAATTAGATCCACATATTTATGAAGAAGCTGCTCGTTTTGCAGGTCTTAAAGTGGCAAGCTATTTAGGGAAATTAGGAGAAACAGTTGAACCTGATGAAGTGACAACTTATGAAACTCTTCCTTTATTAAAACAAATCGAACAATATCCAGATCTACCAAAAGTAGGTTATGTTTACATGTTACAAACACAAGGACTACTTCATGATACTTATGTATATGGAGCAGATGCAAAACACATTATTCCAACTATTCTTTACCCAACAGAAGTAATGGATGGGGCTGTATTAAGTGGAAACTGTGTATCAGCCTGTGACAAAAATACAACGTATCATCATTTAAATAATCCTGTGATTCAAGACCTTTACGCACGTCACGGTAAAGATATTAACTTTATGGGCGTTATTATTACAAATGAAACAGTTTACTTAGCAGATAAAATTAGATCAAGTGATTTTTCAGCCAAATTGTCTGAATATCTCGGATTAGACGGTGTTGTTATCACTCAAGAGGGATTTGGTAATCCTGATACAGACCTTATTATGAACTGTAAAAAAATTGAACAAAAAGATATTAAAACAGTTATTGTAACGGATGAATATGCAGGTCGTGATGGAGCGAGTCAATCATTAGCAGATGCAGATCCATTAGCAGATGCTGTTGTTACTGGAGGAAATGCGAATGAAGTTATCGTTCTTCCACCAATGGATAAATTAATAGGTCAATTAGATTATGTGGATGTGATTGCTGGTGGATTTGATGGTAGCTTACGTGAAGATGGAAGTATTGAAGTAGAACTTCAAGCAATCACTGGGGCAACAAATGAAATCGGGTTTAATCGAACATCAGCAAAAGGATACTAAAATAATAATAAACTTA
>CBCPLQ010000014.1:0-74466 GCA_965119435.1 uncultured Vagococcus sp. | reverse complement strand
TCATTTTGTCGTCGTAACAACTTATATAGAATAACATGTCTCTATAAATATGTCAACAACATTTTTTTTTTATTTCTCGTAACGTTTATTACAAAAACGTTTCAATCAACTTTTATATAATATCAAATATAAAATGTTAAGTCAACCCTTTTTTTAACTAAGGTAAGGTACTCCACTTATTTGGAATTTCTGTAAAACCTTTCTTAATGTTGACGGGTCTTCCCAAGTAAACTGTCCCTCTTTTGAATCTAAGTTATTTTTTCCTTCATCTAAACTAAAAACAAAAAGTGGCATCTTATCGTTGCCAATATTAATATTAGTCAACTCAACTAAGTCCATATCATTGGTATTTAAATGAACTCCATCTCTGATTTCATTTAAAATACAAGCCAAACTTGTATAATTTGCATCAACTTCTGTCATAACAAACTCAACATGATCCTGTTCATTCTTAACTAAAAACTTTTTATGTCCATTTTCTTGATTAAGAATAACTGTTCCAGCTACTTTTGCTTGTGCCAACATATTCCACCTCGTAAGTTTGATTGGTTTAGTTCTTAATTTATTTAACAAAAAGAAGTATAACATATTTTCAGAAATAAATCAGTTCTTTTCCAATATTTCATTCAAGGCCTCTTGAGTCCATTTATCTAAACATTCTTCAATACTAGCAAATCCTATTTTCTTATTTTTATTTGTAAAGTATTTTTTCTTTCTATATACTACTGGCGGTGACTCTTGTAAAACGCGTAATGACAAACTAATTTTTTTAGTATATTCATCGATATCAATCACTTTCACAGTTACCTCTTGTCCAATTTCTAACTCTTCAGATATATTTTTTATAAAGCCATGCTTTACTTCTGAAACATGAATCAACCCTTGATGCTTAGCATCCAATGACACAAAAGCTCCATACGGTTGTATCCCGGTTACCTTACCGTTGATAACCATTCCTATTTTATATTCCATATCAGCAACTCCTTAGTATCAAATTATGAATAGTTTAACATAAAAAAAGGTTAAGAGAAATGGATTCTCTTAACCTTAAATAACTATTCGTTTATTTCAATTCCATCTATTGTAATATCATATAACGGTCGGTCTTGAGAGTCTCTTTGAACAGATCCCATTTCATCTACAACATCCATTCCTTCTATTACATGTCCAAATACAGTATGTCTATTGTCTAACCAAGGTGTTCCACCATTTTTATAAGCTTCTATCACTTCTTCTGGAAATCCTGCGCCTTCAAGTTGTCCTAGCATATTCGCTGGAACATTTTTATTTTGAACAATAAAGAATTGACTTCCATTAGTGTTAGGTCCGGCATTAGCCATTGAAAGTGCTCCTCTAAGGTTAAATAAATCTTGCGAAAATTCATCTTCAAATTTTGCTCCGTAAATACTTTCTCCACCCATACCTGTTCCAGTTGGATCTCCACCCTGAATCATAAAATCCGGAATGACTCTATGGAAGATAATACCATCATAGTAGCCTTTTTTACTTAATTCGATAAAGTTTTTTACTGTTCTAGGCGCTTGCTCTGGGAAAAGGGCAATTGTAATATTACCTCTATTTGTTTTAATTACTGCACTTACTTTACTTTGTTCTAAATTTAATTGTGGAAATTGATTCATTGTAATTCCTCCTATTATTTTATTATTCTAAAATACTTCTGACCTTTGTCGTTAGTAAATCAATGGCTACTTGATTTTCACCACCTTCAGGCACAATAATATCAGCGTATTTTTTAGTAGGTTCTATAAATTGATGATGCATTGGTTTAACCACACTTAAATATTGCTCAATCACTGAATCTAGAGAACGTCCCCTATCTTCCATGTCACGTTTGATCCGTCTGATGATTCGGATATCATCCTCTGTATCAACATAAACTTTGATATCCATTAAGTCTCTTAGTCTTTCGTCTTCTAAAATCAATATTCCCTCAAGAATAATAACTTCCCTAGGTTCTTGATGTACGACTTCAGCACTTCTCGTGTGAGCCTCATAGTCATACACCGGTTTATCAATTGCCTCATAATTCATTAAAGTCTTCAAGTGATCAATCAATAAATCTGTGTCAAATGCCAGTGGGTGGTCGTAATTGGTATTTAACCTTTCTTCAAATGATAAATGACTTTGATCTTTATAGTAAGAATCTTGCTCAAACAACATAATTGAATGATTCGGTAACGCTCTTAATATAGCACGGCTTACACTTGTTTTTCCACTTCCTGAACCACCTGTTACACCTATTACAATGGGGCGCTCATTTTTTGTTTGCATGGGTATCCCTCACTTAATTCTATTTAATCCTTCTTTGATATCCTACTCTATCAGCACCATACTTTCAACAATTTCATGACTAAATCCCTAATTTTTACCTATTTTTTTATAAAGCGTTGTTATTTTTTCTGAAAACCCACTCGATTGATATACTCTGTGTGCCTTTTTATTTTTACTTAGTACACTTAGTCCAACATATTTGGCTTCTCTTTTATACATTCATTCTTTTATATTACTTAACAATTATCTCCCTATACCTTTCCCTCACTGTTCATTTGTAACAATCAAGTCTAAGCAATAATAAAATGCATGTTGTTTTAAAACTAGATATAGTAACACCTCTTTGATTTGTATAATTCCAAATCCAACGATTTCATCTTCGATTTTCACTACTAGTATACCCTCAAAAAAGTATAGTCCTATTTATTCTTAAAAAAAGAAATTTCCTAGGTGGTTTATCACTTCAATTAACTCTCTATATAGATTAATTAATAAGGAAATATCTTCTATTTCAACAATGTCATAAATCATAATCTATCGATTCCTTGCTTATAACTCTATTTAAATATACTTTAAGTAACTAGTTTATTGATGATGAAAATCACTATCATTTAAGTCTTAAGGTTTAATTAAAAAAACGTTACATGCTAAAATAATAACGAAATAAAGGAGTGGGAACATGAGTCAATCGATTATAGAAATAACTAATTTATCTTTTATAGTTAACAAACAAACAATATTAAAAAATATTTCCTTTGATGTTAATTCAGGTGATTTAATAACAATTAGTGGTCCTTCTGGCAGTGGGAAAAGTACACTGCTTAAATTAATTGGAAATATGCTACCAAAATCTGAGGGAGAGATTCTTTTTAAGCAAAAGAGACTTGAAGATTATGAAACAACTGATTATCGAAAAGATGTGTCTTATTTTTTCCAAAACCCTGTTTTATTTGGAAAAACAGTTAAAGATAATTTGGTTTTTCCCTATTATATTAGAAGTTTACCTTTTGATACAAAAAGAGCAATCTCTCTGCTAAAACAAGTCAAACTGACGGCTGACTACTTAGAAAAGCCAATTGATTCCTTATCTGGTGGCGAAAAACAGCGCATCGCTTTTGTTAGAAATTTACTATTTCAGCCCAAAGTACTTTTACTTGATGAAGTAACTAGTGCCTTAGATCCCGAAAACAGTCGTATTATTCACGATATTATCCAAAATTTAAATAAGAATGAAAATGTGACAATATTATGGATTACCCATAATCAAGATGAGTTTTTAGCCTCATCAAAACGGCTTATTGTAAATGAAGGAAACGTTACTATTAAGGAGAATAATCATGAATAGTTTAAACATTTCAAATGCATCTCTACTATTTGCTAGTTCATTGGTCATGATAGCTCTTATTATTGCCTACAAAGAAAAGTTAGGTTTAGGAAAAGATATCTTTATTGCGGCAATTCGTGCTGTAATACAATTATTTATTATTGGTTATGTCTTAAGTACTATTTTCAAACTCGATAACAGCCTTGTTACTTTTGCTATGGTGTTGTTCATTATTTTTAACGCTTCTTACAACGCGGGAAAACGTGCGAAACATTTAGATCATTCTTTTCGTATTTCACTTGTTGCTATTGGTACTGGAACATTCGTTTCCTTAAGCGTTTTATTTTTATCAGGCACTCTTAAGTGGACACCTTCTCAGATTGTTCCTATAACTGGAATGATTGCAAGCAATGCTATGACAGCTATTGGTGTTGGTTATCGTACGATGGACTCAAAGTTTACTGATCAGAAACAGCAAATTCAAGAAAAACTTGCCTTGGGAGCAAATAAAAAGCAAGCTACACTCCCTATTATTAGAGAAAGTATAAAAGTGGCTATGTCTCCTAGTATTGATAGTACAAAAACTGTTGGTTTAGTAAGTTTACCTGGTATGATGAGTGGTTTAATGTTTGCAGGTATTGATCCTACAACAGCTATTCGTTATCAAATTGTTGTCATGTTCATGCTTATTTCAACGACAGGTTTTGCAACTATGATTGCAACCTATTTGAGTTATACTAAATATTTCAACGAATTTGATCAATTAAAATAAAAAAGTGAAGTCAAAGAATTTTTAATCTTTCTTTGACCTCACTTTTTATTTATCTTTCTTGAACGTATTTATAAGCTGTTCCTAATGAAATATCACATTCTTCAGCTATTTGACGCAATGTATATCTATTATTATTATATAGATGTCTAATTTGTTCGATAGTTTCTTCTGAAATCTTTGGACGTCCGCCCACACGACCTTTACGACGAGCTTCTTGTAGACCTTTCGTGGTTCTTTCACGAATAATTGTTTTCTCCATTTCAGCAATTTTCAAAATCATTTCTACATAAGGTGCATCTTTAATATCACTATAAGCAGCGCCTTTTTTTACTACAACTAATTGAATGTTTCGTTCTTTTAAATCACTTAAGAAGTCAGCTAGTTGAATAATTGATTTTCCTAAGCAACGTAGCTCGTAGACAACAAGTTCATCCCCAGATTCTAAACTTTCAGTTACTTCTTTTAATACTGTATCACTTTGACTAACGCCTTCTAATTCTTCTTTTTCAACTGAAACAGTTTCAATTTTGAAGGCTTTTAACCCTTCTATTTGAGCCTTTACGTAACTTTCTTCACTCGATGCATATACATAACCTATTTTTTTCATCGTATTGCCCCCTTGATTTCCCTCTTTATCTTGTCGTTTCTTATTAATATAATTTATTATGTTCATACTATATCTCTTTTTTAAAAAACCTGCCTTATCAAACTTTTCTTAACCTTAGGAAAAAACTGGTAAAAAAAGGCCTATTAATGAATTTCTGTGATTTTTTAAATAATTTCATCTTTTCTATTTAAATATTTCAAAAATAAACGTCTCTAGTATATACTCTGTCTATAGGAGTGATGATAATGTCTTTTTCAGCAATCGATCAGCAACTAGAGAAAATAAAGAATCCTTTTATTGATGGATTAACTCGAATTATGAAAATTAATAGTGTTAAATCAAATTCTTTCAAAAATGCTCCTTTTGGGCAAGGACCAAAAAAAGCACTGGAAGAAACTATGGCTTTAGCAGCTGAGCTTGGGCTTGAAACCAATATTGTTAACAACGCTATGGGATATGCTCAATTCGGTGAAAACAATGAAGAATATATCGGTGTTTTTGGGCATCTTGACGTGGTTCCTGAAGGAACTGGATGGGATTACCCACCATTTGATTTAACCCTTGATGACGGAACCTATTACGGTCGCGGTGTGTTAGATAATAAAGGACCTATCATAGCAAATCTTTTTGCGCTAGCAGCTCTAAAAAATATCAATTATCCTTTTGAAAAAACAATTCGTATTATTTTTGGTACCGATGAAGAGAGTGGTTCTAAAGATATTCCACTTTATTTAGAAAAAGAAGTACCCCCTATTTACGGTTATACACCTGATTGTAAATACCCTGCTGTTTACGGGGAACGCGGGATCATATCCTTGGAAATTGAAACATCCATAGAAGATAAATCCCTAGAACCTCTTACTAAATTTGAGGGGAATTTCGACCGTAGCTCAATTCCTGATTTATTAAATATTACACTTGATAATAAGAATTATCAAATCAATGGTAAACGGGCACCTAGTAACGCTCCTGACTTAGGAGAGAATGTCATTACATTATTTGCAAAAGAAATGGTTGATAAAAAACTGGTTTTAGGCCAATTTAATTCTTACTTAAATTGGTTAACTGATAGCCTACATAACAAACACGATGGCAGTGGATTAAACATTAATTTTTATGACGATGAATCTGGCTATCTATCTATCACTCCCTCGGATTTTTTAATAACAAATAATAAAATTAAATTAGTTCTCTCTATTCGTTATCCTGTCTCTATCCAAAAGGGAGCTATTTTAGATGGGCTTAAAAATTCACTACCGCCTTTTTCAACTATTAACGTAATAAGAGAGCTTCCTTCGACATATTTTGATAAAAATCATCCCATGATAAAGTCAATGACCACTGTTTATGAGCGAGTTACTGGTCTAGATGGAACTCCTGTAACGACAACAGGCGCAACTTACGCTCGCTCAATGCCTAACATTATTGCTTTTGGCCCCTCATTTCCTGGTCAAAAAGGAATCGCTCACAATAAAAATGAGTATATGACTCGTGAAGACTTATTAAAAAATTTAGAAATCTATACTTATTTATTAGCTGAGCTTGGTAAGTAAGTATATACCTATCAAATAACATAGAGTTTAAGGAGAGGTTTGAATGAATTACGGAACCATAGCAACTTGGCGAATGGCTCATGATGGCGTTATAGAAGCAACAAATAAATTAAAGGCAGAACAAACTGCCAGTGATGCCTTGGAAGCAACTATTAAACTAGTCGAAGACTATCCTTTTTATAAATCAGTAGGATACGGTGGACTTCCTAATGCCCAAGGAATCTTAGAAATGGATGCTGCCTTTATGAACGGAGATACATTTCAAATTGGGGCAGTTGCAGGAATCACAAACATAAAAAACCCTATCTCCGTTGCTAAAAAGTTAAGCCATGAAAAATTTAACAGTTTTTTAATCGGTGAAGGTGCTAAAACTTATGCCACAGAAGAAGGTTTTGAAGTAAAAAACATGTTAACCGATCGTGCTAAAAAAATTTTTGAAAAACGATTAGAAACAATAAAAAAAAGAAATATAAGTCCTTATGATGGTCATGATACTGTCGGTGTCGTTACTTTGGATTCAAAAGGAAGCATGGCAGTAGGAACATCTAGTTCCGGTCTTTTTATGAAACAACCAGGAAGAGTTGGCGATTCTCCACTTTCTGGCTCAGGATTTTATGTGGATAGTGAGATTGGAGGTGCCTCTGCGACAGGTCTTGGAGAAGATTTAATGAAGGGTATCTTGTCATATGAAATTGTTCGTAAAATGGGTGAAGGCTTATCTCCTCAAGAAGCTTGTGATCAAACAGTTTACCCTTTCCATGATAAGCTAACTAAGCGATATGGCAAAGCTGGGGCTTTTTCTTTGATTGCTATGAACAAAGAAGGATACTGGGGAGTTGCAACAAATGTTGAGTTCACTTTTTCTGTTGCCACCCACGAAATAGAACCTACTATTTTTATGGCAAATATGGGAGACAATCACACTACTGTCATTGAACCAGTTACGCAAAAATGGCTAGAGGCTTACGAAAAAAGAATAAAAGCACCTATCTAACAAAAAAAATCCTGAAACGACTAAACGTTTCAGGATTTTTATTTATAAAAAACAGTAGAAGGGGGAGTTCTACTGTTCTTTCTTTTCCAAAAGCTTTCTTTTATAAAGAGCTACTTCTTCTTCACTACAGTATACAAAATGCTCTGGAGAAACTTCTCGCAAAGAGCGTACTTTATCATCTTCTTCTTTTGCCTTGTAAGTAATTCGTTGTCTATTTCTTTCATAGTCGGGATCCGGTAGTGGAATTGCTGATAATAAACTCTCTGTATAAGGATGCAACCCATATTTATAAATTTCTTCCGCTGATCCAACTTCAACAAGGCGGCCATAGTACATAACACCTATACGGTCGCTAATATATTTTACCATGGATAAATCATGTGCAATAAAAAGATAGGTTAATTTTTGTTGTTCTTGTAACTCTTGCAATAAATTTACAACTTGAGCTTGGATTGATACATCTAATGCTGAAATTGGTTCATCGCATATAATAAACTTAGGCTCTACAGCTAAGGCTCTTGCAATTCCAATCCTCTGCCTTTGTCCACCAGAAAATTCATGAGGATAACGCGTTCCATGACTAGGATCAAGCCCTACTGTTTTAAGTAAGTCATTTACCCGATTTGTTCGCTCTTCCTCATTTTTAGCCAACCCATGAACATCTATACCTTCAGCAATAATATCTTTTACTTTCATTCTTGGATTTAATGAGGCGTACGGATCTTGATAAATCATTTGAACGTCACGTCTAAATTGATTTAAACTCTTTCGACCTTTAATTTGGGATATATCTTCTCCATTAAAATAGATTTCTCCACTTGTGGGATTATATAAACGAATAATACTTCTACCTGTAGTTGATTTACCACAACCGGACTCTCCTACCAAACCAAATGTTTCTCCTTCATAAATAGAGAAAGTAATTCCATCTACAGCTTTCACTTCATCTTCTCGCCCAACATTGAAATGCTGTTTTAATTCTCTTACATCTAGTAACATTTTTTTATCCTTTACTTCTACCATTTACGTTTCCCCCTTTTCTAGGCACCAAAGCGTGTCTTATATTTTTCTCGCCTACGAACAATTTCTGCTGGTGGTATGACTTTTGGTGCATTTGGCGCTAATAACCAAGTAGCTGCTTTGTGAGTTGATGAAACGTCAAAAAATGGTGGAACTTCTTCTGTGTCGATTTGCATTGCAAACTCATTACGAGGATGAAAAGCATCCCCTTTTGGTGGGTCCAGTAAGTCCGGTGGAGATCCTGGGATAGCATATAATTTTTCTTGACCTGTATCTAAGGTTGGCATTGAACTAAGCAATCCCCACGTGTAGGGATGTTGTGGATTATAAAAAATTTCATCTGATGTTCCAATTTCAATAATCCGACCACCATACATAACTGCAACTCTATCAGCAACGTTTGCAACTACGCCTAAATCATGAGTGATAAAAATAATAGAAGTTTGAATTTTCTTTTGGATATCCTTCATTAACTCAATAATTTGTGCTTGAATGGTGACATCTAGCGCAGTCGTTGGTTCATCTGCAATAAGAACTTCGGGATAGCAGATCAAAGCGATAGCAATAACAATTCTTTGACGTTGACCTCCAGAAAATTGATGCGGATAGTTTTTAAGTCTTTTCTTGGCATTAGGAATTCCAACAAGCTCTAGTAAATCTAAAGCTCTCTCTAAGGATTCCTTTTTTGAAATCTTTCGATGTTTTCTCAATGACTCTGCTACTTGATTTCCGATGTTCATAGTTGGATCAAGAGATGTCATTGGGTCTTGGAAAATCATTGCAATGTCTTTCCCTCTAATCGATTGCATTTCTTTTTCAGTCTTATGAACAAGATCGTCTCCTTTAAAGAGAATTTTCCCCTCATCGATATTGGCATTATTGGCTAATAGTCGCATTATTGTTCTCGTTGTTACTGATTTACCTGAACCTGATTCTCCTACAATTGCTAATGTTTCACCTTTATGTAAATCAAAGTTAACCCCACGAATGGCGTGAACTTTACCAGCAAACGTATCAAAAGAAATATTTAGATCTTTTATTTCTAATACTTTTTCCATTTTTCATCACCATCCTAATCATTCATTTTCGGATCAAAAGCATCACGTAATCCATCTGCTAGTAGATTAAAACAAACCATAATAACAGATAATGTAATCGCTGGAGCCCACATTAAGTGAGGTAAAAACCTAAATGTTTTGTATCCCTCATTCAACAAAGTTCCAAGAGATGCGGTTGGAGGTGTTAATCCCAAACCGATAAAGCTTAAGAAAGCTTCAAAGAATATCGCAGAAGGAATACTAAACATCATTTGAACGATAATAACTCCTGAAATATTGGGTAGAACATGCTTCATAGCTATTTTAGCGTTTGATTCGCCTAGAGTTGTTGCAGCCAATACATATTCTTGGTCCTTAATTTTTAGCGTTTGTGCCCGTACAATCCTTGCCATTGTGATCCAACCTGTTACGATCATTGCTAAAATAATCGACATCATTCCTGGTTTAAAGACTGTTAACATCAAAATCATGACAACTAAATTCGGAACTCCAGATAGAATTTCTAAAATCCGTTGCATGATATTATCCGTCTTTCCACCTTTCATAGCCGAAATCATTCCATATATAACTCCAAAGGTTAAATCAAGAAAAGCTGCTACAAAAGCTATAATTAAGGACATTCTTGTTCCCATTAATAAACGAGATAGTTCATCTCGACCTAAACCATCTGTTCCTAAGTAGAAGTGGACATCTTCTGGTACTTTAGCTTGCTCGTACTTATCTACTCGGTTTCCTCCTACAATAGATGTTCCGTTAAAACCATCAATACTTAAGCCTGGTATTTTTGGTGGTAAGTTAATGTACTTGGGATTTTGCTTCGTTGGATCATGAGGCGATACCCAAATTGATCCAAATGCTAAAAGAGTAATAATGCCTAACAGTATTAAAGAAATAACTGCTCCTTTATTTTTTTTCAACCTTCGCCAAGAATCTTGAATAAAGTTAAGTGATGGCGTACTTATTTTTTCACGGTCTAAGTTCCCTTCAATTGAAATAGGTCTGAACTTATCTTTTGAAATATTATTAATATCTATTTTTTCCATTATTCCTTGCCACCTCCTGAAACTCGAATTCTTGGATCTACAATACCGTATAATAAATCAACAATTAGGATAACAACAACCAACATTGCTGAAAACATGATGGTAACAGCCATAATAGTCGGATAATCATTAGTCATAATTGATTTTACAAATTGTTCTCCAATACCAGGTATCGCAAATATATTTTCCACTACTAAAGATCCTGTCATTAAAGCAACTGCTAATGGCCCAAGTAATGTAATCAAGGGTATTAAGCTGTTCCTTAATCCATGACGAAAAACAACTTGAGTTCTACTCAATCCTTTTGCCCTTGCTAATTCGATATAATCACTACTTAGAACTTCAACCATCTCTGTTCTAATAAATCGCGCAGAATCAGCTAGCGGTGACATCGCAAGCGCTAAAGTTGGTAAAATGGTTGAGGCAAATCCCTGATCCCACTTTGCAATAGGTAAGATACCTAGTTTTATCGCAAAAAAGTATTGCAAGAGAACTGCAAACACAAAGTTAGGAATTGATCTGCCCAGTATGGCGACTAATGTGGCAATGGTATCAACCCATGTATTTTGTTTCATAGCTGCTATTGCGCCTAAAATAATTCCCACAATTGTTCCAAAAATAATAGCCTGAACTCCTAATTGAACTGATGGTCCAATTCTTTCTTTTAACAATTTAGAAACAGGTTGATTTTTAAATTGGAAAGATGTTCCAAAATCACCCTTTACTAAATTTCCCATATAAATACCATATTGTTGAATAACCGGTTTATCTAATCCCGCTTGTTCATTTAGAATTTCAATTTGTTCTGGTGATAATTTTTCTTGGTTTGCATATGGCGAACCAGGTAGTAATTTCATTAAGAAAAATGTGATTGTAGAAATCAACCACAATGTAATTAGCATGAACATCACACGCTTAAGAAAATATTTAGCAAAATTCTTCATTTATTTTTCCCCCTTTAAAATATTTTGACATCGATTAATAAATGAATTAGAGTAAGTTTATCAAATAGGTAAGGAATGTTGTTATGACAACTAAGAAAAAAATAGTTACTAACCTTTTAGGGTTAATCATTATTATCCCTTTAATAACATGGATTACAAAAAAAGAAATAACATTAGCATATTTATCTGATAATTTTTTTATGTTTGCTCTTTTCTTCCTTATTATAGGTGGCTTTATTCTCGTTTTATCTTCTGGATTTTTTGATTTATTTCAAAAAAACATGAAACATCTAGTCTATTTAAGAAAAAATAGTGAACCAAAAGAATATATCCCACTCTCCAATATCTTTAACAAAAAACCGATATATTGGTTTGCTGTTGGCTTGTTATTATTGGCTACCAGTATATTTCTAGCATTAATAGCTTAAGGTAAGATTTAAAAAAACCCTATAACCCAAGTTATAGGATTTTTTTATGTTTCTCCTTAAAGACAACTCTTATCCCTTACTGTTTTAATATCTTAACTCTTAGATTTAAAATAGGTATTAGCAGATTGTACAGTTAGTCTACTTTATATGCCCATTTGTAATCGAACATTGCTCCTGCTGGATGTGCTACTACACCTTTTACTTTGTCAGAACGTAAATGAGCTTCCGCTTCTTGAATAACCGGCACCACCCCTACATCTTCTGTAATGATTTGTTCTGCTTTAATCATATCTTCCCAACGTTTTTCAGGATCATTAACATTTGTTGTTCCTGCTGATTTAATTAGTTTATCGTATTCTGGATTAGTATAGTGACCTCTATTATATGAGTTACCTGTTTCGAATAAATCAAGGAAACTACTTGGATCTGGATAATCAGCAATCCAACCACTGTATACCATACTAAAGTCTCCTTTGTTTGAGCGGTCTAGACGTACACTAAATGGTACTGGACTTAAATTAACTTTTAATCCTGGTAATTCTTCCTCTAGAGACCCTTTTAAAAATTCAATTGCTTTTTTGGTAGAGTCAGTATCAGAAGCCAACAAATCAACTTCAATTTTATCTTTGCCTAATTCTTTTTTAGCTTTTTTCCAATGCTCTTTCGCTTTTTTACTATCGTATTCAATTTTACTTCCCGCATCTTTCGTAAAATCATTTTTATCTTTTGGACTTTGAGCAACATCTTTTGGAACTAATCCATTTGAGGCAATAGAACCATCTGCTAATATTTGATTAGCTAAAGCATCACGGTCAATTGCATATGAAATTGCTTTTCTTAAATCAGCATTTTTAAAATCTGATTTTTCATCGATTTGATTTAATTCTAAATATCTAGATGATGCCTTTTTCTCACTAACGAATTGAGGGTCGTCAGCTTTTTGTTGAGCCAATTCGCCAGTTAAGATAACATCTTCTGCTTTTCCACTTTCAAAAAGATTCAAACTAGTCGAAGCTTCTTTTACCACACTAACGTTAATTTTATCTAGCTTGACAGTCTCTTTATCCCAATACTCTTTATTTTTTTCATATGACCATTCAGTATCACTACCAGGACCATCAAAATCGGCTAAAACGAATGGTCCATTGTAAACGACTTTATCACTTTTAGTAGTGTACTCTTTACCATATTTCTCAACAATATCTTCTCTTTGAGGCATGTATGTTGTGAATGCTAATAGGTATTCAAAATACGGAGTTGCTTTATCCAATGTAATCTCCAATTCATAATCACTAACTGCTTTAATACCCAATTCTTTTTTGTCTTTTTTACCTGCTGTAATATCTGCAGCATTTTTTACAGGTTCATGTAAGTAAGCATATTCAGAAGCTGTTTTAGGGTCAACTGTTCTTTGCCATCCATACACATAGTCCTTAGCCGTTACAGGTTTACCATCTGACCACTTAGCATCTTCACGTAATTTTACTTTATAAACTAAACCATCTTCGCTAATTTCAGCTTTTTCAGTCGCACCAGCTGGTTGTGGTTTTTGATCTTTATCTAAACGATAAATACCTTCATAAACATTATTTAATGCGACCGATCCAATAACATCAGTATTGAGTGATAAATCAGCAGATGGCATCTCTTGTTGAACATTAACAGAAAGTTCTTGTGTTTTTGCCAATACTTCTTTACCATCAGAACTTCCATTGCCCTTTGTTGCTTCCTTGCTCTTATCTCCACCGCATGCTACTAAAGACAAAACAACTGTTGACAGCAGACCAACATATAACATCTTCTTTTTTTTCATCAAAAATCCCCCTTAAATTTGCAATTCATTATTATTAGAATATAATTAAAATATAATGATAAGAATATATCATTTCTAATACAATTGCAACATAAAAATTACATTAGCTTAAAAGGAAGGATAAATTTTTCTTTTATCTTATAAATTTTTTCTAAATTCTCATTATAAACTAATAAAAAGAATATCCTTCTCATAATCAGAAGAATACTCTTTTTATTTAGATTTTTTTAAGAAAATATTTTTGACACTTTTTTTTATCACTTCAAAAAAACTTAGCGACTTCACAATTCGATTCGGATCAATATAAACACGAATCCCACGCAACACCTTTTTAGGATCTTTAGTCGAGAAAGTAAATGTACCGTTATGTTTTGTTTTAATAGCAAATCTTGGTATCCATTTTCCTTTAAAAATAACAGAAGTTATCACTATATCGACCTCTTCCCAAGGGATTTGAACAAATTTTTTAGCATCTCGTTCATTATAAAATTCAAAGCCTTTATCACCAACCATAATTTTTCCATACTCAGCTGCACCTATAAAAGAGGTAGCTTTTTCTATTACATCAACTTTTGTATTTATTGATTGAACCATTCGTTTGTCAGCTCCATTTCTTTTCAACCTTGTCATATTCAAGTATATTATAACAGTTTTTAACTAATCAAAAAACTAGGATAGAACCAACTCTAGTTCCATCCCAGCTTTTCTAACTTATTACAAACTAATTGATTACATTAAGCCAATCAAATGTAGTGCAATCCCTGAAACAAATAGTCCTAAAATAATAACAATTGGAGATACTTTTTTCTTAAGTAACCACATACAAAATAGAGTTAATAGTAATCCTACTAAACCAGTAATCAAACTGTCTAAGTTATCTTGTAATGTTGTTATTTTATACTGATCTAAAGCAAGCCCATTTGCTTGTTGTTCTAGAGCTGTTTTGACTCCTTCGATTCCTTTTGGTAAATTTTTCCAGTCAATAAATGCACCATCATCTAATTTAACTTTGGAAACAATTGGTGTAAAGTTGATTGACACCCATCTATTAACGAGAGAACCTAGAATAAACATCCCGAGAATTGAGGCACCTTTTGTAATGTCTTGTAAAATCCCACCTGATAAATCCTCTGTAATTTTAGATCCAGCTTTATATCCAAACTCTTGTGTGTACCACATGAATCCCATACGAATTAAGTTCCAACCAATAAAATAAATGATTGGTCCTAATATATTTCCACTGATTGCTAAAGTAGCTGCTAATGCACCTAAAATAGGTTTAACTGTAAACCAGAAAACTGGGTCACCGATACCTGCTAAAGGTCCCATCATACCAACCTTAACCCCTTGAATCGCTGCATCATCTACAGGTGCTCCATTAGCACGTTCTTCTTCAAGAGCTAATGTTACTCCTAAAATAGGAGAAGCTACGTAGGGATGTGTATTAAAAAACTCTAAATGACGCTCAAGAGCGGCTGCACGATCTTCTTTAGTTGTATATAATTTTTTGATTGCTGGGATCATTGAAAATGCCCAACCACCGTTTTGCATACGTTCATAGTTCCAAGATCCTTGTAAGAATGTTGAACGCCAGAAAACAGATTTACGATCATTTTTAGTTAATTCAATTCTTTGTTGTTCTGTCATTTTTTTCCGCCTCCTTTTTAATAGTTATCGATGATATCGCCGACAGGATCACCAGTATTTGATCCCCCGTTACCTCCTGAGCCGCCACCTTGTTTAGATAGGGCTAAGTAGATAAGTGCTAGAGATGTACCAATGGCACCTAGACCGATAAGTGTAATTTCTGAAACTGTTGCAATAACAAAACCTAGAGCAAAGAATGGCCACACTTCTTTTGTTGCCATCATGTTAATAACCATGGCAAACCCAACAGCTACTACCATTCCACCACCAATTGCTAACCCTTTTGTTAACCATTCTGGCATAGCTTCTAATAAGCCACGTACTGGACCTTCACCAATCGCTAAAATTAAAGCAGCTGGAATGGCAATACGAACTCCTTGTAAACAAATAGCCATAATATGCCAAAACTCAATTTTTTTGAAGTCCCCTTCTTTAGCTGCAGCATCCATAAAGTGTACGAACGCTGTTGCAATTGTACGACATAAAATTGTTAATAAAAGGCCTGCTACTGCCAAAGGAATAGCTAAAGCAATGGCTGAATCTACTCCCGCTTTTCCTTGACCACCTAAAACTAAAATAATTGCAGACGCTACTGAAGCTAATGCAGCATCGGGTGCCACTGCTGCTCCAATATTTGCCCAACCAAGTGCTAATAATTGCAATGTACCACCTAAAATAAGGCAAGGAACAAGTTGTCCTGTCACTAGTCCAATTAGTGTACATGCAATAACTGGCTGATGGAAATGAAATTCATCTAAAATGCCTTCGACACCAGCTAAAAATGCAACTAAAATGACTAATATCATTTGAATAATATTTAAGTCCATGATTATTAATCCTCCGTTTTCTTAATAATAAATTATTTTTGTTTGTTAATTTCTTCTTGTGCTTTTTTTATAATTTCTTCCATATTACCTTTTGAATCACTTGGTACTTTACGTACATCAAATTTAACTCCGACTGATTTCAACTCATTAAATGTATTAATATCATCTTGATTAAATGCTAATACTTTATTTGGTTGTACTTTTCCTGGTGAGTGCGCCATAGAACCAACGTTAACTGTTTCAATTGGTACGCCACCTTCTACTGCTCTTAATACATCTTGTGGTGTTTCAAATAATAATAAGGCCTTTTGTCCACCGAAATGTTGATCATCCTGTGATATTTTAATCATTTGATCGATTGGTACAACATGAGCTTTTACACCTGGTGGAGCTGCTTGTTGAATTAGTTTCTTACGTAAATCGTCTTGAGCGACTACATCAGACACAACAATGATACGTGTTGGTCCAGTTGTTTTTGTCCAAACAGTAGCAACTTGACCGTGTAACAATCTAGTATCAATTCTTGCTAAAACATAATCTAACTTACCTGGTTTTCCAGCAACTGATTCAGATTTTTCTGCTGTTGCTGCTCCTTCTACTTCTGGTTCTAATTCTTCAGGTTTAACTTTTACCCCTTCTTTAGCAGTTCCAATAATATGGGTTGCAATTTCATGGGCACTTTCCATTGAAAAACGTGAAGCATAAGCTTCAATAACCATTGGTAAACTCATGCCTGCTACAATAGCCCAATTTTCTTTATGCTCTTCCAGTAAGCTACTTGCTTGATTAAAAGGTGTTCCACCCCATAAATCAACTAAGAATAACACTTCATCTTGATTGTCAAAGCTTGCAACTGCATCTTGCATTTTTTTCTTAACATCTTCTGGTCCTTCTGAAGGCATTAAAGTAACTGCTGCTACATTTTCTTGCTCTCCAAAAATCATTGATCCAGACTGTAAAATCCCTGATGCAAATTCACCATGACTTGCTAGGATAATTCCTACCATTCTTCTACCTCCTACTTTTAATTTTTTATCTATAAAGGCAATGGCTTTATCTCCACGCACTTTATTTCTATATGAAGTTCTGCTTTTTTAATAATTCAACTAAGTTTTGTTTGTGGTCAGCCGGAACCTTTCTAATTTCAAGTTCAATACCTTCTTTTGATAAATAGATAAAAGATGATATATCTTTTTCATTTACTGAAATAAAATTTGTTAGCATTTTTTTACCATTTGAAAAACTCATTCCGCCAACGTTAATAGAAGAAATCTTCATTCCTTTCCTAACTAAAACCTCAACATCTTGAGGAGATGTAAACAGAAGTGCTATTTTTTCAAATTGTAAAATGTCACTTTGATAAACATCAATCATGCGCGCTACGCTAATGACGTTTACCCTAATACCATTAGGTGCTGCTTGTTTTAATAAAAGCTTTCTGATTGGATTCTCGGCAGCTTCATCACTGATAACTAGAATCCGATCAATTTCCATTTGCTTAGACCACGCTGTTGCTACTTGACCATGAATTAAACGATCATCAATGCGTACTAACCGAATATCTATGGCCATTAAAATCCCCCTCACTTAGATGGCTATTAAAATGATACAAACGTATCAAACAGAGTATTCCTATCATACATAACTATATATGCAAATAGCATGCCAACTTTATTTTCTTTTGTAAATTTTTTAAAAAGTAGTCAAATCAATCTTCTAATGTCACTCTTAGAAGATACACTAATCAAAAATACAGTAAAAATACACTATATTTCAATTATAAGTGTATTTTTACTGTATTTTAAAACATTTATTATTGTTTTAATTTTTCGTTTTTTATAATTTGGCAAATAAAATAAATTTCACTATCTGAAAAAGAGAGCTGTAACATACCATTAATCTCATCGAATATTGGTGATAATCTTTGGTACATCAAAGTTTCCTTCATTTCAACCAACTCTTCATTTGTCGTTGTCAATGTATCATTTCTGAGCTCTCTTTCAATAGCTCCTGCCGTGTGCATGCATAAATTTATGTAAAAACCTGGATCATCTTCAATTAACTCTACCTCACATATTTTATGTGCAAAATGCCAAATTGGTGGTAACAATTTATCTGAGTTAATAAAGGTAAAACTTTCATTTATATAATCATGGCAAATCTTTTGAGCTTTATTCATTGTCAGTTCTTCTGTATTTTCCTCATATCGATTAGTTAAAACCTCTTCCAATACACTTGTTCCTTTCTCTGAAAACAGTGTATCCATTGAAATAAACGGCACATTAATTTTAGGATCTTTGATACCTGTAGAAGCAATAATTTCATACTCTTTTTGGATTTGCTTAATTTCTTGATTTAATTCAACAATCGATATTGGAAAAACGGCTATTTCTGTATCAAATCTTGCCAACAAATAGTGATCAATCAACTCTTTCATTCGCTGAGCAGTTCCTTTACCTGATGCACAAATTGCTACAATCGCTTCTTCTTTATGAGATCTGATTTTGCCTGCTTCCTCTTCTTGTGTCTCTGTCATTGTGTACCCATGAAAATGTGATAAAGAATCAAACAAATCTTCAAGTGTCGTATCTAGTAAACTTGATTTTCTTGCTGCTTCCAAAACAATTGAAGTTGTAACCATATCCACCACTTTAATTTCAATTCCTGTTTGCATTTTTAACTCATCTGAAAAAGTACCTAGTGAGCCCATATCCACTAAAAGCATAACTCCGCTTCCTTCGTTAACGGATACAACCTCTTCTACAATTTTTTCAAACGCATCTTTTGGTTTCATTTCTAATGGCATATCCACGGCTCTCAAATTATCCACTTTTAATAGCTGGGTAACCACCTGAACCATACTGGTAGCTGTCGAATTTCCATGGGCTGCTACAACTATTCCAATTCGACCATCTTCTTTATTTTCCCTTAAAGATACTAGTAAAACGGTTAAGTAATGAACTTCTGATAAAGGTACCTCTACAGGATAATCTTCTTCGATAATTTTCTTGAATACTTTAGCTACCTCCATTTCTTCTGGATAGTGAGCGACCATATTCTTAATATTTTCATTGTCTTGATTAAAGCGTTCCGACTTATTTTGGAGACGATTTAAAAAAGAACTGATATGAAGCCCCATTGCGTAAAGAAAATTCGTTTGAAAATCATAATTTAAAGCTGATCTAGCATATTCATATATTCTTCTTGTTGTATTAATAATTCGCTGATCAATAATTTCTGTCAATTTACTTTCTGTATCAAAGGTAAAACCATGATTTCGGTAAAATGATTTCAAATGGACATTAATGTCTGTCGAAATAAAATGATTGATAGCATCTTGCGTTAAGCCATCTTCTTTTAAAACCGCTGCTTTATCGCCAATAATTTCATATAAGTTGTAAGGTAATTCATAAGAATCCTCCTCAAACATATCTAGTGGCTCGTTAGGCGAGATAATTAATTGGGGGATTAAAAGTGGGGTCAATTCCGCCAAACTTTTCCGATCATGAGAAAGCGTAAGCAATCCTTCTATTATGCTCTCATTTAATTCCTCAATTGTTATTTGGATTTCATCTTGTTCCATATGTTTTAAAAAAGATTGAGCTGTCACCAATTGGACATTTGATTTTAACTGTCCGACATTACCATACGAGACACTCCCTATTAACGCCTTTACTACATCTTCACTCAATACAATTTTTCGTTGAATTCTTTTTGCTTCCATTGTCATCATTAATTTAACTAAATCAATCTTTTCTTTAGCTGTACGATCTTTAAAATTAGGCAACTGGATAGTAATTGGAATTCTTCTAACGAAGGTATTTAAAAGAGCAGACGATGGGTCTTCTGTTGTTGCACAGATAATTCGAACACTTGAGCTTTGATTTTTTTGCGTCTCCCCTAATTTAGCGAAAGTACCATTATCCATAAAATAAAAAACCATTTCCTGTCCTTCTGGAGGTAATCGATGAATTTCATCTAAAAATAAAAAACTACCATTAGCTAAACTAATCAAACCTTCTTTTTCTTGATCTGCTCCTGTGAAAGCTCCTTTTATATGTCCAAACAAATGGCTCATCAATAATTCTGGATTACTTGCATAATCTGCACAATTAAAGACAATCATTTCTTTATTTTTTTCAATCACTTGGTTTTCTTTTGCAAATTGAAACATTGTATGAGCAAAAAATGTTTTTCCTGATCCTGTCGGGCCAATAATTAACGAATTTAATCCTTTGGGTGGGTATAAAATAGCTGCTTTAGCTTGTTCTGTCGCATTTTTCATGCTTCCATAAGCGCCTACTACACGTTTAAAAATATCTTCAGAACTAAATAGTATTTCTTTTTTATTAGCCTTTATCGTTGGCGCTTCTGCTTCTCGGTAACTTTCTACATACTTCGACAATGGTTTATGTCTAAATACTGATTTACACACATAGCGAACTGGTCTTCCATCTAGTTTGTCTATTAAACCTTCTCGAACCAAGCTGTTTAAATCCTTACTAGCATTACTTCGTTGAATCTCAAAGTATTCAGCAACTTGATTAGTTGTTACACCAGAACCATTACTTAATTGATCTACTTCTAAATTTTTTGTCTCTTCTTTTATATATTGATACACCCTATCAATACGCTTCATTAGGATCCTCCTATAAACACACTAAAACTACTGTATTTATAGTGTATCAAAGATTAATAAAAATACATAATCATTTTATTTAGGATTATCAATCCTCTATTAAATGACGCTCTTCTCGCGAGTATTTCATGTATTTATTTAGTTTTGCTCGTTTATTTTCTTTTATCTTTGCAATTTCTTCATTAGTTAATCGTTCAATCGAACCTTCCTCTTGCAATAATTCCATTACAGTTACTAATTGATAAAATTCTGTCAGTATCTCAGCTTCATTGGTTATTTCTGAATAATCTGGATGATGATCATCCAAACCAAATCGTAAGCCTTTAGCAACTGCCTGTTGAACCTCCGCACACTCTTCCATTAAACAAACGAGTAAATGTTCACGTTTCTTCATACATATTCCTTCTTTCTAGATATCATAAAAAAGAAGTTGCAACCAAAAGTGTCTATACTTTCATCGCAACCTCTTATTATCTCATTATTTGACGAATGCTGCTGCTTGCTTACCAGATTGGCGACCAAATACAATAATATCTCCTACTGAGTTACCACCAATACGATTTTCACCGTGCAAGCCACCTGTTAATTCACCAGATGCATACAGTCCTGTTATTGCTTTACCCTCTTTATCTAAAACTTCTGTCTTATCATTAATCTTAACGCCACCCATTGTATAATGGATGCCTGGAGCGATTTTAATCGCATAAAAATCTGATTGTGCTAGGCCATGGTCCATTCCAGTTTCACGATTAAATTCTGAATCCTTTTTATCGG
Source organism: uncultured Vagococcus sp. (assembly GCA_965119435.1). Lineage (GTDB taxonomy): Bacteria > Bacillota > Bacilli > Lactobacillales > Vagococcaceae > Vagococcus. The sequence continues at coordinate 52,731 of CBCPLQ010000014.1, read as the reverse complement.
CTACTGCTTTGTTCCATGTTGCTACAGTGTCATTTAATGTTTTTGGATCCATATCTATTTCTTTAGCTAATCCTTCTATTGATTCTGATTTTTTAACAAATCCTTGTTTCTCATAGAAATCAATCGCTTTAACTCGCTCTTTGACACCTGCATCAAAGATTAAGTAAGATGATTTCTCCTTTAGTTTATTCTCAGCAGCAGATACGTTATCACGAGTATCCATTTCATTAACGAAACGTTTACCTGCTTGAGAAACTAATATTCCACCTTCACCACGTACAGCTTCACCGATCAAAATTCCTTTATCTTGTTGAACCGTTGGGTGAATTTGAATTTGATCCATATCAACTGTTTGTCCACCTAATTTTTCAATCATTTTAATACCATCACCAGTACTACCTTCAGAGTTAGTCGTTACATAACCTTTTAATTCAGGTTTTTCTTTTTCTAACATCTCTGGATTTGCACCATAACCACCTGTTGTAACAACAACTGCATTACTTTTAATCTCTTTTTCTTTTTTATCAACTTTTACTTTTACGCCCGTAATAGCATTATCTTTTTCAGTAATTTCTGTTACATCAGCATTAACGAAAATCGGAATTTGTTTTTCGTAAACATTTCGCAGTAACCCATCAACTAAATAGCCCCCAACAGCTGAGCCATCTTCTGGACGATGAGTTCTTTTTTCACTCATTCCACCTGTAATGGTTAAATTGTTTAATTTGATTCCCATATCGTCTAACCAATCAATAGCTCCAGCAGAGTTATCAACATAATAACGTAACAATTCTTTATCATTAGTTCCATGTCCACCTTTAAGTGTTTCCTCATAAAACTTATCATTACTATCTTTAATGCCTTGTTCTTTTTGAACTTTTGTTTCTGAGGCATTCATTCCACTTGAAGATTTTAGTGTATTCCCACCTGCAACAGGCATTTTTTCTAAAATAACTGGATTCTTACCTTCATCTTTTGCTTCAATCGCCGCAGCCATACCTGCTCCACCAGCTCCGACAATAACAATATCGTACTGATCCTTCATTTCCTTAGGATCAGTGTAGCCTTTTTCAGAAGCTCCTGTAGTAACTTCTGAGCTTGAACTTTCTGTTTTTTTAGTTCCCTCTTTTTTAGTAGAGTCTTTACTACTTGCACACCCTGCTAAAAGAAACATAACCGTTAAACTTGTAGCTACAGTTTTTAACATTTTATTTTTCATTGCTATTCTCCTTTATTGTGATTATATGAACAACTAAACAAAGTTTACAATATTTATTTTATGATTTCAACCTTTTTAGTATCTATATTCACAAACTAGAACCAATTAAAAAAGCTTAAAAATTAAATAAATAATTTTTAAGCTTTTTTCTAACTTGACTTTTTAATCCTACTACAATAAAGACTCAGCTCCATCAACATACATCTCAGTTCCTGTCACATTGGCAGAATCATCTGAAGATAAGAAACAAATTACATTAGCCACTTGTTCTGGTTTACCAGACTCATCTAAAAGTGGGCGAGAACCTTCAGGAAATTCTACTTTGATTGAAACTTCTTCCGTTTCTTTAGTAATCGTTGTGCTGTCATTAATTTTAGTATCTATTGCTCCAGGACAAACGGCATTCACACGAATGTTATATCTTGCAAGTTCTAATGCCGCCATCTTCATAAAAGCAACTTGTCCAGCTTTTGATGTACTATAAGCACTCGCACCAAAGTTGTTGTAAATTCGATTCCCATTAATTGAGCTCGTTATAACTATTTTACCACCTGTTTCCTTCATATAAGGTATAACGGTTTTTACAGAAACAAATGTACTCGTCAAATTGGTTTGAATTGTTCTATTCCAATCTGAATTAGATAGATTTTCGATTGGTGTCCACGTGCCGTTAATCCCTGCATTAACAATTAATATATCTACTCCATTTAGCTTTTGAGCCAAGGTTTGGATAGCGTTTAATAATTCTTGCTCTTTAGACACATCCGTTACTTCATAATAATTTTTAACGCCAATTTGAGTTAGTTCTTCCGATAACTCTATTAAACTTTCAGGATTAATATCTAGCAATCCCACAGAAGCACCTTCTGTTGCTAATTTAACTGCAGTTGCTCTTCCTATTCCTGATCCAGCACCTGTAATAATTGCTTTTTTACCACTTAATATTTTTACCATTGCTGTTTCCTCCTAAGTTTAAATCGTCATGAACTTTCCCTTCCCTAACTAAAGTGTAAGATATTTTAAAATGATAGTCAAAGTTTTAAAAACTTACTTTTTACTTTCTTTCACGATTTCGATAATTGTCTTAGTTGCGACTTCCATTGCTTCAAGGGTAATAAATTCATATTGACCGTGGAAATTCTCTCCTCCTGTAAAAATATTCGGAGTTGGTATTCCCATATATGATATTTTTGATCCATCTGTACCTCCTCTAAAAGGAGTAATAATCGGGTTTATTTCTAATTTTTCCATTGCTCTAATTGCTATGTCAACAGATTGGCTATCATTTTCAATAATGTCTCCCATATTATAGTATTGATCTTTTAAGGTTATGGAAACTCGTTTCTGACCTAAATCAGCATTTACTTTATCTACAATTTGAGTTAGCTTTTCTTTTCTTGTTTCAAATTTATGTTTATCATGATCTCTAATAATGTAGGTCATCTCAGCTTGATCAATCGTTCCTTTGAAATCATGAAGTAAATAGAATCCTTCTCTATTTCTTGTTTTTTCTGGTACTTCTTCTTGGGGCAATAATTGATCAATTAAATTTCCTATTTTAATAGCGTTAACCATCATACCGTAAGCAGTGCCTGGGTGAACACTGGTTCCATCAATTTTAATGGTTGCTTGTGCCGCATTAAATGTTTCATACTCAAAATGTCCGATCCGACCACTATCAATCGTATAAGCAAATTCCACCGGAAATTCTTTAGCATCAAAACGGTCTGCTCCTTGTCCAATTTCTTCATCTGGTCCAAATGCTACCCAAATATCCCCATGTTTCTCTTCAATATTCTCTATAAAATAATCTAATGCACCTAGTATTTCAACAATTCCCGCTTTATCATCTGCTCCTAAAAGAGTCGTTCCATCTGTGGTAATTAAAGTTTGTCCAATGTATTCCTTAAGATTTGGAAATTCGCTCGTTTTCATTACATAATTTTTTTCTATATTTAATAACACATCTTCCCCATTATAATTCTCATGGATTTTAGGTGTGATATTTTCCGCATTAAAATCAGCCGTATCTAAGTGGGCTATCAAACCAACCGCTAAATAACCATCCGTATTCTTAGGTAAGCAAGCTGTTAGAAATCCATTTTTTTTATTGTAAAAGATAGATGACAAGCCAATTTTTTCTAATTCTGACTTTAATATATTCGCAAATACTTCCTGACCCTTTGTGGTAGGGATACTCTTGCTACTAGCATCTGAGCGTGTATTTAATTTAGCATACGTTATAAACCGCTCTAATAATTTATTTTTCATTCTTTCCTCCTATTATTCTGTTACTTCAGCATTTCTTAAAAAGAAATAACCACCATAAAGTGGGTATTCCACTTGACTAATTTTGGGGTTAACTAGATAGTTTGAAGCACTTTGGTAAATGGGAACTTGAGCTGCTTCTTGATTTAATAAGATATCTTCTGCTTGTTTATAATCAGTAAATTGTTTATCTGGTTTATTAGCATTCACTGTTTTAGCATCTGTTACTAATTTAGTATACGTTTCATTGTTAAAACTACCATAATTATATGAAGAATCATTTGCATAAAGATTAAAATATGAATCTAACTCACTACTACCTGCTATCCAACCTGATAAAGATAATTCGTAATCTTTATCTTGCCTCGATTGATTTAAGTTATTTGATGGTTGTAAGTTCACTGATATTTTTAGTCCCTTTAGATTTTTTTCTAACTCACTTTGGATATACTCAGAAACTTTCTTTCCTTGGTCCGTATCTGCTGCTAAAAAGTTTATTTCAATTGGTTTTCCAATTTCTTTTTTTGCTTTTTCAAAATTTTTACGAGCTTCTTCTAAATTATATGTCGCAAATTCGCCTGCATATTTACGGTAATCTTCTTTGGTTTCAGCATTTTGATATAAATTAGCAGGAACTAATCCATTTAACGGTTTTGAGCCATCCGCTAAGACATTTTCTGTTAAAGATTTTTTATCAATGGCTAAAGAAATAGCTTTTCTTAAATTAAGATTTGCTAGAGGTGTTCCCTTTTTTTGATTAAAATCTAAAAAACTATTAGACACATCAGAAAAAGTGACATAACCAGGAAGGTTTTTATATTGCGAAACATTTTGACCACTGATTCTAACTAAATCCAGCTCCTCACTTTCAAACAAATTAATTCCTGTATTTTCTTCTTTTAATGTTTGGACCTCTATCTCTTTTAATTTGACTGCTTTTTCATCATAATATGCTTCATTTTTTGCTAAAGTCCATGTGTCACTCGTTCCATCCCAATTAGTCAGTACAAAAGGGCCACTGTAAAGAAGGGATTCACTATTAGTTCCATACTTATCCCCAAGTTTATTAACAAATTCTTCTTGCTGTGGGGATAACCAACCAATGGCAAGAACTGCCAAGAATGATGGTTGAGGGTGTTCAAGTTCCACTTTAAATTCAATATCAGAAACTGCTTTAAATCCTACTTCATCCACACTTTTATTCCCAGTTCTAACAGCTAATCCATTTACAACATTATCAAGTAAATAAGCATTAGGTCCTTGAGTTTTTGGGTCTAACAATCGTTTCCAAGCGTATTCAAAATCTTGTGCCACAATTTTATCCCCATTACTCCATTTAGCATTTTCTTTTAACTTAAATGTATACTTTTTACCATCTTCACTGAGATCAATTGCTTCTGCAAGACCTGGGATAGGCTTCGTCTCATCATCAAAACGAGTTAATCCCTCAAATAAATGTTGAACGGTCGTAAATGTATTTTTATCTGTTGTTTGCGTTGTATCAAGTGTTGAAATAGGTGTAGGGGTACTAATAGTTATTTTTTGCTCTATATTTTCTTTATTACTTGCAGAAGCCTTACTTTTTTCTACTGAGTTCCCTCCACCACAAGCACTTAATACAAGTCCCAGCACCAAAATACTACCCAATAATAATTTCTTTTTCATTTTTATTTCTCCTTTTATAATCTGTTGAAAAAATATTAAAAAGAATAAAAAAAAAGAATCTTCACCCCTATAAAGGGCAAAGATTCTTTTCTTTGCGACCACCTTTTCGTCAAAAGTGCCTGCTTATCCAGTACTAACATACCTTTGTGCGATAACAGGCACCCCTGTATAGGCTTAACTAGTCAACCTATCTGTTCAAAGGCCATTTTCCTCATTCTCTCCACTATCTCTTTTCACCAACCGAGACTCTCTAAAAGTTTCCTTAATAAGTACTTTCCTTTTCAATACATTTAAAAATCAGACTATTTATTTATTTGTTATTAGTGATAATATCAAATGTTTTTCACATCGTCAACTCATTTTTTTAATCATTTTTTCATTTCTAGATATTTATACTCATATGATGCTCCAGCACTATGAGAGATATAGCCGGTTAAATTAGGGTTTCTTAAGTGTCCCTCTACCACTTGATAGACTGGTACTACAGCAGCGTCTTCCTCTAAAAGGATTTTTTCAGCGTCTAAATAATTTTGCCAACGAGCTTTTTCATCTGTTGCATTTTCAGTTCTTGCTTCGTCAATTAATTTGTCATAGCTTTTATTTGAGTATTCACCTCGATTATAGCTATTTCCTGTAACAAATAAATCTAAGAATGAACTTACGTCCGTATAATCTGCTCCCCATGCAGTAACAACCATGTCAAAATCTCCATTATCAGTTCTTTCAAGGCGGATAGGCTTAGTTACAGGTGTCACGGTTGTTTTTATTCCTAGCTCATCTTTGAATGAACCTTGTAGATACTCAGCTAACTTTTTAGTTGAATCATTATCATCTGTCAAAATATCAAAGCTAATCTCATCTGTCTTCAACTCTTTTTTGGCTTTCTCTAAATATTCTTTTGCTTTCTTTTTATCATAAGTTTTATATTGACCAGATTCATCAACAAAATCTTTTTTCGTTTCTGGACTAAGTGCTAGTTGTTTGGGTACAATCCCATTAACTGCTTCAGAACCATCTCCTAAAACAGTATCTACAACGGCTTGATTGTCAATCGAATAAAAGAGTGCTTTTCTTAAGTTTAAATTATCAAAAGCAACTTGCTTGCTCTTCTTATTTGTATCAAGATAAACGACACGACCATCTTTTTCTCCAATAAAATTAGGATCCTCTTTGTATTGTTTAGCTAACTCCCCCGTCACAATAACATCATCTAGCTGACCATCTTCATATAAGTTTAATGCTGTTGACGCTTCTTTTATAACAGTTGCTTGAACTTCATCGATTTTTACAGCATCCTTATCCCAGTAATCTTTATTTTTTAAGTATTTCCATTCAATATCTGAACCTGGACCATCAAACTCTGCTAAAGTGAATGGTCCATTATAAACAACTTTCTCATTTGTATCAAAAGCATCTTTACCAAATTCTTCTACTGATTTTTGATTCAAAGGAAAGAAACTTGGAAAAGCTAGAAGAGAATCAAAATAAGGAATGGCATTATCTAATGTAATCCTTACTTCATAATCATTAACGGCTTCAATTCCTAGTTCTTCTGGTTTCTTATCTCCAGCCATAATTGCTTTTGCATTCTTAACATTTTCAATTAAGTACGCGTACTCCGATGCTGTTTTGGGATTTATGATTCGTTGCCATGCATAAACATAGTCTTTTGCTAAAACAGGATCTCCATTACTCCAGTTAGATTCTTCTCTTAATTTTAATGTATAGGTTAACCCATCATCACTAACTTTAGCTAACTCTTTTGCTCCGGCAGGTTGCGGACTATTTTTTTCATCCATTCGGTAGAAACCTTCATAAATTTGATTCATAACGCCAAAACTCACTTTATCAGTCGCCTTCGCAGGATCGATTGATGCAATCTCTTGGGGAATACCAAATTTAGCTACCTGAGTCGTCGAAACTTCTTTCTTTTTTGTTCCTTCTTTAGGCTTAGATTCACTAGAGCAGCCGACAAAAAGCAACACACTACTAGCTAAAATAAGAGATCCTATCATCTTTTTATATTTCATGAAACGTTCCTCCTTTTTAATTATAATTGTTATCTTATCCCAAAGATTAGAATAAAGCAATCTTTTTTTAATCTTTTTTTAATCTTTTGGATTTGAACTAATTTATAAGATGTTAACAAAACAAAAAGATTGAGACAAAAATTTCTGTCTCAATCTTTTTACAATATATTTATTTTAACTAAGCAAACGATGTATCTTTTTTTACATTCGTTATTTTCCCTTTTCTATATAAGATGTGTCATTGATACTTTCAAGAGTGTATTTACCATCTTTAACTTTAATAATGGACACACTAGCATTTTTTAAACCTCCTGCCGGTGTTTTAAAGTCATCAAACAAGGTATCTAGTAAAGCTGAGATACTCAACCCATGGGATACTACTAACACATTTCCAGAACCCTTTTTAGCTTTTTCTTTTTTCACTATCTCGTCAATTGATTTTGTTAATCTAGTCGTTATTGTTTTATAATCTTCAGCTGGCCAATTTTTACCTTCTTTATTTTTCTCTTTATCCAACTCAGCTACACTATTTGCAAATGATTCAGGTGTCATTGTTTTCATAAATTCCTCTGTCGTAACTCCCTGTTTGTTTGCAATATCTCCCCACATCGTTTGATTTAAATCACCTTCATATGTTCCAAAGTTAAATTCTCTTAGACCAGAATTAGTTTGAACTTCTAAAGCCGAACTAGTTGTATTTTCTTTTAAAATCAAGTTAGCTGTTTGAACTGCTCTCCCACTGTCACTACTATAGGCATCTTGAAAATCAACACTAGCTAGACCTTTTCCTGCGGCTGAAACTACTTCTTCTCCTTCTTTTGTTAAAAATGCGTCTGACCATCCTTGAACTCTATCAGTTGTATTTAACATGGTTTTTCCATGGCGAACTACATACAACGTTAACTCTTCATTTGAAGCCGTTGTCTTTTTTTCACTCTCATTTTGTTTAGTAGAACATCCTGTAAATAATAATAAGGCTGCTGATGCAAAACCTAATAATTTAATCGATTTTTTCATTTTTTTATCCCCTTTTTTTGAAACCGTTTTTATTTTTATCATGAAAAAAGAGACTAGTTCATATCATTCGCCAGTCTCTTTTTGAACTGCTTATTACTTATTACTCAAATCTTCTCCGTTAGTTGCAATAACTTGTTTATACCAATCGAATGATTTTTTCTTAGAACGTTTTAAAGTGCCATTTCCTTCATTATCACGATCTACATAAATAAAACCATAGCGTTTTTTCATTTCTCCTGTACCAGCACTTACTAGATCAATACATCCCCAAGAGGTATATCCTAATAAATCAACACCATCTAACTCAACTGCATCCTTCATTGCTTGAATATGAGCTGCTAGATAAGATATTCGATAGTCGTCAGCTACATAACCGTTAGCATCAGGAGTGTCTACTGCGCCTAATCCATTCTCTACAATAAACAATGGTTTCTGGTAACGATCATACAAATCGTTCATTGTCACACGTAAACCTAGTGGATCTATTTGCCAGCCCCACTCACTTGCTTCAAGATAAGGATTTTTGACTGAAGCAAAGATATTTCCAGCAGTTTTTTCTAATAATTCAGGATCAGTAGTTTGAACTCGTGAAGAGTAATAAGAAAATGAGATAAAATCTACGGTGTGAGCTTTTAGAAGCTCCTTATCTCCTTCTTCCATCTGAATTTCAATGTCATTTCGTTCCATTTCTTTTAAGGCATAAGCTGGGTATTCCCCACGAGATTGAACATCGATAAAAAAGTAATTTTCTCTGTCTGCTTTTTTAGCTGACCATACATCTTCTGGTTTACATGTATAAGCGTAATTCGTCCCAGCTGCTAACATACAACCCACTTGATTTTCAGGATCTACTTCGTGAGCTATTTTAGTGGCAATCGCACTAGCTAAAAGTTCATGATGAGCTGCTTGATATTTGATTTGTTCCTTATTATCTCCTTCTTCAAAATAAAGACCTGCCCCCATAAACGGCGCGTGTAAAATCATATTTATCTCATTAAAAGTTAACCAGTATTTTACTAACCCTTTGTAGCGATTAAAAATAACACGACATAGATTTTCATAAAAGCCGACTAGTTCACGACTTCTCCACGCACCGTATTTTTCAACAAGGTGCATTGGGCAATCAAAGTGAGTAATTGTTACTAATGGTTCGATTCCATATTTATGACATTCTTTGAATAAATCTTCATAAAATTGCAACCCCGCTTCATTTGGCTCTGCTTCGTCACCTTTTGGAAAAATACGAGACCAAGCAATTGATAATCGATATGTTTTAAAGCCCATTTCACCAAACAATGCAATATCTTCTTTAAAATGAGTATACATATCTATCGCATTTTGAGCTGGATAGAAATGATCTTCCTCAAAATCAAACATCTTCATTTCACCGGTAATAACTGGAAATCTATCCTCGCCTACTGGTGCTAAATCAACGTTAGCTAGCCCCCTTCCATCTCTATCGTAGCCACCTTCACATTGGTTTGCAGCTGTTGCGCCGCCCCATAAAAAATCTTTTCTAAATCCCATTGTTCTTATCTCCCATTCTCTAACTAAATTTTTTAAATAATTGCTGTTAATAGCTCATCCTTAGTGGTTTTTCTTTTACCGGTTTTCGATATAATATCCAAATAATCTTGTTTATTGGTAACAACGACAGGTGTTTGAGTACTAAATCCAGCTTCTTTAATTAAATCAATATCAAAAGTGACTAGTTTTTGCCCTTTTTTTATTGTATCTCCTTGATTAACAAAACTTTCAAACCCTTTCCCCTCTAGCTGAACTGTATCTAATCCAATATGAATGAGTAGTTCTAACCCATTATCCGAAAGTAAGCCTATTGCATGTTTTGATGGAAATAATAACATAACTCGTCCGTCAAATGGAGCTACTACCTCACCCTTACTCGGTTCAATAACGATACCTTCTCCAATAACGCCTTCTGCAAATGCTTGGTCTTTAGCCTGACTAAGTGGTAATACGTCACCATTTATAGGGCTTGTCACCATTTCCTTAGAAATCTTTTTTGCATCTAGATTATCTACTTTATTTTCTATAACCGTGTCATCTTTCCAGAAGAAATAAGTTAATAAAAAGCCTACTGCTGAAGCAATAATAATAGCAACGAATGAATGGAACATACCACTTGCATTCCCTGTTTTTGTATCAATAAAATTAACTACACCAAAAATCCCAAGACCTCCCATTGTGTAATACTGGGCACCAACAACACTTACATAGGCTCCTGCAGCTCCTCCACCTATCAAGCTAAAAATAAAAGGTTTTTTCTTTGGTAGTGTAATTCCGTAAATTGCTGGTTCTGTTACCCCACAGAAACCTGAAATAACGGCAGGAATACATAAATTTTTTAATTTTTGATCTTTTAATTTAAAATACATCGCTAAAACTACTGCTGTTTGAGCAAAACTTGCAGCAAATATTGCTGGTAATATATTATCCACACCCAATTCTGCTAAATTAATCATAGCAATTGGAATCAAACTCCAATGCAAACCAAAAATGACTAATACTTGCCATGAAAATCCAGCAACTGCACCAAATACTAATGGTGAAAAATCATTTAGCGCCATAAAAGCTGAACTAAGTATTGCTGTCAATGTACTAACAATAGGCCCAATAATTAGGAAGCCGATTGGTAACGCTACTAATAGAACAACAAAAGGAACAAAGAAATTGGAAATCATTTCAGGTATAAATTTTTTCGCAATTCTTTGAACATACGCCCCTATTGCTACAACAGCAATAACTGGAATAACTGTTGAGACATAATTATTTGCTAAGATTGGAATTCCCATAAAAGTATGGAAGTAATCACTACCTAAAAATTGACCAATTGGTTCTAGGTTGGACATTGCTGACAACTGAATTGCTGGATAACATAGCGCAGATCCTATTACAATTCCCGTCATTGGATGTAATTTGAATTTTCTTGCTGACGTGTAGCCAACAATAATAGGTAGAAAATAAAACACACTATCTCCAATAGCATTTAAGATTAAATAAGTTCCACCCTCTGCTGAATAATTAAAACCAGTTATCACCGTACTTAAAAAGACTAATAAAGCATTTAATCCCTTAATCATTCCTGCTGCTGCCATAACACCAAGAAACGGTTGGAAACAGCCGCTTATAATATCGATTATGCGATCAAAAAATTTCATTTTTTCCTCTGGTTCATCCGAAACCGTATCATCAGAAATACCCGCAACAGTCAAAACATCCGTAAACACTTGGGGAACATGATTACCTATCACGACTTGATATTGTCCACCACTTTTCATAACAGTTACAATGCCATCCATATTTTTCAATAGGTCATCTTTTGCTAGAGATTCATCCCTTAACTTAAATCGTAACCGTGTAACACAATGTGTTAAACTTTTAATATTATCCTTTCCACCAACATTTTCTACAATTTTTTGGGCCAATTCATTATATTTTCCCATCTGTGTCGCCTCCATAAAATAATTTATTAATGAAGGTTTGGCCAACTTAATGTTACCACCCATACACTCAATCTAATTTTGTTGTGAGTCATTTGCCTGAACAAGCTTGGCTATATGAATCATTAAATATAATTTCTCTTCCGAGCTCACTTTGTAACTATATTGCTTTAACAAATACTCAGATATTTTTAATACACAAGCATATTCACTAGGATATTTCTCTTTCACCATTTCATATAACTCATCTTCTCCTTGAGATTCATAAATCTCTTGTTTCAATAAGCGATAGGCAAAATATTTTAAATGAGTCCTAAAACGGTCAAAATAAATAGATTGTTCATCTATTTCCATTTTGAAATGATATTTTACAATATTCATTATTTGGCTCATAACGTTTGTTAGTTCATATATATTTTCAAATTTGTCACTCATCTCGGAATTGATTAAATGAAGGGCTATGAAACCAGCCTCTTCCTTTGATAAATTGACATTTAACTCTTCATTAACTAAGTCTAGCCCTTTTTTGCCTAACAAATACTCTTCTGGAAAAAAACGTTTTATATCCCATAAAAGAATATTTTTCACTGCAATGCCTTGGTTTTCTCTTTCGATTGCATTAGTTATATGATCCATTAAAGGTAGATAGATCGAATCATTTAAGTCTTTTCCTAACTGACTTTTTGCTAAAGTAATTATCTTATCTACTACTTCCATAACCTCAATTGGAATTTCCTTAAGTAGTTCTTGAACTTTTGATGACGGGGTAGTAGACGCAAGTGTAAATATTTGCGTGATTTTATTTTTATCTAACTTATCGCCAACCTTTTTTTGAAAAGCTAAGCCTCTTCCTGTCACAACTTGTTCTTGATTGGATTCATCTAATACGATAACTACATTATTATTAAGAACCTTATGAATAATCAATTTACTTCCCCCTTTTGATGAAAAAAGAAAAACCCAATCTTTCTAAAAATAGCTCAAAAAAGCTGAATCTTTAGAAAAATTAGGTTTAGCCAACTTAATGTTACTATCCATACATATCTGTTCAAATCTATTAATAAAAGAATAACAAATATTTTTTTATTTGTCAACGTTTACAAATAAATAACTAAACACTTTTATATCTCTTTTTCAGCAAGATTTATAGCAGACTAAATAATAATCTACCATAATTCTTACTGTAATTAATTCAAAGTTACCATTGCGTCTTTGATAACTTTTTCTGTAATAAACTGTGGTAACAAATGTATCAACTCATCTTTAGCAGAAATCTCTGCAATAATATCCAAGTCACTTAAACTTATATCTAATTGACTAAATGAGTATGGTAAGCCCACTTCCTCATAAAATACAACTAATTTTTTAATCTCTTCCCACTTTCCTTCAATTGCCAGTTGGACTAAAATACCATAGGCAACCTTATTACCATGTAAATAGTTATGTGTTTCTGGTAAAAAAGTTAGGGCATCATGAATACTATGTGCACCTGAAGTTCGCCCGTACTTATCACCAAATCCTCCAACCATTCCCGCTAATAATATATTAGTTTCTACAATTTTTATAAAATCATCTGATAAAATATTATTTTCTAAATCATTAATGGCTTTTATCCCATAAGATAGTAAATTTTCCTGACATTGTTTTGCTGCAAATTTAGCGACTGATATTTCCACAGAACAACTGTTTAATTTGGAAATAACCGGGTCTGATTCGTACCACTTAGCTAAGGTATCACCAATTCCAGCAATTAAATATTCTTTTGGTGAGTGAAGTATTACCTCGGGATCAATTAGGGTCAAGCTAATACTACGTGAGAAGAACTTCATATCTATCATCTCTCCCCTCCTATTATAAATTACACTTACAGGCGTGAACGCTGCACAAGTTGAAGCAAGTGTTGGTAAGCAGATACAATCAATTTGACATTCATATGCGACTAATTTACCTAGATCTAGTACTTTCCCACCTCCTACTGCGATAACTCCATCAATTTTATTTTCATTTACATAGTCGTTAAATATAGACATATTTTCAAAACTACATTCATTTTTATAATGTTTAAAATGACTCGTTATCTGTTTCAATTGGGGAAAAAAAGAATTTCCTATTTCCCACGATTTTTCTCCGTGAAGAATTAAAACATTCGTTATTCTTCTTTCTATTAAATGAGTTTCTAATTTATCCCAAGCACCAACTTCGCATATATATTCTTGCGGTGCACCTCTAACAATCATTTTTTCTTTCATTCCTTTTTCCTCCTCGTATTCATAAGATAGCCACATAATATCATAATTATTCATATTTATCATATTTTTATGCAATTATACAATTTTTAATTGCATATTATAGTTATTTTATGTATAATTCAATCATTGATAAAAAAGGAGTGCTTTATATGATAAAAAAATGGCAGCAAGGATTTGCCATATTAATGGTGTTTATGTTTAGTTTAATGAGTTTTAACGTGGTTCATGCAGAAAGTAGTGATCCTACTTTAAAAAAGGTTGAAGATAAAGGCGTTTTAACCGTCGGATTATCTGCAGACTACGCACCTTATGAATTCCACGCAACTGTTGACGGTAAAGATAAAATAGTTGGAATGGATATTGATATCGCTCAAAAAATTGCAGATGATATGGGTGTTAAACTCAAAATCGAAGAATATGGTTTTGATGCTTTAATGGGGGCTTTAAAAACAGGCAAAATCGACATGATTATTTCGGGAATGTCCCCTACTCCTGAACGTTTAAAAGAAGTTGATTTTTCAGATCCGTACATGACAGTAGATCAAAAAGTCATTATTCGGAAAGAAGATAAAGAAAAATATAAAAATATTGAAGATTTTAAAGGTCAAAAAGTTGGTGCCCAAAAGCAATCAACCCAAGAAGAATTATCAAATGATGAACTACTCGCTAATACCGTTTCCTTGCAACGTTTACCAGACATTATGCTTCAACTACAAAATAAAAAAATTGAAGGTGCTGTTATAGAAGGTCCTGTTGCTGAGGCTTATATTTTACAAAATAAAGCATTAGCCTACCCTGATAATGTTACCTTTAAAAATGGCAGTAAAGATACTGCGGTAGCTATTCCAAAGAATTCTACTGAATTTTCAGATGCTATTAACAAATCAATTAAAGAAATAAAAGAAAAAAAACTAATGGATGGCTATCAGAAAGAAGCCTCAAAACTAATGTTCGAAGAAGAATCCTTCTTTAAAAAATACAGTTCATTTTACGTTAAAGGGACAGCTTACACTGTATTTTTAGCCTTTATTGGGGTCTTTTTTGGTGCAATTTTAGGCGCTATTCTTGCTTTAATGAAATTATCTAAAAATAAATTGTTAAAAGGTATCGCCATTGTCTACATTGAATATGTTCGTGGTACACCTCTCTTAGTTCAAATTTTTCTAGTATTCTTTGGTTCTAATGTCATTGGACTGGATTTAAGTGCTCTGACTGCTAGTTGTTTAGCCCTAGCCTTAAACAGTGGAGCTTACGTAGCAGAAGTTGTCCGTGCTGGTATTAAAGCAGTTGATGTTGGTCAAACCGAAGCTGCAAGGTCGCTTGGGATGAATCAGGCTCAAGCAATGCGTCATATTGTTTTGCCACAAGCTATTAAAAATATTTTACCGGCATTAGGTAATGAGTTTGTAACGGTTATAAAAGAATCCTCTGTAGTGTCAGTCATCGGGGTCTCCGAGTTAATGTTCCAAGGCGGCGTTGTTCAAGGAGCGAGCTTTAAACCTTTCTTACCAATCGTGATTGTTTCGCTAATTTATTTTGTTTTAACATTTACATTATCTAGAATTTTAGGTGTCGCTGAAAGGAGAATGAGTTTAAATGATTAATATTAAAGGATTAACTAAAAGCTTCGATAAAAATGAAGTACTAAAAGGAATTGATTTAACAATTAATCAAGGTGAAGTTGTTGTTGTCATTGGCCCTTCTGGTAGTGGGAAAAGTACTTTTTTAAGATGTTTAAACCTTCTAGAAGAACCATCAAGTGGTGTCATTGAGTTTGAGGGAGTTAACTTAGTTGATAAAGAAACAGATATCAATAAACTTCGTCAAAAAATGGGAATGGTTTTTCAAAGTTTCAACTTATTTCCTCATAAATCAGTTTTAGAAAACTTAACAATCAGTCCTATTAAAGTTAAAGAAGAAACACCTGAAGTAGCTGAAGTAAAGGCTTTGAAACTCCTGGAAAGGGTTGGGTTAAAAGACAAAGCAAATAGCTTTCCCTCCCAATTATCTGGCGGTCAGCAACAGCGTGTTGCCATTGCTAGAGCTTTGGCAATGAGCCCAGACGTGATGCTCTTTGATGAACCTACGTCCGCCCTTGATCCTGAAATGGTTGGTGAAGTACTTACTGTTATGAAAGATTTAGCAAAAGATGGTATGACCATGGTTGTTGTCACACATGAGATGGGATTTGCTAAAGAAGTAGCTGATAGGGTTATCTTTATGGCAGATGGTGTTATTCAAGAAGATGATTCACCTGAAGAATTATTTAATCATCCGAAAAATGCTCGGACACAAGACTTTTTAAGCAAAGTACTTTAAACTAAAGATGTTGTATCGAAGAAATAATGATGACAGATGTTAGTTAGTACACGTCTCATAATCTTTGACACAACATCTATTTTTTATTTTTCAAGGAGGATAATCATGAATTCAACTTATTTATCTCAGTTTTACCAAGAGCCAGAAAAAAATATCTTGTTAGAGTTTGGTAATATGGCCACCGAACTAGAAAACGTACTTGATTTATCTTATGGTGATCCTGACTTAACCACTGATAGTAATATTATTGAGGCTGCTTTTTCTGATGTTAAGAATGGCCACACTCACTATACAGCTCCTAATGGAAGTGACGACTTCGTTCAGGCAGTTTTAAGTTATTACCAAAAACACTATGGTCTAACGTTTGAAAAAAATCAAGTTCGAGCAACAGTTGGAGCTTTGCACGGTATTTACCTAGCTTTAAGAGTTATCATTAATAAAGGGGATGAAGTAATCATTCACGAGCCTTTCTTTTCTCCTTACAAAACTCAAGTTGAAGAAGTGGGTGGCATCCCTGTTATTATTCCTACCTACGAAAAGGATGATTTTCAAATTGATATTGATATTTTAAAAAAAGCTATCACACCAAAGACAAAAGCTATCATTATCAACACACCAAATAACCCAACTGGAGCTGTTTTTTCAAAAGAAACATTAAAAAAAATTGCAGATATTGCTATTGAACACCATATATATATATTGTCTGACGAAGTTTACGAAGCGTTTAGTTTTGAAGAAAAATTTACTCCTATTGCAACGTACGCACCCAACAACACAATCACCCTAAATAGTTTTTCGAAGAAATTTGCTATGACTGGTTGGCGTATTGGCTACATGATTGCTCCTGATTACATTAACTCAGCCGCAACTATTTTAAATGAAAATTTAACCTTCTCTGCTCCTACTCCTTCTCAACGAGCTGGGATTTACGCCTTGGAATATCAAGATGAAATAGCTCCTAAACTAGTGGAGATTTTTAAAGAAAGATTAGCCTATGTTGAAAAACGGGTAAGTTCTATTCCTTTTATGACTCTCTCTCCTGTTAAGGGTAGTATGTACGCCTTCATCAATATCTCAAAATCAGGTATGTCATCAATTGATTTTGCTATGAAATTACTCGAAGAACAACACGTTTTAGTAATTCCTGGAAGAGCATTTGGACATTCCGGTGATAACTATGTTCGCTTAGCGGCTACTCAAGAATTATCTTTATTAAAAGAGGCATTTGATAAAATCGAAAAATTAGAATTTTAACAAATCCTTTCCATCATTTTATTGTCATTTAAGTTGTTTAAGTTTAAAAGATTTGCTAAACTATTTTCGAGGAGTGATACAATATGGCTAAAAGAAAAATTTCCATTATAACTGTTACCAATGATGTACTAGCATCACCTATTTATGTTGAGAATGGGTCTTTAATTGTTATCTATAACAACACTAAGAGAAGCAACTTCACAGATATTGATTTTTTTGAATTTGTATACAGTGGTGAGGATCTATACTTGAATTTTTCAACGATTGGAACCGAAGAAACCTACAATGAACGAATTGATTTATCCACAGTTAATAATATAAATGGCGTGTTAATTCATCCATCTAACTAAAAAGAGGTCGAGGAAGGAACTAAGTCAAGTTCTAACCTCACCTCTTTAAATTTTTAGGAATGCTTAATTTTTTTTTTCCACCTTTTCTAAATAGGGTCTCCTCTGTTATACTTTCTTTCAGTTACTAAAAAGGGAGTCGGTTGTTATGTCAGAGAGAAGTGCAGAGTTAAAACAAGCAGAAAAAGGAGCAATCATTAGTATTTTAGCTTACGTAGTTCTTGCTATTTTCAAACTAGTAGTTGGGAGTTATGCTGGCTCCAGAGCTTTATCTGCAGATGGTCTCAATAATTTTACAGATACAATTGCCTCAGTTGCTATTCTAATTGGTTTAAAACTTTCAAGAAAACCTGCAGACAATGAACATCGCTACGGTCATTGGAAAGCAGAAAATGTAGCTAGCCTGTTGACCTCTTTAATTATGTTTGCCGTAGGTTGTGAGGTTTTATTTACTGCTATTAAATCTGTTATTAATAAAAATATTCAACAACCAGAACCAATTGCTGCTGTTGTTGGAATTGTATCTGCAGTCGTTATGTATCTAGTTTACTTATATAATAAAAAACTAGGAGAAAAGTACAATAGTAGCTCACTTAATGCTGTTGCAAAAGATAACTTTAGTGATATGCTAACAAGTCTTGGTACTGCTGTCGCCGTTTTTGCAGCAAGTTTACATCTACCATGGATAGATACCTTGACTGCTATTATTATTGCCTTTGTAATTCTTAAAACAGCAGTTGATATTTTTAAAGAAAATGCTTTTTCTTTATCTGATGGTTTTAACCGAGATACTTTAGTTATTTATAAATTAGAAATTTTAAAAATTAAAGGAATCAAAGAGGTTTCTGTTTTAAGAGCTAGAAATTTAGGTGCAAATGTCTTTTTAGATGTGACAGTCAGGATGGACCCGCACCTCACCGTTAAGGAGAGTCATGATATTGTGGATGAGCTTGAAACTGACTTAAAGCGTAAATTTAATATTTTTGATATTGATGTTCATGTTGAACCTTACGAATACGATAACTGCGAGCAAAAATAGAAATAAATTAATAATCAAAAAGGATTACTATCACTAAAACACTTAATCTTTAAGAGCTAAGTTTAGTGGTTAATCCTTTTTTAGTTTATACTGATAAAAAACGGTGAAGGAGATTCATATGACTGAAAAAATTGCTATTATTGGTGGTGGTATTGTCGGTGCAACAGCTGCTTACTATTTAAGCCAAGAAAACAAAAAAATAACTCTTTTCGATGACGGAATTGGTCAAGCAACCTCCGCTTCTGCAGGCATCATCTCTCCATGGTTATCTCAACGAAGAAATAAAGAATGGTATTTTTTAGCAAAAGAAGGTGCTAAATTTTATAATCAACTTATAGAGGATTTAAGTCGAACAAATGATACCAAAAACGTTTATCAAAAAACAGGAACCATTCTTTATAAAAAAAATGAGAAACTATTGAATAAATTAATGGTATTAGCTGAAGAAAGAAAGATAGAGGCACCAGAAATCGGTGATATTAGCTTACTCACAAAAGAGGAAATTACTCAACTAATTCCCATAGTTACATCAACCAATTCTGCTCTTTACATAACTGGGGGAGCTAAAATTGATGGTGACAAATTAGTTCAGATGTTACTTAAAGAAGTAACTAATGCTATGAACGAATTAATAAAAACAAAAATTATTACTATTTCTTTTGAAGAGAACAAGTGGATTCTTAAAGATAAATCTACTACTTATTACTTTGACAAGTTAATTTTAGCCGGTGGGGCTTGGATTGGTGAGTTACTAAGACCTCTCAACTTGACTGTCGATATTAGGCCACAGAAAGGGCAATTGATTGAGATTGATACGCCTCTTCAAACAGAAAATTGGCCTGTTATTATGCCTGTTGGGGAAACAGATATAATCCCCTTTGATAAGGGGAGAATACTTATTGGTGCAACCCACGAAAATGAGGGTGGGTTTAGTTTAGATCCTGATGAAACACTGTTAGCTGGTTTGAAGGCAGATGCAAATGAGCTACTTTCAGATATTACAGAAGCTAAAATCATTGGTACAAGGATTGGAACACGTGCCTATACTTCAGATTTTTCCCCCTTTTTTGGTGAAATAAACAATCTACCTAATTTTCTTGTTGCTAGTGGACTTGGTTCATCTGGTTTAACGACTGGCGCTATCATTGGTAAAACATTAGCTGATTGGACCCTTGAGCAGGAAACCATTTTCGAGAATTATAAATATAAACCCAATCAGTATATTTATCCTAAAATAAGTGACGTTTAGTTAACAATCGTGTTATGATGTAAAAAAGAAAAGGATGTGTTTTCATGGGAATGACATTTAAGAAAAAAGATAGTCTAGAAAAATTATTTGAAGAGTTTGCCATTGATCCTGACAAAAAAGAAAATGATAAAGCAATTAATAAAAATAATACCTTTACTGTTGATATATCAAATACGACAGTAACTGTAAAACATGATGAAAATAAAAAATAAATCAAAGCTAAAAAAGAGTCACTATTTCCAAAAGTTATTATACTTTGGGAAATAGTGACTCTTTTTTTCTATGATAAATATTTTTCTATTGCTTTCCAAGCTGGCTCTTTTCCCTCTTTAGTTTCAGAAGAAAAGATAATAAAATCATCAGTCGGATCAAATTGAAGCTTACGTTTTATAGCTGCTTCATGTTTATTCCATTGACTACGTTTAATTTTATCACTTTTAGTTGCAACCACAATCACTGGAATTTGATAATATTTTAAAAAGTTATACATATTAACATCATCCTCTGTAGGATCATGACGCATATCAACAAGAGACACAACCGCTTTTAATTGCTCTCTTTCTGTTAAATAGGTTTCAATCATTTGTCCCCATTTAGCTCTTTCTGTTTTTGATACCTTGGCATAGCCATATCCTGGTACGTCAACAAAATGTAGTGCTTCTTCAATTAAATAGAAATTTAACGTTTGTGTCTTACCTGGTTTACCAGATGTTCTTGCTAAACTTTTTCGATTGATTAACGAATTAATGAATGAAGATTTTCCCACGTTTGAGCGACCTGCTAGAGCAATTTCTGGCAACTTGGTTTTAGGGTATTGTTCCGGCGAAACGGCACTAATAACAATTTCTGCTTTATGTACTTGCATAATATCTCCACTTTCTTTTTTTATTCTTTCTTATCTTAACAAAAAAAAGGAGCTATGACAAAAGTTTAAATACTTTTGTCACAACTCTTGTTGATTTAATTAATATCCATGTAGTTTGCAGGATTTATATACCCTGACCATAAATCAGAGTTAATAGCAAAGTGTAAATGCGGTCCTGTTGAATTCCCTGTAGAACCAACGTAACCAATCATGTCTCCCATTTCAACTTTCTCATCAATCGCTACTGCTGATCTTGTCATATGGAAATAGCTTGTATATAAATCATTTTCATGTTGCAAGATAACATAATTCCCTGCTGAAGGATCAAACCCTTTAGCTACTACGCGACCTTTTGAACTAGCATAAATTAATGTATTACTTGCTACTGCCATGTCAACACCGTTATGATGCTCTCCACCTCTACCGCCAAATGGACTTGATACAGTATACCCCTGCTTTAAAGGAACAATAAATTCGCTAGTCTTTTTCGTTTTTATATTTTTTATTTGATAAGTAGAAACTTTTCTTTGCCCAATGATGACACGTTTTTGATCTTTCAACTGTTTTTTATCCGTTAAAATATCTTTATTCCATTTTTTAAACTCTTTTTCTTCTATCTTATGGTCAGAAATAATAGAGGCTATTGTATCACCTTTTTTTACATCGTAATAAATGTTTTTAATTTTTGCATCACCATTTAACTTTTGATCAAAGAAAGTTAAATCATACGTTTCAATCAACTTATTTAATTTCTTATCATAGCTAGTGTCTGTTGCATATTTACCTGTTAATGATTTAGTTGCATCTTTGTACGTTTTTGTATTTTTCTTCCATGTTTTTTTATAGAAGTTCCCATTTCCCTTTTTAGTATCAGTTAATAACTCTGCATAATCTTCAAAGGATTCCTTATAACCTGGATACTGTCTAAAACTTGCATTTACAGTGTATAATTTACCTTTACCGTTATCTTCGCTTGTACTAAAAGAAACAGATTTCCCTTTATATTTTCCCTTAATACCAAATAAGTTATGGTAAGGAGATTGGCTCAGTTGACTACTACCAGAACCTGTTTCAAGAATTGCTTGTGCGATCATAACAGATGCATATAAGTCATATTCTTGACCGATTTCTCTCGCCTTATCACCAATGCTTTCTACAAACTCCTCAGTAGATTGATTTTTAATAAATTTTATTTCTGTCGTCGAAACATAGGAATCATTTTCTTCTTTTGTTCCAACTATATTGGATTCTTCACCAATCACAACACTCTCTTTAGGTGTTCCTTCTTTTTTTGACTTAGCAACTTCATTTTTATTAGTTTTCTTGGTCTTTTTTTTCTTTTCAATTTTCGGTTTAGTTGGTTTTGGTTTAATTGGCTTCTCTTTAGATGTTTCTTTTGTTTCAGTCTCTTTAACTTCAGAACTTTCAGTTGTTGTAGTACTTTCCTCGGTACTCTCTGTAGTTTCCCCTAACTCATCACTGGTCGTTTCCTCTGTTGTGCTACTTTCATTTGTTTCTTCACTAGTCGTTTCAGTTTCCTCCGACTCATCAGTGTCCTCATCAACTTGTTCAGTTTGCTCTCTATTATTATTAATTGTCTCAGCTGTAACAGTCGCTACAGGCATGATTAGACCACTTGTAAATGTCGATACAATAAAGAGTGTCAATATTTTTCTTTTCATTTTTATTTGGCTCCCCTAACCTATAAAATTTAACATATCGATATTATAACACTACAAGCAAACTTGTACTAATTTTTAAGTTAACCGTCTTCATAATTTTTTTAAATGGATCTTTGCTTTTTTTTTTATTTTTTAGTAGGATATATGACATAGATATTAGGAGGGATTAAATGATGGGTAATAAAAAAGAAACGAGGCTCCCTCGTTACCAACAAATTGCTATCGAAATTGCTGAACGAATTGTGGACGGGCGTTATCAAGTTGGAGAAAAAATACATGCCCGATCTACTCTTGCATCTACTTTTGGTGTTTCTCCAGAAACAGCAAGAAAAGCTGTAAATATCTTAGTTGACTTAGGAATAATGGAAGTGAAACATGGTAGTGGTGTTTTTGTTTCATCAAAAAACAAATCTATTTCTTTTTTAGAGCAATATCAAGATGTACAATCTATCGAAGAAGTAAAAATCGATCTATTTAATAGTTTAAATCGTCAAAAAAAAGAACTGGACGATTTTACTCAAATAATCAATCAGTTAGTCTCTCAAACAATTAAATTAAATAAAGTGAATCCTTTCTTACCATCAGAACTTTCAATCACTCATGAGGCGGAACATTTAAACAAATCTATCTCTGATTTAAACCTATGGCATGAAACAAGTGCAACTGTTGTCGGAATCTTACATAATGATATATTAGTTTTATCTCCTGGACCCTATGCCGTTTTAAATTCAGGTGATACCCTATACTTTATTGGAGACGAATTTGCAACTCAGCGAGTGATTAACTTCTTTTATCCAAATAAATAAAAGAAAACATCCAAAGCTTTTA
Organism: uncultured Vagococcus sp.; assembly: GCA_965119435.1. Lineage (GTDB taxonomy): Bacteria > Bacillota > Bacilli > Lactobacillales > Vagococcaceae > Vagococcus. The sequence goes on along the minus strand of CBCPLQ010000014.1, from coordinate 29,239 downwards.
CAGTTTTGGATGTTTTCTTTTTGACAAAGTGACCACTCGATGTTATTATGATGTGGTCACTTTGTTTTTTCAGAAAACAAAAGAAAATTACAAAAAGGAGAGACTAACATGGTAAAAGTTCAAGTCAAAAACTTAACAAAAGTATTTGGTAAAAGAAGCCAAGCAGCTCTAAAGATGATTCAAGAGCAAAAACCTAAAACAGAAATACTTGAAAAAACTGGAGCAACCGTTGGTGTTTACGATGCTAACTTTGACGTTAACGAAGGGGAAATTTTCGTTATCATGGGACTATCAGGAAGTGGTAAGTCTACTTTAATTCGCTTAATTAACCGATTAATCGAACCTACATCGGGCGATATATATATTGACGGAAAAGATATAGCAAAAATGGATAAAGAAGAACTACGAGAAGTTAGACGTCATAAAATGAGTATGGTTTTCCAAAATTTCGGTCTTTTTCCACACCGAACAATTTTAGAAAATACTGAATTCGGATTAGAAGTGCGTGGTATTTCTAAAGAAGAAAGAACAAAAAGAGCTGAGAAAGCCTTAGAAAATTCTGGTTTAATTTCATTTAAAGACCAATATCCTGGTCAACTTTCAGGTGGGATGCAACAACGGGTTGGGTTAGCTCGCGCCTTAGCAAATGATCCTGAAATCTTATTGATGGATGAAGCTTTTTCAGCACTAGATCCTTTAATTCGCCGTGAAATGCAAGATGAGTTAATAGAACTTCAAGCAAACGTACAAAAAACAATTATTTTTATCACCCATGATTTAAATGAAGCGCTACGCATTGGAGATAAAATTGCTTTAATGAAAGACGGACAAATCATGCAAATCGGTACAGGTGAAGAAATTCTTACTAACCCGGCTAATGAATATGTTAGAGAATTTGTGGAAGATGTGGATCGTTCTAAAGTATTGACAGCTAATAATATTATGGTTCCAGCAATCACAACAAACATTGAAATTGATGGACCAAACGTTGCTATCCAAAGAATGCGTGCAGATGATGTTAGTATGCTTTTAGCCGTTGATAAAAAACGTAATTTACGTGGCTATATTACTGCTGATGAAGCGCATAGAGCACGTAAAAGAGGTCTTACATTAGAAGATGTTATGGTTGAAGAAGTAACGACTGTTCCAAAAGACATGCTTGTCAGTGATATTTTTAATATCGTTTATGATTCACCTATGCCTCTTGCAGTGGTTGAAGACGGTCGTTTATTAGGCGTTATCATTCGTGGACGCGTTATCGAAGCATTAGCTGGTACACCAGATGACACTCATGAGGAGGAAATAATCAATGAATAATCTTATACTATTTGCAAAACTGCCAGTAGCTGATTGGGTAGAAACTCTCGTTTCATGGATGACAGATACCTTTTCTGGTCTCTTTTCATTCTTCCAAGTTATCGGGCAAACAATTATGGATGGCTTAACAAATGGGCTACTATTTATTCCACCTATATTGTTTATTGCGTTGATAACAGTTATCGCCTTCTTTATTTCGAATAAAAAATGGGGATTAACAAGTTTTACATTTCTTGGTTTATTATTTATTTTAAATCAAGGTCTATGGACAGATTTGATGAGCACTCTTACTCTTGTGTTAATATCAAGTATGATTTCAATTATAATTGGTGTTCCTCTTGGTATTTTAATGGCAAAAAATGAGACAGCTCAAAAAATTATTACACCTATACTTGATTTCATGCAGACTATGCCAGGATTTGTTTATCTAATTCCTGCAGTGGCCTTCTTTGGAATCGGTATGGTGCCTGGTGTGTTTGCTTCTGTGATCTTTGCACTTCCACCTACCGTTAGATTTACTAACCTAGGTATTAGACAAGTTCCAAAAGAACTTGTTGAAGCGTCAGACTCATTCGGCGGAACAGGGAAACAAAAATTATTTAAATTAGAATTACCTCTTGCTAAAAACACTATTTTAGCTGGTATTAACCAAACAACGATGCTCTCTCTTTCCATGGTAGTAATTGCATCAATGATTGGTGCACCTGGACTTGGTCGAGGCGTACTATCTGCCTTACAACGTGCACAAGTTGGGAATGGTTTTGTTAATGGTGTTGCGTTAGTTATCCTAGCTATCATCATTGACCGTTTTACTCAACATTTAAATAAACCAAAACAATTAACCGATAAACAAAAAAGCAATAAAAACAATAAGAAAAAATTTGCTACAATTGGTGGTGCAATTCTCTTAGCACTTGGTGGTCTATCTGCTTTTTCTTACTTTACAAAAAAAGAAGACAAAGGAACTATCAATTTAGCTTATGTTGAGTGGGACTCAGAAGTTGCTTCAACTAATGTTCTTGGAGAAGTTTTAAAAGAGATGGGTTATAAAGTAAATATGACACCTCTTGATAATGCGATCATGTGGGAATCAGTCTCTAAAGGGGAATCAGATGCAATGGTATCTGCTTGGTTACCTAAAACTCACAAAGCTCAATTTGAGCAATACAAAAGTTCTCTAGATCCATTAAACGCTAACTTAAAAGGTGCTAAAGTTGGCTTAGTTGTTCCTAGCTATATGGATGTCAACAGCATTGACGAGTTAACAGATGAAGCTGGAAAATCGATTACTGGTATTGAACCTGGTGCTGGTGTTGTTGCTGCTGCGGAAGAAACTATGAAAGCTTATCCTAATCTTAATGATTGGAAATTAGAAACATCTTCTTCTGGAGCAATGGTAATTGCTCTTGATCAAGCCATCAAGAATAAGAAACCAATCGTTATTACAGGTTGGTCACCACATTGGATGTTTTCTAAATATGATTTAAAATACTTAGAAGATCCTAAACAAACAATGGGAAATGAAGAATCTATCAAAACTATGGCTCGAAAAGGATTGAAAAAAGATCAACCTGAAGCTTACAATGTTATTAAGAACTTTAATTGGGAAACAAAAGACATTGAAAGTATCATGCTTAAAGTTAACAATGGAGATTCTCCTGAAGAAGCTGCAAAAGAATGGATTAAAAATAATCCAGATAAAGTTTCTGAGTGGAAAAAATAAAAAAAAGACAAGTCAACCTTTCGGTTTGACTTGTCTTTTTTATAATAATCTTCAATATAAATCAGTTAGAAAACACTAGTATCTAGAATTTATTAGCTAGTATTTTAGGTATGACAATAAAAAAATCATTTAATTAGCTTCGCCTAGCCATACCTTTTTATCATAGAAAAAACATGATAGGCTTGCTTAGCTGCTTTTTTTACTAATTTTTCGACATTATTTTTTGCTTCTTGCAATGTCATAGGTTCATTAATAATATCAATAATTAAATCAATACCTTCTTGATAATTTTTTTCTTGTTCATATGATTGACTTCCAACTATAGCAATCAATGGAACACAATACTGTTTAGTTAACCTACCTATACCAACAGGTACTTTTCCAAGTTGGCTTTGATTATCAATTCGACCTTCTCCAGTTATAACCAAATCATACTCTTTCAACCTTTCTTTCATATGATTCATTTGTAATAATGTTTCAGCGCCTGATTTAAAAATGACATTTGGTAACGCGTGAAGTGCCATACCTAATCCACCCGCAGCTCCAGCTCCAAGTAAGGTGTCTAGCTTCTGGTTTGTAACCTTATTCAATAGTTGACTATATCTCTGCATATAAGCATCTACTTCAATCGACTCTTCTTGCTTTATCCCCTTCTGACTACCAAAGACCAAGGTTGCTCCTTTTTTTCCACAAATAGGATTTTGAACATCACTTAATACAACTATTTTAGTACTCATTATTTTCGAGTCTATTTTAGAAAGATCGATACTGACTACTTCCTTTAATCCTCTAATACCACTACTGACATTTCTATCGTTTTTATCAAGTATTTTTGCTCCTATTCCTTGTAAAAATCCAATTCCACCATCATTGATTGCCGTTCCACCGATTCCTAGATAGATTGTATCTGGATGGTGAATTAAAATAGTTTTTTTTAGTAGCTCTCCTAATCCAAAAGAACTAGCTTTCCAGGGATCAAGTTTTTCCTCTTCAACCTTTTCAAGTCCTATAACTTCTGCACTTTCTATAAAAATATTTTTTTGGGCAGTACCATAGTTCACTGGCTTGGGCTCTAAAAACATATCCTTTACTACTAAAGTACTTGATTCTCCATTAAAAATAGAAAGAAGAGCTTCTAACGTCCCCTCTCCACCATCAGCAAAAGGATAAACATCAACTGACATCGTTTTATCCATCTCAAGTAAACTTTCTTTTATCCAATACCCAACCTCCTTAGAAGAAGCACTTTGTTTAAAAGAATCTGAAAGAATCATCACTTTTGTCATAAAATCACTCCATTCATTATCAGTTTTTTAATTAATCTAAATATGGTGTGTTGGGTTTGTCTAACCAAGCGTAGACAAGGCCAATAACTAAGCCTCCACCAATATAATTACCAATAAAGGCAAAAACCAGATTATGAATCACGGCACCAGCTGTCATATTGGCAATAGTTCCACCTGAAGCAAAAAATGCTAAAGAGAAAGCTGGGAAATTTGCGATAACATGCTCATAACCTAAAAATGCAAAGATAAAGATAATAAAAATAATAGCTGGTACTTTACCACCGTCATCCTTCATTCTCAAACTGACCAATACGGCAGTATTAACAACAATATTAGCAAATGCTCCCTCAACTACAATTTGAAGAGTTGATTTATCTAGTTTAGCTGCAATTGCTTCAAACATATAATTATTAGCTTCCATATTTAAGAAAGGTCCAGTTAAAGAAATAAAATAAGCAAAAATAATACCGGCAATCAAGTTAAAGAATACACACGTAAATAAAATTTTTAACGCTTTTGATACGTTCAGTTTTTTTCGGTAAACACCTACGGTTACATAAAGCATATTGGAAGTACCGAGTTCAGCATTCATATAAAGAATCATTACTAATGACCAACTAAACATAAATGCATACAACATCTTCCCTAAACCATGAACAATACTTTCTCCTTGAATAGCGATCCAAAAAGCAACTGCGGTTCCTAGCGTTAGAAATAGGCAAGCAAGCATTGCTCTTACTGCATAACGAGCAAAGTGGTTATCGATTAAATCGACCTTTTTTTTAATTGAGTTATCAATCTGTTCAAACATTGGTGAATAAGTTTTCATTTTTTTACTCCTCTAATCCTTTTTTTCTGATCATCTGAATTAAGTTTATACATTAAACCCTTATTTGTAAAGTGCTTTTCAGAAACCTTATAAACTTTCTGAAAATAAAAAAAGAGGCTATCTACTCTCAAGATAACCTCTTATCATTCTTTTAACTTATCCCATACCAATGACAAAATATAGTAATTTATCAGAATAAGTGATTTGTGCTTCATCCACCATTGTTTTATTTAGCATATCCATCTGATCAGTAATAATACCGTTTACCCCATAAAACATCATCCGAGTAATTGTTTCTTCATCATTTGGCGTCCAAGCATAAACCTCTTTACCTTTAGCATTAGCATTACTTATAAAAGATGAGTTCAAAGTTGTATACTCCATCGTTATAAAATCCATTTCTCCATCTGGAGGACCCACTATACTAAAAGGCATGATATACCCCACTACAATTTTTGGTTCCTTCTTTTTTATTTCTTCAACAATATCAAAAGATAATGATTGAATCACATGTCCATTCTTTAAAATATTTTTTCCATATTTTTCTAAGAAATGGTCAATCATCTCAGGACTATCATCTTTAGTAGGCTTAATTTCAATCATTAACCTTTGATTGATTTTATTAGCCGTCTCAATATAATTGTCAAAAGAGGCTATCAATTCTTCTTTCTTATTTTCATGAGCAGTAATACTTGTTAGGTCATTTAGTTGAAGTTGATTTGGTTTTTTATTTACTCCTGTTAAACTTTTCAAGTTAAAGTCATGGTACACAACAAACTGATGATCCTTTGTTTCTTGAATGTCCATCTCCACATAATCTGGATGGGTATCCTGACTTGTTTTTATTAAAGCTGCAATAGAATTTTGCACACCATTTCCATTGTCAACGCCACGGTGAGAAACTGTTATTGGTCTTTTGGTAGTTGGATGTTTCAAAAAGGCATAATTATTAGTTCCGACAAAAATCATACCGACTAAAACAAGCATAAAAATACCGCTCGTTTTTGTATATTTTATCCAATTTTTTTGTTCTTTTTTCACTTCTTGTACAAACCAGACGGGTTTTTCTGGTAAAAAATTGCCACTATCCATGTAATCAATTGTAATAAAGAAAATTCCAACTGTTGAGAAAATAATACTTAATATCCAGGCAACTTGAAGAACCGTCATTAATACAAGTGCTGACCCGAAACTATATTGAGGTAAGACCTTCTCTATAAAGGTTTGTACCATAATAATAAGTCCATATGATATCCCAGTCATACCAGCTAAAGTTAGTGTGATAATAATAATCTGGCTTAAAATTTTAAAAAAATTACCTTTTGTTTCATTCCAACTGAATTTCACTGATTTTTTAAATGTTTGTTCTTTTAAAATCATTTCTGGTAAAGCAAATATGAAACGAATAGCTAAGTAAATCAATACAAGATAAACCGCAATAAATAATACAATGAATATAACTCGGTTCTCAAATATAAAATCCATAATAAACATTGGTATTTCAAATTTTGAAAGTAGCTCTGAATGAAATTTCATTCCGGTTACTGGTAATACTAAAAAGAAATAAAATAAGAAAAATAATAACGTACTAAACTTAATTTTTTTTAATTGTAACAGAGTTCCTTTTAGTAGTTGTTTCAAAGAAATTGGTTGCCTTATCTGTATAAAATATATACTCAAAAGTAAAAAAGTAAATTCAAAAAATACAGAAGTAACTAAAAGGAGCAACATACCAATTAAACTTAGAAATACAATGGGGTGCTGTGACATAATGACCCCTAAATTATCATATGAAATATAAGATAGATTGCCTTGTCTTAATATAAAGCGCGTCATACTACCTAGAAATGGTGTTAAAAAAAATAATAAGAAACCATGCATTAGTAGTACATCTCTAAAATATGATTTTGTTCCTCTTATAAATTGCCACGTTTTGATAAAATTTCTTTTAAAATAACTCATAACAAACTCCTAACTTTAATCTTGTCTCTCTTTTTAAAAAGAAGAATTTGGTTCTTTTAAAAATGATATTTCTTCACTGGTTGATATTCTTTTTAATAGATCGTTTCGGTGTGGATATCTACCAAATCGTTTAATAATATCTAAATGACGGTATTCAAAATCTAAGTAGGTCTCCATCCCAACTTCTGAAAATAACGTAACCGCCATTTCATGAATCTTTAGAGATTCAGAATGCATAAAGGGCATAAACAAAAAAGCTTTTTCATCTTTTGTTAACTGATCGACTTCCCCCGTTCGAATAGCTTCTTGTGCTAATACTAGTCCAACTCCATCATATTTGAAAGAATCAGGCGACCCACGAAATAAGTTTCTTGAAAACTGATCCAAGACAATAATTTCTGCTAACCTTCCATGAATAGTATCTCTCCAAGTAAACATTTCTCCATTTGAAACAGACTCATGTAACTTTCCAAATCGGTTACGAAGCATATTATCAAACGTTTCATCTTTTTTGAAACGTTGTTCAGCAGTTATTTCGTTAAACCAAAAATCTATGATAACTTGATAATTCATTGCTCAATCTCCTTTTTATTTTATCTGTAACCTATATTATATAATACTTTAAGCCAATTCGTTAATTATTTTAATATTATCTGAATAACATAACAAAAAAGTAGTTTACTCATAGTCTCTAATATTGATATAAGTAAACAAGAACACACTCATCACAAAAAAGATAAGTTAATTAATTATTGTCTTTATAATTCTTTAGAGACAATTAATAACTAACTTATTTTTTTAATTTATTGGATGATGTTTAATACAGTTTCATTTTCGATCAATTTATGAGGAATAATCACTCGCTTTTTAATCTCCTCTGGATTCTTTAGTTGAGATAAAAATTCTTGAACAGCAACTTTACCAAGTTGTGCCGTATTAACATCAATTGATGTGATGTATGGATGCAATAAGCTAGTAAAAATAGAGTTATTAAAACTAATAACTGAAATATCATCAGGTACTCTAAAGCCAGATAAATTTATCATCTGTATCAGTCTCAAAGCAAACATATCATCAATAGCTATACAGGCAGAAATTTCTTTTTCTTTTAAAATTTCGTCAAACTTTATAAAATCACCTGGCTGAATAAGAGGCATCACAGGAAGGGAAGATAACTTATTCTCTGTCATTGCTTTTTGATAACCATAATATCGCTCACGAAAAAAGTTTTCTTGTTGATTATTTGTTACAAAAACAATTTTTTCATGTCCTTTATCAACCAAATGCTGTGTAGCAGTAAAGCCTAAGAGCTGATTGTCATTATCCACACAGCTGGCCTCATTATGAAACTTATAGGGTTGTCCTATCATTGTAAAGGGAACATTATTTTCTAGTAGATAATCTAAAACAATATCATCCTCTTCTACATATAACATAATAAACCCATCCACTCTTTTTTGACGATACATCAATTGAACATTTTCTAATAGCTCTTGCTGAGTTTTTCCAGAAGCTATAGATAATGTAACTTTTTGTTGACTAGCTTCTTCATTCATTGCTGTGATAATTTCTAAATAAAAAGGATTACTCTTCCTCTCTTTTGAACCAATCACCGGCAAAATAGCACCAATCGTATTCACATACTTATTCGCTAAATTTTGAGCTGAAACATTAGGTACATAGCCAAGCTTCACCATTGCTTTGCGAACTTTTTCTTTCGTTTCACTTGAAATACTAGGATGATCTTTCAACGTCCTAGAAACAGTTGACGGAGCTACCCCAACTTCTTTAGCTACATCTTTGATAGTCACGCTCATTTTATTCCCCCATTCTACAATGCTGTCTCAATCATAATACCAAAATGGTCACTAACGACGGGACCTATTACATCATTGAAAATCACTTGATATGATAACACATCCACTGGTTTTAAAACAAATCCAAAATCAATTCTTAATTTTTCAGTGTTCTCACTCCAACCATCAATAATTTGATCAACTGTAAAAGAGCCTTTTTTTTCTTTTGCTAAATCAAAACTATCTACGAATGTCTCCATCACGAGTTCATAGCCTTCGTTTTTGATATGAGATGGGGCATTGAAATCCCCAAAAAGTAACACTTGATTATCAATTAACTGAATTTCATCTAACATTTTTTGCCATTCGTATTGAAAACCTTCTAATTCATTTTCTGACCACCAAGAAAAGTGACAACTTGCAAACGTTAAAGGTATATCAAACTCTTTAAAATGAGCAAATAATATTTGTCTTGTATGATAATCCGTCATTTCCTGTGTCGGCGAAACGAGTAAACTCTTAGCTTCAAAAGGATATTTAGATAAAATAGCTGACCCTTCTTCATAAATATCATATCCAATATGGCTACATGTCCATCCCCAATAATAAGTTTCACCTTGCTCTTTTAGGTACGCCACAAGTAATCTCGCATAGTTGTCATCTCTAATTGGAGCTGAAGCTTTAATTAACGGGCAAAACATATCGTCTGTTTCACTAATACCCGCTATTATTTTTTGGTTTACTTCTTGAAGAGCGATCATTTCAACGTCATGCTTGATGATAAAATCACCTATTTCTTTTAGCTTTTCAAGTGGTTCCTTCTCTATCCAACTATGCGTATTTAAAGATATAAACTTCATTTTCTTATCTCCATTCTATAAAAAAGAGGCCGGCTCTAATAGCCAAGCCTCTTTTTTTCTTTAAATCTTTAATTGACCTATCTTTATTGCTTTATCCTGCATGCCTAATTGTGTCATCTCTAGAGATTCTATCTTATCACCATTCGTAAAGATTACAACTATTGTTGTTCCCTTACCCTCTGACCTAACAGCTTCCCAATTAGCATTCGCTAAAAGTTGACCTGCTGCAACTTTATCTCCTTCTTTAACCACCACATCAAAGGCTATTTCTTTCATTTGAACTGTATCAAGTCCCATATGTACTAAAATCTCAATCCCGTCATCACTCATTAAGCCAATAGCGTGTTTTGAAGGAAAAACAGTCACTACTGTACCTGAGATTGGAGAAACAACTTCACTACCAGTTGGGTCAACCGCAAAACCATCTCCCATCATTTTTTGAGAAAAGACTTCATCTTTAACTTGCTCAATCTTAATGACTTCACCTTGAGCGACTGACAAGACATCTACCTGTTTATTAAAAAAATGACTAGTTGTTTCTGTTTTTACCGCACTTGCTTCTTCCACATGACTCTTTGGAATCTCAACACCTGAATCCAATGCATCTTGAATGTCAGATTTTAATATATCTGCTTTTGGTCCATATACGGCTTGAACTCCGTTATCTTTAATGATTAGTCCCATGGCTCCAGCTTTCTTCCAAGCTTCTTCAGAACCAACTTCATCTCTATTTTTAACCGAGACTCTTAAACGCGTCATACACGCATCTACATCAGAAATATTTTGTTTACCACCTAGTAGGTTGATAATATCAATCACTTGTTGATCCATACCAGATGCGTTTGCTTCAGCTGAAGTTGATGACTCTTCTTGAGAACCATCTACTTCGTAATTACCATTTCTACCTGGTGTTGCGTAGTTAAATTTCTTAATTAAGAAATTAGCAATGAAATAAGTTCCTACTGCAAACACAATAGTACAAATAACAAAGTTAACCATATCCATACCTAGTCCAGCTTTAATCGTTATTGGTAACCTTGTTAGTAATTCAATACTACCAAATGAATGAACACGCAAGTTAATAATATCTGCCATTGCAAAGGCTAATCCTTGAATGACCGCATACACACCGTAAAGTGGCATCGCAACAAACATAAACATAAACTCTAAAGGTTCTGTTACCCCTGTTAAAAATACTGCTAGGGCAGCAGAGAAATACATTGATTTATATTGATGTTTTTTATCAAAATCAACATTGCGGTACATGGCATAAGCCAGTCCCATTAAAGTACCCGTTGAGCCAATCATTTGACCTACTTTAAAACGAGCAGGTGTCCAGTTAGATAATACCATATTGTATTGATCCATATTCCCAGCACCCTTTAAATTAACTAAGTCAGTTGCCCACGCTAACCATAATGGATCTTGTCCATAAACCATCGTACCAGCTTGAGCACCAGAAAGAATCTCATAGGTTCCACCAAGTTGCGTATAGTTAATAGGAATGGTTAACATATGGTGTAAGCCAAACGGTAATAACAGACGCTCTAATGTTCCATATAAAAATGGCGCTAAGATTGGTGCAGTATCTTGTGAAGTGGCAATCCACAAACCAAAGTTATTAATTCCTGATTGAATAAATGGCCAAACAATTGCAAGGATTAACGAAACAATTAATGACCAGAAAATAACAACAAAAGGAACAAATCGTTTACCATTAAAAAACGATAAGGCTTCTGGTAATTTTCGGTAATTGTAGTATTTGTTAAAAGCCATCGCTCCAACAAAACCAGCAATGATACCAACAAACACTCCCATATTAAGAGCCGGTGCTTCTAACACACTTGTAAAGAATCCTTTAACCATAATTTTAGTACCGAATAAAGTATGAGTAAAGCTCTCCGGATCATTTAACATATCTCCAGTTACACCAAAAATGGCTCCTGTGATACGGTTAATCAGTACAAAAGCAATCCCAGCAGCAAATGCTCCTCCGGCTTTTTCTTTTGCCCAACTACCACCAATTGCTAATGCAAATAATAAATGAAGGTTACTAATAATTGCCCAACCAATATTTTCTATCACACCACCTGTTGTTACCAACATTCCCATGTTTGGATTCATTAGTGGTATTGTCTTACCTATACTAATCATTAATCCAGCAGCAGGCATAACAGCAATAACAACCATTAGAGCTTTACCAAATTTTTGCCAAAACTCAAAACTTAATAATTTTTTCATCTCTTCCACCTTTTCCTTTTCCTTTAGCGTTTAACGCAATCGGTTTCGTAATTAAATTATAACTTTTCTATTTATATTTGTAAAGATGTATTAAGTATAATGTATTAAAGATGTTACCGGTAGCAAAATAAAAATGTCTAAACTATTCTATTGATTTCGCAAACGTTTGCGTTTATGATTGATTTATAAAATTAATCAAGGGGGATACTTTTTGTGAAACATTTAAAACGTTTATTCGAAATCAATCCATGGAAAATAGCTACAAACGAATTACATCAAAGTGACGTTCGCTTACAAGAATCATTAACAAGTACTGGAAATGGTTACATGGGAATGCGAGGTAACTTTGAAGAAGGCTTCAGTGGTGATCATCATCAAGGAACATATATAGCTGGTGTTTGGTATCCTGACAAAACTCGTGTAGGTTGGTGGAAAAATGGTTACCCAGAATATTTTGGAAAAGTTATCAATGCCATTAACTTTATCGCAATGGATTTATATATTAATGACACTAAAATTGACTTAGCCACTCAACAGGCAACAGATTTTTACCAAGAACTTGATATGGAACATGGCATCTTGTCACGCCGCTTTACTATAGAAGAAGAAAATATGAAAGTTGCTTTTTCATTTGAACGATTTCTAAGTATCACTACCAAAGAGCTTGGTGTTATTTCTTTTAAAGCAACAGTTCTTGAAGGTCATGGGAATATCAAAGTTGTTTCTAAACTAGACAATAATGTCCAAAACGAAGATAGTAATTACGAAGAGATGTTCTGGGAAGAATGTGCAGTTGGTACTAACTTTGTCACAGCAAAAACTGTACCAAATAACTTTGGTATTGAACAGTTCACTATCACTGCATTGATGGAAAATACTGCTATTGGTTCTTACACAAGTGAATCCTACACTTCAAGTTTTCTTGCAACAGAAAGTTTTACGTTCAATGTTTCTTGTGGGGATACTATTGCATTAGATAAAAAAGTTATCATTACAACAAGTCGTGACATGAAAGAGGAAACACAGTTAGAAGTAGCCAAAACAATCATGAAAACGATAAATGCTTCTTCTATTGAAGACTTAAAAACAGCACACTCGCAAGCTTGGGAAAAACGTTGGGAACTTGCTGATGTGGTTATCGAAGGTGATGATGAAGCACAACAAGGCATTCGTTTTAACTTATTTCAATTGTTCTCAACTTATTACGGAGAAGATGACCGATTAAATATTGGTCCAAAAGGCTTCACTGGTGAAAAATATGGCGGTGCAACTTATTGGGATACAGAAGCATACGCTGTTCCTCTATACTTAGCGTTAGCTGATCCAAGTGTCACGGAAAACTTATTAAAATACCGTCACAATCAATTACCACAAGCACAACATAACGCTCGCCAACAAGGCCTAAAAGGGGCTCTTTACCCTATGGTAACTTTCACTGGTGTTGAGTGTCATAATGAGTGGGAAATTACGTTTGAAGAAATTCACCGTAACGGTGCGATTGCTTATGCTATTTACAACTATACTAACTACACAGGAGATACGTCTTATATTAAAGGTGATGGCCTTGAAGTTTTATCTGAAATTGCTCGTTTTTGGGCTGACCGCATCCACTATTCTAAACGCAATCAAAAATATATGATGCATGGTGTGACTGGTCCTAACGAATACGAAAACAATGTTAATAATAACTGGTATACAAACTATATTGCCGTTTGGGTCTTGAAATATACATTAGATAACTACAAAAAATTTCAATCTGAAACATCGGTTGAACTATCAACAGAAGAAATCAGTCATTGGGAGGATATTATTGCTAATATGTATTTCCCTAAAGATGATGAATTAGGTGTATTCGTTCAACATGATACCTTCTTAGATAAAGACTTAATGCCTGTTTCTGATTTAGCTGCAAGTGACGTCCCATTAAATCAAAACTGGTCATGGGATCATATCTTACGTTCTTGTTTCATCAAACAAGCAGATGTCTTACAAGGGATTTACTTCTTTAATGACGAATTCACTATGGAAGAAAAACGTAAAAACTTTGACTTCTATGAACCAATGACTGTTCATGAATCTTCATTATCTCCATGTATCCACTCTATCTTAGCTGCAGAGCTTGGTATGGAGGATAAAGCAATTGAAATGTATCAACGAACAGCTCGTTTAGATTTAGATAACTATAACAACGATACCGAGGACGGACTACACATTACATCAATGACAGGTAGTTGGTTAGCCATTGTTCAAGGGTTCGCTCAAATGAAAACTTATAACGAAACATTAAGCTTTGCTCCTTTCTTACCTAAAAAATGGAGTAAATACGCTTTTCATATTAGCTACCGTGGTCGTTTACTACACATTCTAATCGACGAAAATGTGACAATTACTTTATTAAGTGGTGAAGCTCTTGACGTTGAAGTATATGGAAAAACACAACACATAAAAGATTCAATAATGGTTGCTCTAAATAAATAACTTGTCTAGACAAACATAATTTTTTATCTTAAACTAATAATAACTCGAGAGTGTGACAGATAAGTCCACTCTCATTTTTGAAAATAGAAAGGAAGTTTTACAATGTTCAAAGGTGTTTTATTTGATTTAGATGGTGTTATTACAGACACAGCTGAGTACCATTTCTTAGCGTGGAAAAAATTAGCTGATGATTTAGGCATTGAGATTGACCGCGAGTTTAACGAAAAATTAAAAGGCGTTAGTCGTGAAGATTCATTAACGTTAATTTTAGAACATGGGCATAAATCTAGTGAGATTAGTGCTGAAAAATTTGCTGAACTTGCGAAAGAAAAAAATAAAAACTATGTAGAGATGATTCAAGCTATCTCACCTAAAGATATCTACCCTGGGATTTTAGAATTATTAGAAGAATTAAAAGCGGCGGATATCCGTATTGCCTTAGCATCTGCTAGTAAGAATGGTCCCCTTTTATTAGATAAGATGGAAATTAGTCATTTCTTCGATGCGATCGTTGATCCAGCATCTTTAGCTGCTGGAAAACCAGCTCCCGATATTTTCTTAGCAGCTGCTAAAGCGGTGAATATTTCAATTAAAGAAGCAATCGGTGTAGAGGATGCAAAAGCTGGTATAACAGCTATTAAAGCCAGTGGCGCTCTTCCTGTTGGTGTGGGTGAAAAGGATGACTTGGGGCATGATATTGCCATTGTTCCTGATACAAGTCATCTCTCTTTAACTTACCTTACTTCTGTTTGGAATGAAAAATAAAATGACCTACTCCATTCAAAAAGATAGTAAAACAAACATTGACTACATTACTTTAGAAAATGGAAACCTCCAAGCAACTTTTCTTAACTTTGGAGCAAGATGGCATAATTTTATTGTCCCAGATAAGAAAGGGTTGAAAGAAAATATTTTACTCTCTCTTGATACACCTGAAAGTATTTTAAAAGACCCTGCTCAATTTGGCGCTTTAGTTGGACCTGTAGCTGGCCGAATTAAAGATGCAAAGTGGAATGGGATTCCCTTAGAAAAAAATAATGGCGATCATCATATTCATGGTGGTAGTCAGGGCTGGTGGTGCCAATTTTGGGATTATTCGCTTGAAGAAACCTCCGATTCGGTTAAAGTTATCTTTTCATTAACTGACACAAAATCTGGCTACCCTGGGCCAATTCACGTAATTAATACATATGAGTTAACGACAGAATCTGTTGTCATGACAACCAGTGTAGTCTCTGAAGCAGCGACTATTGTTAACCCAACAAATCATGTTTATTTTAATCTTTCAGGTAATGCAAAAGAAAAGATTAAAAATCATGAACTTTTCATTAATAGTCAGGAAAAAATTGAAACTGATATGGATAATATTCCTACAGGTAAAATTACTTCATTAGAAGGTACTGGATATGACTTTTCCACCTCTAAAAAAATAGGTGACTCTCTATCTCAGATAGAAAACGGAATTGATGATGCTTATTTATTAAAAAAAGAAAATCCTCAAGTGATTTTATACGAACCTACTAGTGGGCGAACCTTAAGGATTTCCTCTGATAGAGATGCTGTTGTTCTATTTTCGACAACAGGATTCAATGATAACTTTAAAGTAAATGGTCAAAACATGTCCTCCGAACTAGGCCTTGCGATTGAAACCCAAGAATTACCAGATATCGTTAATCACCCAAAGTGGGGTAATATTGACTTGCAAACAGGGGTAACTAAGACCTATAGAACTGAGTACAATATACTAACTAATTAAATGATAAAAAGCATTCAAGAAAGATTTTCACTTCTTGAATGCTTTCTTTTTTATTTATTTTGTAAACTAGTAAAATTCATAGCTGCTCCGATTAAATTAGCATCATTTGAAAAGTGACAAGTTGAAATATCTGGCATGATGTCCGGTACTGATCGTTTATCAAGAAGTTCTTTCAACCTCTTACCAATTTCCTCTGAAACTTCATTTCGCTTAGAGACTCCTCCACCAATAATTATCAGTTCTGGGTCAATGGATACTTGGACATTATAGAGTGCATGGGCAATTGCCCAATACATCTCGTCGACTAACTCCACAGCTAAAGAGTCCTGAGCTTCAAGAAGGTCAAATATTAGTTTACCATCTACTTTTTTTCCAGTTTCAGCTTCGTATTTATTAGCTACTTTTACAATTGATCCCACATTACTCAACGGTTTATCTGATGCACTAACAAGGAGTCCAAACTCACCACCAAATAAGTGGGCCCCTTTGTAAAGCTTGCGGTTGATAAAAATAGAACCGCCCACACCAGTACCTAACACTAGAAAAACAACATGTTCCTTCTCTTTTCCTGCCCCTAGTTCAATTTCAGCAATACCTGCACAGTTGGCATCATTTTCAATTGTAACTGGTAGCTCAAATAAGTTCTCCAGCTCATCAAATATGGGATAGTCATGTAGATAAGAAACAGCACTTAATCCATCAATGCGTCTTTCCTTCACATTCACTGCTCCAGGAGAACTAATTGCGATTCCTTCAATTTGCTCATCTTGATGAGTTGAGACAACTTTTAACATTTCTTCTTTCATTTCTGCAAATGTTTGAGGTGTCTGAAACTGTCCTTGATCAGTTAGTGTTTCCTCTGACCAAAAGCCATGTTTTACTGCTGTTCCACCTATGTCAAAGACAACTAATCCCATTGTTTTACCTCTTTCATGTTAAAATCCGTTATTTTGACTTAACTCTTTGTACCAAATACCACTTTTTTTCATCGTTCGTTTAAAATTATTTTCTAAATCAACACGGTAAAAGCCATAACGATTACGATAACCATTTAACCATGACCAACAATCGACAAAAGTCCACGTATGATAACCAAAACAGTTACTCCCCGCCTCAATTCCTTTGTACAATTGTGTTAAATGTTCTTCCATAAATTCAATTCGGTAATCATCCTGAATCATCCCAGACTCATCCATGAAACGCTCTTCATCTGCTACTCCCATTCCATTTTCAGAAACATACCACGGAATATTATGATAATCTTCTTTCATCATAATAGAGACATCATAAAGCGCTTCGGGATAAATTTCCCAGCCACGATAAGGGTTAATTCTTTTTTCTGGCCAATCATAAGAAGCAAACAAATCTGATGTTGCTAAAGCTGGTACTTGTTTAATCTCTGGCGCTTGGACGCGCATTGGCTGATAATAGTTAATTCCTATGAAATCAACTGGATTTTCCTTGATTAATAATTTATCCTCTACTTCAGTCACAGGTATTAGGTTATGTTCCTTCAGTAAGTCAACTAAAGCTTGAGGCACTTTACCTAACACACAAGGATCTAAGAAACTCTTAATCACAAGTAAATCAGCAGCTTCCTTTGCCTCTAGATCTTCCTTAGAATCACTCCGAGCATAGGTTGGTGTGACATTTAAAATAATACCGATACGCCCTTTAACATTGGCTTCCTTAAAGGTTTTCACAGAAAGAATATGAGCCAACAATGTATGGTAACCAACTTGAATAGCTTTTTTAAAATCAACAATGGCTGGGTAATGGAAACCATATAAATAACCACACTCAATATGAACTAGAGGCTCATTAAAAGTAGTCCATTCTTCGACTAGATCCCCAAATAATTCAAAAGTAGTTTTAGCATAAAAAGCAAATGCCTCAACAGACTCTCTAGTTTCCCAGCCCCCTTTTTCCATTAACCACCACGGCATATCAAAGTGGAATAAATTAATAATGGGTTTTATACCTGCTTCGTTTAATTTTTCAAAATAATCACGATAAAAAATAACGGCTTCCTCATTAACTGTTTTCCCATCTGGTAAGAGTCTAGCCCAAGATATCGACGTCCGATAAGAGTTCATGCCAATATCTTTCATGCGCTTAATATCATCGGCATAAAGATCGTAGACGTTTGATGTATCTTTTGGACCTTGTCCACTATTAAATTTCTCAGGGTTTAACTCAATCCACTTATCCCAAGTAGTAGCACTTTTACCACTTAGTAATGCGTGTCCTTCTGTTTGAGGAGCAGACGCTGCTGCACCCCATAAAAAATTAGTTGGAAATTTTAACATATTAATAGCTCCTTTAGTTGTTTACTGGGTTAGTATCGCCTCTGCTTGTAACCATTTTTGAACAGAGTCAGAATAGAGATGGATATATCTTTCATAAACAATATCTTGTTGAATTAAGATAGGAATTTGTGGTGAGATATTACCAAGTGACTCTTCCTGAGTTAGTGTTGCAGCAAGTAAGGTCACCTCAGCAAATTGTTTGAGTGGTGACTGTTGATTAGCTGTAATTAGTAAAACTGGAATATGCCTTTCTTTTGCAATGGCTAAAGCTTTGGACATGGACTCATCAATTCCCCTTAAACTACAAGCGACAATTAACTCATCTTTTTCTGCAAACTCAGCTGATAGTTTAATTGAGTTTTGATCTGAGATAACTCTGACATACTTGCCTAACCTTGAAAATTTAAATTGAAAATCTGCTCCTGCGTAGGAATTAAATCCCATTCCTAAAAAGTGAATAATTTTATGTTCATGAATTAAATGACAGAATTTATCCACGCTTTCTTCATCAAAGTTAGCAGAACTTCTCGTTGCTAGAGCATGATAAAGGCTTGTAACCGCTGTTGAAGCTAATTTTTCATCTGTCCCTTTTCTCATAGACAAGTTGTATAAAAAGATAAGTTCTTTATAGTTGTTTAAACCAATTTTCTTACAAAATCGTGTAATAGATGCTTTGGAGACTGATAATATTTTAGACAATTTATCAATTGTTAACGGTTCTTTTTTACTTAAAAAATAATTAGCTACCACTTGCTCTACGTCTGTAAATTCTAAACGATGGGACTCAATCAATAAAAATATATCTTCTTGCATGATTTTCACATCCTAAAATAGTCTAAGTGTTTTTATTTCACCTGGCTTAAAGTCTCCTAATTCTATCTTATCACTATTATTAACAGAAGTTAAAGCGTCACCTTTTAAATTGACTAGTTGATAGCTCATTTTTTCAGAACTCTCTATGTTTCCTCCATTACAAGATTTATCCAAACTTGGATTAAATACTCTTACTTCAATGCCCGTCTCTGATCTAGATTTTCTTAATGAACTGAAAACTACTGTTTCACTAATAATTTCAACTAATTCTTTAGGAGCAGTTTTTGTTTCTAGTGGATTAGATACAAAGTATTTCAAAGTAGTTGTAAAACGATTCATCTCTTGTATTTGATAAAAGGGAACAGAGACAACACTTTTTTGAAAATCCTTCATTACCTTGACTTCATCAAATTGATTATCTAATTGAATCATAAATTTAAAGGTTAATTTTTCTAGTAGTTGACTATCTGGTGTAGGAACATATTTAAATTCATTACCTGAAGCTATTCCTGGTCTACGAATTAAATCTGGTCTTCCTAAAAATCCGACTGACCTAAAAAGTGTCAATGCTATTTTTTCATAGTCTTGACCAACAATTTGATATTCTTTAATTCCTTTAGCAAAACACGTTACACTAGTTGTTTCATTGTGTAAGTTGACATAATTTAACATCGGGAAGATGGTTGTTGGTTCTTCTCTCCAACCTAACTCTTTCCAATCAGTTATATGAGAATCCACAACTTCTCTTTTAACACAACCAAAAGGTGTATTAGTCAAGGACTGTTTGCTAGCTACCTTAGTATCAATAACTGCTCGCATTCTATGATCTAATGCTTGATTATCAATCGTTAAGTGACAATCTAACATATTGTTTTTACTATCCAATGAAAGAGTTAGCTCATAAGAAACAGTTACGCTTTGGATTTTGTTACTTCTTTCGTCTAAATCTTTAGACAGTAACCATTCACCTGATAGTTTCATCTCATTTCGTAGTAAGCCGTTAGTTACAAGAACCTCGGCACCTTTAAAGTTTAAAGAAATAATTTGATCTTCATAGGGTGGAGAATAGTCATAAGTATCTCCTTCATCGCCACTGTCTTCAATTGTTAAAAAGTCTGTATATTTTTCTTCTGTTTCTTTATTAGTTAAATGAAGATTGCCATCTGAAAAAGAAACAGAATAATAGTCGTTTTCAATTCGGTGAGTTTTAGCTTCATTAGAAACTATTTCCGCTTGCTCTTTTTCAAGCACTTGAATCTCAGTAAAGTTTAGTGACGGTAACTCAACTTCAACTAATAAATCATGAATATAATAAAACTTCTCAGGATCCATTTCATCAGGATTTCTTCTGATTGATCCTGAATTTTCTTTTCTTGTACTAATTAATTGATAATCTACTTTTCCCCCATTTGAATATAGCTCAAAGGAGTTACTTGGCAATGATACTTGGCATTTCACTAGTTCTTTTCTTTTAAAAGGTAAGGTATTAAAGAAAATCAGATCATTTTCTTCGCTTTTTTTTCTTGATTCTGCTATTTTTCTCGTAAGATAATCTACTGCCGAATAAGACAACTGATCGGCTTCAATGAACCTTTCCATAATGATTTTATTCGTTTTATCACTGTTACACCCACCTGCACTATCGTGAGCTTGATTTTTACTTAATAATTTCCAAATTCTATCTAGTAAGCCTTGTTTATATGGAATCCCTTGAGTTTCTGCCATTACCATTAATGGTTCTAATTGGTAAATCATACGGCGTTCAATTTTGTCGTTCATGTATTTATGATCATAACGAGAAGAGTAAATAGAACGATGAATCTTAGAAACCGAGCTAGAAATAAACTCTCCTTCAACCGTTTTTAAACTATCTTCTTTTATCGTATCAAAAAACAAATCATAGTTACTCTCAACTAATTCATAATCTTCTAATTGATCATTATAAAGTGAGATACGTTCTCTTAAGTCAAAGTCTATGTAACGTTGATCTCCTCCAACAGGTAAAACCAGTTGATCAGAGGTAGCTCCTTCTTCAATAACATCCATTAAATCTTGGGATTCATCACTATAAATCAACCCCACACCTACAAAGTATCCATTTTTGATATTAGAGGCCATTACTTTAGAGCCGTCTTCACTTTGCCACATAAACTCTCTATCTTCTGTCACATCATTAGGCACACCACGCCAAAAGACTGTCTTATCAAGTCCAAATCCATTATAAATTTTTGGCATGTCTTTTCCCTGTCCAAACGAATCTGGTAAATACCCTGCTTTAAAATAACCACCTAGTTCTTCCGCAATTGAAATGCCTAAATCAAGGTTTCGAACAATGGATTCCCCAGCAACAATTAACTCGTCTGTTTGAGTATACCAAGGCCCTATAAATAGTTTTTTCGCTTTTACAAGTTCTGTTAAACGTATTTTTTGTTCTGAATGACTTTGTAAATACTCATCTACAATACTCAATTGACCGTCTAGCAAATAAAAATCAATTTGATTGTTCTCTAAAGCACTCATTACCTCATCCATATGATACGATAGCTGAACAAAAGATTCATGATTAGTAAAATACCATTCAAAATCCCAGTGAGTGTGATGAATAACATGTACTTTTTTCTTCATATAATATATCTCCCCGTCTATTGAAAAAAGAGACTAGGACTATTGTCCCAGCCCCCTTTTTTTAAAATGATATTTCGTCAATGATTTCAGCTATTTTACTTGGCTCATCTTCATTTAAAATACCTTCTCTAAATTGGTTGTCAATTAATTTCCTTGCAATTAAACTCAATAGTTTTAAATGCTCTGTAGCTCCCTCTTCAGGAATGGTTAAAGCAAAGCCAACTTTTACATCTTTTTGATCTAAGGCATTCCAAGGGATATCGTTGGCAAATTTCACTAAAAACATTCCTGGTTTTAAAACTGATTTATTTTTACTATGAGGAATCGCGATATGATCTTTAAAACCAGTTGTCGCTTCTTCTTCTCTTTTTTTCAAGCCATTGTAGAATTCTTCCCTATCAGAAACATAGCCTTTTTCAAAAGCAAAAGACGCAATACTCTTAAATGCCTCATCTTGTGTTGTTGATGTTGTATCAAATAAAATGTGTTCTTCATTAAAAATTTCTTTGTTCATCATAACTTCCTCCTCTAGTTTTCAAATCTTTTTAATCCACTACTGCAAGTGCTTCTTCGGGTGTCCGTTTCGTAAACCCTATTAATAATGCTGTTGTTAAAATACCTGCTGATACACATAAAATCCAAGTAACAAATGGAATTGGCTGTTCAATATACCCAATGAAGGTACCAAGAGGGGAGCCTATACCACCGTAAAACTTACAACCTGTTGCAGCAACTAAACCACCAGCAACAGCAGAACCAGTTACGTTGGCAAAAATCATTCGAATTGGGTCTGAAGCAACAAACGGAATTGCACCCTCAGTTACTCCAACAATCCCCATACCAAAGGCTGCTGATGCTGCTACTTTTTCATCTTTTGTAAATTTCTTTTTAAATAAGATAGTTGCTAACCAAACACCTAATGGCGCAACTGAGATTGCCGCTTGTGTTGCTGTTCCTGGTACAAAGTTCGCATTTTCAATACCATATTTTGTTAAAGTATCTGTAAAAATAGCTGTCCCAAACACTAAAGCCGTTTTATTTACTGGTCCACCTAAGTCAAACCCAATCATCGCACCACAGATAGCACCAATGATCACTGGAGCTCCTGCATAATTTTCATTCAATGACGTTAATCCACTATACATACCATCCATACCTAAAGCAATCGGATTTCCAATCACATACATAACAATTAATGTAATCGTTAATGTGGCAATGAACGGAATAATCATAATCGGAACAATTGGCATTACAATCTTAGGCCATTTAATTTTTTTCAAGTATTTAACCATGTAACCTACTATAAAGGCAACAATAATCGCACCAATGAACCCTCCACCTGCTTCAGTTCCTAGAAATTCAGGATCATTAGCCAAGTAGGCACCAATCATAGCTGGCGCAATAGCTGGTTTGTCGGCAATTGAATTTGCAACAAAACCGGCAAACAATGGAATCATTAATTTGAATCCAACTTGTCCTACGTAAAATAACTTAGACATTAATAGACCCATTTGAGTGTCTGTATTGAATCCCCACTCAACAATACGACCTAAATCATCTTTTTGAAACGCATACAAATTAGCAATCGTTAAAATAAGTCCGGCTGCAATTACCATTGGAACCATATAAGAAATACCACTCATAATATGTGTAAAGAAGTTTACTTTTTCTTTGTCGTTACCAATTTGAATTTTTCCAACTTTAGAACCTTTTTTACCAAAAACTTCTGCTTCTTCAAATGCTTTTCCTATTAATGCTGATGCATCTTCAATCGCTGGTATAGATTTAGTTACAAATAATGGCTTACCTGAAAATCGTATTGGATCAATTTTTATATCTGAAGCAATTAATACTAAGTCAGCGTTTTCAATATCTTCATGCGTTAAAACATTTTCAGCACCAATAGCCCCGTTTGTTTCAACCTTAACATTGTATCCTAACTCTTTTGCTGCTCTTTCTATTGACTCTGCGGCCATATAAGTATGAGCAATCCCTGCTGCACAAGCTGTAACTGCAACAATATTTTTTGTCATATGTCTCCCACTCCCCTTGTTTTAACTATGGCTAAATAATAGCAAATAAATTTTGAAATTGATATGCGTTACAGCTGTTCTGATTTAAGTATCATAAAAAAATTTTTTTATGATATTTTTTTCAATTCACAAAAAAATATTTTTTAGATGTTTGATCATTATATCACTCATAACCTATCTCTATTGGTTTGAAATTTCACAATACCTAAAATAATCGTTCAAAAAATAGTCTTTTTTTCATTTGTCCTCACAAGCAAATAAATCGTTCTTTGGTCGTGTCTCTGATATATTTACACTTGTCATAGGTAAAGAGGGAAACTGATGAATTGTGACTAAATTATTTTGAAAGGACTGACTAATAATGAAAGTTGTTGTTGTTGGTTGTACCCATGCTGGAACGTCAGCGGTTAAAAAAATTCTTACTACGCATCCCGATGCTGAGGTGCTAGTTTATGAAAGAAATGATAATATTTCCTTCTTGTCTTGTGGAATTGCACTTTACGTTGGCGGTGTTGTAAAAAATGCTCAGGATCTATTTTATTCAAATCCAGAAGAACTGGCTTCTCTTGGAGCAAAAATTAAAATGGAGCATGCTGTAACACGTATAGATACTGAAACAAAATCAGTTACTGCAGGTAACTTAAATACTGGTGAAGTAGAAACGGTTAGCTATGATAAATTAGTGATGACAACAGGCTCTTGGCCAATTGTTCCACCGATTCCTGGTATTCGTTATGAAAATATCTTGCTATGTAAAAACTTTAATCAAGCCAATGAAATTATTGCAAAATCAGAAACTGCTGAAAAAATTGTAGTTGTTGGTGGAGGATACATTGGAATTGAGCTTGTTGAAGCTTTCGTAGAATCTGGAAAAGAAGTGACATTAATTGATGGGCTTGATCGTATTCTAAACAAATACTTAGACAAACCATTTACTGACACTTTAGAAAATGAATTAAAATCACGTGGAGTTAACTTCGCTCTAGGAGAAAATGTTCAATCATTTGATGCTGACTCTTCAGGAAAAGTAAGTAAAGTCCATACAAATAGCCAATCATTTGATGCTGACATGGTTATTATGTGCGTTGGATTCAAACCATCTACAGAACTACTTGAAGGTAAAGTTGATATGTTACCTAACGGGGCAATCGTTGTTGATGAGTACATGAAAACAAGTAATCCAGATATTTTTGCTGCTGGAGATAGTGCTGTGGTTCATTACAATCCTACTAGAGAAAAAAGCTATATTCCATTAGCTACTAACGCTGTCCGTCAAGGCCTACTAGTTGGTGCTAATATTAAAGAAGACACTCTTGCTTACCGTGGAACACAAGGAACATCCGGCCTTTATTTATTTGGTTGGAAAATTGGTTCAACTGGTATGACAATTGAAAGTGCTAAGTTAAATAATATCGACGCTGATTATGTTTACTTTGAAGATAACTATCGTCCAGAGTTCATGCCTACAACTGAAAATGTTATGATGCAATTAGTTTTTGAAAAAGGAACTAAACGAATTCTTGGTGGGCAATTAATGTCTAAATATGATATTACCCAATCGGCTAATACCTTATCCCTTGCGATTCAAAATAATATGACGGTAGAAGACTTAGCTTTAAGCGATTTCTTCTTCCAACCTCATTTTGATCGTCCGTGGAACTACCTAAACCTTCTTGCTCAGGAAGCAATGAAAAAATAATACTTAAAAAATTGCGACAGAAACAAAAAAGTTTCTGTCGCATTTTTTTAGTTTAAACTCATTTGGATTTTGATACCATTCGGATCTAGAACACTAAACTGATTATCTGCTTCATCTGACAGTTTTATCTGATGTTTAATCAACTTATTTTTCATTTGATTGAAGCTTACTTCATCCTGCCAGAGCATTTGAAAGAAGTTAATTCCTAAGTTAGTTGTTTTTCTTTTATTAATTTCATTCCCCTGCCAATTGTTTACTCCTACATGGTGATGATACCCATCTACTGAAAAGAATCTTGCGTGTCCTTCTAAATTATCGACTAAATCAAAACCTAAAATATCACAATAAAAAAGTTCATTAGCCTCCAAACTAGAAACAGTCAAATGAACATGTCCCATTTTTGTTCCTAATGGCATTTTTGTTAAGCTTCTATCCGTTAACAGTATTATTTCTTCTGAATTCATTTCAAGAGTTGTTCCTTTAATTTGGCCATTTGATAAGATGTTCCACTTTTCAACCGGCTTATCACAATAAATTTCTATTCCATTTCCTTCTAAATCTTCTAAATAAAGAGCTTCACTATAACCGTGATCAGCAGCACCAATTAACGGCGCCTTAATCTCAAGGAGGTGTCTTAAAAAACCACTAAATGAAACCCTTGATGGTAATAGTAATGCTAAATGATACAGTCCAGTTACATTTTTTGAGGAGTTATCTACACTAGAAAGTAAAGATACGAGTATTTCACCAGTTTCTTCTATTCCTAAATCAACTTTTTCTAGTGTTTCTTCTATTACATGTAAACCAATAACATCTCGGTAATAATCTCTTTGCCTCTCTAACTGATTCACCTTTAAAGATATCGTACCTAATTTCATTTTCTCCATTACCAAACGCCCCTTACTTTTTATTAGTTGAAGTATACAATAGTGTTATTATTTTTGATAATTTTTTGCTTATAAAAAAAGCTCAAAAAGTAAAAATACTTTTTGAGCAGATAAAATATTCTATTCTTATGTATTAACTCTCAGTTAACTCTTCTTCAACTTCCTCTTCAGAAAAAGAAATTCTTTGGTGAACTTTTCTGAATGTATCTATAGAAAACTCAAGATTGTTATATGCTGCTATTTTTTCAGCTGCCTCAAGAACTAATATTTCCATTTTTTTAGTAAAACTTTCCAATTGTTCTAACTCACATGGCGTATAAGACAATAAGAAGTTTGTTTCCAAATGAGATAGTTTCGTTTTTCGACCTTCATACTTTGCCCAATCCAAAGCTTTATTAGGCTTGTACCCTTTAGAAACATACCACATAGATACCAGACTATGCTTAATTCCCATTGTTAAGTCTTCCAAATAATTATACTCTTCTCGTTTCCATGATCGATAGAGTTCAAAATAGTACGCATAATATTTATTTACTAACTGATCAAATTCCTCTTGTCTGATTCGATACTCTAATTCATTTGATGCATATGCCAATTCTCGGAGTATACCACTCTCATCTTTAACAATTTCAATTTGCTTCAATTGCACACTAGGTTCTAACATTGCAGTTCTATAAATAAATAAATTTAGTTTAATAAAAGTAGCATAATGAATAATAGAATATTCTTCTTCAAATGTTTCAATAAACAAATACTCTCCAATTGAACGAATGACTTCTTGTTGTTTTCTTTTTAAATTGACATTTTCTTTAACAACAATTCGAGCATCTATATCTGAATAGAAATCCTCCGTTCTTTTCCCAATAGAGCCACTAAAAAAACAACCAATGATTTCATCATCTTCTTTGACTAAACGGATTAATCTATTTTTTAAACGATCACGTTCTACAGGCAAATTAGAATCTACCAACATAGGATTCACTTCCTTTCACTTTATTACTATTATATCGACAATTGTATCCATTGTCTAAAGTAAAAAAGAAAGAAAAGGATTTTTTTCAATAAAATCTTATAATTTGAGAACTTTTTTTTAGAATTTGGCTATTTTTACTAAAAAAACTAAAATTTTTTGACTACGGGAATATTTCTAATTAGTTACACGAGTAATACCTGTAATAAATGAATTTAATATTCATTATTATAATTAAGATTTATTTGGTATTTTACTCCCTATTTTAAGCAAACACATGAAAAAGATACTTCTTTTTTTTTAGATAATAACAAAAAATAATACATTATTAATCATTATTGTATTAAAAAGTCTCACTTCCAAAAAGGGGCTTCTTTTTCTCACTTTTGACTTTTCTTATATTTCCTATTCGAATAGATTGTTACAAAACTTTGTTTCCTGTCATCAAATTAAACAATTTTCTTTACCTACGAAATATTTATAGGTGATAAAGTATGTCTTGTCGCTGATCACTAGCCGAGCAGCGGTAAAAAATTTATTAAACGAGAAGGGGATTTTAATTTTTATGAAATCACTAAAAACAGTATTATTCGGATCAACTATTGCATTAGGTTTAGGATTATTTGGAACTAGCGCACTTGCAGACACTTTATATACAGTACAAGCAGGAGATTCTGTATCTACTATTTCTTACAACTTTGCTGGAAACAATAGCTTGATTGATCAAATTGCTAAAGATAATAAACTTGCAGATATTAATTTAATTCATGTTGGTCAAAAACTAACTATAAAAACAGACGGAACTTCTGCTGTAACAAACGAACAGGTAGAAGCTCCAAAAGAAGTTACTTATGAAGTAGCTACACAAGAAGCTACTCAACCAGTTGTAGAAGAACAAAGCAAAGAAGCCTATACTGGTAATTCTTCAAGCGCTAAAGAGTGGATCGCACAAAAAGAATCTAGCGGTAGCTATACTGCCTCAAACGGATACCACGTGGGACGTTACCAATTAGATCCTAGCTATTTAAATGGGGATAACTCACCTGAAAACCAAGAACGCGTTGCTGATCAATATGTAGCAGATCGCTATGGTTCATGGGAAAATGCTCAATCATTCTGGATGAGTAATGGTTGGTACTAAAAATAAGTAATAACATTAAGAGAATGGCATATTAATTTATGTCATTCTCTTTTTATCTCTATAAGTGTAAACGCTTGCATAATTTTGGCGTGCATGGTATAAATAGATTGTAAGGAGCATATAGATTTCCATGAGTTGTTAATCTTTCAATAATCAATACATCTCAAAGTTTATATGTCATTCAATTTAGTAAAGGACGTGGGAATTTGACCCTCCTTACTTATGCCGTAAGAGGTTAGTGGGCATCTTTGTTTTATTAAATTAATAGGCTATATTAAAAGCTACTATTACAATCGTTTTAAGAAAAATCCAAAGTAAGATAAAGTAGTACATTGTACATGCATAAAACATCATCTGAAATGTAAAAAGCGGATAAATTAAAGATCTAAATTAACAGGCAGTATATAACTTAAAGAATACAATTAATCAAAAGAAAAGCATTTTGAAACACCCCACTAACCTATTTTTAAATCCTCAAAAAGAGCTAATCCGTTTTGGATTAGCTCTTTTTTAT
>CBCPLQ010000013.1:0-75360 GCA_965119435.1 uncultured Vagococcus sp. | reverse complement strand
CTATGAAAGATGTAGTCATTACTTCAACGCTATGTGAATTTGAAAATAATAATAAAGTAATTGTTTTAGGCGAAGATTCGACCTTTTCAATCATTCTACAAACACTTACTTTTAAAGGGTCTAACAATATACTTGTTCTTCATAGCAAAACAAAATTTATTAATAGTTCTATTCAATTTAATGGTTCAAATTCTGTTTGCTATCTCAATCAGACAAGTAACAATATTATGAAAATAAACCTTACACTTTACAACGATTCCGTTTATTATCAAGGTAAAAATAATTACTTTAATGGTGTTTTAAACTGCATTATCTCTGAAACTAAACATGTGTTAATTGGTGATGATTGTATTTTTTCATTTGGCATTTGGATGAGAACTTCCGATGCACATTTAATCTATGACATTGAAACTAAAAAAAGAATCAATAATGCTAAAAATATTTTACTTGGTTCTCGAGTATGGATTGGGCAAAGTGCTACACTCTTAAAAGGAACAGTTATTGGATCAGGTGCAGTTATCGGTCTTGGTGCTATTACTTCAAAAACAATTAACTCAAATACCTTAAATGCTGGTTCTCCAGTTAAGGAAATTAAAAAAAATATTTTTTGGGATAATACATCTACCCAAATTTTTAATGAAGAACAAATTAAAGAATTCAATACCTATCAGGAGACATCTACAGTAAAAAATGATTTTTCTGATATACCAGATACAACAAGTTCTTGGTTGGACTTATTAAAAAAATTAGATAATAGTAATTCTCAAGAAAAATACCTAATTTTAAAGCAATTAAATATAGATCCATTAGTTGTTAGAAACAAGAAAAAAAATTATTGGTTTAAAATAAACAAAAAATAATATCTTATAATTAAAAAAACTCTAAATAGTTTTTTTAATTACCTGTAAGACAAAAAAAGACTTATTGAAAGTCTTTTTTTGTTTACAGCTATATTGTTCATCTATCAGAATTTCCAATGTCACTTCGATAATAAAAATCATTTAGAGTTTGTCTGCCTAACCAGTCATAAACTTTTTCATGTGCCTTTTTTTTTGTTTTTTCTGTTACTGCAACCAGAAAAATTCGACCACCATCAGATACAAGATCACCCTCTACTCGATTCACACCTGAATAAATTAATTTAATTCCCTCTTCTGGCTTAAAATTTGGTATTGGAGATCCTTTAATATAATCTTCAGGATAGCCCTTAGCCGAGACAACTACACCTATACTAACGCCCTCATTCTTCCAGTTGATTTGAGCGTCTTCTTGATTCAGTAAAGATTCAATAACCTCACAAAAATCCGTTTCTAATCTTTCAAGTAAAACTTGAGTCTCAGGATCCCCAAAACGAGCGTTATACTCAATTACTTTAGGCCCATCATTTGTCAGAATTAATCCGGTGTATAGAATTCCTTCAAAAGGTATTCCTTCTTGTTTCATTCCTTCAAGTGTTGGCTTAATAATATCACAAGTCACTGTTTCTTCGATTTCTTTTGTCACATAATCAACTGGGCTGTAAGCACCCATGCCACCAGTATTATCTCCCTTATCCCCATCAAAAATAGCTTTATGATCTTTGGCAGCTACCATTGGGTAACAGCCTACTTGATTGACAAATGAAAGTAATGAAAATTCTTGCCCCTCTAAAAATTCTTCGATAATCACTCGAGATGATTCTTCTACTAAACTATCCTTCAAAACTGCTTGAGCCTCTTCTGACGTATAAACGATTGTTACACCTTTTCCTGCAGCAAGCCCATCTTCTTTAATGACAACTGGAAATTCCCTATTCTTGATATAAGCAAAGGCTTCTTCATAATCTGAAAACCCTTGATAATCAGCAGTTGGAATCTTGTATTTTCTCATGATTTTTTTAGCAAATTCTTTTGATCCTTCAATCATGGCGGCCGCTTTATTTGGACCAAACACTTTAATACCAACTGCTTCAAAAGCATCTACTATCCCATTCATTAAAGGTACTTCTGGGCCTACCAACACCCAATCTATTTCCATTTTTTTAGAAAAAGTAATTAATTCTTCATGAGCGTCTTCTTCGATGTCAACTATTTGAATACCATCTATTTCCATTCCAGCATTTCCTTTTGCGCAAAACACATGTTCCACCAGTGGACTCTCAAGTAATTTTTTGCAAATAGCATGCTCACGACCACCACTACCGATAACTAAGATTTTTCGTTTCATAACTAGCTCCTTTTAGTGTTTGAAATGTCTGATTCCTGTAAAAATCATAGTGATACCATATTTATTAGCCATCTCAATTGAGTCTTGATCTTTAATACTACCACCAGGTTGAATGATTGCCTTGATACCAGCTTTACCAATAAGTTCCACACTATCAGCCATTGGGAAAAAGGCATCACTTGATAAAACAGCTCCATCTAATCGTTCTCTTGCTTGATTAAGTGCTATTTCTACAGAGCCAACGCGGTTCATTTGTCCCGCTCCCACACCAAGTGTTTGATAATTATTAGCAATAACAATCGCATTACTTTTAACGTGTTTCACACATTTATAAGCAAAACTCAAGGCAGACAACTCTTCTTCTGTCGGTTGACGATCTGTCACGACTTCCCAACTTGATTCCTCTTCTTTAGCTAAATCTATCTCTTGAACCAATAAACCACCTAATACGGAAACATATTCTTTGTCTACACTAGTCTTTATATGATCCATAGGTAATTTTAATAAACGAATATTTTTCTTTTTAGTTAAAATAGCTAACGCTTCTTCTGTAAAGTTTGGAGCTATGACTATTTCTAAAAAGATATCAGCTAATTTTTCGGCTGTTTCTTGATCCACTTCTCTATTCAACGCCACAATTCCCCCAAAAATAGACACCGGATCACTATCATAAGCCTTCAGAAATGCCTGATAAATTGACTCACCACTACCAATTCCACAAGGATTCATGTGTTTAACCACCACTGCAGTTGGCTTTTTAAATTCTTGAATCATGCGTAAGCAAGCATCTGCATCTTTTATGTTATTATATGACAATTCTTTGCCATGAATTTGTTTGGCTTCTGAAATTGAGTAAGGAACAGCCAATGCTGACGCATAAAAACTTGCTATTTGATGACTGTTTTCTCCGTAACGTAAGCATTGTTTCAAATCATAGGATAAGATTAATGACTCAGGATTTTCCTCCGCTACTTTTTCTGTTAAATAGTCAGCAATCAAAGCGTCATAACTTGCTGTATGTCTAAAAACTTTAGCCGCGAGTTCTTTTCTACTTTTAAGAGTTGTTTCACCTAATTCGCTATATTCAGTTACCACTTTTCCATAATCTTTCGGATCAATAACCACTGTTACACTTTGAAAATTTTTACTGGCACTTCTCAACATACTAGGTCCGCCAATATCAATATTCTCAATTGCCATCTCTTCCGTTACATCCAGCCTTTTGATAGTTTCTTTAAAAGGATACAAATTGACACACACCAAATCAATTGGCGTAATTTGATGCGCCGACATCGTTTTAATATGGTCTGGATTGTCTCTTCTTCCAAGTAATCCTCCGTGAATTTTAGGATGAAGTGTTTTAACTCTACCATCTAACATCTCAGGAAAATCGGTAACACTTTCAATAGTCAACGTTGGAATATTCGCTTCACTCAATACTTTTTGCGTACCACCTGTTGAAATAATCTCAAAGCCTAGACAAATCAGTTTCTTCGAAAAGTCAACAACTCCTGTTTTATCTGAAACACTAATCAACGCTCTTTTTTTACTCATTTTTTGTATTCTCCCTTACAAAGTCCGCTATGATTTTTGGGTAAAAATAATGTTCTAACGCATGAATCCTTCTCTCTAACGCTTCTAAGGTTTCATCTTCTACAAGGCTAATCTTTTTTTGAAAGATAATTGGACCTGTATCTATCCCACTATCAACTATATGAATTGTAATCCCTGTCTCTCTTTCCTTTGCAAAAAAGGCCTCTTTTATACCTTGCTTTCCAGGAAATTTTGGTAAAAGTGACGGGTGCAAATTAATGATTCGCTTTGGGTATTTATTAAGCAACGTTTCTCCTAAGATTCTCATGTACCCTGCCAAAACTATTAACTCAATGTTCTCTTTTTCTAGAATAGTTAATAGTTGTTTCTCATAGTCTGCTTTAGTTAGTTCTTTTTTCTTAGGTAGAACATAGTAAGGTATTTGATGTCTCTTTGCACGTTCAATAGCATAAGCCTGTTCTTGGTCAGAAAATAAACAGACTAGTTCTCCCTGGATAGTTCCTCGTTCAAACTGTTCAACAATCGCTTCAAAATTAGAGCCATTACCTGAAGCAAAGACTGCAATTCTCATCGCTTCTCTCCAGTAAAAATAATCGAGTTTTCCCTTTTAGAAATCACTTGACCTATTTCAAAAGATTCTTCTCCCCTATCTTGAATCATTTCTTTGACTTCAAGCACATTTTCAGGAGCTATAGCCAAGACCATACCAATTCCCATATTAAAAATCTCATACATTTCTTCTTCATTCAGCTCTCCGTAATTTTTCAACACTGAAAAGATAGTCGGAATAGGCCAAGTATCTTTATTGATTTCTACAGCTAAAGTTTCAGGTAACATTCTTGGCAAATTTTCAACAAATCCTCCACCCGTCACATGAGAAATACCATGAACTAGTTTTTTTTGAATTAAAGGTAAAACAGTCGAAACATAGATTCGAGTTGGTTCTAACAATACTTCTTCTAGAGTCTTTCCACCAAGTTCTGGTAATTCATCTGATAAAGTGAAGGCGTGATCTTTAAAAAATATTTTTCTAACTAAGGAGTAACCATTTGAATGAACCCCACTTGAAGGTAAACCAATTAGTACATCCCCCTCATGAATCATTTCTTGCGATAATAATTGACTTTTTTCAGCGACACCAACAGCAAAACCAGCAAGATCATAGTCAGTATCATCATACATATCTGGCATTTCAGCCGTTTCTCCACCAATTAAAGCCATGTTTCCTTGTTGACAACCTTTAGCTACACCAGACACAATTTGTTCTATTTTTTCAGGTTTATTTTTTCCTGTTGCTAAATAATCTAAAAAATAAATTGGTTCCGCTCCTTGTGCCAAGATATCATTGACACACATGGCCACACAATCAATCCCAATCGTGTCATGCTTATCTGCTTCAATGGCCAACATTAATTTTGTTCCAACTCCGTCTGTACCTGACACAAGGACTGGTTCTTTTAAATTAAATGGACTTAAATCAAACGTACCACCAAATCCACCAAGCCCTCCCATAACTCCTAGACGTTCTGTTTTTTGGACATGTTTTTTTATACGATTAACTACTTCATAACCAGCTTCTACATCGACTCCTGCTTTTTGATAGGCGTTTTTCATTCTTCTACTCCTTAGTTAGCTAAATTTTGTTGATAATCATAAAGTTCTGTTGGGTAATCTCCATTAAAATAGGCCATGCAAAGACCTGAATAGGGTGCATCTAAATTAAGTCCAATTGACTCAATTAACCCCTTTTCACTCAAAAATTCTAATGAATCAGCTTCAATCAATTTTCTAATTTCCTCATTACTGTGATTGGAAGCTATTAGCTCTTTCTTTGTTTGGATATCAATGCCGTAAAAACAAGGGAATCTTAAAGGCGGTGCTGATATTCTGACGTGAACTTCTTTTGCTCCCGCATCTTTTAATAATTTAACAATCCTACGACAAGTTGTTCCTCGAACAATTGAATCGTCTACTAAAATAATTCGTTTTCCTTCAACTACTCCACGTACAGCAGAAAGTTTCATACGAACCCCTTCTTCACGTAACTCCTGAGTGGGTTGAATAAAGGTTCTTGCAATATATTGATTTTTAACTAAGCCCATTTCATAAGGTATATGACTTTCTTCTGCATAACCACTTGCTGCGGATAAAGATGAATTAGGAACACCAATAACCATATCTGCTGACACAGGCTTTTCTTTTGCTAGAGTCTTTCCCATTTTTTTTCTCGCAGAATGCACATTAATTCCCTTAATATTAGAATCCGGTCTAGCGAAGTAGATATATTCCATTGAACAAATGGCATACTGTGTCTCTTCTGTATAGGTCTCAATCCTCATTCCTTCGTCATTAATACTAATGAGTTCCCCAGGTTCTACATCTCTAACAAATTCAGCACCTACAGAATCAAGGGCACACGTCTCACTAGCAACTACATAAGCACCACTCTTCATTCGACCAATTGCAAGTGGACGGAAAGCATTTGGATCAAGGGCAGCATACATGGCATCATCTGTTAATAATACATATGCAAAGCCACCCTTTACTTGTGTTAAAGCCTCTTTTAATCGCTCTTTAAAAGTTGTTTTCTCACTTCGTCTAATCAGATGCATTAAAACTTCCGTATCAGAGTTAGAGTGAAAAATACCACCCTCTTTTTCCACCTCATGACGTAAGCTTTTCGCATTAATTAAATTACCGTTATGCGCTAATGCAAAATCGCCATCAAAAAATTTAAATAGAAATGGTTGGATATTATTTACTTCCCCAGTCCCTGAAGTTGCGTACCTAACATGGCCAATAGCAGCATTTCCTGTTAATTTTTCTAAATTCTCAGATTTTCCAAAAACCTCTGTTAGTAACCCTAGATCCCTGTGTCCTTTTAAGCTACCTTGGTCATTTGAAACAATACCTGCACCTTCTTGCCCACGATGTTGAAGTGAATGTAAACCAAAATAAGTAACTCTCGAAGCTTCAGGATGTCCCCAAATACCAAAAACACCACACTCTTCATTTAAGCTTCTGACTTCATAAGACATGAAATTGACTCCTCCCAAAGATTTTTAGCTTCTTCTACATTTATTTCAAGAACATCATTTAATGTGTTTAATTTAAAATCAGCTAGTTGAGTCACCTCACCCAATAAAGCCACTTTATTGGGTGCTAAGTCTTCAAATTGTTTTTTATTTTCCGGTTTGATTGACACGACAAAACGGGAAGGTGTTTCTGCGAACAAGAATTGACTCTCCAGTGAAAAATCTCCTTTAAAGCCAAGATTATTTTTAAAAGTAGATTCCATCAAGGCAACACCTAATCCTCCCTCAGAACAATCATGCGCACTTTGAATCAATCCCTTTTGGATACTTTCTAAAACAAGCTCTTGGTTTAATTTTTCTACTTCTAAATCAAAGGGATTCAAATCACCTTCGATTTTTCCTGTTAATAATTTTTGAAGTTCTGAACCATTAAAATCTTCTCTCGTTTCACCAATAAGGTAAACTAAATCACCCGCTTCTTTAAAATCTTGGGTTGTGACGTGCCTCATTTCTTCAACAAGTCCAACCATTCCAATCACTGGTGTTGGATAAACCGCTCGCTGATTGGTCTCATTATATAAAGAAACATTTCCTGAAATAACTGGAGTATTTAAGATATTACAAGCTTTAGCAATTCCATCAGCTGATGTACTTAATTCCCAGAACCCTTCTGGCTTATCTGGTGATCCGTAATTTAGACAATCCGTAATGGCTAAAGGACGGCCACCACTTGCTACAATATTTCTAGCAGCTTCAGCAACAGCCATTTGACCACCTACTTCTGGGTTTAAATAGAGATAACGCCCATTACAATCCATTGTCATTGCAAGACCTTTCTCAGTTCCACGAACTCTTAAAACAGCCGCATCACTTCCTGGTCCGACAACTGTATTAGTTCTGACTTGCGAGTCATACGTTTCAAAGATAGCTCTTTTTGATGCAATAGTTGGTTGTTGTAATAACTCTAATAATACTTTTTTAGTATCATTAATTTCTGGATTAAATTGGGGTAATTCTTTAAACGCTCGAATGCGGCTTGGCTCTTTCTGTTCCTTTTGATATTCTGGTGCTTCTTCTGCTAAAGCATCTACAGGTAAGTTTGCCACTTCAATTCCCTTATGGAATAAGCGATAATGTTTATCATCAGTGACTTTACCGATATTTACTGCTTCTAGGCCATATGATTCAAATAAATCAATCACTTGCTCTTCCTCACCTTTTTTAATACATAAAAGCATTCTTTCTTGGGACTCTGAAAGCATCATCTCATAAGGTGTCATATTGGTTTCTCGTTGAGGGACGTCATCCAGGTAAAGTTCTAATCCAGCTCCTGCTTTTGATGCCATCTCTGAACTTGATGAAACTAATCCAGCCGCTCCCATATCTTGAATACCTACTAAAATATCTGAATGATTTAATATCAAATCTAGACATGCTTCCATTAGTAATTTTTCCATGAAAGGGTCGCCCACTTGAACTGCTGATCGTTGTTGTTCCTCTCCTTCAAGAAATTCTTCAGAAGCAAATGTTGCTCCATGAATTCCATCACGGCCTGTTTTAGCGCCTACATAAATGATGGAGTTCCCAACACCTTTTGCTTGCCCTTTTTGAATATCTTTATGCTCAATCAAACCAACACACATAGCATTGACTAGTGGGTTACCTTCATAGCAAGAGTCAAATGCAATTTCTCCTCCAACAGTAGGAATACCAATACAGTTACCATAACCTCCTATACCAGCCACAACTTGTTCTAGTAAATATTTGGTTCGATTATTGGTCAACTCTCCAAATCTCAAAGAGTTTAACATAGCAATAGGACGTGCGCCCATACTAAAAATATCACGAATAATACCACCAACCCCTGTTGCAGCACCTTCATAAGGTTCCACAGCTGAAGGATGATTATGACTTTCAGCTTTAAATACAACTGCTAAATTATCTCCAATATCAACTATTCCTGCCCCTTCTCCAGGGCCTTGTAAAACATGCTTACCTGATGTTGGAAATTTTCTTAAAACGGGTTTGCTATTTTTGTAAGAACAATGCTCACTCCACATCACTGAAAAAAGTCCTGTTTCAGTATAATTTGGTAAACGGCCTAGAATAGTTTCGCTTATCAAATGATACTCTTCATCAGTTAAGCCCCACTCAGCATAAATTTTTTGCGCCTTTACTTCTTCCGGAGTAAGTTCTTTATTTTTTAGCATTACTCTTGGCCCGCCTTTCTTATATAATCCAACATAGATGTAAATAACCTCCGACCCGAATCACTGCCTAACAGGTCTTCCATAGCTCTTTCTGGATGAGGCATCATGCCTAATACGTTACCTTTTTTATTGGTGATACCTGCTATATTTTCCAAACTGCCATTAGGATTATTTCCTTCATAGGTGAAAATGATTTGATTATTAGCCTTTAACTCTTTAAGAGTTTCCTCATCACAGTAGTAATTCCCCTCACCATGAGCAATAGGTAATGCTAAAATCTCCTCTTGTTCATAATCAGAAGTAAATAGAGATTGATTCGTTTCAACTCTGATTGCTTGCGTTTGACACACAAACTTGAGTGAGTCATTTTTTAATAATACACCTGGTAATAGGCCTGCTTCTGTTAAAATTTGGAAACCATTACACGTTCCAAAAATAGGTTTGCCAGCATCAGCAAATTTAATTACCTCCTCCATTACGGATGAAAAACGAGCAATGGCACCACATCTTAAGTAATCACCGTACGAGAATCCGCCAGGAATCAAGATGGCATCAAAAGTAGATAAATCTGTTTCTGTGTGAGAAATATAAGATACTTCTTCTTTAATGATATCTTTAATAGCCAAATATAAATCAATATCACAATTAGATCCTGGAAAAACAAGTACTCCAAATTTCATTTAATTATCCTCCAAAACTTTGACTAAGTAGCTTTCCATATTAATATTAGCTAGAAGGTGATCACTGATTTTTTCTGCTATTTCAATCGCTTCTTTTTCATTAAGGGCTTTAACATCAAACTCAAAAAATTTTCCTAATTTAAGATTTGAAATCGATTCATAACCTAACCGGTGAATAGCACCTTCAATCACTTCTGCTTGTGGATCCAAAACAGATTCCTTATAACCTACGTATACTCTCATTTTAAACATGCTTATTCTCCTTTTTATTTAATCGATTTAATATTTCTTGATAGATTGGAATGATTTCACCTAAGTCTTTTCTATAGATATCTTTGTCGAGGGAATGTCCTGTTTGTTTATCCCATAAGCGACACGTATCAGGGGTAATTTCATCAGATAAAATAATTTCACCTGTCTCATCTTTTCCAAACTCTAATTTAAAATCGACCAGCGTTATATTAATTTCTGCAAATATATCTCTTAATAGGCTGTTAATTTTTAAAGTTTCTTCCTTTATCATTCGGAGATCTTCTTCTGAGGCAATCTTTAAATAGTTAATATGTTCGTCATTGATAAATGGGTCATCTAAAGCATCGTCTTTCAAGTAAAATTCAATAATCGGATTTGGTAAAATCGTACCTTCTTTAATGCCTAATCGTTTCGTAAAACTACCTGTCGCAATATTTCGTAAAACAACTTCTAGGGGAATAATAGTAACCTTCTTTACTAATTGTTCGTGACTTGATATTTGTTTTAACCAATGATTTTTGATTCCTTTTTTGGTTAACTCCGAAAAAATAAGTGAGGTAATTTTATTATTTAATTCACCCTTTCCAAAAATTAAATCCTTTTTTTTACCATTTAAAGCTGTTGCTTGATCAAGATATTCCAAACGGAGAACTTTTTCATCTTCAGTTGAATATACGTTTTTAGCCTTACCTTGATATAAAATTGTTGAGCACACGCGCAATACATCTCCCATTTGTTATCATTTTTGTTTGATTATTTATTTACGTTCGTTTATTCACTTTGAGTGTAACAACGGAGAAACGGATAGTCAAATATTTATTAACTATTTGTTGATACATTATCAATATAGTTCGTATATAGCTTGTTTTTTAATGAAAATAACACTATATCCGATACTTAAATATAATTAAGGTATATCATCTACTTTTTATTAAAATAAAAAAATAGATAGAACTTGATTTAAATACCAAGTTCTATCTACTTTTATTATTTTAACTATTAATTTATTCACTCTTATTTTTTTCGTTATTATCTTTTCCAATCGTTTTTTGCTGACTAGAAATGAAACCAACATTATCAAACTTATTTAAAAATCCACTCGCCTGGTTAATACCACCCAGACCTGTATTAATCATTTGTCCCCAACCCTTAGTAGGATTTTTTCCTTTTTTTCGCAACTGGTCATTTTTGAGTCTAATTTTTTCAGATTTCAATAATTTCTTTTCAGTCATCACCATCACACCCATTGCTTTTCTTTATTATATCACACATCGATAAATTCCTCTTTCTAAGAATACAACTGATTAACGCTACTTATTTAGATTCTCCTCTTTTATGTAATGACAGATTCTTGATGCTTTAAATTAAATAATAGGAAATAAAAAGGTTCTAATTATCTCTTGTTTTTATAGATTAATTTAATCTTCCCTCTCATTTTTTGTTTAAAAAGAGCATTGTTTTTCAATAAAAAAATGAAGCAAAAGTTTCCTCACTTTTGCTCCATTTCTATTTTTTTACAAACCAACACGTTCAAAGATGACATCGACATTTTTCAAATGATAGTTGTAATCAAATGCATCATCAATCTCTGTTTGAGTTAAAACCGACGTTATCTTTTCATCGGCTTCTAACAATGGTTTAAACTGAACCTGATTATCCCAAGCAAAAGCTGTTTTGGGTTGGACTAAATCGTAAGATTCTTCTCGAGACATACCATGATCGATTAATTTTAATAAGACACGTTGACTATAAATCAATCCAAATGTTGCATCCATGTTTCGTTTCATGTTATCAGGGAAAACAGTTAAATTTTTAACAATATTTCCAAAGCGGTTTAGCATATAATTTAACAAGATAGTTGTATCTGGGATAATAATTCTTTCTGCTGACGAATGAGAAATATCTCTTTCATGCCATAAAGCTACATTCTCATACGCTGTCACCATATGACCACGAATGACACGAGCTAATCCTGTCATATTTTCAGAGCCAATTGGGTTACGCTTATGTGGCATAGCAGACGATCCCTTTTGCCCTTTTGCAAAAAATTCTTCAACTTCTCTTGTTTCTGATTTTTGTAGACTACGGATTTCTGTAGCAAATTTTTCAATGCTTGTTGCAATTAAAGCCATAGACGATAAATATTCAGCATGTAAATCTCTTGGTAAGACTTGTGTTGAGATATCTTGTGCTCGGATTCCTAAATGCTTACAAACATATTCTTCAACAAACGGTGGTGTATTCGCAAAAGTTCCCACCGCTCCACTCACTTTACCTGCTTCTACCGCTTTAGCAGCATGCTCAAAACGTTCCATATTACGCTTCATTTCTGAATACCATAAGGCTAATTTTAAGCCAAAGGTTGTGGGTTCTGCATGAACTCCGTGGGTTCTTCCCATCATTACTGTGTACTTATGTTCTTTGGCTTTTTCTCCAATAATCTCTGTGAAATTAGCTAAATCTTTTCTTAAAATATCATTAGCTTGTTTTAGCAGATAACCATATGCTGTATCCACAACATCCGTACTAGTTAAGCCATAATGAA
The DNA here is from genome assembly GCA_965119435.1 of uncultured Vagococcus sp. Classification (GTDB taxonomy): domain Bacteria; phylum Bacillota; class Bacilli; order Lactobacillales; family Vagococcaceae; genus Vagococcus. Next base: position 62,879 of record CBCPLQ010000013.1, on the reverse strand, counting down.
CCCATTTACGTTCTTCACCTAAACTTTCAGAAACAGCTCTAGTAAATGCTACCACATCATGTCTAGTCTCTGCTTCAATCTCTAAAATACGATCAATATCAAAACGAGCATTTTCACGAATTTTTACTACATCTGCTTTAGGTATCTCGCCTAATTCTGCCCAAGCTTCATCTGCTAAAATTTCTACTTCTAGCCATGCCTGATAACGATTTTTATCTGTCCAAATATTTCCCATTTCTTCTCTTGTATAACGTTCTAACATTGTCTTATCCTCTCTATTCCCAAATTTCAGTTCGCTTAACTTCTGCAATTGTACGTTTAAGACTATTTGATAATATCGTAATATGCCCCATTTTTCTATCTTTTTTTATTTCTTTTTTTCCATAAAAATGAAAATGCCAATCCGGCTTCTCCGCTATTAACTCTTCTGCTAATTCCATTTCCTGTCCTAAAAGGTTGAGCATCACTGCTTGTTGGTGAAGATGAATTTGTGGTAACGGCCATCCTGTTATTCCTCGAATATGGGCATCAAATTGACTTACATTACAAGCCTCTATAGAGTAGTGACCTGAATTGTGAGGTCTTGGCGCAATCTCATTAACAATCAAATCTTCCTCTTTCGTGACGAATAGCTCAATAGTTATTGTTCCTCGAATCGATAGATAACTAGCTATTTTCAAAGCTAATGCTTCTACTTTAAGTTGACATTTTTTTGAAATATTAGCTGGGATCACTGATAATTGTAAAATATTATGATGATGCTCATTTTCAGCAATTGGAAATACCTGATAGTTGTCATTTCTAGTTCCTGATACAATGACTGATATCTCCTTCTCAAAGTTCACCCATGACTCAAGAATGCACTCTCCTTGATCTAGAATATCAGCAACATCTTTCAAGTCTTCCTCTGAATGTAAGACAACTTGCCCTTTTCCGTCATAACCACCTAAACAGGTTTTTACAACGGCTGGATATCCTATTTCATTGATTTTTTGTTTTAAATCAGACATCGTTTTAACAATATTAAAAGCAGCTACTGGTAAATTTAATTTTCTTAAAAACTCTCGTTCATTTTTACGATTTTGACTAATCTTTAATAGCTCTAAGCCCTGAGGAATCTCAACGCTTTCTGAGATACTCTCTAAAGAAGTTAAATCAACATTTTCAAACTCATATGTCACCACATCTGATTTTTCAGCTAACTCTTTTAAGGCTTTTTTATCTTTATAAGGGGCAATAATCGACCAGTCACAAACTTGTGAGGCTGGACAATCAGGTGTAGGATCTAGAACACCTACAAAAAAACCCATCTCTTTGGCACTCATAGCCATCATTTGACCTAATTGACCGCCACCGATAATTCCAATCGTATCGCCTGGTAATAGTGTTTTAGTCAAAATGAGCCTCACTTTCTAAAACTTGCTGTGACATATTTTTTCGATAATTAGCCAATTTTTTTATGAGCTCTTCATTTTGAAGTGACAGTATCTGAATTGCTAAAAGTGCTGCATTTTTAGCTCCTGATGTGCCAATTGCTGTTGTTGCGACAGGTATACCTCCTGGCATTTGGACAATCGAAAGAAGAGAATCTAGTCCTTTTAAACTTTTGGACTCTATGGGAACTCCTATAACAGGTAAAGTAGTTTTTGCGGCAACCATCCCAGGTAGATGGGCTGCACCACCAGCACCAGCAATAATTACTTTAAAACCTTCTTTTCTTGCTTTTTCAGAAAAAGCGAACATTAAATCAGGTGTACGATGAGCTGAAATAACCTTTTTTTCATAAGTTACTTGAAATTCATCTAAAATCTCGCAAGCTTTCCTCATTGTTGGCCAATCTGAAATACTACCCATTATAACAGCTATATCAATCATGTTGGAAGAACCCCTTTCTTTTCTTTATTCTAACAAGTCTAGAAAGCAAGTTCAACAAAAAAACGAATTTTAATTTTTGTTTATATCTAATAGTTCGTCTTTTACCTCTTTAGCAAATCTTGCATAATCTTTATTATAAGTAGCATGATTCTCTTCATTATAAAAAATCCTTTTATGCTCTGATAAAATGTAACTCGTTGGTTTTTCTATTAAACAAATCGAACCAAAATTAGGTTCAGAATATTGAGACTGAATACAATTCTTTCCAAATATATCTGCGGCTAGTGTTGTAAATATAGGTTCTTCAAAGAGTCCTCCGCTAACTGAAATATCTCTTGGTTCAAGCTCCACTAAGTCACTAATTAGTCGTAAGTTAAAAAAGATCCCCTCAATAATACTTCTAAGTAAGTCCTCTTTTTTATTAGTTAACGTCAACCCAGAAAAACTCCCCGCAATATCTCCGTTCCATAATGGAGCTCGCTCACCTGTAATATAAGGTAAAAATTGGATTCCATTACTGCCTATTGGTGACTCTTTAAGAATATTAGGTAAGTCTTTATAAATAGAAGATTCCTTGTAAAATATGCTATTAGCCCATTCCAATACTTGACCACCATTGTTACTAGCTCCTCCAATAATCCAATAATCGTTAGTTAGATAATAACAAAATGTCTGACCTTCTTCATCCAACTCAATTTTTTTTGATAACTTTCTAACTGCACCACTTGTGCCAATTGTTAACGTATTTACTGTGCCATTGGCTAAATAGCTAGCATAACTAGCTAAACAGCCATCACATGCGCCTACATAGACTTTAACTTCTGAAGATAAAAAGACTTCATCTGCCATTTTGTTTGTAATATGATAAAAAGTATCTGTATCCACTAACTCAGCTAAAGTTGAATTCTCAATACCTACGAAATTCAAAATTTCTTCATCCCATTTTTTTGTATGGATGTTAAATAATCCTGTTGTTGAAGCCGTTGAGTAGTCAATCACTTTTTTCCCTGTGAACGCTTCTATTAAATATTCTTTTAGTCCAATCCATTCTTTTACGTCAGTAAACCAGCCTTTGTTTTTAAAGCTTGCTATTTTAGAAAAGGGGGACATTTCATGGATTGGAGTCCCTGTCTTTTGATAAAATTTCAGTGCCATATCACTTTGTTTAAACTCTTTGACAAAAGATTTTGCTTGGGTATCAGACCAAATCAATAATTCCTCTTCAATTGGTTCATCAAAAATAGGCATAATACTATGCATGGCAGTACTTAAAATGACTTCCTCAATTTCATATCCTTTTTGGGTTAAATTTTTAATTCCTCTTTTAATTTGCTGTAAAATTCTTTCTGGGCTTTGAAAAACTTTACCTAAATCTCCGTGATAAGTTTCAACACTCATTTCTAGAGTTTCTTTTATTTTATAATTTTCAAAAATATTAAATTTAATATTTGTTGTTCCTACATCTATTGCTAAACGATACATAACCACTCATCCTTTGTTTATAAAAGTATTATGTCTTCATTTTACCATTCTTTTCACGTTTTTTTAAATAAAAACAGGATATAAATGAACGTTTTTCCCGTCATCATATCCTGTTTATTAATTATCTGCTAATAATAATTACTCCTATTACAATTAACCCTATTGAGAATAATTTTAAAGGAGTTATTTTTTCTTTAAAAGTAAAATATGAAATAAATACTGTCCAAACATAAGTTAAGGACGTCATTGGGAAAGCTATCGAATAGGCTAAATAGTTAAACAAAACAATATTAGTAACTGCACTAACAATATAAAGAAAGCTTCCGATTAGTAACCATTTATTCGTAATTGCTTTAACAAAAGTTAGATCTGCTAATTCATTCATACCTTGTTTTAAAGCTAAAGCTCCAGCACTTCCTGAAAAAGTAGTTATCGCTAAGATTGAAATGATAATACCTAAATCACTCATTATTACGACCTCCCTCATAACCAAGTAGTGCAGAGCCAGCAATAATAAAAAAGGTGCCAATAATTTTACTTATTGTTATTGGTTCATCTAAAAATAAAAAGCCAAAAATAATAGATAGAGCAAACCCAATGCTCATCATTGGCTGGAGAATTGAAACTTCACCAAATCTAAAAGCTATCATTAGAAAAACCATACCTAACCCAGCTAAAATAAACCCTAAAATGAACAAGCCGTATTTAAAGTTGAGACTTGTCGCATCTGCACCAAATTTCCAAGCAAGCTGACCTAAGCTACTCATGGTTGCGGCAGCTAAAATAATCAGTGTTGCTAACTTCATATTTTTTTTCGTCTCCATATTATTCTCCTCTTTCTAAGTTTGTTTCTATAAATTGAAAAACTGTTTCAAAATATCTATCTTCATCGTATATCCAAGACGACAAGTGAGGAGCATTCTCAATTAAAAGGCTCTCTTTAGCCCCTTGAGTTGCTTCCATATTTTTATAAAGAGCTTCATGAGGTACAAATTTATCTTTTGTTCCGTGAATAAATAAAGCAGGTAAAAAATTTTTTTCTAGTTGCTTCACACTAGATGCTTTTTTTAAGCTAAAACCTAATTTAGCTTGACAGAAAATGTTTGCAAAAAATAAGATTGGAGCACCTGGTAAGTGGAGTGCTGAGCGTAGCATATCGTTAAACTCATCATACACTGAAGAATAACCACAATCGGCTATCAACATTCTTACCTGTTTCGGCAAAATATCACCACTAGCCATCATAATAGTAGCTGCTCCCATTGACCCACCAAATAAAATAATTTCAGCTTGCGAATTATGAGATAGTATCTTCTGAATCCAAGCCTTAACATCCTCTTTTTCTAGCCACCCCATTCCAATTTTTTCTCCCGTACTTTTCCCGTGAGCTCGTAAATCTGGAACTAGAACATTATAACCAGCCTCTACAAATTTTTGTGTTGGAAATGACATATCTCTCTTACCTGATGAGCGATAACCATGAACAGCTAATACCCATTTATTTGTTTCTGGTAAAACTCTAAATTCACGAGCACATAACACTTCTCCAGAAAATTCCAGGCGAATTTCACTTGTTGCTTCCTTTTCCCAAAACTGGTGTGCTTTTTCATTTTGACGATCTTCAATATCTGTGTACACAGTTTTTTCTCGATTAAAATTATCTGGATTCAACATTTTATGGCCCTTATTTGCATACCATGTTGAATTTTTAAAGAGCGCTGCATTAATAAAAAAATATCCTGCATAGGCACAAATACCTACTAATGAAACTAAAATAATGACTAAAATCCAAACTAACATTTTATCATCCCTTATCAGACTTATTCTATAAGATAGTATATTTATTTTAACATTAAACAACTAAAATTGCTTCATTATAAAAAAAGAAGCTGAACAATATCTAAAAGATACGTTCAGCTATAAATTAACACTGTATTTTGATCTAGACTAACCTTTTTAAGTATCCAACTTATTCTTTTATGACCTAATTATTTGAATAATTGACTAATCGCTGCGTTAACTATTTCATCATCTGCAATATAGGGAATGGTAATATGATCTGTTCCTTTACGCATTTCATTATATTCCATAGAGGTTTCAATAGCATGAGGATTCCGTGCCCAACTACGACGAGCAACTCCCCCCATAGTATCCCAAGAAATAGCTGATTTGATAATCTCATCCGTTACTTCACTACCGTCTAAGACTAAACCAAATCCACCGTTAATTGATTTACCAATACCAACACCGCCACCATTGTGCAGTGCCACAAGACTCATACCACGAGCTGCGTTACCTGCATAGCACTGCGTTGCCATATCAGCAGTAATATTACTTCCATCTTTAATATTAGAGGTCTCACGGAACGGAGAATCTGTTCCTGACACATCATGATGATCACGACCAATCATTACAGGTCCTATTTTACCTTCTCTAACCATCTCGTTAAATTTAAGAGCTATATTAACTCGACCCAAAGCATCTTGGTAAAGAATACGTGCTTCTGTTCCAACAACTAATTTATTTTTTTCTGCATCACGAATCCAATTGTAATTATCTCGGTCTTGATAACGACGTGTTGGATCGATTACTTCCATAGCAGCTTTATCAGTCGCTATTAAATCTTCGTGCTTATGGCTTAAACAAGCCCAACGGAAAGGGCCATACCCATAATCAAAGAGCATAGGTCCCATAATATCTTCCACGTATGATGGCCAAATAAAACCATCTTTGTCATCTACACCATTTTTAGAAATTTCTTTAACACCTGCATCATAAATAGCTTTCATAAATGAGTTACCATAATCAAAGAAATAAGTTCCTTTTGCCGTTAATGATTTGATGACATTAAAATGGCGAACTAAAGTCTTATCAACTAATTTGCGAAAACCTTCTTGATCCTCAGCCAGTAACCGAGTTCTTTCTTCAAAACTAATACCACCTGGACAGTAACCGCCTTGATAGACGTTATGACAAGAGGTTTGGTCTGACAATAGATGTACATGAATATTATTTTTATCAATATATTCCAATAAGTCAACAATATTTCCATGATACGCAATGGACGTGGTTTCTTCTTTATCCATATACTCTTTAGCCAAACTCATTGTATCCTTTGGTGTTTCAGCCACATGAGAAATCCAGCCCTGTTCCAAACGAGTATCAATTCTAGAACGATCGACTTCTGCAACGATGGCAACAGCTTTAGCAATTTCACCTGCTTTACCTTGAGCTCCACTCATACCACCCAAACCTGACGTAATAAAGAGTTTACCTCTTAAGTCACCATCATCAGCAACGCCTAATTTTAAACGCCCCGCATTTAATAAGGTGTTGAAAGTTCCATGAACAATACCTTGTGGCCCTATATACATCCAGCCACCAGCAGTCATTTGACCGTAGTTCGTCACACCCATTTGTTCTCCAATTTCCCAATCGTGGATATTATCATATTCACCAATAAGTAGTCCATTTGTAATAATTACTCGTGGTGCATCTCTTTTAGATGAAAATAAGCCTAATGGATGTCCTGATTCAACGACTAAGGTTTGCTCATCAGTCATCTCTTCCAAATAACGCATAATTAATTGATACTGCATCCAATTGGAACAGACTTGTCCAGTTTCTCCATAAGTCACAAGCTCATAAGGATATAAAGCAATTTCAAAATCTAAATTGTTATCAATCATCACTTGCATTGCTTTTGCGGCAACAGACTTACCTCTATACTCATCAATTGGTTTTCCATAAATTCGACTAGTTGGGTACCAACGATAGCCATAAATACGTCCTCTCGTTTTTAATTCTTCTAAAAACTCTGGTATCACTTGTTCATGGAATTTTTCGGGAATGTATCTTAAAGCATTTTTCAACGCTAATTTTGTTTGGGCCTCCGTTAAACGAAAGCCTCTATCAGGAGCCCGTCTAATGCCTTCTTGAAAAATAGGCATATCTGGTAAAACTTCAGGTAACTTAATAGTCATTGCCTCACTAATATTTTTATTACTAATCATTTTACTTCCTCCTTAAATGTTTAAATACTATACCTCTATACTCAAAAAACTAGCTTACTTCGTCATATTTTTAGATGGTATTTTTAATTCCTTCAACAAATTATTCTAAACTGTATTTAAAGGCTACTTTATTAATAAGTTACCTATTAAAAAAATAAATCCAAAAACATCTAACATTAGATAATAAAAGAATAAAGTAATTCCTTTTAATTATTGTTATAATAACAATAATAAATCAAAGGAGGAAAAAAGCAATGAAAGCAGATAAAATTTTAATTAATTTTAGCCAAATTTTTTGCCCAGTAGACAACAATCGTCCACTTAAAGGGAAAGAAATGAGCGAAGCAACCATTATAGAACAAGGTTATATCGCTATTAAAGAGGGTAAAATTTTAAAAGTAGCTTCTGGCAGCCCTGAAAAAGATTTAATCGGGGAGCATACTAAAATAATTGATTACACTGGTAAATTAGCTTCTCCAGGACTAATTGATTGTCACACACATCTTGTTTATGGTGGTAGTCGAGAAAATGAATTTTCAAAAAAATTAAATGGGGTTAGTTACTTAGATATTTTAAAAGAAGGCGGCGGGATTTTAAGTACCGTTCGTTCAACTCGTTCAGCTTCTTTTGAAACCCTTTACGATAAATCAAAACGATTGCTTGATCAAATGATCATTCACGGAGTTACTACGGTTGAAGCTAAGAGTGGCTATGGCTTAAACTGGCAAACAGAAAAACGTCAATTAGATGTGGTTAAAGAGCTAAATCATAATCATCCCATTGATCTTGTCTCTACTTTCATGGCAGCACACGCTATTCCACCTGAGTTTGATGGGGATGGAGATGCTTTTATTGAGATGATTATTGAAGAAATGCTTCCCAAAGTAAAAGACGAAGACCTAGCTGAGTTTTGTGATATTTTTTGCGAGACTGGTGTCTTTACAGCTGATCAATCGCGTCGTTTACTAACAGCTGCTAAAGATTTAGGTTTTAAATTACGGATTCATGCGGACGAAATTGATTCTATTGGTGGGGTAGATATTGCCGCTGAAGTCAATGCAATAAGTGCAGAACATTTAATGGCAGCAACAGATGAAGGTATTAAAAAAATGAGTGAGCGTAATGTCATTGGCAACTTATTACCAGGAACAACTTTTAGTTTAATGGCAGATACTTATGCCCCAGCTAAAAAAATGTTAGATGCCGGAATGGCTATTACCTTATCAACAGATAGTAATCCTGGTAGCTGTCCTACTTCAAATATTCAATTTATAATGCAATTAGGTTGTTTCAAAATGAAGCTAACGCCTATTCAAGTTTTTAACGCTGTTACTATTAACGCTGCTTATTCAGTTGGTTTAGGAGACTCAATTGGTAGTTTTAAAGAAGGTAAATTAGCAGATATCGCCATTTGGGATGCACCAAATGTTGACTACCCTCTTTATTTCTTTGCAACAAACCTAGTAGAAGATGTCTACAAACATGGCGAACTCGTTTCTAAAGGTCGTCAAATTATCTAATAACAAATGGGGCTAAGAATATGCTGTTCTTAGCCCCATTTTTTTAATTATTCAGGTACCACTAAATCTAAAAAATTTTTTTCCCAGATCAAAGTTAATGGTAAATCAGGTCCTGGGTCACCATCAATTCTTGTTTGGATAGACTCATATCCATTAGTACCTTCTAACGTCACTTTTTCAGGTTCCAAGTAGGTAATTGCTTTTTCGCCCTTCAATTTTCCTGTAAAAGCATAAGTTAGATAGGCTTTTACTTTTGAAAAACTAATATTATTCAAAATACTCACGTGAAAGGCATTTTTATCGCGTGTCGTATAAGGTAATCCTCCGACGAAAGAAGTTGTTGTCACAAGTGTTACCCAAGTTTTTAGTATCCGTTCTTCCGTTTCTGTTTTATATTTAACAGAATAGGATGTTTTAGTTCCGAGATGTTTTAACGCTTTATAAGGATAGACAACTAAACCGTATTTTCTTTTTTCGCTTTGCCTTACGTCATTGGATATATCTGCTAATCGACCAAAAGTTAACGAACTAATGATAGCTTGATCTCCACATTTTCCAATACTAACCTTTCTAGTATGTCTCTCTAATATCACTTGAACAGCATCCTCCACTTTCAAAGGAATGCACCAACGCTTGCAAAAATTATTAATAGTCCCACCTGGAATTACACCTAATGGAACTACCTTTTGACTTTGAATAAAAGCTGTTCCAACAATATTTAATGTCCCATCTCCCCCAATAGCAATTAACATGTCAATATCATCAAGGTTTTCCTTTATTTTATCAATTGCTTTAGCTACCGTTTTAGCTGTTAAAAATACTGATTTAATTTGATTCTCTTCTAAAATTTTTTTCAGATATAGTGCTGTATCTTCAGATTTTCCGTCACCTGCATTTACATTATAAAAAATACCGTAAAGTTTCATTCCACTCACCGACTTTAAATTTTTCTTTTATGATACGCTACCTTTTATTTTACTTCAAGAAAGAGGTCTAGTTAAAAAGCTATGACAATTGGATTTGTCATAGCTTCTTATAATTTATAAAACAAAATCACCAAATTTCACTATTGTCAGTATGTTATCAGATATACTAACAAATAACTATGTGAGTTTATGCGTGTATTCTTAAATAACCCATTTTTATTTTCTATCTTAGGTCTCACCTTTAATAGAGCCTTCTTATTAATTGATGATTTTTTCTATTATATTCCCAAAATCTGTATAGAGTTCAGATAATGAAATTGTTTCCTCTGTTTTGCTAATCATGTCTTTCACTTTGACTACTTGATTCTCAATTTCATCATCTCCAACGGTTAAAACAACTTTTGCATTTAATTTATCCGCCGTTTTAAACTGTGCCTTAGCTTTTCTATTTAAATAATCACGTTCCGCCACAAAACCAGCTTGTCTAGCTGCTTGAATCAATTTTAAACTCTCAATATTAGTTTTTTCACCTAAACCAACTACATAGATATCAACAGTCGGTTTGGTTGGGATTTCAATACCTTCAGCTTCCATTGTTATAATGGCTCTTTCTATTCCTAATGCATAACCAAATGCAGAGTCATGGCTTTCTGGACCACCTAACTCTTGAACAAGACCGTCATAACGACCTCCAGCACAAATAGTTGTAATCGCTCCATTAAAACCAGGTGCGTTACTCATTATTTCAAAAACTGTGTGATTATAATAATCTAATCCCCTAACCATTCGGTGATCTATAACATATTTAACCCCAACAGAATCTAACAATTCTTTAACTTCTCCAAAGAATTTTTCAGAATATTCATCTAAATAATCTAAAATAGAAGGTGCATTTTCTACAATTTCTTTATCCGCAGAATCCTTGCTATCTAGTACTCTCAGAGGATTATCATGTAGGCGTCGTTGAGAGTCTTTACTTAACTCTTCAAACTTAGGTTCTAAATAATCAATTAACGCTTGTCTATATTTCATTCGACATTCTTTGGTTCCTAATGAATTAATCACTAAAGTTGTATGCTCTACTCCTAATTGTTTATAAAAATCAAGAGCAGATAAAATTCCCTCAACATCAATTACAGGATTATTGCTTCCAATCATTTCAATTCCTATTTGATGAAACTGACGTAAACGCCCTGCTTGCGGACGTTCATATCTAAACATCGGACCAATATAAAAGGCTTTAAATGGATTTTGATGCTCTGGGCCAAATAATTTATTTTCCAAATACGCTCTTACTAGTGGGGCTGTATTTTCAGGACGTAATGTAATATGACGACCACCTTTGTCTTCAAAATCATACATCTCTTTTGTGACGATATCAGTTGTATCTCCCACACTTCTACTAATTACTTCAATATGCTCAAACATCGGTGTTCTTACTTCATGAATATCATATTTTTTAAATACAGAACGTGCAACTGACTCCACATACTGCCATTTTTCTACTTCTCCAGGTAAAATATCTACCGTACCTTTAGGCTTTTGATAACCCATATACAACACTTCCTCTATTCATTCTTAAGTTTATAGTACAAAAAAAAGAGAGGTCGCACAAGGGTTACTCTCTTTTTTCCAAAATAAGTCTTTAAATACTAAGTGATTTATAACTTGTTCGCTTAAAAAGTAAATTCAATTTCTAAATCGACTACTTCTTCAACAGCTTTTAGTAACTGTCCATTGATTAAAACCTCTGTCGCTTTTTCTAGTTCATCATAAATTTCGATATCTTTATCATTTTCAATGGTTTTAACCACTTGTCTAAAGGTATCATAAGCAACTTTAGTTCCTTTGCCTAATTCACCAGTACTTAATACAAATTCAACCGCCTGACAAGCTGCCATTATTTCAGTGGCTACAATTCTGCGTGAGTTTACGAGAATATCACGAGCTTTACGAGCTGCTGTTGTCCCCATACTAACGAAGTCTTCTTGATTTTCACACGAAGGAATCGAATCCACACTAGCTGGATGAGCAAGTATTTTATTTTCTGAAGCCAATGACGCTGCCGCGTATTGAGTAATCATAAAGCCTGAGTTAACACCTGGGTGCTTCACTAAGAATGACGGCAAACCACTTAAATTTGTATTTACTAATCTTTCTATACGGCGTTCAGATACATTACCTATCTCCGCTATCCCAATTCCCAAGTAATCAAAAGGTTGTGCCATTGGTTCACCGTGGAAATTCCCCCCAGATATAACATCTCCGCTTCGTGTAATGATTGGGTTGTCAGTTACTGAATTAATTTCAATTTCAACTTTAGCTTTAACAAAAGCAATGGTATCTTTACTTGCTCCATGAATTTGTGGCATACATCGTAATGAATAAGCATCTTGAACCCGTTCAGTAGTTGCTTGTGTCGTTAATGTACTACCGTCAATTAAGCAACGAATATTTTTAGCTGTTGCAAGCTGTCCACTATGAGGCCTAATTATATGTAGCTCCTCATCAAATGCATTGACAATGCCATTGTGAACCTCTAAAGATAAAGCTCCCGCTATATCTGCTAATTTTAATAGTTCAATTGAGTCATGGGTAGCTAAAGCTCCAATTGCAGTTAAGACCGTTGTACCATTAATTAAAGCCAATCCTTCCTTAGCTTCTAAATGGATTACTGGAATATCTGCCCTTCTCATTGCTTCTTTACCTGACATTAACTCGCCTTTATAAAAAGCACGACCTAATCCAAGCATTGGTAAAACCATATGAGATAACGGAGCTAAATCTCCCGATGCTCCCAATGAGCCTTTTTCAGGGATATGAGGAATAACACCTTTGTTAAGCATATTCATTAATGTTTCGATCGTACTCAAACGAATACCTGAATACCCTTTTAGTAAAGAATTTACACGAATTAACATAGTCGCACGAACTTCGTCTTCTTTCAAAGGTTCTCCAAAACCACTTGAATGAGTTCGAATTAAATTTTCTTGTAATTGGCGTGTTTCTTCTTGTGGAATGCTTACTTTAACTAAAGAACCAAATCCTGTGTTTACTCCATAAACTGTACGGTTACTTTCAACAATATCATCTATAATTTTACGTGAAGCATTCACAGCCTCAATTGCCCCTTGAGACAATTCAATTTGCGCAGCTCCACGAGAGACAGCAATCACTTGTTCTAAGGTTAAATCCTTACCATTTAAACTAATTTTTTTGCTCATTCTTTATTTCCTCCTATGAGTTCTAACACTAGTTAGAGCCATCTGACTTTATACATTTTAATTAAATAACTATTACTTATTCTAGTATTATATCCGTAAATTAAATAAAAAGGAAAAAAAGCATCTTTTGATACGTTATCACACATATCATTAGATGCTTTTTCTTTTTTTATTGTTATATAACTAACAATAATTTTTATTTTTTTAAAATAAACCTGTTATTTTTCCTTCTGAATCAATATCAATTTTCTCTGCTGCTGGTGATTTGGGTAATCCTGGCATGGTCATTACAGCCCCGGTTAACGCTACTATAAATCCTGCACCTGCTGATACTTTCAACTGACGAATAGTCACTTTAAAGTCTTTTGGTGCCCCAATTTTAGTTTCGTCATCAGAGAAAGAATATTGCGTTTTCGCCATACAAATGGGTAAATCTCCATAACCAATATCCTCTATTTTTTTTAATTGTTTACGAGCAGCTGGGGTTATTTCTACTCCAGTTCCACCATAAATTTTTTGAACAATTTTAGTCAGCTTTTCTTCAATACTATCAGTTGTATCATACGCATAAGCAAAGCTATTCGGTTTATCTGCTAGTTCAATAACTTTTTCAGCTAGTTCAATGCCGCCAGCTCCACCATTTGCCCAAACATCTGATAGAACCACTTCAACTCCACGTTCTTTACAAGCTTTTTCCACAGCTTCGATTTCTGCATCTGTATCTAAGGGAAACTTGTTAATTGCCACAACAACTGGCATTCCATAAGTCTCTTGAATGTTTTCTATATGTTTGTCTAAGTTAGTCAATCCTTCTACAACAGCCTTTACATTTTCTGGTTCTAATTCTTTTTTAGAAATTCCCCCGTGCATTTTAAGTGCGCGAATTGTTGCTACAAGAACAACAGCATCAGGTTGTAAATCTCCTAACCGACATTTAATGTCAAAGAACTTCTCAGCCCCTAAATCTGCTCCAAATCCTGCTTCCGTGATAGCGTAGTCAGCATACTTTAATGCTAATTTTGTTGCAATAATGCTATTACACCCATGGGCAATATTAGCAAATGGGCCTCCATGGATAATTGCTGGTGTATGCTCCAGAGTTTGAACTAAATTAGGATGAATAGCATCTTTCAATAAAGCTGCTAAAGCACCTTCCGCTTTTAGATCCTTCGCAGTAACCGGCTTTCCTGAAAAGCTATATCCAATAATTATTTTTCCTAATTTTACTTTCAGATCATCAGGATCATTAGCTAAACACAAAACAGCCATAATTTCGGATGCCACGGTTATATCAAAACCATCTTCACGAGGTACACCATTCACTCTACCTTGAAGACCATCTACAATATGACGTAGCTGACGATCATTCATATCAACGGCACGTTTCCACGTAATATTACGGCCATCTATTTGAAGTTCATTTCCATGGTGAATGTGATTATCAATCAAAGCAGCCAAAAGGTTGTTAGCTGCTCCGATAGCATGAAAATCACCTGTAAAATGTAAATTGATATCTTCCATCGGTATAACTTGAGCATGTCCGCCTCCAGCTGCTCCACCTTTTACACCAAACACCGGTCCAAGAGAAGGCTCTCTTAGGGCAATCATTACGTTCTTACCAATTTTGCTAAAAGCATCTGCCAATCCTACAGATGTTGTTGTCTTTCCTTCTCCTGCAGGGGTTGGCGTAATTGCTGTTACCAAGATTAATTTTCCATCTTTTTTGTCTTTTAGCTTTTCAAGTTCATGAGCACTTATCTTAGCTTTATATTTTCCATAAAGTGTTAATTGTTCCTCAGTAATTCCTAAAGGCTCTACTACCTCTGCGATAGGTTTCATTTCTACTCCATTTGCAATTTCTATATCTGATAAATATGACATGTGTAAAATTTCATCCTTTCTTATTTCAGAACTAATTAGTATTTTTAATTAAACAACTTTTAATATTTCCATGTAAATTTCATCTGCTAACAATCTACCCTTAGCTAATAATTTTTCTCCTTCAAAACGATGTTGTGTAACAAACTCTTCATCTTTAATACTTGATAAATTAATCAAAACATTTAACCAGGCACCTTGAAGACCTGCTTTTAAATTTAATGCGGCCACACCTAAGTCACTAGCAGCATTAGTATTCGATTTTCCAATTGCTCGTTTTGTTACTTCAAGTCCTATTACCATTAATTTCATCATGTTGAAGGGTGACTCAGCAGCTCCCTGTAAAGCTGTTTGCATTGCAACTCTTCTAGCTTTTTTTTCAGTATCTGTTTCTTTTGGCATACTGAAAACCGCTGCAACTGCATTAAAAGCCTCTGTGTCTTCATCTATTGCGATAAGTAATTTTTTTTGTAAAGAGACAGTCTCATCGAAGACTAGTTTTATATCGTCTTCATATTCGACATATTTTTTCTTTCCTAAAGTTAACTCACATACCATTTTTGTTAAGGATATTCCCATAGTTGCAGATAAGGCTGCTGCTGATCCACCCCCAGGAGCCGGTTCGTTCGAGCCTAATATTTGTACAAATTCTTTAACCGTTAAATCAACTAATTCCATTTATCATCTCTCCTTAACCTAATAAGTGATTTTCTAAAATTTGTTTATCATAATCAAAATCTTCTACTTGTAAGTAATACTCTGCACAATCAATCATTGCTTTTGCTGGTGTTAGACCTATAATTTCACTTCCAATAATATTAACTCCATAACGTTTTGCTTCCATACGTATTGTTTCAAATGTTCTATATAATGGTGTTCCTTCAAAATTAACCATGTTCATTGATACTTGAGCAATGTTGCGATCTTCTAACATAACTCCAATTCCTTTTGCGTACTTAAAGCCTCCACCAGATGCACGAATAATTTTAGCAATTTTATTAGCAATCGTTATATCTGAAGTATCCAAATTCACATTAAATGCTACTAAAGGCATCCTAGCACCAATTGCTGTGATTCCAGCGGTTGGATGAATTTTTCTTTCTCCAAAATCAGGAGCCCATTCTTCTTCTAGTAATTTTTCAGACATCCCTTCGAATTGACCTTTTCTAACTTTTGCTAGGTTCTTACGAGTTGCTACAGAAGCTGAATCTTCATATAAAAAGATTGGTATATTTAATTCATCATTAATTCGTTTTGCTACTTTTTTAGAAATCTCAACACATTCTTCTACAGAAGAATCTTTGATAGGAATAAATGGAACAACATCGGTTGCTCCCATTCGAGGATGTTCGCCGTGATGTTTGGTCATATCAATTGTTTCGCTTGCGTATTTAACTAATTGAAATGCTACTTCTTGAATTCCCTCTTCATCTCCAACTAAAGTAAATACACTACGGTTATGACTAGCATCTGATGAGTGATCCAAAAGCGTGACTCCTCCAACACTTTTAGCAACAGAAACTAACCCATTAATAACTGTTTCGTTTTGACCTTCACTAAAATTTGGAACGCATTCAATAATTTTAACCATTAAGACAACATCCTTTCTATTTTGTTCAAACTAATGAGTAGCAAAATTTACTCACTAATATTAATATACCTTATTATTTTAAAAAATGAATCGAAGAATGATAAAATAAGAATATCTTTTTTTAACTTACTATTTTCTTGATTAAAAAGGCACTCGAATTGTTATCGCTTTCATTTACAAGTAAAGAGTAACATTGCCCTTTTTGGGTGTCAACAAACCCCAAAATGGAGATTTATTTATGATTAGTTATTTACTAATAGACTTTCAAGTCTCTCCTTTCTTAACACCCACTACGCCACCATTTATTTTAGACTCGTCTTATATGCTATCTGCTAGAGGGTGACTTGCGGAGAACTGTTCTGGTAATGGTATAAGGCTATAAAAAATAAGCTGTAGAAAAAGTCTATTCTTTCTACAGCCCTTAGCTAGTAACTATTTCTTTAAGAATTTTGTCTTCTTCTAGCAAATTCAACAAAACGAAATTTATCTAAACGGTGAATCGACTCAGTGTACTCGAAACATCTCGTATCTTCTAGATAAACTAAGCTTTTAACAACAACCACATGTTGATCTCCATGAAGATCCATTAAATCATTCACTTCTTTAGTAACTGGTTCAACTAAAATTTCTTTTTGAGCATAAGCAATAGTTAACCCTAGTTCTTCTTCAAAATATTCATAGATAGAATCTTCAGCTTTGTTTCTTGGAAGCTCTTCAATCACGCTACTTAAAAGATAATCTTTATCAATAATTACGACTTCACCATCAATTTTTCTTTGTCTAACTAATTTCCAAATCTCAGAAGCAACGGGCCAACCAGTTAATTTACTCAATTCCTTTGGTGTTGCTATTTTTTTTAATTCCACTACAATTGTGTCCCCTGGAATATTTTGATTTTTTTGCAATTCTTTATAACTTGTCAATCCAGATATAGGAAAGTTAAAGCGATTTGTATCAAGTACAATAGATCCTTTACCTTGCTTCTTATGAATATACCCCGCATTAGTTAACAAATTAAGCGATTTCCTAATCGTTTCCCTTGAAACCCCATAAATTTTAATTAACTGATTCTCACTTGGAAGTAAAGTATGTGGTGGGTATTCATTAGTCTTAATTTTTTCTTCTAAATCTAAGAATATTTCTTTAAATTTATTCATCGACTTTCTCCTTTTGCCCTCTCTATTATAAAGGGCAGATTTACTAGATGCAATCTGAAAATAGCAAAAAAGAAGACCTGTATAGAACTATTATTCTCTACAAGTCTTTATCAAGTTAATAGTTAAATTTATTTACAATATTTGGCATTAAAAGAGTTTCTTTCTGATTTAATAAAATAGTAGTTTCTTGGTTCACCTCAATCTCAATTGATTCTTTTGAAATAGCAACGTCGTACATCACAGATTGCTTAGTAAAATGGAAAGATAAATTTTTCCATTTTTTCGGTAAATGGGGCTCGATAGCAATCATTTCCTCCCTAATATCTAAACCGGCAAAATCAGATAATGTAATAGCTAAAGTTGAAGCCATGACACCTGTATGGATTCCCTCAGCTGTTGTCCCACCTTGAATATCTCGGTAATCAGAATACAAGGCTTCCTGGTATAACTTCCAAGATAACTCTCTATTTCCAACTATTTCAGCTAACTGAGAATGAACCACACGCGATAGAGTCGATCCGTGAGATGTTCTTTTTAGATAGTAATCTAAATTTAACTGAACAAAATTTTGAGGAACTTTATAATTTAAGCTTTCTATCAATTTTTGAACCATCTTGGTAGGAAAATTATAAAAGATCATCAAGCTATCCGCTTGCTTTGCAACTTTAAATTCATCCGCTGATTTTCCTTCTGCATTTAAAATCCGATCCATGCGGTAGATATTAGTATATTTATTTTTATAATAATTCCAATCAATCTCTTTCAATTGAAAATATCCCTGAAATTGCGCGATAATTCCTTCATCATTTATTTCCAAGAAAATAGTCTTTTTAACTTCTCTTAGTTTGTCCATATCTAAATTAACTTCAAATTTATATTTATCAACTATTTCTTCTATAACACCAAACAGCCAAACAACCATTAAATTAGTATATGCATTATTATTTAACCCGCCTTTTTTCTCATTAGGATAAGCTTCATGAAATTCATCTGGACCCATCACACACTTAATAACAAAACGTTCTAAATCCATATCGTACTCAGCTATGGATAGCCAAAACTTACTAATTTCCGTTAACATTTCCAATCCATAACTTTCTAAAAAGTCATAGTCACGAGTGTACTGAAAATACATCCAATAATTATAAGCAATTGCTAAAGATACATGTCTCTGCCTTCTACTATGATCTTCTTTCCACTCACCACTCAAAGGATTCAAATGAATTTTTTGAGATTGCTCACTTCCATCTAGACCTGATTGCCAAGGAAACATAGCACCCTCATATCCGGCTTCTTTTGCTAATTCTTTAGCCTTATCCAATCTTTGATATCGATACATCAACAACTGCTTGACTGTATCTGGAAAGTGAATCAGGTAAAAAGGCATCATAAACAATTCATCCCAAAATATATGACCTCGATACGCTTCACCGTGTAAACCTCTAGCTGTTATTGATGCATCGCTTCTTAGATTACCGTTTGGTGATGCTGAAACTAACATATGATAAGTATGAAGATTCAACATTTTTTGAGACATCAAATCTCCAGAAATGTTGATACTTGCCTTATTCCATAGTTTTTCCCATTCTTTCTTAGATGATAAAAATAATTCATCATATCTCGGATGTAAAACATCATTATCAGTCGTTTCCTTTGCTACATATACAATTTTTTCAATTCCATACCATGTCTGTTCTTCCGGCTTAATGGAAATAACTTGCTCGATTGTTTTATCGTCTATAACATTTTTGATAGTGTCTAGTGAAAAGTCATCACTAAATAAGTTACTAGATTGATATAACTTAATCTTTGATTTTTTTGTCTCAGCAATCATAGATACATTTGATTGCTGTTCTTCCATCTCTATAATAGTTAAATGTTTATTCGCTAAATCTCTGTAGCGCTCTACATTATAATTTTTTACGTCTCCATTAATTTCTGAGTATACTTTGACATTTTCGGCTGAGTAATCCAGTTGAAACTTATAGCTAATCCCGTAAAAATTTTTTTTAGCCATGCTAACGATTTTCTTTGTTTCAATCTTTAAATGATGACCATTTCTTAAAGTTATTTCAGCATAACTTATTAATTCTCCAGTTCTCAGGTCTAATTCTCTGTAAAGACAATCTATTTGATTATCCTCTATATTAATTTTTTCACCGTCAACTAAAAGATAGATAATTTGACTATTTGGTAGATTAACAAAATCTTCGTTTACAACTGATTTACCATTAATATTTGAATTTAAAGAATTATAAACACCAGCCATATAAATTCCCGGATAATTACTATCTGAACATTCCATTTCTGGTGTTGTTCCTCTTAGTCCTAAGTAGCCATTTCCCACAGTCAATAACGATTCTATAGAATACTCTTCTTTACCTTTTGGATAATTAAAATAAGTTAACTTCCACTGAAACTCTTCAGATGCATTGGCTATCTGTTCTTCTAAAGAAACGTCTTTATCGTAATAAAAAAAAGGAATATTAAATATTTCACTTAAATTATAAAGAAATTTTTTCACATTATTTTTTATTAATCTATCGCCATAAAATATTCCTGCTTCATACTGTATATTCTCAGTTTTTATTGCCATTTTTTTTAAAAATTCAGGTCTAGATAGATCTTCATATATCATAATTCCCTCAAATAAATTCGATGTTATCTCATAATTTTTTTCTTGTATTTTTATTAAATTCATTTAAACAGCCCCTCATAACTTGTATATACATTTACACTGTAATAATAGCAAAAAATTTTTTTTTAAGCAAGTGATTCCTATTTCTAAATATGTCACATAACTTAATATATTAAAATAAAAATGAACAAAATAATCATTTAAATATTGATTTTTATTTTAAAAAACGCTTGCATAACCTTGTAAACATCTGTATGATTATCTTATAAACACAACTTGACTAGACAAGTATAAAAGGAGTGATTTCTATGGGAAAATATCAAAAAGAAGCAGAAGATCTTTTAAAGTATATTGGTGGTAAAGATAATATTGCTGCAGTGACACATTGTGCTACTAGAATGAGGTTTGTTTTAAACGATCCAAAGAAAGCTGATGAAGATAAAATTGATGATATTCCTAGTGTCAAAGGAATGTTTACAAATGCTGGGCAATTCCAAGTCATTATTGGAAATGATGTTCCGGTATTCTTTAATGACTTTTCAGCTGTTTCTGGTATTTCTGGTGTTTCAAAAGACGCAGGAAAAGAAGTAGCTAAACAAAATTTAGGCGTTGTTCAAAGAGCTGTTTCAGTTCTAGCCGAAGTTTTTGCGCCAATCATTCCAGCTATTATTATTGGTGGGTTAATTCTTGGGTTCAGAAATATTTTAGACGGTGTCCCTATTTCCTCTTATGGAGGACAAACGATTATTGAACATTCTCAGTTTTGGGCGGGTGTTCATAGCTTCTTATGGTTAATTGGTGAAGCTATTTTCCAATTTTTACCTGTCGGTATTACTTGGAGTATTTCAAAACGAATGGGGACCACCCAAATTTTAGGGATTGTCTTAGGGATAACTTTGGTCTCACCACAATTATTAAATGCTTATGACATGGCAACTGTTGCAGCAGATAAAATTCCTTTTTGGGATTTTGGCTTTGCTCAAGTTCAAATGGTTGGGTATCAAGCACAGGTTATTCCAGCAATGCTTGCCGGTTTTATGCTCGCGTACATGGAGATATTCTTTAGAAAAATTATACCTCAATCAATTTCAATGATTTTTGTTCCTTTCTTTGCACTTGTACCAACCGTATTAGCAGCTCACGTTATTCTCGGTCCTGTAGGTTGGGCAATTGGTAGTCAAATAACTAATATCGTTTCTATAGCTGTTAACTCAAGCTTTTCATGGTTATTTGGTTTAATTTACGGTATGTTTTATGCCCCTCTTGTGATTACTGGGTTACATCACTTGATGTTAACAATTGACTTACAAATGATAGCTGATTTAAAATTTACCACTCTATGGCCGATGGTTGCTTTATCCAATATAGCTCAGGGTTCAGCTGTTCTAGCTATTGTTTTCTTGCACCGTGGTAATAAAAAAGAAGAACAAGTTTCAATTCCCTCTACTATATCTGCCTATCTAGGAGTGACTGAGCCTGCCATGTTTGGGATCAACTTAAAATACTTGTACCCTTTTGTTGCTGGTATGATAGGTTCTGGAATAGCTGGGTGTTATATTACCGTTAGAAATGTCAAGGCAACTGGCGTAGGTATCGGTGGTCTTCCTGGTATTATTTCTATACAAAGCGGATCAAAGTTAGACTTCTTTATTGGTATGATTATTGTTTTAATTGTTCCTTTCATCTTAACTATTCTTTTTAGAAAGTATGGAGTCTTAAATAAATTAGATCCTGTCAACGTTCCAAATCACGAAGATCCTCTGGGTGATGTAGATAAAGACCCTATTACCCCTTCAACAAAAGTTAAAATTGAAACTTTCTTTGCTCCAGCAGATGGTATTTGTCTTCCTATATCAGATGTTACTGATCCAGTTTTTTCTCAAAAAATGATGGGTGACGGTTTTGCTATTCAACCTAGCAGTTCGGATGTCTACTCTCCTGTTGAAGGTGTTATTTCAAATATTTTCAACACGAAACATGCTATTGGAATCACTTCAACAGCTGGCATTGAAGTTCTTGTACATATGGGATTAGATACAGTTGAATTAAAAGGTAAACCTTTTAATCTACACATCTCTGAAGGGGACCTTGTTACACCTAATACTTTGATAGCTACAATGGATTTAGAAGCTATTAAACTAGCTGAAAAACAGACAGATATTATTGTTGCTTTAACCAATATGGACAAAGCTCCTCATCTTAATTTAGATAAAGCCCAACAAGTATCTCACTCAGAAATTGTTGGTGAAGCAGAGGTGTTTTAAATAAAATACTCTCCAAAGAATTTTATTTTCAAATGCTTATAAAAAAACAGATTGAGATTAAATCTCTCAACCTGTTTTTTTGTTTATTATTATCATCCTTCTTGTTTCCAAATTTTTAAAGTGAAGATGATAAATGTAGTGAAAAGGAAACTAAGACCTACAATGAATGTAATAAAACCATCCTTCTCACCCGTTTGCGGTAATGTTTTATTAGTAGTGACCGGCACTGTGTTTTTAACTACGGTAATAACCGCAGTTTCTGTTTTTTCTCCATAGGTATAAGATACTTTGTAAGTTCCAATTTTATTAGTGTCTACTGTTCCTTTGACAATGATATCTTTAGAAACATCTTTCCAAAAAAGCTCAGTACCATTAGCTAATCTGACTCCTAGAAAATTATCCGATGCTTGCCACTTACTACCTAATTCAATCTTACTGTTTTTAACAAAGACGCTATGAACATTCTCAATTTTTTTCTCTTTAACCACAATTGTTGCTATCGCAGATTTACCATAATAATCATATTGTACTTTGTAAGTTCCCACCTGTTTAGTATCTACGTTTCCCTTGACTTTGATACCCTTTTGAACGTCTTTAAATGACAATTTAACTCCATCTGACATGGTGACGTAGTTAAAGTTATCTGATGCTTGCCAAGTATCACCTAGAGTTAAGGTACTGTCTTTGACTGATATATCTTGTACCTTAGTAACTTCCACATCCTTAACAACAACTGTTGCTACAGCAGTACGATCTCCATACTCGTAAGTAATTTTATATACTCCTATTTTGTTAAAATTAACTTCCCCATGTATTTTAATATCTTTTTCAACATCTTTCCATGATAATTTTGTCCCATCTGACATCATCACATAGTTAAAGTTATCTACTGGGTTCCATTTTGTACCGATAGGTAATGTTGTATTTTTTAAAGAAATTTCCTGAACTTTAATAACTCTCATATCTTTTACAACAACTGTTGCTACAGCTGAGCGATTCCCATATTCGTACGTTACTTTATACGTTCCTGCTTTTTTAGTATCTACAGTTCCCTTAATAACAATATCTTTTTCAACATCTGACCAAATAAGTTTAGATCCACTTGACATCATTACATAATTAAAGTTATCTGAAGGTATCCAGTTTTGACCAAGTGACAATGTACTATCTTTAACAGATACCTCTTGAATTTGAATCACCTCAATAGCTTTGACAGTGATAACTGCAGTCGCACTTTTCCCACCATATGAATAGGTTACAGAATACGTTCCTACTTTAGATGTGTCCACTTGCCCATTAACTGCAATATCTCGACTTATATCTTGCCATAATAACTTTGTTCCATCTGACATCACGACTGAATCAAAATTTTCACTAACTAACCAAGTATCACCAACATTTAAGGTATTATCAATTACCTTTATTTCAACAGGTACTACTTTTTTTGGAGCAACTGTGATATTAGTATCGGATGAAATCCCTCTATATGTGTATGTAATTTGATAGACCCCTGGATTATTAACATCTACATTTTGATTAACTAACAACTCTTCTTTTACTGCCTCCCAATTTAATACCTGCCCATCAGACATATCAACTGAAACAAAAGCATCTTGATTATTCCACAACTCTCCAACTTCTATAGTAATTGGTTTGACGTTTACCTTAACTGGTATTGCTACCACAGATACTTCAGAAATAGCAGTCAAATTACCATACATAAAAGTTACTTTATAAGTTCCAATTTTGCTTGTATCCACAGTATTATCCACTTTTACTATCGACGAAACATCTTGCCATGATAATGTTTGAGCATCCTTAGTTATAGCGCTATCAAAAGTACTTGATACATCAAAAGTACCATTTAAAGGCACTGAAACGTTCTTTACTTTTATTTCACTAATTTCTAAATTCTTTTTTTCTTTTTTAGTATCTGTTTTGTTTATTTTATCGCTTACTTCAACTGAAACTGTCTGAGATATTTTATTTAAAGTATAAGTAACCTTATAAACACCACTTTTCTTTGTGTCAACAGCTCCAGTAACAACCACTTTTTTTTCAATATCTTTCCAGTCTAATTTTTTACCGTCAATATTCGTCGCTGATTCAAAATTATCCTTAGAGGTCCAGTTACTATTAAGGGGTATTTGAGTATTTTTTACTTTGAAAGTGGCTTTAGTTTCTTTTTGAGTGGCTACTGTTTTTGTATTTGAAATTGTTTGACCCATGGTTACTAAAGGAGCAGAAAAAGACATGACATACAAGGCTACTACCATCATTCTTAACTTTTTCACTTTTCTCACCCTCTCAATTTTTTAATACCTTTTGTTAAATTTATCTTACCATACAATGTCATACAACTGTAACAATACCTTAATTTATGTAACATCAATTTAATATTGGTATATATAGATTTTTTAGGATATTAGTCCTAAGTACCCATGAATTGATTTCTTCAAATAACGTTAATCTAAAATAAGATTGTTTTAATAAACACAAAGAGTTGTTGAAAACGTTTTTTAGTAGTGGGATACTAGTGTTATTAATCCAACAGAAGGAGGATAGGCTTTTTATTCAACTTGTAGTAGCACTTATAATGAGAAAGAAGGAATAGAATATGACAATCAATTGGCAAGAAGAAGTAAATTCAAGAAAAGATGAACTTATGGAAGATTTATATTCACTAATCCGTATTAACAGTGTGAAAGATTTAGAAAATAAAACAGATGAAAATCCTGTTGGACCTGGTCCAGCTAAAGCTTTGCATAAATTTTTAGAAATTGGCGAAAGAGATGGCTTTATCACTAAAAATATCGAAAACGTAGCTGGACATATTGAATACGGTGAAGGTGATGAAACACTTGGCGTGCTAGCTCACGTTGACGTTGTTCCTACTGGAGACG
Organism: uncultured Vagococcus sp.; assembly: GCA_965119435.1. GTDB lineage: Bacteria > Bacillota > Bacilli > Lactobacillales > Vagococcaceae > Vagococcus. The sequence goes on along the minus strand of CBCPLQ010000013.1, from coordinate 37,408 downwards.
GTTGGAATACAGATCCTTTTGAACCTGTTATTAAAGATGGAAAATTATATGCTCGTGGTGCAAGTGATGATAAAGGCCCTGCAATTGCAGCTTATTATGCCCTTAAAATTATCAAAGATTTAAAATTACCAGTATCTAAAAAAGTTAGATACATTATTGGGACTGACGAAGAGAGCGGTTGGTACTGTATGGATCGTTACCAAGCAAATGAAAAAATGCCAGATTTTGGTTTTTCTCCAGATGCTCAATTCCCAATTATTAACGGTGAAAAAGGAATCGCTACTTTCCTTCTTACTTTCCCTAACTTAGATACAAACGGAGAAATTCAATTAAAAGCTTTCCATTCAGGCTTAGCTTCAAATATGGTTCCAGGAAATGCAACAGCTACAATCACTGGATCATCTTTAGAAACAATTAAGCAATCATTTGAAACATATATTAAAGACCATTCTTTAAGTGGCTCAGCTGAAGTTAATGGTAATGAATTAGAAATGACTTTAGTTGGTAAAGCATGTCACGCCCAAAACCCTTCTTTAGGTGTTAATGCAGGGACTCATCTTGCTAACTTCTTAAAAGATGTTGTTCTAGATGCTGCTGGGAAAAAATATGTTTCTACCATTGCAAACTTCTTACATTTAGACCCTGCCGGTAAATTAACTGGCATTAATCATACTGATTCAATTATGGGAGAATTAACTTCTAGCCCTAACATTTTTGTTTACGAACAATCAGGTGACAAAACAGTAGCATTAAACGTTCGTTTCCCTAAAGGAACTGATGCGGATGCTATTGTCAAACAATTGACTAGTAAATTAACTGATGTTTCTGTTGTAGCTGAGCCTGGCGTTAAAGGAACTCACTATGTACCTGCTACAGATCCACTTGTTGTTGCTCTATTAGGTGCTTATGAAGATAACACCGGCGAAAAAGGAGCTGAAAAAACAATCGGTGGTGGAACTTATGGTCGATTATTCGAACGTGGATGTGCCTTTGGTGCAATGTTCCCTGGAAGAGAAGATACAATGCATCAAGCTAACGAATACATGTATGTAGAAGATATCTTTAAGTCAGCTGTTATCTACGCTGATGCGATTTATCGCTTAATCAAATAATAATAACATCTATCAAAGTAGAAACATCAAGCCTGTTTCTACTTTGCTTATGTTTAATATCAATTTGGTAATCTTTTTAAGGTGTTTCAAAAAAGGTATGATTAAAATTACGGAGGTTTTAATACATGAAAAAACTATCAAAAGATGCTTACGGTGGGATAAAGGGGCAAGATTACGTCCCTTATGTAAAAGATGGTAAGAACCGCAAAAACGGTGGAGGTTTAATTCTTTTATTTGGTATCTTACTCTCTATTATCTTTGCTGCGTCTACGGCATACTCTGGAATGAAGGTTGGGTTAACAGTAGCTGCTGGGATTCCAGGTTCTATTATTGGATCTGGTTTAGTTTCGATGTTTGTTAAATCAAAAAATATTTTAAGTAAAAATATATTATCAGGAATGTCATCTGGTGGTGAATCAATTGCCAGTGGAATGATATTTGTACTACCTGCTATTATTTTAATTGGTGGAAAAATTAATTTTCTTGAAGGGGTACTCGTTGGTGTTACCGCTGTGCTTTTTAGTTTGGGTGCTACTAGTTTAGTTCAAAACTACTTACTTGTTGAGGAGCACGGAAATCTGGTTTACCCAGAAGCTATGGCAATCGCAGAATCTCTTGTAGCCTCTGATGCTGGTGGGGATTCTTTGAAGAATATGGGAATTGGTTTTGGGATAAGTGGTGTCCTTACTGCTCTTACTTCTTCAGTTTTTGGTCTTTTTAATAACACTATTAGTTATGTCAGTGAAGGTTTCTTTAAAACTAAACTCGAAGTTGAAGCTAATCCAATGCTTTCAGGAATTGGCTTTATTGTTGGGTTTCAAGTAGCCATGACGATGTTTGCTGGTTCTCTCTTAACAAACTTTGTCTTAATTCCGTTAATTGGCTATTTTACAACTTTAGCGGATTCTTCTGCAGTTGTCTGGGATGTTTCTAACCTTTTAGTTAAAGAAATGTCTGTTAACAACATTGCTAGCTCTTACGCAAAATATATCGGAGCTGGTATGATGATTAGTGGTGGATTAATCGGAGCGATTAAATTAATTCCAACTATTTTCAACTCTATTTCTCAAACCCTAAAAGCTAAATCATCAAGTCAAGGTGGAAATGACGCTTCTGGTATGATGGTTTTACTTGCTGGAACAGTTATGACTTTCGTAATGGGATTTGTCATTTCTAAAGATATTGTTATTACTATTGTTGCTTCATTAGTGTCTTTAATTTTAAGTTTACTATTTGCTATTGTTTCTGGTCGTTTAACTGGTACAATCGGAACATCAAATTTACCGGTATCTGGTATGACTATTGCATCTCTAGTTATCATGACTCTTGTCTTTGTAATGATGGGATGGAAATCAGAACAACACAATATTATTTTACTGTTATTTGCAACTTTTGTTGTTATTGTTATTGCTGTTGCCGGAAGCTACATGCAAGCTCAAAAAGCTACTTATGTTATGGGCGGTAGCAGTACAGAAATGATGAAATACTTCCTTATATCTGGTGTTGTCGGTGTTATTACCGTTGTTGGTGTCATCACATTACTTGCACCACAAATCGCAATCACTGGAGAAGATGCTCCTTTTGCAGTACCACAAGCTAACCTAATGGCTACTTTAACAAGTGGTATTATGCAAGGTAAATTGCCATGGCTTATGATTCTTGTTGGTGTTGCTCTTGGAATTGTCTTCTTCCTTCTAGATCTATCCGTTATGAGTATTGCTGTTGGTGCATATCTACCTATAGCCACTACTTCTATTATTTTAATTGGTGCTCTCGTTAGAGTATTTGTTGAACGCGCTAGTAAAGAAGAAGAAGTTAAAGAAGAGCGTTTATCAAATGGTATCAGCTTGTCTTCTGGTTTAATTGCTGGGGGCTCTATTATAGGCCTAATTGGCATTATTTTACAGATATCTGGTATTGTGACACCAGGTAATCCTTCTGGTATCTTTGGCGGTAACTCTGGTGCTTATATTTTACTAGCCGGCTTGTTGATAGCCAGCTTGATTCCTATTATGAGGACAAAGGGTAACTCAACTGGAGGGGACGATAACAATGAAAGTAAAGAAGAGTGATGTTTTAAATGAATCTTTTTTACAACAGATCTATCAAATTAATCCGCAACTAATTTTTAAAGTCGAAGACAATCATGTCATTGTTGAAAAAAAACAAAATCATTGGTCTCAAAGGCTTTTCAGAAAATTATATGTAAAAATCCCTGAAAAATCTTATATTAAATTAGATGATTATGGTAGTCTTATCTTTCAAGAGATTGATGGAAAGAAAAGCATCAAAGATTTAGGCGAGTTACTTTCTCATCATTTTGAAGAAGCAGACACCTATCTTTACGACCGTTTGACTTTATATCTTCACTATTTAGAAATAGAAGAAAAGTGGATTTTTCCAGTCAATTAATATGATATTTTTAGATGAGGTAGGCGTAATAGGCTACTTCATCTTTTTTATTTTCACTTTAATTACCTTTTAGGTCATTTTATTTGCGACTTGTTTTATTTTTTTGTAAACTCTTACTAAAGTTATTTTTTTACTAAGGAGTCATTAAAATGAAAAAAATTAAATTTAAACCAGTTGATTGGAACTACACAGAAAAATCTGATTGGACGTGCTCTTCTCATCAATTCCAGTCCCCCATTAATATAATTAATAATCAAGCAAAGCCGATGCGAGAAGATGGCACCCTTGTTTTACGCTACCGAAAAAGAATTGATAGTATTGTTAATACTGGTTACTGCGTTCAAGGTTACCTCAAAGGGATTGCGTCAATCAATAATCGTATTTTTAATTTTCAACAATTTCATTTTCATGCTAAAGGGGAGCATACGTTAGATGGTAAAGAATTTCCATTAGAATTACATTTAGTTCATCAGGCAGAAAATGGCAAGATGGCAGTTATTGGTGTTTTATTTGAAATTGGTCAAGAAAATGAAAGTATTGATTTCATCCTAGACCATATCAATGAATCTGAGTTTAATAATCATTTTAACTTACTTTCCTTAGTGCCAAAAAAATTAGATTATTTCCATTATCTGGGTTCTTTAACAACACCCCCTCTAACAGAAAATGTCGAATGGTATGTATTAATTGAACCCATGACCTTATCGCAGAAACAATTGAACCGTTTGACTACTATTCATAACCATAATTATCGAGAAGTCCAAGATATTAATAATAGACAAGTATTAAAGAAAACCTTTAATGCCTAAAAAGAGAAGTAAGCTAAATCAATAAAATTTGGCTTACTTCTCTTCTTTTATTTTCTATTATGCTTTTAACTTCTTAACATTTAAACGGCGTAGTTTTTTACCAACAAAGTAAACCAACCCAATCTTTATAATAGCTGTTGGAATAAAAGGTAACACACAAGCTGTAAATGCTACCATTAAAGTACTTGACGTAACGAAAGAGAAATATAAAATACCTATAACATAATTGATTACTGATCCTAATGTTAACCAACTAATAATTGAAATCGGCTGCTCCTTTTCAGAAGCGATCCCAGAACAGTAAGCCATTAATGGAAACGATAAAATGAAACCACCGGTCGGACCTAAAATGATACTTAATCCACCAGAAAAACCTGCAAAAACAGGTAATCCTATTAAACCTAATATCATATAGATAACAGAAACATAAGTTCCTTCTTTTTTACCTAATAGAAAAGCTACTAACGGTATAATAAAGGTCTGCATTGTCATAGGCACACCATAAGGCATTGGTATGCTAATTTGTGACATAATAATAGTCAGAGCTGTAAATAAACCAATTCGACTAATCTGAGCTGTTGATAAACGAAACATAAAAATCCCCCTCTTTTCTTTTATTATAAAAAAAGAAGGGACTATTGTCAACTTTTGTAAAAAAAGGGGGTGACAATCAACTTATTATTATTCTTATTTCTCCAGAATTAAATGTTTTTACCTCACCATTAGATATTTCTATAATCAACTGACCTTTTTCGTCAATGTCTTTAATTAAAACTTCATACTCCTGATTCCCTTGTTGTATGATTACTTGCTTATTAAGTACAATCGATTTTTCCTTATAAGCTTGCATGATAGATTTAACACTAATTTCATCCCTTGGATTAAGCAACTCTTCATAAATTTTTGCAACTAATACATTACGACTAATTTCTTTTTCATCTTCTTTAAAAATAGAGCCGGCTTTATCTCTCACCTCTTTTGAAAATAAGTTACTTGATGTCGATAAATTAATTCCTATACCTAGAACAATCCATTCAATTTCGCCACTTTCAAAATCAGTTACAGCCTCAGTTAAAATGCCACATACTTTTTTATTTTCATAAAAGAGATCATTTACCCATTTGATCCCTATTTTTTTTCCAGTCAGTGACTCAATAGCTTGAGATACAATTACAGCAGCATAAGCAGTCACAAGGGTTGGATCATTTAGAGCAAGTTCTTTTGGCTTCAATACAATGCTCATATAGATACCTGAATCCTTTGGTGATTCAAATTCTCTTCCGTATCGACCTTTCCCTGCGGTTTGCTCATTAGCTACAACAAGTGTTCCGTGAGTTGCTCCCTGAAGAGCAAATTCTTTAGCCTTTTTATTTGTTGAATCTATCTGAGTATAATATTTAATTTTTATTTGATTTAAAGGGTTTGACAAGTTCTCTTTGATTCCAACCTCCGAAAGTTTATTATTTTCTTTCAATAACGAATACCCCTTATTGGTTATCGCATCAATTTTAAAGCCTTCTTTTTCAAGCTGTTTAATCACTTTCCAAACAGCATTTCTTGAAACGCCCAACTCATCGGCCATTTTTGAGCCTGAAATATAGATTCCTTTATTTTTTTCTAACAAAGCCAATACTTTATCTTTTGTACTCAAAAATATCCCTCTTTCATTTTATCTTCTAATTTTTATTATTATATCATGAGAAAAAAAAAAAGACGAGATTAAAAAAATCTACGTCTTTTTATTTTGAATAGTTAATTTCAAATCGTTTTGAAAAATGTGAAAGAGAATAGCAAATAATAAAATAAGCTAATGCCATAATTAAGAACATTGGTAATACTGTATTGGGATATTGAGCGTATATTATTTTTGTATTATGTGTTAGCTCCGGTAATGAAATAATTACCGCTAATGAAGTGTCTCTAATCAAAGATACAAATTGACTGACTAAAGGCGGAACCATTAATTTTAATCCTTGAGGTAACACTATATAGTATATGGTTTGAATTTTAGTTAATCCTGTAGAAATTCCTGCTTCTAATTGTCCTTTTGGTACTGCGAGTAGTCCACCTCTAATTATTTCAGATAACATAGCTGACTCAAATATAGTCATCGCAATTACAGCAGACCAAAAGATACTAAATTGGATACCTATTTGAGGTAAGGCAAAATAGGTAAAGAAAATAATTAGCAGTAACGGAAGATTTCTAATGATATCAACTAAAATACCCACAACTACTGAGACTACAGGGATTTTTAAGTATCTGATCACACCTAAAATACCACCTATAATAAAGCTTAATATGATAGAAACGACAGCAACTTCTAACGTTACGACTAATCCATCTAAAATAAATCGTAAATTACTCCATGTTAAAGCTTGTTGTAAAGCCATTTAGTTTCCTCCTTTTTACTATGATTGTGTGGCTAATCTATTTTCTAAGTATTTCATTAAATAAGATAATGGTAATGTCATAGCTAGATAGATTAGACCTATCAGCGTATACGTTCCAATTGTATTAAATGTGGTACTTGCAATAAGATCACCTTGATACATTAAATCTGCACCAGTTACCATAGCAAGAATGGAAGAATTCTTCACTAAGTTTATAAATTGATTACCTAGTGGCGGAATCACTATTTTAAAGGCTTGAGGTAGTACAATATACCACATAACCTGAATATGGCTTAAACCTGATGCAATACCTGCTTCCATTTGACCTTTTGGTATTCCTTCAATTCCTGCTCGAACCGTATCAGCAATAAATGCTGAAGTATATAAGGTAAGACCTACAGTTCCTGCTGTTATTCCATCCATCTTAATTCCATACAGAGGTAGAACAACAAATAAAAACATCACTACAATCAACAACGGTAAATTACGAAATATATTAACGTAAATATTTCCAATTTTTCTAACCCAATTCGTCTTAGACACCTGAAATATCGCCATAAGTGTTCCAATAAGTAAACTAAAAATAAGAGCGATAAAACTTGCAAGTAATGTTACTTTTAATCCTGCTATAATGTCATTTTGATACATTTGCCATATATTAACCATTTTCTACCTCCTTTCTACTTAGGTTCCTCATTAAACCATTTTTTATAAATATCTGAATAGGTTCCATTCTCTTTTATCTTAGTAATGGCTTGATTCACTGCTTCTTTGAAATCCTCTTGCCCTTTATTAATGGCTATTCCATAAGGCTCATCAGTAAATTTTTCACCTGTTAAAACATAGTCAGGATTTTCACTAGACATTCCTAGAAGAATGCTGTTATCTGTTGTAAAAGCATCTCCTTGACCTGATTGAAGTGCTGTAAAGGCTTCTGCATAGTTTTCTAACTCTAACACTTTGGCATTAGGTGCATGCTTTCTAATATTCTCAGTAGATGTTGAACCTTTTACAGCTAAAACTGTTTTTCCTTTATTCAAATCTGACACATTTTTAATATCGCTGCCTTTTTTCACTAGTAGTGATTGTCCTGCATCAAAGTAGACTTGAGAAAAATCAACTTGTTTCTTTCGCTCTTCACTGATTGTCATAGTAGCTATAATAGCATCAATATTACCATTTTTTAACAATGGTATTCTGGTTTTAGACGTTACTTCAACAAAATCTGCTTTAGCATCCTCACCAAGCATCTCTTTTGTTATTGCTTTAGCAATATCAATATCAAAACCTTCAACTTTTCTTTTTTCAATATTAATTAAACCAAACAACTTTGTATCATATTTAACTCCCCAAGTTATCTGATTTGTTTCTTTTGCTTTATCCAGTATGTTCTGATCAGCTACTGTACTACTTTTACAGCCTGTTAACGTTAGCATTAAGAAGGAAAATAAAAAAAGAACAGATAATTTATTTAATTTTACGCTCATCTTTATTCCTCCTAGTGATTAATAATTTTACTTAAGAATTGTTTAGCTCTCTCATCTTCTGGATGGTCAAAAAAGCTCTCTGATTCTCTATCTTCTAAAATCTGGCCGTCTGCCATAAAAATAACTCTATCTGCTACTTCTCTAGCAAATCCCATCTCATGCGTAACAACAATCATAGTCATTCCAGATTCTTTAGCTAATGACTTCATTACATCAAGTACTTCTCCTACCATTTCAGGATCGAGTGCCGATGTTGGTTCATCAAACAGCATTACATCGGGTTCCATAGCTAGACTTCTAGCAATTGCTACACGTTGTTGCTGACCACCTGATAATTGTGTCGGGTACTCATCTTTTTTATGGAGCATTCCAACTTTATCTAATAACTTTTCAGCTTTTTTAGTGGCTATTTCTTTACTTTCTTTTAATACTTTAATAGGCGCAATTGTGACATTTTCCAAAATAGTCATATTGGGATACAAATTAAAGTGCTGAAATACCATTCCTAAATTTTTCCTAACTTCATTTAGATTGGTTTTTTTATCATGAATGTCAACGTCACCTACTAATAACTCTCCTGTAGTAATCTCTTCTAATGCATTAATACAGCGTAACATCGTACTTTTTCCAGAGCCTGACGGTCCAATAGCTACGACCACTTCTCCTTTTTCAATCGTTAAATTGACATCTTTTAAAGCATGAAATGAACCATAATACTTTTCTACATGTTTAAATGAAATCATTTATACTCCCCCTTTATCCTTGTATAATGATAAAACGGTTAAAAAATTAATCTTTTTATCATAATAAGAATATATTATAACTTTTTTTCTGAGCATTTGTAAAGTACCATGAAATTTGTTTGTGTATTTTTCATTAAAAACTCATCTGATTTCTATAAAAAAAGCCTTGAAGAATTAACTTCAAGGCTTTTCAATATGTTCTATTTTTGACTATTCTTTTTTTCTGACACAAACTCTTGGTTATAAAACTTACTATTTTTAGCTAATTCATCATTAACTTTTTCTAACGAATCTTTTTCAATCAGTGTTTTCTCGCCAGAAGATAAATCTGTTCCCAAACCTAATCGATTCCCTTCAATCTTTACTCCCATCCCAGAAAGAATCGTTGGGTACATATCGAATGGAGCAAATTCACGATTAGTTGTCTGAATGGATTCATTTTCAAACGTACCATTTAAAATTAAATTAGTTGTCGTTCTATGATAACTCTCATCAACATCTGCAAAGAATTTTTTATCCATACTCAAATGATCTCCAGTTAGAACAATCGTTGTATTGTCATAAAATTCTTGTCCCTGAATCCATCTTACAAAGTCTGTTACTTGTTTTTGAGAATGGAAGATAACATTAGAATATTGCTGTTCAAATGGTTTAGGTGTGTCTTTTTCAATATAGCCATCTGGAAAATGCGTATCTGCATTTTCTATTGTGAAATTAAATGGTTTGTCTTCACTTGCCAAACGAGTGATTTCTTCTTGTGCATATTCATATAATTTTTTATCTTCAAATCCCCACCAAACTTTATAATCATTTGGTATTTTCCCAACTTTTCTAGCATACTTTAAATCATAAATATTAAAATTATGATGATTATTAAAAAATGATGTTAACCCACCAAAATCAGCATCTGCACCAAACATAATCGTTTGGTTATATCCTTCTTTATATAGCACATCACCAATTCCAACAGCTCCTGGTAAAAAGTATCCCGATTTACCATAGGAATTGCCGTCCATTGGAATTTTAAGGGGTATTCCCATACTCATGTTCACCATTGAAGCAACTGACCAACTAGAACCATATGTTTGATAAGGTCCTCCTCGTTTTGTTGACTCTGAGAATGAAACGCCTTCTTTATATAATTTTTCAAAATCTGGCATTAGATTTTTTTCCATATACCCACCTGATTTTTTATCAAAATAAGTATTCTCATAAGATTCCAAATAAATATGGATTAAATTTCTCTTTTTATTTGGAAATTCTAATTTAGTTGTTTTGGGTGAATGGTAATTATCCTTAATATAAGCCGAGTCATCAAAGTAAGCATGGTAAACCTTCACAAGTTGTAATTCTTTAATGCTGTAGTTCATCCCAACTACCAGTACAATTAATGAAATTACCCAACTAATTCTTTTAATCAGCTTATCAGTGAGAATTTTTTTTCCTTTCCATTGCAGTTCAAATTTAGTTGTTACTAAAAAGATAAAACCAACAACTATTGATACTAACATCAATACTGGTCCATTCATAGCTTGTTCAGTTACACCGGATGCAGTACCTGTTACCGGTGACTTAAAATTGAAGAGAAATTGCTCTGGAGTCAATTTCCCAAAAAAATCAATAAACCAAACAGATCCAAAATATAAGAAACTTCCTACCAATACAAAAATAATTGAAAGAACCGTAAACACGATTGCTATCTTTTTTTCTTTCTTATTATTTTTGGTTATTGAGATATCTTTTAATATCAATCCTTTAATAAAAAGAACAATGAAACCAATCATCATAGCAAAAATAAAATATTTTACAACAAACAAAGTTTTGTAATTTTGTGCACTCAAGACATATTCTTTACCCAGTAAATATCTCATTATAAATAAAGATAACGTATTAACTCCTAAAATATAGCTAACACTATTTTTAATTTTCTTTTTTAGTCCTTCCTCCTGAAACAACACAATATCTAACAAACTTAATAAAACCCCAACAATCAAAAACAATAACACTCTCACTCTTTTTCCTCCTTATTAATCCATAGTTATAGAATAATAAATTTTTGACTAGGAAACAACCTCTATTTTTTAAATTCTGTGCTTTTTGACTAAATAAACTCATTTGGCTAATATTTTAGGTACAAATAAACTAAATTTTAAAATACGTCATCTTTTTTTTGATAAATATCACCTAAATTAAATTCTAATGGCAGTTTCTAGAATTAATAAACACTAGAAACTGCCATTTATTATTAATAATAATTTTTAAATAACAAACTACCTATAACTAGTAGTCCCATACCTAAAACAGACCACATACTATTTTTTTCACCTGTCTTTGGCAATGAATAAAATTCCTTCTTTGTTTTGTTATCATTTGAGCTGATTGGATTTACTTTTCCTGCTTTATTTGTTTTTCTTTCAGTTGTTTCTGAACTTGGTTTATTTTCTAATATTTCCTCCTTCTCAGTATTTTTAGTTTCTGTCGTTTCAGTTATCTCTCTTTTTTTTTCATAAATCGTTAAACTGAGAGGCAACATTTCTCCCTCTTTTGTTTGTTCATTTGGTAAATTATTAGAAATGACTGGCTTAAAGGATTGTATTTCTTTTTTATCAAGAGGTTTCGCCACTTCATTGCTATTAATCGCAACAAGTAATTCTTTATCGCCATCTACTAAAGAATAAATAATAACGCCTTCTTTACTTTTTAAGATTTTAGCTTTTTCTTCAATACTCTTATAATCTGCTAAACGTAATAACTCTTCATCTTTTCTAAATGAGAGTAGACCTTTAAAGAAGTCTACTGAATGTTGATATTCTGCTGGTTGATTCCAATTAAATTGGTTAACACTGTCAGGTGATTTGTAACTATTTTCATCTCCACCCTTTGTTCTTAAAAATTCTTGCCCCGCATGTATAAATGGCACACCTTGAGAAGTAAGGATAATACCTGTTCCTAAACTATGACGTTTAATTCGTTGCTCTTTTGTGTCCAAAGGGTTGGTTAAACTTAACTTATCATACAAGGTTAAATTATCATGAGCTTCAACGTATTGAATAACTTGATTGGGAGAAATATATCCTTCAAGACCATTAGCTCCTAGCATATTTTGAGCAACCAATTCTTCCATTTCAGCTTGACCATTGATCATACCTGGCTCAGTTCCTTCAAAGACGCTACCTTTCACACTATCGCGAATTGAATCATTAAAGTGAGCAATTCCTGGCATGACATTAGCATTTTTTTGAATGGCTTTTTTAGATTCATCTAATGGCGTTCCCATGTTCCATCCCTCACCTAAAACAATGATTGATGGATCAATTTGATTTAATTCATTTCTAACAAGATTAATTGTTTCAACATCTAAAATTCCCATCAAATCAAATCTAAAACCATCTAATTGATAATTTTGTGCCCAATATTTTATACTATCCACAATATATTTTTGAGCCATTTTTCGCTCTGAAGCGACATCATTTCCAACACCTGTTCCATTAGCATAACTACCATTTTCTTCATATCTAAAATAGTATCCAGGAACTGTTTGATTAAAAGCATGACTATTAGCTTCATAAACATGATTGTAAACAACATCCATAATGACACGAAGTCCATTATCATGAAGCCCTTTAACCATTTGTTTCATTTCAACAACTCTTTTAGTTGGATCTGTTGCATCCGTACTATATGAACCTTCTGGCACGTTGTAGTTTTTTGGATCATATCCCCAATTATATTGTGGTGTTTCTGGTTGACTCTCATCAATTGTTTGATAATCATACATAGGTAAGAATTGAACATGGCTAACACCTAATGATTTAATATAATCTAATCCAGTTGGTTGTCCTTGATTGTTTTTAGTTCCTGATTCTATTACCCCTAAAAATTTACCTTTATTAGTGATACCACTATCTGAAGCAATCGATAAATCTCTAATATGTGCTTCATAAATAACTGCATCTACTGGATTGGTAAAGGGTGCCATTCGGTCAAATGATGAAATCGATACTTGACTTGGATCAATAACTACTGAGTGATTTCCATTAACAATGGCTGAAGTTGCATAAGGGTCTGTTGATTCATTCACTGAGCCATCAGAAAATGTTAATCGATAACTATAGGCTGTTCCATGTTGATTTCCTAAAACGGCCGTAGAATAAGTTCCTTTTTCTCCTTTATCCATTACTAGAGTTTCTTTAACAGCACTCGTTTCAGTTTGATCTTCATATAAAAGTAACTCTACCTTTTTAGCAGTTGGTGCCCATAAAACAAAGTCAGTTTTATCTGATGCATAAATAGCTCCTAATTCTCCATCAAAGGCATAGGCTTCATCAAATTCTGGCGTTCTAACAACTCCGCCTAGACCAACTAATGTAGTGTCTCCATTTTTACTTTCTAACTTGTATTCCTTTTGTAACTCTAAAGGCTCTACAGTTTCTAGAATTAATTTATTCGTTACTTCATTCTCTTTACCCTTAATTTCTTTAATAGCGACTTCTTTACCTTCACTTAGTAAACGAATATCTTGTGATTTTAACTCTTCTAACATTGCCTTTTTAGAAAATTTAACAGAAATTTGAGATAAACTTTCAATTTTAACTTCTTTTATTTCTTGTTCCTTCACAATAAATCCTGGGTTACCATACACTGTTTCGTCTGCCTCCATTAGCCATACATCTATTTTTTCTTGATTTTGAGAAATATAAATTTTTCGATCTTCACCGTCTTTGACAGAGAAAGGATCATCTGCTGAGCTTTTTCTTGTTGAAAAATTTAAGTTAGAAAAGCCACTTTCTTCTTTAACATTAAATTCTGCTACTTGACCAAATTCATCTGATTTATCAAAATCAGCTTGTTGTCCTTCTTCACCATCTAACCAGTACCAAACATTCCAATCATCGTAATCATTAGCACCTCTATAATAGTGAACTTTCACTGTTAAATCTTTCGTTTTAGGTGCAAGCTCCTTATTTTTAGGTTCATAAGAAAGCTCACCTTCCTTATCTAACCATACATGAACTCTCCCACTTTGGCTATCTACCCATTGATCTTTTGATTGATAAGACCAATCTCCTTTTGATTTAATTAGAAAACCAATTTTTTCATGTGCTCCAGGCACTGATACTTCAGCATATTTGCCAAAAGTATCTTCTTCTATCAAGTTAACCTCTTGACCTGAGGCACCTTCAGCCCAAGCCCAAATCGTTCTATCTAAGTCTTTTTCAGCTTCTGGTGATTCATAATGAACAATTACTTTTGTTTCCAATTCTTCTGCATATATTTTTTGTCCTGTTGTACATAATAAAAATAGTGTTCCTAGCACTAAGCTTATTACCATAAAAGCTTGATTCTTTTTATTCATTAAACAACTCATAAAAATAACACTCCTTCTTTTACACTACCTATAGGTATACCAAAAAAAAGAAAACGCTTCAATTTGTTAGCGGTAACAGTTTTCCAATAATCGAAAATTGTTACTTATTTAAATAGTCAACCATTCATTTGTATTTTTTATTTTTCTATGGTATATTGTTGAAAATGAAAGTGAGGGATTCGTGTATTGATTATTTAAGCCAATTTTTAAAGCAAATTGTATGTAACTCCGTTAATTTTAACGGGATTAGTCTGCAATTTGACAGAATTGGTGAGATAATAATAACTACTCCTTCTAACGTGTTTATTACTTTATTATATAATACTACTTATAGGATAGCAGCTATTTCTTAACAATCCGTTCTGTCAAAAGGACTGATTGTTTTTTATTTGGAAAGGATGATATCTTTATGTCTACAATCGAAATTAATAATTTATCATTTAGCTATGATAATTCTGGATTAATACTTTTTGATCAAGTTAATCTAACCATTGATACAAACTGGAAACTAGGACTCATCGGAAGAAATGGACGAGGAAAAACTAGCTTTTTTAAAATCTTACAAAATGAATTAGACTACTCTGGCTCTATTTATCATCAAATGGATTTCTCTTATTTTCCTCAACTTATTGAAGATAAAAGCCTTCTCACCTACGAAATCATCGATGATTTAAACGCAGGAGAAACTTGGGAAGTGGAAAGAGAATTGACACTTCTGGGAACTGATACAGAAATTTTGTGGCGTCCTTTTGATAGTCTATCTGGTGGCGAGCAAACTAAAATTCTTTTAGCCATTCTATTTTCAAAGAAGGATAATTTTCCGCTGATTGATGAACCAACTAATCACCTAGATGCTACAGGTAGAGCTCAAGTAGCTAATTATTTAAAAGCCAAAAAATCAGGTTTTATTGTTATTAGTCATGATCGACAATTTATCGATAAAATCTGCAATCATATTCTTGCAATTGATAAGGCTCAAATTGCAATTACTAAAGGTAATTACTCAACCTATCAATTTCAAAAAAAACGACAAGATGAAACAGAGAGAGAAAAAAATACTAAATTACAAAAAGAAGTTGGACGACTTAAACAAACTGCAGCTAAAAAAGCTGAATGGTCTTATTCAAGAGAAGGAGATAAATATGGTAGCCCTTCAATTAAAAATAGTGGTTCCATTGGAAATACTGGCTTTATTGGTGCTCGAGCTGCAAAAGTGATGAAAAAATCAAAAAATCTTTTAAACCGAATGGATAAAGACATAGAAGAAAAGGAAAAACTTTTAAAAAACATTGAATTCATAGATCCCTTAGTGATGAATTACAAACCTTCCCATCACAAAACGTTAATCAGTGTTGATAAATTTTCACTATCATTTGAAGGTGAATCTTTATTTAAGCCCGTTACCTTTGATATTAAGCAAGGCGATCGAGTTGCAATTACTGGAGCTAATGGTGCTGGAAAAACCACCTTGATCAAAGCTTTTTTAGAAATTTTTGAAGGTCAACAAACGGGAGACTTAACAAAATCTCCAATAAATGATTGGAGTTTAGTTAAACAAAATTACGAAGTCAATCAAGGCTCACTAAAAGAGTTTTGCTTGATACATCATTTAGATTATCAACTATTCCTTAGTAATTTAAAAAAATTAGGTTTAGAAAGAGCCCTTTTTAATAATTCCATTGAAACAATGAGTATGGGTCAAAGAAAAAAGGTCGAAATTGCTAAATCTTTAACAATGAATACTTGTTTTTATTTATGGGATGAACCCTTAAATTATTTAGATATTTTCAACTATGAACAATTAGAAGAAGTCATTCTTTTAACCAAACCAACCCTTTTATTTATTGAGCATGATGAAACCTTTGTTAATAATATTGCAACAAAGGTAATTCACCTAGAAAAAAATTAAAAAAATGGTTGCTCTTCGTAAGTAAAGAGCAACCATTTTTTAATTTTACAATGAGAATAGGTAAATTTTAGAATATGGTGTATAAGAATAGATTTCTGAAATTTTTGTTGATGGCCATGTGGTATGGAAGAAACTATTTTGATTACTGCTGTTACCCCAGAAAATACCTAAATGAGGATCAGGATTTGGTTTTGTAAAATCTGGCTCAAAATATAGAATATCTCCCTTTTTAGCCTTACCACTTGATAACAATTGGTTTACTGAATAAAAAGTTTCATAATCTGTATTTTTGGTTAAAGCATCCCTCCAATTATAAGCATTAACGATACCACGCCATGCATTAGCTGACTGAGTTATTTTTCCTAAGTTAGCTCCACCATCTTGATAGGCGTAAGCAACAAACCCAGTACAGTTCATCCCAGGCCCATATTTATTAGGACGGCCATTCGGACTCATTAAATAGGCTGGATCATAATGATCTTGTATACTTTTATAAGGTGTTCCGACATAAAATCCATCAGATTCATGGCTTTTTAACTTACCCACAACCCTATCAGGTGTTGTGCCTAAAAAATCTGCTACTGTCCGTTTAAATCTAACCGCATTTGAATTTAGGTAGCCTTGCCATTTTCCATTACCATCATATAATGAATAGTAAGTATCACCATTAAAATGATTGTAATAACCTTTTATTTGGTATTTTTTATTCATCATCGAATTAGTCGTACCTTTTTTTGTCCAGTTAAAATCATTCCAAACCGTATAACCACTTTTATAGATAGTACCTCGTTTATTCATTCCAAACCAGATACCTTGTTTTCCAGGTGCTACTTTAGCTGCATTAGCATTTAAATACCCCTGCCAATTTCCTTTGTTGTCATACAACGAATAGTAAGTTCCTCCGTTTATATGCTTATAGTATCCCTTTACTTGATATGTTTTATTCAAAAGAGATTTACTTGATTTTTTCTTTTTCCAACTAAAATTTTGCCACACATCGTAGTTTCCATTAGTGACTGTTACAAAATCCTTAGAAACTATAAATGCTCCCTGTGATCCAACACCTTCTTTTACCGCATTTTTATTTACATATCCATACCACTTGTCATTCTTATCATATAACGAGTAATAAGTAGAACCATTAAAATGCTCATAACGTCCGGTAGCTTTAAAAGTTTGATTCATCAAACTTGAAGTACTCTGACGAACTTGCCAATTAAAATTAGAATATGTTTTATAATTTTTATTAGATATAGTTACATACTTAGATGTTTTAATCCAGTCACCTTGTTTATTTTTTGTTTCAGTTACAGCGTTTTTATTCACATAACCTTGCCATTTCCCTTGACCATCAAATAAAGAGTAATAAACTGAACCGTTAAAATGATTATAATATCCTCTTACCTGTAACGTTTTATCCATCAAATTACTAGTATTGTTTTTTTTGATCCAGTTAAAATTTTGCCAAATTGTATAATTATTTTTCGATATTCTAACATATTTATCTGCTTTTTTCCAAGTTCCTTGTTTTCCTTCCGCAACTGTAACATCTATTGAATCCACATAACCTTGCCAATTCCCTTGACCATCGTATAAGGAATAGTATATTTTCCCGTTAAAATGTTGGTATACGCCTCTTGCCTGCAACGTTTCAGAAAATATTGTTGCTTTTTTACTTTTTAATTGCCAATCAAAATTTTGATATAGATTCACATCTTGTCTTTTTAACGTTAAAAAAACATTTACTTTTTTAAAAATACCTTGAGCTCCACTTGCTTCACTAACAGCACTTTTAAGAACATAACCTATTTTTTTACTTTCTTTATCATAAAGTAAAAAGTAAACTCGTCCATCTTTAGTTGTTACAATCTCCCTAACAGAAACCGTTTGATTTATTAAGGTACTAGTAGTACCTATATTTTTTTTATCTATTTCTTCCCAAATAGACTCACTTGGATTAATTACAGTTACATATTTATTTTCAACATTTTCTATCTTAATACTGTTATCTTCATCTGCCACTGTATCCTTTTTTGTACTAGATTTTTTTTCAGTTAGCTGATCTGAGCTAGAATTCATATATTCGCTTTCTGATTCTATTATTTCCATCTCAGAACTTATTGTTGTAAGACTTTCTTTTTCTAATTGCTCTTTAGATTCTTTTACTGAAGAAGCTTCTATTTTTTCTGAGTTACTTTCCGACGTAGCTAAATTTTGTGCTGATACACCATAAGGTAGTAAAAGCATCAATAAAACTGATAAACTAACAATTCTTTTTTTCATTTAAACCCCTCCGTCATTATAACGTTCTTTATTTGAAATGATAAATTCAATATATCAATATAATAACATATCCCCTTATTTAAAAATAGTTAACAAAACATTTGATTTATAACACAAAAAAAGTTACCAATAAATTGGTAACTTTTTTAACGATAAGATAAGGCTAATTTTACACTTTCAACGGCTAATAAATTTTGAGGATCTATGACATTACTATGTTTATATCCTTCTCTATCTTCTAATAAAGAAAGTTCTGTACAGCCTAAAATAACAGCTTCACAATTCAATTCATTAAACATTTTATTTAAGATATCATTGTACATAGCAACATCTAAGAAATTCTGTTGTTTAATTTTTTCAAAAATTAACGTACTTACCATTTGTTGGATTTCTAAAGTTGGATGAACCAAGTCAAATCCTGCCTCTAAAATAAATGGATCATAAATCTTATTTTTGATAGTTCCTTCTGTCCCAATAATACCAACTCTTGTTCCTTTAGGATAAGTTTTTGCTGCTTCTTTTACTGCTAAACGCGGCATATGTAATATTGGAATAGAGGTCGCTGCTTGTAATTCTTTAAAAAAATAATGCGCTGTATTACAAGTCAAAACAAAAAATTTAGGTTTTAAAACTTCTTGAGTTTCAATGATATTTAACAGATAAGGAAGTGGATTAACACTCTCATCTCTACTCATCAGATAGGTACTTCTATCAGGAATAGTAGAATAATTAACCAATATATAATTTAAATAGTCTTGATCATTCTTAGCTGGTGTTTTTTGGTTAATCTGTTTTATGTATAGTTCTGTGGCGATTGTTCCCATACCACCAATAATAGTAAAGAAATTATCCATACTATCTACCTCCCAACACGATCAGCATATTGTTTAAACGCTTTTCGATAATAACGGAACATCCGTTGAAGTAAAATATAGCGTTTAAAACTCTTATCTCCTTCGTAATAAAACGTATAACCGTAACGTTTATCAGCAATCATTTGATTTGCCTTTTTCTTATATTTTGATTCAGTCGTATATTTATTAAAGACATCTATTGGCACATTTAACCAAAGTTTTCCTTCGTTATCAGGTATATTAGCCAGATAATTGTCTTCATCTTTTAGATCATCATAGATGTAATCACGAACAACCCATTCTGCTAAATTGATATTATTTAAAGAAACAAAGAAACTACTTCTACCTTGACGAAGATTAATTTCAAAAAACTTATAAGTATTATCTTTAATATCATATTTTAAATCAAAGTTTGCAAATCCTGTATAGTTAATGTCTTCTAAAAAGTACTGAACTTGTTTAAATATCTCTTCATTGTAATCAGGGATAATTGCCAAGTAGTTGCCTATACCAAGTGGTGTTGGATCGGCCAAAACAGCATTTCCCAAACACATCATTTTGACTTTATGATGTTTATCCACATAAACGTTTAAAACCCTCATTGGGCTTTCGTCGCCCTGGACAAACTCCTGTAAAATCATATTATCCTCATAACCATCTTTGTAGATGCCATGAATAATACGATTAAATTCAGTCATATTATCAATAATATAAACTTTTTCCTTAATCTCTGAATCAAAGGCATTCCAAGTGACACTATTAGATGATTTTAAAGCCACCGGAAAATCGTAAGGTTGTAATTCTTCTTTATCCTCAACCATTTTTTTAGTTAGAACTTTTGTTTTTGGATAAGGTAAATTATATTTTTCGCATATAGCGTAAAAACTTTCTTTGTTCTCTAATTCTTTTTCTAATTCCTTATCTATATAAGGACAAATAAATGTTTTAGATAATTCATCACGATGTCTAGAAATTAACTCCGTATACCAATCTCCCATTCCCATTAGGATAACCGGAACATCTGAATTTGAATACTCCTCAGAAATTTTTCGCATTTTATCAATAAAGGTTGGATCTGAATCAAAGTTAGAAACATACTCGATATCTAGAATACTAGAATATTTAGTTGGAGCAATTTGAGCGCTTGCTATTACTCTAACTGGTTTGTTAGTTAACTCGTAAAAAGACCGCGCCATTCCGTATAGGTTTAAATCGCCACCTAATAATACTGGAATAAAGTCCTTTTTAATTGTCGTCACGTCAATCTATCCCCTTCTATAATTAGTTTTCTATAAAGAATACTTGATACCACGCAATGAAGGTATAAATTGTAAATATTTTTTGCATATTTGCAATTCCTTGTTTTTGTTCTTCAAGTAATTTATTCAAGTAGTCCACATTGAAGAATTTTTTAGCAATATCTGAATTAAATGATTCTTTAATTAATGCTTGGTATTTATCTTCTTTTAACCATGTTGCTAGTGGTGATGGGAAGCCTAGTTTTTCTCTATTAACAATACGTTCTGGCAGTTGACTCTCTGACGCTTGACGCCATGCAACTTTGGTTACTCCATCTTTAACACGAGTGTTTGTTGGCATTTTTTGAGCAATAGCTGCGACTTCTTTATCTACTAAAGGCGTACGAACCTCTAAAGAATTTGCCATGCTCATACGGTCTGCTTTATGTAAAATATCATAAGCTAACCAAGCATGAATATCAAAATGTTGCATTTGCGTAATGGCATCTTTTCCTTTTGCTTCGTCAAAGATATTCTTAACAAAACCAGAGGATGGTTTGTTGTACTTAGAGTCTTTTAATAACTCATCTCTTTCTAGCTCATTAAACACATAATTTACACGGTAGTATCTTTCACTAATGTCTTGTGCCCCGCGGACTAAGAATCTTCTTCCATGAAAATGAGGCATACGTTTTGCCGTTTGAGCAAATAATTTTCTCATTGGTAACGTTGTGAATTTTTCATATTTATCAAACGTATCTGCTTCTAAATATGTATTGTAACCACCAAAGAACTCATCTGCACCTTCACCTGATAGAGCAACTTTAACATGTTTACTTGTTTCTTTTGATAAGAAGTAAAGTTGTAAAGCTGATGGATTAGATAAAGGTTCATCCATATGATACATTGCTTTAGGGATAATATTGAAAAAGTCTTCATCGTTAATCATGATAGGTACATTTTTTTGCTTGATTTCTTCAGCAAATTGCTCTGCCCAAGGAAGTTCACTTATTTTTTCATCATCAAATCCCAATGAAAAAGAAGTTATATCGCGGTCTTTAGAGGCTTCATTTAAAATATAACTTGAATCTATTCCACTTGATAAGAAGCTACCAACTTCAACGTCAGCAATCATATGTTTTTTAACTGATTCTTGTACAGTCTCAACGATTTGTTTTTTAGCTGTTTCCATATCAACAGACTTATCTTCTTTAAATTCAAAGTGATAATATTCTTGAACTGATAATTTTTGGTTTTTATATCTAAAGAAATGTCCTGGGTTTACTTTATAAACATTTTTAAACATAGTTTCGTCACTTGGAATGTACTCAAAACTCAAATGAACTGGTAATAACTCTTCATTAAGTTCCTTAACAAATCCAGGATGATCTAAGAAACTTTTAATTTCAGACCCCCACATAAAATTCTCTTGATCTTTATAATAATAAAGTGGTTTAATACCAAAATGGTCTCTAGCACCAAATACTTCTTGATTTTTTTTATCATAGATAACAAAAGCATACATACCACGGATACGGTCTAATAAACCTTCTCCCCAAGCATCGTAGCCATGAATTAAAACTTCAGAGTCGACATCAGTTTTAAATTTATAACCTAGTTCGATTAATTCATCTCTTAATTCTAAATAGTTGTAAATTTCACCATTAAATGTCAATACCTTAGTATCATCTTGATTACTCATTGGTTGAGCACCATGATCTAAATCAATAATTGATAATCGTCTAAATCCCATTGCAATCGAATCATCTTGATAAAAGCCCTCATCATCTGGTCCTCTATG
This sequence comes from uncultured Vagococcus sp., assembly GCA_965119435.1. Taxonomy (GTDB): domain Bacteria; phylum Bacillota; class Bacilli; order Lactobacillales; family Vagococcaceae; genus Vagococcus. The sequence continues at coordinate 14,999 of CBCPLQ010000013.1, read as the reverse complement.
AATAATTCTATCTGTCATTTTTTTTAAGGTTTCTGAAGCAGTTGTTGGGTGATTAATATATCCTACAAATCCACACATGTTATAATCCTCCATCTATTCTAGTTATTTAAAAATTCTATAACAAGCTATATAAACATATAACGTTTCAATTTACAAGTATACTTGAAAAAGAAAATAAATTAAAGAGTTTCAGCCATTCTTTTGATATTATTAATTATTTTTATTTAATCACTTTATCAGATATCTCGATTTAAAATGACGTCATAAATGTTAACAGCCCAAATATAACACCAAATACATTTGGAATAATGAGAAGAATATCTTTTTTTGGCTCTTTTGTGTAACCATAAATCACCCATATAAAACAAGATATTGCGGCGATTAGTGGCTGCCATGGTTGACTTTTAACCCCATTTAAATTAGAAATAATTTGAGGGATATATGCTATAAAAACTAAAATCCCAATACTCGCTCCAATAGATCCTACAACCTTATTAATCTTTTTTTTCATCATAATTACCTCCACTTTCTATTTTTTAATTTCCAAAAAGTGATTTCTTATTACTAACCTTCTGTTATTACTATTATACACTTTAAACAGTGTATTCATAATATAAGAATAAAATATTGACAAAATGAATGTATCTAACGATATTTTTCACATGACTAAAAGCTAAAAATAATTTTAACTTCTACTTGATATCCTTCATCTAATAAATTAAATAAAATTTCTCCATTATGTCTTCTGACTATTTGCTTTGCAATTGTTAATCCCAAACCATGACCTTTTTTACTGACTCCTGCGCCTTGATTGAAAGCCTCGAAAACATTCTGGTTATCGGCATAAAACAATCGTTGTTTGGATCTATTTTTTACACTTAATTCATATGAATCTTTCTTTTTAATCCAATCAATTTTTATATTCTCTCTTGCTTCGCTATATTTTGAGGCATTATCTATTAAAATTTTCATCAATTGAAGTAGTCTCTGGTAGTCACCTACGAATACCTCTTCTTCTATTACAAAATTATTAAAAATAATTTCTTGTTCTTTCTTTTTCAGCGTATTTCGATAGGATCTAATACTGTCTTCAATTACATAAACAACATTTAATTCTTCCTCATTAATCGAAAACTCTGTTGACTGTAATCGTGTCAATTCAAGCAAATCATTAACCAACAATCCTAACTGATCAGTTTCACTTTCTAATTGCTTAATATGTTCTTTTTGTTCTTCTTCATTTAAAAAATCTTGCCTTAACATCTCAAGAGAATTTTTGATGACCATTACAGGTGTTCGTAGTTCGTGTGATATTTGAGAAAGAAATAATTTTTGATTTTTTTCTTTGTTATCCTGTTCTTTCTTCGCTGTTACCAGTCTACCTCTTAAAATCAACAGTTTATCTCCTAAATCAGCTAATTCATCTCTAGTTGTTATATAAAGGTTTTCCTCGTAATTTTGCTTAATTAACTCATCTGTGAATTCGCCCATCTCATGAATTGGCTTTACAAACCTTTTAGACATAAGAATGGAAATTATAACTGTTATTAGGAGTGCTATTAGCAAACTCCAGATTAGTAACTTATAGTCAGATAATGTCTGAGTTACTATACCTGATTTAGTTGACAAGAGTATGACACTACCGTATATGCTTCCTGTAGGATCTTTTATAGGAACACCATATCCTAAATCTTTTCTTTTTTCGTTAACAAAAACAGGTTTTTGCTCTTTATTTACGGCTTGTAAAATATCTTTGGCCTCAGCTGTCATCAATTGATTGTTTTTTTGATCCATATGAGTCGTAAAAAGAGGATTTCCCTCCTTATCTACAATATAAATATCGTCTGTTGACAGTAGACTTATCAGTTCCAAGTAGGAATTATTGTTACCTCGTTGACGCATTCGATGCATCATCTGACCATGTGATCTATCATCTTCTTCTAAAGTCAGTTCATCTATTTTTTCTTGTTGTATATTTTCAGCAATAACATCGCCTTGCTTCTTCAATTGTTCACGATGGATATTAGTTGCCTGATTGTTTAGTAATATAAAAAAAAGAGATAACATGACACCAGTAAATAACACTATAATCAATGTATAATTCCAGATTAATCTGGTAACTAGTTTTTTTTGACGCATTAATTTATCACCTCAAACAAATAGCCCTTCCCCCAAATAGTTTTTATTTGCCAATTTACCGAGTTGGAGGTTTTTAATTTTTCCCTTAAACGCTTAATATGGCTATCTACTGTTCTAAAATCACCATAATAATCCATTCCCCAAACACTATCTAAAAGGTGATCTCTGGAAAATAGCTGGTTAGGATACTCTGTAAAGTGGTGCAACAATTCAAATTCTTTTTTTGTTAAGTGAATAGACTCATTAAATAAAGCTACTTCATAAAGTTTTGACGATACTTCCAATCCTACTGTGCTTTTTTTTACTGGATAAGCTGGTTCTATCCTTCTCATTATAGCCCTAATTCTAGCAGCTATTTCTTGATGTGAAAAAGGTTTTACAATGTAATCATCCGCTCCAACATCCAGTCCTAAAATTTTATCATGATCTTCACTCTTTGCTGTTATCATAATTATCGGAACCATAGATTTTGTTCTTATTATTTTACAAACTTCATATCCATCTATACCAGGAAGCATAATATCAAGTAAAACTAGCTCTATTTCACTTTTAGAAAAAATATCTAACCCACATTCCCCGTCCTTTGCTTCAGAAACTTCATATCCCTCACTCACTAAAAAACGAGCTAACATAGGTCTCAATTGGTCATTATCTTCTATTATTAATATTTTCATTGGTTTCTCCTAATATATTTTCTATGACATAATTCTGCCACATTTGTCTTATATACTAACTATATCAAATATTAATAGGAGAGATAAGATGAAAAAGAAATTAATTATAGTAAGTTTATTGGGAATACTAAGCATTTTTTTAGTCGCGGGTACAATAACATTAGCTAGCACGACAGATCAGTCACGTGTTGAACCAAAAGAAAGTAATTCATACGGGCATGAGCATTATAACAACAAAGATCATTATATGAATAAAAATGGTGTTCAATGTGATGGAACAAAAAAAGGTTATCATAAAGAAAACCGTGATTGCTACAATGATTTAAAAAACGAAGACAAATCAAGTAAAAAAAGCACAGATTCTCCAAACTCTCAATGTAACAATGAGCACAATATGAAAAAACACGGTCATCAAGATGGTAACAATAGACATATGAGAATGGGCAATTCCAATTAGATTATTCTTATCAAACAACGTAATGCTTAAGATTCAGAATAAAAGGATGATACCTTTATTCTGAATCTTTTTCTCTTATTGGGGTATTTTTATATAATCTTACAAAAGTGTTAGTAAAAGAGTTACTCTTTTACTGTACTTCATTACAACTCTTTTATAAAATAGTTGTAAAAGGAGGTTACAGAAATGCCATCATATGCGGTTCCATTATCCACTGCTTTCTTTGTATTCTTTATTATTGCATTCATAGGCACAATTCCTTGGACTATTTACCAATATCGAAAATATGGTTATTTTAGTTTTTGGCGAAATGTTATTATTTTTAGTTTTATTTATTATTGCTTAACTGCTTTTTTCTTGGTTAGTCTCCCATTACCAAAGAATCGAAATAATATTTTAGAGTTCAAAGATCATATTTATACTCAGTTAAAACCATTTAATATGGTGACAAATTTTAAACAGATTTCTGGTTTTATTCCCTCTAATATCCGAACTTATCCTATACTTTTTAAATCATTTACTTTTTTAGAAGTTGCTTTTAATGTCGCACTGTTGTTTCCACTTGGTGTTTATTTACGTTTCTTCTTCAAAAAGGTAAATAAATGGTATCTTGCTTTAATCATTACTTTTTCAGTAACTCTATTTTTTGAAGTTTCTCAATTAACAGCTCTTTTTGGCTATTATACTTATCCTTATCGATTGTTTGATGTAGATGATCTGTTAATGAATACCTTGGGCGGTATGCTAGGCTTCTTCTTAGCACCTATTTTATTAATGCTAATTCCTAGTCGAGAGCAAATTAAGAAAAAAGATGTTCTATATAATCACAACCAGTTAGCATCATATGGCGCTCAACTGATTGAAATTTTTGTCAATATGGCTATAGCACGCTTTATCGGAACTATGTTTGCTACAATTTTTTTTCATGGTAAGCATTTATTTTTAGCAAATACTGTATTTGTATTCTTATTTATTGTCATTTTACCTGTTGTCACTAAAGGTAAGACTATAGGTGGAAAGATAGTAAAAATTCAATTTTCTATGATATCGAAAAAGGATATTTTTTCATTAACTTACCGATTTCTTATCATTTATTTTCCTTCACTATTAAGCCAAATTGCCATTATACTCAATTCGAAATCATCAGAAAATGTCTACATAATATCAGTACAGTTAGTTGTTACTCTGCTCTCTTTCTTTACTTGGATTCTTTTTTGGGTACTTATCATTAAAGATTGGACAAGAAAAAGAGCTGAGCCATTTTTCAATCGTTTGATTCCCGTAAAGATGAAGCGGTACTAAAATAAAGAAAGAAGCCAAAAAGAAAACTGAATAAAGTTTTCTTCTTGACTTCTTTTTTACTTAACAATTTTTATTGCACTTTCATTTAAGTACCCCATCCATTCACCTGTATTATCAAATAGTGATAGGTACGTATTTCCGTTTGCGTGTTCATACCTACCTTTAGCTAGATACTGTTTACCTAAAAGATGAGTGGTATTATTCTTTTCGGTTTTAAACCCAAAATTTGACCACAAGCTATAGTTATTTTTAACAACCTCTACCGTTCTGCCATCTGATATATAAGCTCCTTGTTTACCATTTCCAAATTTAACAACAGTTGATTCAGCATATCCCTGCCAATTATTATTGCTATCATATAATGTATAGTACGTTTTTCCATTCATATGGTGATAACGAGCTCTTGCTTCAAATGTTTTTTCATATACATCATTCGTTGATTTACGTTTTTTCCAATCAAAATTGTTATATAGTAGTTGATCTTTTTTATTTATAGTTGCATAACGACCGTCTGGTATATAAGCACCCTGTTCCCCACTACCAACTTTTGTTGCATTAGCATTAATATAGCCATGCCAATTACCTTTTTCGTCATATAAAGAAAGGTAAGTTGCACCGTTTAGATTTTCGTAACGACCTCTAGCTAGAAATGTTTTTTCATATATATCTTTTGAGGGCTCTTTTAACTTCCAAGAAAAATTTTGCCATGTATCATAATTTTTCTTATTTACTGTTACATAACGACCATCTGATATATAAATTCCATCTTTGCTTGGTATCGTTTTAGCTGCCCCAGCATTTAGATAGCCCATCCAAGTTCCTTTGCCATCGTATAACGAATAATAAGTACTTCCATTAAAATGTTCATAGCGTCCTTTTGCCTGATATGTTTTTTGATAAGTATCTTTAGTATACATTTTAGGTTTATTAAAATTAAAATTCGACCAAACTGTATAATTATTTCTACTGATTGAAACATAGCGACCGTCTGGTATATAGTTACCTTCTGGTCCCTTTAAAATAGATGTTGCATCAGCATTTAGATAGCCAAACCACTTACCATTCACATCATATAAAGAAAAATACGTTGAGCCATTAAGATGTTGATAACGGCCTCTAGCTTCAAACTTTTGATTATAGATGTCATCTGTTTTTCCTCTAAATTTCCAATTAAAATCAGACCATGTACTGTACCCTTTTTTATTAACAACGACATAACGACCATCTGATATATAATTTCCTTGAGGTGGTAAAGGAGTACTTTGTGTATTTTCTAAAAAACTACCATAATAATCACTTGAAATATCAAATACTCCGTGAACACCAGGGAATGTCATTTTTGAAGACCATTGCCATGCTCCATATTGAGTATGTTGTTGTTGATTGGTTGGGTTGTAAGGATAAGCCGCTACCCAGACTTTTTCATTACCTAATTCTTTAGGATTAATTTTATTTTCATTAATCCAATGTAAACCTAAATAATGATTCACACGGTTAAACCCTAATCGATTCAACTCATTTTCGAAGGCCTTCGCATTATTAGTATGTCCCTTATTAGCTTTTAATTCAGGATCTTCTAAATCGTTAATCATTAAGGTAGATTTTGGTAAGCCTAATTCACTAGCCATCTTTGCAAAATATTGTGCCTCGGCTTTTGCTTGAGCGGTATTTGCAAACCAACTATAATGATAGGCAGAGACAGATAATCCGGCTTCTTTAGCATTCTTAATTTGATTTTTCGCATAAGGATTTCGATAACTTGTTCCTTCTGTTAGCTTTACAGACACACCTTTAACACCATAAGAACGAATTTTTTTAAATTCTGCCACAGAAATATCATAATTATGAGAAGATATATCAATAAAATCTGCCCTTGGCTTATTTTTATCTGTTATCGTTAAATTAGCATCCTTTGTTCCAGGTGCTGCATACGCTTGAAAACTAGGTTCCAAATCAGAGCGGTTACTAGGATAATAAAACTCATCCTCTTCATCTGCCTCTATCGGAATATTTTCTGTTGACTCCTCAGAGACTTCTTCCTCTCTAATCTTTACTTTTTCTGTAGTTATTTCATTAGGCTGAGCTAGCTCCGTTGTTGCTGTCTGACTATTGTTATTAGAATCAATTGATTCTACTTCTTTTTGAATTACTTGCGAGCTATTTTCTTGCGCCTCATTACCGTTATTCATTTCTGCAAATACTGGTAACGAAACAGATAGGCTACCCAAAACCAAAGTAGCTAATAAAAAATACGAACCTTTCTTTCTAAACACTTATTCATCCTCCAATTATTGTTATGATTTCATTTTTCATTTTAACATAGGTTTAATACATTAAATAGTTTATTCTTTATTTAGTATATTTTCTTGAGAAATCCCTCTGAACTTTCTTTCAATTTCAAGAAAGTCTCTCTGATTAAATGGAAATTCAAATAAATGAACTTTTTGAGAAAATCTTAATTTTTCTTCCAGCACATTTGGAATATTAGTTAATATTAAATCTGCCGTTCTTTTCTCATTTGTTTCAATAAATGCTAGATTAAACTCATATTCAAATCGATTTACAATCTGCTTTTTTAAATTATTCTTTACAAAGTATGGTAAGTCGCTATCTAAGAATAGCTCAATCTTTGGTTCATAATGAGTTAATCTACGCATTGAAGAAAACAATAACATATATTTTTGTAACAAAAATTTTTCATTCAAAAATAAGGCTTCTGATTTTTTTTCGTACATTTTTTTTAATAAATCTAACAACTTATTATGTAGATTAGGGTACTCGTTTTCCAAATCGGAAAAAATCATATAACCATCCATATCAACTTGTGTGTTAGTAAATAAATGACAAAATAAATGCGCACAAAAACTTGTTACAAAAAATTTATCTTTTAATTCTTCTGATATTTCTGTTATTTCCACTTCAAATGTTTGTATAAATATTTCTGTTGCTTGGTACACATTTGAATTCATTTTTTTATGATAATTGAGAACTTTTTCCTTATAACTTTTAGATTCATAAAATTTAGTTTTTAACTGAAGTAATACTAAATAAAAATAAATTTCTGATTCTATATAAATATTATAGTCTGCAATAAACTCATTTAAAACTGGAAATTTGTCAATTAATTTGGGTAAATTTACGTAATCCTTCCATTCCTTTTCCATTTCAATCACGTGTTTCTTTCTTAGCCGCAAAATATTTACAGCTAACATATAAGCCATTTGTTTGCGATGGATGACTGAGAATCCAAGGTTCAATTCCTCGGAGAGGCTGTCTACTGACAAATAAATTTTTTCTTGATTAATAAAATCAAAAGGCCACGTTACACCTTTAAAAATAATCCAAGCACTGATATAAACAATTAGGCGTATTTGTTTCTCCTCTCCTTTTATGATAAATGTACTTCTCGATAAAGAAAGGTCATAAATTTTTAAAAATTCATTTATTTTTTTCAATGATTTTCTAACTAGACTTTCACTGACAAAATTTGTCGTGGCGTAAGTTTGGATTGATTGAAACTCTTCAAATATAATTAATTTAAATATTTTCATTGTTTCATCGTTTTCCAATATATAACTCTTTAATTCCATATAGTTACTACCACTGTCTATTTCTAACAAAACACCTTTATATTTTTCATAACTCAGAGCTATATGATGTTCCTTCTCCTTGTTATAGTCATCAATCATTTCCTTTAAGCGATGAATATAGCGCTGAACCGTTCTTTCTACAACACTTAGCTCCTGACTTATTTCACCTACTGTATACCATCGATGGCTTTCTGATACTAAATCTAGAATATTTAGCATAATTTTATTTTGCGTATCAAGCAAATTTAAAATATCTTTTTCCATTGGTATTCATCCTATTCTTTCAATTCATTCCAAAAATTATTCTTTATATAGATTCGGTAAGCAACTAAACTAGCTATCAAAATAAAAAACGCAATACTATTAACTAATATAGATTGTCCTGATATATTGATTATTGCGACCAATATCAATATAAAGATAGTACCTATAATCATTACTCCAAAAAGACTCATAACAACCTCAAAAGAGCCCATTCCTCGATTAAATAGTTGATTGATATTAGTCCAATTAAGAGATAGGTACTTAGAATCCCTTTTCAAATAATGAGTAGTCCCTACATAGCACCCTAAAACATTTCCAATTAACATCCCCATGACCAAAATAAAATTTAGCTGAACTAGTAGACTTGTTATTATTAAAACTACTGAACTAAGTGCCAGTTGTAAAGTAAAAGCAAACCAAAATTTAAGTTGAATATAAGATTTAAATGAGATGGGTAAGGATCTTATAAAAGGTAAATTCTCCTGATCTAAAGAAATAATAACACTGGCCAATGAGTTAGCTCCTAATGTAAAACTAGAAAATAAAATACCGCCAAGCACAAATACAATAAAATATTTCATCGTTAAAAAGCTAAAATCACCTTTTCCATTGATAATCATCGGCATTAAAAAAATGATAGGAATAATGATTAGTGATGATAACATTTGCATTTGAAGTGTCGGATTTTTTATCAAACCAAAGTGATATTTAATAAGCTGCGCTCGCAAACTTCTATAATTTTCTTTTCTATGTGTTGTCTTAGTCAAATCTCTCTTTAGTTGCATATTGGGTAGCACTTTCTTTTTAATAAAAAAAGCCATAAAGAAAATACTGACTACTAGAGCCATAAAGCTAAGTAAACTTTTCATAGTAAAAGGATTAATTAATATACTATGAAATCCATCTAAAACTGGGATTACTCCTTGGTCTTTTACTATACTCTCTTCTAAAGCATTACTTTGTTTTTGATTAAAATACATCATTCCTGCGATCATCCCAACTGTCGGAATAAACATAAGAAGAGTCGTTAAAACCGTTTTAAACTGCTGAAAAAAAGTGGTCTGAACAAGTAAAGAGACTAGAAGTATGATTAATTCTAATAAGAAACATAAAAATAAACCAAACATAATAATACTGACTGGTATCATTAAAACGGACGTTACGCCTCCTCTTACAGCTGTCAAAATAAAGAGAGCAATAATTGGTAACACAAAAGGTAGTAAAAAAAAGGCGACAATTAACATTTTTGCAAGAAATACATTTCTTTGACTAAAAGGAAGTGGCAAGTAATCTTCAAAATCTTTACTATCAAAAAACACATTGAACACAACAGAAATCCCTTGAGAAAAACTCAATATACTGAATATCGCTAGATAATTAGTGAACACACCAGGTAGCTTACTAAAATCAAATATTAGCATTGTACCACCATATAAAACAATAAAAAGAATACTTAAAAAAGCTTGCTGTAGTAATATACCTCTAAAAATAGCATTACCATATTTCCCTTTTTTTCTCATTTGACTTGTCACTTGGGGATTTGCATAAAGTAAATTAACTTTAAATAATTCCATTAATTGTCGTCTATTATTCATCCACAACACCATCCATTTTCTCTTCGTTGCTACTTATCAGATTTAAATAAATAGTTTCAAGAGACTGTTCTGGGTGTTCAGCCAATAATTCACTGACCGCTCCATTATAAATTAATTCTCCTTGTTTAAGGATCGCAAGTTCATCACACAACTGTTCTGCTGTATCAAGTATATGCGTAGAAAAAATAACTGTTTTCCCTTGATTTACATGTTGTCTCATTAACTGTTTTAAATCATAAGCTGCTTGTGGATCAAGTCCTTGCAACGGCTCATCTAATATCCAAATGTCTGGATCTGATAAAAGTGCCCCTATTACAATTACTTTTTGTCTCATACCATGAGAAAAACTATCAATTTCATGGTGTTTTTGATTACTAATATCAAATAAATCTGCTAGATAATTAATTTGTTGATTCTTTTTTTCTTCTGTTAAATCAAACGCTGCTGCTATTAAATTCCAATACTCCATAGCTGTTAATTGTAAAAAAATATTCGGAGTATCTGGTACATAACCTATCCTTTTTTTTATTTCTAAACGATGCTCTTTTATATTTTTACCATCAAAATAGATATTTCCTGATGTTGGCGTTGTTATACTAACTAAACTCTTAATTGTCGTAGATTTGCCTGCTCCATTGTGACCTAAAAAGCCAAATATTTTACCTTCTGGGATTGTTAAAGATAGTTCCTTTAACGCCTTATTTTTACCATATATTTTTGTTACACTCTCCAAAACAATCATCTAAAATAACTCCTCATTAATTATTTACTCTGACTTATTATACCTTACTTGTAATAAACATGAAAAAGTTTATTTTAGATTAAAAATAAAAAAATGAAGCAAAAATGACACTTTTGCTTCATACTAGTATCTAAATTTTTTATAGATAACTCAACGCTTGTTCAATATCTAAAAGTAAATCCTCCGTATCTTCAATTCCACATGATAAACGAAGTAGGCCCGGTGTCACCCCTTGACTCAATCTCTCTTCTTCTGATATACAAGCATGAGACATAGTTCGAGGATATGAGACAATTGATTCCACTCCACCTAGACTAACCGCTATAATTGGTAAATTTAAATGAGTGGTAAAAACATGCACTTTTTCTTCGCTACCAAGCTCAAAGGATAAAACAGCTCCTCCATTTTTTGCTTGACTGAGATGTACCTTAGAATCTTTATGACTATTTAATCCAGGATAAAATACTTTTTTGACTTTAGGATGCTTCTCTAAATGTATAGCTATCGCTTCAGCATTTTGGCAACTTCTCTCCATCCTAATTCCCATTGTTTTCATTCCTCTAAGAATTAACCAAGCGTCTTCTACACCTAAAATAGAGCCAAAAGATTTTTGATAAATTTTTAATTGTTCAGCAATTTTATCATCATTTAGAGCGACCAATCCTGCCACTACATCGCTATGACCATTTAAAAACTTAGTCGCACTTTCAATGACAATATCAACCCCCATATTTAGTGGTGTCTGATATAAAGGTGTCATGAAAGTATTATCCATAATAGTAATAAGTTCATATTTTTTGGCAAGTGCAACTAAAGCCCTAATATCTGCCACTTTTAAAAGTGGATTAGATGGTGTTTCTATATATAATACTCTTGTATTTGGTAAAATAGCTGATTCAACAGCTTTTAAATCACTATAATCTACAAAAGAAGAATCAATATGATAGCTTGGTAAAATATCTTTTACAAATTGACAAGTTCCACCATATACTTCATTTGGAACAATTAAATGATTACCTGTTTCCATTAACATCAATACTGTCGAAATTGCTGACATCCCTGACGAAAAAGCAAACCCATACTTTGCTCCTTCAAGGACCGCAATTCCTTCTTCAAGTGCGGCAACTGTTGGATTTCCAAACCGTGTATAGCTATAATCTTGCTTCTCAAAAACATCTTTTTGATTAAAAGTCGAGGTTTGATATTTAGGAATAGAAGCTGCCCCAGTGTACTTATCCACAACGGGATATCCATGAATTAATTTTGTATTATCTAACATATGATACATCCTTTCCACATAACTCCATATGTACAATATACACCGACAGGAAAGCGTTAACAATATTTATTAAAACACACTAATAAATTAAGTTCTGTCTCTCATTTGATAAGAGTGTCTTTAGCTCTAAAAATGCATAGCCTCACTATCTGAGGGAGGTTTAATAATTTTTTTCTCAACACCAGACATGATTTAAAAAATGGAATCTACGAGTTGTCCATGACAGTAACTTTTGAGAACGAAATAATTGATCGAGTAACCCACTCTCTTTTTATCATTATCAAAGAATAATAAAAAAAGTTTGTAGCATTAGCTAAAAGCATTGCTACAAACTCTTTATTTAGATAATATGAAATTCTTCAAGAAGAGCTTCTATTTCTGTTCCTTTTATTTTTTTATCTAATTCGTATTTTGCAAGATGAGGCAACTTCAATTTAGGCTTTTCACCGTCCAGTAAACTTAGTCCTGCAAAAAGTAAATAACGGACATCATATCTTGAATTAAACACTTCTGGAACTCCTTTTTCAACTCCTGTTAAGACATAAACAGCTTCCATAGCCGTTCTACCAGAATATTCAACTGTAAAGACTGTATCACGCCCTGGATTGTCTAATGTTTCAGCAAATTGACCTAAGAAAGCAAAGTTGACTGCTTGATTTGGGACAACAAAAGGACGGTCTCCTTGTTCTCTTGGCATGAATTGAGCTGTAATGTAAGGCATCATAACTGGAATAGCAGTACATGTTTCTGCTAATTCATCAATTTCACCAATTGGCACTCCAATATGATATAACCATTCTTTCGTAATTTCTTTACCAGTACAATCTCTCATTGTTTTTTTGATGTAATCTCCTTTAACATCTGAGAATAAGCCATACACCCAAACAACCACATCATCTTTGGGCTGTTCTAAATACTGCTCTTGTCGATTGATTGTCCAACTAAGTAACCATGAAGAATCTTTTGCTGTGACTATTCCTCCTGTTACAGTTTTTCCACTATAAGGAGAACGTTTTGTTATTTTTTCTATGTATTTAGGCACTCGGTCATTATGACACGTTACAGTACAAGATTCCCAATTAGATTGTTCTAAATCATAATTAAATTTTTCAGGCCTACCAAATTCTTCAGATTGTTTAGCGATATTTTGCCATAAATTCCAACAACCTGTTAGTTCACGGTTAAAAGGCGCTGGTGTTTGATCATCACCGTAACCTGACGCTTCTGTAATAGAGCCATTTGTTATAAAAACTAAATCATTTTCGGTTAAATTAATTGAGGCATCTTGACCTTTTGAATTAGTTGCGATAATTTTTTTAGCGACTTTATGTTGCTCGTTAATGTCAAAAATAACATTTTCAACGGTGATACCGTATTCAAATTTTGCCCCATGATCTTCTAAATATTTCACCATCGGTAGAACAAAAGAGGTATATTGATCGTGTTTTGAAAATTGAAGAGCGGATAAATCAGGTAAACCATCTACATGATGGATAAAGCGGTTCATATAAAGCTTCATTTCTAATGCACTGTGCCAATTTTCAAAAGCGAACATAGTTTGCCAATATAGCCAAAAATCACTTGCCAATAATTCTTTTGAAAAAATATCTTCAATGGTTTTATTTTCTAATAACTCATCTCTCATCATGACAAAACCAGCTAGTTCTTTTGCCAAATTTTGTCCTAAATTAAATTTTCCATCGTCATAGCGTTCTCCACGATTTTCAGTGACACGGCAATTACTATAATTTGGATCATCATAATTTGTATAATAAAAATAATCTAAGACACTCATACTTGGGTCTTCAGTTGCTGGAAGTGAACTAAATAAACTCCACAATACTTCGAAGTGATGTCCCATTTCTCTACCACCACGGGCAACATAACCAGCATTTTGTCTAAGATCTCCATCTAAAGAGCCACCTGCTTTGTCCAATTGTTCTAGAAAGGTTATTTTACTACCATCCATATGTGAGTCCCTAATCAAAAAGCACCCTGCTGCTAAAGAACCAATTCCAGTTCCAATTAGATAAGCTTGCTTATCTTCAATCCCTTTTGGTTTTCTAGCCTGTACCAATGAATGATAACTTCCATTTGTTAACGTTAATCTTGGATCAAAAGTTTTTAATTCCATGACTATTCCCGCTTTCATATAAGCATATTTTCTTTTAACATCATTAGTATAAATTAACCCGTAGATTCTTTCATTAGACACAAAAAAAGATTGTCTAAAAAACAGACAATCCTTTTAATTTGTATATAATTTAGGCATCACTCTATATCTGCCTAATTTTTTATTCATTAACAACACTTCGCTTTAATGAAATGGCTATATTTCCGTCAAACAAATAACCGATTCGTTTAATCATTTCTTCAGGCTCATCTTTCATCCCATTCTCTAGCCATGAAACAACTATTCCTGATAGTGCACACTGATAAAAACCTGATATTAAACGCTGATCTTCTTTTGAAGCGTGGATTTCTTCATTTTCTCTATGGACATATTTAGTCATCATATTTCCAGATACTTCATAAATAAACTTCACTAATTCATCTTGTTGCATAGAATCGTAAACATGATAAATAGCTTTTTTATTTTCTAGAGCAAAATCAGTCGCCTTAATAAAACTTTCTTCCCAAGAATTCGTTTCATTAAATTCATCAATGACTAGTTGAAGCTGAGTCTCAAATATCTCTGAAAGGAGTTCGTAAATATCTGCGTAATAATAATAAAAAGCATTTCGATTTATCTCACATGCAACGGCTAAATCTTTAACTGTAATTCGCTTAATTGGTTGATCATTTAACATTCTAATAAACGTGTCATGTATTAATTTTTTTGTGTACTTTTTGGCCATTATATCACCATCCGATACTAACAATTATAGCATTTATTCTTTTTTCTATCTAATCAAACCTGAAGATGCTACTTTTTTAAATCAGTTACTAACACTATC
>CBCPLQ010000012.1:0-81709 GCA_965119435.1 uncultured Vagococcus sp. | reverse complement strand
TTTACCAATTATGTATAGTAATCGGCAATTTATTACAAATAGGTATCTTGTTTTTTAAACCATTCTTTATTTTATAGGTTTATTCTCTAAAAGTATATATTATTGATCCTTTTAAATTAAAGGGTGGTAGACAAGCTTGATTTAATACTAAAAAAATTAGGCGTCTGAAGAATTTTAACATTTTAATATATTACTTTTGTAGGAAATATTATTTAAAAAAATAATAAGAGGAGACTCATA
This sequence comes from uncultured Vagococcus sp., assembly GCA_965119435.1. GTDB lineage: Bacteria > Bacillota > Bacilli > Lactobacillales > Vagococcaceae > Vagococcus. The sequence continues at coordinate 81,469 of CBCPLQ010000012.1, read as the reverse complement.
TAATATGACCCAAAAAGTAAGAAAAAAAACAAAGGTAAAAAATAATAATATTGAAGAAAATAAATCAAATAAAGTAAAGTTTTTATCGTTTGTTCTAAATTTATTATTTTACGTAACAATGATTTCTATTGTTCTAGGTGCTGGCACGCTTGCTATTATGCAAAAGCAAGATAAGTCTTTAAATGGTTATCGAATATTTGGAGTGTTAACTAATTCCATGGTTTCACCAGATAATACGGTGAAAAAAGGTGGGTTCCGTGCAGGGGATATCTTAGTTATCAAGGAAGTTAAAGCTAAAGATTTAAAAAAAGGTGATGTTATTACTTATAGACCTTCAACTAATCCAGATACTGAGAGTTCTAACTATCTAACTCACAGAGTTGTAAAAGTTCAAAACGGATTGAAAGGTGAAAAAGGGTATTTCATTACTACTCGTGGAGATGCTAATAAATCTGATGATATGCCAATAAGTGAAAGAGCGTTAGTTGGTAAAGTAGTTGGTAAAGCGCCTAAAATAGGTGGTATTTTAACTTATGTTAAAGATAATTTGATTTTATCGATTGTTTTTATTGCATCAATCATTGGGTTTATTTGGGTGATTAGAATGTATATATTATCACCAGCTGAAGTTACTCATTATGATAAAAAACTTAAATCTTCCCATTCAAATAAACAAAGTATTAAACCAAAAAAAGCTACTCATTCAAGCAAAAAAAGTAGTAAACAAAGAGCCTCAACTAGAGATAATACTGTGAGAGTAAAAAAAAAGAAAACAAGTAGTAAAAAGACTTCGAGCTCTCATGGTCAACCGAAGTCATCGCAGAAAAGTAGTTATATAAGTTAGGTATTACCTCATTAGAGAGTTAATATAAAAAAGAAAAAATAGGAGGAATTATTCATGAAGAACAAAAATAAGAAGAAATGGTTAGCAACTGCTGCTGCTTTAGCTGCTATTGCAGCAATGGTAGGGACATTTGCTTGGTTTACTAGTACGGATAAAGCGGATAACAAATTTGTCGGTGCCCTAGCTGGTAATGACATAGAAATCGTCGAAGAGTTTAACCCACCAGAAACGTGGGAACCAGGGACAAAAGTTAACAAAGATGTGGCAATCAAGAATAATGGAGACCATAATTCATTAATTCGTGTATCATTTGTGGAAACAATTGAAAAATTAACTACACCAAACTCAATACTTGCTAGTGAAGCATCAAAACTTAATAAAGACTCATATATTTTCCCTCTAAGACAAACAGATTTAACTGGTTTTAAAGATTCAGTTCTTGAAAAAAATGATGTGAAAATAACTGTTCCAGCAGGGAACAAATCTGAGGGTACTTACACATTTAAAGTGATGGAAAAAGAGGTAACTACAGCGAACGGTACAAAGTTTGAATACGTTTCTTTCTGGCAACATGATACAGACACAAACAAAAAATTATACGCTAAGTCAAATGGTTACTCACGTGATAAAGTAACCAATAAAATTAAAACAAATGCTGCTCCACAACTACAGTATGTTGATTTAACATATTCTACACCTGTCATAAAAGATTGGACTGCAGCAAAACCTGGCATTGATAAAGTAACATTCACACCACCAGTTACTACTTCAGTAACTATTAAAGGTGCTGCTGACCCATTCGTTCATATTGAATTAGTTAACTTCACAGATACTGCAACTGCAGGTAAGTGGACTTATAATAAGGAAGATGGTTGGTTCTACTATATTGGAGTTGTAGCACCACAAGCACAAACTGCTCAATTAGTTGATTCAGTTACATTAAGTGATGAAGCTGGAAATGCTTATAGTAAAGTTAAATATACTTTAACTGTTAATGCTAAAGGTATTCAATCTGTTGTTGCTGCAGTAGACAGTACTGATTGGTTAGCTAAAACAAATCCAACTATTGCTAAAGCATACACTGATTTACCAGAAATTACTAAAGAATAGTAATTAATAATTAAATTTAAAAAGTAAAGAAGCCGGTTAATTAAGATGAGTATTCATCGGAAAATTAACCGGCTATTCTAAAAAGGTGGGAAGTATGCTAATGAAAAAAAAATTATTACTACTTCTGGTACTTTTGCCTGTTTTTATATTATTTATTCAACCAACGAGAACTTTTGGTCAAGATTTACCACCAGGTATGGTTGTTGGGGATGAAAATGGCATTCATGCTACTAAAGAAGGTGAATTTTTTGTCGAAATAACAGATGTTGTTCCTGGTAAAAGTTGGCACAAGGCTATTTCATTGCTTAATATGGAAAAAGATGTTCCATATCAACTGACAATGCTGATATCGCCCCCGAAAGTATCTGGAAATTTAGATTTATCAGAAGCTATTCAAATGAAACTAACTTATCAAGATAAGGTGGTCTATAATGGACCAGCATCTGGAATAAGTAAAGATATAAATCTGCAAAATAAACCTTTGGATTTAGGTGTTTTTAATTCAGGTGACAGTCGGGCTTTATTAGTTGATTACTCGATTTCTGGAAAATACACTAATAAAGATTTTGATGTGAAAAATACAATGAGAAACACTTGGACTTTTTATGCTGTAAAAACAAAAAAAACAACACCTAAAGAGAAAGAAAACCCAAATGAACCTTCAAAAGCTAAATTATTTGGTAGATTACCTATGACAGGTGAAACAGTTAGACAAATGATGATTATTCTGTGTATTGCTATGTTAATTATTTTGATTTGTTTGCTTATTTGGAAAAAGAGAAAAATTAATACAAATGAAGGAGGCGACAAAGGATGAGTTCAAAAAAAAGAAAAAAAAATAAGATATTAAAAAGAATAAAACAATATCATCGAGAAATTTCTTTTATGCTCATCTTACTAGCCTGTCTTAGTGTATTTTCTCTTATAGGAACATTTGCTTGGTTCACTTCTGCTGATACGCAAGTAAATAAATTTCAAGCAGGTAAGCTTGTAGCAGAGATTGAAGAGACGTTTATCCCTAATAACAAATGGCAACCAAATGAAAAAACTACCAAAGAAGTAAGAGTAGCTAATACTGGTGATATACCCGCGCTTGTCAGAGTTTCATTTTATGAATTTATTATGAATTTTGAAGTAGATTTAGTTGATAAAACAGGAAACGCTAATCTGAAGACGGTTAAATCAGCACAAAGACCAGAAGTGAAACGAAACAATACAGATACTTGGAAAGAGGCTGCTGATAAAAAGGGTTCATTCGAGTATGAAGGTAAATTTTATTTGGCTAATCAGGCTTGGATCCCCAATACGACTAATGGAAAAGAAATGTATCAGTTTGGTAGCAATCGTAGTTCAGCGCCACATAAATACATTAGTTTAAATTTTTCTAATGATTTGAAGACATCCAATCCAACCAATCAATCAACAGATTACTGGCTTTATTCCAATGGGTATTTTTATTTTTCTAGACCATTAAAACCTAAGGAAGCAAGTTCTGATTTATTGAAATCAGTCACGTTATCTAGTACGATTCCTAATAAATATAAAGGTTCTTTATATAAATTAAAAATTTATATGGATGCTCATGATACAACCGAGCCTATTATTGGTGAATGGGATCTTAAACCAGGTGATCCTGCATATGATTTAATAAATAGTCAACTAAAACAGGAGGTGCGGTAATTGAAAAATAAAAAAAATAAGTTTGATAAAGTCAAATTTAATAAAAAATTAGTTATTACCGCCACTGTTATTTTAGTTTCTGTATTGAGCGTTATAGGTTTAAATTTTGTTTATGCGGCACTAAAAGATAACGATCAAGAGGAGAATGATTTTAAAATTAGTAATTTAAAAGGTGAAATTACTGAAAAATTCACGCCACCCACAGCAGCTAATCCTATTAAACCAGGTATTGTTCATGAAAAAGAAGTTAAAATAAAAAATACAGAAGATTCTCCTTTCTTTGTCCGAGCTATTGTGATTCCTGAGATACAAGATAAAGACAAGGCTTTTCTACCTAGTAAGATTGGTGAAAACCTTCATGTGACAGCAAACAAAGATTGGGTGTTAGGTGAAGATGGTTTTTATTATTACTTGAAAAAAGTTTCTGAAGGAGAAGAAACGACTCCAATCTTCAACTCAGTTAGATTGGACAGTAGGATGTATTCTGAGTACAACGATGCTTCCTTAAAGATTGCGTTAAAAAGTGAAACAGTGATATCAAGTGAGGATAATTACCGAAAGGCTTGGTGGCAAGGAAAAGTACCATCAGAAAAAAACTTAAAAATAGTAGATAATGCGTTACAGACAATAGTTAGGGAGGGAAAGTAGAATGAACAGAAAATTGACTAATAAGTACTTTTTAATTAAGATATTTGTTCTCTTGATACTCCCTTTCTCAATTTTATTTGGAAAAGTATCAATAGGTTTTGCAGAAGATGAAGAGTCGATGAAAGGCTTTGAAATTGAAAATATCCAGGACTATACTGATGAAGATGGTTATATTCAGTTTAGTGCTACTGGGCAGCCAGTGAAACCCAAAGTAACACAAAAACAGGCAGCTCCAATGTCATCGGATAATAATGCTGCAACTAGATTATTCGATTGGAACAATTGGCAAAACGATCCTATCTTAAGATTTAAGTATACTCCTCTTTATGGACAGACATCGGAACCTAATGGAGATAGAATTGCACCTGGATATGGTGTGAATAGAACGGTTCACAATGAAGTTTTTGTTGATTCAATAGGTGCAACAGTTGGCCGATGGGAAGATTACGGACGTGCGAATGGTGATATGAAAAGAAACGTGATAAAACATGCAAAAACTATGCAGGTTGCAGTTAGAGATGGAAAGAAATGGAATCAAGAGAGCTTACCTAAGAATGCGAAATATGGTACAGGTAAATGGCTAGAATCAACTGAAACAAGGAATACAGCATATTGGACTACTGACACGGAAAAAAATGTTCGTTATGATTCTTATTATGGTTACAGTATTGGAGCATTTTTTAATTCACCTAAAGCAAATCCGGGTAATTTACCACCAGTGAATGGCTTGTACAAGAATGATTTTGATAAATTCCTAGATGATGGTGTAGAGGTTACACCTTTAACATATGACTTCACTACAAACTATACTCCTCGTGTAGTGACATCAGTAAACTATACTGTAGCAGATTACACGGGAGAGGAAACTAAACTTACGGATAGCGGTACTAGAAGAATTCTTATTCCGCAAGTTATCAAAGCTCAATTTCGTGATATGGACACAGATTTTTTAATTGGGCCAAAAAATGAAACTAAAGGTGAAAGGAACCCTAGCGGTACAACAGGTAAAATGGGAACACCTGTTGAATTTACAGCTCCAGAGATTCCTAGTTATGTATTTGACCATTACGAGTATTCTGATAGCCGGAACGATAAAGATAAAGGTCGTGAAGTTGGAGCTAAAGGTGAAAAAAAATGGTCAGGTAAAACGAACACTCAAAAGCAAGGAATTATCTTTTTCTATAAAAAACAATCTCCAAAATTAACTTTAAGCAAAAAGGCTGATAAAAATGACTATTATGTTGGTGAAAAAGTTTCTTATAATTTAGTCCTTGAGAATATAGGTGACGTTAGTTTAACTAATATGAAATTAGTTGATAAAATTCCGACAGGTCTATCAAAACCAACGAACATTAAACTTGAAGGCACAGCTTTGAAAGAAGGAAAGTTAGCAGGTGGAACTTCTGGTCAGTATTATACCTGGAATAATAGTACCCGTGAACTTTCCGTGTTTTCTAATACTCTTGGAAAAGGTAGTCTCAATAATAAAGTATTAACTTATGATACAATTGTCGAACAAGGGACTAAAAACGAAACGAAAACTAATACTGCCACTTTAAGTGGTGACAATGATGTGAGTAAACCAACTGCACAAGCTACCATAAATATACTGGGAGACTTGGAACCTCTTTTAAGCTTAACGAAAAAAGCAGATAAAACTGATTATTATGTTGGTGATACAGCTTCATATGAATTATCAATGAGTAACAGAGGAAAAGCTGACTTAACTGATATGAAGCTCGTTGATAAAGTTCCAACAGGTATGGCAAAACCAACAAATGTTAAACTTGGAACGGCACTGTTGAAAGAGGGAGCTTCAACTGGAGGTGCCTTAGGTCAATATTATACTTGGAATAATACAACTAACGAATTGACTGTCTACTCTAAAAAGTTAGCAATAGGAGAAACGATTAAGGTAACTTATGAGTCTAAAATTGGACAAGGGACTTCAGGAGAACTTAAAAAAAATATAGCACTATTAGATGGTAAGAATGCTCCTAGTAAACCCACAGCTGATGCTACCATAAAGATTCTTGAAAAAAAAGAACCAGAATTTACTCTGACAAAGAAAGCTAATAAGAAGGTTTTTACTATTGGTGAAAATGTATCTTACAGTTTAAATCTGAAAAATGATAGTAAAGTAGATTTAAAAGATCCTAAGTTAACAGATGTTTTCCCACAAGGTCTTATGAAACCAGAATCTGTTTTCTTAAATGGGAGAAAAATAGATGAAGGACAAGACAAAATAAGTGCTAATGGTGAGTATTTTACTTGGGAAGGAAAGACTCTAACAGTCTACTTTAAAGAACTAAAAATCAATGAAACGGTAAAAATTGATTATAATACCGCACTTACTGCTGGTACAGCAGGTGATAAAAAGAAAAATACCGCAATACTTTCAGGTTCAAATACAACTAATACTGCCACAGCTGAAGAAACAATTGAACTTGTTGAAACGGTATTAGCAAATTTAAAAGCGGAAAAATATGTTGATAAAGGACGGGCAACCGTTAGAGATACTGTAAGATATGAAGTAAACCTACTTAACAATGGTAATACAGCTTTAAATAAAGCTGTTGTGACGGATTATCTTCCGCAAGGTTATGATCGTCCTAAAAATATTCGACTAGATGGTGTTCCTATACCAGAAGGAGCATCAAGACCTGGAGATAATGGCCTCTATTATGTTTGGAATGATACTGAAAAATATTTAAAAATTTATTATGATACTCATCCAGTCAATAACAAGAAAAAATTAACTTATGACGTAAAAATATTGACAGGTAATGTTGATGAGGAAAAGAGAAATACAGTTTATTTTAAAGGTGATAATAGTCGAAATGAAGCATCAGCTATAGCTAGTGTAAAAATTATTAATAAGTTTGTGACTCTTCATGTGAAACAAGAGGTTATTAATAAGCATGGTGATATTGTGGTTCCAACTACTGGTTACATGACTTTAGATAATATCAAGAGAACAAATACTTCAGACTTGAAAGATCAAATTTCCTTTGAGATACCATCGTATGAAGCAAACACTAATCAGGTTTACAAGGATATCAAGCTTAAGTGGGATGGTAATTACTCTAATTATCTACCAAAGCTATTGACTCCGGAATTTTACAATTATGATGGCTACCAAATAACTACGAATAATAGAGATCATAATTATAATGATAGAAAAAATGAACAACTACCTGATATTGATATGTTGGACCAAGAAGAGTATTGGTTAACCGTTTATATCCAACCAAAAGCTGGAGAAGATGGTCCTCCATTTTACAATTGGGACTACCAAGTCAATGATTTTGGGAAAATTAAATCAAAAGATCCATTTGATTGGAACAATTGGCAAAAAGATCCAAAAGTCAAATCTGATTACAAATCTGGTAGTTTTCCTGCAGAAAACAGTTATAGTCGTAATGGAGAGACTACAACAACTGTTAAACTAATAGAACCAGGGGATACTATTTTAAGGTATGAGGATTACGGTCGATCGTTTGGCCCATATGTGGGTGCAGAGATGTTATACCCTTACATTGACTGGGATCCTATTATGGAGACAGTAGTACCAAATGCCGATAAATGGCAAAATATACCTAAAGGAGCGACTAATCAAAAAACAAATGAAGCAAAATGGAATGGAAAAATGTCTGCTAAGGGGCTTTCAACTGCCGCGATGGGAGGGTCACCAGATATTCATTATATTGGTGGATATTATTATGATCCTGTGCCGTATGAAGAGTCTGTTCCACCTCCAAATCATTGGAATTATGATGACACTAATCCGTATCCATATATGGAAGGTCGTAGAAATAATACCAAACTTATTCCTCTTGTTTTTGATTTTAAAGACGATAGTATCGAAGCGGTTATTAGAATTAGAATGAGTATGAATGCAACAAAAATTAATCAAACAGTTTATACACTTTCTACCAGAAGCTACTATGTCCCACAGGTTATAAAGGTTCAGTTCCGTGATGTTGATACGGATGAACAGATTAAACCTCAAGAAATAGTTGGTAAGGGTGGTAAATACAAAGATCCTCAAAATATAACTGCTCCCCTATTGAGTGGGTATTCCTTCCAAAACTATGAATATTTTGATAACAAAAAAGTTCATACAGTAGCTAGGCCAGGAGAAAATACTTATCGGGGTGAATTAACCACAACGAAAAAAGGTATTATTTTCTGGTACAAGAAATAAAGATTATTTTAAAGGACCATGTGTGAATGATTGATTTACACTGGTTCTTTTTATCTAAAAAGCTTGCTACATCCACTTTGGATATAGCAAGCTTTTTTAGAAATAAAGATAATCTTTTTATCTTATTAAATTAGTATCAACTCTACAAATCAGGTTCCCAAACCCATTTACGATTATCTTTTTCAAGTAATTCAAACGCACAGTCAGGACCCATAGAACCAGCTGGGTAAGTCGGGATAACGTCAGTTTCTTTATCCCACACATTTCTAATAGTGTCTACAATTTTCCATGAATTAGCAACCTCATCCCAATGCGTAAAGTTTGTTGCATCGCCCTTAAGACAGTCTAAAATTAATTTTTCATAAGCTTCTGGACTGTTATCCAAATTATCTTGAGAATGACGGTAATTTAATTTAACTGGGTCAATTTTAAACCCATCACCGACTTCTTTTCCGTTTAAAGTTAAAGAGAATCCTTCAGTTGGTTGAATGTAGATTGTCAGAATATTATCAGGTAACTCGGTATGAGTGGTATCTGCTTCTCTAAAAACATTAACAGGTGTTGATTTAAAGACAATATTGATGCGTGTTCCTTTTTCTGATAGACGTTTGCCTGATCTGATATAAAATGGAACACCTGCCCACCTGAAGTTATCAATCATTAATTTTCCAGCAACAAAAGTTTCGGTCTGGGAATGATCTTCAACACCAGGTTCTTCTTTGTAACCTAATAATTCTTGATCGTTTACAGACCCTTTAGCGTACTGGCCGCGAACAAAGTTTTCTTTAACTTCTTCTTCATTATAAACGCGGACAGATTTTAAGGCTGTGATTTTTTCGGTTCGAATAGCTTCTTCTGAAAATAGAATAGGTGGATCCATCGCTAATAGTGCCACAACTTGTAAAATATGGTTTTGTACCATATCTTTTAAAGCACCACTTTGATCATAATAACCACCACGTTCTTCAACACCAATATCTTCAGCTAACGTAATTTGAACGTTATCAATGTAGCGGTGATTCCAGAGAGATTCAAAAATATTATTACCAAAGCGAACAGCTGAAATATTTTGTACCATTTCTTTTCCTAAATAATGATCAATACGGAAAATTTGATCCTCATTAAAAACAGCAGCGATTTCTTTATTCAGCTTTTCAGCTGTTTCATAATTTGTTCCAAATGGTTTTTCAATAACCAGACGACTAAAGCCGTTTTCTGTCATAATATTTTCTGATTTGATGTGTTTTGAGATAATACCAAAGAAACGAGGAGCCATAGCTAAGTAGAATAAGCGATTGCCATCTAGTTCGTATTGTTCATCTAATCGGCTTGCTAGTTTTTCTAAAACTTTGTATTCTTCTGTGTCGTTTACATTGTGGGCTTGATAGTAAAAGTGACTAATAAAGTCAGCTGTTTCCTTCTCAGATGGCTTTAAACTTTTAATCGATTCTTTAACAACATCTCTAAAATGATCATCGGACCAATCACGGCGGGCTGTACCTATCACAGCGAAATGTTTGTTGATGTTTCCCTTTTTAAATAATCTGAAAAGAGAAGGGTACAATTTTCTTTTTGCTAAATCACCTGTACCACCAAAAATGATAAATAATGCTTTGTTTTCATGTGACATTGTATAGCCTACTTTCCTAACAATAATGAGATTAAATTGATTAATGTTCTCTTTACATTCTACTTGTAAAGACGAGACAAATCAATAATTTAAAGCTGTTTTATGTTCGGAAAAGTAAATGTTATCGTGTTCAAAAATTTTACTGATATGCTATACTAATAAAAAAAACGAATAAGGTGAGATAAATGGCAAAAAAATATTCAGAAACCTATCAAGTACCTTCCTATAATTGTGACACAAAGGGAAATCTAAAAATCCCAACGATGATTCGCTTGTTAATAACACTGTCTGGTGCGCAAAGTACAAGTTTAGGTGTTAGTGATGAGATGGTACATTCTTATGGTTTAGGATGGATTATTATACAACATGACTTAAAAATTAATAGACTGCCTATGTTAGGCGAGACAATAACATTAACAACAGAAGCTGAAAGTTACAATAAGTACTTTTGTTACAGAAAATTTTGGGTTCATGATAAAGATGGCAATGAATGTGCACTCATGAAAACGACATTCTCATTAATGGATTTGGCGGAAAGAAAAATGGGAAGTATTTTAGAAGAAATTATTTCCCCTTTTGAATCTGAAAAGATTAAGCGAGTAAAACGAGCAGAAAAAATTACGTCTATTGAAACTACTACGGAAGAAAAAGAATATCATATTCGTTACTATGATATCGATGGAAATAAACATGTAAATAATACTGTTTATTTAGAATGGATGCTAGATACGTTTGGCTTTGAATTTTTAAATAATCATGTTCCAGAAACGATCTCAATCAAATTTAATAAAGAAATGCGGTATGGTGAGAAAGTAGTAAGTCAGGTGCAACAAGATGGGAATAAAACAAGGCACAAGATATTTTCAGGAGAAGTAGCAAATGCTGAAGCTAATATAAGCTGGATATCTCAATAAAGAGTAAATTTTTCATATTATATTAAAAAACAATTGCATTTCGATTAAAATAAGCGTATTTTTAATAGCATAAGTTTTTTAATATCTTCTTGGAAGGGAGAAGAAAATGAAATTTTATCAAAAATCATCTAAATTAGATTATGTGAGTTATGACGTTCGCGGTCCTGTTTTAGAAGAAGCTGAGCGTATGATGAGAAAAGGAATTGATGTGATTAAACTCAATACTGGAAATCCTGCTTCATTTGGATTTAAGGCACCTAATGAAATTATTGATGATTTAATTACAAATGCTAGAGATTCTGAAGGTTATTCTGATTCTAAGGGAATCTTTTCAGCAAGAAAAGCAATCCAACAATACTGCCAACTAAAAGGAATACCTAATGTTGGTCTGGATGATATTTATACAGGAAATGGTGTAAGTGAGTTGATTACCTTGTCAATGCAAGGTTTGATAGATAATGGTGACGAGATACTTGTCCCAATGCCAGACTATCCGTTGTGGACAGCCGCGGTAACTTTAGCAGGTGGAAATGCAGTTCATTATATTTGCGATGAAAAAGCTGAATGGTATCCAGATATTGACGATATTAAAAGTAAAATTACTTCTCGAACTAAAGCAATCGTCCTGATTAATCCAAACAATCCCACAGGAGCGCTTTATTCCAAAGAGCTACTTGAAGAAATCATCAAAGTTGCTAGAGAGCATCAATTGATTATTTATTCAGATGAAATTTATGATCGTTTGGTGATGGATGGCTTAGAGCATATTTCAACGGCTTCACTAGCACCAGATTTATGTGTCATTACTTTTAATGGCTTGTCTAAGTCTCACCGAGTAGCTGGATTTAGGATTGGTTGGATGGTGATTAGTGGAAATAAAAAGTATGTACAAGGTTATATAGAAGGTTTGAATATGTTAGCTTCCATGCGGTTATGCTCTAATGTGTTGTCTCAACAAATAGTACAAACTGCTCTAGGTGGTCAGCAAAGTGTAGATGAATTACTCCTCCCAGGTGGAAGAATCTACGAACAAAGAGAGTTTATTACCAACGCTCTAAATGATATTCCAGGTGTCTCAGCTGTAAAACCAAAAGCTGCTTTTTATATTTTTCCTAAAATAGATATTAAAAAATTTGATATTTTAGACGATGAAAAATTTGTACTAGATTTTTTACATGAAAAACACGTTTTGTTAGTTCATGGAAAAGGATTTAATATGCCAACACCGGATCATTTTAGGATTGTTTATCTACCTAAAATAGATGAGTTAAAGCAAACAACTTTTGCCCTAGGTGAATTCTTAAATACATATAAACAAAGATGATTTTTGAGTTTATTAAATAATGAAAAAAAGACTCGAATTAACAATTCGGGTCTTTAGTGTTATTTTGTAATTACTAATGGATAACAAGTTTTTTTACTTATAACCATTCGTCCTAAATATTTATCTTTTATTTCGAAATTGGGGTTTGAAACACTAATAAGAAATGAATTATCATACTCTTTTTCAATAATTCCCTCAAATTGGCTTCCTTGCCACTCAAAATTTACTTTACTGTTAATTCCCATAAGTAAGCGCTCCCGTCTAAAATGATGCGTTTTTTTAAATAACAAATATATGTTTATTGATGGAATCATTATACCATAAAATTGTATGAAAAAGTTGTTTTTTTGTAAAAGAATGCTGAAAAGAATAACTTAATGTTCAATATCTATAGATGGGATTAAAAGGGTTTTAAATTGTATAGACCAATCCTTGACGAAAAAAGAATTTAGTGATAATTTTAAGATAAACTAGAATATAGAAAGAAGTTTTGACAATGAAAACAGTTATTTATGCCGATAAATTTTTTTTAACAAGTGGTGTAACAGGACCTGGTTACTTAGAAATTACTGAAGGTGTTTTTGGTAATGTTATGACTGAGAGACCTAAGGATGTTAAAATCATTGATTGTACTGGAAAATGGATTGCTCCAGGATTGGTTGATACGCATATACATGGATTTAAAAACAATGATGTGATGGACAATAACGGAGAAGGTATTAAGCAAATGTCAGAAGATTTATTAACTTGTGGAGTGACTTCTTTTTTACCAACAACATTGACTTCAAGTCGTGAAAAATTGACTGCTGTTGCTAAAACAGTAGGCGAAGTATATAAAGAAGTTAAAGGGGCTAAGATTCAAGGGATTTACTTTGAAGGACCTTTCTTTACAGAAGAGTATAAAGGAGCTCAGAATCCTGGTTACTTCTCAGACCCAGATATTGCTGTTTTTAACGAATGGCAAGAAGTATCGGGGAATCTGATAAAAAAAATAGCATTAGCACCTGAAAGAGAGGGTGTATCTGAGTTTGTTAAAGAAGTGACAGATAAGGGAGTTGTTGTTTCTTTAGGTCACAGTAATGCTACTTTAGAACAAGCAAAAAAAGCAGTTGAATCTGGTGCCAGTGTATTTGTGCATGCCTTTAATGGGATGCGTGGTTTAAACCACCGTGAACCTGGTATGGTTGGAGCTGCAATGAATTTAAAGCATGTTTTTTCAGAATTAATCTGTGATGGTCATCATGTTCATCCAGATGCGGCCCAAATTTTAATGGAAAAGGCAGGTCATGAACATATCGCATTAATTACGGATTGTATGATGGCTGGTGGAATGCCTGATGGTGATTATATGTTAGGTGAGTTCCCAGTGACCGTCAAAGATGGAACCGCTCGTTTAGAAGAAGGTAATTTGGCAGGTAGTATCTTAAGATTAAAAGAAGCTGTCAAAAATGTTGTGGAGTGGGGAATTGCAACGCCAGAAGAAGCCATTATGATGGCAACTTATGTCCCCGCAGTTAGCTGTAAAATCGAAGATGTTTGCGGTAGCATAACTAAGGGACGTGCAGCTGATTTTATTGTCCTCTCAAAGGATTTAGAGTTAGAAGCGACTTTCTTGGACGGAATCTGTCGTTATCAAGCGTAATAAAAAGTAAAAAAGAGTATGCCTTAAATTTAAATCTTAAGGTCATACTCTTTTTTTATTCCTTTATTAAAATAACTTCTCTATCTGTTAGAGGGTAAAGAGGTAATGTGTGCTCATATTTTTTCAAGATAGTTTGTGCAGCTGTGTCTAGATATGCGTTGCCTACATGAGGCAATGGATAAACATTAATAATATTTAAACCGCTTGTTTCTAAAAGTTCAGTCGCTTTTTCAGGTTCATCCATATATTTAATGTAATCAATATCAGGACTCAAGATAATAGATCCCGCTGATTCACCGATGTAGAGTTTTCCACTGTTAATATGTTCTTTAATAAGTAAATCAGCACCACTTTTACGTAATTCTTGAAGTAGAAAAAAAGTATTACCTCCAGCAACAAAAATAATATCAGCAGTTTTTATTTCATTTATAAAAGTTGAATCATTTAAATCGATAATTGAGATGACCGTATTTAGCTCTTTTAGAATAGTCAAAGCCTCGTCTTTAAAGTCAGCATGTTCTTCCACTTGACTAGCAGTATCAAAGAAAGCGACTGATTTTCCTGAAAGAGATTCGTTTAAAAATGAGTCGAGTTGTGTATAACTATCTGCAAAAGAAGAAGCTAAAAATAATTTTTTCATGGTGAAACCCTCCTATTAATTAAGTGATAATGTTAGATTAAATTGAGCTATAATTAATTCCGCTACTTGAGATGGGTTAAGAAAAGTGTTATCTATTATGATAGAATGGACCTCTGGAAATAATAGATTTAATTCTGTTTGAGTCGTTTCTAAACGGAATTTCTCTAAACTTTCGAGTAGCTCTTTTTGTGAAAAATTAGTATCTCGTTTTGATGGTTTTTCTTTTAGACGGTCTTCATGTTTATTTCTTTTTAATCGAGTATTAAGTTCTGCTTTTAAAGAAATAAAGTAAACTGGTTCTTTTTTTACTAGAAAAATATGAGCTATTTTATTTAAAAAAGCTCGATCATATTCTGAATCAAAATCAATCATCACTGTGAAAATAATCGAGTCAGTGAGATTAGTTTTTTTATTATTTACAAATGAATGAAATAGGTTGATTCTAGTTTGATCGGATAGAGCGAATGTATCGTCTGTGTATCCAAGGAAATTGGCATATAAATCAAGTGTTTGATGGTTAAAAAGTAATTTCCCATCAATTCTTTTTTCAAGTTCTTTGCCGACTGTCATTTTTCCAACCGCTTGGGGTCCGATTAATACAATAAGTCCCATGTCTAACCACCTTTCACAAATTTAAAATAGTAGTTACTAAAGTTTTATCGTCAAATTGAATTAAAAAATCCCAAAAGGATAAGTGGAATACTTCAGAGTCTTGTCTATTTAAACTATAGGGTATCACTAGAACAGTTGACTCAGTAGCTAAAATATAATCGTTATCAATGGTTTGAGCCATTAAAGTCATCTGCTCCAATTCAGCTTTTTCCCAGATAGATTCATCTTCTAAAAAAATTAAATTTTGATAGAAACTATCCATTTTATCAACTAAGTTGAATAAGAGGTACCCGTTATAATCAGTTATGTTTTGTTCTTTTAAAAAGGCTAAGATATCTTTTGGTGATTCTGTATTTGATTTATTTTTAAGGTCTAGTAAGTTCATAAAAGAGCCTCCTTATTTTTTGTTTTCAATTGTTACGTTAAAATCAATAGTTGTAGAATTTAAGCTTTTACCTTCCATCTGAACGCCAGCAGGCATACCAATATCACCTTCGTAAATGGGAATGACACGGTATCGAATGGTTTCTCCATTATCAGCAGCTTTTCGAACCATATTTTCATATTTAGTCATAAACGGTGTATTGACAGGGTTTTGATAGAGCGTTACTAAATTCATCGCTTCATCTCCGCTACCACCTAGCTGTCTCCCAATTAGATGTCCACGGGAATGGTTGTGAGGATCAAGTCCTGAAATAAATCCAGGTGGTTTTATTTCTTGTTTAGCGCCTGTCCCAGTCCCTATCATATCCGGTTTTATTAAGGCGTTTGCTGTTGTTGGACGACCAAAGTCATCAGCCTCTCCATAATGAACCCATCCTTTTTTGTTATCTTTAAGCTCTTCTTTAGTAAAAGTAGCAGCCCCATGCTCAATGGGGCCAGGATTGTCTCCAGATTGACTAGTTGTGCCTTGACGGGTTTCTTTTTGTGAGATATCTGAGCTATTTAAAAAGTCATTTAAAAAATCAGGAACTTGAATTCCTGCAAAAGTTAAGCCTAATGCCACAAGGATTCCGATGAGGATCATTGCGGGATTTTTTTGCTGTTTTTTCTTTTTATTGGCCATTTTATTCCCCCTAATTATAATTTTATTCCATTATACGCAAAAAAATGATTAAGAACAACAGTTCGTTTTTCGGTTTAAAAGACTTTCAAGGGGAATTCATAAAAAAATCACCACTGATTTGCTATAATGTAGGAAGATAAAAGAACAGGTGGGATGCGTAGTGAGTTATGTAGAGGTCAACGATGTTTTTAAAAGATATCACATGGGAGATAATGTGATTGTTGCGAATAATGGTGTTTCTTTTTCGATTGAAGAAGGAGAATTTGTCGTTATTTTAGGGCCGAGTGGAGCTGGAAAGTCAACTGTTCTAAATATTTTAGGAGGCATGGACAGTTGTGATGAGGGAAGTGTGATTGTGGATGGCGTGGATATTGCTAAGTATACTTCAAAAGAGCTGACTACTTATAGAAGACTGGATGTTGGTTTTGTTTTTCAGTTTTATAATTTAGTTCCGAATTTAACAGCTAGAGAGAATGTGGAGTTAGCGTCCCAAGTTTCTAATAAAGCATTAGATGTGGATGAAGTATTGTCATTAGTCAGTTTGGATCATCGAAAGGCCAATTTTCCAGGCCAACTCTCAGGTGGCGAGCAACAACGAGTAGCCATTGCAAGAGCTTTAGCTAAAAACCCTAAGTTGTTATTATGTGATGAGCCAACAGGGGCTCTTGATTTTGAAACGGGAAAACAGGTGCTAAAAATCTTAGGAGATACTTGCCGTGACTATAAAACCACCGTAATTGTTATCACTCATAATTCTGAAATTGCTAAGATGGCAGATCGAGTGATTCGTGTGAATGACGCGAAAGTTAGAAGTATCGAAATAAATGAAAAACCACTACCGGTGGCAGACATTGAATGGTAGGAGGGATTAAATGAGTAAAAAGGCGTTAAGAAAATCTAATATTCGAGAAATTTTAAAATCTAAAGCTCGTTTCTTCTCTATTTTATTAATTATCTTTTTAGGTGTTTGTTTTTATGCGGGTATTAAAGCAACAGGACCAGACATGATTAATACAGCTGAGACTTATTATAAAGACCAAAAATTAATGGATACTAAAATCGTCTCTCCAATTGGTCTGGAAGCAAAAGAGTTAGATAAGGTAAAAAAAGAAGATTATGTAAAAGAAGCTGTGGGTAGTTATACCTTAGATGTAACGGAAAAGAAAGCGAATAGTTTATTGAGGGTGATGTCTTATGACACATCTAGTAATAATCAGTTAAATCAGCCTAGAATTGTAGAAGGCAGGTTACCAGAAAAATCAGGAGAAATTGCTTTAGATAAACGAGCCATAGACGCAGAAATGTATCAAATAGGTGATCAAATTAAGTTTGATACAAAAAAAGATTCCGTAAAAGAAACAAGCTATAAAGTAGTTGGGATTATCAATAGTCCGATGTATATAGACCAGGTTTCAAGAGGCAATACTAATATTGGGAAAGGGTCGATTGATTTATTTGGGATTATCCCAAAAGAAGATTTTGATATGGAGGTTTATACGGAAATCTATGTGACTTATCAGGGGATGGACAAAAAAATAAGCTATAGTGATTCGTATAAAGAAGAAATTAATAAAAAAGAAAAAAAGCTAAAAAAATTACTTGAGCCAAATGCAGTTACACGTTCTAATGAGCTAAAAAAAGAAAATAAAGCTAAATTAGCTGAGGGTAAAGAGCAGTTAGCAGATGGACGTCAACAAATTGAAATTGGTAAAGAGCAACTGTTTGTTGGAAAGAGGCAAGTAGAGGAACAAGAAAAATCATTTAAACAAGCTGAGAGTATGGGACAAGTAGTTCCAAACGAGGCAAGCATGAGCCTGAAAGAAGCTCAGAAAGAACTGAAAATCCAAGAAGAAAAAATAAAGAAAGAAGAACAAAATTTATCAAAGAAAGAAAATGAATTTACTAAACAAGAAAAAAATATAGATAAGATGAAAGAGATCACCTATACGTATCAAACTCGGGATGATAATCCTGCTTATTCAGAATATAAGGATAATGCAGACCGTATCTCATCAATTGCTACAGTGTTTCCAGTCTTTTTCTTTCTGATAGCTGCCCTAATTTGTTTAACCACAATGACTCGAATGGTAGATGGAAAACGTGGGGAAATTGGTACATTAAAAGCACTTGGATATAGTAATTTTGAGATTGCTAAAAAGTTTATTTTGTATGCGACTTTAGCAAGTATTGTTGGTAGCTTATTAGGTTTAGTAATAGGCTTTAATATCTTTCCAACGATTATTTTTAATGCGTATGGTTCTCTTTATAATTTACCTGAAGTGATTATTACGTATTATGCTAGCTATTCGATTCAATCGGTTGTAGTAGCTCTGCTTTGTACATTGTTATCCTCTATGATTGTCTTGAGAGTTGATTTACTTAGTACACCGGCAGTCTTAATGCGTCCAAAGGCACCAAAACCAGGAAAAAGAATTTGGTTGGAAAAAATCAGTTGGCTATGGTCCAAGATGAATTTCAATCAAAAAGTAACTGCGAGAAATTTATTTAGGTATAAACAGCGGATGCTAATGACTGTTCTAGGGATTGCGGGATGTATGGCAATGATTATTACAGGTTTTGGCTTGAAGGATTCAATAGGGGATATTGTAGATATCCAGTTCTCAAAAATATGGCACTATGACGCAACAGTAATGTACTCTCCAGAAGCGACAAAAGAAGAAACAAAAGCTTATGAAGAGAAAAGGGATAATTTAAATAATTATAAAGATCATTTAATTCTCTCTCAAAAAACAGTAGAGGTCACTCAAAAAGGCTACAATAAGCAAGAAGTTGTTGTGGATACACCAAAAGATATAAGTCAATTAAATAAATTTATCACCTTCAATAATCGTAAAACAGGAGAATCGTATAAGTTAGATGACTCAGGTGTGATTATTAATGAAAAATTAGGGAAATTATATGATTTAAAAGAAGGTGATTCGCTAAAAATTAAAGCTAGTGGAGATAAGGTTAGAGAAGTCAAAGTGAAGCATATTGTTGAAAATTATGCGATGCATTTTATTTATATGACACCAGAATATTATAATAAGATATTTGGAGAAAAACCAGATTATAATGTTGACTTACTTAATTTTAATAAAGAGATAAGTGAAAAACAAGAAGAATCCTTAGCGGAAGATTTGATGAACACTAAAAAGGCTATTAATGTAAGTTTCACGAGTCAGATCGGAAAAGCAATGGACGATACTATGGGGAGTTTAAATGTAGTGGTATGGGTTTTAATTATTTCAGCTGCTATGTTAGCTTTTATCGTTTTATATAATCTGACCAATATTAATATATCAGAGCGTATCAGAGAATTATCAACCATTAAAGTACTTGGCTTTTATGATAAAGAAGTTACGATGTACGTATACCGAGAAAATAACATACTAACCTTGTTTGGTATCTTACTTGGCTGTGTATTAGGAAAGCTACTTCATGCGTTTGTATTACAAACGGCAGAAGTTGACATGATGATGTTTCCACCAGATATCCATGGGATTAGCTATCTCTACTCAGCAGCATTAACAGTGTTGTTCTCTCTTGTAGTTATGTTTTTTATGCATCGCAGATTAAAAAAAGTAGATATGATTGAAGCGTTAAAATCGACCGAGTAATAACTTATTAGTTGAATTAAATTTAAAAGAAGCTGACAGTTACCTTAGTTGGCTTCTTTTATTTACTATTTAAGTATAAGTGTCTAATTTATGACTACTTAATGATTACATATACGATTTATCTATTCTTTTATACCTAATATTGGTAGAATAGGCGTAAGGAGTTATGAAAGGAGTGAGGTAGATGTGATTGGAGGAATTCCGATAGAAAGTCTTTATTTATATGTCTTGATTGGCTGTACAGTATTATCAGTTCTTTTATTTATTTTTGGCGACATTTTTGATTTTGATGGCCCACTAGACCCAATGTTAATAGTTCCTTGGTTAGCATTTACGTCATTATTTGGAATCGCTTTTGAGGCGCTATTTGAGTTAAATCATTGGCTGATTTTATTATTAGGTGGAGGAATATCTACCATTATTGTTTTTTTAATGAATTTTTATATCTTAATTCCATTAAGAAACTCGGAAGCGAGTATTTCGGTTTCTGAGAAAGATTTAGAAGGTAGAAAAGCAACGGTAATAACACCCATCCCTTTTAAAGGAATGGGTGAAATAAAAATTTCAAGTGTCACTGGAAGTATGACTAGACCGGCAGCTTATTATCAACCCCAAGAAACAGAGGTTAAAGCTGGATCTGAAGTATTGATTATTGAGATAAGAGAACGAGTTTGTTATGTCGTTCCTTATAAGGAAAATTTTATTTAAGAGGAGAATGAAAAATTATGGGATTTTTACTGTTACCAATTATTCTAGTTGTTGTTATTGTACTGATGCTTCTGGTTGTTTTTATTTCAAAATACCAAACAGCGAAACCGGATGAAGCGTTGATTATTAGTGGAAGTTATTTAGGCACAAAAAATGTTCATCACGATGACAGTGGCAATAAATTAAAAATCGTTCGTGGAGGAGGCGCTTTTGTGCTGCCAGTCTTCCAACGTTCTAATCGCTTGAGTCTACTTTCAAGTAAGTTAGATGTGTCAACACCGGAAGTATATACAGAACAAGGGGTTCCAGTGATGGCTGATGGAACATCTATTATTAAAATAGGCTCTTCTGTGGAAGAAATCGCCACAGCTGCGGAACAATTTTTAGGCAAAACACGAGAAGAATTAGAAAATGAAGCTCGTGAAGTATTGGAAGGTCACTTGCGTTCCATATTAGGTTCTATGACAGTGGAAGAAATTTATCAAAACCGTGATAAGTTTAGCCAAAGCGTTCAAGAAGTAGCAAGTGTTGATTTAGCCAAAATGGGACTTGTGATAGTGTCATTTACAATCAAAGATGTGCGTGACAAGAATGGTTATTTAGATTCTCTAGGTAAACCAAGAATTGCTCAAGTAAAACGTGATGCAGAGATCGCTGAAGCGGAAGCTTTAAAAGAAACAAGAATTAAAAAGGCACAAGCAGAAAAAGAATCACAAGAAGCAGAGCTCGGTCGCCAAACTGAAATAGCAGAAGCTTCTAAAGAAAAAGAATTAAAATTGGCAGCTTATAAACAAGAACAAGATATTGCAAAAGCGAAAGCCGATCAAGCGTACAATTTAGAAAGTGCTGTCGCTCAACAAAAAGTTGTCGAACAAGAGATGGAAGTTAAAGTAATTGAACGTCAAAAACAAATTGAATTAGAAGAAAAAGAGATCATTCGTCGTGAGAAACAATATGATTCAGAAGTGAAGAAAAAAGCAGATGCTGATCGTTATGCAAAAGAGCAAGAGGCACAAGCTAGTAAAGCTCGTGAGGTTGCAGAAGCAGAAGCAGAGAAATTTAGAGTAGAATCAATGGCAGAAGCTAATGCTGCTCAAGTTAGAATGGATGGACAAGCTAAAGCAGATGCTATCTTAGCTCAAGGACAAGCAGAAGCGCAAGCAAAAGAGAAATTAGCAGCAGCCTTTAAAGAATACGGAGAAGCAGCTGTCCTTAGTATGGTAATTGAAATGTTACCAGACTTGGTTAAAGAAGCTTCTCAACCATTTAGTAACATCGATAAAATTTCTGTTGTAGATACAGGGCAAGGTGGAAAAGATAGTGGAGCAAACCGGATTACAAATTATGCCACGAATTTACTGTCTTCCTCTCAAGAAACCTTGAAAGAGACAACTGGCTTAGATGTGAAAGATTTACTTGAGAGTTTTGCTCAAAAGGGATCTAAAAATATTGTTAATTTAAATGAGACAACGGAAGAATAGAGAAACTGACTCAAAAAGAGGTCTACAATAAACGTCCTGACGTTTATTGTAGACCTCTTTTGATTTATTTTTTTGTACTCGCAGCTTGTTTTTCAAATTGTTTTATTAAACTAGCGGTGTATTCCATATTACTCACAGATTCTTCAGCTACCATGGTAACAGAGCCGTAAGTTCGGTTGATTACCGATCCTTGCCCGTCTAAGTTATCAACAGGTAAGTTATTGTAAAGAGCTTCTTCCTGTTCAAATCCAGTGTTCATATATAGGATAAGGGAATCGTAGTTATTATGGATGATATTTAGACTGCTACTAATTAATTGTAACTTATCATTGTCAACATCTACTGCTTTTTTAGAGCTAATACGTTTGAATTCTTTTTGATATTTCTTTATTTCTTTTTGGCCTGATTTTAAGTCTTCTAAAAGTTCTTTTCGCTTATTAAAATTCTTATATAAATCTCCTTCTTCACTTTGGAATAGACCTGTTTCTGGTTTTATATCCATGTCTTTATCAAATGAAGGCTGGATTTTTTCAACAGACTTTAAGACATCATTCATCAATGCTTCTTGCTGCCCAATAACTAAAGTTAATTCTTTAGATAAATCAAGGGATTCATCTAATTCTTGCGTCATACCGCACGATGTTAAGATAAATAAGGTTGATAAAAAAAGAAAAATGGCAGACAATTTATGTTTCATAGTAGATTCCTCCTATAAGTTATATAATATATGAAAGAGTAGATTTCGGCTAGTATTTGACGTAAATCTATTTATGTTTTTTAATAGAAGTAAGATAGAGGTGGATTATGAGAATAGGATTAAGAACAATTAAAACAGTTATTGCTGCTACACTAGCGATTGTATTGGCAGATTATATTGGGCTAAGCTCGCCGTCTACAGCGGGAATTATTGCTATTTTAAGTGTGACAAATACAAAAAAATCATCATTTAAAGTAGGGATAGGAAGAATTATTGCATTATTTGTAGCAATAGGCATTGCCTATATTTGCTTCAAAGTACTAGGATATACACCAATTGCATTTGGGTTGTATCTACTCCTCTACATCCCATTAGCAGCAAGAGCAGATATGTCTGAAGCAATTCCTGTCAACTCAGTATTAATTACTCATTTTTTGAATGCTAAGTCTATGGATCTAGATATTATAACAAATTCTATTTATTTACTCTTTGTTGGAGTAGGATTAGCGCTAATGGCAAATTTGTATATGCCTAATGTAGAAGATCAGATTAAGAGAAATAAAGAAAGAGTAGATAAATCAATTAAGTTATTGTTACTAAAAATGTCCGAGTTTTTCAAGAACCCTTATGCGGCTATTGATTGTGATGTGACTTGTAAAGAAGTTGCTTTAGGGATTGATGAAGGAGAAAGATATGCGAGAAACCATATGGAAAATCATTTATTAGTGAGTGATGAATATGAAATAAGTTATTTCCAAATGAGGCGAATGCAACTAATGGTATTAGAAGATATGGTTGAGTTGATTAAACAAATAGATGTTGATAAGGATGTATCAGAGGAAATCCAAAAGTTAATGGTTCAAATTTATGAAACCTATGGGGAAGAAAACGATGGAGTCGTATTAAAAGAACAAGTGTCACACGTTTATAAGCAGTATGAAACAAAAGCCTTGCCAAAGACGAGAGAAGAGTTTGAAAATAGGGCTAGACTTTATCAGTTCTTGACTGAAATACAAACATTCATTGACATAAAAGTAAATTTTAATAAAATAAAATAGAAATTTTAGAGTTGTTAAGTTTTTGTTTCTATTATGGTTAAAAAGATGCTTTTTTTTTAAGAAAAGGTTAAAATGGGTTAAGTGTTTTAAATACAAATGTAAAAGGTGTGATAAATATGCATCAAGCAATTGTTAATATTATGTTAGATAGAATCAAGGAACAATTTGTTAGTGAAGCCATATTTTGTGATCATTTTTTAATGATATCATCAGAGGAATGGCAAGACTGGAAAAGTGGTAAAATGGCTCTTTCTGGTGAAAAAATGCAAAAATTAAAAAGCTTATTCTCGGATTATGAGTGGATGCTGATTCAAAAAATTGCAAGACAGACTATTTTATTCCCAGAAAAAAGAAATTATGCAGTGGCTGAGTATAGAAGATTAAAATCTATTATTGCAAAAGAATGGATTAAAACGGGAATGAGTAAAGTCGAATTAATAACAGAACAAAGTTTTTCTGACAGCCGTGTCCATACATATCCCAAAAAACATATTGTTAATTTGCGGATTTTTATGAGTTATGGTGAGTGGGGATATGATGACATATTAGAGTTTTGTATGCCAGGAATAATACAACAGCAGATTGCTGAGTCAAAAGTAGATTTGCTTGAGTGGGTAGATGAAAATTTAGTTGAAACATATTTATAATACTTGTTCTGAGTTAAAACAGTAAGGGGTAATTTTAACTTTATGGCAAAAAAAATATTTTTAATAATCACTTTTTTTATGATTAGTTTGTATGCTATTTTTTATGTAAGCAAGTCAGATATAAAAAAAAATGTAATAGATGAAAAAACAGAATTATCTAGCGATGTACCGGTCAAAAAAAAACCTAAGCAAACAATCAAAAAGGAATCTTTTCCGGGAAAAAAAGAAGATTGGGAACTTCTTTTAGTTAATGATCAGCATAAGATTAAAGAAGAGCCGAAAAATTTAAAAGAGCTATCCGATGGGCATAAAATTGATAGTCGGATTTACGATTCTTATTTATCCTTAGTTGATGCTGCTAAAAAAGCAGGATTTGACTTGACCGTAATATCTGCTTATCGATCGGTTGCCGAACAAGAAGCTATCGTTGCAAGGGATACGGAAGAGAACATAAATAAAGGACTTCCAGAAGATGAGGCAAAGAAAAAAGCCATGGAATATTTAACAGTTCCAGGTTTAAGTGAGCACCATACTGGGCTTGCTCTAGATGTACTAGATTCGAAGTGGTATGAAGAAGGCAAAATGCTTGAAGAAGGTTTTGGTGGTACAGATGCAGGCAAATGGCTAGCAGAAAATTCTTGTCATTATGGGTTTGTGATTCGTTACCAAAAAGGAAAAGAAAAATTAACGGGAATCAATTACGAACCGTGGCATATCCGCTATGTTGGACAAAAAAATGCAGAGTATATGACAACAAATAATCTTGTCTTAGAAGAATATGTGGATCAACTAAAAAAGTAGGTAAATAATGGCAAAAAAAAGAAAAAAGAGTTATGCATCACCTAGTTCAAATAAAGTACCGGTTATTCTAAGTATTGCCGTTATTTTGATTGGCCTGTTGGTTGTTGTATCAAGCTTAAAAAAATTCACTAATGAAAAGATCCCAAAAATAGTTCAAGAAGATTCTCAAGTAGAAAATAAGGAATTCATTAAACAACTCGTCCCAGTAGCTAAGGAATTACAGCAAGCGCATGGAATTTTACCAAGCATCATCATAGGACAAGCTATTTTAGAGTCAGATTGGGGGAAAAGTGAATTAAGTGCTAAATATAATAATTTATTTGGTATTAAATCATTTAGCCCAGATGATGATTCCATTAAACTAAAAACTAAAGAGTATAAAGATGGAAAATGGATTGAAATTAGTGCTAACTTTAAAGTATATGCTAGCTGGGAAGATTGTATGAGAGATCATACCTTGTTATTTGTAAACGGAGTAGACTGGGATCCTTATTTATATCAAGGAGTGTTACTTGCATCTGATTACAAGACAGCAGCAAACGCACTACAAGCTGCAGGATATGCGACTGATCCAGATTATGCTTCAAAAATTGTTAGTGTCATAGAAAAAAATAAATTAAATAGATTTGATGAATAAAAGCCCGTAAACTTTTAATAGGTTGATGGCTTTTTCTGCAGGAGGAAAAATGGAATGAAAAAAGAAAAAGGTGCTATGCCAGAAATAATGACTACATTAAGAAAAGATACCATTCATGTTCCAAATGTGATCCGTGAGTGTACAGGAATTAAAATTTTTGGCAAACGTATCAAGTCAATTTGTTACTCAACAGATATTTCAATTATTCGCAATATAGATGCTGATGCAGTAATCGCTGTGTACCCGTTTACTCCGCATCCAACAATCACAAAATGTATTATTGAAGCAGCAGACATTCCTGTTTTTTCTGGTGTTGGTGGTGGTTTAACACAAGGTAATCGTTCAGTTAATATGAGTATGTTTGCTGAAGCAAATGGTTCTCTAGGTGTTGTAGTTAATGCACCTACATCTAAAGAAACAATAATAGATATAGCGCAAATGATTGATATTCCAATTATAGGAACTATCACATCAGAATTTACTGATGTTAAAGAAAAAATTGAAGCTGGAGTCAAGATATTAAATGTGAGTGGAGGAAAAGATACAGCGCGGATTGTTCGCCTGATTAGAGAAAATTATCCGGATTTTCCGATTATGGCAACGGGAGGTCCAACAGAAGCAGCTATCATAGAAACGATAGAAGCAGGAGCTAATGCAATCACTTATACACCACCAACAAATGGAGCTCTTTTTAGTAAAAAAATGGATATTTACAGAGAAAAAGAAAAGCTAGAATTTGATTAAAAAAGAGGGTATCAATTATTCTAAACTCTCGCTATAATGATTAGCATGGGGAGGGAGTTAATTTTTGGTGAATAAAAAGAGTAAGAAAAGGCATATGCCTAACTTAGATATAAATAATAACCCTGTTTGGAATGTGCTGACAGATACTGACGTTCCTAAGAAGAGACAAACGGGTAAGAAAAAGAAGAGAAAAATAAGTGAATCCAGTGAGAAGGCCTCAATTGACACGGATTTAAAAGCAATATTTGATGAGTTAGAAGAAAAAAACCAATTTGATAAAGCAATCAAAAATAAACAAAAAGCGAAAAAGAATCGGAAATTTGAACTTTCTTTTTTTAAAGTCACTGTGACAGTTCTACTGGTGATAATATTAAGTATTATTGGTACTATCATGATTAAATACGATCGTTATACAGTACCAACGAATTCTATGGCAAGTGAGATAAAAAAAGGTAACCAAGTATTATATAAGCCCGAACTATCAGTTAGTCGTTTTAATGTTGTACTAGTCGAAAAAGAGGGGCAAAAAGATTTGCTTAGGGTTATTGGTATGCCTGGTGATGATATTAAGATGGCAAATGATACGTTACAAATTAATGGCTCTTTTTATGACGAACCTTATCTAAAAAATAACTTTGTCAATTTTAAATACCTTGAAGAGAATGCTAAAAAAGTATATACGTCAAATTTTGATACTAAACATATAGTCGGAATAAAGAAAGAAATTTCAAATATTCCTGAAAGAAAGTACTACTTGTTAGGAGATAACAGACAAGTCACTGAAGATAGTCGTCATATGGGATTGTATGATGAATCAGAAATAAAAGGTGTCATTTCAATGAAGGTTTTTCCAGTTAAAGAAATAGGCCCCGTACGCTAAAGGAATAGTTGGATTTACGATTAATTTATATTACTTATCTTAAAATTTAAAGGTTAGAGCATATTGAAATAGCTATGTCTTAGCCTTTTTTTTTACTTAAAATATATGATTACGGAGAAGAATAAATGGAGAAAGTATTAACAATTTCAGGATCTGATTCCTTAAGTGGTGGAGGATTACAGGCTGATTTAAGAACGTTTGAAGAGTTCAATATTATAGGAGAAAACGTTGTAACTTGTATTGTAACAGTGGAGCCTAAAACGGATAAGGTGAAAATTGACGAAGTCTCACTGGAAATGATTAAGAATCAGTTAGACTATTGCCTTAAAGATAGTGCCAATTTAAAAGCAATCAAAATAGGAATGCTCGCAAATATCGAGACGGCGAAAGTAATCGCAAGTTATCTTAAAGGGATAAAAAATATCCCTATTGTTCTTGATCCGGTACTGTCCCTTAAAGAGACAGGGCTTGATTCAGGAGTTCAGATTATTAATTTTTTTAAAGATAATTTGATGCCACTAGCCACCATAACAACACCAAACTTAAAAGAAGCAGAATTATTATCAGGAATTGAAAACATTGATAGCTTGGAAAAAATGAAAAAAGCAGCTAAATTAATCCACAAAACAGGAGTTACTTACGTAGTAATTAAAGGTGGTAAACGGATGGAAGGGCCAATAGCTTACGATCTATTCTATGATGGTAGTCAATATACGTTACTTGAAGCAAAAAAAATTAGAAATGGTTATAATAACGGTGCTGGATGCACATTTGCGTCGGTTATAGCCTCAGAAATTGCTAAAGGTTATCCAATTGAGCAATCTGTAAAAAATGCAAAATTATTTGTTTACGACGCTATTGAGAATGGAATTCCCTTCTTACCTGATTTAGGAAATGTCTACCAAATTAAAAAAAGTAAAGTAAATCCGCGTCATAATATAAGCTTATTGTAAATTTAGATTTATTTTATGCAAGTTATACGGTAGAATAGGGAAGTGTAGATATAAAAAATAATGTAATTGAAAATAACTTATTAAAAGGGAAGAGGTATTTTTTATGGAATTAGTTAGACAAAAAGAGTTTGTACAAAACTTTCATTATGATGCGCTACAGGAGGATCATAATGAGGAAACGTCAATTAACGTTAGCTTGAACCCATTTGAAATTCAAGAAGACATGAACATTGACCCTGAGAAAAATTCAGTTTTAGGCTTACGAATTGAATTTAAGATCATTTTAGAAAAAGTTATGCTATCTGGTGATGTTGCCCAATTTGTGCAAGTTGTCGATCGTAAAGTCGATAAAATTGAAGATTTATCTTCTGAAGAGGTAAATGAATTGGTGAGACCTTTATTTGTTATGATTGAACGTATGGCTCTTGAGTTAACAGAAATTGCTTTAGATGCACCAGGGGTTCAACTGAACTTTTCACAAGAATAAAATAAAAATTACTAATTTTTTAGTTGTAGTATAAGTTAAAAAGAGAGGTTGTGACAAAAGTGTTTAGCTCTAACAATAAGAATAGATTTGCGGAAATATTATTTATTATCGTAAATGTTGACTTATCGAAAGAAGCAGCTTTTTCACACCTTTTATTTGTTATCTAGGAATGTGACAAAACTAAGAATATTTTGTCATATTCTTTTTATTTAGTAAAATAGACGATTGTTACCTAAATATAAATATGGGCTTTACCATTTGTAAGAAGAGAGAGGAAATCACATGAATGGGAATCAATTTAATATAACGTATCGTATTTTTAAACGAGAACGTGTTAGAGAATCAAAAGAAAGTACATCGATAATGCCAAAGCAAAAAAATGATTTGGCTAAAAATCAGTTAGAGTTAAGCTGGAATAATAGCCTATTAGATACATCCTATGTATCGATCATTGGAAGAGCTATGTTAAAAGAGTGGGAAAGAGTCTTACCAGAGTTCCCTGTATATCGAGCATTTTTCCACACTAAAAATGAAGATGAAGTAAAACTTTTTGTAACTTTTAGTGTTGTACAAGATTTGACGGGTGAAGAAATAAAACGAGTTGTCTTCACAGCAACAGATATATTGAATGAATGTTTAGAAAAAGTGAGTAAAAAAGTATTAGGAGATTCTTACTCTAAAGAAAACTCAGAAGAGTCAGTTACAGTGAGTCAAACTCAAAGTGAAGCTACTGTTGATACAGTCACTCAAGAAGAAGTAGAAATGACAAAATATGAACAACAACTAACGGAGCAAGATGATTTAATTAGACAGCTGACCTTAGAGATAGAACATCAAGAATCTATTTTAAAAGGATTATCTAATATAAATGAGCAAGAAGCACCATCAGAAACGTTGACAAATGTGGATAAACTTGCTGAAATAAACGAACTCCATGGAAAGTTAAGTACATATGAAACACAATTTAATCTACTTAAATCAAGAGAAATTAATTTGATTGATATTAATAATCAACTAGCAGACGAAAAGGCTAACCTTAGTAATAGCTACCAACAAAAATTAAATAAATTAGAAATGTTTAACAATCAAAAAGATGAAGAAATAGAACATTTAGATGGTAAAGTTAAACAGTTAGATAGAGAGATACAAGCATTAACGACAAAACTTAATACCAATGATGAAATGAATCGTCAACTCGATAAGGCTAATTTAAAATTAAATGATATGTTGAAACAAAATAAATTAGATTCAGAGCGTATGTCTTATTCAGAAGAATTAGAGCAAAAAAACAAAGATTTAGAGAAAGAAAAAAGTTATTTTAAAGTTCAGTTTTTAGATAGTCAAAGACTAAGCCAACAGCTTGATAATACCAATCGACGTTTAAATGAAACACTTGAAAGATTACAGTCTAGTCAATCTGACCTAGTTGGTAAGGCTAGAGATGACTATAGTACTTTAGAGATTACTCTAGAAGAATCAAATAAAAAATTGAAGTGGGAAGTAAATGAACGTCAAAAGCTAGAACTTCAATTGACAGAACTAAATAACCGATTAGCAGAAGAAAAATTATTTTCTGAAGCCAGAGAGAAAAAATTAATTAATTTAGAAAACAAACTATCTAATAGATTGGAAGAAAAAGAAGTAACGTTAGCAAGCAATCAACAGTTAGAGAAAGATTTAGAACAAAAAGACATACAAATGAAAGAAGCTTTAGAACAAAAAGATATTCAGATCGAAAATATAAAGAAAACAAATGAATCGCTAAATGAACAGATGGATTATCTAGAAGCTCAAAAAAATAAATGGGAAAGCATAGATGAATGGCAAGAAAAATATACTGTTCTGGAGTCTAAATTTGAAGAATTAGATAAAGAAGGCTATTCGTATCGTCAAGAGATTAATTTATTAATCTCACAAATATCTAAATTAGAAAATAAACTGAAACTGGTCCCTATTAAAGCTAACTACTCAGTTTCTACCAAAGGTTCGTTAGATACAAAGAAAGATTCAGTAGCTAAAAAAGAAGAATTGGATGCTGAATATGAATATACCGATGGACTAGATGATGAATATGAATACGAATATGAATATGAGTATTTTTCATATGAAGAAGATCCTTTTGTGGAAGATGTTGTTACTGAAGAACTAATGAATATCCGAAAAAAGGATCAAGTTAAAGATGAAGCAAAAATAAAAGCTTTATTAGAGTCCTCTGATGAAGCAACTTATCGTGATGTTAAAGTTGAAGTATCAGAATACAAAAAATATATTATTGCCTTCAAATTCTTGAGCTTCAGGTGGGATCAAGTATACATGATGGATGATGCAGATAAGAATTCTGAATTTTTAGAATGGTGCTCACCATATATTGAAGGGATTGACTATTTTCAAGAGGATTTGTCTTACGATGTGAAAAAATCAATTTTTAAGAAAAAATATGTCAGTATTAATGAGTCTGCATTAAATCTATTAAGAGGATATAGTGAGTTATCAACTTATCTAGATACCTATTATTTGAGAGTATCTTATTATATTGACAAGTATTTTTTAAATGAAGGGAAAAAATAAATGATGCAAGAAGAACAAGCTTTCTTATTATTAAAAAAAGAATTAAATAAGTACCAAGTTAATCAACTCCAAACAGTATTGAAACTTCTAGAAGAAGGTAATACCGTACCGTTTATTGCAAGATATCGTAAAGAAATGACAGGATCTTTGGATGAGGTAGAAATCAGAGAAATAGAGGAACGCTATGCCTATATTCAAGGCCTAGTTAAACGTAAAGAGGAAGTAATCCGATTAATTGGTGAACAAGGAAAGCTTACAGATGAGTTAGAAAAGAAGATTAACGCATCTGAAAAAATGCAAAAAGTGGAAGATCTATATCGACCTTATAAACAAAAACGTAGAACAAAAGCAACCATAGCTAAGGAAAATGGGTTAGAGCCATTTGCTGAATGGCTATTAACTTTTCCAATGACTGAGACTATTGAAGATAAGGCTCAAACCTTTATTGATGATGAAAAGGGAATAAATGAAATTAAAGATTGCTTAGCAGGAGCTCATGAAATTATTGCGGAGATGATTAGTGATGAACCTAGCTACCGTGAATGGTTACGTGATTTTGTTTGGCAAAATGGAATTTTTTCAACTAGTGAAAAAGATATCAGTTTAGACGAAAAATCTGTCTATGAAATGTATTATACATTTAATGAACCAGTTAAAAAAATTGCTTCTCATCGTGTATTGGCAGCGAATAGGGGAGAAAAAGAAGGTGTCATCAAAGTAGAGTTAACAAGTGATGAAACACGTATTTTTAACTATTTAGAAAAAAATATTATTACGAATTCTGATAGCTTAGCAGCACCTATCATTAGAAATGCCTACGAAGATAGCTATAAAAGATTTATTGGCCCTTCGATTGAAAGAGAAATTCGGGGTGAACTAACTGAAAAAGCTGATGAGCAAGCAATTGCCATTTTTGGAGAAAATTTAAGAAATCTACTTTTACAATCACCGTTAAAAGGAAAAGTGGTTCTTGGATTTGATCCGGCATATCGTACGGGTTGTAAGTTAGCGGTTGTGGATGAGACGGGTAAATTACTAGCAGTTAAGGTTATTTATCCTCATAAACCAGCTTCCCAAGCTAAGCGAGCGGCGGCTGTAGGTGAGTTCAATTCTTTTATTGAAGAATACAAAGTGGAAATGATTGCAATTGGAAATGGAACAGCCAGTCGAGAGTCCGAATTATTTGTTTCTGAAAATTTAAAAACACTTAATAGAGAAATCTTTTATGTAATTGTTAATGAAGCAGGTGCTTCAGTTTACTCTGCTAGCGCTGTTGCACGTGAGGAGTTTCCTGATTTACAAGTAGAAGAAAGAAGTGCTGCAAGTATCGCTAGACGCTTGCAAGATCCTTTAGCTGAATTAGTGAAAATTGAACCTAAAGCAGTTGGTGTAGGTCAGTATCAACATGATGTAGCTCAAAAACGTCTAAGCGAACAGTTAGATTTTGTTGTAGAAACCGCAGTTAACCAAGTAGGTGTTAACGTGAATACGGCAAGTGCTCAATTGTTACAACATGTATCTGGTTTAAACAAGACAACTGCTAAAAATGTAGTTGCTTATCGAGAAGAAAACGGCGTGTTTAATAGTCGAGCACAACTAAAAAAAGTTCCTCGATTAGGACCTAAAGCATACGAACAAGCAGTTGGTTTTTTAAGAATTCCAGAAGCTAAAAATATTTTAGATAACACAGGAATTCATCCTGAAAGCTATGCTATCGTGAAACAATTACTTGAAAGTATCG
This sequence comes from uncultured Vagococcus sp., assembly GCA_965119435.1. GTDB lineage: Bacteria > Bacillota > Bacilli > Lactobacillales > Vagococcaceae > Vagococcus. The sequence goes on along the minus strand of CBCPLQ010000012.1, from coordinate 48,130 downwards.
GATTAACAACAAAAGACTTAGGAACTGAGCATGGTAAAGAAGTGCTAGAAAAAGTATCTGTGAGTGAACTAAGTCAAACATTAGAAATTGGGAATGAAACATTAGAAGATGTTCTAAAAGCATTGCTTCAACCAGGAAGAGATATGCGTGATGAAATGCCTGCCCCACTTCTTAGACAAGATGTACTTAGCATGGAAGATTTGAAAAGTGGTATGGAATTACAAGGTACTGTTAGAAATGTTGTCGATTTTGGAGCTTTTGTTGATATAGGTGTTAAACAAGACGGAATGGTTCATATTTCAAAATTGAGTACACGCTTTATCAAACATCCGACTGATGCAGTTGCAGTAGGTGATGTAGTAACTGTTTGGGTAGAATCAGTGGATATAAAAAAACAACGAATAGCTTTAACGATGGTTCCTATTGCAAAAGAATCAAAAAGTTAATGAGAAATCAGGAATTACAACAACTAGTAGAGGAGATTTCTTTAGCTAGTTTTAATAAACCATTTAAGCACCAAGCAACATTTAATAAACGATTAAAAACAACCGGTGGTAGATATCATTTATCTGACCACCGCTTGGATTTTAATCCTCGTGTTTTTGAAATATATGGTTATGAGGAGCTAATAGGTGTTATTAAACATGAATTATGTCATTATCACCTACACCTTGAAGGAAAAGGATATCAGCATAAAGATTCAGATTTTAAAGAACTTTTAAAAGTAACTCAAGGTAGTCGTTTTGTTAAACCACTACAAAAAAAGAATGAAAAAAATATCATTATTATGAGTGTCAGCAATGTCATGGAACAATCACAAGAATTAGGCGGATAAATACTGAAAAGTACGTCTGTCAATGTGGCGGAAAGTTAAAATACATGGTAAGATAATCAAGTAAGCGAGAATGGCGGAATTGGCAGACGCGCAAGACTAAGGATCTTGTAAAGAATATTCTTTGTGAGGGTTCGAGTCCCTTTTCTCGCATTTGTTAACAAATTAAGCATAAAACACACTAGATTTATCGGCGAATACAGACGGAGTATGTGTTTGCTTTTTTGTTATTTAAAATTAAGATCTGATTTTTCTTGTTCGATAAAAAACGTTAGTTCTTTTAACGTAATATAGTAGTTGTTTATCTTTATCTATTATCTGCAATTATTTTTTTTGTGTTAAATAGTTTCTTTTACTATTTTTCGTTTGTTAAAAAATGATTAGCGTTTAAAAGGATAGTAAATAACTGTTTTGGTGAACTAAAACAATATATGTGGTTTTTAGATTTGCATTTCCCCTATTTTATATGATAGGCTGTTTTTTAGAAAATAATATGGAGGTAAGAAGTTTGAACATTCTAGACCTTTTAGATAAACCGGAAATGATACAAGTTAATATCATCCAACAACTATTGGATAATGGTGGAAAAATGAATTTAAAAGAATTAGAAAAACAAGTGAAGATATCGTCAGCGTCCCTAAATAAATATCTTGATCTAATGAATGATTTACTGAAAGACTTTGATGCGAATATTTGCTTAATTATCGATAAAAAAAAGGTGACTTTAAACATACCGTATCACTTTAATATGCAACATATTTTAATCCATTATCTTAACCAGTCGATTAATTGTAGTATTATTATGTACTTGAGTAAGCATGATGGTTTTTCAATTTCTCGCTTATGCCAAGAATTAATGATAAGCGAGGCAACTCTTTTCAGAAGGTTAAAAGATATAAATCGTTTAATAGCTGAATTTGAAATTCAAATTAAAAATGCTAAATTTACAGGTGATGAACTTCAAATTAGGTATTTCTTATTTGAATTTTATAATCATACTTTACCTATAGATGTGATAAATTATCATCCGCTTGATCCCTCCATTGTATTACTCATTGAAAATTTAGCTGATGAATTAGAGTTACCAATTGAAGATAAAAATTTATATCATTTGTATTTATGGCTATTAATTAGTAAAAGAAGAGAGTTATTTGGTTCTACTTTAGAGATTGATCAACAGGAAGTATATAGAAAACTAATAGAAGAGAGTTTTATGACAGCAGTAAAGAAAACCAATCAGGCATTGCAAGGTAACTTTTCTGCTATTCAAACTGAAACGGATTTAATCTGTTTGTATATTTTCTTTATTTCTACGTATATATATGAAACCCCTTTATCTGAAGACCAATATATGTATTTTCTAAAAAATGAATTTTCTAGAGATATCATTAATCTAAGTGAGAACACATTAGAGACTATTGGAAATCATTTTAATTTAGAGTATTTATCGGATGAGTTACTTTGGTATATTGAATGTGCCTTATTTCAATTACATTTTCGAATGATTCATTTTAATAGTTATATGAGTTATTTTGAGTCTAGCTATTTGATGTCTAAAAGAATGGATGATTCGATTAGTACAATTGTAAATGATGTTATTTATGAGCATTTGTCACTGTTCTCATTAAATTTATCACCAGCTGTATACGATCATATCTTTTTAAATTATCGTTTTATCTTACAAATTATTGAAAGTAAATGTATTAAATCTATTTCGGTTGGTTTGGCAAATCAAGTTAATTACTTAGCTCAACAAGATATTTTAAAGAGATTAGAGATGACTTTTTCAAAAGAATTTGATATATCCTTTGAAATCGCTGACCGAGAAAAATGCTATGATTTGTTAGTTACAGATATATTTTTGACAGAATCGCCTTATAAATATCAACAAATATATGTTATTAATGAAATTATTAATGGTTATGATGAAAATATGATTAGAGAAATCTTGATTAACTCAATTGAAAAAGATTCCTAAAAAAGATTAGCAAATAGCTAGTCTTTTTTTTGTTAAAAAAATTGCTTAAATGATCTTAATTTTGAAAGAAATACATTTAATGTCATCTTTTTTGAGTTAATTAAAAAAAGACGATAGTTATCTTTAAATAGATACTGATATATTAATATATGTACAATTTAGTTAATAATAATTTTAAACTAGGTCATATTATTATTAATTTTTAAAAGATAAAGCAAATTTTTAGGAGGGAGGAGTATCTAATTAGTAAAAAAATATTTAGAATAACTATCGTCTTATTTGTTCTAGTAGCGCTTGCTTGTCCAATTGTGTTAAGGGCAATCAACAACAACCCCCTAAAATATTCTGAGTCTCACAAGAAGGAAAAAACAAAAGCATCTCTTGAAAAGAATCCTATTGAGACCCTTACAACTGATGTGAAGGAAGAAGGAATAAAAAAAGCGGAGGATAATATTAAGTCAACAAAAGAAAAAGAAATCCAAGAAGAATACACTGCTTACCTTAAAGAAATACCTTTTGGGGATTTTATCGAATTAAAAACAGAAGATAAAGGAAAGGTTTCACTCAGCATAGCTAATGCTAAACGTCTTAAAGAGTCTGATGAAAGAGTGAGAGCAGTGAAAAAACAGATTAGTGATGTTTCTCAGCTAGTAGAAGTAGAGTATGATGTCTACGTCTCTCAAGGAAGCTTTTCGTTTAATGGCACAATTTTTCAATATTTTGATGAAAAAGAAGAACAAGGAGCCGTTATTTTGGATGATTTAGAAGAGGGAAAAACATTAAAAAAAGGGGAAAGAAAAACCGCAAAAGTTTGTGTGGCCTTTAAAAATGAAGGAGATAAGCTTTCAATGAAAATCGGAAATGCAAGGTTTGTTGGAGAGATAGAGTAAAGAGGGGATAGCATGATTTATTGCTTAGGTAACAGTCTAGGAAAAAGATTACCAGGAATAGAACATAGTCAGGTAAAAAGAGTCAAACTTTTTAATCAGTTAGATGAGAGAGCTAAAATAGTAACTCTTTGCCATAATCCGGAACTTTATGAAAATGCTGAAATATTTTCAGTTTCTGATTATATCTTTTCAATGTATGATTTTTTTCAAGAATCAATTGGAAATAATGTTTATTCTCAAGAAAATTTTCTAGAAAAATGGCAAAATGATTTGAATTATCGAGTAGAATTTGTTAAAAACAGCCAAGATGTCAAAATTTTTTATCAAAATGACTATATAATGTACGCTCATTATTATGATAAATCGTATCAAAAAATTCACTATATAAACTATTTTGATGGCCCGTATGAAACAAGGCGAAAAATTAAACGTGAGATTTATGATACCAGAGGTTTTTTAAGTAATATAAAAATTCTTGGAGATAAGCAACATATAATAACTGAGAGTTATTTTAGTCCAAGTGGAGAAGAGAAGATTATTTGCTACTATAACTCTAAAAAAGAATTAACAAGGGTTCATTTAACTAATTATAAAAACAATGAGCTTTATTTTAAAAATAAGGATGAATGGCAAGCTTTTTTCTTAGATGAGTTAAACGAAGAAAAAACGCTCTTTTTTTCAGATAGAACAATATCAGTTGTAAAAAGTATTTCTTTAATGAAAAAGAAGGCAAAATTTATTCCAATTATTCACAGTGTTCATTTAAGAAACCCTGAACAGCCAATCGCTTCTGAAATAACATCCCCTTATCAAGGAATATTTGAATACTTGGATAATGTATCTGCCATAGTAGCATCGACGAAACAACAAGCGATGGAGTTTAATCAGAGATTACCAGAAAAAGTAAAAGCCTATCCTATACCTGTAGGATACTTAGAAAAAGTGCAAACAATACCTTTTGGGAAAAGAAATCCATTTAAGCTGGTATGTATGGCAAGATATTATTCAGAAAAACAATTGATGCACCAAATAAAAATTGTCGAAGAGTTATTACCTAATTATCCAAAAATGGAACTTCATTTATTTGGATATGGAGATTCTACCAATAATTTTAAAGAAGAAAAAGAATTAAAACGTTATGTGGAAGAAAATCATCTAGAAAATCATGTTTTTTTCAGAGGCTACTTGACGGATTTAGAATTTGAGTATAATAGTGCAGGAGCAATGCTATTAACAAGTAAAATTGAGGGCTTCTGCTTATCTTTACTTGAAGCTATAGAACATGGCTTACCAGTCCTTGCTTATGATATTCGTTATGGTCCAAGTGAAATGATTGAAGAAGGTACAAATGGGTACTTAATCGAAAAAGATAATATCAAGCAGATGAAAGAAAAATTGGATTATCTGTTGAGTCACCCAGAACTACAAATAAAAATGTCTAACAATGCTTACGAAGTTGCAAAAAAATTTGATAAACAAAGCGCTATGATTAAGTGGCAGGCATTGTTGGAAGATGTAAAGTAGTAAAACTGAGTAAGCTTAATTAATAAAGTGTTTAATTCTAACAAGGAGGAGTAACATTGAGTAAAAAAAATTACGATTACAAAGAAAAAATGAATAAGAATAAAAGCAAAAAAGAAAAATCGCTTAAAGTTCTTTATTCAACAGTGGCAGCGTATGGTTTAGCAACTGTCGCAGCAGCACCAAATTCAGCAGATGCAGCAGAGCTAGATGCTGGTAATAATCAAGAAAATAAGGAATCACAAGCAAAACAAGCAGCAACACCTGAAGAAACAGCAGCAGTAGATCAAACTCAAAGCGTTGAAGTAGTTGATGCAAAAGAGTATCTAGGACAAGTAGCAGGGGAAATAGGTTTAAAAAATGCAGATGCACCAGAAGAATCTGAATTAAATCAAGCCCTAAATGAGTCTTATGAGATGATTAATGAAGGGAATTTAGCAGCTGAGAAAGCTGAGGAACAAGCAGCTAAGTTGCGTGAAGCAGAAAATAACCATAGTACCTCCGAAACAACTTCAGAAAGTACAACAACTGAAGAAAATAAAAAAGAAGTAGAATCAACTGAATCTGCTGCAACAGATTCAACATCTACCTCTAGTCAAAATAAAAATTCTGAACAAACAAATAGTAGCACAACCACTACAACAGGTAAAGAGGAAACGTCATCTGAAAAGCCTGTTGTATCAACAGGTAACAAAGAATTAGATAAAAAATTAGCAGATCTTGAAAAATTAGGGAAACTTGACGATAATTACTCTAAAGAAAGCGTTGAAGCACTTAATAAAATAGTAAAAGATCTTGAAGACAAAGTAGCAAAAGGTGAACTAACGGAAGCTGAAGCTAATAAGGCTTTAGCAAACTTAGACAAAGCAATGAAAAATCTATCTGTTGATAAAAAACCTTTAGATGAGATTACGAAGCAATTAGAGTTAGATTTATTGAATTTAGGTTCTATTAATCAGGAAAAATCATCTATTGTAAAAGAAATATTAGAAGAAGCAAAGGCTCTTCAAGTAAAAGAAGGCGTTACACAAGCTGAAATTAATCAACTAGTTGAAAAATTGACTCAACACGCAGAAGACTTAGACATTTCATCTGAAGACTTAACATCACACGTGGATAAAGTTATGGATGAATACAAACAATTAAACTATACAGCCCTAAGTTATAAGCAGTTAAATGATGCGTTAAGAGATGCGTTGATGATCGCCAATAATAGTGATTCAACTCAATCAGAACGTTACTTAGCTTATAAAAATATTGATGATGCATTACTAGAGTTGGTACAAATTAGAACTGCTGGTGAACTACAAAGTAAACTTGATGAAGTTGTTGATATTGATGGTAAATCTTATACGTCAGACAGTTATAAAAAATTCTCTGAATCACTAAGAAAAGCTCAAAAAGTCATGGCTGCTAGTGAAGTATCAACAGATACTTATTCTAATGTTTATCACGAATTAATGAAGTCGATTAATGATTTAGTTTCTAAGGATGACGTTAATGAGAGTTTACAAGCAACTATGGAAGAAGCTAACAAATTACTTAATGACAATAAGAAAAAACAAGTCTATACAAATGAAACACTGGACATTTTATTAAAACAATTAAAAGTTGCTGAAACAGTTGATTTTAGTCAAGTATCTGCGGATAGATTAGTCGAAATTAACAACAATTTAAAGAGAGCTATGAGCGATCTAATTGAAATTGAAAATCTAAAAGGTTTAGAGAGTCTAATCAATGAAGGAAATAAATTAGTTGGACTGGGTAAAGGAAAATTTACAGAAACATCTTGGAATAGCCTTAATAAACAATTGGCTTATGCTGAGGCAGTCATTAGTAACTCAAAATCAACAGTGGATGAAATATCTAGAGCTTATAAAAATTTAGATAAAGCTATTGAAGGGATGGTAGATAGAGAAAGTTTATTAAAAGATTTAGATAATTTACTCTTCAAATCAGAAGCTTATCAAAAAGACAAAGATAAATTTACAGAAAGCTCATGGTTATCATTTGAAAATGCTCTAATAAAAGCAAAAGCAATTAACCGTGATACTATTTCACCAGATATTTTAAATAGTTTGGTTAATGAATTAGCCATGACAATGAATCATTTATATTTATCAAGTAACGAAGCAGTTAGTCAATTACAAAAAGAATTAGAACGTTTAGTTACCTTAGATAAAGAGACTGCTTATACAACAGATAGTTGGAGAAATTTACAACGTGTTGTACAAGATGCTTACAAATTAATCGATAGCGGAAAAGATATAAAAACAGAAACTGTTTTATCAATAACAGAAAGTCTAACAAAAGCAATCGATGAATTGGCTTATAGTCAACCTGAACGTCAAGCAGCTAAAAAGAAATTGCAAGATGAAATCTCAGCTTTTGACAATATGACAGCTGAAGAAAAACAAAAAATATTACATGGTTATGAAGAATATGCTAATAGTATCAATAGTGCTAGAGAGTTATTATATAATCTAAATCTTTCAGTTGCAGATATGAATGCAACTATTAATAAAATTGAACTAGCTAAAAATAACCTAACATTAGACGAAGGTTCTTTAGCAGTCTTAATTAATACAGGTAGTTCTGTAGGTAAAAAGACTGGCATGAAGGATGGTAAATTAAATGTTGAAGTAAACTCAAGTAGATATCGTCTTGAATTCTTAACTTATAAACCAGCCTTTGAAACAACCATTAAAATTCCACACAATTTAATTCCATTCTTTGAAAATGAAGACTGGCGTAAATATGCACAAATTTCTTACAATAACTCAGCTATGACAGCTGCTTTAATAAGTTCTTCAGTGCAATCAGGTAATAAAAAATCTGGTGGGGTTGCAGGGATCGGTGCTACTTGGGATCCAACTCTGAATTTACTTAATTTAGATGATCCAAAAGTTTTAGAAGACTTGAACATTTCATATAAAATTGTGAATGGTCAACCAGTTCTTTACATCACAACGAATAAAATGATTCCAGGTACTGGTTTAGTTCCAGTAGCTGATTTCGATTTAAATTATTATTTCCGTTTTGACCTTGAAGGTTATATCAAAGATGGTCATGCTTTACCAATTCAAGAAAAAATAGATGATAAAGAAATAACTGTTGTCAGTAAAGTTCTCCAAGAAGGTATCTTAGGATCATGGAATGGAAATGATTCAAAAAACATTGATAACCTTGGTGATATGAACAAATTAGATGTTCAAGATGAAGTAAACAATGGCGACATTTATACACATGTTGTAGATGGTACTAACACAATTGTTGGTAAAGCTAAACAAACAAATGAAAAACATCTTGAAAGTGATAAATATCAAGCTGTCTTTGAACTGAATGGTAAAGAAATCGGCCGAGCAGACTTAGATAAAAATGGTAACTTTGTATACAACTACACAATAGTAGATAGCAAAACTGGTAATGTTGTAGCACAAAACTTTAAGCAAGGCGACCAAGTTAAAGTGACTGTTGTTAGAGTTAATGAAAAATATGACTTAGTAACGTCATCAACTGATCAATCTATTAACGTTGTTAAAGGTAAATCACCTAAAGTAACAGTTAATCCAATTAAACAAAACGGTAAGGTTATTAGTGGGAAAATAACTACTCTGACAACTCAAGACGGTAAAAGTATGGACATTGATCCATCTGATAAAAATGTTTACACTGTACGTCTTGTGTACTATGCACCAGGTCAATCTACAGGGATTGAACTTGCAGAAGTAAGAACAGATAAAAATGGTAACTTTAGTTACGTCACATCAATGCCTCTACAATATGGCGGAAGAATTGAAGCTTTAGGATATGTTTATCAAGGAATTGTAAATAGTAATGGCGAATTATCTTCAGCAGGTATTCAAATGAATAACTCTGATGCAAGTTCTACGGTTAAATTAGTTGAATGGAATATCGGCAAACCATCAGTTAACCAAATTAAAGAAGGTAGCACAACTGTTTCAGGTCAAGCACCAGTCAATGATGTTAAATTTAATGAAGCTAATTATAAAGTACAAGTTACTATTGGCGAAAAAACATACTTTGGTGATATTGATGACAACGGAATGTTCACTGTAACTGTCCCTAAAGTAGAACGTGGTGACATTGTTAATGTAAGTGTTGTTGGTTTTGTTCCAGGTGAAACTAAATCAGTAACTGGTTCAGAGGTTGTTGAAAGTGTTGTTGTTGCAACTTCAGAAGCTAATGATAAATGGGAAGTAAATGTCCCAACTATTAACCCACCAAAAGTTGGTGAATCTACGTTAACAGGTATCGTTTTATTAGATGATAGCCCAACAAGAAAATACTATTTAACAGTAACTGTTAATGGTGTTGAGATGACAATTAATGAAGATGCGCTCAACCGTGAAAATGGACGTATTCAAATTAATTTAGATCAAAAAATTAAAGCAACTGACGAAATAGTGGTAACTTTACACGGTTCTGAAAAAGGTTATGATGGCGAGAAATCAGTTTCTACTCCTGTAGAAGTGAAAATGCCAGAATCCTTTGAGAATTGGGAGATTAGCCATCCAGTAGTAAAAGATCCTCAGATTGGTGATAAATCTGTTTCAGGTTATGTAGCAGTAGATTCATCATATGATAGAAGTTACTATGTTCAAGTTAGAATCAATAAAGGAAAAGTTATTACAGGCGAAGTAGATAAATACGGTAACTTTAAAGTTGAATTAGACAAAGGTCTAGAAGCGTACGATGATATTTCTGTTATTATTGTTGGACAACAAGGTGATGCTGGTAAAAAAGAAAGCGCAGAGAACTTAAAACGAGTACCTGCCAAAAATACTGAAGTCAATAAAAATGGGTTGGAAGCTGCGATAGATGTTGCTTCATTCTATTCAAACGATAATAAAGTATATACACAAGAAAGTTTTGATGTTTTAGCTAAAGCTTTAGAAGACGCAAATGTAATCTTTAAAGATGAATCAATGACTCAAAAACAAGTCAACCAAGCTAGAGATATTTTAAACAATGCAATTAGTAGTTTAGTAACTGTCAACAGTGTAAAACCAACACAAGTTACCTTAGATGCACTAGAGTCTCTATTAAAAGATGCAGAACGATTAAGTCCATCTAAATATAGTGGAACAACTTATAAAGTGTTAGTTGATTCAATGGAGCAAGCAAAACAAGCATTGGTTGATGAAACATCAACTCAAACTGATATTGAAAGTATGCTAACATTGCTTTCTAATTCAATGGAACAATTAAAATCACCAAGTATAACAGATCCTTCAGCAGTGGATCAAAAACGTTTAGAAGACTTAATTGCTTCTTCCAAAAAATATAAAGGCTCTGATTATACACAATATAGTTTCTCTGTATTGCAAGAGGCTATCCGTAAAGGTGATGAAGCATTAGGTAATCCAAATGCTGCAACTTTAAATAGTTCATTCAACGAAATCAAGCGTGCAATTGATGGTTTAGTACCAGTTGTATCTGTTGGTGAAGAAGGACGCGAGCAATTATTAGGCGAAATCGCTGATGCTAAGGTATTGAAAGATACTGATTATACAACAGCTTCTTATGATAAATTACAAACAGCTATTTTATTTGCTGAAAAAATCTATGATAATAAAAATTCTTCAGTAGAGGAACTTTCAGAAGCAAGAAACCAATTATTACAAGCAAAAGTTAAACTTGTAGGAAAAGATGACTTAAGAAAACAATTATCAATTGCTTATGTTGAAGCTAAAGATGCTATTGCAAAACAAAAATTAAGCTATTACACAACAAAAACTTATTCTGCAATGAATGAAGCTTATAAACAAGCTCTGGAATTTGATAAAAACAGAAAAGCAACAGCTAATGAATTAGACAAAGCATTAAAAGATCTACAATTTGCTATTGATAAGTTAGTTCCTTCTTCAAATATTGAAACATTAGATAAATTGATTGACGAAGCATCTGTAATTATTTCCAAACCGAATGAAAAATGGAAATTTACTACTAAAACTTGGAATGAGCTAAACATTCAACTTCACAATGCCAAAGATATTTTAGCTGCATCTGAGTCTTCAATGGAAGATATCTCAATTGCGACTAACGAATTAGGTAAAGCGTTGAATAACTTGGTTTCAAAAGAAGATTTATTAGGTCAATTAGATATCGCTTTAGAATCAGGGAAAACAGTTAATCCTACAGATTATAGCTATTATGATGGTAAAGACACTGCCTTAAATGAATCTTATCAAGAATTCAAAAAAATCTTTGAAAAAGCATCAAAACTTGATAGAGCTAAAATTGAAGCAGATGATTTAAGTAAATTGATTAATGAATTAAATCAAGGCATTGCTGGATTAGTAACAACTAAAGAAGAAGCTAATAAAAAATTAAATGAGACATTGGAAAAAGCTAAAACATCAGGTATTACTTCTGACTCAAGTCATCCTAATGATTTGTATAAAGATGGCTTCAAGATTAAAAATAACATGAAAAATGCAGAAAGCATCTTAAAAGATCCAAAAGCAATTGCGGATGATATTTACGAAGCTGAAAAAGCATTACAAGAAGCCTTAGATAATGCAACTTATGCTGATGAAAAAGCAAACGAAACACGTGCAAAAATTGATAAACATATAGCTGAATTTAGTAAATTAAAACCAAAAGACTACGTTATTGGTTATGATGATTATAAGAAAGTTATTGAGTCATCTAACGCTGAACTACATAGAAACTATGGTCTAACATTAGATGAATTGACAAATATGTTAACTGTTATTGAAACAGCTAAGAGTAATGTCATTAAGGCTAAAGATCCTAACTTTGTTACAATGGGAAATACGACAAGTAATTTAAACGACGTTTCTATTAAAGATGGTAAATTGACATTTAGAGCAAAATCAAAACAAACAAGTACGCTTGCTCCTATAGCAGTTTACACACCTAGTTTTGAAACACGTATCGAATTACCTAAGAGTATGAAAGTGGTCTTTGAATCAGATAACTGGCGTGATTATGTTTACCTTGATGCAAAAGGTTCTGTAGGTGTCCTACTAGGAACAACTGAAGAATTTAAGGTAGACAAAGTTAAACTATCAGATCTAGAACCAGGTAATGTGACAGTTGAATATTATTTATCAGCTGATGGAGTGCCAACCTTAAGAATTATTACTAAGACCATGGCAACATCTATACTTGATTTAGCCCCTCAAACTTGGTTTGCTTTAGATTATGGATTTGATATTGATTTAGCAACATGGTCAAGAGATCACAATTCATATGTTCCTCTAAATACAGAAGATGATAATACTATGCATGTCATCACTGAGTTAAATAAGAAACCTTGGATCTTCGTTGGTGAAGAAAAAGAAGGTATTTCAAATGCATTGAATAATGAGTATTCAAAAGGAAAATCAAATGGCTCAACAACCGGCTTAGGTAGTGATAAAACAAGTGCTCAAAAACCAGTTGCTTCAGCTGAACTAGGTAATGTTTTAGTTAGTGGCGGTACAGTTATTAATGGTCGTGTTCAACAAGATCATAATACAGACATTAAAGGTGATGCTTATAAGGTTCGTATTGATATCAAACACAAAGATGGTTCTATTGAAACAATAGGCTATACCGATGTGAATGATGATAATACATTTATGTTTGTTTATGGTGAAAAAGATGAATTTGGTAACGTTACAGCCAAAGGATTTAAAGACGGTGACGTTGTTTTAGCTACTGTTATTCGTGAAAACAAAGGGCATAATTTTGAATCTCAATCAACTGTTCAAGAATGGCAAGTTGGTAAAGCTAAAGCACCAGAAGTAACATTGAACCCAATTAAAAATGGTAGTCAAATGATCTCTGGTAATATTTCAGGTATGATGGATGAAAAAGGAAATTACGTTAAATTTAATCCAAATGACTTGAACGTATATAAAGTGAAGTTAACTTACTATTCTCCAGATGGAAAAGCCATTCAGTTATCTGAAGTGAGTGTGGATCGTCAAACAGGTGCGTTTGAATATTATGTAGGAACACCGCTTGAATTTGGTGGCTATATTGAAGCACAAGCCTTTGTTTATGCAGGAAAATTAAATAATTTTGGAACTCTTGTTGGTATTGGTAAACAATTGCAAGATGTTATGCCACAGATTACACAATCAGATGTAGAATGGGGTATTCCTGATCCACTGCTAAACCAAGCAGCTGAGGGAGATACATCTATCAGTGGTCTAGTACCGAATATCGATAATGGTGAGTATAAAATCCGTGTAACAGTTAATGGAAAAGTTATTGATAACGTTCCTGTTACTAAAGATGGCCTCTTCAAATTAGAAGGATTAGATACACCGCTTCAAATTGGAGACGTGATTACAGCTCAATTAATTGCTTACAGAGATGGTGTAGCTGTAACGGATAAAAATGGAAAAGAGCTTGCTTCAAATATCACAAAAATTACTGTTAAAAATGCAGATGATTTGTATGAGGAATGGAAAGTAAGACAACCAGCTATTGATGATTTATTTGAAGGTAAAGAATATGTTACAGGTATTGCACCAAATGATAATGCGTTAGGCAGATCTTATGATGTTGTTGTGACAGTTAATGGAACAAAAACATATCGTGGAAAACTAGATGCTAATGGTAAATTCATGGTTAAGGTGGATACACTTAAAGCAGGCGATAAAGTAGAAGTTCAAGTAGTTGGACATCAACCAAATAAAAAAGATAAGTTTAGTGATTTATCAGAAACGACAGTTCAATTGTCTCAAGATTGGGCAGATTGGAAATTACAACCAATTGAGGTAAAACAACCTTCAGCAAATGATAATGTCATAATGGGTAAATCTATTAACAATGACTTCTCAAACGGTAGAACTTACACAGTAGAAGTTCAAATTAATGGTGGTGCTACTTACACTGGAGAACTAAATGCAGACGGCACGTTCTCTATTAGTATTCCAACACTTTCTTATAAAGATGAAGTAACAATCAAATTAGTCGGACATCAAGCAGGTTATGACGATAAGATTGGTGATACAACAACTATTTCTGTAGGAAAAGAAGATAAAGTAGATAAATCTAAACTACAAAACTTATATTCTAACGTTAAAAATACAACAAATACTAATCATGAATACACAGCTCAAAGTTATAAAGAGTTTGACAAAGCCAGAGAAAATGCAAAATTTGTTTTAGAAGACTTAGAAGTGACACAAGAGCAAGTGGATGAAGCTTATAAATTATTAAAAGATGCTTTTGAAAAATTAGAAGCAAATGAATCAACTGAGGTTGATAAAACGCAATTAGAAAAAGTTTACGAAGATACAAATCCGGATAATCCAGATAATGATAATCGTTACTCAAATGATGATGAAAAATATCCAGATGACATTTACAGTGAGTTTGAAGAAGCAAGAGAAAAAGCAAAAGAAATTCTTGATGATCCAGAAGCGACACAAGTTGAAGTCGATGAGGCTGTTAAAGAGTTAGAAAAAGCAAAAGAAAACTTAGATAACTACTACGATAACAATGTGGATCCTGATCCAGATGGTAGCGACTCAGATAATTCAGACTCTGACAACTCAGACTCAGATAACTCAGATAACTCAGATTCTGACAACTCAGATTCAGATAACTCAGATTCAGATAACTCAGATTCTGACAACTCAGATTCAGATAACTCAGATTCTGACAACTCAGATTCAGATAACTCAGATTCAGATAACTCAGATTCTGACAACTCAGATTCAGATAACTCAGACTCAGATAATTCGGACTCTGACAACTCAGATTCAGATAACTCAGACTCAGATAATTCTGACTCTGACAACTCAGACTCAGATAATTCGGACTCTGACAACTCAGATTCAGATAACTCAGACTCAGATAATTCGGACTCTGACAACTCAGACTCAGATAACTCAGATTCAGACAACTCAGATTCAGATAATTCGGACTCAGATAATTCGGACTCTGACAACTCAGACTCAGATAATTCAGACTCTGACAACTCAGACTCAGATAACTCAGACTCTGACAACTCAGATTCAGATAATTCGGACTCTGACAACTCAGACTCAGATAATTCAGACTCTGACAACTCAGATTCAGATAACTCAGACTCAGATAACTCAGACTCTGACAACTCAGATTCAGATAATTCAGATTCAGATAATTCCGATTCAGACAACTCAGATTCAGATAATTCGGACTCAGATAATTCCGATTCTGACAACTCAGACTCAGATAATTCAGACTCTGACAACTCAGATTCAGATAACTCAGACTCTGACAACTCAGATTCAGATAACTCAGATTCAGATAACTCAGACTCAGATAATTCGGACTCTGACAACTCAGATTCAGATAATTCAGATTCAGATAATTCCGATTCAGACAATTCGGACTCTGACAACTCAGATTCAGATAACTCAGACTCAGATAATTCGGACTCTGACAACTCAGATTCAGATAACTCAGACTCAGATAATTCGGACTCAGATAACTCAGACTCTGACAACTCAGATTCAGATAACTCAGATTCAGATAACTCAGATTCAGATAACTCAGACTCAGATAATTCGGACTCTGACAACTCAGATTCAGATAACTCAGACTCAGATAATTCAGACTCTGACAACTCAGATTCAGATAATTCAGACTCAGACAACTCAGACTCTGACAACTCAGATTCAGATAACTCAGATTCAGACAACTCAGACTCAGATAATTCAGACTCAGACAACTCAGATTCAGATAACTCAGATTCAGATAACTCAGACTCAGATAATTCAGACTCTGACAACTCAGACTCAGATAATTCAGACTCAGATAACTCAGACTCAGATAACTCAGATTCAGATAACTCAGATTCAGATAATTCAGACTCAGATAATTCCGATTCTGACAACTCAGACTCAGATAACTCGGACTCAGATAACTCAGACTCAGATAATTCCGATTCTGACAACTCAGATTCAGATAACTCAGACTCAGATAATTCGGACTCTGACAACTCAGATTCAGATAACTCAGACTCAGATAATTCAGACTCTGACAACTCAGACTCAGATAATTCGGACTCAGATAACTCGGACTCAGATAATTCAGACTCTGACAACTCAGACTCAGATAATTCGGACTCTGACAACTCAGACTCAGATAACTCAGATTCAGATAATTCGGACTCAGATAATTCGGACTCAGACAACTCAGACTCAGATAATTCAGACTCTGACAACTCAGATTCAGATAACTCAGACTCAGATAACTCAGACTCTGACAACTCAGATTCAGATAATTCGGACTCAGATAATTCGGACTCAGACAACTCAGACTCTGACAACTCAGATTCAGATAATTCCGATTCTGACAACTCAGACTCAGATAACTCAGATTCAGATAACTCAGATTCAGATAACTCAGATTCAGATAATTCCGATTCTGACAATTCCGATTCAGATAATTCGGACTCAGACAACTCAGATTCAGATAATTCAGACTCAGATAATTCAGACTCTGATAACTCAGACTCAGATAACTCAGATTCAGATAACTCAGATTCAGATAATTCAGACTCAGATAATTCCGATTCTGACAACTCAGACTCAGATAACTCAGATTCAGATAACTCAGACTCAGATAATTCAGACTCTGACAACTCAGACTCAGATAATTCAGACTCTGATAACTCAGACTCAGATAATTCAGATTCAGATAACTCAGACTCAGATAACTCAGATTCAGATAACTCAGATTCAGATAATTCAGACTCAGATAATTCCGATTCTGACAACTCAGACTCAGATAACTCAGACTCAGATAATTCCGATTCTGACAACTCAGATTCAGATAACTCAGACTCTGACAATTCCGATTCTGACAACTCAGACTCAGATAATTCCGATTCAGACAATTCCGATTCAGATAATTCCGATTCTGACAACTCAGATTCAGATAACTCAGACTCAGATAACTCAGATTCTGACAACTCAGACTCTGACAACTCAGACTCTGACAACTCAGACTCAGATAATTCGGACTCTGACAACTCAGATTCAGATAATTCCGATTCTGACAACTCAGATTCAGATAACTCAGACTCAGATAATTCCGATTCTGACAACTCAGACTCAGATAACTCGGACTCAGATAACTCAGACTCAGATAATTCGGACTCTGACAACTCAGACTCAGATAATTCCGATTCAGACAATTCGGACTCTGACAACTCAGATTCAGATAACTCAGACTCAGATAATTCAGACTCTGACAACTCAGATTCAGATAACTCAGACTCAGATAATTCGGACTCAGATAACTCGGACTCAGATAATTCAGACTCTGACAACTCAGACTCAGATAATTCCGATTCAGACAATTCGGACTCTGACAACTCAGATTCAGATAACTCAGACTCAGGTAACTCAGACTCAGATAATTCCGATTCTGACAACTCAGACTCAGATAACTCAGATTCAGATAACTCAGACTCAGACAACTCAGACTCAGACAACTCAGACTCTGACAATTCAGACTCAGATAACTCAGATTCAGATAACTCAGACTCAGACAATTCAGATTCAGATAACTCAGGTAGCAAATCAGACGTACAAGGAAATGGCGATAGCTTTGACTTTGACGAATGGTATAAAGAGTTAATGAGAAGAGAAAAAGAAAAAGAATTAAATAGAAGAGAACAAGAGCTAATTGCAAGAGAACAAGAATTAAATGCTCAAGGCTCATCAAACCAAGATAATTTAAATAACAAAAATGGTAAAGGATCTAATAATGCTATGCCAATGGCTTATAACCCAAATGATGGAGCAGGTTCTAATGGCAATAAACAATCATCAAATGGTGGTAATAATCCAATGAATGGGTCAAATCAAAATAACAAATTACCACAAACTGGAGAATATGATAACAGTGCAATGACTACAATTGGACTTGGTGCTTTATTAGGAGCATCAGCGTTATTCTTTAGAAAGAAAAAAGAAGAAGAAGAATCACAAGAAGGATAAGTAAAAATAATGACCTAAGATTTAACTATCTTAGGTCATTTATTGAAGAATAAGGATGATAACAAATGACACAAAAATTATCTTTTAACTGTACTTTTAAGGAAGCTATTCCAGAAGAAAAAACTGAAGAAAAGCTAGAATCAGTTGTATTTAATCCGAAATTTCAAAGTAAGATAGGCTCTTTAGAAAATGAATATGATCAGATAATTGAAAAGAAAACATCAATTGAAGAAACGATTATTCATGAACTGTACAGTGAGAAAAAAGAAATCATAGGAGATTTTGATCAATTGAAATTTGAACTTGCTTTTCTAAAGCAAGATGTTCAAAATTTAAAAAAACTTGAAAAAACACTAGATAAACAGAACGTAACATTGAAAAAAGAAATAACTGAAAAAATAAATCACTTAAATGATTTATCGAATAAATTAAAAGTAAGTGATTTAGAAATTGAGAAAACAACTAAACGAATTGAGAGAGTCAAGCGAATTTTAAATTCAGATGAGGCTAAATTTAATAACCTAGATTCTTATACAGAATCAGCAGTAGTGTTAATTGAAAACATTTCAAGTAGAAGAATAAAGCTTGATGAACTTGAAATGGATAAAAAGAAATTAGTAGAACGTAAACGTGCATTTGAAGAATACTTATCAAGTGAGAAAGAAGCAATTGGAGTACTAATTGATGTTCTTCAAACGTTTGATGCTAAAAATCAGATGAAAATAGCTGAAATTAAAGAAAATATAAGCCAAGCAAATGAACGAATTAACTCAGCTGTTGATGAAAAAAATAATTTAACATATCAAAAGAAATATATTGAGCGGCGTTTGTTTAATTTAAATGGTAATTCGAGAGGAATCATGAGTAATATTTTAAAAAATGAAACATATGTATTAATTACCGAAGAGTTACCTAAAAAATTAAATCAATCAGAAGCTGATTCAATAATTGCCTGGAATAGTCTATTACAATTAAATAACAATGTTAAAATTGGGACGTTAAATTTTGATTCTGAATACATGACGACTGTTGTAAAATATAAACAATTAGGATGGTTACCTCAAAATGTTAGTACGTATAATCTGTTTAATGACTTACTAGGGGTTAAGAAATCACGTTCAATTAATAAAGAGCAGATGGATCGAAGAAAAGAATCACTTCTTCCGTTTTTTGCAAAAGAAGAAGGCGGAATAAAATACTATTATGATTTAAAAGAAGATACAACATTAACTGTGAGAGAACAGACAGAAGATAATTTAGAGTGTTACCATTTTGTTAACAAAACTAAAGAATATATAGAAGTTTATGATGCAGGCAGTATAGTAATGGATCGAGAAATTATGGGAGGTCAAGAAGAGGTTCAGCGATACTACGCTCCTGATGGAGAAGTTGTATTGAATATTAAATTAGTATGTAATCAAGTAGATACAATTAAATATCAAGATAATGATTTTGGTAGTTATCAAGAGTTACTTATTTACTGGTTGACTAGTTTTATCGAAAAAGATGGAATAATTAATTTAATCATCGATCAAAAATCTCAACTCTTCGATGATCAAGAAATATTTAATGAAAATGGAATTAATCTTGTACCTTTAATACAAGAAGTTGAAGATAAAGAAAAAATCAAAAAATTCATATCAAAAAATCATTTTGAGGAAATTTTTGTATTGAATAGAATGGTTTTTAATACTATCGAATCATTATTGAGTGAAGATTGCTTGATAAGAGTTCTTGAAGGCAATCAAGAATTCTATCCACAAAAGCAACAAATTGTTGTGGATAGCCATTAAGATGTGACTTAAGAATGGGATTAAATCAAAATAAGCTAAAAATAAGTATTTATTTTTAGCTTATTTTTTTATGAGAATAGAGAATCACATTATTTAGTAGGAACAAAAAGAGAACGGACACTATATATTGTGTATAAGTCTGTTGATATGTGGATAACTCTAGATTTTTATACTTTCATTCTCAATTGTATGTCTAATGATTATTTAAAAGTTATTGTTTTAAAGGTTTTACTTATAATCTTATTTATAATTATTCTTTTGACAAAATCATTTTAATTTGATAGTATATTAGTGTAATAAATAACAAGTAGGAGGAATTTTTAATGTCTAATATGATTAATACAGAATTACTTGAATTTGAAACGGATGCTTATCGTCAAGGTGAATTTGTAAGTGTAAATAAAGAGGAAGTTCTAGGGAAATGGAGTATCTTCTTTTTTTATCCAGCGGATTTTTCTTTTGTTTGCCCGACTGAACTAGGCGATTTACAAGATCACTATGCAAAAATTAAAGAACTAGATTGTGAAGTATACTCTGTTTCGACGGATAGTCATTTTGTTCATAAAGCGTGGGCTGATGCAACGGATACCATTGGAAAAATAGAGTATACAATGTTAGCAGATCCTAGTGGCAAAATTTCTCGTTTCTTTGAAGTGTTAAATGAAGAAGCTGGACAAGCTTTCAGAGGCTCGTTTATTGTGAACCCACGTGGTGAGATTAAAGCCTATGAAGTTCATGATATGGGGATAGGACGTAACGCAGAAGAATTAGTTCGAAAACTAGAAGCAGCGATTTTCGTAGAAGAACATGGAGATAAGGTGTGCCCAGCAAACTGGAAACCTGGTGAAGATACAATAGCACCAAGTTTGGATTTAGTTGGAAAAATTTAAACTCGTTAAAAATAGATTAAATACAAAAGAGGTTGACGTCGAATGTCAGTCTCTTTTTTAAGAGAGGGAATACAAACAAGTGAAAGAAAAAATATATGATTTAGCAATTATTGGTGCTGGTGCAGCAGCTTTATCAGCAGGTATTTATGCGGGACGCTCTATGCTAGATACTATCATTATTGAAAAAGGCAGGATAGGTGGGCAAACAGTCACAACATCAACAATCGCAAACTATCCAGGGATTAAAGACGGGAACGGACCAGAAATAATTGAAGAAATGAGAAGTCAAGCAGAGAGTTTTGGTTGTGAATTTGCCATAAAAGAAATAGTAGAAACGAAGTTAAATGAAGAGATTAAAGTATTAATAGACAGTGAAGGGCATGAAATTAAAGCTTATTCAGTAATAGTTGCAACAGGTACGTCTAGGAATAAAATCGGTTTTAAAGGAGAGGTAGAATACACTGGCCGAGGAATTGCCTATTGCTCAACTTGTGATGGTGAACTATTTACGGGAATGGATGTTTTTGTTTTAGGTGGTGGATTTGCCGCTGCTGAAGAATCAGTCTATTTAACAAGATATGCTAAAAAAGTACACATGATTATAAGAGAACCCGATTTTACTTGTGCACCAGCCACAGCTAACTTAGCAAAAGAGCACCCCAATATTGATATCACCTATAATACAGAAGTTAAAGAGATTTCCGGTGAGGGTGTCTTACAAAAAGCCGTGTTTATTAATAATGAAACTGACGAAGAAACTCATTTTGAAGCCTCTAAAGAAGATGGCTCATTTGGGATGTTTGTATTTGCAGGGAGCAGTCCTAATACAAGTATTGTAAAAAATAAAATAGAACTAGACGAACGTGGATTTGTTCCAACTAATGAAAATATGGAGACAAGCATAGAAGGTGTTTATGCAGCTGGAGACTTACGCGTCAAAGAACTACGCCAAATAGTAACAGCGACAAGCGATGGTGCTATCGCAGCAACTAAAGCACAACAATATATTGAAAAATTAAAAGAAAAATTGGGCATTGCGGTAACAGTTATTGCTAAACCAAAAGAAAACAAAGTAAGTAAGCAAAAACCAGCTGAAAAGAGAGGAAATGGACAAACTAAAAAAGATGGTTGGTTTCCTAATGCGATGAAAGATCAGCTTAAAGACATCTTTTCTAAGCTTACAAAATCAGTGACTTTATTACATATCCTAGATTCAGAAAATGCTAAATCTCTTGAACTTGCAAGTTTTCTTGAAGAATTTTCAAAGCTAAATGAAAAAATGATTTATCGTTCTATTAAAAAGGATGAAAATAAGGAATTAGAAGATGAAGTAGGTTTAACTCGTATGCCATCTTTAGCAATTCTAGATGAAAATAATGTGTATACTGGAATTAAGTTTAGTGGAATACCAAGCGGACATGAGTTAAATTCCTTAGTGTTAGCTGTTTACAATGTGGGAAGTCAAGGTCAAGAAATTGATGAGAAAGTAAGAGAGAGAATCAATCAGTTAAAAACAAATAAAATTGAAATTTGTGTCTCTTTAACATGTCATCTTTGCCCTGACGTAGTGGCAACTTGCCAACGGATTGCTTCAATTAACCATAATGTAACTTCTGAAATGATTGATATTAGCTTGTTTCCGGAGCTTAAAAAAGAGAAAAATATCATGAGTGTTCCTGCTATAATAATTAACGGAGAAACAGTTGTTTTTGGTTCTAAAAGTATGGAAGAAGTATTAGACGAGTTAGAAAAGTAAGAGGTAATTTAACAAATAAATATTTTTAGGGCTATGCCAGAGAAAGTAGTTCTTCTGGTATAGCTTTTTTTTACATTAAAAAAACATGAGAATATGGTATAATTTTTAAAAGTCTTTTTATGGAGGTTTTAATGATGATGTACACAAATACGCGAGATAAAGATGAAAAAGTATCAGCATCTCAAGCAATCTTAAACGGGTTAGCCAATAAAGGGGGACTTTATGTTCCATGTGAGTTACCTAAAATAGATATAGCAAAGAAATCTTTTTTAGAACAAACATATCAAGAATTAGCCTACGGAGTGATGCAGCCGTTACTTTCCGATTTTTCGGAAGAAGAACTAAAAGAATGTATCCAAAATGCATATAACGATAAATTTACAGATAAAAAGATAGCTCCCATAAATAAACAAGGAAATGATATTTACTTAGAATTATTTCATGGGCCAACTCTAGCTTTTAAAGATATGGCGTTATCAGTGTTGCCTTATTTAATGACAACTGCTTTAAAAAAACAAGGTATTGAAAAGGAGATTGTCATTCTAACGGCTACCTCAGGAGATACTGGTAAAGCAGCTATGGAAGGATTCTCTGATGTAATCGGAACTCAAATTATTGTTTTTTACCCCAAAAATGGAGTTAGTGAGATTCAAGAAAAGCAAATGCTAACTCAAAAAGGAAATAATACTTTCGTTGTTGGAATTGATGGTAATTTTGATGATGCTCAAACCTCAGTCAAGCAGATGTTTGAAGATGAACTTTTAAGGAAAGAATTAGCAAATAAGAATAAACAATTTTCTTCAGCTAATTCAATTAATATTGGTAGGTTAATCCCTCAAATTGTTTATTATTTTTATGGTTATCAACAGATGGTAAATAGCGGTGTAATTTCTATGGGTAAAAAAATAAACGTGTCGGTGCCAACAGGTAACTTTGGCAATATATTAGCAGCTCATTATGCTAAGAAAATGGGATTACCAATTAATAAACTAATCTGTTCTTCTAACAAAAACAATGTCTTAACTGATTTTTTTAAAACTGGATGTTATTCTCGAAACAGAGAGTTTTTTGTGACCAACTCTCCGTCAATGGATATATTAATTTCAAGTAATTTAGAGAGATTACTTTTTGAAGCAGTCCAAAAGAATCAAGAACGATTAGTAGAGTTAATGAATAATTTGAAACAGGTAGGGGATTATCAGTTAACTAAGCAAGAAAAAGAAACTCTTTCAGGAATATATGCTGGATTTACGGATGAGTTGGCGATAGAGACAGTTGTTAAGCAAGTGTTTAGGGAGTCAAATTATGTTCTTGACCCCCACACAGCGGTAGCAAAAAACGTAGCTGATGAGTTCCGAGAGAATGAGGGTGATGAGTTAGAAATACTGATTATTTCAACAGCCAACCCTTATAAGTTTCCTGAAGTATTTACTGGAAAGACTCCAAAAGGAGAAGAAATAAATCAATTTCACCAAAAGTCCAATATGAAAATACCTCTAGCTATTACCGAATTAGACCAGTTACCAATACGGCAAAAAGATTATATTAAAACCTCAGAAATGAAACAAAAAGTTCGTGACTTATTAAAGATATAGTCTATTTCCACCTACTTTTTATCGATGTTTGCTATAATAAAGAAGAGAGGTGGGTTAAATGATTCAGATAGGTATGACTACATTTGCTGAACATGGTAGTTTATTGAATAAGCCAGAATTAACATTAGAGGAGTATGCTTCGTACTTTCCAATTGTTGAGTTAGATACTTGTTTTTATGGGATTAAATCAGCAGAGGTCAGTCAAAGTTGGGTCCTTAGAACACCAGATAAATTCAAGTTTATTGTGAAAGCTTACAAGGGAATGACGAAACATAGTGACTGGGATGATTATTATGAGAGTGAACTTGAGATGTTTACTAAATACCAAGAGTTTCTGTCGCCCTTAAAAGAGTCTAATAAACTAAGTGCTATTTTATTTCAGTTCCCAGCAAGTTTTCAATGTACGAAAGAAAATGTAAGCTATTTGAAGACAATCAGAACTTATTACCCGAATGAACAGATAGCTATTGAGTTTAGAAATAGTAGTTGGTACGATGAAAATATAAAGGAATCTATGTTGAGATTCATGAGAGATAATCATTTTTCGTTGGTAATCGTGGATGAACCTCAAATTCCTCTACACTCGGTTCCATTTGATCTATCAATAACAAATACCTCCTTTGTATTTGTTAGAATTCATGGAAGAAATAAGGGGAATTGGTTAGATAATAGTCAAAATTGGCGAAAAAAAAGAAATTTGTATTGTTACTCTAAGGAAGAACTAAGTGAACTAGGTAAATCTTTTGCAGAATTGGAAGCAGATAATATTGCTGTTATTTTTAACAATAACTCAAATAGAGATGCAGCACCAAATGGAATGTTATTAAAAAGTATATTAGGCATTGAGTATTGCGGATTAAACCCAACTCAGACATCATTATTTTAAAGGAGAGGTTATGATGATTAAAGCAGCTTTTTTTGATATAGATGGAACGTTATTAACGAGTAGTGCAAAGGTACTACCATCAACTTTTAGTGCAATTGAGCGATTGCATCAAAAGGGAATTATTTGCTGCATTGCTTCTGGTAGAGGACCTAAAAAAGTTAAAAGTTTGGTTGGTAATTTACCAATGGATGCGTATGTTCTATATAATGGGCAAATAGTCTTTTCTAAAGATACCGGTATCTACGAGCATTATTTTACTAATGAAACGCTAGAAAGATTAGCTAGGTTTGGCGATGAGGAAAATCGCCAAATGATTTTTGGCGGTAGGAAGTCTTTTTATGGAAGCCAGTCTATGCAGATGGGACAACTACGAATCATAAAAAAACTCTATCATCTTTTCCCAGATAAATTTTCAGCGAAAGAATTGGAAAATTTATTAAAAAAGTGGAAGGTATCTCAGGATAATAATAGCAAATTTATGTCATTACCAATTTTTTCTCAACCAATTTACCAATGTGTACTGCTAAGCCCTGAAAGTGAAATGGAGCGTTTAAAGGAACTTTTTCCCGATTGTCATTTTACAAGATCAAATCCTTACTCGGTTGATGTGATTCCAAATGGTGGCTCGAAAATAATTGGAATAAATAAAGCTTTAGACTATTATGACATCAAAAAAGATGAAACAATTGCATTTGGAGATAGTTGGAATGATACAGAGATGCTAAAGGAAGTAGGTATTGGTGTCGCTATGGGAAATGCTAATGAGGATATAAAACAATTAGCAGATTTTGTCACGGATACGAACGATAAAGATGGCATTATGAAAGCTTTAAAAGAACTAAAAATTATTCGATAGAAAGAGGGGCCATCCATGAGAACACCTTTTGAACAAGTGAAAGAGTTTCATCGATGTTTTGATCCCGAGATATGCGATGAAGTGAAAGCTTTAAGCAAAAAAGAAGCAGAATATCGTAGTGGCTTTAAATTAGAAGAGATAATAGAGTTTTTATATGCAGCCAATGATGGAAATGAAGAGAGTTTTAGAGGAAGTATCAATTATTTAAAAACAACACTCGAAGTGGAAACTGAAAAAATAATTCAGAAAAAAAAGGAAATGGATCCTTTGATTGATGAAGTAGACGCTCTAATAGATTTACTCTATTTTACTTATGGGTCTTTTGTGAAAATGAATATTGATCCCAAACCAGTTTTTAATCTTGTCCATCAAGCCAATATGGGAAAGTTATTTCCAGATGGAAAACCTCATTATCATGAAGTAACTGGAAAAGTTTTAAAGCCTGCTAAGTGGGAGGAAGATTACGCACCTGAACCTAAAATTAGAACTGAAATAAAACGTCAAATAGATGAACTGCATTAAAAAAAGGAATCAATGGGTCCGTTAGGATTATCGCATTGGTTCCTTTTTTTTATGTATTTTTTAAGCCAGACAGAAGAACTCATAATAAAGAGCTTTTATAGCATCTTTTTCATGTGCATTTGAAATAGCAAATAGGATACTTACCTCAGAAGAACCTTGATTGATCATTTCTAAGTTGATATGATTTCTAGACAACGCAGAAGTTGCTCTTGAAGCTACACCAACATTATTTCTCATTCCTTCACCGACTAAAGCAATCATAGAAATATCATGCTTGATGACAATTTCGTCTAAGTCAAGAGTTTCCTGCAACTTACATATTAGCTCCTTCTCTAGTGAGTCATTTAACTGATTTTTTCGTAAGATAATAGTTATATCATCTATCCCAGAAGGCATGTGCTCATATTGTAAATTAAAGTCTTTTAAAATCTTTAAAACAGAATAGCCAAATCCTAGCTGTCTATTCATTAAATACTTGCTAATGTAGATACTCGTAAAGCCGGAATCTCCTGCAATGCCAACAACAGCATTCTCAGAAATTTTTCTTCTAGAGGTGATTAGAGTACCTGGAGCTTCAGGATTATTTGTATTTTTAATGATAACTGGAATATTTGCTTTATAAGCAGGCATCAAAGCCTCATCATGAAGAACTTTAAACCCAGCATAACTAAGTTCCCTCATTTCTCCAAAAGTTAATTCTTCGATGGCATGACAATTAGGAATAATACCAGGATGAGCGGAATAGATAGCATCAACATCAGTAAAATTTTCATATAGATCAGCTTTGACCCCAGCAGCAATGATGGAGCCAGTCACATCTGAACCTCCCCTTGAGAAAGTGCAGATATCATTATTTTTAGTGTAACCAAAAAAACCAGGAATAACAGCAACACTATCTAATTGGCGTAACTTGTATATAGAGTTGTAGGCTTCTTTTTTTATAATGGCATCTCCAGGTATATCTTTGACTAAAATTCCAGCATCTTTGGGACTAATATATTGAGCAGCAACTCCGTTTGCGCTAAGGTACTCTGCAACTAACATCGCGTGACAATTTTCACCACTGGATTTGAATAGATCCATAATTCGAGGTGTCGAGGTATATTTAGTTTCCTTTAAAGAAGATATTAAATCATTAATTTTAGGAATCGCTTCAGTTAAATGGAGGTCATCACTAATTTGTTGGAAACGAGATACGATAGAAATTTCTATTCTCTTAGTGTCTTGTTTTTTTAAAAAAGCTTCTGCGTATTCAATCAGTAGGTCGGTGACTTTAATATCATCCTTACTTCTTTGTCCAGGCGCTGAAACAATAATGAAACGTCGATCTGAATCAGCTTTTATAATGGAAAGAACTTTTTTTAGTTGTGCAGCGTTTGCTAAGGAACTACCTCCGAATTTTACAACCTTCATTTGAAGACCTCCTAATTGAATTAATTAAGTTTTAGAATACAGAAAGCGTGATAAAAAAGCAATAAAATATAAAATGAATGAAAAAAAAGATATGAATTTCCTTAAAAATGAACGTTTAGTTAGTTTTCAGGGGAAAAAAAAGAGGGATTTAGTAAATTATTAGTGATACAAAGAACTGAATGTGATATAATCTTTAATAGATGTAATTTTCTAATATAGCGATCAATTGCAAAGAAAACGAGGCTTCAAGATGACCAAATACGGAAAATTTTGATAGCTATTTTTTTTCTGGTGAGATGAAAGGGTAGTGGTGACTAACATTAATATGGAGGAAATTTCATGAATACTAAAATTTGGTTATGGCTATTGCTAATTGTTATAATCCTTGCTGCTGCACTATATTTAGTTGCTTTTTTTATGAGACGAAAGAATCAAGACCGACTGGAGGAATTAGAAAAACGCAAAATAGCGTTGTTTGATCTACCGGTTTTAGAAGAAGTTGATAGTGTTAAAAAAATGCACTTGGTTGGGCAAAGTCAAAACACCTTTAGAGAATGGAACCAAAAATGGGTAGATATCTCTACTATATCCTTTGCTGAATTAGAAAGTCTTATTTTTGAAATTGAAAATTTAAATGAAACATTCCGCTTGATAAAA
The DNA here is from genome assembly GCA_965119435.1 of uncultured Vagococcus sp. Lineage (GTDB taxonomy): Bacteria > Bacillota > Bacilli > Lactobacillales > Vagococcaceae > Vagococcus. Next base: position 19,558 of record CBCPLQ010000012.1, on the reverse strand, counting down.
GTTAAAGATGCAATTGAAGAAGCTGAATTAACTCTTGTAAGCATGGAGTCCGAAGTAGAAGAAATTCGCAAAGGATTAAGTGACTTAAAAGATAGTGAAGTGAGAAATTCTGAAGCAGTACAAGATGCTTTAGATGCGTATGAAACAATTAGTGAGTCAGTAACCTCTGATTCCGATAAATACGGTGTTTCTTATAAAGAATTAGAAAAACAAATTCAAAATGTTGAACGTGATTTTACACAATTTGTAGCTTTGAATACTGCAGGTGACCCAATGGAAGCCCGTACAGTTTTAGAAAAAGCTGAGCTGAGAACATATGAAATTCAAAAAATAATTGATCAAGTACCACCATTGTTTGAAACGTTAGACAAGGTTTTTCCAAAGCAATTAAAGGAAATTAAAGATGGATACGAAGCATTGAAAAAAGATAACTATGTCTTTGAAAATGATATCGTCCAAACAAACGTAGATAAGTTAGATGGTAAGGTACGCTCTACTTTAATGAATTTAGAAAAATTAGAAGTAGAAAATGTTGGAAAATTAAATAGCGAGATTGCTAAAGAAATTGACCAACTATATGATGTAATGCAAAAAGAAATTGAAGCACGTCACTATGTTAATGAAAACAAAGCGACATTGGTCAACTTCTTGGAACATACAGATAAAAACAATCATTTATTACTAATTGAGTTAGATACTGTCTCTCAAAGTTATATTTTAAATAACAACGAATTAGGTAAAATTCGAGGCTTTCAAGCACAGATGGAAGAAATGCAGAAAGAATTCGATGCAATAGAAGAAAAGTTAAAAAACAAAAAAGCAGTCTTTTCACAAGTAGCTGCATTTTACCGTGAGAGTCTAGATCAATTAAAAGATATCGAAGAAGAACAAATCGGTACAGGTCAAATCATCAAGGACATTGCTCCTCGTGAAAGAATGGCCATTAAGAAAATCGATGACTATGAATTAGAGTTGCGAACATTGAAGAGACATATTGAAAAGCAACGTTTACCTGGAATACCAAGTAGTTACTTAGAATTTTTCTTTGTAGCTGGTGAAAGAATTGAGGAGTTAAGCCGCGAGCTTAATAAGATTAGAATAGATATGAATCATATCGATCGTCTGGTTGCGTTATGTGAAGAAGACATAGCAACATTAAATGAAAAAACGAATAATTTAATCGATAGTGCTGCTTTAACAGAGCAAATGATTCAATACGCTAACCGTTTCCGTTTCTCTCATCCAGAAATAAAAAATGCAATTGATCGAAGCTTAAGCTTATTCTCCAGAGAACATCTATACCAAGATGCTTTAGATACGATATCAGAAGCAATTGAAAGAATAGAGCCTGGAGTAACCGAGCGAATTAGAAAATACTATTTTGATAATAAAGACAACATGATTTAAACAGTAGCCAGTCTACTGTTTTTTTCTGTAAAAAAAAGGAATACTAACCGAGTACTATTTTGTTTTATGAGAAAAAAGTAGTGTGAGTTGAGTAAAAACTTATGAGGCGTTATAATGAAACATGAATTTTTAGAAATGAAGTGGGTGACTAAAATGATTTATTTTGATAACAGTGCAACGACATCAATTGAAAAAAGTGTCTTAGAAACATATAAAAAAACGAGCGAACGCTTTATTGGAAATCCGTCAAGCTTACATCGTTTAGGAGAGCAAGCCAATGTATTGCTCGATAAATCAAGGGAACAAATAGCGACTCAATTGAGAGTCGACAAAGACGAATTGTATTTTACAAGTGGTGGAACTGAGAGTAATAATTGGGTCTTAAAAGGAACAGCGATTGAAAAAAGGCCATTTGGGAATCATATTATCATTTCTTCTGTAGAGCATCCATCTGTAACAGAGACTGCAAAACAATTAGAGAGTTTAGGATTTGAAGTATCGTACATTCCCGTATCGAATTCAGGTGAAATAAAAGTAAGTGAGCTTGAGAAGCTAATCACTAGTCAAACGATTATCGTTTCAACAATTGTTGTCAATAGTGAAGTCGGAGTAATCCAACCGATTGTTGAAATTAGTGAATTACTAAAAAAATACCCGTCTATTCATTACCATGTAGATGCCGTACAAGCTGTTGGAAAAGTACCTCTTGAGAAGTGGCTAACAGCTCGAGTTGACTTTGCCAGTTTTTCTGCTCATAAATTTCACGGGCCAAGAGGTGTAGGAATACTTTACTGGAAAAAAGGGAATAAGTTAGCACCTCTCTTAACTGGTGGCGGGCAAGAAAATAACAAACGGAGCACGACAGAAAATACACCAGGAATTGTTAGTACAGCAAGAGCTTTTAGATTACTTTATGAAGATACTGAACTAAAATGTCAACATATCAGAAAAATTCGTAACTATATAGCAGAAAATGTGGCTAAATTTTCAAAAGTAACTATTTTTTCGCCAGAGGAAGAAAGTTTACAAGCCCCTCATATTTTATGCTTTGGAATTAGGGGAATTCGAGGTGAGGTTTTAGTACATGCTTTAGAGGAAAAGGAAATCTTTGTTAGTACAACAAGTGCCTGCTCAAGTAAGAAAAAGATGTCTAGTAATACCCTTCAATCAATGGGAATACCTGGGAAATTAGCTGAGACTGCCATTCGTGTCAGTTTAGATGAAAAGAATACACTTGCAGAAGCTGAACAATTTTTAATTATTTTAAAACAGTTAAATAATAAATTTGAAAAAATTAGTGGGTAAAGGGAGATCATATGAAATACACTGAAATTATGGTTCGCTATGGTGAACTATCAACAAAAGGAAAAAACAGACGTTTATTTATTAGTCAATTAGCTAACAATGTGAAGAAAAGTTTACACGAATTTGAAGAAGTTAAAATTCACGCTGATCGCGATCGTATGCATTTAGTATTAAATGGTGCAGATAGTGATAAGGTGATGAGCCATTTAAACTCTATATTTGGAATCCAAAGTTTTTCACCAGTTATTCGTGTGGAGAAAGATACAGACGTTATTTGCCAGACAGCTATTGATATGGTTAAAGAAGTTTGGACAGAAGGAAAAACATTTAAAGTTCAAAGTCGTAGATCAGACAAGCGGTTCGTCTGGGATAGTAATGATATGAACCGTGAAATTGGAGGAGCAATTTTTCATGGTATTTCAGGGATTGAAGCGCAAATGATCAAACCTGATATTCGTGTAGATGTGGAAGTCAGACAAGAGGCCGCCTACCTATCATGCGTTACTATTTTTGGTGCTGGAGGTCTTCCAGTGGGATCAAGTGGTAAAGGAATGTTAATGCTATCAGGTGGTATTGATTCGCCTGTAGCTGGTTATTTAGGAATGAAACGTGGCGTAGAAATTGAAGCTGTTCACTTTTACAGCCCTCCATATACAAGTGAAAAAGCCTTACAAAAAGCTAAAGATTTAACGGTAAAACTAACACCCTATGTTGGTGGTATTCAATTTATCACAGTTCCATTTACAGAAATACAAGAAGATATTAAACGAGCTATTCCTTCTAGTTATTGGATGACGATAACTAGAAGATTTATGCTACGCTTGACAGATTTAATTAGAGAAAAAAGAAATGGTTTAGCCATTATTAACGGAGAATCATTGGGGCAAGTTGCTTCTCAAACCATGCAAAGTATGTTAGCTATTAACGATGTGACCACTACGCCGATTATCCGTCCAGTAATTACAATGGACAAAAGTGAAATCATCAAAATAGCAGAAGAAATTGACACGTTTGAGTTAGCAATTCAACCGTTTGAAGATTGTTGTACAATTTTTGCGCCACCAGAGCCAAAAACAAAACCCAAATTAGAAAAAGTTATTCACTATGAAGAACGATTAGATATTGAGGGATTGATTGAACGAGCAATGGAAGCTTTAGTCGTTGAAGAAATAAAATCTAGTGATAACTTCTTAAATGAAGTATCAGAAGAAATGGATAATTTATTTTAATATTTTTTTAAAAGGAATCAAGACGTTGTTCTTTAAGGTTAATAAAAAAGTTGTTACTAAATAGAAGCAGGGGATAGGTTTGATATCTTTCCCTGCTTTTTTGTAATATTCTTGCTATTTTAAATGTATTTTCATTTTTTAAATGCTTTTTTCACAAATTCATTGAAATATGAAAACTTCCATGATACACTAAATGTGAAATCAGTCACAATTAGAGTAAGGAGTGTAATCATGAGTAATCTTAAAAAAAATCATACCATTCCAAAAGCAACAGCTAAAAGAATTCCATTATACTTCCGTTATTTAAAAACGTTAGATCAAAGTGGAGTTAAACGAATCAAATCAAAAGAATTTAGTAAAATGATTCAAATCCCTTCAGCGACAATTCGCCGAGACTTCTCACATTTTGGAGAATTAGGACGTAGCGGGTATGGCTATGATGTTCCCTACTTAATCCAAGTATTTAGTAATATACTAAATACAGAAATAGAAAAAAAGATTGCTTTAATTGGTGTAGGTAATTTGGGTAAAGCATTGATAAATAATAACTTTAGAAAAAACACAAATTTAAATATTGTTATTGCATTTGATGCTAATCCCGAGCTAATCGGCAAGACAATCAATGGTATTCGGATTGAAGATATTGAAAAAGTGAGTGAAATAATAAAAAAAGAAGCTATCTCAACGGTCATTATGACTGTGCCAAGTGGAAAAGCACAAGAAGTCATTGATTCAGTGGTTGAAGCGGGAGTTACGGCTGTTTTAAATTTTGCTCCAAGACGACTTCGAGTTCCAAGTAATGTTCAGGTTCAATATATTGATTTGACTACGGAGCTACAAACGCTGATTTATTACGATGAAAATTACAATCACCCCAATTTAGAACCTATCTAAATTCTAAGCATCTCTTTTGTCTTTTTTACTTTCTTTATCTATACTAAAGAGAGAATAAAGATAAAGGAGTGTTTTTTTATGAAAGTAACATTAAAAGGTCAACCAGTAGAACTAGAAGGTAATCAACCTGTAGTAGGTGAAAAAGCAGCAAACTTTTCTTTAGTAGATTTAAATGATTCTTTAGTTGAGTTAACACAATTATTAGATAAACCTGTAATAGTTAGTGTTGTTCCAGATATTGATACAAGTATTTGTGCCCTTCAAACAAAACGATTTAATCAGGAAGCAGCATCGATTAAAGGTATCAATTTTGTAACTATCTCAAATAACACAAAAGAACAACAAAGTAACTGGTGTGCGGCTGAGGGCGTAGACATGATGATGCTTCGTGATTCTGATTTAGAATTTGGCAAAAATTATGGTCTGTTCATTCCCACAATTAACCATTTAGCAAGAGCACTTTTTGTTATTAATCAAGAAGGTGTCATTTCTTATGAAGAAATCGTACCGGAAATTGCTCAAGAGCCAGATTATACAAAAGCAATTGAGGCTGCTAAAAGTTTGATTTAGGTTTGACGTCTGAGAGGTTTCATTGTAAAATAAATGCAATAAGAAAATGCTTAGATTAAGAGGAGTAGCACTTGTAAAAGCAGTTAGAAAGAAGACCCTTAGGCTGAAAGGTTTTCCTTTAAAAAGTGTGAAGGTTACTTAGGAGCTGAAAGTTTTTTCGATTCGTGATCGTTAACTCACTTTTAAGTGATAGTGTGTCGTGCGCTATAATCTAGGTGGTACCGCGAGTAAATTCGTCCTAAAGTAGAAATACTTTAGGGCTTTTTTTATTGCCGAATCTTAAATAAGAGAGGATAGGATAAAATGACAGAAGAAAATAATTTAGCACCAAAGTTTGATCCAAAATCAGTAGAAGAGGGACGTTATGAGAAATGGTTAGAAACCGATGTATTTAAACCAAGCGGTGATAAGAGCGCTCCAGCCTACTCAATTGTTATTCCACCACCAAACGTAACAGGTAAACTTCACTTAGGTCATGCGTGGGATACAACCCTTCAAGATATGATTATTCGTCAAAAAAGAATGCAAGGCTTTGATACACTTTGGTTACCAGGGATGGATCATGCAGGAATCGCCACACAAGCAAAAGTAGAAGAAAAATTACGAGGCGAAGGAATCACTCGTTATGATTTAGGTCGTGAGAAATTTCTTGAAACAACAAAAGAATGGAAAGAAGAATACGCTGGTCATATTCGTGAACAATGGGGAAAACTTGGTTTATCTGTAGATTACTCTCGTGAGAGATTCACATTAGATGCTGGGTTATCAGATGCAGTAAAAAAAGTTTTTGTGAAATTATATGAAAAGGATTTAATTTATCGTGGAGAGTACATCATTAACTGGGATCCACAAGCTAAAACGGCATTGTCTGATATTGAAGTGATTCATAAAGATGTAGAAGGTGCTTTTTACCATATGCTTTATCCATTAGCAGATGGCAGTGGACAGTTAGAAATTGCCACAACTCGTCCAGAAACAATGCTTGGAGATACGGCGGTAGCAGTTCATCCAGAAGATGAAAGATACCAACATTTAATAGGAAAAAAAGTGTTATTACCTCTAGTAGATAAAGAAATTCCTATTATCGCTGATGACTATGTTGAGATGGACTTTGGAACAGGGGTTGTAAAAATTACACCAGCTCATGATCCTAATGATTTTGAGGTCGGTAATCGTCATCATTTACCAAGAGTTAATGTGATGGATGCTAGTGCTGTGATGAATGAAACAGCTGGAAAATATGCAGGTATGGATCGTTTTACGGCTCGTAAAGCAGTTGTAAAAGATTTAGAAGAGTTAGGCTTAATGAAAAAAATTGAAAAACATGTCCATAGTGTTGGACATTCTGAAAGAACTGGTGTCGTTGTTGAGCCAAGACTTTCAACACAGTGGTTTGTGAAAATGAAACCTTTAGCTGAGATGGCGATTAAAAACCAACAAACAGAAAATAAAGTTGATTTTTATCCACCACGCTTTGATCAAACCTTCTTAACATGGATGGAAAATGTTCATGATTGGGTAATCTCTCGTCAACTATGGTGGGGACATCAAATCCCAGCTTGGTATCATAACGAAACAGGAGAAATGTATGTTGGCGAAGAAGCTCCAGTGGATGTTGAAAACTGGACTCAAGATGAAGATGTTCTAGATACATGGTTCTCTAGTGCTTTATGGCCATTTTCAACAATGGGTTGGCCTGATACTGAGTCAGAGGACTTTAAACGTTACTTCCCAACAAGTACATTAGTAACAGGTTATGACATTATTTTCTTCTGGGTAAGTCGGATGATTTTCCAAAGTTTAGAATTCACAGGCGAAGCACCATTTGACCAAGTATTAATGCATGGTTTAATTCGTGCTGAAGATGGACGCAAAATGAGTAAGTCACTTGGTAATGGGATCGATCCAATGGATGTGATTGAAAAATACGGAGCAGATGCTTTACGCTGGTTCTTATCAAACGGTTCAACACCAGGACAAGATATGCGTTTTAGTTATGAAAAAATGGATTCATCTTGGAATTTTATCAATAAAATTTGGAATGCATCACGTTTTGTTATTATGAACTTAGAAGGGTTCAACTATGAAGATATTAACTTAGACGGTCACAAAACGGTAGCAGACAAGTGGATTTTAACTCGTCTAAATGAAACAATTGAAAAAGTAACAAGCTTCTTTGATCGCTTTGAGTTTGGTGAGGCTGGTCGTCAATTGTATAACTTTATCTGGGACGATTTCTGTGATTGGTATATTGAAATGAGTAAAGAAATCCTTTACGGAGAAGATGAAACTCAAAAAAATATGACACGTAGTATTTTAACGTATACACTGGATAAAATTTTGAAGTTATTACACCCAATTATGCCGTTTGTAACAGAAGAAATTTGGGAGAAAATACCTCACACAGGTAACTCATTAGTAACAGCACCTTACCCAGTAGTTGTACCAGAATTATCAGATGAAACATCAGCAAGAGGGATGGAAGTTTTACAAGAATTAATTCGTTCAGTCCGTAATATCAGATCAGAAGTGAATACACCGATGTCTAAAGAAATTACTTTATTAATCAAGACAAGTGACGGCGAAGTTCGTACCTTCCTAGAAGAAAATACGAAGTACATAGAACGCTTCTGTAACCCAGAAGAATTAGTGATAGCTGATAAGATAGAAGCACCAGAATTATCAATGAGTGCCGTTATTACAGGCGCAGAAATTTATTTACCATTAGAAGATTTAATTAACATTGAGGAAGAAATTGCTCGTCTGGAAAAAGAACTAGATAAATGGTCTAAAGAAGTGGAACGCGTACAAAAGAAATTAGCTAATGAAAGATTTGTATCGAGTGCACCAGAAGCTGTAGTTGAAGGTGAGAAAAATAAACAAAAAGATTACTTAGAAAAACAAGCTGCAGTAACAGAGCGTATCAATCAATTAAAAAAATAAACGAAGATATAGGTGGTTAAGAAGTGAATTACGAAGAAGTAGTAGCCTGGATTCATGACCGCACTAAATTTGGTATCCGTCCAGGATTAACTAGAATCGATGAATTGTTAAACAGGTTAGATAACCCACAGAATAAGTTAAAAACAGTGCATATTGGCGGAACAAATGGCAAGGGTTCAACAACTACCTTTCTTCGTTGTTTATTAGAGGAACAAGGTTTAAGGGTTGGAACATTTACGTCTCCTTATGTTGAGAGTTTCAACGAAAGAATAGCCATAAATAATCAACCAATTCCAAATAATGATTTAGTTGAGTTAATTAATAATATTAAGCCAATCATAGATGAGATGGACGCAGTTGAAGAACTAAAAAATACAGTTGAATTTGAAATATTGACAGCTATTATGTTTCAATATTTTTTAGAAAAACAGGTTGATATCGTTATCGTTGAAGTAGGGTTAGGTGGTAGGTTTGATTGTACTAATGTGATCACGCCAATCGTTTCAGCAATTACAACGATTGGTTTAGATCATGTGGATATTCTAGGAAATTCAATTGAAGAAATAGCCAGTCAAAAAGCGGGAATCATCAAAAAAAACGTACCTGTTGTCATAGGGAAAATGGAAGAATCAGCTTTTGAAGTCATAAAAAAAGAGGCAGATTATTTAAGTAGTCACATCTATCGTTATGAACGCGATTTTTCAAGTAACTATATCCAACCTGATGAAAATTGGGGAGAAATTTTTGATTTTCGTTCTAGCGAACTAAATCTATTTCACCTTAAGATCAGTTTACTTGGAAGGCACCAGGTGGACAATGCTAGTGTTGCGATCCAACTATTTTCTATTATTTCAAGCGATCTTGGCTTGCCTTTGATTAGTAAAGATATTCAAAAAGGCTTAAAAAATGCTTTTTGGCCTGGGAGAATGGAAAAAATTTCAAATGAGCCACTCATTATATTAGATGGAGCTCACAATGAGCATGCTATAAAAGTACTTGTTCAAAATTTGAAAAATGAATTTAAAGGACAACAGATTCATGCTATTTTTGGAGCGTTATCTACAAAAGATATTAGCTCAATGATTAAGGAATTAAGAGAAGTTCCTAGTCTTGATTTGAAAGTAACGACTTTTGATTACCCAAAAGCTTTTACAAAAGAATCATATGAAGAAATAGGATTAAATGCCTATAACGAGTGGCAAAAAGCTCTTTCAGATTCATTAGAAGAGTTGACGGGTGACGATTTGATTTTAATAACAGGATCTCTTTACTTTATTTCTCAAGTGAGAGAGACACTTTTAGGAGGTAGTTAATTGAAAAAAATTAGTGGTGTTATTTTTGATATGGATGGTTTAATTTTTGATACAGAAGCAATTTACTCTGCAAGTAACATAGCGACTGCGAAAGAATTTGGCCTAGAAGGATATGATGAAGCTTATTACCGAACCGAGATTGGTTTATGTGAGAAAAGAGCTTATCAAAAATACCTAACAGATTTTGACTTTTTAGATGAAAACATTATTCAGCAATTTTTTGATGAAAGTCGCAAAAAAGCAAAAGCTATTTTTACAGAAAATGGAGCTCCTTTGAAACCAGGAGCCATAGAATTATTAACCTACTTAAACGAAGAAAATATACCATGTATTGTTGCTTCAAGTAATACACGAGCAGCAATTGATCAATTGTTAGAAAAAGCAGACTTAGAAAAATATTTTATAACAACAGTTTCAGGAGATGAAGTAACTCATGCAAAACCTCATCCAGAAATTGTGGAAAAAGCTGTGGATAAATTAGGAACTAGTCCAGAAGAAACAATTATGTTAGAGGACTCGTTAAATGGTATTCGAGCATCCTACTCAGCTAAAGTTCCTGTTATTATGGTACCGGATTTGATTGAACCAAATACCGAAGCTTTTGAAAAAACCTATATGATAAAGAAAGATTTGTTTGAAGTAATCAATTTAATAAAAGAAAATTAAAAAATATGCTCCCTTTTTTCGTATATTACATAAAGAGAAGAGGGGGCCTTTTTTTGTCATTATCAATAAAAGAGTATCATGAAGAACTCCAACCAAGAGAACGATGTAAAAAATATGGAGCAGAAGCTTTAACTCATCAAGAGCTGCTAGCGATTATTTTAAGAACAGGGAGTAGAAATCAAAATGTGTTGGAATTATCTAATCAAGTGCTAACAACGTTTGATAATCTATTTGAATTAAAGGCAGCAAGTATTGAAGAATTGATTAATATCGACGGAATTGGGCTAGTCAAAGCGATTGAAATTCAAGCAGTGATTGAATTTGGAAAGCGGTTATCTTTAAGCCACAGAGAAAAATTAGGTGTGATTGTTTCAAGTAACGAGTTAGGGCAGCGGCTTGTTCAAGAAATGAAGGATTACCAACAAGAGCATTTGTTAGTGTTATATTTAAATACTAAAAATGAAATTTTAAAAAGACAAACGATATTTATTGGTTCATTAAATCAATCAGTTGCTCATCCACGAGAAATCTTCAGAATTGCAGTTAAAAGCTCCGCCGCAAGACTAATAATTGTTCATAATCATCCATCAGGAAACCCAAGCCCCTCTAAGCAAGATATCGTTTTCACTCATCGAGTAGTAGAGTGTGGAAAGCTAATTGGAATAGAGGTTTTGGATCATTTAATTATAGGGGAAGATAGTTATATTAGTATGAAAGAAACTGACATTATTTAGACAAAAACGTTTACTTAAGTTACTTGCATTTAGATTATAGTTGCGTTATGATTAAAGTGTAATTTGGTTTTGGGATTATATAGAAGTTGTAACAAAATGTTTCAACCACCTCTATCGACCGAAAGCAAGTATACAAAATATTATTTAGTGCTTTTATGGCACGAGGAGGAAAAATAATGGCTCAAGGAACAGTAAAATGGTTTAACGCTGAAAAAGGATTTGGATTTATTCAACAAGAAGAAGGTAACGACGTATTCGTACACTTCTCAGCAATCGAAGGTGACGGATTCAAATCTTTAGAAGAAGGTCAAGCAGTGAACTTTGAAGTCGAAGAAACAGATCGTGGACCTCAAGCAGCTAACGTAACAAAAGCTTAATTTAAACTGTCAATTAATAAAAAGTGTAAGTAGATTAATCTACTTACACTTTTTTTGTTATATTTAACGATACTCTTTAATAGCCGCTTCTTGACGAATAAGTCTATTGCCTTGATAGCTAACATCTAAATTATAATACATGGGGGTATCTCCAGATACAGGTCCTAAAATTTGTTTGAATTCATGATTTTTACCAGCAGTGATAATAACAGTTTTCTGATAACGAAGGGGAATATCTTCGCTAGAATCTGTCTGGTTGGATTTTTTCTCGAAAATCATATCATTAGATGACACTTTAACGGTTTTATTCGTTGTATTTGTAATGATTAACGTGTAAAACATACCAGGACCATCATGACCTTCTTGAGTCATTACAGCAGAAATATCTTCATTTTTAGCTATGGGTGCGTTGAGGTCTTCTTTAAAGATGTAAGTTTCACTAACAACATCCCAATCATCAGAGGTGGAAACATCTGTCATCTCTAAGTAGCCCTCATTATTGATTCGATATTGATAAGTTAATTTATTATGCGCCCCTGTAGGAACAGGAAGGTATTCAGAAATCACCAAAAAGCCATCAACCATACTGGTTTGGAAAGTAGCTTTTTTTTCTAGCTCATCGAAAGTAGCTCCATTTGTAATTAAATAATGTTTAACCCAGTCTATAGCTTGTTCTTCTGTGAGAGACTTAGTATCTATAGCCTCTTTTTTTTGCTCATTTTTTTTAGAAGTTGGTTTCTTGGTATTTTCCTCTCCTATAATAACAAGTTTTTCAACAAGTTTTTTATAGTCTTTGAATTTAGAATCAAGGTCTTTTTTTGTCCATTCAAAGTTAGAATCTTTAGAACTTCCATAAATATTTTCTTTATCTACCTTGAAAGTAGTAGTTGAATTTTCGTTTCCTTGATTAAGGATAAAATCGTTGTCAGATTTTTTAAAGGTAAAAATATCAGATGATTCTTTTGTTATCTCATAAAAAATATCATCAATTGCCTCGTTGGATGTACTGGTTTCTAAATAAATAGCCATATAGGCAGCGGCGACATATTCGTCATCTGAAAAATTTGTTTTTTTTGTTTTGGAACTACTTGTTTTAATAACTGTAGAGCTATCCTTAGTAGAATTGATCCTACTATTCGATGTGCTTACGTTATCATTTTTGGAACATCCACCTAATACTAGTGCTATAACAATCCAAATAAACCATTTTCCCTTTTTCATACAAATCCCTTTCTTAAAAAGAATGTTATTTTATTTCTTTTCTTATCATATCAAATAATAGCAATTATAGATAGAATACAAAAAAGAGATAAATCCCAAAATTCGATTTATCTCTTTTATCTATTTAGTTAGTCAGCTTCAAGAACAACAGGTAAAATCATTGGATGTCTTTCTGTTTGTTCAATTAGGAAAGGTTGTATAGCGTTAATAATAACTTCGTTTAGCATAGCTTCGTTACAATCTTTATTTTTTAAAGCTTTACGAATAGCATTAAAAAGAATACGCTGAGATTCTTGTATTAACTCACCAGACTCGCGCATATAAATAAAGCCACGAGATAAAATATCAGGTCCAGCAACAATTGTTTGGGTTTCATAATTGACAGTAGCAACCGCTAGGACTAGACCGTCTTCTGAAAGAATACGGCGATCTTTTAAGACTATATTACCAATATCTCCAATACCGTTACCATCAACATAAACATCGTCAGCATTGAAATGACCAGCTCTTCTAGCACTATCAGGAGTGATAGCTAGGACATCGCCATTCTCTAAAATATAGCAATTTTCTTTTTTAACACCAGTTGCTTGAGCTGATTTAGAATGAACATTTAACATTCTGTACTCGCCATGAACAGGGATAAAGTACTTAGGTTTAAGTAAGCGTAGTAATAATTTTTGCTCTTGTTGGCCACCATGTCCAGATGTGTGAATATTATTTACTTTACCATGAATAACGTTAGCGCCAGCTTCTGAAAGCAAGTTAATCAAACGATTGACACTAGTTGTATTTCCAGGGATTGGAGAACTTGAAAAGATAACAGTATCATCAGGCTGAATTGAAATTTGACGGTGAGTACCGTTAGCAATACGGCTAAGAGCAGCCATAGGTTCACCTTGAGAACCAGTACATAGAATCATAATTTCATTAGCTGGATACTTGTTGATCTCTCTACTATCAATAAATGTTTCTTCTGGAACATCGATGTAGCCAAGAGCACGACCGTTAACCATAGCATTTTCCATACTACGACCAAAAACAGCAATCTTTCGACCTGTTTTAACAGCAGCTTGAGCAGTTTGTTGTAGCCTAAAAATATTAGAAGCAAAAGTTGCAAATATAACACGACCATCAACTTTTTCAATAATTTTTAAGATAGACTCACCAATGACTTTTTCAGACTTAGTAAAATCAGGTACTTCAGCATTGGTACTATCAGATAGTAAACAAAGGACACCTTCTTCACCAAGCTTAGCCATCTTGTGTAAATCAGCAGGTTCACCAACAGGGGTGAAATCAAATTTAAAATCTCCAGAGTAAACAACATTTCCAGATGGAGTTTTAACAATAACGCCATTTGCTTCTGGAATACTATGAGTTGTTCGGTAGAAACTAACGGATGTTTTTCTAAATTTGATGACAGAATCTTCATTGACTTCATGTAATTCAGCATCACGAAGTAACCCGTGCTCATCTAATTTATTTCGGATTAAAGCCATAGCAAGAGGTCCAGCATAGATTGGAATATTCACTTGTTTTAGTAGAAAAGGAATACCACCAATGTGGTCTTCATGACCATGTGTGATAACTAAAGCTTTAACTTTAGGTAGATTTTTAATGATATATTGATAATCAGGAATGACATAATCAATTCCTAATAAATCATCCTCTGGAAACTTGATGCCGGAATCAATGATAATAATCTCATCTTGAAATTGGACCCCATACATATTTTTACCAATCTCACCAAGTCCACCGATGCCAAATACACCTGTTTCATTGTTTTTAATTTGAACTTTCATATCTAGTCAAACTCCACAAGAGTGAAATCTGAATTTTCTTTTTCGTAGTCTAAGTGATTACCTTCAAGAAGTTGAATCAACTCAATATTATAAGGGGTATTTTGCTCGATTATTTTTCGAGCTTCTACTGGTGATTCAGCCTCGATGTATAGGGATACAGTTTTTTCTCTCTGTGGACTACGTGTTTTGTCTTCTTGATAATATACTTTAAAAATCATATAAAAATCTCCTTTATCATTTTTTTAGTGAGTTATTTTATTTTTAAACGCAACAAACTAGGGTGTAAAATACACCTGTTTTGCATTATAGTTAACTAGGAAGGAAGCCTTCGAAGTAACATGAAACCTTATTTTGTTTCATTATAAAATTAAAAAATTCACCGTCTCGTGTGTGGAGCAATGTTCTCCAACAATTAGGTATATTCTATCATATACAAAGACCGTTGTATAGAATCATTAACTGATGTAAAGGTTTTAAATAGTCAAAAAAATAATAAAAAAGAGTTTAGGCACAGAGCCTATACTCCTTTTAACTGGCTAATGTAAAACATCCTGATATTCTTTTTTTTGATCAAATTCTTTTTTTGCAAATGGACAAAGAGGCATGATTTTCTTACCATTTTTTCGTGCGTATTGAACACCTAAAGCTACTAACCTTTCAGCAATACCTTGGCCACGGTGTTGATCATCTACATAGGTATGATCTATAATAATTAAACTCTCACCAGCATTAGACCATGTCATCTCACCAATTTCAATTTGAGTTTCATCTAGAACAACAAATCGTTTGCTCTCTTCAATATACTTCATTTAGTTAGTCCCCTTTTTTATATATTTTAAAGCGCTAGTTGGACAAGTATTTAGTACTTTTTCATTATCTTCAGTAGAACCATTATTGGCAATAATCCATGGACGTCTTCCGACTTCAAAAACGTCAGGATTTCCTCGCACGCAATTTCCCGCATGCTCACAAATATCTTTGTTGTAGTAAATATCCATACTCTCACCAGGGTATTTTCGATAGCCATCATCGAGTAATTCTTTTTCAGATACAGTTGCTTCATTAATATTGGACATAAGTGTCATTCCTTTCAAAAGATATGATTGTGTTAATTATAGCATAAATTCAAATAAGAGGCTTCTTTTTAGTAAGCTTAAGTGAGGAGAATTTCAGAAAAAATTAAGAATAAATTAAACATAGAGAAGCTAATTGTAGATACAATAGTTTTAAATAAATAGGAGTAGGGGAAAAAATAAATGTTCAAAGTAATAATATTTGGTGTACTAATGAATTTCTTCATGTTTTTTACAATTTGTCCCAAAAATATAGGAATCAATATTCTATTTACGATAGGTTTACTAGCAGTTTTATTTGACTCGTTAAGAGATAAAGTAAGAGGAAAAAGAGATTAATGTATGTGGTGAATAGGATTAGGATGAAGAAAAAATTTTTTCTTCTTTTTTTTGCGACAATTTTAAAAAATGTCGCTTGTTAAAGGATAGTAAAACTGGGGCATTTCGGGAAAAAGTGTGGTATGTTATAAAATAGCAACATATGTTCATATAGATAGGAGATGATTAAATGAAGACAATGTGGCATTATGCCATGCGACAAAAAGGTTTACTAGCTATTAATATTATTTGTGTGTTCGGATTTATTATTATTGAATTAGGCTTGCCAACACTTTTAGCTAAAATGTTAGATGTTGGGATTGTTAATAATGATTTTGAGTATGTAAAAAAAATGGGTGGTTATATGATTGCGGCAGTTGCAATCGGAATTATCCTTAATATAGGTTTAGCGGTCGTTGGCGCGAGAATTAATACTCGTTTAGTACAACAAATGAGAAATGATATGATGACAAATATGCAACGTTTTTCTCATCAAGAATATGAAAAATTAGGGATGTCCTCACTAATCACTCGAACAACAAACGATGCCTTTCAAGTAATGACTTTTATGGGAATGATTTTAAGAATTGGCTTTATTACGCCTATTATGTTTGTTTCGAGTATTATCATGATAGTTAGAACAAGCCCGTCATTGACAGCATTTGTTATTGGAGCTTTACCTTTTCTTTTAGGAGGGATTTTGATTATTGGAAGACGTTCGGAACCTTTGTCAACCAAACAACAAAAAAACCTTGATAATATCAATATGATTTTACGAGAAAATTTAACTGGATTAAGAGTTATACGTGCTTTTATTAATGAAAAATTTGAAGAAAAACGTTTTGATAAAGTGAATAGGGATTACACGGAAAGCTCTAAGAAGTTATTTAAATTAATGGCTTCTGCTCAACCAGCTTTTTTCTTTTTATTTAATATAGTAATGGTATTCGTTATTTGGTTTGGTAGTGTTCAAATCGATGCAGGAAGCTTGGAAGTCGGTAACCTGATTGCTTTTATTGAATACATTTTCCATGCACTATTTTCATTTTTACTTTTTTCAACTGTTTTTATGATGTATCCAAGAGCAGCCGTTTCAGCAGGTCGTGTTCAAGAAGTATTGGACATGGAACCTTCTATATTAAGTCCTGAAAATGGCGTAACAGAAACTAAAACTAACGGAGTCTTAGAATTTAAAGACGTCTCATTTGCTTATCCAGGTAATTCGGAAAGCCCAGTGATTCGAGATGTCTCATTTACAGCCAGTCCTGGAGAAACGGTTGCTTTCATTGGTAGTACCGGTAGTGGTAAATCAACTTTAATTCAATTAATTCCAAGATTTTATGATGTATCAAGAGGATCTATTCAAATCGATGGTGTAGATGTTAGAGACTATGAATTATCATCACTTCGTCACAAAATCGGTTATATTCCTCAAAAAGCGCTTCTTTTTTCAGGAACGATTGAAGATAATTTGAGGTACGGAAAACTTGATGCAACAGAAGAAGAAATGCGTGAAGCACTAGATATCGCTCAGGCAACAGAGTTTATTTCTCAAAAAGAGAAAGATTTACAAGAGCCTATATCTGAAGGTGGGTCAAATTTCTCTGGTGGGCAGAAACAACGTCTAGCAATTGCCAGAGCTTTGATTAGAAAACCAGCTATTTATGTATTTGATGATAGTTTTTCAGCACTTGATTACAAGACAGATGCAACTTTAAGAAATAGGTTAAAAAAAGAGACAACAGAATCAACTGTATTAATAGTAGCTCAACGAGTGAGTACTATTATGCATGCAGATAAAATTGTGGTATTAAATGAAGGTGATGTGATAGGGATAGGAACCCATCAAGAGTTATTAAAAACATGCTCTATCTATTATGATATTGCCTCATCTCAATTAACAGAGGAGGAGTTAGCATGAAAAAATCAACAGGGTCACTAAAAAGACTTTATGCCTACATCTCTCCTTATAAGAGTCACTTTTTCTCAGCTATTTTTATGACAATCATTGCGATTGTGATGAATGGTATTTTACCATGGGTGACAGGTTTACCAACAACACGCATTGCTCAAAACATTAAAAATGGTGAAGGTGTTGACTTTACTTATATTGGAAAAGTATTAGTCGTATTATTAATTATTGGAGCCATATATAGTATTGCTAGCTTTTTAGCACAAATGTTCATGACAAACGTGGTACAACATTCGATGCGTGATTTAAGGCAGGATCTAGATAGAAAAATCAATCGATTACCTGTTTCTTATTTTGATAAAAATCAATTTGGAGACGTTTTATCCCGTGTGACTAATGATGTAGATGCGGTTAGTAATGCTATGCAGCAGAGCTTCATTGCTATTATAAATGCAGTCTTAGGGATAATCGTAGCAATTGTAGCTATGCTTATGATTAATGTTAAACTAGCTATGGTCGTAATCATCATCATTCCTTTATCAATCATCATTTCTAAAATTGTGGTAAATATATCACAAAAATATTTTAAGAAACAACAGGATTCTTTAGGTGATTTAAATGGATTCGTTCAAGAGAATTTAACAGGATTTAATATTTTGAAACTATACGGTCGAGAAGAAAAAACGTTAGCTGATTTCGAAGAAGTTAATAGTAGATTAGCTAAAAATGGCTTTAGAGCAGCGGCTTTATCAGGACTAATGATGCCTTTAGTGAACTTAACGGCTTACAGTGCTTACATTGGTGTATCTATTTTAGGGTCATACTATATCATTCAAGGTGTCTTACTGTTAGGTAATTTACAAGCCTTTATTCAGTATGTTTGGCAAGTGAGTCAACCAATGGGACAAATTACTCAATTGTCATCCGTGATTCAAAGTGCTTCAGCAGCTACCAAACGTGTTTTTGAAATTATGGATGAACCTGAGGATGTACTAAACGAACAAGATATTCCATTACCTGAAACAATTGAAGGGAACGTTACATTTGAAAATGTGTCGTTTAGTTACAACCCTGAAAAACCATTGATCCAGAACTTAAACATTGAAGTTAAAAGTGGTCAAACAGTGGCAGTGGTTGGTCCAACGGGTGCAGGTAAAACAACCTTAATCAATTTACTAATGCGTTTTTATGATGTAACAGAAGGATCGATTAAAATTGATGGTGTGGATACAAAAGCGATGAATAGAAGCGATGTTCGTTCGTTATTTGGCATGGTACTTCAAGATGCTTGGCTATATAATGATACAATTTCTGAAAACATTCGTTTTGGGAAACTTGATGCGACAGATTATGAAGTCGTTGATGCTGCTAAAACAGCAAATGTGGATCATTTTATCCGCACCATGCCAGATGGGTATAATATGGCAATCAATGAAGAGGGAGATAATGTCTCACTTGGACAAAAACAATTGTTAACTATTGCTCGAGCGGTTATCTCAGATCCCAAAATTTTAATTTTAGACGAGGCAACTAGTTCTGTCGATACGAGATTAGAAGGATTGATTCAAAAGGCAATGGATCGAGTGATGGAAGGTAGAACAAGTTTTGTTATTGCTCACCGCTTGTCGACAATTCGGGATGCTGACTTAATTCTTGTTATGGATCAAGGTCAAATCATCGAACAAGGTGATCATGAGACCTTGATAGCTAAAAAAGGTTTTTATGAAAAACTTTACAACAGTCAATTCCAAGAAGAAGCAGAGTAACAAGTTAAAAAGGTGTCACCAAGAATAA
>CBCPLQ010000011.1:0-86793 GCA_965119435.1 uncultured Vagococcus sp. | reverse complement strand
AGAATAAATAGCTTGGTGGCACCTTTTATTTATAAGCTTCAAAAGTGATTGTTTGGTTGCTGTCAATAGGATAAATATTGTGGTCATAGTCAGAAGAGATACTTATATCTTTAAAACCAACACTCTCTAACATGAGCTTAAATTCATTGATACCATACCAACGAAGTAAAAATTGTTGTAATTCAGTTTTGACTAAAACACCATCAACCCACTTGGAATAAGTTAAATGAGATACTGTTTGTTGTTTGAGCCAATCGATTTCTACTATTTTTTGCTCATAGGTAATAAAATTGTTATCATTTAAAGAAAAGCTAGTAATGGAAGATTCACCTAATTCAGGATAAAATGGTAAATCTAAATCAATGATTACTTTTCCACCAGTTACTAAGTGGCGGTAAAAATTTTCTAAAACTTGATAGGCTAATTTCTCTGTTTGGATTAGACAAAAAGTCGCAGTAGGAACGATGATAGCTTCAAATTGGTTATCACCAAGAAAGAACGTAGCTAAATCACCATGGTGAAGACAAGCTTCGAGACCTTGTTTATTTAGATTTAGTCGGCAAGCAGCTAACATTTCTTCTGATTGATCGATGCCTTCAACAGATAAGCCATCTTCAAGTAGAGGAATTAACATACGACCACTACCAACCCCTGCTTCAAGGATGGTACCAGTGATTCTTTCTAATCTTTTGGAGTAATAGTCAATGTCTCCATTAAGAGAAGTACCAACCGGTTTGGTTATTTCGTAGACTGTAGTTGCTAACTCCCCGTAATGATTGTACATGGCGCAGCCCTCCTTAGGTTATTAATGAGTAAAGTTTATCATAGCAAAGTAGTTAATGTAAGTTATAAAAATCGGTACTTACATTATAAAGAATCTAATTTTGATTTAATACCAGAAGGAATATCTGTTACTTCCTCTAACAAGGTCACGCCGTCTTTCTGATTATAAGTGATTTTAAAATAACTATCTTTTTTCAGTTGTTTATCATCTAAAGAATCAAACTCTATTTTTTTTGATGAATCAGCCTTTTTAAAGCTTTCAAGCTTATAGCGATAACGGCTATAAGTTTCACCGTTTTCTGATTGTAAGGTGACGTTTTTACCTTCAGTATTTATTATGGTGTAATATTCTTCTGTCCGATGGTTGCTTTCATATGCATAAAAAGCAGATGTTCCAACGACAACCAACAAAAACAATGCAATAAGTCCTTCCTTCATTTCTCCAAAACTCTCCTCCACGTTTTTTCTAATAAACCTCATTATGAAGTTAAATGGGAAAAATTAATATTGACTTTAGAAGGAAATATTTTTACAACTTTAGATGTATAGGTGATTTAATTAATATATTCTCGGGGCATTCGGTCTGTGAATCGGCAGAGAATTTCGGCACAAATTGTATCGAGATGATCAGCCACGTCTTGTAAGGTATTAACTTTATCGCCATTTTTTCCGACAATGGTTACTTTAGTGCCAACGGGATATTCTTTTGATAGTCTAATCATGCATTGATCCATACACATTCTTCCTATAATAGGAGCCTTTTCTCCATCAATTAGAACTTCAAACCCTTGAAAACCTCTGGAAAAACCATCACCATAGCCAATTGGTAGTGTTCCTATCCATTCATTAGACGAAGTATAGTAGGTAGCTCCGTAGCTAACAGATTCCCCTTTATCAAGTTGCTTAATATGAGTCAGAGCAGTTTCTATAGATAGTGCATCTGCCACAGGGTACGGCATAACTAAATCCTTACCTGTAGGATTCATGCCATAAAGACCAAAACCAAACCGCACCATATTAGAACCCCAGGCATCTCTAAAAATAACTGCAGCAGAATTTGAGGTGTGGATGTACTTAATATCATCTGGGAAAAATTTTTTCATTCGTGTAAAGCGTTCTTTTTGTAAGTTGAAATGAGCCATATCCTCGGAATCAGCTTTAGCAAAATGCATAAACAACCCTTCTAAAGCTAGCATCGAATGGGTTTCAAAAAGTGCCAAGCTTTTTTTTATATCACAGTCATCAATTAATCCGATTCTCCCCATTCCAGTATCAAGTTTGACATGAATATTCAGTGGCTGCTCAAGTGTAAGACGAGATACTTGCTCTAACCAAGCTACAGATGGCATTGTTAGAGAAATGTTTAGATCACTAGCCAGTTTTGCATAGGCTACATCAGTGACACTCATCACTAATAGGGGTTCGGAAAAACCAGCTTCTCTTAGGGCTAAAGCCTCATCGAAAATTGCGACACAAAATCCAGTAACACCACTCTCTTGAGCAATTTTGGCAACTTCAAGTGTTCCCATGCCATATGCGTTTGCTTTGAGAACTGCAAAAATTTTAACGTCCTCTCCTAATCGATGTTGCTCTCTTTTGATATTCTCTTTAATAGCACTCCTGTCGATAATTAATCGACTAGGTCGACGGCTTCCTACAATCATTAATAAAACAGCTCCTTTCAATTAATTAACTCAAGTATACCGAATAATCGTCAAAAAAAGGGACATTACCTAAAAATATATTAAACGCTTTCAATAAGTAGGGTGATAAAAAATAAACATCAGTAAAATGATTTATTGATCAGTTATTTTTCATTGCATCGTGTTATACTCTAAAGAAGAAAAGTGAGGAGAAGGAAATGGCAAAATATGAGGCAATTGAAATAGTGACTTTCCAAGAAAGACCGAATCGTTTTATAGCAATCTGTACAAAGGATGACGGGGAAGAAATTACTACCCATGTTAAAAACACTGGTCGAGGAATTGAATTATTTATTCAAGGGGCTAAAGTAGCTGTTAACTTTCAAGATAAACCGACACGAAAAACAAAGTATGATCTGGTTGCCGTTAAAAAGAATCAAGCTTGGTTTAATATAGATAGCCAACTTCCAAATCGTTTAGTGGAAGAAGGACTTCAGCAAAATTTGATAAAATTTGCTATACTAAAGGGCAACGTGACCCATATAAGAAGAGAATTTACTTATAAGGACTCGCGAATTGATTTTTTGATTGAGACAGATTTGGGAGAAAAATTACTAGTTGAAGTTAAAGGGATGACATTGGAACATAATCTGATTGGCTCATTTCCTGATGCCCCAACGCTTAGAGGATTAAAGCATGTAGAAACATTAATCGATGCCAAAGAAGATGGTTATTTAAGAGCCGTTTTATTTGTGGTTCAATTTGAAACAATTCAAGTAGCAACCATTAATAAAGAGATGCAACCAGAACTACAAGTGGCTATTGAAAGAGGTATAGCAGACGGCTTAGAAGTTTTAGCTTACAATTGCTCAGTGACACCTAGTGATGTGCAAATTAAATCCCAAGTCCCATTCGAATTGTTGTAAAGATAAGAGAGGTTGATAAAATCATGTTAAAATTAGGAATTATAGGAACAAATTGGATTACTCACGAATTTGTAGGCGCAGCAATAGCGAGTGGAGAATATCAACTAACGGCAGTCTATTCGCGAAATGAAGAGAAAGCCAAAAAGTTTGCAAGCAAGTATCCAAATGCTGAAAGTGTTATACCATCAACCAATCTTGTGGAATTTTTTCGTTTAGATGAAATAGATGTTATTTATATAGCTTCTCCTAACAGTTTACATTATGAACAAGCTAAAGGTGCCATTGAAGCAGGGAAGCATGTTATTGTTGAAAAACCTGCTGTGTCCAAATTAGCAGAATTAGAAGAATTAATAAATCTTGCAGAAGATAAAGAGGTTTTTTATTTTGAAGCAGCAAGACATATCCATGAGGAAAACTTTGAACGCGTGTCAGTTCTTTTAAAAAACAGAAAAGACATCTTAGGAGCCAATTTAAATTTTATGAAGTACTCATCTCGCTATAATGCAGTGTTACGAGGAGAAGAGCCGAATATCTTTTCACCTAAATATTCTGGTGGAGCCTTGATGGATTTGGGTGTTTACCTTGTGTATACAGCAATTAGTTGGTTTGGTGAACCTAAGGAAAGTTTTTATTTCAACCAAAAATTGCCAACAGGAGTAGATGGTTTAGGAACCATGATTTTTAGATATGACGGCTTTGATGTTACGATGATGACGGGGAAAAATGCAGATAGTTATTTACCTTCTGAAATCTATTTAAGTGATAGCACTATTTGCTTAGATGCTATTAATTCTATACAAGAAATTAAAGTAAAAAAACGTGAAAATAAAGAATTAATTGAATTAAGTTATGCAGAAGAAAATACAGAAAACCCTATGATCGAGGAAGCTCTTGCCTTTAGTGAAGTGATTAATAATCCAATGAGCGTTAAAGAGCAAAAAAGATATCAAGATTGGATGCAACTAGCTAAAGAAGTTCACCGAGTGATGGAATCATTACGAAAACAAACTGACATCATTTTTGATGCAGATAAATAAAAATTAGGAGCAACAGTTATGAGAATGATAGAAAATTTACCAACTGAATGGCAAGAAAAATGGGAAACAGAAAACTTTAAACAACCTTCAATGATCCAAGAAAAAATGTATACACCTCTAAAAGAAGGTAAAAGTGTCCTAGGTATTTCACCCACAGGATCTGGAAAAACATTAGCTTATCTTTTGCCTTTGATGCAACGAGTAAAAAAGGGAGAGGGAAATCAGTTATTGATTTTACTTCCGTCTCAAGAATTGGCATCACAAGTTGCCGAAGTAACGAGAGAATGGATTAAACCGCTAGATTTAAAAATCCAAACTATTATTGGTGGGGCTAATATAAGTCGTCAAATAGACCGACTAAAAAAACGACCAGAAGTGTTAGTAGGGACACCTGGACGTGTATTGGAGCTAATCAAAGCAAAAAAAATTAAAGCTCATTTGATTAATACACTAGTATTAGATGAAGTCGATGATTTGGTTGCTCAGGAGGATTACAATGCGACTAAAAGTGTTATGAAAACTGTATTAGCAGATACTCAAATAGTTGCTGTATCAGCAACTGGACAAGTTATTTTACCTGAAATTGATAATTTGTTTAGAATGACTCCAGAAGTGGTGGATGTTACCGAAGTCGATGATACTAAGGGTGAGACTAAACACTCATATATTATTACACCAACTAGAAAACGTTCAGATACATTGAGACGATTAGCTCATGTTGATGGTTTTAAAGCGTTAGTTTTTTTTAATCAACTTAGTGAACTGGGAGCTGCATCAGAACGTTTAGATTTCCTTGGAATAAAACATAGAACTCTTGCTTCTGATCAGCATCAAACAGAGAGAAAAAAAGCAATTGAAGATTTTGAAAATAATAAAGTTGATTTGCTTTTAACAACTGATATCGGAGCAAGAGGGTTAGATTTTTCCAATCTTCATTACGTAGTTCAATATGACCTAGCACTTCATGCAGAAAATTATATTCACCGTTCAGGTCGTGTAGGTAGAATGGGGAAGGCTGGAGAAGTAATAAGTTTAATCAACGACCGGGATGTTAGGATTTTAAGAAAAATAACTAATAGCTTAAATAAAGAGTTGTTAGAAGTCTTTGTTAGTCACGGCCAATTAGTGGATGAAAGAATTGAAAGTGAACCAGAAGAAAACTTATTAAAAAAAGAGCCCAAAAAAGAACCTAAAAAAATAAAACCAGTTCAATCTAAAAGCGGTGAACTAACAGTAAAATTAAAAGAATCAAAATCAGAAGAACCTAAGAAAAAGAAGAAAAAAAATAGAACAAACCGAAACAAGAATAAAGGAGCCAGTTGGAAGTAGGCGACCTTATGAGTGTGCAATCAGAGTAATAAAAGAGAGAAGTGTACATAAGGTAACAAACATTACATGGTTTGTAATGTTTGTTACCTTATGTTATTGGACTTAATAAAACTTAAGAAATAAAACATCCATTATTAATAATTGGTGACTTCTTTTTAGATATAATACTCTCAAGATATAAAATAAGAGAGTGTGATTTCGTGATTGAAAAGAAAATAAATAGACGAAAAAAAATAGATAAAAGTGAAATTATTTCTATCCTTGTATTGATACTAGTCATGATAGCTATCATTTTTTCAGAGCGCAATTTAACAAGTGTTTTACTTCTAATGATTGGCTTTGTATTACCTGGAGGTTTATTTCTATACTGGTTAGATTTTAAAAAACAAAATAAAGATTGAGACTAATAAAATGATGTTAAAGGGGGAATTACAAGAATGAAAGAACAAAATTTAGAATCAATCATGGGATTGATTATGAATGCAGGAAATGCAAAGAATGAAGCAATGGAAGCGATCCAAGCAGCTAAGGAAGGTAACTTTTATTTAGCAGATAAAAAAATAAAGTCAGCGGATGATTCATTGATTTTAGCTCATCACTCTCAGACAGAGCTATTAACAAAAGAGGCTCAGGGAGAAGATATGACTGTTACACTATTGACTGTTCATAGCCAGGATCACTTGATGACGGCAATTTCTTTTAAAGAGTTAGCTATTGAAATCATAGAGTTACATCGTAGAATAAATACAGAACAATAATAAGTGAAACGACTTGGAGTAGAACTTTCCAAGTCCTTTAAAGGTCGGGTTATTTTTTCTTATTGACATAATGGTGGCAAAGTTCTAGAATAGTAGCGGTAGAGTTGTAGTTTACTGGTCCTCGTAGCTCAGCTGGATAGAGCACTGCCCTCCTAAGGCAGGTGTCGTACGTTCAAATCGTATCGGGGACGTTTCTTAATAGTAAAAAAGGCGTCAAAATCATTGTTATGATTTTGACGCCTTTTTATTAATTTATGCCCATTCGCCATTTCTGAAAACAGGGACACGAGTTCCATCTTTTTTTATACCATCAATATTCATTTGGTTTGAACCGACCATGAAATCAACATGTGTTTGACTACGATTAAGACCAGCAGCTTCTAATTCTTCTTCACTCATCTCAGTTCCGCCTTGAATATTAAAGGCATAAGCCGAACCAAGTGCTAAATGGTTAGAAGCATTTTCATCAAATAAAGTATTAAAGAAAGTTAGACCAGACTGTGAAATCTGAGAACTATCAGGAACTAACGCAACTTCTCCTAAGCTCTTAGCACCATCATCTGTTTCAAGCAATTTTTTTAAAACCTCTTCGCCTTTTTCAGCTTTAACATCAACAACTTTACCGTCTTTAAATGTAAAAGTCATGTTTTCCAAAGTATTTCCAGAGTAGCTTAAAGGCTTAGTACTAACAATAACGCCATCAATACGTCGGTTGTCAGGAGCTGTAAAGACTTCCTCAGTAGGCATATTTGCCATAAAGCGTTCCCCACGAGCATTTATACTACCAGCACCTTCCCAGTGATGGTTTTCAGGTAACCCAATAATCAAATCAGTTCCAGGAGCAGTATAATGTAGAGAGTAAAATTGTTCAGCGTTTAATTCTGCCGCTTTTTCTTCTAATAATTTATCATGAGCGACCCAAGCAGCAACTGGATCAGTTTCATAAATTCGAGTTGTTTTAAAGATAGAATCCCATAAGGCGTCTACTTGTTCTTCATTAGTAGAAAGTTCAGGGAAAACTTTTTTTGCCCAATCACTACCAGCAGCAGCAGCAACTACCCAACTTACTTTATTTGCTTGGGTCGCTTGTCGAAGTGGCATCATTGCTTTACCCATTACAGATTGAAAAGTAGAGAGACGATCATTGTCGACACCGGAAAAGGCATCAGGATTTTGAGAGACAATACTAATTCGGCTAGCTCCTTTTTCAACCCAATCATTCATCTCATCAATTTTATATTGGGGAACTGTTTCAATGATTTCTTGGTCAGCGTTTATGAACATTTGGCGACTAATAAAATCATCTGTCCATTGAACAATAACTTGTTTGGCACCTGCTTTGTATGCTTCTTCAACAATATGGCGAGCTAAAGGAGCTTGTTCTACTTGTATTTGAAGAACAACAGTATGGTTTTTTTGGACATTGATTCCAACCTCAGTAATGAGTTTAGCGTATTTTTTTAATAACGTATCAAAGTTTGGTAAAGTCATAAATAAATTCCTCCTAATAGTTTTCTTTGAGTAAATAGTAGCATAAGGGTAGGCTTATATCAATTAGATGGACTTTGAAAAGTATTAAAAAAAACCTTAATTTTTTTTTAAAATGACAGATAGCAGGAGGAAAATATTTGTATTATTAGAAATACATGATACAATTAATATGAAATAGAAAAACAAAAAAGTTTTTTATTCATGTTGCTTTTTTACGAAGCAACAAAAAAAATATAAACTAAAAAGGTGGGTGTCTTATGGCTAGGAAAAAAACAATCACAAGAGAACATATTTTAAATGCTACTCATGAAGTTGTTGCGACAGAAGGCTTTTCTGGATTTACAGCGAGAAATATTGCCAGTAAGATGAAAAGTTCGACACAACCGATTTATTTAGAATTTAGAAATATGGAAGAATTAAGAGAAGCTTTTTTTGAAGAAGTTGAAGACTATTTAAGGAATGAAGTTTTTAACAAGGAAGTTTCAGGAGATCCGATTATTGACTTAACTTTAAATTATGTAGAATTTGCTAGAAAAGAAAAAATGTTATTCCGTGCTTTGTTTGTTGAAGACCATGCGGGTGGTCAATTGTTAAATGAATTTGGATTAGAAATGTTTATTGAGAAGGCGAAAGAGTCAGAATTATACCAAAATGTCTCTGAAGCAGAACTAAATACAGCTTTTTTAGGTAATTGGATTGCGGCAACTGGCTTAGCATCATTAGCGACAAGTGAGAGAATACATCCGACAACTGAAGAAGTAGTTAGTATTTTAAAAATCGTGAACAAGTCAATTAAACGAAATCCAACATTTACGATTACGATGTAATCGTAAATGTTGATTAGATGTTAGTTCATAAAAAGAACTATTTTTAGATGAATTAAACACAAAAAATTCCGTATTAGTTAGATACGGAATTTTTTGTGTTTAATTCATTTTGCTCTTTTCAACTAAAATTTTCACAAATGATTGAAGCGCAACAATATCTTGTTCTTCGGGCGCTAATTCTACCTTAACTGATTGAGCTCCTTTAGTAGCACCAACAGAAGCAAAAGCTTTATCAAACTGGTCAACTACCTGACAAAAGTAAGGATAAAATGTGTCTCCGCTACCAACGACACCATATGTTTTACCAGTTAAATCAAGATCTAATAGATCCTCGTGAAAATCAATCATTTCATCGGGTAATAAAACATCATCGTATGTGTAAGAAGCGACAATACAAATATCAGCTTCTAAAAAGTCTGCTGCATCTACTTGGGTACATTCGTTGACCTCAACATCAATACCGTGTGATTCCAAAGCTTCAGCAACGATATCTGCAATTTCTTCCGTATTACCAGTCAAGCTAGCATAAACGATTTTAGCAACAGTCACCAAAAAAACCCCTTTCATAATTAAACCTATTCAAATTATACCAAAAAAATTGCTTTTTTCAATGAAATTCAGCTAAAGAAGTCACTAGAAGTAATTTGGCGTATTAAGTGGATTGTGCTAAAATGAGAATGCAATTTAAGTGAAAGTAGGGAAATAGAAATGATTACATTAAAATCATCAAGAGAAATAGAAATGATGGCTGATTCAGGCGCTATTTTAGCAAGTGTTCATCGTGGATTACGTGACTTTATCAAACCTGGCATTACAAGTTGGGATATCGAATTATTTGCTCATGACATTATAAAGAAAAACAATGCCATTGCTGCACAAATTGGTTTCGAAGGCTATAAATACGCAACTTGTTGTAGTGTAAATGATGAAATTTGTCATGGATTTCCACGTAAAGATATTTTAAAAGATGGCGATCTAATCAAGGTTGACATGTGTGTGGATTATAAAGGTGCTATGTCTGACTCTTGTTGGTCATATGTTGTTGGAAAATCAACACCAGAAATCGACAAGTTAATGGAAGTAACAAAAAAAGCATTATATTTAGGAATTGAACAGGCTCAAGTAGGTAATCGCATTGGAGACATAGGTCATGCGATTCAAACATATGTAGAAGGTGAGAACCTTTCAGTTGTCAGAGACTTCATAGGTCATGGAATAGGGCCAACTATCCATGAAGGACCTCAAGTACCTCACTACGGTGAAAAGGGGAAAGGTCTGCGTTTAAAAGAAGGTATGGTTATTACGATTGAACCAATGGTAAATACAGGAACTTGGCAAATGAAGATGGATAATAATGGTTGGACAGCACGTACAAAAGATGGCGGATTATCTTGTCAGTATGAGCATACGCTAGCGATTACTAAAGAAGGTCCAAAGATTTTAACTTTACAAGACTAAACGAGGAGTAACTATATGAAGCAGCAGGAAAAGAAAAGACCTAGTTGGAAAGAGTCTTTTAAAACATTTTTTGATACCTTTCAACAGGCAGAGGTAAATATTTATGCAATTGTCATTACGTATTATTTACTTCTTTCTTTTTTCCCGTTGCTAATTGCATTAGGAAATATTCTACCGTATTTAAACGTGAGTAAAGAAAGTGTTTTGCCTTACATCAAAGAATTATTACCCCCAGCTATCTATACAACTGTAATGAAAGATATCATCGGTAACTTACTTGAAAAAAGTAATGGTGGGTTACTTTCAATATCAGCAATAGGTACCTTTTGGGCAATGAGTAAAGGAATTAATGCAATTCGTATTAGCTTGGACAAAGCATATGGAGTTAGGCGAGAGAGATTTCAATTTATCCGTCGATTATTTTCTTTTTTTATGGTGTTTATTCTTATCTTTGCCATTGTTTTATTATTGTTAATAATAGGATTTGGTCAAACAATATTAGAATACGCATTACCAATATTTGGACAGCCAGAAGAGATACTAACCACATTTAAGGCATTGAAATGGCCTGTTACATCTGCTGTGCTTTTTATGACCCTTTTAATGCTATACTATTTTGTTCCTAGTGCTAAAATTCATTTTAAAACAATTATTCCAGGTTCTCTTTTTACCACCCTTTGTTGGATGGGAGTAACGCAGTTTTACGGAATTTATATTACCTATTTTTCTAAAAGAATCAATAGCTATGGTCTTATAGGAAGTGTGATTTTCTTCATTTTATGGCTTAATGTTGCAGCGACCTTAATTATAATCGGTGGAATCATGAATGTGACAATGGAGAAGTGTTTGTATGGAGAAATCAAGCAGAAACGTAGTGTTCTTGGAGACTATATTGAAAAGAAAATACCAAATAAATTAGAAAAGCCTGACAATTAAGTCAGGCTTTTCTAATTTATTTGGTTTTTCTTTTTTCAAGAATCTCTTTGCGATATGCTTTATTCCCAATAAATTTAAGAGCGTTTAACAGTGGTTGTCGTTCAACACCTGTTAATCCAATCATTTCAATAAATATTTGTAAACCGAACAAACAAGCTATGGTTAATAAAACGGTTGCCAACGTATTAGTAAACATATAAAGTAAGGCGATTATAGAAAAAATAAGTGCTAAACAGTAAATCGTCAAAACCGCTCCTCGGTGAGTAAATCCAAGTGAAATAAGACGATGATGTAAATGCATTTTATCAGCAGAAGAGATGGGACGTTTATTAAGTCGCCTTCTAATCATCGCAAACAAAGTATCTGTAATAGGAACACCTAAAATAATTAAAGGTGTAATCAAGGTGATAAATGTGGCATTTTTAAGTCCCTGTATAGAAAGAACAGAAATTAAAAAGCCAAGAAGTAAAGCCCCTGTGTCTCCTAAAAAAATTTTTGCTGGATAGAAATTAAAAGGGAAAAACCCTAGCACGCTCATTAATAAAATAAAAATAGCTAGTGGCACTTGTAGTTGAACAGCCCCTGTAGAAGAAGCAATGTACCCAACAATTCCAATTGTTGTTAAAGCAATAATTGAAATACCAGATGCTAAACCATCCAAACCATCGACTAAATTAATTGCATTTGTTAGTCCCACAATCCAAAGGACTGTAATTGGATAACTTAACCAATCTAATGGAATGAGTCCAATATGAGGTAGAGTAATTGTACTGACTGTAATATCGAAAACAAAACAAACATAAAGAGCTGCAAGAACAACGCCAATTAATTTTTGTCTTGGCTTTAATTCGAAAATGTCATCTATTAAACCAGTTATAACCACAATCCCAGAAGAGATGACCAAATTTAAACCATATCTAAAAGGAATTAAATCCGGAAATAAAAAAAGGATTGAAAGAGAAAAAGCAATATAGATAGCTAACCCACCAGCAGTAGGCATAGAGACTGTATTGATCCTTCTGGCATTAGGTTTATCAACTGCACCAATTTTAAAGGATAGCTTTTTTATTAAAGGAGTAATTAGTAAAGCTAGGATCATTGTTAAAAATAAACGAAAGGCTATTTTTAAAATGAATTCCATATAATATTTACCTACTTTCACAATTCACCAATCATTATACACGAGATTGAGGTGCTAAACAATGTGGAAATTAGTTAGGAATTTCTTAAAATAGTTAAAAAAATGGATATTATCTATTTTTGATAGATACGCTATGTTATACTATCTAAGAATAATTGAAGATGTAGGAGTTTTGAATGTGACAGATGATAAGAGAAGAAGTAAGAGAAAAGATGATGATCAACTAACAATTGATTATCAGTATGAACAAGATTCTAGTCAACTTAAAAGAAGAAAGCACATAAGAACAAAAAAAAGTAATATCTGGATGACAGTTGGTAAAGGAATATTTATTGCCCTATTATTGGCTATTCTTGGAGGCGTTGTTTACTTTGTTAAAGGATTAATGGATACAAATGATTTCTTGAACAAGTCGTATGCACCAAGAACATCTAAGTCGGTTCAAAATGATAAAATAGATATCCAAAAAGATCCGATATCTATATTGATTTTAGGATTAGATGATAACAGTGAACGTGAGCTAGGAAGTGCAAGAACAGATTCAATGTTACTATTAACAATCAATCCGACAGAAGAATTAGTAAGTATGACAAGTATTCCTCGTGATACATATACTAAAATTGAATCAAAAGAATTCGTTGGGAAAGACAAAATCAATGCTGCCTTTTCATATGGAGGAATTGACTCGACAATTGATTCTGTAGAAAATTTATTAAACGTACCGATTAACTATTATGCAACAGCAGATTTCCAAGCCTTTAATAACATCGTAGATGCTTTAGGTGGTGTGGAAATTGATGTGCCATTCACCTTGACTGAACAAAACTCAAAGGGTGAAAAAGTAGTAGAGTTAAAAGAAGGAAAACATGTATTAAATGGGGAAGAAGCCTTAGCTTTCTCAAGAACTCGTTATGTAGATAACGATATCGAACGTGGTAAAAGGCAACAACAAGTGCTAGAAGCTATTGCGAAAAAAGCAATGGATGTAGGAACGATTGCTAAGTATAAGAGTATACTAGAAGCTCTAGATGGACATATCAAAACTGATATGCCATCAAACAAGATATTATCTGTAGCCCAATCTGGTCTGACAAAAGATTATAAGTTTAATTCTTATGCTTTTTCATGGGTTGGATTTGACTACGCACCATTTGGAGAGTCTATCAGTATGGTTGGACTACACCAAGACAGCATCGATTACATTTCTCATAAACTGAGAGTATCTCTTGGGCTAGATAAAAAAGACCAACGAGATGAAGCTGGATATAAGTATGAGACAGATGGTGTTGTTGCACCAGAAACTCTTCCAGAGGACGGAATGGCAGTTATTAATTAAAATAGAAGAAAGGAAAGGATAAACGATTAATTGGTTTGAACCCTTTCCTTTTTTTGGTTATAAAAACTAAGAATCTTATAAAATTCTTTAGTATTTTTGAAAAATATTGTATTTTAGTGTAAAATCTCTATGAGGTTTCAATGATACAAAGATAGGATGAGACAACTTTGAAGCAAGAAGATAATATAAAAGTTCAATTAACGATGATCACAAAAGAATATGATTTATATAAGAAAAAATCTGATAAAATTAGAGCATTATTTAAATTTTCAGAAAAAAGTGTTCCACATTTTTGGGGGCTAAAAGGTATTGACCTGAATGTTTATGCCGGTGAGGCAGTGGGTCTAATCGGAATTAACGGTTCGGGTAAATCAACTTTATCTAATATCTTAGCAGGTATTATACCTCAGACAACTGGGCAAATGATGATTGATGGAGAAACCTCTATCATTGCTATTGGAGCAGGGTTAAAACCTCAATTAACTGGGAAAGAAAATATTCGTTTAAAATGTCTAATGAGTGGTTTCACTAATGAAGAGATTGATGACATGATGGAGGATATTAAAGCCTTTGCTGATTTAGGGGATTTTATAGATCAACCTGTAAAAAATTATTCAAGCGGGATGCGCTCCCGTTTGGGCTTTTCAATTGCTGTACACAATAATCCAGACGTACTGATTATTGATGAGGCTCTTTCAGTAGGAGATGATACTTTCTATCAGAAATGTGTAGAACGTATTTTACAGTTTAAATCAGAAGGGAAAACAATATTTTTTGTTTCCCACTCCTTAACACAAATTGAAAAATTATGTGACAAAGTAGCTTGGATTCATTATGGTGAATTAAGAGAGTACGGAGAAACGGCAGAAGTTGTAGAACATTATAATGACTTTATTAAATGGTTTAGAAAACAAAATGCTGCTGATAAGAAAAAATATCAAGAAGATTACAAAGTGAAGCAGAGAGAATTTAATGAAGAAGAACTAAAAAAATTAGCAGTAGAAAGAAATCATGATGAGTCAGCCTTAAAGGGCCCAGCAATTGGGAAAATGTCAGGATTAACTAAACTCGTCTTGTTAATGATGCTCCTTTCTATGATGCTATTTGGTTACCTACACTTAAGTGGGCGAGCTTTCTCTTCTATAATAGCTAAGGACGATAATGCAATCCTAGTTCAAGAGAATCCAAAGTTAACAAGTCAGGTGAGTTCTTTTAGGATAACAAGTTATGAAACAACGAATAGTTAGTCAGCTGAAAAAAGTTTACTCTTATAATATCAAACGATTATCTAAAAAAAATAGTCAAAAAGCGTTAAAAAGCCAAGTTGTTTACCTGTTAAGTTTTCCTAATAATGATCATAACTTGATTAAAAAGTTAAGCGAACATTATTTGGTAACCATTTGCTTTACAAAAAATATGACTCACGAAGCCTCTAAGCTGCAAGAGACAGGGTTAACGGTTCACAACATAAACAGTTACACTGGCTTAAAAGAAACAGTGAAGGCCGTCAGTGAGAGTCAGATAGTAATTGCGGATAATTACTTTGCCTTTTTAGGTGACATAAAAAAAAGACACCAACAAAGTTTCTTTCAATTATGGCATGCTACGGGTGCAATAAAACAATTTGGCTTAGAGGATAACCAAAGTAAGTCTAGGTTAAAAAGTGATCAAGAGCGCTTCAAACGAGTTTATGATTGTTTTGATTACTTTGTTGTTGCTTCAAAAGCGATGGGAGAGGTCTTTCAAAGGAGTTATGGAGCTGATCCTTCACAGATTTGCTATACTGGATTTCCAAGAACGGATTATTTATTTGAAGTAGCTACCAAGAAAAATCAAACGAAAGAAAAGGTACAACTTCTTTATTTGCCAACTTATCGCAACAAAGAAAGTCAACAAATTGTGTTTGATATGATAAAATTAATGGAGCAACTAGGAACAGGGTATGAGTTAAAAGTGAAAACTCACCCTCATGTAGATTTAAGCCGAAATGATTCTTTAAAATCATTTGAGAGCATTGAAATTTTAGATTCTAAAGTATCCGCTGATGAGTTATTACTGGAAGCAGATATTTTAATAACGGATTATTCCTCTGTTGCGTTTGATTATAGTCTGGTTAAGCCAAATGGAAAATTAATTTTTTATTGGTACGATGAGAAGGAGTATCAAAAAGAAATAGGACTTCAGCCTAATATTAAAGAAAGTTTACCAAGTCCGATATGCCATTCTGTAGAAGAGGTTGTTTCTGAAGTGAAAGGCAATGAACAAGATTTAACCAACTTTAATGACATATGGAATACATACAATGATGGGAATGCGACAACACGACTGCTAGATAAAATTGCAGAGAAAATGGATGGACATAAATGACCTATAAACAAGAAAATATCTTAGGTATCTCAGTGGATATTTTGACAATGTCAGATATCAAAAGTGATTTACCACTATATTTTGAAGAAAATAAAAAAATGACCCTAACCAGTGTTAACCCGCAGATTTTGTTAATGGCTGAAAAGAATGACAAAGTAAAATCATTTATTGAAGCGTCAACACACAAAATACCAGATGGCATTGGATTAGTGAAGATTTCTAAGTGGACAAAAGGGCAAATAAAAACAAGAGTTGCTGGGATTGAAGTAATGGAAGAAGTATTGAATTTTGCTTCTGAGCATCAAAAAAAAGTCTTTTTGTTAGGCGCGAAACCGGAAGTTGCCCAGCGAGCGTCAGAAAACATTGTTAAAGACTTCCCTGGTGTGGTTATAGCAGGGTGGATTGATGGTTACACTAAAATGAATGATCACGATATTGTCAGTAAGATGAATCAAGCGCAAACAGATATCGTATTTGTTGCTATGGGAAGCCCCAAACAAGAAGAGTGGCTTCAAGCTAACATGTCTGTTTTAACAGCTACTGTCTACCAAACAGTAGGGGGAAGCTTAGATGTTATAAGTGGATCAGTTAAGCGAGCACCAAAATTTTTTATTAAGACAAATCTCGAATGGTTATATCGCTCATGCGTTAACCCAAAAAGATTTTACCGAATTTTTCAATTACCAGTATTTGTTTTCAAAGCACTTAGCTGGCATCGGAAAAATGGGGAACATTAAGGAGAGTTTTAAACGTGAATGACGTAAAAACAATAATTTTAGAACAAATTAATAATTTCGGCATTATTCGTCGTATCTCAAAATACGAAGAAAAAGCAACTTATCAAAGTCATTATTTAGGGCTCGTCTGGCAGTTCTTAAACCCAGCCATCCAAATCGGAATTTATTATCTGGTATTTGGTTTAGGGGTTAACCAAGGGAAAAAGGTAGACGGAGTCCCATTTATTGTGTGGATGTTAATCGGGATAATTGCCTGGTTCTTTATCAATAGTTCCATCTTAGGCGGATCTAATAGTATTTACCGCCAAGTAGGTATGGTATCTAAAATGAAGTTTCCGGTGAGTATCCTACCACTAGTAAATATAACGAGTAATTTTGTCAGCTACCGAGCAATGATGATACTACTTCTTGGAACGATGTTTGGTTTTGGCATTTATCCTACCATTTTTTGGTTCCAATATATCTATTACTTCATTTGTATGATTGCTTTCTTATTTGCCTTTGGTGTCTTAAATTCAACAATTACAGTTTTAGTAAGAGATTATCATATTATGCTACAATCGATTTTAAGGTTATTATTTTATATATCAGGCCCAATTTGGAAC
Source organism: uncultured Vagococcus sp. (assembly GCA_965119435.1). GTDB lineage: Bacteria > Bacillota > Bacilli > Lactobacillales > Vagococcaceae > Vagococcus. Next base: position 69,419 of record CBCPLQ010000011.1, on the reverse strand, counting down.
TTTAAAACAATGTTTAGAGGAACAAGTCATAGATGGTTTGTTAGACTGTTAGAACTAAATCCTATTTATTATATTATTGATGGATTTAGGGACACTTTCCTTTCTAAAGGATGGTTTTGGGAGAAGGGTGTTGAGACAATCTTTTTCTGGCTCGTAGTGATGTTCTTGCTAGTCATAGGCTCTCACATCCACATGAAATTTAGAGCTCGATTTGTAGACTTTATTTAAAAATTGAAGGAGCAATCAAATGAAAGTATTTGTTGAATCGATTATAAAACAACTATTTAAATGGATTGGCGTCTTTCACAATGAAAAAATCATCTATTTTGAGAGTTTTCATGGAACGCAGTATAGTGATAATCCACGGGCAGTTTACGAGTGGATGAAAGATAAATACCCTGATTACACCCTTGTATGGGGTGTTAGTAAGGGAAGTGAGAAACCTTTTCGAAAAGAAAAGGTTTCTTATGTATCACGCTTTTCTTTTAAATGGTTTATGACGATGCCAAGAGCACGTGCTTGGGTAATTAACACAAGAACGCCGCTATGGCTTTTTAAAAATAAAAAAACTAAATATATCCAAACGTGGCATGGAACACCCTTGAAAAAAATAGGACGAGATATTTCCAATGTAAATATTCCAGGGTATACAAAAGAAACATATGATCAGTCTTTTTCAGAAGAGTCTAAAAGATGGGACTATCTCGTTTCGCCAAATTCTTATTGTACAGGCGTATTTAAACAAGCCTTTGATTATTCAGGAGAAATGATTGAGGCTGGTTACCCAAGAAATGATATTTTAGTAAGAAAAAGAAACGATGCATCAATCAATCTAGACTTAAGGTTGAAACAACAGCTACCATCAGATAAAAAACTGATTTTGTATGCGCCAACTTGGCGAGAAACAGAAACGAGAGAGCAAGGTAAATATGCTTTTTCGACTGAATTTCCGTTTGAAGAAATAGTGAAGCAAGTCGGAGAAGAGGCGATACTCCTTGTTCGAATGCATTACTTAGTCGCTCAACAATTTGATTTTTCTAGGTACAAAGATAAAGTAATAAATGTTTCAGTGGGTTATGATATGAGCGAACTGCTAGCAGTAGCTGATTTACTTATAACAGATTACTCTTCTTGTTTTTTTGACTATGCGATTACTGATCAACCAATGCTTTTTTTCATACCTGATCAAGCGAGTTACGAAAAAGAGATGAGAGGTTTTTATTTTCCGATGGAAGGTAATGTGCCTGGAAAACTTGTGAGAACAAAAGAAGAATTATTGAGTGAATTAAATGACTGGAAGCTAAATCCTACTAGCATTAAAGTAAAAAACTATCAACAATTTAGAAAAAAATTTACAAAACTAGAAACTAACCAAGCAGCAGAAAAGGTGTCAAATGTGATACTGAATAAGAGAGAGGACTAAACCATGGGAGTAGTAAGTAAAGGAATGAGATTGGTCGGACCCGCAGTCTTACCAAAAATTTCTTATCATAAAAAAACAATTGATCAATACACGAAGTACTATCTGTCAGAGGCAGTCGAAAAAAATACAATTCTTTATGAGAGCCGTGACGGAAAGTCATTAACGGACTCTCCTTTTGCCGTTTTTGAGCATTTATTAGAAACGGATATAGATTTAAAATATACTCATGTTTGGGTTATTACACCAAGTGTCGAATTAGAAAAAGTGATGGAGCAATATAAAACTCGTAGTAATGTTAAGTTTGTTATTCGTAATTCGGAAGATTATTTAAAATGGTTGACCAAAGCTGAATTTTTAATTAATAATTCCACCTTTCAACCCTTTGTCACGATAAAAAAAGAGCAAACTTATATTAATACGTGGCATGGAACACCACTTAAAACGATGGGATTTGATATTCCAGGAAACCCGGCCGATGCAAAAAATGTTGTGCGAAATTTCTTTATGGCAGATTATTTAATTAGTCCAAATCAACATACAACGGATATGTTTGTAAAGAGCTACCGTCTCCATGAAAACTACACTGGACAAATAATTGAAAATGGCTATCCACGGATTGATCAAACGTTTAAGAAAAATGTGGATCATTTACTTAAGACGCTATTTGATTTTAATGTAGAAATTGACTTAAGCAAGCAAATTTTACTCTATACGCCTACTTGGAAAGGTGGCAACTTATCTGCGACTAAAAATGAGGTAGCTCAAATTCATCATGAAATGAGTCTAGTCAGAAAAACGTTTGGCGAGACTTATAACGTGTTGATCAAAGTTCATCCTTTTCTTTATGAAGAAGCTAAAAAATACCCAGCGCTTGTTCCTTTCTTAATACCAGATGTAATTGATACCAATCGTTTGTTGGGCATTGTTGATTGCTTGGTAACAGACTATTCAAGTATTTTCTTTGATTACTTAGTAACGGATAAGCCGATTTTCTTTTACTGTTGGGATGATGACTTATATTCAAACAAGCGAGGAAAATACTTTGAATATGAAGAGTTGCCTGGCCCTGTTGCATTTAATATAGAAGAACTGATTATAAAATTAGAAACAATGGATGAACAGCAAGAAATCTATCAAAAAAATTATGAGACTTTTAAAGAGAAATTTGTTTCTTACGATGACGGACAGGTGACGAAACGAGTAGTAGATCTAATCTTTAATCAAGAAGTATCACCTCAAATGAAAGTTATTGAACCAACAAGTAATAAAAAACGCTTGCTGATATATCCGGGTGGAATGAGAAGTAATGGTATTACAAGTAGTTTTATCAATCTAATGGAAAATATCAACTTTGATGAGTACGATGTCGTGTGTTTCCTTGATAATATCGGAACAGCAGACCAGATAAAAAATATGTCTTTTCTACCTGAAGCTATTTCTTTCTTATTCAGATTTGATATTGCTAATTACACTGTAAAAGAGCGTTATCGTGATTTAAACTTACATATGCACGGCGTTAAAAAAGGCAAAATAGACCAATACCCTACAGAGATGTATGAGCGAGAAGTCAGACGTTTACTTGGTAACCAGCGCTTTGATGTAGCGATAGATTTTAGTGGGTATAGTTTAAACTGGAGTAAATACATTTTAGGGTCAAAATCTGATAAATACGTATGTTATTTACATAGTGACATGATGATGGATAAGGATAGAGAAGTAAGTGGACGTAAAATACATAAAATGAACTTACAAGGAATTTTTAGCGTATATCACCGTTATGATAAGCTCGTATCCGTTTCAGAGGCGATTAAAGAAGTAAACCAGGAAAAATTAAGTAAATACGCTGATGCTAATAAGTTTACTTATGCCACTAACACGATTGACCCAGATAAAATATTAGGTAAAAAAGTGGATGATGTAAAAGAAGAAGTCTTAGAGACGGAGATATTCTTTAGAGATGCTCATCTTATTAACCCAGAAAAAGAACATACTATCCGTACCTCTAGACCTGATATGGTTTTAGGAAATCGCCAATCTAGGCATTTTGAGAAGTCTCACATCAATCTACTAGGTAAGTTTACTTACAATGATGAAGACTACTATAAATTCACACAAAATGAAACTTATATTGGTTGGATAAATGCCGAAGATGTTACAGTAGAGCCAACAAAAGTGTTGTCTAAAAATGAAGTGAGTTACTTTGCTAAAATAAATACAAATTCGAATGATTTTTTATTTACCGAACCAATTGGACTAAGTGGCAGTTACCCATTATCTAATGCGGGCGCCCTTAAAAATATATACCTTCAGATTGATTCTGAAGTGGTTACGCAAGAAGAAACGTCCGTAAGTGTAAAATTAGGTGGAAAGCAGTTGGGATGGTTACCTAAAGGCAAGATGACTTATTCGAGAAAATTAAACTGGACAAAAGATAATCGTCCAAGCAAAAAAATAATGTCTTTTAGAAAACTAGCCTTGACAGTCAATCATCTTGAACGACGAGGAACAATCAAAGATATCCAACATCGCCCCTTAAAAAAAGAAGTTTTAGAACACTACTTTAGTAATAGCAGTACGCATTCTGTTAAATCTTATCAAAAACCTGAAGTAACAGGCATAGATAAAGAACTAGGTGTAGTGAACTTAATCTATATCAAGTCTTTGTGTACAACAGCAAGTGGTCGATGGTTTGAGTCTTTAGATGAAACGGGTAAAACGCAGTGGATTCAGTTTGAAGAATTAATCTTGTCACCCATCATGGAAGAAATCGTTATTGCAGAGAATAAAACCCATGAAGAAATCACCTTTTTAACTCAGGAAGTATTGGTTTATACATCTATTGAGGACTGTCTAAAGGAAAAAGCAACCTTGGCCAAAGCGCTACCTAAAGCGAATGTCCTAAAAACAGTAAAAACATCACATAATAGAGAATTCTTGTTAGTTGAATGGGATGAAAAAGAGTTATGGGTGGAAAAAGCAGAGACCAAAGCACAACTTATTGATGGCATTTTAAATGCAGCTGATGAGCTAGTTGCGTTTCCTGATAAGGATAAAATAAACATTGTGACAACAGGTCGACTGTCCCAAGAAAAAAATCAAGTGGTCTTAATTGAAGCCTTTAGTTTATTTATCCAAAAAAATCCAGCTAGTCACCTTTATATCATAGGATCAGGGCCAGAAAAACAACATTTAGAGCAGAAAATTAAAGAATTAGATTTGGAAAATCAGGTTAGCTTGTTAGGTCAAATCTACAATCCCTTTAGTTTTATGAAACATTGTGACATATTCGCGTTAACCTCCCTTTATGAAGGGCAGTCAATGGTACTTCTTGAAGCATTGACGTTAGGAATGAAATGTCTTTCAACTGATATACCGGCTTGTAGAAAAGTTTTAGAAGACGGAGAGTATGGTATATTGACTGAAAGTAACGATTTAGTAGGGGTTAATGAGGCGTTACAACAGTTAGTTGAAGGAAAACAGACGTTTAAAACATTTGATGCGTACAAATATAATAAATTAGCTCTTCAAATGTTCTACAAAGTGTTGTAAAATACATAGTAGAGAAATATACTTAGTCATACAACTAAATATGAGGTTACTTTGACTAGTGAGATCATTATCACTAGATAAAACAAAGTATATTGCGTATGAAACGGATGGAAGGAGTGTTAAAAGCACTCCTTTTTATTAGGTAAAAGAGTTTAAAAAGTTATTAATTTGGAGGAATAAATGGAAGAGACAGTAAGTTTACAAGAAATTTTCGCGTTGTTAAAGGAAAAAATGATCTTAATACTATCTTTATTTTTTATAGGTATTGGCGTATCTGCTTTGATTACTTTCTTTGTGATTACACCTAAATACAGTGCAACATCCCAACTCATAGCGACATCTAAAAGTAAGGATAACAATATGAGTACAGATAATATTAATAGTAATCTGATGATGATTAACACCTATAAAGATTTTATCAAAGGACGTGTAGTGACAGAAAAGGTAAGAGAGCAACTGGAAAGTGAGTCAGGTTTTACCGGAACATCAGATACGATAAAAAATATGATAAACGTTGAACAAACTCAAAATTCTCAAATGTTTTCGATTGTAGTTACTTCTGAGAAACCTAAAGAAGCAGCTAATGTTGCAAACGTTGTATCGGATGTCTTTAAAAAAGAAGCTAAAAATTATACAGATGTGGATAAAGTATCAGTGATTTCAGCAGCAGAGGTTCCTGTAGCACCTATCTCACCTAATAAAGTTGTGAACTTAGCAATCGGTGGGATCTTAGGTTTAATCGTTGGGGTAGGTTTGGCACTTTTAGGACAACTATTTAATCGAAATATTAAGTCAGTTGAGTATTTAACAGATCACTTAAATGTTCCTATCTTAGGTAGTGTTCCCTTACTTGAAGAAAAAAACATTGAAGAAATTAGAACGAAACAATGGGCAATGTTAGAAGATAAAAATCTTATTGTGGGTGGTTTTGGAGAGCAACAAGACTTCGACTTAGAGGATGAGCTTGACGGATTAGAGCAAGATTTAGTTAAGCTAGAGAAAAATGTTAATTTAGAAGAAACGATTGATTTGTCAGAATTAACCATCAAAAAAATTGATTTAATGAAATTTGAAAATGAAAAGGATGTCTTAACAAAGCGTCCGATTCGTCGAAAAAAAAGATAAAAGTCATTGACTATGATTAGAGGAGCATATTATGGCAAAAAAAAATAAAAAACGTTCACTAAATGAAAAAGGAGCAACTTTGTTCACGATTGCTGACCCAGTTTCGCCTATCTCAGAACAGTTTAGAACTATTCGTACCAACATCATTTATTCTAAAGCAGATAATCATACTAAAAGTATCATTGTCACATCCTCTGGTCCAGCTGAAGGGAAATCAACAGCTTCAGCTAATTTAGCCGTTGTCTTCGCTCAATCTGGTATGAGGACCTTGTTAGTGGATGCAGACCTAAGAAGATCAACTGTTCATCATACTTTTGCTATTGATAACAAAAGAGGGTTAAGCAGCTTACTTAGTGTGAGACGTCTTTCCCTTGAGGATGTGGTACAACAAAGTGATATTCATAATTTAAGCTTATTACCGAGTGGACCTATTTCACCTAATCCATCTGAGCTGATGTCGTCATCACGGATGAAAAAAGTGATAAGAATACTAAAAAGTCAGTATGATTTTATTATATTTGATGCACCACCTATTACAACGGTAACAGACGCTCAACTAATCGCCTCACAAGTAGATGGCGCTGTATTAGTAGTGAGAGAAGATAAAACTGAAAAAACAGGATTAGATAGAGCCGTTAAGTTACTTCAACAAGTGAACTCAGAAGTCTTAGGAACGATTTATTTTGGTGAGAGTAACAGTCAAGACTACAATTATTATTACGATTAGAGTAAAAAGGAGAAATGATACATGCTAGTGGACATTCATTGTCACATTTTACCAGGTATTGATGATGGTGCTAAAACGATTGAGGATTCTATAGCCATGGCTAAAGCAGCTGTAGAAGAAGGAATAACTCATATCCTTTGTACACCACATTATAATAATGGGGTTTTTATGAATGAAAAAGAAGCCATTATTTCTCATGTTGCTAACTTACAAAAGGTGTTAGATAGGAAGAAAATTCCGTTAACACTTTTTGAAGGACAAGAAGTTCGTTTGTCTTATGACTTATTAAAGCGTATAGCACAAAAGAAAATTTTGTTTACTGATTTAGATGATACGTATATCTTGATTGAATTTCCATCTCTGGAAGTTCCACTATATGCAAATCGTGTATTATTTGATTTGTGTGCAAGTGGCTACACACCGATCATTGTTCATCCAGAAAGAAACACTCAGATAGTGAAGAATCCAAACTTGATGATTCCTTTTATCGAGATGGGGTGCCTAGCGCAAGTAACGTGTGGTAGTTATATGGGTCAATTTGGTAAGGAAATCCAAAAAACAGCTAAATTAATGATTGAACATAATTTCGTTCACATGTTAGCATCAGATGCTCATAATTTGAAGCATCGGCGTTTTTTTACCAAAGAGGCTTATGAAAAATTAGATAAAGAGTTTGGAAAAGAAAAGATTCAGTATTTTAAACAAACGGTGAAAGATGTTGTAAATGGGGAGACAACAGAAATTTTACCTTATCAGGAATGGAAAAAGAAGTTTAAATTATTTGGTTAGGTGGTTGTTTCTGTAATGAACAGAAGAACAAAAATTGGTATTATTTTAGCAACAGATTCATTAATTATTATATTTTCAAATTTAATCAGCAATATATACTTGGTTTCTATAATGCCAGTCTCAAGAAGGTATATGGTGTTTGCATTGGTTGTTCAATGGGCACTTTATATCCTATTTGGGTTTGTACTAAATGTTTTTAACCGAATTAATCGATACACGAGTATTAATTCGTTAATCTCTATTTTTCTTGCAGTGACAGCTTCAAGTTTTACGGAGTTTTTATTTTTTAAGGTGTTTAGAATTCATAATGATGATGCTATGCAAACTATTTTGTCTTATTTCTTAACATTATTATTAATTATGAGCAGTCGGGTTGTTTGGCGTGTATTAGTTGAACACAGAACCACTAATTTATTAGAAGGCGATGAAATCGAAAATGCCTTTATTATTGGTGCAGGAGATGCGGGTGAGCTTTTGTATAACACGTTAAGAAAGAGTACTGACAAATCACATTTAGCAGTAAAAGGATTCATTGATGATGATATGAATAAATACAAAACAGTGCTTTACGGAAAAAGAGTACTGGGAGGCATTGATGATTTGCCTGAGCTAGTTAAGGAATATAATATCAGTGTTTTAACAGTGGCGATCCCTTCTATGACAGCCGAGCAGTACGAACGCTTATTAGATGTAGTAAATCCATTAGATGTAAAAGTCTATACGATCCCTTCCATTGAAGAGTTAGCAACAGGTAAGGTAGCTGTGACAAAACTAAGAGAAATTGATGTGGTCGATCTACTTGGCCGGGATGAAGTCAAATTAGATATTGGTCTGATTCAAAATCAAATTGCTAACCAAGTCATACTAGTAACAGGTGCAGGGGGCTCTATTGGCTCTGAGATTTGTCGTCAAGTGATGGAGTTCTCTCCAAAAAGGCTTCTTTTATTAGGTCATGGAGAAAACTCTATCTACTTAATCGAAAAAGAATTGCGTCAACAATTTAGTGAAAAAAACACAGAAATTGTCCCTTTACTAGCAGATGTAAGAGATGCGAAACGCCTATTTGATATCATGGAAAAATATAAACCCAATATTGTGTATCATGCAGCAGCGCATAAGCATGTGCCTTTGATGGAGTACAACCCATCAGAAGCATTAAAAAATAATATTTATGGCACTAAGAATGTAGCAGAGGCTGCTTTAGCAAGTGACGTGGAGTCATTTGTGATGATATCCACAGATAAGGCTGTTAACCCACCCAATGTGATGGGTGCAACAAAACGGGTAGCCGAGATGATTGTGACAGGGTTAAACGGTAAAGGTACAACAAAATTTTCTGCCGTTCGTTTTGGAAACGTCTTAGGCAGTCGAGGGAGTGTCGTACCACTTTTTAAAGAACAAGTCGCAAAAGGTGGCCCGCTAACAGTTACAGATTTTAGGATGACAAGGTACTTTATGACTATCCCAGAAGCCAGTCGCTTAGTGATTCAATCAGCGGCCTTAGCAAAAGGTGGGGAAATCTTTATTTTGGATATGGGAGAGCCTGTTAAAATTTATGATTTGGCTAAAAAAATCATCAAATTAAGTGGCTTTACAGAAGACGAGATGGCTATTATCGAAACAGGTATCAGACCTGGTGAAAAATTATATGAAGAGTTATTAGTTGATAAAGAACGATCATCTGAACAAGTCCATGACAAAATATTTGTCGGTAACGTCAAGGGATTTAGTTATGATGAAGTAATGAAAAAAATTAAATTGTTACCAAGTAATGATCAAGCATTAGCAAAGGAATTGATTTATTTTGCTAATAAATCAAGTGAGGGGTAATGGGGATAGATGTATAAAAAAGGATTAAAAAGATATTTAGATTTTTTATTATCTTTAACAGGAATTATTGTTTTATCTCCACTGCTGATTTTTTTAGTTATTGCCATAAAGTTAGATTCAAAAGGCCCCGTTATCTTTACTCAAAAGCGAGTAGGCAAAAATAAAAATCTGTTTAATATTTATAAATTTAGAACAATGAAAATTGAAACACCAAAAGAAATGCCAACACATTTATTAGATAATCCTGATTTTTTTATAACAAAAGTTGGGAAATTTTTACGAAAAACAAGCTTGGATGAACTACCACAATTATTTAATATTTTAATCGGTGATATGGCTGTTATCGGTCCAAGACCAGCTCTTTGGAATCAAACGGATTTAATTGAAGAAAGAGATAAATATAAAGCCAATGATATTAGACCCGGCTTAACAGGATGGGCTCAAATAAATGGTCGAGATGAACTTGAAATTGATTATAAAGCACAGTTAGACGGTTACTACACAGAAAAAGAAAGTTTTCTGATGGATGTAAAATGTTTCTTTGGGACAATAATTTCTGTCTTTAAGTCCGATGGGGTTATTGAAGGTGGAACAGGAAATAAAGTCGAATCAGAAAGTGAGTAGCTATTGATGAAAAAGATATTGGTAACAGGTGAAAATAGCTATATTGGTTCTTCCTTTGTGACATATATGGAAGACTTTAAAAGTGAGTATCAAGTTGATACGATTTCAGTTAGAGGAAAAGAGTGGGAAAAAGAAGACTTTTCTCAGTATGATGCTATTTTTCATGTAGCTGGGATAGCACATGCAGATGTCGGAAATGTCACAAAAGAGCAACAAAAAATATACTACGAAGTTAATCGAGATTTAACATATGATGTTGCAAAAAAATATAAAAATGAACGGGGGAGTAACTTTTCTCAGTTTATTTATATGAGTTCTATTATTGTTTACGGCGATCAAGTGAGCATTAGAAAGAAAAGGGTTATCACAAAAGAAACAGAAGCTAATCCTTCTAATTTTTATGGAGATAGTAAGTTACAAGCGGAATTAAAAATTAATCCGTTATCTAATGAAACCTTTAATATTTGTATTCTCAGACCGCCAATGATTTATGGACCTGGTAGTAAAGGGAATTATGCTCAACTGCGAAAATTTGCTTTAAAGTTGCCAGTTTTCCCAGATATACCGAATGAACGATCCATGTTGTATATCGATAATTTAATGAGTTACCTATTAGAAATGATAGAAGAAAAAGAAACAACAGGTTTATATTTCCCTCAAAATAATGAATACGTCCGAACAAGCCATATGGTAAAAGAAATTGCTGAAGCTCATGGAAAAAAAGTAAGGCTATTTTCTTTTATGAATTGGAGTGTTTATCTATTGAGTTATATGCCAGGTAAGGTAGGGAATTTAACTAATAAAGCATTTGGGAATTTGGTGTATGAATCATGTGGAAATATTATGAATAAATGAATCGCTCAGAAAAAAAGTATTCTAAAAATAGAGGTGGCTAACAAATGCATAAGAAAATATTAATTTTAGTTAATCACGATTTAGTTGTATATAACTTTAGAAAAGAACTAGTAGAAAGACTAATTAATGAAGGATATGAAGTTTATGTTTCTTCACCAAATGGCAAACGGATTCCTCAATTAATTGAAATGGGATGCAAATTTATTGAAACATCAATTGATAGACATGGAAAAAATCCTTTTGATGAGCTGCAGCTATTATCTAGTTATAAAAAAATAATAAAAGAAATAGAGCCATTATGTGTTTTAACATATACAATCAAACCTAATATTTTTGGTGCAATCGCATGTCAGAAGTCAGGAATACCTTGTTTAACAAATATTACTGGTTTAGGTTCTGCAGTTGAGAAAAAAGGTGCATTGCAGTTTATTACTGTGGCATTATATAAATATGCATTAAAAAAAATAAATACTGTCTTTTTTCAAAATCAGGAGAATTTGGAGTTTTTTATAAATAGAAAAATATCAGCGGACGATAAGTATGTCTTAATACCTGGTTCAGGTGTTAATTTAGAAGAATTTTCTTATTTGGAATATCCTAAGGAGGACGGGATAATAAAGTTCGTGTTCATTTCTAGAATAATGAAAGAAAAAGGGATCGATTTATATTTAGAAGCAGCAAAAGTAATAAAACAAAAATACTCTAATACTGAATTTCACGTATGCGGATTTTGTGAAGAAGATTATGAAGAAGTATTAATTAAATATCAAAAAGATGGTTATATTATCTATCATGGGATGGTTGATAATATAAAAGAAGTATTAAGTGAAATGAATTGCACATTACACCCAACTTATTATCCAGAAGGTTTATCAAACGTTCTTTTAGAAAGTAGTGCATGTGGAAGACCTATCATTACAACTGATAGAAGTGGATGCAGAGAAGTTGTAAAAATTGGTGTGAATGGGTATCTTGTTAAAGAGAATAATCCAGATAGTTTAATACAAAATATAGAATTATTTATGAACCTAGCGTATGATAAAAAAAGACAAATGGGAGTAGAAGGAAGAGCTTATGTTAAAAAAAATTTTGATAGAAAAATTGTCATAGATAAGTATATTGAAAGGATTGATAAAAGTATTGTCGGGTAGGGAAATGTTTAGAAGGTTAAAAAGTTTATTTTCATTGATTATATGGTTTTTGGAACTATTACCATATAAATTTCGTGTTTTTTTATGGAAGTCACATAGAAATAATAAAGGAAATTATGGCTTGGCAATGAGGTACTGTATTTTAAAGACTTTAGCCAAAGAGTGTGGTGATAATGTCTATATTGCTAGCAACACAATAATAAAAAATTTTCAAAATATTAGTTTTGGCAACAATGTAAGTATTCATGAATTTTGTTATATTGATGGATTGGGTGGATTGGAAATTGGGAATGATGTATCAGTAGCCCATAGTTCTTCAATTATTACATTTGAGCATACTTATTCAGAAAACACACAACCAATTAAGTACAATGAATTGTATTTAAGCAAAGTTTCAATATCAGAGGATGTATGGATTGCTTGTGGTGTTAGAATTCTAGCAGGTGCTGTTATAGGAAAAAGAAATATTGTTGCAGCTAATTCGGTTTTACAAGGTAAAGTGTATCCTCCGAACAGTTTAATTGCGGGAGTTCCAGCAAAAGTGAAAAAAGATATATAGGAGGAGAAAAAATGAAAGTAACTTTTTTTCATGACCATCGATTTAGAATAGATGAACATAAAAATTATTACAGTCTAGGTGGTTTATCCAACAAAACTTTTGATTATTATCTAGAATTTTTTGATTCAGTTAATGTAGTATGTAGGGAACAAAAATTTAAAAATTCAGAAAATAAAATAGAATTCACAAAAATTAGTTTGAGAAATATTAATATGGAATGTTTAGAATTTAATCATGAACTACAATTATTAGGGTTTAAAGGAGCAAAAAAACAAATAGAAGAAATTGTAAAAAATTCTGAATGTTGTATTGTTAGAGTTCCAAGTTTTATAGGTCTAATAGCATTGGAAATATGTTTAAAAAATAATATACCTGTAATTGTTGAAGTAGTAGCAAACAGCTGGGATTCTCTATGGAATTACGGTAATTTATTCGGAAAACTATTAGCTCCATATATACATTTTAAGAGTAAGAGATTGATTAGCAAATCAGCATATGTCATCTACGTAACTGAAAAGTATTTACAAAATAAATACCCAACAAAAGGCCAAAGTATAGGTTGTTCAGATGTAATCTTAAAAAATTCAAATAACAGTTTAAACAGATATGATAAAAATTTATATAAAAAGAAAATAATACTTGGAACTTTAGCGGCAATTGATGTGAAATTCAAGGGGCAGTCTTGTGTTGTGAGAGCTTTAGGACACTTAAAAGTACAGGGATATACAAATTTTGAATATCAATTAGTTGGAAGTGGTTCTAGTGAAAATTTAAAAAAATTAGCAATTAGATACGACGTTCTTGATCAAATTGTTTTTATAGGAGCTTTGCCACATGATTCTGTTTTTGATTGGTTAGGTACTATAGATATTTATATTCAACCAAGCAAGCAAGAAGGATTACCTAGATCAGTAATTGAAGCTATGAGTACAGGAGCTTTTTGTTTAGGTAGTGACACAGGAGGTATACCTGAATTAATAGAGAGACAATATATTTTTAGTAATAAAAGATCAAACTATAAAGAGATTGCTAATCTTTTAATTAGTTTCGATTTAGAAGAAGCTTATGTTTCAGGAAAAATAAATTATGAAAAGTCATTTTCTTACAAGCAGGAGTTTCTAAATAGTAAGAGAACAGAATTTTTTAAAAAATTTATTTCGAGCTTAGAGATTGAGAGGGAATTATGAAAATCATTTTTTTTATTAGAAATAGTTTACACTTGTATCCTCCTTGTTTATCACAGATACTTTATCTAGATGATCTAGGGCAAGAAGTACTAGTATGTTTTGGAGACTGCGATTTAAGCATAAAAAAAATCTTAGAAGAACGTGGTATTCAATATATTGATTTTAATATTCAAAGAGGAAAAAATAAATATACAGGAAAATTTAAAAGTTTTATTAATTATAAAAAGAATGTAAAAATTGTATTAGAGACGAAATATAACTATAGCGATATATTATGGTTTGGTACAGCAGATAGCGTATTTTTTTTAAGAAAATTATTAAAATCAAAAAAGTATGTAGTTAGTATCTTAGAATTATACGACGATAATAAATTTTATAAAAGACAAATTGGAAACTATATTAATGAAGCTGAACTTGTTATATCTTGCGAGGTAATTAGAAGTCGGATTATGAAAAGTTGGTGGAATCTAGATGAAGTACCATTCACATTACCTAACAAGCCTTATGAACACCCTAGACAAAAAAATCTACCAGGTTCCACTGAGTTAAATAAAAAACTAATTAGTAAAATTAAAGGTAAAAACATAGTGTTATATCAAGGTATAATCTCTTCAGATAGAGAATTAAAAGTTTTAGCACAGGCACTTAAAGAAATAAATAAAGACTATTATTTTGTTTTAATAGGTACAGAATTTTATGATAGCGTAAGTGCTATACAACAAATTTATGATAAGACAATTTATCTAGGATTTATCCCAGCACCTTTACACCTTGAAATAACGAGCTATGCTAGTATAGGGATTGCAAATTACGATGATTCATCGTTAAATAATTTGTTCTGTGCTCCTAATAAAATCTATGAATACTCTGGGTTCGGTATACCTACCTTATGTAGTGATGTTATAGGCCTAACTAATACTATTGGGAAATATGAAGCGGGAGTATGCTGTGATTTTACTCAAATTTCATCAATAAAACAAGCCTTATTTCAAATTGCGAATGATGAAAAGCATTATGAAAAAAATGCTAAGCTTTTTTTTGAAGCAACTGATAATCTTTCAGTTATGAAAGAGCTAGTAGCTAGATTAACTAATTGAAAGTGTGATTGCGATGATTTTTGAATTAATATTAATTTTAACTTCCCTAGTATGGTGTTTAACATCTTTGAATGCTATTTTGAAAAAAAAATCCAATTCTTTAGGTGATTACATAATAATTATCATATATGTATTTAACTGCTTTCCTTTGTTACTCGATGTTTTATTAGGAAAACCAAATTATCTTATTTATCCTTGGTATAGTTATTTTGAAATAGCTACAAATAACACGTTAGTGAACAATGTGTACAATGTGTATGTTTTTTTAGTATTAATTGTTATAAAAATATATTTAATGTTTAAAAATAAGAAGCCCCAAAATAAGTTAGTGTACAAATCTTTGAATGTTAATTACATTAAAAGTAACGTTTTATTATATATTTCGTTTATCCCTATTTTATTAGTTATTTTATTTGGTAATTATAAAGAGTACTTAATTTTTCAATCATATACTTTACGGGGATTAACAGGCATTCAAGCAATTTTATTAGTTTTTTTTGAATTGTTAGGATTATTTTGCTTTTATTGTTGGTTTTTTAGAGATAAAGAAAAGTTATATTCATATTTATTACTTTTATTGTATTCTGCAATGATTATTTGGATTGATGGAAAAAGATATTTAATTGTTACTATAATAATACTATTTATTTATTTTTATCAAAATAGTATCTATTCAATTAAAAAGAAGCTGCCATTAAAGACTATACTATTTTTATTATCATTTATATTTTTATTTATCTATGTATTTATTGCAATCACGTATAAAGTTAGTACGACAAACCCTATTCCAGAAAAAGGATTAATGTATCTAAATTACAGAATAGATTTTGGCAGAGATGATGTGACAAAGTTTGTGTTGTATAAAGAATTAATAGAAAAAAGTTCTATTCTAGATTATAGGTTACAGTCATTTTTATCAGCTTTATTATTTTGGATTCCTAGATCTTTATGGGCAACAAAACCTTATCCACATTATAGATATTTAACCTCTGAATTATTTGGAACTAGTCCTGAAACGCTTCATTCAGGGATGACGCCATCTTTATTTGAAATGAGTGTTGCGAATTTGGGTGTTAGTTTGGGTATTTTATTTACAGTCTTTTTTTTGCTATATCTTATTTATAGAGCAGATAAAGTGAATAGCGTACCTTTAAAAGTACTGTATTTATTGTTAATGATAGCACTGTTAACTCAAAGTTTAGATGCAATATTACCTGTATTGATATTAATACCAACAATTAGAATAATAAAAATAAGGATATAACTATGAAAAATAAATTAAGCAGTGTTTTTAAATCTAAGGTTTTAGCTAATGGGTTTTGGCTGATTGTTTTACAAAGCTTTAATACTATTGTTCCACTAATTACTTTACCTTATATTACAAGGGTACTCAGTACTGATTCTTTTGGTGAATTTTCTTTAGCTCTCAACTGGATTGGTTACTTTCAAGTAATTGTTGAATTTGGATTTGGTTTAACTGGTGCAAGGAAAGTAGCAAAAAGGTGTAATGATAGTGAATTAAATTTAATACATAGTAGTATTCTCTATTCTAGAATATTATTAATGTTATTTAGTTTTATAGTATTAATAATTGTAAGTATTTTATTTGCAGTTAAAAAAGAGCAATTTTTAAGTATGTTAATATTATTTTTAATGGTGGTTGCTACAGTATTTCAACAGAATTGGCTATTCCAAGGAATGTCAGATATGAAGCCTATAGCACTTATAAATATGATTAGTCGATTAATTTCAGTTGTTTTGATATTTACTTTAGTTAAGGATACTAAAGATTTATATTTATATTGCTTCTTATATATAATTAATTTTTTAGTAGCAAGTTTACTAGGCTATTTAATAGTGTATAAAAAATATAGCATTAGACTAATACCAGTAAATATTAAGATCGTATTTCTTGAGTTAAGAGAAGGATGGTATTTGTTTATATCTTCTGCTATGTCAAAGATATTTAGTGGGATTGGTATTACTATTTTAGGCATAACAGCAATCAAAAGTGAAGTAGGGATATACTCTGCAATAAATAAAATTCCACTTACATTAACCTTATTTTTTGCTGCGTTTAGTCAAGCGATTTATCCATATATGTGTGAACAGTTTTCAATTTCTCATAAAAAAGGATTTAGTACTTTGAAAAAAATCGCAATCCCTATAATAGTGTTATTTTTAATTCCTGGTTTGGTATTAATTATTTTTAATAAACAAGTAATCTTCATTTTATTCGGAGAAAATTATATTGATTATTCAACCTTACTTATCCCTTTTGTCATTTGGGTCTTAGGTGGTATAGTTAATAACTTTCTAGGAATTCAATCTTTAGTTGCTGCTGGATATCAAAGAGAATATAGTGAAGAATTTCAAAAAAGCATAATATTTATGTTAATTATTATGGCTGTACTAGGTTACTTTTTTGGCTCATTCGGTATAGCGTATGCCTCTATGTTCTCTGAGTTATTTTTAACAGCCTTACTCTTTAGAAAAATAAAAAAAATAAAAAAAGTTAACTTAACATAGAAAGTTGGTAAAACTATGATATTTAGTAGTTCTAATAAAGAATTAATATTAATTACAGGAGCGGCAGGATTTATTGGTTATCATTTATCTAGTCGACTGTGTCAAGAAGGAATTAAAGTATTAGGAATAGATAATTTAAATGACTATTATGATATAAAATTAAAAAAAGAACGATTAAAAAATCTAAATAAATTTGATACATTTACTTTTTTAAAAGTGGACATTTCTGATAAAGATAAAATATTTAATATTTTTAAAAAAGAATCAGTAACTATTGTTATTAATTTAGCAGCTCAAGCAGGTGTGAGATATTCTATAGAGAACCCTTATGCCTATGTAGAATCTAATCTAGTTGGTTTTATGAATGTATTAGAAGCTTGTAGATCATACCCAGTTAAACATCTGCTATATGCTTCTTCCAGCTCAGTTTATGGTGGTAATGCCAAAGTTCCTTTCTCAACTAATGATAATGTTGACCATCCAGTTAGTTTGTATGCAGCAACAAAAAAATCAAATGAACTTTTAGCTCATTCATATAGCCATCTATATAATATACCCACTACGGGGTTAAGATTTTTTACAGTTTATGGTCCGTTAGGTAGACCAGATATGGCTTATTATTCCTTTACAAAGAATATTATTGAAGGAAATTCTATTAAAATTTTCAATGAAGGAAAGATGAAAAGGGATTTTACGTATATTGACGACATAGTAGAGTCAGTTGTTAGATTACTTGATAAAGCACCAATTAAAGATCTTTCTTGGAATGAGTCAAAAGGAAATAGTTCTAGTTTTGCTCCGTATAAAATATATAATATAGGAAATAGTGAACCTGAAACACTAATGGATTTTATAGAAATAATCGAAAAAAATGTTGGGAAAAAAGGAATAAAAGAGTTTGTTGGTATGCAAGAGGGAGATGTAAAGCAAACATATGCAGATACTTCTGAATTGGAACATACTATAGGGTTTAAGCCTCGAACTCAATTAAATGAAGGAATTAAGTTATTTGTAGATTGGTATAAAATTTATTATAAGGTAGATGAATAATAATGAAAATTTCTGTCTTTGGATTAGGTTATGTTGGTTTAGCAAATGCTCTGTTATTGGGGCAAAAAGAGGAAATAATAGCTTATGAGATTATTAAAGAAAAAGTAAGTTTATTGGTAAATGGAAGATCAACTTTAGTAGATAAGGAAATTGAAGAATTTCTAGAAAAAGATAATTTAAACATAGAATTTACGACTGATTTTGAAAAAGCTGTTAATCATGCAGACTACTGTATCATAGCAACACCTACAGATTACGATGAAAAGAAAAATTATTTTAATACGTCTACTGTTGAGGATGTTATAGAGAAGGCTCTAGCAATCAATCCAGATAGTTTATTTGTAATAAAATCTACAGTTCCAGTTGGTTACACACAGGAGTTAAAAGAAAAATTTGGTACTGATAATATTATTTTTTCACCAGAGTTTTTAAGAGAAGGAAAAGCGTTATATGATAATCTACATCCGTCAAGAATAGTTGTGGGTGAAAAATCTGATAGAGCAAAAGAATTTGCTGACGCGCTACTAAGAAACTCATATGAAGAAGAAGTTCCTGTAATCTTAACTGATTCAACTGAGGCTGAAGCTATTAAGTTATTTGCCAATACTTATTTAGCTCTAAGAGTTTCTTACTTTAATGAACTAGATACTTACGCAGAGTCACGAGGACTGGATGCAAAACAAATTATTGATGGTGTTAGTCTAGATCCTAGAATTGGTAGTCACTATAACAATCCGTCCTTTGGTTATGGAGGATATTGTCTGCCTAAAGATACAAAACAATTGCTAGCAAATTATGATCAAGTTCCCAATAATATTATTGGGGCAATAGTTGACTCAAACAGAACGAGAAAAGATTTTATTGCAGATCAAATTTTAGCTAAAAAGCCTAAAAAAGTAGGGATTTATCGCTTAACAATGAAAGCTAATTCAGATAATTTTAGGTATTCCTCAATACAAGGAATTATGAAAAGAATTAAGGCAAAAGGTATTGAGGTTGTTGTGTATGAACCTACTTTAGAAGATGAAACCTTCTTTAATTCAAAAGTTATAAAAGATATTGACGTATTTAAAGAACTATCTGATGTGATAGTAACCAATAGATTTGAAGTGGAATTAGAAGATGTTGCTGAAAAAGTTTATACGCGTGATATCTTTAAAAGAGATTAGTATACGTTACTAGGTGATAGATTGTTTTTATCATCCGCCATTTGCTTATTCACTAACTTCAAGCTAAAATATAGAAAGAAGAAAAAACCCTATCTGTATAAGGCGTTATAGGAGAGAGGCAATTGAAAAAAATCAAAGTAATGTCAGTTTTTGGCACTAGACCAGAAGCAATAAAAATGGCACCTCTTGTGTTAGAGTTAGAAAGGCAACAGGCACTATTTGAGTCTGTCGTGGTTGTGACAGCTCAACACAGAGAGATGCTGGATCAAGTTTTGGATATTTTTAAGATTAAACCTGATTATGATTTGGATATTATGAAACCCAATCAGACATTAGCCGATATCACAAGTCATGCCTTACAAAAGTTAGACCCTGTGATGAAGGAAGTTAAGCCTGATATTGTTCTAGTTCATGGGGATACGACAACGGCTTATGTGGCTAGTTTGGCGGCTTTTTATAATCAAATTAAAGTTGGTCATGTGGAGGCAGGGCTTCGGACGTGGGATATTTATTCTCCCTTTCCAGAAGAGGCAAACCGTCAAATGATTGATATTTTAACAGATTTCTATTTTGCACCAACTGTAACGAGTCGTGATAATTTATTGAAAGAACAAAAATCAGAATCAACTATTTTTGTGACAGGCAATACAGTGATTGATGCCTTAAAAGAAACGGTGTCAGAAGATTATTCACATCCCGTTTTAGAGGATATACCTAAGACGGACAAGTTTATCTTAATGACGATGCACAGAAGAGAAAATCTCGGTGAGCCGATGAAGGAAGTCTTTAAGGCAGCTCGTGAGGTGATTGAGTCAGATGAAACCCTTCATCTGATTTACCCGGTTCATTTAAATCCTTTAGTGAAGGAAGCAGCTAAAGAAGTTTTAGGCAACCATCCTCGGATTCATTTGATTGAGCCGCTTGATGTGGTTGATTTTCATAATGTTGCTTCTAGGAGTTACTTTATTATGAGTGATTCTGGTGGGGTTCAAGAGGAGGCACCTTCCTTTAATGTCCCTGTCTTAGTTCTTAGAAAGACGACAGAACGGCCAGAAGGTGTTGAGGCAGGTACGTTGAAACTCGTTGGGACAGACTACAAAATAGTGAAAGAAGAAATGCTTCAACTATTATCAGACAAAAAAAAATATGACATGATGTCACATGCTGTGAATCCTTATGGTGATGGTTTGGCTAGTAATCGAATCGCCTTTCAAATTGCTAAGGCATTTGGTAAGGAAGCCGAAAAAGTTTCTGATTTTGTCTTATAGTTTTCTTTTTTCTTTTCCTATGATACCTTATACATATAATAAGAAAAAGGCGGAATACTAAAAATGAGAAAAGTAATTACTTACGGAACATTTGATTTACTACATTATGGTCATATTAACCTTTTAAGAAGAGCTAAAGAACAAGGGGATTATCTGATTGTTGTTCTATCAACAGATGAGTTCAATTGGGATGAAAAGCAAAAGAAATGCTACTTTTCTTATGAAAAAAGAAAAATGCTTTTAGAAGCTATTCGTTATGTCGATCTAGTGATTCCAGAAAATCGCTGGGATCAAAAAATCTCAGATGTTGAAGAGTTTAAAGTGGACGTTTTTGTTATGGGAGATGACTGGAAGGGCAAGTTTGATTTTGTTAAAGAAAGTGGCGCTGAAGTTGTTTACTTAGAGCGCACGCCAGAGATCTCAACGTCTCAAATCAAGAAAGATTTAAATGATAAAAAATTAGCTAAATAAAAAAATGCCACAGACAGAAATATTATTTTCTATCTGTGGCATTTTTAGTTTGTTAGTTGACTATCTCAACATAATCCGTATGAAGTGTAACAAATACCTCATGATGATTATAGTTAAGAAGAGCATGCGTTGTTGTTTGGGTGTGGCAAATTGTCTCAATATCAAAAATAGTGCTTTTGGAAAACATCATGCCTGTATCTTTTTTCCATGTTTCATCTGCTTTGATAACTAAGTCTTTTAGTGCTCTAAACCGTTTGCCTTTTGTGTGATAGTTACTTCCTGTTTTGCTTTTTGGTAAGGCGTATTTTTTAAAGGCGTTAATGTCACCATAAAAGTAACTTGTATCGTAAGGAGAGTTCGTATATTGCCACATGGCATAATTATTCCACTGGTTGAGGTTTGGTAGGTTACTGGAGTACTTAGCTACCCAAAGGCCATAATCAGCTTGTATGACCTTGGACCAATCATCTGAGTTGGCGTCGGACTCATTCATATAGATGAGTGGCTTAACTTTTGTCTTCTCGTAAATGATATCTAAGAATTCTTTAGCACGTACTGCTCCTTGTTTACCGTAATCTTCATAGTCTAAAATAAGCATTGCCTCACCGATGTAATTTTTGGCGGTTTTTAAGAAAAATTCGGCTTGATCTTCGATAGTTTCATCATTTAAAAAATGATAGATTCCGTAAGGTTTTTTCAATCCGTTGGCTTGTTTGATAAAGTCGATAGCAGCTTTATCCTCAAAAGAGGTTCCTTCTGTTAGTTTGAAAATAAAGGCATCTGCGTTTAGACTGCTTAATGTTAGTCCTTGTTGGTGATTAGAAACATCAATAACGGTTAACATATGATTCCTCCTGTCTAATTAAAAAGACTGGGAAAGTTCCCAATCTTTTTAGTGTCTTATTGCAGTAGTTGTAATTAGAACAATTCGGTAATGGTCGTTTCAGTGTATTTAGCGGATTTTGTTTCGACATACATTTTTTCGCCTGTTTTTTCAAATAAATCTAAACCGGTGATACCATCCATTACGTCTCTCACTTTATCTGCTTCCAATGCTTCACCAGCTACGGTAGGTTTTAAAGTTGTTTTATTTCCTGCTTCGTTTAAAAATGTCATTGTTAGTTTTTTCATTATTTTTTCTCTCCTTTAATTAAATGTCAAAGCGTTGTTTTTCAACGGTTACGAGTGAACGGATACTTTCTTCCTCAGGTGCTAACTCTCCCATAAGTTGTCCAAAGGCAACAATGTCATCGTTACTTGCTTTTTTCTTTAAGTGACTAAGTGATTGTGAGCGAGCTTTTTCTTCTCCTACATTTTGGTAATGGAGTTCTAATTTTTTTCCTTCAAAGATTGGTTCCATATTTTTCACGTCCTATTTAAGTTTTTGTAAGTTGCGCGCCTTACACTACTAGTAACGAAATGAAAAGTGAAAGTGTCAACCTAATTTTGATAATAGTTGATTGTTTTTAGAGCAACTTTGTCTCGCCATGTATAGACAGTCTGTCTGGAAACCTGATACTTCCTTGCTATATCAGTGATTGAAAGCTCATTGAAGTATGCTTCTTCTAAGAATATTTTTTCTTGTTTGGTTAACAGCTCATTTAACTGGCTGATTGTTTCTGTCACTTCTAGTAAGTCTTCTTTTGGTGTGTCGGCTAGTTCAAGGAGTCTTTCTTCGGTACTTTCTGTCTCAATTTTCTCTTTTAAGGAAAGCTCTTTTCTAATTTCATCAGTAATTTTCCAGTAAATACGTTGGAAAACGTAGTTATTGAAGCTTGTCAGATCTTTCTCTTCTTTTATAAAACGACGATGGGTTTCAATCAACGTCCATCTTGCGATTTGTAGATAGTCTTCATATTGCGGGTGATAAGTAGAGATGTGACATTTTTTTAATGCGCCTAAAATTAATACATGATGGTCTTCTAATAGTTGGTTTTCCATAATAGTTCCTCTTTTATTAGTTTTAGACTGGCCAGTCGAGATGAGTATAGGGTAGGACAAGTTATCTGACGACTTTCAAAAAAATTAAGTTTTGTTTAAAAAAGATACATTTAAAGTAAAAAGACTTATCATTTTGAAAAAAGTTGTTATTATATAAATTATTAATGAAATTAAAGCGTTTTCAAATCTTTTGAAGGAATGATAAAAATGGGCCTAATTGAAGAGAAACATAATGAGTATGTAAGGTTGTTGCACGGGGAAGAAATACGGATAGATGATGCTGCTAAAAATTTTGAGTCTTCTTGGGTATCTAATGGTTCAGCAAAAATTGACGATCAGACAGTTGCTGTTATCAATATTAGTGAGCAAGAGACGACTTACAATACCTTAATTATTAGCTTGGACAAGAGTCCGATGGTAACTAAAAAGACAACTAAGACACTGATTACTGACTATAGAAATGAAGATGATAATAGGTATGATATAAAAAAAGGAGTCATTGAAATTATTTATGGACACCATATTTATTGTTTTCCAGATATTGATTGGTCAGCCCTACTCATTCCACTAGATGGCGACTCTAACAAATTAACGGACTATATTAATTTTTCACTATTATCTGATATTCGAAAGTTTTCGCCTCATGAGACGACTATTAGTTTTTGTAATCACTTGGAAATGGTCATACCTAAAAGTTTTCAAGCAAACCAAGATAAATTTTTACGTTTTTTTGAGTATCATTCTGTGTATTGTTATTTTGATTCGCAACTGTATAGAGAGAAAAGAGCATTTGCTTATTTGGATGATTGGCAGGGAAGTTATTACAAAACGATGATGAAAGTAACATCAAAGGTTGTAAGTAAGTTGACGTTACATCAATTTAAAGAAATCAAACAAATCAATGAGTTAAAACATCTTTCAATTGATTTGTCTTTGATATATGAAGTTTTAGATCAGGTGAAGATAAGTTACTCTTTTTAGAGATGTTGGTCGTTTTATGCTATAGTTATGGGTATTGAAAAGGGTGTGACACGATGGAAAAAATTAAATCAATCCGAAAATTAAAAAATAATAATTATACATTAACCACTGAGAGTGGACGTAAGATAAGGATATCTGAAGATACTCTGGTTAAACGCCGGTTATTAAAGGGTGAAGAAATTTCTGATAAAGTTCTTGATGAAGTAGAAAAAGAAGCGGAGTTAGACATTGGTTATCAATTAGCCTTGTCTTATTTGAGTTATCAATTGCGTTCTGAAAAAGAGATTGCGGACAAGTTAAAAACAAAGGAAATCACTGATGAAGGTATCAAATATGTGATGGAAAAATTGAGAGGTTTAAATCTGTTAGATGATTTGATTTTTGCAGAAAGCTATGTAAGAACTGTTATTAAAACACAAGATAAAGGGCCACAAACAATTAAGCAACAATTATTTAAAAAGGGAATATCTGCTGAAAATATCGAGAAGGCTTTGGAACTGTACTCATTTGATGATCAAGAGGAAATGGCTACTAAAGTTGCTGAGAAGGCTTTTAGGAAGTACAAGGCAAAAAGTCATAAAGAACAAATCAATAAGGTTCGTCAGCATTTATTTACGAAAGGTTACAGTGGGGATTTGATTAATTTAGTCATGGGAAATCTAGAAGTTGAAAAAGATGAAGATGATGAGTGGGATGCTTTGGTTAAAGAAGGGGATAAATTATGGCGAAAACATCAACGTCTAGATGCCTCTAAAAGAAAACAAAAAATGAAACAATCCTTATTTCAAAAAGGGTATGATTTTGATGGGATTAATCGCTTTATAGAAGAGAAAGAGATGGAAGATGACAACTAATAACGATGTGATAGTATGGTCAGAGGAAAAAAATCAAGAGATGCGAGATAAGCTTTTGGCTTGGTACGACCAAGAAAAACGCCTTCTGCCTTGGCGTGAAAATAAAGATCCTTACCGAATTTGGGTGTCTGAAATTATGTTGCAACAAACGCAAGTGGTGACAGTGATTCCTTACTTTCACCGCTTTTTAGAGTGGTTTCCAACAATCGCTGACTTAGCAAATGCTGAGGAGGATAAGCTGTTAAAAGCATGGGAAGGTCTAGGCTATTACTCACGAGTTAGAAATATGCAGGCAGCAGCTCAAACCATAGTTGAAAAATTTGATGGGAAAATGCCTAATAATTTAAAAGATTTGTTAACTTTAAAAGGAATAGGTCCTTATACGGCTGGTGCAATTGCAAGTATTGCTTTTGATTTACCAGAACCAGCTGTAGATGGAAATGTAATGAGGGTGTACAGTCGTTTATTTTGTATAGAAGATGATATCGGTGATCCGAAATCTCGAAAAATATTTGAACAAAAAGTGAGAGAGACAATTAGTCATGAAAGGCCGGGAGATTTTAATCAAGCGTTGATGGATTTAGGAGCCACTATTTGTACACCAACGTCACCTAAAATTGAGTTAGATCCTTTGAAGGATTTGTATGAATCTTATAGACAAGGTCGCTTTGAAGAGTTCCCTGTGAAGAAGAAAAAAGTTAAAGCTATACCGATGTATTATATTGCGTTAGCTATTATTAACGAAAAGGGAGAATATCTCTTAAGAAAGCGCCCTAGTGATGGCTTATTAGCGAATATGTGGTTGTTTCCTCTTATTGAGATTACTAAAAAAAATCATGATGAGATGCTTCAAGATTGGAAAAATTATCAACTGGATACCAAAGAAACTACTCTATTTGATTTTGTAGCAGAAGAAGAGGGTCGGTATTCGGGAGATTTTCTTTTTGAGTTAGTAGACAAACAACCAGAAATAGTCTGGCAAAAACAGCCGATAGGTGAGGTAACTCATGTTTTTAGTCACCGAAAATGGCATTTACTTTTGGCCTCTGGATTTGAGAAAGAGCAGTCAAAGATTTCATTAGGTGAAAATGACGCCTGGGTGAACCCTATAGACTTTGCTGATTTTGTCTTTCCGAAACCTCAGCAAAAAATGGTCTCCATTTTAAACAAAAAAAGAATTAATAGTGCTACTTAAACTTTTTTTATGCTATAATAATCATGATATTGGTGTAATGAACACCCTAGTGAATAATTTGGCCTAAAAGTTGCCAAGGAAAGTAGGGTAATAGTAGATGCATGTACCTAAAGAAGGAGAGTTTATAACGATCCAAAGTTACAAGCATGACGGGAGTTTACATCGAACTTGGCGTGACACGATGGTTTTAAAAACCAGCGAGTGTTCTATTATTGGGATTAACGATCACACTTTAGTGACTGAGTCTGATGGTAGACGCTGGGTGACACGAGAACCAGCTATTTTGTATTTTCATACTAAGTATTGGTTCAATATAATTGCAATGATACGTGAGAAGGGGGTTTCTTATTACTGTAATCTAGCTTCACCTTATGTTTTAGATGAAGAGGCTTTGAAATACATTGATTACGATTTGGATATCAAGGTTTTTCCTGATGGAGAAAAACGTTTGTTAGATGTCGATGAATATGAAGAGCATCGGATGCAAATGAATTATCCAGATGAAATTGATTTAGTTTTAAAGGAAAATGTCAAAACATTAGTTGATTGGATTAACAATGAAAAGGGCCCATTTTCTATGGAATACGTTGATGTTTGGTACAAACGTTACCAACAATTATCAAGAAGACAGTAACTTATCTATCATGTTGCGTAGAAAATAATAAAAAGAAACGTTAGATTTTTTCTAACGTTTCTTTTTTGTTTTCTATTTTATTATGAACGAGCGTGTCTCTTTCTAGTGAGTGGTTCTGTATCATCTTCCTCAGTGTCTACTTCTTCTGATTCAAATTCTTTTTTTCTTTTTTGTAATTCAACATAAATCAGAGTTAGATAGATTGGAGCTATTAGAACAAATGGAATGTAGTACCGATGATAAGCAATCATGAGAGGCCCAACAATCAATGTTCCTAACAATAAAAGAGTAGGTAACATAGCCCATAAAATTTTTGTCATTTTTTGGTAAAGA
This sequence comes from uncultured Vagococcus sp., assembly GCA_965119435.1. Taxonomy (GTDB): domain Bacteria; phylum Bacillota; class Bacilli; order Lactobacillales; family Vagococcaceae; genus Vagococcus. The sequence continues at coordinate 42,078 of CBCPLQ010000011.1, read as the reverse complement.
GCTATTGCTAAACACATCATGATCAAAATAATATACATCGAATAATTATTTAGTAAGCCAAGCACAGGGAGGTTATCAATTAATTTGTAAAAGCTCATTTTAACCAAACTTAGATCAGTGTTAATTGTTGGTTGTTCTAATTGATAAATACCGAAATGAGAATTAGTCCATGGCGTAATTTTAGATGTTGACTCAAGAGACGCATAGTAAGTATTGTGGCTAGTCATTGTAAAGAGTGGGAATATTTGATGCATAGTTGCTTCAAAATAAACAGCTGGATCTTTTTTAAATTGTGTTCCCCAGACTTTCATATAGGCTTTAACGTCTTTATTGGTAACTTTATCCCTAGCTGATTCTTTGACTGGATCAGATCTTGTAGGAATATAGAGTTTAGGTAAATTATCGTAATCAATGATTTGATCAATCGCTTCTCTTTCTTCTTTTGGTATATCTTTTTTATGTTTTTTTACATATCGAGCAGTTTGTTGAAAGGGAACAGATAATTTTTCTCTTTGCATAGTGTGATCTTCTACGTTGTAATAAGAAACTAAACTATTTTCAATTACAGCGCTAAAAAGTATCGGAAAAATAAGAATCCCTATTAGGACTATATGATTTTTTTTCTTTTTATACGCTCTGATTAAAGCAAAGGGAATTAAAATAATTAGCACTGGTATCAAAGCATAAATAGCATTTTTTCTTAAAAGAATCGCAAAGGTTAATGCTAGTAAAGTCATTAAATATGATTTTTTAGCAAAATAGGTATCTCTTTCATACAGATATAGACAGATACTAGCAATCGCTGCTGCAAAAGCGTGAGAGAACATAGTGTCTTTAATAGGTACAGTAATCGAATTACTTAAAATAGGAATAAGAGCCATTAAGCTTACATAGACATATGAAGGAGCTATTTTTTTAGTTAATTTATTCATTACCCATGCAGTATATGACACGCAAATGGCTGAGCCTACTAAATGATATAAGGCATGGAAAAAGACGCCAAGTGAAGGAGCACCCAATTTAGTACCTAATTTAACCGCATTTCCAAATAATGCAGTTGAAAATATAGGGTGATCATTTCTTAAAGGCATATCTCCGTTAAATTGAATTAATTGTACTAACGTATCATAAGAAACTGTTCCTGGGAAGTCCATTAGAACAATCGGTATAAGTAATAAAATGTAAATTAAAAAAGCAGTCATAAAAATATGCTTTTTAAAAAATTGCGGTGTACGAGATCTTGGACGTCCAATCTGTTCTGTGTTAGGTAATTTAAATAGCGTTAGCATATACATTAAAGTGGCTTGTAAATAATGATAGAACCAGAACCAAGAGACAAACATAATTAAAGTCTTTGTGGTTTGTACACTTCCTTTGAACAAGATATCCCAAGAGCCATTTTGTAGATCAGGCGTGTAAAAAGCTAATCCTGAAACTGCAAAAACTGCCAGTATAAGGGATAATAAATATTGAATCCAATTAAGTTTTATTTTTGATTTACTTAAAAAATTAAGCCAAAGAATAATGACGATGAAAAGGCCTGTCACAATAAGTCGGTTAACTGTAATGGCAGCCGTTAGTTCAAAAAATAGATGAAATAAGAATTTTAAAATATTGTTTGAAATTCTTTGATAGGAACTAGTGTCAAATGAGTTGATTTTAGGTGTTAAGACAAGTCCAAAAGACATAATAAAGGCAATAAGGGTTATTTTTACTTTTTGTTTCATCATCATTATGCATTTCCTAGATTAAGAAATACAATACCTCCTAAAATAAGACCTAAACCGATTATTTTGTAGAAAGAAAATGTTTCGCCTAGGAAAAGAGTTGCACCTAGCATTATAGTAACATTGGTAGCTGCTAATCCTATCGGTACAATATAGCTGACATCGTTTTTTCCAATGATGATCATCCATAAAACAAAGCTGACTAGGTAGCACACAAGTCCTAGTAGACTAGTGTAGGATATATTAAAACCTAAAATTTTATCTGTTAAAGTAAATTCAACAGCTGTTGAGCCGAGTTTAAAGAGTATAATTCCTGATGAAGATAAAACAACGTATAAAACAAATAATAGCATTTAGTCATCCTCCATTTTCTTTTTTAATAATGAGACTTCTTGTATTAATTTAGTTATTTTCTTATTTTGAGTTGAAACAATAGATATCAAACTGATAACTTGATAGGACAAGAAAAGAATACAGACGAATAAAATAAAATTAATCGGCGTTTCAAATCCAGCTAGCTCAGAGAGTTTAAAAAACCAGTTTGGCTTAATTGCTGCAATTAAAGTGATAATACCTACAACTAACCATTGAAAGGCATAGTTGATAAAGAAAGCATCAGAGTTGACGGTTTTAACAATATAGATTAATACGAGAATTGAAATAATAAATAAGAGCACGTTAAAAAGGGACATATTTTTCCATCCTTTAGATATTTTTTTTAAAAGCAAGTAGTGTGATTGATAAACAAACATCAATCATATAAGCAATCGAATTAAAGGCGGAAATTGAAGATTTTCCATCTTGTCTTTCAAACATTTTAGCAGTAACTTCTTTTATGGTGTAGCCGTTTTTACATATAGATACCATTGATTCAGGTTCTGGATATCTTACTGGGTAGTTACTAGCAAGTAGTTTAATAATTTTTTTGTTACCAGCTCTATAACCAGACGTCACGTCATAAATTTTGACACCGGTTGTTAGTTTGATGAAGAAACTGATAACTTTGATTCCAAGTTGGCGCATCATCGTAGACTGAAAATTCTCTTTAGATTCTTGAACAAACCTAGAACCAATTGAAAAGTCAGCCTCACCGTTGATAAGAGGAGCTACTACATCTGGCAGTGAGTTAATATCATGTTGTCCGTCGCCATCAAACTGAACGGCAATATCATAGTTATTATTTAAAGCGTATTTGTAACCTGATTGAACAGCACCGCCAATGCCTAAGTTATCGATAAGCGATAGCACATTTTTATTGTGTTTTTTTAATAATTCTAATGTACCATCTGTAGAACCATCATTAATCACTAAATAGTCAAGACTAAAATTATCAGAATGGAAGGATTCTACTTCATCAATAGTTGCTAAAATACTTTTTTCTTCGTTGTAAGCGGGAATAATCAAAAGAACGTTCATTATTTTCTCCTTATCTGTTTAAGAGTTTATGTACATTATTATTTTAATAGTTAATGACCTTAATTTATATTACCATATAGTTCCTTGTATTGTGCTTTAGTTTTGAATTATTTTTCTATTAATATAGGCTTTTTAGGTGGTTATTTGTAAAAGGAAATCATTTGACGCGCTTTATTTTTTATGGGAAAATTTAGGATTAATATTGATAGTTTTAGTAGGAGAGAGATAAGCCATGAAAAATAAAAGAAAACTTATTACAATCAGCATTTTAACTAGTCTTTTTATTATAATAGGTGCAGGTATATTTTATGGGCAAGTAAAAAAAATAAATGAGCTAAAAAAAATATCTAGTGAAAGTAGTGCTACTGAGGAAGTAGTAAAAGCAGAAGTAGAAGAGATCGATACAATCAATTTTCTGGCAGGTAAGAAGATTTTAAGTATTGGAGATTCGATGACTTATTTAGATAATAAGTCGGTTAGTATCGGAAAAATTATAGGCTATCAGCAGGTATTTCGTAGACAAGGAGCTATAGTAGATTCGTATGGTGTCTCTGGAGCGACCTATAAACAATATACAAAAGACTTGTCAATAAGAAAACATGGTTCTTTATATGAGGATGTGGCGATTAGAAAAAAAGCCAATGTCAAAGACCATGATTACATTACTGTATTTGCGGGGACTAATGATGTGTCTTCAAATTTTATTATAGGAGATTTTAGCAGCTTAGATAACCCTAGAACCACTTTAGGTGGATTTAATTTATTATTACAATATTTAAAGGAAACTACTAATGCGAAAATTGTTGTGTTTTCCCCCATCTATACGTCAGATCATGAAAAACGCCCTCAAGAAGATATGGAAAAACTCGTATCAGAACTTGCTAAAGTAGCGCAACTAAATAAGGTAGAGTTTATTGATATTTATCACAATTTTGAAATTAATGAGAAAACATCAGAAAGATACTTATATGATAAACTGCATCCTAATAACCAAGGGATGAAAGTACTAGGCGAAAAAATGCTTCAAACGTTAGAAACACCTAAACAGCATAAAAATAATTAAAAAAGATTGAGTGATATTAATTATCTCACTCAATCTCTTTTATCATATTGAAATGTTTAATGCCAGCATCTAAAAACTCATCACCGAATGCTTCGTATCCCAAGGATTTATAAAAAGCTAGAGCTTGGGTTTGCGCTCCCAACATGATTTGTGTTATTCCCATCTCTTTAGCATAATTTTCTGCAGCCTCTATTAGTAATTTTCCATAACCTTTTTTTCTGGCAGAAATTAGGACAGCCATTCGTTGGATTTTATAGGTATCTTTATCTTTGGGAAACAGTCTAACGGTTGCGACGGAAGTTTCATCTTCATATAAAACAAAGTGAACACACATTGCTTCGTCTTCAATTTCCAAAGATATTGGTACCCGTTGTTCAATGACAAATACGTCTTTTCTAATCTCTAGAGCATCTTGATAGATTGTTGAATGAACTGATTCTGTTTGTTTAATTATTATCATGAAATAATCTCCTTTAATTTTTTTGTCGTTTTTCTTTAAATAGTAAAAGCAATTTTTGTTAGAATATATTATACTATAGGGTAATTACATTAACAAAATGAAATGAACAGAGTGAAACAAATAAAAAACGGAGGAATTTAAGATGTACAATAAATTTAAACAATCTAAACTAATGTTTTGGTCAGTGGAGCTACTTGTTTTAGCAACCTTAATTTTAGTTGGAACAAAAATTAACTTTATATTTAAACCGATAGCAACCATGTTTACAACCATGTTTGCTCCAATTTTAATTTCGGGCTTTCTATACTATTTATTTAAACCAGTTGTTGCTTTTTTAGAAAAAAGAGGAATAAAAAGAACTCTTTCAGTTGCGATTGTGATGCTGTTGTTGGTAGGGATCATTGTTCTATCTATTTCATCGTTGATTCCAACATTGATTAATCAAATAACAGCTTTAATGAAAAAAATGCCCCAGTTTATTACTGTGGTTGAAGACTGGGCGGATCAATTAGCTCGCCATCCAATGACACAGAATATTGATATTCAGTCGTATTTAGATAAATGGGACTTATCTGTTGGTAACATCGCCCAACAAACGTTTAGTGGGCTTAGCTCTGGGATTGGTTCTTTTATATCTTCGATGGCAGGCATTGTCATGCTTGTTGTAACTGTTCCGTTTATTCTATTTTATATGCTAAAAGATGGGCATAAATTTATCCCATCTGTGGAAAAGTATTTTCCTTCAAAACACAAAGAGGAAATGTTAGAGTTATTGAGTAAAATGAGTGAAACGATTTCAAAATATATTAGTGGTCAAATGATTGAATGTCTTTTCGTTGGTGTCAGTACAAGTATTGGATATATGATAATTGGGGTTGATTACGCCTTTTTATTTGGTTTTATTGCAGGATTAACGAATATGATTCCTTACATTGGACCTTACATTGGTCTTGCACCAGCTGTAGTAGTTACTGTTTTTACAGATCCTTGGAAAGCTGTTTTTGCGTGTATCGTGGTTCTGATTGTTCAACAAGTTGATGGCAATATTATTTACCCTAATGTTATTGGTAAGAGTTTAGATATCCATCCATTAACAATAATTATCCTTTTACTAGTTGCTGGTAATATTGCCGGTTTACTAGGAATGATATTAGGTGTACCTTTTTATGCTGTTTGTAAAACGATTTTCGTGTATGTCTACGATATGGTGCAATTAAATAAGAAGGGAACTAATGAAGTTCCCTCATTAGAGGAACCAAAAAAGTAGAGTAATCTAATTGTCAAATTTGTCTAATTGTGATACGATTTCAGGGTAATTGTTTTACATAACGAAAACATAATTTATTTTAAGGAGAGAACAAGCTTATGAACGCTGACCCTGATAGTCAGTCTATTTTAATTAACGTAATAATTTTGATTGTTTTAACTTTGCTCAATGCCTTTTTTGCAGCGGCAGAAATGGCGGTTGTATCGGTCAATAGAAACCGTGTGGAGCAAAAAGCAGGAGAGGGAGATAAAGCATCAGTTAGATTATTGCGATTGATTAATGACTCCGGCATGTTTTTATCAACGATTCAAGTAGGTATTACACTTGTCAATATTTTGGCAGGGGCCTCTTTGGCCAACTCATTTGCCAAAAAGTTAGCACCATTATTTGGTGATGTTGCTTGGGCAAAACAAGTTTCACAGTTAATCATTTTAATCTTACTAACCTACATTTCAATTGTTTTTGGAGAGTTATATCCTAAACGAATTGCTCTTAATAAGTCAGAGGAAGTGGCTAAAGTTGTTATCGGCCCAATTAAAGTATTGGGTGTCATTATGAAACCATTTGTGTGGTTACTCTCAAGTTCAACTAACTTGCTAAGTCGTTTAACACCAATGACTTTTGATGATGAGCAAGATAAAATGACTCGTGAAGAGATGGCTTATATGCTAACAAATGAGGGCGTACTAGATTCTGATGAACTAGAGATGGTTCAGGGGATTTTTGACTTAGATACGACATTAGCTCGTGAAGTGATGGTACCTCGTACAGAAGCTTTTATGATCGATATCCATGATTCGGCAACCGAGAATATTGATAAAGTATTATCAACTAATTTTTCTCGTATTCCCGTTTACGATGATGATAAAGACAAAGTAATAGGAATATTACATTTAAAGAATCTATTAAAAGAAGCTAGAAAAACAGGTTTTGAAAATATTGATTTATTGAAAGTAATCCGTGAACCTCTATTTGTTCCTGAGACAATCTTTATTGATGACTTATTAGTAGAACTCAAAAAAACGCAAAATCATATGGCTATTCTGCTAGATGAATACGGTGGTGTGGTTGGTTTGTTAACTTTTGAGGATTTACTAGAAGAGATTGTTGGCGAGATAGATGATGAATCAGATGAATTAACTATAGAAGAGTTATATACTCAAGTTGGTGAAGATGAGTTTATTATCCAAGCTAAAATGTCGATTAATGATTTCAATGAACAATTTGATACAAATCTAGATATGAGTGATGTAGATACGATGGCAGGCTATGTTATCACTGCTCTAGGTGTCATTCCTGAAATAGACGAAACTTTATCTATTGATGTTGAAAATATTACTCTAACGACACATAAAGTCGAAGGAACTAGGTTAATAGAGATTAACGTTAAGGTTCATGAAAAGGAAGAAGAACCTGAAGAAGAAAAATACCGTAGAATCAAAGGTTTAAGTGATAGAGACAAGGATAAAGAAGATTAATACGTAAAGAGATAACTGATTAAGTTATCTCTTTTTTGATTTAAAATATTAAAAATATTGTTTAAAATAATGAGAGCTACATTCACTTTGAATGCTAAACATGGTATAATTAGCAATGTTTTGATAAAAAAGATATTAATATAAATATAAAAATTAGTTAGGAGACAACTATGGGGTTTAATCAACAAAAAGAAGTCGAAAGAAGAAGAACATTTGCCATCATTTCCCATCCGGATGCTGGGAAAACAACGATTACGGAGCAACTACTTTTATTTGGTGGTGCTATAAGAAGTGCCGGTACTGTTAAGGGGAAAAAGACCGGGAACTTTGCTAAATCAGACTGGATGGATATAGAGAAACAAAGAGGGATTTCTGTTACTAGCTCTGTTATGCAATTTGATTTTGATGATAAACGTGTAAACATTTTAGATACTCCAGGACATGAGGATTTTTCTGAGGATACGTACCGAACACTAATGGCTGTTGATAGTGCTGTCATGGTGATTGATAGTGCTAAGGGAATAGAAGCGCAAACAAAGAAATTATTCCAAGTTTGTCGTATGCGTGGTATTCCGATTTTTACGTTTATCAATAAACTAGATAGAGATGGCCGTGAACCTTTAGAGTTATTAGAAGAACTTGAAGAAGTTCTTGAAATTGAATCATATCCAATGAATTGGCCAATCGGTATGGGAAAAGGATTTGAAGGATTATACGACATCTTTAATAATCGTGTCGAAATTCATCGCCCAGAGCGTTATGATGGCGAACGATTCTTACCATTAAATGAAAATCATGAGCTTGAGATGGATCATCCTATTAAAAAATTATCCATTTTTGATCAAGTGATGGATGATGCAGAATTACTATTAGAAGCTGGAAATGAGTTTTCTGAGGAAAAAATTGCCAATGGTAAATTAACACCTGTTTTCTTTGGTTCTGCTTTAACTAACTTTGGTGTGGAAACCTTTTTAGAAACCTTTTTACAATTTGCGCCAGCACCGTCTTCTCATAAAACAAAAGCTGAAGGAGAAGTCAGTCCTTATAGCGAAGATTTTTCAGGCTTTGTCTTTAAAATCCAAGCTAATATGAATCCGGCTCACCGTGATAGAATTGCATTTGTTCGTATTTGTTCAGGTGCTTTTAATCGAGGAATGGATGTCCAATTATCTCGAGAAAGTAAAAAAATTAAATTAAATAACTCAACCCAATTTATGGCTGACTCTCGTGAGCAAGTAGAAGAAGCTGTCGCGGGAGATATTATTGGGTTATATGATACAGGGATTTATCAAATTGGAGATACTATTTACACTGGAAAAGAAAAAATTGAGTTTGAAGAATTACCTCATTTTACGCCAGAATTATTTATGCGAGTGACAGCTAAAAATGTGATGAAGCAAAAATCATTCTATAAAGGATTAAATCAGCTCGTTCAAGAGGGTGCCATTCAGCTATATAGAACTTATTTAACAGAGGATATTATTATTGGAGCAGTCGGTCAATTACAATTTGAAGTCTTTAAACACCGTATGCAAGGTGAGTACAATACTGAAATTATCATGGATCCAATGGGAACTAAGATTGCTCGTTGGATTGATCCAGAACAATTAGATGAAAAAATGAGCTCAAGTCGAAATATATTAGCTAGAGACCGTTTTGATCAACCGCTATTTCTTTTTGAAAATCAATTTGCTATGCGTTGGTTTGCTGATAAGTATCCAGAGGTTGAACTTAAGAGTTTACTATAGAAGTAAGCTCTTGTTTTATGAAAAACTCTATATTGATTATCAATATAGAGTTTTTCATAAGGATTTGTGTACATAAAATGATAATGTTTACAAAGATATATGTTACTATTAATATGGCTTTTTTAATAGCTTATTTTTTTGAGGAGTGTTTAATTAGTGAAACCCAAATTAACTGATACTGTTATTGGTGATGTTATTAATAAAAATAAAGAAAAAAAGTATTACAAATACAGCATCATAACTCCAGCATACAATGTGGAAGATTACATCGTAGAGACTGTTGAGAGTGTGTTCAATCAAACTTGGTTAAAGAATAATCCAGGTGAAGTTCAAATGGTCGTTGTTAATGACGGATCAAATGATGGTACGTTGGAAGTATTGAAGTTGTTAGCTGAAAAGTATGATGACTTATTAGTAGTCAATAAATCAAATTCTGGTGTGAGTGACTCAAGAAACTTGGGAGCTAAGTTTGCTAAAGGTGAATATTGGAATTTTTTAGATTCTGATGATAAAATTTCTGATAATGTTTTAGAAGAAGCGGATAGAGTTTTTAATGAAAATAAAGATTTAAAGTTATTCAAAATGAATCGACAATTTTTTGAAAAAATTACAGGATTTGTAGAGTATTACATGAAAGATTTGAAGACATCGCAAATTATTGATGTGCAAAAAACGCCTCAATATGCCATTATTCATGTAGCGAGCTTTATTTTTCATCATGACATTTGGGAAGATGAGATGTTTCCTAGTCAAGTCATATATGGTGAGGATGCATGGGTTGCAGGTATTATGTTAGAGAAATCTTCAAGAATTTACTATTCATTTGAAGCAACCTATTTGTACAGAAAAAGATACTCTGAAACATCATTAGTGGATCAACATAAAGGTGATGACCGAAAGTATATAGGCCAACTAGAAAACTATTATGTACCTTTTCTAGAATTGATAGAAAAACGGTTTGGAGCAATCAGTGGTCATAGTCAAACAACTATTATGTATTCACTGAGTTGGAATTTAAAAAATAGAGAAAACTATCCACTTTTAGATGAAGAATATGTTGAAGTATATATTAAAAAATTAAGTTTAATGCTCAAAAAATTTGATGATAAAGTAATTATGAGCCAACAACGAATTATGAATTATTATTTGAGACATAGTTTGATAGTTATCAAAGAAACAGGAGAACTACCGAAAAATAGTCATTTTTATCCAACCTCAATTGGGGAGGTTAGAGGAAATAAAGTACCAGTTGTCAATAATTTCACTGGTAATAGAGTTGAATGTTTTGAAGGATTACCAATTCGTGTAACGGTTTTAAAATCAATACAAGGAAATATTTCTTTCGTAGGTAGATTTAATACGATTTTTGATCTGAAGTTCAAGGAGAATTTTAAATTCTATGCTCGTAATTCTAGAGGAGATATTTATAATTTTAAAACTGAAGTGCCAATGCAACTAAAATCATATTATTTTATGAATACAGAATTGAAAAAATTAGTTGGATTTGCTGCTGAAATACCTGGAGAATTCTTTTCTCAATCTGAGTATGTTGAATTTATAGCAGCCATTTTAGTTGATGGAGATTGGTACGAAACAGTTTGTCATGCCGACTTTATTGGTCATTTTGCGTGGCTAGTTAATCGAGAACCAGGTAGTTTCTTTATTCATGACAATACAATGGTATCGTATGACAAAGGGAAAAAAAAATTATTAATTGAACCTTATACAACGGTGAATGTTAAGAAAAAAGAGCAAATATTTAAAAATGATTATAAAAGTAATAAAAATGAAAAAAACATTTTATTTTGGAGAAAACTTTCTAATTTCGTAAGGAATAGGAATAGGAAAAAAGGAATAACAGTCAATATGTACATGGATAGAGATTCTGGTATTTGGGATAACGCAACCAGTCTTATTTTAAAACATAATGAATTGTTACGAGAAAAGGAAATAAAAAAAACCAAAAATTATTTTATTCTGTCTAAAGAAGCAGAAGGGTATAATGAACTTAAAAAATTAGGTGTAAAGGTAATACCATTTAAATCTTTTAGACACAAGTTATTAATGGTAAGTGCCGATAGATTAATAAGTTCGCAAGCTAATATTACCAATTATAATCCATTTAGAAGCGAGTGGAAAAATAAATTAAATGACAAGCAATGTTTTGAATATGATTATTTACAACACGGAGTTTCTTTAAGAAAAACAGCTTCTGTAATGCGTCCTTGGATGACTAAAACGGGTCTAGGAATTGACAAGATAATTGCTGGAAATGAATTAGAATATAAGTATTTATCATCAGGAGTACATGGAAATGAATTCTTAAAATCTGATGTCTATTTGATTGGCCAATCAAGGCATGATTATTTAGAAATTAAAGAAGATAAACCTCTGTCTGTTACTCAAGAAAAAAAACTATTAGTGATGCCTACTTGGAGACAAAATTTAACAAAAAGAGCAGGCGGAGAGTATGTATATAACCCCGTGTTTCATTTATCAGACCACTTTAAAGTCTGGAATGAATTTTTAGCAAACGAAAAATTGCATAAGTTGCTGAAGAAAAAGAATATTAAGTTAGTGTTTGCTCCTCATCCATTAGAACAAGTTCAACTAATAGATTATGACTTAAAATATGTTGATGAAGTTGTGAAAAGTTCAACTAATTATAATGAATTAATCAATGAAGTGGATGGGTTTGTTACTGACTTTAGTAGTTTAGGGTTAGACTTTTTCTACGGAAATAAGCCAATTTTTATTTTAGATACAGAAGATGATAACTGGGAAAATTTTGATGAAGAGATTAGCTATCAAAATGGTTCTTTTGGGCCAGTTGCAAAAGATGTAGATCGTTTAATTGAAAAAATGAGCCAAACTATTGAAAATGATTTTGAGATTACAGATGAGATTAAAGCTTTTAGGAATGAATTCTTTAGAAATGAGTTAAACGTGAATATATCTGAAGAAATATTAAAAGCATTTAAAATAATTTAGATTGAGGGATGACAAATGAATATTGCATTATTAACAGCTGGTGGTAGTGGAACAAGAATGAATATGGAAATACCTAAGCAATTTTTAACCGTTTCTGAGAAACCTATTATTATTTATACGCTAGAACAATTTCAAAAACATCCAAATATTGATGTTATCATTGTTGTGTGCAAAAAAGGTTGGGAAGAAATTCTTGATGCATATGCAAGACAGTTTAAAATTACTAAATTGAAGCATATTGTATCTGGTGGTGATTGCGGACAATCTTCAATTTATAATGGTGTATCTGAATTAAGTAAACATTACAGTCAAGATGACTTAGTATTAGTTCATGATGGAAACCGTTCGCTAGTATCAGATGATATTATTTCAAATTGTATTGCTGTTGCTCATGAAAAAGGAAATGCAGTTGCAGTTATTCCAACGACGGAAGCAGTTGTTAAGAGTAAAAATGAAAAAAATTCAACTGAATTACTTCAAAGAAGTGAATTATATAGAACGCAAACGCCTCATGGTTTTTCCTTAGGGAATATTTTAAAGTTACACAAAGAAGCAAAAGAACAAGGAATAACAGATTCGGTAGCAACTTGTACTTTAGCAATTGAATTAGGGGAATCAATTAATTTTTCTAAGGGATCAGAGAAGAATTTAAAAATAACAACTGAAGAAGATTTGGATATTTTTAAAGCATTGATATCGATTGGAGAATAAGAGAGATTGGGGCTGACAAAATGAATTCATTGAATAGTTCTATACCTAAGATTAATGATCTTAACAATAAAACAATTTTAGTTACTGGAGCAACTGGACTTATTGGGTCACGAATTATTGAAACATTAATTGAGATGAATCAGTTAACAAATTTGACCGTCAAGATAATTGCTTCTGGGCGTAATTTGAACCGTTTGGAAGAAAGGTTTTCAGCAGTTGTCAATGAAAACTTGTTTCTTTGGGAGGTAGATATGGATAGTGGGTCATTCTTTTATCCTTTTGAAGAAAAGCCTAACTTCATTATCCATGCTGCCAGTGCCGCAAACCCGAGGTACTATAAAGAAAAACCTGTAGAAACAATGACAGGTAATTTTTTAGGATGCTTGAAATTATTAAACTGCTTTTCAGGTGACTCATTAGAGAATTTTTTATTTGTATCTTCAGGAGAAGTGTATGGTGATTTTCCAACAGATATAAAGAATATAACTGAAGAAATGTCAGGCTATATAGATAGTTTGGATTCTAGATCTTGCTATCCTATGAGTAAAAGAGCAACAGAAACATTGTGTGTAAGTTATGCTGATCAATATAACCAAAAGGTTACAATAGCAAGACCTTCTCATATTTTTGGTCCTGGCTTTAATGAGTTTGATACTCGGATTAGTGCAGAGTTTTTCCGCTTAGCACTAAGAAACGAAGATATTATTATGAAAAGCTCAGGTGAACAGCTAAGATCGTACACCTATATTGATGACTGTGTATCAGGTATTTTGTGTGTTCTTTTAAATGGTAAAACAAGAGAGGCATACAATGTTACTAATACAAGTAACGAAATAATGTTACGAGATTTTGCTCAAAAAATTGCTGATAGTGGCCAAGTCGCTCTTATTTTTGATAAAAGTAGTGATAAGGTAGGCCTTCAGAAAACTATGTCTTACGCGTCTTTTTCAAACACTAAATTAAAAAATATTGGTTGGAAGCCATTATATGATATTTCACAGGGAATTGAAGAAGTTTTTAAACAACTGAATCAACAAAAGGATTAATTAGCAGAAGGGAATTTTATTAAGAATGTTATTAGAGAATTTTAAAAACAGAGTTCGTGAAAATAAGAAAAAGCTATCTTTAAATCTAGATCAGGAAATAAGGCTATATTATGCTGAAAATTACGAATCAAAAGAGATAGACGAAAATTTGATTTTTTATGAAACGCGAGACGGAAAGTCTATTGTAGACTCTCCTTATGCTATGTTTTTAGAACTTGCAACTAATCCAAATTATATTAATTTTAAACATATTTGGGTAATTGACAAAGAAAGTACAGGGATTGAAAATAGTATTCCTAAAAATTTACAGAATAAAGTAAACTTTGTTGAAAGAGGAACCTTAGATTATGTAGAATCGATTTTGACAGCTAAGTATCTAATTTCTAATTCTACTTTTGAATCTTTCTTTGTTAAGAGACCTGGGCAAGTTTATATTAACACTTGGCATGGCACACCGCTTAAATATATGGGATTTGATATCCCTGGCGCAGTCAATCACTCCCAAAATGTTCTTAGAAATTTTTTAATGACTGATTTTTTACTGTCACCTAATTATCATACTTCTGAGATATTTATAAATAGTTATAAACTAAACGGTATTTATCCCGGTCAGATACTCGAGGGAGGATATCCAAGAGTTGATTTGACACTAAATACAGATCCAGATACTATGAAGAGAAAACTACTATCATCTAGTGTTATTTTGGATGCAACCTTACCAATATTATTGTTTTCACCTACTTGGAAAGGTAGTTCAGTAAATGATGCAGAGGACGATGTTGATCAAATTGTTAAAGAAACATTAATTTTAGTAAAAGAATATCAAGGTGTTTATAATGTAGTCGTCAAAGTTCATCCTTTTGTTTATTCAAAAGTAAAAGAGGACAAAAAAATTGCACCATATTTAGTTTCTGATTTGTTTGATGCCAATGAAGTCCTATCAATAATAGATGTTTTAGTAACAGATTATTCCAGTATATTTTTTGATTTTTTAGTTACAAATAAACCAATTATTTTTTATTCCTGGGATAAAGATTTGTATGAAGAAGACCGTGGAATGTATCTCACAGAGGATGAATTACCAGGTCCGACAGCTGAAAATTTATCAGAGTTAATTAATTTAATTAATGTTGTAGACGAACAATGTGATATGTATAAAGCCAAATATCAAACTTTAGCTGGAAAAATGACTTCATATGATGATGGTATGGTGACACAAAAATATGTTGAATATATATTTAACAAGAAAAAATCCTCAAGTTTAAAAATTTATGAATTAGTCAATGAAAAGAAAAAATTAGTTATTTATCCAGGTGGGATGAAAAATAACGGGATTACTTCGAGTTTGATAAATTTAGTAAATAATATTGATTATGATACTTATGATATAACAATTATTACTAATTCAACCAAAAATAAGGAGATTAATAGTAATTTAAAAGCCATTAACCCTAATGCTCGAGTAATGTTTCGCTTCGGAGCTAATATATTAACTAAGCATGAAAGAGAAATTGATAGGAATTTTATGGATCACGGTGTTTCTCTGGAAGAAAAAATAAATTATCCAGAAATTGGTTATAAAAGAGAAATGAATCGTCTGATGGCTAATTTATCCTTTGACGTTTCGATAGATTTTAGTGGCTATAGTTATTTTTGGGGTCGTCATATGCTTGCGGTTAATGCTAAAAAATATGTAGCATTTATGCATAACGATCTGATGTCCGATTCAATGCGAGAAATTAATGGAAAAACGCCTATGAAAAATGACTTACATGGATTATTTTCAATTTATTATAAATTTGATAAGCTGTTGAGTGTATCCCCAATGACAATGGAAGTCAATTATAATTCATTACAGGATTTTGTAACAAAAGAGCAAATGTCTTATGTCTATAATTCAATAAATATTGATGCGATTTTGGGAGATAGGGTAGTTATAAATGAAGATAGTTATAATTCTATTTTGATAAATAAAAAAAATAAATTAGTTTTAAAGACTGAATTAATTAAATCTTTTAAAAATATATCAGCAATAGAGAATCATGATTATTTGTTAGTAAATATTTTAAAAGATACCCCTGTTTTAGAGCATGCTACTTTTATGTATAATGAAGTTTCTTATAGCAAAGTATCTATCGATGGACTTTATGTCGGCTGGATCGAAACGGATAATTTTGTGTTAGCACCTATCAAAATTGACGGAGAAGTGAAGGAGCATTTTTTTGGTACGGTTGGTAGAGGATTCCATTTTCCAATCTGGAAGGAAATTAGAACAAATTCGGAAACAGATCAAATTGTAGCTTACGCAGGTCACTTCAAGAATCGTTACCTAGAAGTAGTTAAGTCAGCTGAAACTGTTCACGGAAAATACTATTTAGTTAAATATAATGGGCAAAAAATAGGTTGGATGTCGACAAATCCACTAATGAGGATTCATAAGATGGACCCATTAAAATTTAAGGCCCTTTTTTTTAGATGGAAAATGAAACAAAAAGAGGAAAACTCTCCTACAATTTATAGTAATAAAGTTGAAAATGATTTAAATGATTATGCACAATTGAAAAAAAATAAAACGACCTCTTTATGGAGTGCTCCTCGAAATGTTGTTGACGCTGTTGAGATTCCGATTTCTGATGAATATTTTGATTTAGGATTTAAAGTGAGCCAAGCTATTACATTTTCTAATGAGATTTATTACCGCCTAACTCTAGACGATGACACATTTGTGGGATATGTCATTGAGAATGATTGTAGTTTCATAAATAAAGAAACCTATCTAGAAATACTCAAAGAAAATATTACTGAAGAGACAGAAGCACTAAGCATGCTTCCTAAAGTAGATTTAGTAATGCAAAAAATACCGGAGTTTAACCCAGCATATTTTAATTTTGTTAATATGGGACGATTGTCTCCTGAAAAAAATCAAATCGCTTTAATAAGTGCGTTTAAAAAAATAAACGCAGAGATTCCAAATAGTCGCTTATATATTCTTGGAAAAGGACCATTACAAAATGAATTAGTGGATCATGTTAGGCAGTTAGAATTAGAAGGGAAAGTCATTCTGTTAGGACATATTAAGCAACCTTTTGAGTTTATGAAGCTAACTGATTATTTTGTACTACCATCTATTTATGAAGGTCAGCCTATGGTACTATTGGAATCATTGACTATAGGTATGAAAATATTAGCTTCGAATATTCCAGCTAATATAAACGTAATAGGAGCAGATGAAAAGTATGGTCTATTAACAAAAGGGACTTCAGTTGAAAATATTTATGAAGGTATGAAACGAGCTTTCACTTTTGAAGGAGAGTTTGCATCATTTGACTACCATAAATACAATCAACAAGCGATTGAGACCTTTTACAATGAAATATCATAAAAAAAACTGCCAAAATTTTTGGCAGTTTTTTTGCATTACTAAGTGAGATGATGTCGATCACTTCTCAAGAAAATACTTTATTTTTTAAGAACACCCTAGCTCTAGCTATAAAAACACAAATCATAAACACAAGTAGAGGTTCGATAAGCGCAATTATAAATAAGTAATTACTCCAATAAAAATCAGAATTATGAAAAATTTTATTCCATAAAATAGGTCGGATAATTGGGTTGTCATGTATAAGGTAAACTTCAAAAGTAACGCTAGAAATAAAAATAATAAGTGCTTCTAACTTAGAAGGAATATGTATTTTTAATAGAATTACAAATAATGAAAAAGAAAAAAGAATCGCATTAAGACTTTGCGTACCTGTAAATAAAAAACTAGGATAGACTACCTCTTTACTTGCTAAAAAATCAACAATAAAGGGTCTAGATTGTATGAGTGATAGAGAAAAAATAAAGCTGAATACGATGTATTTAAAATAAATTGTTTTAAGTTCTTCTTGATACTCTCGTATTAAATCTCCCAAAAAAGCAATTAATATAAATGATAAGTATACTCCTGGGACAAAATGTTTTTTGATTTGAAAAATAAAGCCAAAAAGAGTTGGTAGGTAAAAAAATAGAATCATAAGAAAAAATAGTTTAGCTTTTTCTTCTCGATTTGTTTCAATCAGATATCTAACCACCAAAGGTTGGAATAGGAGTAATATGATATATCCTGTAATAAACCAATATTGGTTAAATACAAGAGGTAAGGCAGATTGGACGAATATATCCTGATTAAACGAGCTCCAGCTTAAAGAAATAGTAAAAATGGAGAGAGTATAAAAAGTGACAAGATTATTTAAAGTTAGAAACTTCATCAAAAAAGAACTCTTTTTTATGAAAAAGAATCCAGTTATTAGAATAAAGATGATAACACCAATTTTTCCAAAGTGTCCTAAAGATTGTAAATAGTATTTCCTGACACCCATAATTTCTGGCATAGTCCAGTTTGTATGAATTGAAAAATGATGATAGACAATCATAAGCATACTAATTATTCTTATTAGCTCAATATTCAAGTTTCGTTTAGACATTAAAAAAACCTCACATTTAAAATATTATGTTTGATTTAGTATAACATGTTTTATGAAGTTAAATCATTTTAATAGAAAAGACTATCTTCTATTACGGAATATAAAGCTTTTGAACTAGCTTTATTTATTGGAGAAAAACAACTCAACAAATAAAGCTACACGTGGACTATTTAATTTGATATACTTGAAAAAACACTATAAAAAGAGGATTAAAAAAACGTGGGAAGGATTAAGTAAATGAAAAAAATAGTATCATTGTTACTGACACTCTCTTTAGTAATGATAGTAGCTGCTTGTGGGAACGAAAAAGCAAAAAAAAGAGATACATCGAAAGAAACAGATATAACTTCAAGAACGACAGAAATAAAAGTAAAAGACGCTTCTCCTGAAGAATTAGAAGGAACACCTAGTGGAAAATTAACACCAGAAATTGATGGGAAAAGTATTGGCAGTGTATCTTCTTATGACGCCTTAAATAAAAAAGAACAAAATAAATTGTTATATAACTATTTAGTCAGGTCACTTACTTCCTTAGGTGGTGATGAGGAGGGAGCAAAAGACATATTAAAGGAAAAAAATTACGATTCTGCTGAAGATGATAGATTGTCAGATTTATTTAACCTTGTAAAAAAAGAAAATCTAAATCTAGATTTCAATGAATTGTTAATCGAGTTTGTAAATAAAATAATGGTTTAAACAAATTAAAAAGGAGAAAAATGATGAAAAAAAATAAAAATATTATGCTCTTAGTTATTTTAATGCTAAATATTGTGGTTTCTTCTTCTGTTACGGTGCATGCAGCAGTTACTACAAATAGCTCTGAATCAATCACTGAAAATAGTAATAATACTAAGGACTCAACAGTTGCTATTGCAGATGAAAGTCAAGAGGTAATCAAGGATACGTCAGTTAAGCAAAGCGTTGAGGATGTAACAAGTGATGTAGATAAAACAGAACCAGGTAGTTTTAAAGTAAGAGATAAAGAAAAAATGAGCAGCGTTGAAAAGTCAGAAAAAAATGTTAAGGTAGTTAAAAAAAATAGATATCTGACTGTTGTAGATAGCCAACCAACAATTTGGACAGAGAAAATCGGAGTAGAGCAAGTTCAAGTTAATTTTGATTTATACATGAGAACATTTGTCTCTAAGGAAGAAGTAACAGAGGGAGAAAATCTTTACTATTCTTTATATACAACAGCAAGTGATGGTAAAGAAAACTTCTTAGGTTATATTTTAAAAGGCTCTGTAGAGGAAGCTGATGGTAAAGAAGGGATTTATCAAGTATATAACAAATACGTTACTGTTTTGAATAAAAATTATGAAACCTATAATAATTTTTCTTGGAGTAAGAGGGATTCAACTCAAAATTTATACGGTAAAACTTACAAAGCAAGTGGAAAGTATAACCATGTGAATGGATCGACTTACTTATCATTACATGATGAAAATGGCAAGTGGTACGGTTACGTTAATGAGAAAGCAACACAAGTAGGTGCTGGGGCAGAAGGTACCTATCAAAGTTATGGTAAATATGTAACGATTACAAATAAAAATTATTCAACGTATAGCGATTTCAGTTGGAGCAAAAAAGGTAGCTCTCAAACTATTTATGGTAAAACATTAAAAGCAAGTGGGAAATACAATCATTTTAATGGATCAACTTATTTATCATTACATGATTCATCTGGAAAATGGTATGGTTATATCAATGAGAACGCTACCTCTTTAGGAGATGGAGCACAAGGTGTTTATCAAAGTTATGGTAAATATGTAACAATTATAAATAACAATTATTCAACATACAGCAACTTTAACTGGACAGTAAAGAATACTACAAAGAATATGAATGAAAAAACATATCATGCTAAAGGTAAGTACAATCATTACAGTGGAGCGACTTACCTATCTATCTTTGATGGTAATGGCAAGTGGCAAGGTTATATTAATGAAAAAGCCACTCAAATAGGATTAGGAAAACAAGGAGCTTATCAAGCTTATGGCAAGTATGTAACAATAACAAATGCAAATTATTCAACATATAGTGATTTTTTATGGACGAAAAAAAGTTCTACAAATCAAATGTATGGAAAAACGTATCATGCTAAAGGCAAATACAATCATTTTAATGGGTTGACTTACTTATCACTATTTGATTCAAAAGGAAACTGGTATGGGTATGTAAATGCCAATGCAGTAAAGGTAGGTGACGGACAACAAGGGGCTTATCAGTCGTTTAATCGTCACATCATAATAACTAGTCCGAATTATGATATGTGGCAGAATTTTGATTGGAAGTTAAAGCAAAAATCAAGTCAATATAACCAACAAGGTTTGATAGCGAAAGCCAAATACACTCACTTTAATGGTTCTACTTATTATTCAGTGTATGATGCCTTTGGAAATTGGAAGGGTTACATAAATGCAACAGGTACTAAAGTGGTTTCTTATTATGAAACACCGACAACTTATTATAGTCAAATGGCAATCGGTGCTTGGTATGGCTGTGCAGCTGCATCTCTATATACTGGCTTAAGAGCAAAAGGGTACGCAGGAAATGTGACTTTGGTTAATTTCATAAATGGCTTACCTTTAAGTGATAGTAATCCTGATGTTGGACAAATTGGAGACCCTTGGGGAAATACACCGTTTAAACAGGTTATTTCACCCATAGGTTTGAATAAGTACGCCAGAAAATATACACTAAATACAGAGGTTATTACTGGTAGTTCGATTGATCGTGTGATTACAGAGATTAACTCAGGAAATATTGTTCTTTACTGGGGACGCTACTTAATGGAACGTCCAGATCTAACTGAAAATCCACAGCATGTGATGATAGCTAAAGGTTACAAAGTAGTAAACGGAAAAGAATACATTTTAACTCAGGATCCGGGATTAAATACATCAACAGATTATCGTGCAATCAGATGGTTTGAGAAAAATGATTTTAACAACTATTTAACCAAAAAATATAGAAAAATGATGGTTATCAGATAATTAAATAGGCCAAAAAACCTTCTACGAATGCTAATTAATGGCATTTCGCAGAAGGTTTTAGTTTTTATTATTTAAGTATCTACTAGACCGTTTATTTATCATTGGCCTTATGTTTCTTTTTTGCAACAGGCATAGAAATTTCAACAACACCTTTAGTACGGACAATAGACAGATCTTCACGATCATTACCTCTATCCAAGATTTCCTGTAAGACATGGTCCACTTCAAAATCTTTGATTTCTCGCATTTTATTCACAATAACAACTTCAATGTGAGTATCTGCTATACTGTGAACCACTAGAGTTTTTCCTAATGAATATACTTTCACTAAGTTTGCATCTGTATTTTCTAATTGTTTTGAAACTAATACTGCATAACTGTTTGTTACATCAATTAATTTCATCATCTTCACCTCTAACTATTATTGAAATGTCTTTCAATTTCTAATCTAATTATAACATAAATAAAAAATAATAAAGGTATCTAGGTCGAATTCTTTATTTAATTTCTACTAAAAAACAATTTAAAAAATAACGAGGCTAACAGTAGTTTGTCAGCCTCATTATTTTAATTATCTATGCTGACTTCATCTTCAAATTTTGCTCTAACGATAATTTTGTTATCAACTAAAACAGCTTCTAAAGATTTCGTTGTTGGATTATCTAAGTAAAAATCAGCAATTCCGTCTTCAATATGTTCTTGAATCACACGTCGTAGTGGGCGGGCACCCATCTTTGGATCATATCCTAAGTCGACTAATTGTTCTTTGACGTCGTGACTAATTTCAATATGGATATTTTGAACATTAAGTAAACTATTTACGTCATCTAGCATTAAAGAAACAATGGAAAGAAGGTTTTCTTTTGTAAGACTACTAAATTCAATAATACCATCAAAACGGTTTAAAAATTCGGGCTTAAAGAAGTTTCCTAGTTGACCTAAAACAGATTGGGAAATACCTTCTTTAGTTGCTCCAAATCCAACGCTAGCTTCTATTGCGCCTGTTCCAGCATTACTAGTCATGATAATAAGAGTATCTTTAAAACTGACTGTTCTACCTTTAGCATCAGTAAGTCTTCCATCATCTAGTATCTGTAGAAACATATGTAGGACATCAGGGTGAGCTTTTTCAACCTCATCTAAAAGAATAAGACTATATGGGTTTCTTCTAACCATTTCAGTCAATTGTCCCGCTTCCTCGTAGCCGACATAACCAGGGGGAGATCCAATTAATTTAGAAACACTATGCTTTTCCATATATTCACTCATATCAAAACGGATCATACTATCTTTTGCACCAAAGAGCTCAAGTGCTAGTTGTTTAGCTAGTTCTGTTTTTCCAACACCTGTTGGTCCGACAAAAAGGAATGAGCCGATAGGTCGGTTCTTTTTATTGAGTCCAATTCGATTACGTCTGATAGCTCGAGATACTTTATCAACAGCTTCATCTTGTCCAATGACTTGTTTTTTGATATCAGTATCTAGATTTTTCATTTGTGTTTGTTCTTTTTCTTTTAAGTCCCCAACAGGAATACCTGTTTTAGTTTCTACAACTTGTTCCATATCTTTAACAGTTACTGTAGGGATATCTTCATCTGCTAGTTGGTTGTCTTTCAATTTTGTTAGTTTAGCTACTTGATCACGATAGTACGCAGCCCTTTCAAAATCCTCATCTTGCGAGGCTTGTTGTTTATGCTGTTCCGCTTCTAGTAGACGTTTTTCAATAACTTTTGGATCTAAAGCCTGAATTGTTAAGTTTTTCTTTGATCCTGTTTCATCAAGTAAATCAATTGCTTTATCAGGTAGTTGTCTATCTTGAATAAATCGACTAGATAATTTAACAGCGGCAATGATGGCATCATCTGTATAAGAGACATGGTGAAAGTCTTCGTAACGTTTCTGGATGCCTTTTAATATGATGATAGTTTCTTCTTCAGAAGGTTCGTCTACTCTAACAGGCTGCATTCTTCGCTCAAGAGCAGCATCTTTTTCAATAATACGGTATTCATTTAGTGTAGTAGCTCCAACTAATTGAAGCTCACCACGGCCTAAAGCAGGTTTTAAAATATTACCAGCATCCATATTGCCATCACCCGCATTTCCAGCGCCAACAATTTCATGAACTTCATCAATAAAGAGAATAATAGAACTATTATCTTTTAATTCACTAATTAACTTTTGCATTCTCTCTTCAAATTGGCCACGAATACCAGTACCTTGGACAAGAGAAGCAACATCTAGGCGGATAACCTCTTTTTCTAGTAACTTTTGAGGGACATTTCCTTCCACAATTTTTAAAGCTAGTCCTTCTACAACAGCCGTCTTACCAACGCCTGGTTCACCAATAAGAACCGGATTATTTTTTGTTCTTCTATTTAAGATTTCAATGACCCGGATAATTTCTTCATCACGGCCAATTACTGGATCTATTTTTCCTTCTCTAGCAATTTGAGTTAAATTCTCCCCAAACTCATCTAAAATAGAACCATTACCTTGAGATGGCGGATTAGGCGGTCCCATTCGTCCAGATTGTGTTGGTGGTGTATTAGGTTGTTGCGCTTGTTGATTTCTATTTTGTTCGGATAATTGTCGGAATAAATCATTGAGTGATCCAAAGCCATAAGGGTCTTGCATCATACGCTCACGGTTTGCCATATCCTCTTGTTGTTTGATTTGACGGTAGCATACTTGGCAAAGATCAACTTGTTTCTTTTGACCTTTGACATTAGTGTATAGGTGGATAGTTGCATCATTTGATTGACAATTTTGACAAAGCATCTAATCACTCTCCTTGTTAAATATAAAAGCAAACTTTCTTGACCTTGTTTGACCTTTGATAATATTATATCGTAAGTATGAGTTCCTTATCAAGAAATAGACCTTGTAGAAAAAATATGTCTCTAAATTGCTATAGTATAGAAGGAAATATGAAGAAAAAAGTGGTAAAATAAATTTAGTTAGACAAAGGAAGGTGAATACGTGGAAGAAAATCCTTTTGAATCACAAGTTGAAGCTCTACTTAATGGTCAAGTTGAAGAAATCCTTGTAGAAAAAAACGACTTTTTTTTATTTCGTGAAATTTGGATAAGCCATCCAAATAAAATGCAAATCGTAGGTGAAGCAGGTTTAGAAGGCAAAGTTATCTATAGAAAACAAGGATGAAAAGAAAGATGAATGTTTCAAATCTACTTTTTTTTTAGTGTAAAAAAGTTGTCACAAGTAGTAAAACATGGTATTCTTTATCATTGAAAGGGTTATTTATGAAAAGCGTTTTATTTTAATAAGTTACCCGAAAAAAAACATGCGTATTATTGAAGGAGAATGATTAATTATGGAAAAAAAAGAATTTCACGTAGTAGCCGACACAGGTATTCATGCTCGTCCAGCAACACTATTAGTACAAACTGCTAGTAAATTCAGTTCAGATATCAATATTGAGTATAAAGGCAAATCAGTTAACTTAAAATCAATTATGGGCGTTATGTCTTTAGGTGTTGGACAAGGTGCTGATGTTGTCATTTCAGCTGAAGGTGCTGACGAAGTTGAAGCAATCGCTGCTATTGAAGAAACAATGAAAAAAGAAGGTTTATCAGAATAATGACTAAACAATTAAAAGGTATTGCGGTTAGTGATGGTATTGCGGTTGCAAAAGCTTATCTTTTAGTTCAGCCAGACTTATCATTTGAAAAAGTTTCGACAGATAATGTCGATCAAGAAGCTGCTCGTCTTTCAGAGGCACTTAAACAGTCTACTGTTGAGTTACAAGCTATTCGTGACAAAGCCGTAAACACTTTAGGTGAAGAAGAAGCACAAGTATTTGATGCTCATTTAATGGTTCTATCAGACCCAGAGTTAATTGGGGCAATTGAGGGTAATATTAAAGATAATCAAGTCAATGCAGAATCAGCATTAAAAGATGTTACAGATATGTTTATTGGCATGTTTGAAGGCATGGTAGATAATCCCTACATGCAAGAACGTGCAGCAGATATTAAAGATGTTACAAAACGTATCATGAGTCATTTATTAGGCGTTAAATTACCAGATTTATCAATGATTGATGAAAAAGTTATCATCGTTGCTGAAGATTTAACACCAAGTGACACAGCACAGTTAGATCGTAATTATGTTCTTGCCTTTGTAACAAATATTGGCGGACGTACGTCTCACTCTGCTATCATGGCTCGTTCTTTAGAAATCCCAGCTATTGTTGGAACAAAAGATATTACTGAAATGGTAGTCGAAGGTGATATACTTGCTGTAGACGGCAGTGAAGGTGATGTTATTGTTAACCCAACAACAGAGCAAGTTTCTGACTTTGAAAATAAGAAACAAGCTTTTGCTGATCTTAAAGCAGAATGGGATAAGTTAAAAAATGCTAAAACAGTTACAGCAGACGGCAAACATTTTGAGCTAGCTGGAAATATCGGAACACCTAAAGATTTAGAGGGTGTAAATGGACATGGTGGAGAAGCTGTTGGTTTATACCGTACAGAATTTCTTTATATGGATTCACCTGATTTTCCAAGTGAAGATGATCAATTTGAAGCCTACAAAGCTGTATTAGAAGGTATGGATGGTAAACCTGTTGTGGTTCGTACGATGGATATTGGTGGAGATAAAGAGTTACCATACTTGAAATTCCCTGAAGAAATGAACCCATTCTTAGGTTACCGTGCTATACGTATCTGTTTAGCAGAAGACGAGATGTTCCGTACTCAGTTACGTGCACTTCTACGCTCGTCAACATATGGTAATTTACGTATTATGTTTCCAATGATTGCGACATTACAGGAATTTCGTGATGCTAAAGCAATGTTGTTAGAAGAAAAAGCTAAATTAGTAGCTGAAGGTGTTGAAGTTTCAGAGCATATCCAAGTGGGTATTATGATTGAGATTCCAGCAGCAGCAGTTATTGCTGACAGATTTGCTAAAGAAGTCGATTTCTTCAGTATTGGAACAAATGATTTAATCCAATATACAATGGCTGCAGATAGAATGAACGAACGCGTTTCATATTTATACCAACCTTATAACCCTGCTATTTTACGTTTAATTAAAAATGTAGTTGATTCAGCTCATGCTGAAGGCAAGTGGGCTGGTATGTGTGGTGAAATGGCTGGAGATCAAACTGCTGTTCCATTACTAGTTGGACTAGGATTAGACGAATTTTCAATGAGTGCTACTAGTATTTTACGTACAAGAAGCTTAATGAAACGTTTAGATTCAACTAAAATGGCAGAATTAGCTAATAAAGCAATTACTGAATGTGATACAGCTGAAGAAGTTGTGACATTAGTTAATGAGTATACTGCTGAATAATTATTGTAAATAAGGAGGAACTTGAAAAAGTTCCTTCTTTTTTTTATAACTTGTTTTTTATTTTAGTGAAAACATGTTAAGATAATGAAAGGTTTCCTTTTTTTTCTATGTTATAATGAAAAGGAAAAACTCAGGCTATAGTAGGATGTCTTAACATCTTTTTTTCAGTATAGTGAACATGAGGAGTGAAATAATTGCTGAAAATTAATATGTTTTCTTCTGCTGACAAAGTAAAAGGTCAGGGGGTGGGAAGTGCATATAATGAGTTGATCAAGATGTTAAATAAGCATTTTTCTACTCAATTTGATATAAAAATAAATAAATATTCGGATTCGGATATATCTCATTACCATACTGTAGATCCGCTTTTTTATCTATCTACTTTTTTTAAGAAAAAGCGTGGAGTTAAAGTTGGTTATGTTCATTTTTTACCAGAGACATTGAAAGGTAGTATTGCTATTTTTACTCCTTTTCAAAAAGTCTTTGATAGGTACTTAATTTCTTTTTATAAACGAATGGATCAATTAGTTGTTGTCAATCCATCTTTTATTCCTAAGCTAACTGATGCAGGGATAAATACTGAAAAAGTCATGTACATTCCTAATTTTGTCTCTAAAGAAGTTTTTTTTGAAGCGTCAGAGAAAGAAAAGTTGAAATGGCGTGAAGAATTTCATTTTCAGGCGGAGGACTTAATTGTCTTAGGAGCTGGACAGATACAACAAAGAAAAGGATTAGATGATTTTATTCAATTATCTAAAGATAACCCTAGTATCCAGTTTATTTGGGCAGGTGGTTTTTCTTTTGGCAAGATTACTGATGGTTATGATCGTTATAAAAAAGTATACGATAATCCGCCTTCTAATTTGAAGTTTACTGGAATTATTGATAGAAGAGAACTAGCTAAATATTATAATGTAGCGGATGTTTTTTTTCTGCCATCGTATAATGAATTATTTCCAATGTGTATTCTAGAGGCTTTTAATTCTGGCACACCTGTTATGTTAAGGGATTTAGAGCTCTATCATTCTATTATTGAGGGTGACTATATTAAAACTAAAGATATTAAAGAGATGCAACAGGCTCTAACAAATATTTTTAATAATAGAGATTTATTGTTAACGTTTAAAGAAAAATCTAAAAATGCTTCAAGTTATTATTCTGAAGAAAATGTAGCTAAAATTTGGTATGAGTATTATACAAGTGCTATAAAAAAATAAAAGGAGGTGAGTGTTGTGAAAATTGGTTTTTTTACAGATACATATTTTCCCCAAGTGAGTGGAGTATCAACATCTATCCAAACATTAAAGGAAGAACTAGAAAAAAGAGGGCATGAAGTTTATATTTTCACAACAACTGACCCCAATGCGTCTGAAGACGAGGAACGAACAATTCGCATGCCAAGTATTCCTTTCATTTCATTTAAAGAAAGAAGAGTAGTTGTCCGTGGTATGCTTTATGCTTATTATGTTGCAAAGGATCTGGAGCTAGACATTATTCACACTCATACAGAGTTTGGTGCGGGATTACTTGGAAAACACGTAGCTAAAGCGATGGAAATACCGTGCGTTCATACATATCATACAATGTATGAGGACTATCTACATTATATAGCGAATGGGAAAATCATTCGTCCAGTTCATGTTAAACAGTTCTCGAAACTCTTCGCAGCTCATTTGTCGGGTATTGTTTGTCCAAGTCAGCGAGTAGTGGACAAGTTAAATGAGTATGAAATAACAGCTCCTAAGTTTATCATTCCAACGGGTATTGATATTTCAAAATTTAAACCAGTGCCGGTGGAAGAAAAACAAGCAGTGAGAGATAGGTATAATATTACTAATGAAAATTTATTTTTACTTTCAGTTAGCCGTATTTCTTATGAAAAAAATATTCAGACTATATTGAATGGTATGCCAAAAGTAGTTAAAGAGTTACCTCACGCTAGATTGTTAATTGTTGGAGAAGGGCCTTATAAAAAAGAGTTGGAAAAACAAGCTGAAAAATTAGGTATTTCTGAATATGTTATTTTTTCAGGAGAAGTTCCAAATGAAGAGATTGCCCCCTTTTATCAAGCAGCAGATATTTTTGTTAGTGCTTCAGACTCTGAAACGCAAGGGTTAACCTATACAGAAAGTATGGCAGCTAAAACTCGGGTAGTCGCTAAAGGAAATGCTTATTTAGATCCTTTGTTTGATGATTTGAGCTTGGGAGTAACCTATAAAGAAGATAATGAATTTTCGAGCACTTTAATTAATTACGTTAAAGGTTCTTATGAGTCAAACGAGACGTTGAT
This sequence comes from uncultured Vagococcus sp., assembly GCA_965119435.1. GTDB lineage: Bacteria > Bacillota > Bacilli > Lactobacillales > Vagococcaceae > Vagococcus. Next base: position 13,097 of record CBCPLQ010000011.1, on the reverse strand, counting down.
TCAAGCAAAATTATATGAAATTTCAAGTGAGGCTTTTGGAGAGCGAGTCGAAGCTTTTTATACTAAATCAGATAACTACTTTCGTTTGTACCAAGAAGAGGAAGATACTCCAGAAGACGAAGGCCTCAGTTCTCTTAAAATTTTTAAAAAATAAGAACGAGGTAGTCGATGAATAGAAAAAATAGTCTTTACTTAGGAATAGCAGTCATTTTAGGATTTATTGTTATCTGGAATGAGCTGAAAAAAGTTAGTTTTGAAGAAATATACATAGAAATAGTTTCAATTAAATGGATTTGGTTACTAGTCGCTTTTTTATGTATGCTAATTCACTGGGGGATTGAAGGTAGAATAACCCAGTTGTTATTAAGGCGTAGTAATCCAGATTATAGCTTTAAAAATGCGTATCGAATCCCTTTAATTGAACATTTATTTAATGCGATTACCCCTTTTTCTACAGGTGGTCAGCCTGCACAGATAGTTGCTCTAGGAAAATCAGGTGTTGATTACGGCGTTGCCGCTTCTGTTTCTTTAATGAAATTTATTGTCTACCAAGTTTGGATTGTTTTTAATTTTATTATTTGTATTATATTTGGATTTAAGTGGGTATCGACTAGTTTAGAAAATTTATCTTATTTAATATTGATTGGTTTTACAATCCATTTTATCGTTGTTTTTTGTTTGTTAATGGTTATGTTTTGGCATTCGTTGACTAAAAAGATTGTTAATAGTGTGTTTCGTTTACTTAATCGTTTTAAACTAGGGAGGCGATTGGAAAAATTTCATCAACCTATCATCAGTAAAATGGAAACTTTTTATGAGCAAAGTATCTATATGAAAAATCAAGGAAAGTTAATTTTTAAAATAAGTATTTTAACGATACTGCAATTAATTGTATACTATATTGTTCCTTATTTTGTACTCTTAGCCTTAAATACAGAGGATGTCAATGTCTTTAAAGTAATTGTATTTCATGCTTTTATAATTATGATAATCTCTCTTTTTCCAATACCAGGTGGAGCAGGTGGAGCAGAGTATAGTTTTACTCTATTATTTGGAACATTTGTTTTTGTTCAAAGTAAATTAGTATTAGCCATTTTTTTATGGCGAATTGTTACTTATTATTTCGGGATAATTTTAGGATTAATCGCATTAGTCATTCCACCGGATTTTTCTAAAAACCTAATAAAAGGGATTAAAACAGGTAGGTAATTAACCAATTTGTTTTAATCCCTTTCATATTTGTGCGACCTTGATTATAATTAAGGTATTATGATGAAGAGGTGAAGCTAATGGAAAAAATTGGATTTATCGGAACAGGTGTCATGGGTGCTTCGATTGTTAAACATTTACTAAAGGCTGACTATGAAATTAATGTCTATAACCGTACAAAAAGTAAAACAGATGAACTGGTTGAATTAGGTGCAGTTTGGCAGGATACACCTCAACAAGTGGCTGAAGTGAGTGACGTTATCTTTAGCATGGTTGGTTTTCCAAATGATGTAGAAGGTATCTATTATGGCGAAAAGGGTATCTTGAAAGCAAATATTAACGATAAAATTTTAGTTGATATGACTACTAGTACACCTTCGTTAGCACAAAAAATAGCAGATAGTGCAAAGCTATTAGGTGCAACTAGTTTAGATGCACCAGTCTCAGGTGGGGACTTAGGAGCTAAAAATGGAACGCTGACTACGATGGTTGGTGGAGAAAAAGAAGCGTACGAAAAAATAGAGTCCATTCTTTCTGTATTTAGTAGTAAAGTCAATCTCCAAGGGTCGTCTGGAAGTGGGCAACATACTAAAATGGCTAATCAAATTATGATTGCTGGTACTATGACAGGTATGACAGAATTACTAGTTTATGCAAAAGCGGCAAATCTAGATGTTGAAAAAGTGATAGATACTGTTGGTGGAGGTAGTGCAGCAAACTGGTCTCTTGCAAATTATGCACCAAGGATTTTAAAAAGAGACTTTACTCCAGGTTTCTTTGTGAAGCATTTTGTTAAGGATCTAAACATTGCATTAGTGGAATCTGAAAAAATGGGAATCAAGTTACCAGCTACTGAAAAAGCAAGAGATTTATATGAAGCCCTGATTGATAAAGGTTTTGAAAACGATGGCACTCAAGCATTAATAAAACTTTGGTGGAATGATTAATTTTTTTCAAATTTTATTAAAAAAATGCTATATTTTAAATGCATGTTGAGTGTCTTTCTGTTACAATAAAGCAGTAGAAAATTGAAGGAGGCTTGCTCTATGAAAAATTCTCAACTAACTGCAATCCTTAAGCGATTGAGTGCAATGGTAGAGGCTGAAGACAGTGAAGTTCAAGTTCGCCGTTTTGAACGCGAAGGACAAGAGCGATGCATCGTAACATTTGATAGTAGTAATGAAATGTTTGAGTTAACAGAATCTGGTTCTCAACAAGTTTATCAATTTGATGACATTGATTTAGTTGCTTTAGAAATCTTTGAATTGTTACAAGACTAAGATTATTAACAAGCAAACCATGATAGATATCACACATTGTGATTAGTAAGGCTTTGCTAACTCAAAAAAAGAGAGTGAGACAATAATGTCCACCCTCTTTTTTTATATAGTTGATAAGAAAGGAAGTAAATAAGGATGCTTGAAATACCAAATTTATTTGAAAGACACATGTCTCTGGGTCAAAGAAAATTTGATAATATGGAATTTGAAGATGCTGCTACGCACTTTGAAGAAGCTTATGATATGAAGGATGATCTTTTAGCAAACCTTAATTTAACAAAGTCACTTATAGAAATTAATTCTTTGGATAAAGCATATGAAATAATGAAAGAACACGAAAAGGATTACTTGCTAAATGTAGATTATCAAGAAACATACTTTGATTTACTTAATAAGTGTCACTACTTTTTAGAAGTTGAGAAAATGTTCTTATCACCTTTTGTAGAAGTAAAAAAGGAATGGCGAAAAAGTTATAGAATTGCAAAAGAATATCAATTAACGATTAATCAAAAAAAGTTTAAGGAGTTAGAAGAGGCGTTTTTGTTAGTGGTTGAAAAAAAACCAACTGAGCAAGCTGTTATTCTTAAATTAATGCGCTATTTTCCAAAGGATTTATTTGTTTCATTAGCAAAGGAGCTGTTAGTAGATAAACGAGTATCTGTTTTTTCGAAAAATGAATTAGTCAATCAATTAGTACAATTAAAGATTGAAGAAAAAATATCTCTTTTAAATTGGGAACAGCAATTAAAAACTTTTTTTCCTAGTCATCATAAACCGTTATTTGAAAGTTACCAAGAGAATAGTGTGCTACAAAAAGTAGATGATTACTATACTGCAAATAATCCTAGTTTAAAAACGGAAATAACTAGGGTAGTAAAACTTCATATTGGCTACTTATATCCCTTTGAAAAAGATACGATGTCGCCTGTTTCTGAGTGGGTAAATAGTTATATTGACACGTATGACGGGAATAAGTGTGATAAGTCTCTAGAAGCTGTGTATAACTATCAACAAAGAATAGATGAAGATCTCGCAAATTTATTTTTATTTCAGTAAACTATCAAAGGAAAAATGTTTACAATTAATGACCTTTAGTGTAAGATTGTATGGTATGTAAAGGTAGTAAAAATAAGATTAATAGATAACTTGGAGGTACAGATTATGTCTGCAAAATGGGAAAAAAAAGGAACTAACGATGGGATATTAACATTTGAAGTTTCGGAAGATAAAATTCAAGAAGGCTTAACAGCTGCATTTAACAAAGTGAAAAAAAATATTAGCGTGCCAGGATTCCGTAAAGGAAAAATTACTCGCCAAATGTTTAACAAAATGTACGGTGAAGAAGCATTATTCGAAGATGCTTTAAACCACGTTTTACCAGAAATCTACGGAGCAGCAATTGATGAGTCTGGTATCGAACCAGTAGCTCAACCAAATATTGATGTAGTAAGCATGGAAAAAGGCCAAGCATGGGTAATTACGGCTGAAGTAACTGTAAAGCCTGAAGTTAAATTAGGTGAGTATAAAAACTTAACAGTGCCAAAACAAGACCGTGAAGTAACAGATGCAGAAGTTGAAGAAAACTTAAAACAAAAACAAGCTAGCCAAGCTGAACTAGTTATTAAAGAAGATGAAGCAGCAGTTAATGGCGATACAGTTGTCATTGATTTTGAAGGCTTTACAGGTGATGTTGCTTTTGAAGGTGGAAAAGGCGAGAACTATTCATTAGAATTAGGTTCAAACTCATTTATTCCAGGATTCGAAGACCAATTAGTTGGTAAAAAAGCGAATGACGAACTTGATGTAACAGTTACTTTCCCAGAGGAATACCAAGCTGAAGATTTAGCTGGTCAAGAAGCAGTATTTAAAGTGAAAGTTCATGAAGTTAAAGCAAAAGAGTTACCTGAATTAGATGATGAATTTGCTAAAGATGTTGATGATTCAGTAGAAACATTAGCAGAATTAACAGAAAAAATTAAAACTGATTTAATTGCTTCTAAAGAAGAAGCAGCTAAAAGTGCTATTGAAGAAGCAGCTATTGCTCAAGCAGTAGAAAATGCTGAAATCGTTGAATTACCACATGTAATGGTACACGATGAGGTACACCGCGGTATGAATGAGTTCTTAGGAAATATGGAACGTCAAGGTATTTCTCCAGAGCTATATTACCAAATGACTGGTACAACAGAACAAGATTTACATGAACAATTCGAAGGTGAAGCAGAAACAAGAACTAAAACTAATTTAGTTATTGAAGCAATTGTTGCTGCTGAAAATTACGAAGTTTCTGATGAAGACGTTGAAGCTGAAATCAAAGATTTAGCTGAACAATACGGAATGGAAGAAAGTGCTGTTCGTGGAGCTCTAAACAATGTTATGTTAGCTCATGATATTAAAATGAAACGTGCTGTTGATGTAATTACTTCAACTGTAAAAGAAGCTTAATTTTAAACAATTAAACGATCATAAGCTGGGACAGAGCTATTTTTAGTGCTGTTCTAGCTTTTTCTTTTCCATTTAAATAATTTCATAACGAAAAAAATGAAGGCTCTTTGATTTGTTGCCTTTTTGGTGCATGAAATAAAGTAGTATGTTAGAATATACGAGGTAGACGACAAAAAATGTCTAGAACGATAAGAGCCTTTGTTCAACAGGAGGGAAGCACATGTACGATAATACAGATGAGAACAATGAAGTACGCTGTTCTTTTTGTGGTAAGTCGCAAGATGAAGTGAAGAAGTTAGTCGCAGGTCCTGGTGTATATATATGTAATGAGTGTATCGATTTATGTAAAGAAATCATTGATGAAGAAATTCAAGATGAGATGGCATCAGATCTAATCAGTGTACTAAAACCACAAGAAATTTTAGAGATATTAAATGAATATGTCATCGGTCAAGAAAGAGCTAAAAAAGTCCTAGCAGTTGCAGTTTATAATCATTATAAGCGTGTGCAACAAATTGCGCTGCAAGAAGAAGTAGATGAGATAGACGATGGAGTTGAACTTCAAAAGAGTAATATCTGTTTAATTGGGCCAACGGGTTCAGGTAAAACGTTCTTAGCTCAAACATTAGCTAGAACGTTAAATGTACCGTTTGCTATTGCAGATGCAACTAGTTTAACAGAAGCAGGTTATGTAGGAGAAGATGTTGAAAATATCTTACTAAAATTATTACAATCTGCAGATTACAACGTAGAAAAAGCACAACGCGGAATTATTTACATTGATGAGATTGATAAAATTGCTCGTAAGAGTGAGAATGTTTCGATTACTCGAGATGTTTCAGGAGAAGGCGTACAACAAGCCTTGCTGAAAATACTTGAAGGAACAGTCGCTAGTGTTCCGCCTCAAGGTGGCCGTAAACATCCCCAACAAGAATTAATTCAAATTGATACAACAGAAATTTTATTTATTGTTGGTGGAGCGTTTGATGGGATTGAAACGATTGTCAAGGAACGTTTAGGTGAAAAAGTCATTGGTTTTGGTTCAAATAATAAAAAACGTGATGAAGATTTAAGTGTTATGTCACAAATTATTCCAGAAGACCTATTAAAATTTGGCTTAATCCCTGAGTTTATTGGTCGATTACCAGTGATGGCTTCTCTAGAAAAATTAACAGAAGCTGATTTAGTTCGTATTTTGACAGAGCCTAAAAATGCATTAACAAAACAATACAAGAAATTACTATCAATAGATGAAGTTAATTTAGAATTTACACCAGGTGCTCTTAATGCAGTAGCATCACAAGCTATTGAGCGTGATACAGGTGCTCGTGGTTTAAGATCAATCATCGAACACGTTATGATGGATGTTATGTATGAGATTCCAACGCGTGATGATGTAACAAAAGTAGTTATCACAAAAGAAGCAGTTGATGGTGAAGGACAGCCTGAAGTTCAAACAAAAAAAGTTAGTTAATTAAAAAAAGCGTTGAGGTTTAATCCTCAACGCTTTTTTTGTAAACTCCTATCAGTTTATTCCAGTCTATTTAGTGAATATAAAAGTTATTTTTACGAATATTTTACATTCTAGTGGGGTTAGAATTTACATTGTCTTGTTACACTCTGTGTGTAATCAAAAAATAAAGGAGTTATTAAAATTATGAAAAAAATTATATTATCTTTAACAACAGTAGGAATTCTATTTACTTTGGCAGCATGTGGCGGTTCATCTAATACGAAAAATTCTACAGAGGAAGGAAAAAAAGAAAAATCAACTGAGAAAGTAGAAATTACGTCAGTAGGTTCAACAGCTTTACAACCCTTAGTAGAAAAAGTAGCAGAAATCTATATGACAGATAATCCTAATTATACCATTACTGTTCAAGGTGGTGGAAGTGGAACTGGCTTGACTCAAGTTTCAAGTGGTGCTGTAGACATTGGGAATTCGGATGTTTATGCTGAGGAAAAAGAAGGTATTGAAGCCTCTAAAATAGAAGACCATCAAATTGCAGTTGTGGGGGTAGCACCAGTCATTAACAAAGAAGTTGGTGTTAAAGATATTAAAAAAGAAGAATTAAAAGATATTTTCACGGGAAAAATTACTAACTGGAAAGAAGTTGGTGGTAAAGATCAGAAAATTGAAATTATTAACCGTGCAGCAGGTAGTGGAACACGGGCAACCTTTGAAAAATGGGGATTAGAAGGTTCTGAACCTGCAAAAGGGCAAGAACAAGATTCTTCAGGAACTGTTAGAAAAATTGTTGCAGAAACACCAGGTGCAATTAGTTATTTAGCCTTCTCTTATATTGATGATTCTATTCAAGGCTTATCAATTGATGGTGTTGAACCAGAAGATAAAAATGTGGCCGATAATTCATGGAAGATTTGGGCTTATGAGCATATGTACACACAAAAAGATGCTACAAAAGAGATTTTAGCTTTTCTTGATTATATGAAAAGTGATGATGTTCAAAAAAATGTTATTAAAGAATTAGGTTACATTGCTATATCAGATATGAAAGTAGAACGTGATATAGAAGGAAAGATTAAATAATAGGCTTACACTTAGATGGCTTTTCTTTTCTGTGGTATAGTAAAATAAGTAAAAAATACTAACAGAAAAGGAGTGTTCTCAAAAGTGAAGAGAATTTTAGTTGTAGATGATGAACTATCAATTACAACCCTTTTAAAATACAATCTTGAAAAAGAAAATTTCGAAGTGGATGTGTGTCATGATGGTGAGGAAGCAGTTGGAGCTGCTAGAAATAAGGAATATAGCTTTATTATTCTGGATTTAATGCTACCTAAAATCAATGGTTTCGAAGTTACGAAACAATTGCGTAAAGATAAAATTAATACCCCAATCATCATGTTGACAGCTAAGGATGAAACAGTGGATAAAATTATTGGACTAGAAATAGGGGCTGATGACTATGTAACAAAACCATTTAGTCCAAGAGAGTTAATTGCTCGAATTAGGGCAGTTGAAAGGCGGTTAGAGTTGTCAAACGAGATAATAACGCCAATATCAACTATAGATAGAGAAACAATTAAAGTAGGCGACTTGATTGCTTATCCAAGAGATTACCGAGTAACAAAAAATAATGAAGCCCTCAGTTTTACTAAAAAAGAATTTGAGTTACTCATCTATTTTATGGAGCGTCAAAATCGAATTATATCAAGAGACGAATTAATGACAACTATTTGGCAAGATGATATGTATCACTTATCAAGAACTGTAGACATCCACGTGAGTCATTTAAGAGAAAAGATAGAAGATGATCCCAAGAAACCGAAATATATCAAGACTGTAAGGGGATTCGGATATAAGTTTCAGGAGTCGGATAAATGAAAGAATCTAGTAAAAAGATAACGCCTAAAATTATTATTGTCTTAGCAATTACTCTATTTATAGGAGGTGGTATTTATACCACTTCTTTTTTTAAGAAAGAAGTTTTAAATCAGCAGAAAGAAAAGTTAAAGACGGAAATTGATTTATTAACGCCTTACTTATTTGAAGCGGACAAATTAATTGTTGATAAGCAAAAATTAGATCAAAGTATTATTGATTCAGAGCGGTTAACAATTTTAGATAGTAAGGGTAAGATTCAGTATGATTCAACTCACGAAACATTAGCTAAAGGTACAAGAGACAAGCGACCTGAAATTAAGGAAATAATTGAAGGAAAACAGTCTTTTGGCTATGCTATTAGAGATAGTCAAACAGTGGGTGAAAAAATGATTTATGTTGCTAAGGGAGTTTATTATGAAGATAAGCTGGTAGGTATTTTACGATTATCAGAAAAATACACGGGTATTACTGCTCATGTGAGGGAATTTCAAAGAAGTGTCTTTCTCGTTTTGTTTATCATAGCTATCATAATGCTATCGATGTATTTTTATATTCTAAGACAGAGCCAAAAGCCGATACAGTTTATATTACCTATATTGCGTCATGCAATAAAAAACCCTGAAAAAAAACAAATAGTTGTGGATGCACCAAATGAATGGCAAGACTTATATCAGACTGTATATGAATTAATGGATGAAGCTAATTTTCTATACTACAAACAGTTAGAAAATGAAGAAAAACTATCTTTTCTTTTTGAAAATTTAGATATTGGTATTTTTATATTGAATGAAAAATTAGAGCTTATTTTAGCAAATAGGGTTACAGAGGCGCTATTTGCTAAAGACAAAGAAAAAATTCCTTATGATAAATGGTTTAATCACAAAAAAATGAATCGTTTAATCAAAGAAGCAACTTCCAAAAAAAGGCAAGTTCAAGGAGATATTCAAATCGAAGGACCCAAACAACATGAATTGAATGTGAGTATACGTATTTTAGAATCAAGTACGACAGAGTATGTGGGGATAATGTATGATGTCACTGAAATCAAGCAAATCGAGAAAGTTCATGAGGACTTTATAAGTAATATCTCACATGAGCTAAAGACTCCTACTACTTCTATTATAGGGTTTGCTGAGACGTTACTAGCAGGCGCAAAAGATGATCCTGAGATATCGGAACAGTTCCTTAAAATTATTGAGGCAGAAGGGCAACGGCTTCTTGTATTGATTCAAAACATTATGATGCTTCTTAAAACAGAAAAAGATATTTATATGCTAGATACAATTGATAGTGATCCGATCATCGTGATTGAAGAAGAGGTAGAGCGTTATCGCTATAAAATTGAACAAAAGAAATTAAAACTAACTTTTGATAGCTCTATACATACTGGTATTAGTTTGCCAGGGAATGCATTTCAACTGATTGTCAAAAACTTACTCGAAAATGCAGTAGAGTATACAAAAGAAAATGGGGCTATTTTTATCTATCTTAAAGAAATGGATGGAGACCTGATCTTTACTGTAGAAGATACTGGTATTGGTATTTCCGAAGAAGAGCAAAAAAGAATTTTCGAACGTTTTTACCGAGTTAGTCAATCGAGGCAAAGAAACACAGGAGGCTCTGGTTTAGGCTTATCAATTGTAGAGCATTACACAGGCATTTTGGGTGGTTTTATAAAAGTGGTAAGTGATGTTGAAGAAGGGACGACATTTATAGTCCGAATTCCTTTAGCTGAATAAGTTTAAAAGGTTGAATAGAGATATTCAATCTTTTTAATAGTTTTATGATTGACATTTGTAAATCAAGAGGTTATTATATGTATGTAGTTAGGTAACTAAACAATCGGTTTAAAAATATAAATAGTTTAATTAGGGGGAACCAACGATGAAAGTTGCGAAAATTGAAAGTATTACAGATGCTGAATGGGAAATAATGAGAGTGGTATGGGCTAAAAAGGAGACAACAAGTACAGAAATAATTGATATTTTAGACTCAAAAATGGCATGGAAACCTTCAACTGTTAAAACGTTATTGTCTCGTTTAGTTACAAAGGACTATTTATTTACAAGAAAAGAAGGTAAACAGTTTATCTATCAGGCATCGGTTTTAGAAGAAAATGCAGTAAGAGAAGCTAGAAATGACTTATTAGATAAAATTTGTGATAAAAAAATAGGAACGATGATCTATGAAATGATAAAAGAGAAAGAATTAAGCTATTCTGACATTGAAAAATTAGAATTATTATTAACAGAGAAAAAGAAAAAAGCTCCGGGAGAGGTAGCTTGCAACTGTATTCCCGGACAATGTCAATGTTAAGAAATGGAGGATGAGGATAAATGAGTAAAGAAAAAGTATATGGTATTGAGGGAATGACGTGTGCTTCATGTGCGCAAACAATAGAAAAAACAACTAGTAAACTTCCAGGCATGACAGAAGCAAGTGTTAATCTGGCAACAGAAAAGTTAAGTGTTTCTTTTGATGATGCGATCCTTAATGAGGAAGATATTTTCAAAGCAGTGGATCAAGCAGGCTATCAAGTAGTCGTAAAGGGGGAGAATATTCAATACGATATTGAAGGAATGACATGTGCCTCATGTGTGCAGACAATTGAAAAAGTTGTTAATAAGCTTGAGGGTGTGAAAAAGGCAGCTGTAAACTTAGCGACAGAAAAAATGACAGTAGAGTTTGACTCATCAATTGTGACATCATCCAATGTTATAAAAGCAGTTGAAGATGCAGGTTACAGTGCTAGTGAAAGCTTATCTCAAGAAGATCAAGCTGATTTAGATAAAGAAAAGAAAGAAAAGCAAATTAAAGATTTATGGAGAAGGTTTTGGGTATCCGGGCTTTTTGCCTTGCCACTTCTTTATATAGCCATGGGAGAGATGGCAGGATTACCGATTCCAAGTTTTATTAGTCCAATGCTCTATCCTGAAAGATTTGCTTTAATTCAGACCATTTTGGTATTACCAACTATTATAATGGGCCGTTCATTTTTTACAGTTGGTTTTAAAGCTCTATTTAAAGGACACCCGAATATGGATTCACTTGTTGCTTTAGGGACAAGTGCTGCGGTAGCCTATAGTGCTTATGGAACTATTATGGTCCTTTTAGGTAATGGTCACTTTGCAATGAATTTGTACTATGAAACAGCTGGAGTTATCTTAACATTGATTACACTTGGTAAATATTTTGAAGCTGTTTCTAAAGGTAAGACTTCTGAAGCTATTAAGAAATTAATGGGATTAGCACCTAAGACAGCGATTGTCGTAAGAAATAATCAAGAAATTGAGATTCAAGTAGAAGAGGTTCAACTAAAAGATATCATTTTAGTAAAACCTGGTGAAAAAATTCCAGTTGACGGCGTGTTAGTTTCTGGGAATAGTGCCGTGGATGAATCAATGATTACAGGTGAAAGTATTCCTGTTGAGAAAAAAGCAGGAGATACCGTTATTGGGGCAAGTATTAATAAAAATGGCTCATTTAAATTCGAAGCAACTAAAGTCGGAAAAGATACTACCCTCTCTCAAATTATTAAATTAGTAGAGGATGCTCAAGGTTCAAAAGCACCAATTGCTCAAATGGCTGATAAAGTATCAGGTGTGTTTGTACCAATTGTAATCGTTCTAGCGATACTTTCAGGTCTAGTATGGTTCTTTTTGGGACAAGAATCATGGGTATTTGCTTTAAATATTACAATTTCAGTTTTAGTCATCGCTTGTCCGTGTGCTTTGGGTTTAGCAACTCCAACTGCTATTATGGTTGGAACTGGTAAGGGTGCAGAAAATGGCGTTTTGATTAAAGGTGGAGACGCTCTTGAGACAACTCATAAAGTAAAAACAATTGTATTTGATAAAACAGGAACGATTACAGAGGGTAAACCGGTTGTAACGGACGTGGTAAATACAAAATTTATCGATAAAACAAAGTTACTTCAATTAGCAGCTTCAGCTGAAAGAGGTTCTGAGCATCCCCTTGGTGAAGCTATTACCCAAGAAGGAACGCGTTTAGGCTTAGAAATCCAAGAAGTTACAAGCTTTGAAGCTATTCCTGGACATGGGATAGAAGTAGTTATTGAGAATGAAAGCTTAATTTTAGGAAATAGAAAATTAATGTTAGAAAGAAGTATTGATTTAAGTCTGATTGAAAAGGAATCAAATAAGCTTGCTTCAGAAGGTAAGACACCTATGTATGTTGCTAATAAGGGGAATTTATTAGGAATTATCGCTGTGGCGGATACTATCAAGGAAAGTAGTATTTCAGCTATTGAAAAATTACACCGTATGGGAATTGAAGTTGCTATGATTACAGGCGATAATAAACGGACCGCAGAAGCAATTGCGAAACAAGTTGGTATTGATCGTGTATTAAGTGAAGTTCTACCTGAAGATAAAGCAAATGAAGTTAAAAAACTACAACAAGAAGGTAAGAAAGTTGCGATGGTTGGAGATGGTATTAATGATGCGCCAGCACTAGCGCAAGCAGATATCGGGATAGCGATTGGATCTGGGACAGATGTTGCTATGGAATCTGCTGATATTGTTTTAATGCGTAGCGATTTAATGGATGTTCCAACAGCTATCGAGTTATCACATGCAACTATAAAAAATATTAAAGAAAATCTGTTCTGGGCATTTGCTTACAATACATTAGGGATTCCAGTTGCTATGGGAATTTTATATGTTTTTGGAGGCCCGTTACTAAGCCCTATGATAGCAGGAGCTGCTATGAGTTTCAGTTCAGTCTCTGTTTTATTAAATGCATTGAGATTGAAACGATTCAAGCCTTCAAAGTAAGCAATAAGAAATAAAAAA
>CBCPLQ010000010.1:0-88472 GCA_965119435.1 uncultured Vagococcus sp. | reverse complement strand
ATAAAAAATAAGTAGGAAGAGAAACGTTCTCTCTCCTACTTATTTTTATGTCCTTTTTTCATAAAAAAAACGCTAGAGATTTCTCTAGCGTTTTAAGAAAGCTATAATTAAGCTTTTTCGATGTTTGTTGCTTGAAGTCCACGTTGTCCTTCTTCTACGTCGAAAGTAACTGCTTGTCCTTCTTCTAAAGTTTTGAATCCTTCACCTTGGATAGCTGAGAAGTGAGCGAATACGTCAGTTCCGTCCTCTTGAGTGATAAATCCGAATCCTTTTTCTGCGTTAAACCATTTTACTGTACCGTTAGCCATGTTGTTTTCCTCCTATTGCGCATCTTTGTACGCGTATTATTGCAATAAATGTGACGCTTAATAGGAGAATTATATATAAAATAAATATTTTCCTAATCTCGTATCCAATTACTACATTAATAACTATAACATATGATTTTGTTATCTGCAATCATTTTGTCGAATGTTTTTTAATAAAATAAAATTTATTAATTTATTTGTTCAATCTTCGCCATAAACTTATCTTTTCCATAAAAGTCTTTATTTAATAACTCTGGAAAAATCTCTTCAAAAAAGTATTTAACTGATGGTCTATGAGAAAAACTCTGGATCATTTGTACTGATTCAATAAACATATCCATATAAACTTCTTCTGGATTACTTTTAACAATCTCTTCAAATGATTCATATAACAAGTCAACTTTATCTGCAATAGAGAGAATTTCACCCTCTATACTATCGTCTTTTCCTTCAAATAAACGACGACGATAAATCTCCTGAAACTCTTTAGGGATTTCTTGGTCAATAAACTCTTCTGTCATTCGTTCTTCAACAATCTGAAGCATACCTCTAAGATCAGTGCTCGCGTATTTAACTGGTGTCTTAATATCACCAATAAATCGTTCAGTATAGTCATGATTAAGAGACTTCTCATACAAAGATTTCCAATCAATTTTTACACCATTCGCTTCTTCTATATCACCTAAAACTTGTGAGATAGACGCTACTCGGTAAGAGTGAGCTGCTACAGTGTGTTCTGTGTACTTGAAAAAACCTGGAGCCCTTGAAATCTTTTCAAGGTTATTTAATCCTAATATAAATTCATTCAAACCCATATCTATCACCTCTAATTTTTATTAAAAATATCACTTTTTCCCGCTATTTCAAAATATCTTCTGAACCACTGCTTTTTCGCTCTATTTCTTTTTTTCTAATAATTTCTATCACAAATAAAACAATAGTTAATATCAAGATAGCTAGTGTCAATAATACAGTTTGTATTGCATTATCATGAACTACTAAAAGTTGTCTTAGAATCGCTGTCATACTAATAATCACAAGATACTTTATTGGTATATTATGCGTGTCTTCAATATATTTGATAATCATCACTATGAATTCAAACAACATGAAAAAGGCCAAAATATAATCTGAAATAACACTTACCGATCGCTCATCATTAGGCAACAGGACTATCTTAAAAATACCAAATAAATCACGTGCCATATAGATAACAATTAAAGTAGCCAAAGCAAAAAGAAATACATTGATTATCTTGCCTAACCAATTTTTATAAGTTTCCATCTTAAATCCCCCAATGTATTTTTTTAATAATATCTTTCACTTCATTTCATGTCAATTATTTTTACTCCATCATTCTATCTTTTACGGTCATTTTTATAAAGACTATCTTATAATAAGCAAGTAATCTTGTTTCGCTATCTGTACATTTGAAATATTAAAATGATTGATAATATGGTCCGTTTCAGATTGAACCATTTCCTCACAAATCCAATTCTTATCACTTATCGATTTTTGATTGCTACTAAAATTAAATAAACAAATACTTTTCTCTTTGTCAGTAAACCGATAAATACCAAACAAATTATCTTTCGTATGATAAAAAAAAGTACAATCGCCTTTAAGAAGCGACTTGTTATTATCTCTAAGCTCAATCCATCTCTGACAAATGCCTTTTAATTGGGTATTGGCTACTTTCCAAGGATAAAACCGACGATTATCTGGATCTGTTCCACCTTTTAACCCAATTTCATCACCATAGTAAATACAAGGGACCCCTGGGAACATAAATAGTAACGAAAAAGCCAAAGTAACTTTTTGATAAGAGTCATGGCACTCATTTAAAATACGGGCGGTATCATGCGTTCCTAAGTTATTAAAGAGATTGTAATAGAAGTGCCTAGGATAATTTTCTTTCATCTCCAGTAAGCTATTTGCTACCTCTTTAATAGTCCTATCTTCGTTTACAAGATCTAAAATATTTTTTCTTAAGGGATAATTCATTACACCGTGTAATACTGGATGAGATGTGTATTCCTTACTTTCTCCGTAAGCAATTTTATTCGACGCATCTTCCCAAACTTCCCCAATCACTACTTTTTCTTTATGCTGATTTATTCGTTCTCTAATTCCTTTTAAAAAAAAGTTTGGAAGTTCATCTGCCACATCTAATCGCCAACCATCAATATTATATTGGTTCCAAAAGGTTAAGACACTATCTTTTTCCCCGTAAATAAAATTTTGAAAATCTTTATTATGCTTATTAATTTCTGGCAAGTCAGCAACCCCCCACCATGATTCATAGGTGTCAGGATAATGAGAAAATGTAAACCAGTTTCGGTATTTAGAGTTTGGATTTTGATACGCTCCTTTATTTTCACCAAAACTTCCTGAAAAATTAAAATAACGGCTATTTCTTCCTACATGAGAAAAAACACCATCTAGGATAATTTGTATATCATTCTCATGGAGTTCATCTACTAATTCTTTAAATTCATCATTTGTCCCTAGTATAGGGTCAATATTAAAGTAATCATTTGTATCATATCTATGGTTACTATTTGCTTCAAAAATAGGGTTCAAATAAAGACCGGTTATACCAAGTTCTTTAAAATAAGGAATTTTATTTTTAATTCCTTTTAAATTTCCACCATAAAAATCCCACCGTTCAATATCTCCTGAATCATCTTTTATATACATAGGTAAATCTTCTGTTGTTCCATATAAAAATGAATTTGTCTTAGGTGCATTAACCTGTTTATTACTATTTCCATTAAAAAACCGATCTGGAAAAATTTGATAAAATACACCCTCTTGATACCAATTCGGTGCATTATCCTCAGTTTCATAACATGTTAGTTGATACCATTTGATACTATCTTCACTTATGTACTGATAGCCTTCTCCACTTGTCTCACTTTTTCCATAATATAAACAAAATTCTTGACCTTCATCATTTACCGCTACTATTTTAAAGCAATATAAATACAAACCACTACCGCTTGTTGCTTGGTAGTGGTAGTGGTATTTATTGGCTTCATTTAAATTCATCGTATATTCTTTAACTATATTTAAATCATCTTGTTTCTTGATAACAAATAAAACAGACTTAACCTTCTCTTTAGAAATTACTTTTATATTAAATGTTATCTCTGAATCTATTTTAATAGCACCAAAAGGTTCCTTAAAGCTTGTCAACCATGAATTATATTGAATATCCAATAATTATTTCACCTCTTTATAAGTTACGAATAGGTTCAATTCTCCAAATATCTTCAGAGTACTTTCTAACTGTATCATCGGAAGAAAAATGACAGGCATGAGCAATATTAATCAAACTCATTTTCCTCCATTTCTTCTTATCTTTATACCTTTCATCAATTCGACTTTGAGCCTCACAGTAGGGTGTAAAATCTCTTAGTACAAAGTATTCATCATTATATTTGATTAACGAATCAAATATTTCTTGACCTTCCATGACACTATTCGGTATTGTACCGTCTATAAATGCATTAACAACACTATGAATAACCGGATCGTTATGATAAATATCAGAAGAATCATAATTTTTTTCATTATAATATCGATACACTTCTGCTTCAGTCAGTCCGAATATTGCAATGTTATCATCCCCTACAGCATCCCTAATCTCAATATTTGCTCCATCTAAAGTTGCTAGTGTAATTGCACCATTTAACATAAATTTCATGTTAGATGTACCTGAAGCTTCTTTTGAAGCAAGAGATATTTGTTCACTGACATCAGCTCCAGGAATAATAATCTCAGCTAAACTCACATTATAATTTTCTAAAAAAATAACTTTAAGTTTGTCTTGAATCGTATCATCGTGATTAATTAAATTAGCCGTTTCATTAATCAATTTAATAACCGATTTTGCAAAATGATAACTTGGAGCAGCTTTAGCTCCAAAAATAAATACCCTTGGTGTCATATCCAGTTCTGGATTTTCTTTTAAATCTAAATATAATTTAATTATGTGCATCAAATTCATTAACTGACGTTTGTAAGCATGGAGTCGCTTAATTTGTACGTCAAAAATAGCATTAGGAGAAACCTCTACATTATTATGTTCTTTTATGTATGCTGCTAATCGTTTTTTATTGGCGTATTTGGTTGCTGCCAATTCACTCAATAACTCATCATCATTTTCATAATTTAATAATAATCGTAAATCGCCTGTTTCTTTTCGCCAACTTTTTCCAATGTATTTATCCAATGTTTTAGACAAAAGTGGATTACTTAATTGAGACCACCTTCTCTGAGCAATACCGTTAGTCTTATTATTAAATCTTTCAGGATAGATCGTATAAAAATCCTTTAATACTACCGTTTTCAATAAATCAGAATGTAACTTGGCAACGCCATTAACAGAGTGAGAGCCAATGATTGCTAAATGAGCCATATGAACATTATCCTGGTAAATAATACGGGTTCTTTCAATTAATTCATCATCAAAAACCCCTGCCCATTCTTTAACATAACGTCGATCTATTTCTTCAATTATTTGATAAATTCGTGGGCAAACATCTTGAATTAAAGTTGTTTGCCATTTTTCCAATGCTTCTGACATAATAGTATGATTCGTATAACTCATTACTTTTGTCGTTACGTCCCAAGATTTTTCCCATTCCATGCCCTCTTCATCAATCAATAAACGCATCAATTCTGCTATACACATAGCAGGATGTGTATCATTTATATGAATGGAGATAACCTGGTTCATCTCTTCCATCGGCAAATCGAATTTTTTATAATAATTCAAAATACTTTGAATCCCTGCTGAAACAAAGAAATACTCTTGAGAAAGTCTAAAACGTCGACCATGCTCATTTGAGTCGTCGGGATATAAAACTGATGTTAGATTTTCAATTTTTTGTCTATTTTCAAAATTTTGAAAATTGTCTCCTTCTTCTTCAGCAGCTTCTGCACTCCATAAACGCATTGTATTTACCGTTTTATTCTCATACCCTGTCATCCCAGTATCGTAAGGGACCGCTTTAATACAATATCCACCCTCATAAACAGGCTTTAATTTACCTTTTAACGTCTCAACCAAGTAAACATTACCACCAAAGTGAACATTTACCGCTTTACTCTCACGTCTTACTTCCCACATATTACGATAACTAAGCCATTCATCTGGCAGCTCAACTTGATAGCCATCCACAAACTTTTGTTTGAATAACCCGTACTCATAACGAATTCCATTTCCATTTCCGGGCATTTCAATCGAGGCTAGAGAATCCATAAAGCATGAGGCTAAACGACCTAGTCCACCATTTCCTAAAGCCATATCAGGTTCTTCCTCAGCTAATTCATCTAGATTAATACCTAAATCATCCAATCCATCTTCGACAATCTCGTAAATTCCTAAGTTAAGTAAGTTATTTTTTAACATTCTTCCAGGTAGAAACTCAATAGAAAAATAATAAACTTGTTTTTGCTGATTCTCTACATAAGCTTCTCTGGTATTTTTCCAGTTAAAACTATATTGGGATGTCACTAGACTTCCTAATGCTTCATATAATTCTTTTTTTGAAGCTTCTTTGATTGAAAGCGCAAATCCCTCTTGTAAACGTTCTTCAAATTCTTTTTTAAATTTACTTTTAGTATATATCATATAATATTTTCTGCCTTTCAATACATAAACAAGTTCTAGATTAGATGCTTGTATAGGGTGATATACTGCTCACCAGAATTTTTCCAACTGTAGTCTTTACTCATAGCTTGTTTCATAAGTCTCTCAAATGCTACATTGTCATCTTTATATAAGTAAATACCTTTTTTTATGACTTCCATTAATGAATATGGTTGAAAATTATTAAATCCAAATCCCGTTCCCTCTCCTGTTACAGGATTAAACGGAGTAACACTATCTTTAAGGCCACCAACTTCATGGACAATTGGTAAGGTTCCATACCGCATAGCCATCATTTGTGATAGCCCACATGGTTCACTAGCAGAAGGCATTAGAAATAGATCTGATCCCGCATATATTTGTTGTGCTAATGTTTCATTGAACATGATATTGATACTTGTTTTTTCGGGATACAAATAGCCAAAATAACTAAATTCATGTTCGAACATTGAGTCTCCCGTTCCGAGTAAAATGAACTGAACATCAAATTGAAGTAAATTATTTAATTCCGCTAGGAGAATATCGAATCCTTTTTGATATGTTAATCGACTCACAACGCCAATAAGAGGTACTTCTTCCCTTACAGGAAGCCCTAACTTTTGTTGTAGTTCTGCCTTATTTAATTTTTTATTTTCTAGAGAGTCTACATTATATTGATAACTTAATTTCTGATCTGTTTCCGGATTAAATACATCATAATCTATCCCATTTAAAATACCCGTTAATTTGTCAGAAGCCATCCTTAAAATAGAATCTAATCCAAACCCAAATTCAGGAGTCTGAATTTCCTCGGCGTAACTAGAGCTAACAGTGGTCACTTGATCAGCATATATAATTCCTGCCTTCATAAAGTTAACGGCTCCATTAAATCTTATGGTTCCATCATCGTATCCTTCAGGAGTCATACCAAAAACTTCTGGTAAAATGTCACTACCATATTGGCCTTGAAATTCTAAATTATGGATTGTTAAGATAGTTTTGATAGATTTATATGCATCAATCCAACCATACTTTTCTTTTAACAAGTAAGGAATCATTGCTGTATGATGGTCATTTAGATGCATTACATCTGGTATAAAATCAATTTTCTCCATAAATTCAATGATAGCTTGTTGGAAAAAAGCAAACTTTTCACCATCATCATAATCACCATATATATTAGGTCGATTAAAATAGTATTCGTTATCAATAAAATAATAATCAATTGAATCAAGACGTAAGTACTTAATACCACAGTATTGCTTTCTCCAACCGACATTAACCACAAATTGATAAATATCCTCACATTGATTTTTAAATTCTTCTGAAATCTTAGAAAAAAATGGTAGAACAACACGAACATCTACCCCTTGACTCTTCAATTCTTTTGGTAAGGCACCTGCCACGTCCCCTAGTCCTCCTGTTTTATAGAACGGGCTAGCTTCTGATGTACAAAATAAAACTTTCATCCATCTATCCCTCCGTTTGGATTAAATCTTCGATAGTCTTGTCAGTATTTTTAATGACATCTTCGATGATATTGTCAGTATTACTTTGAATTATATTTTCTGTAATACGCTCATTTTTTTGGATAACAATCGGATTATTCTTAGTGCCTACAATACGAACACCTTCTTCAATAACAACATTCTTATCTAGAATAGCGTATTCAACATGAGCACCACGCTTAATCTCTGTTTTTGCCATCACAATAGATTTATAAACTGTCGCATTTTCCTCAACGTATGCTCCAGAAGAAAATATAGAGTTGTTGATACGTCCATAAATTAAGCATCCAGCAGCAACTTGGCTGTTAACCACCTCACTGTCTTTTGAATAATATGTGGGAACGCTATTAATGTTTTTCATGTATATTTTTTTACTTGAATGTAATAAAGATAAAAATTTACTAGACTCCAACATATCCATGTTGGCATCATAATAGGATCTAATATCGTAAACGTTACTTAGATAGCCTGTATACTCAAATGCCCAAGTTCTTTTTGTTTTCATAGCATCTTTCAAGACTTCTTCAATTGTTAAAGTCTTATCGGTATTTTTACCTTCTTCTAGTTCTTGAATCAACCAATCAGATTTTACGATAAAGATATTCATAAATAAGTTTTCCATATCCTCTAATATTCCTTTTTTACTACGGGGAGATGAGTCTGAGACACTACCACTAGTTTCAATATCAAGTAATATATCATTTTTATTTATCTTATCAATAGGCATTTTTTTATAAACAACTGTCATGTCTTCTGGGTGTATATTATGTATATTTCGGACTTCAGCTAAGTCTAGATTACATAACATTTTATTTCCCATAAAAACTGTAAATTCTGAATTAGATTTTTTGATGTACTCAATAATCGTCTCATAGTAATGACCGTTAACTAACTTTTCATCTTCGAAACCTTGGAAAAAATGCATAAAATATCTATTGGGTAAGCTACTTAAATCCCACTCTTTTCCACTACTGATATGATCTATGACAGATTGAGTCATACCTTGATTAAAAATCATATAAATAGAATGGATATCTGCATCTATCACATTTGATAAATTAAAATCAATCATTCGGTACATTCCATCAAAAGGTAGTAGTGATACCGGTCTCCTTGCAGTTAAAGGAAGTAATTCCTCGAATTCGTTGATATCGCCAATAATGGCGCATGTTTTGTTAGTCTTCATCACTATACACTCCAGTCACTTCTGAATTTCCGACAACAGCAATTTCTTCCTTGCCAACAATTATAGAGTTATCTCCGACAATCGCATTTTCTCCGATAATAGCACGTGACACATGAGCATTTTTCCCTATCCTAGAGCCTGGCATAATAACACTATCTTCAATCATAGCACCTTCCCCGATTTGAGCATCTGTTGATACAATACTATGAGTTACATCTCCAGAAACGTAGCAACCATTTGCTATTAAAGATTCACTAACTGAAGCTGTTTCGCTTAGAAATTGTGGTGGTGATACACGGTGCTTGGTGATAATTCGCCAATTATTATCACGTACATTTAATTTATTTTCAGGGCTGATAAACTCCATATTTGCTTCCCAGAGAGATTCTACAGTCCCAACATCTTTCCAATACCCATCAAAATTATAAGCGTATACTCTCTCACCACTATTAATATAAGATGGAATTATGTGCTTACCAAAATCAAGCATTTCTCCATCTTTTTGATGAGTCGTCATGAAAAACTCTCTCAAATATGACCAATTAAAAATATAAATTCCCATTGATGCTAAATTATTTTGAGGGTTTTCTGGTTTTTCCTCAAACTCAATAACTCGATTATTTTCATCCGTGTTCATAATACCAAAACGAGAAGCATCCTTTATCGGAACTTCAATAACAGAAACAGTTAATGAAGCATTATTCTCTTTATGAAATCCCAACATTTTTTCATAGTTCATTGTATATATATGATCACCAGACAAAATCAAGACATACTCAGGATCCATGCGATCTATATAGTCCATATTTTGAAAAATTGCATGCGCTGTTCCTTCAAACCATTTGCTTCCATCATTTGCTGAAAACGGCTGTAGTACAGTTAAATCAGAATTCATTCCATCCAAACCCCAGCTGTCACCATTACCTAAATGAGCATTTAGATCTAGCGGTTCATATTGAGTGACAACACCTACATTAGAAATATTAGAGTTAATACAATTACTTAATGTAAAATCAATAATACGATACCTTCCTCCAAAAGGAACGGCTGGTTTAGCATTATTTTGAGTTAACTTACCTAACCTAGAACCTTTACCACCTGCTAAAATCATTGCTAAAACGTCTGTTTTCATATCAACTTAATGAGGAATAAAAAAACCTCATTCTCCTCCTCTCAAATCATTATTTCTTTTTACGATTAGTCTGGATATCTACTGGCCTTAAAATAATCGCACCTAGAGATGGTATTGTTGTCTCAATTGAATTATCAAATTGTTTAAACTTATTGTTACTTGATTCACATATACCGTTGTGTTTTTCCCAAGTTCCTCCAAACTCTTTCATTTCAGTGTTCCATACTTCTTCATATGTTCCTGAATAAGGCACTCCTATTTTAAAGTTTTTCCTTTCTACAGGAGTCATGTTAAGAACTACAATATAAAAGTCTTTTTTCTTTTTACCTCGTCTAATAAAAGATAGTACCGAATCTTCAACATTATCAGCATCAATAATTTCAAGCGTGTCACTACTTTCTTCTAATTCCCAAAAAGGAGGTGATTGCCTATAAAATTCATTTAGTTTAGATGTAAAAACTTGCATCTTACAGTTCAAATCATCTTCAAGATCTATCCACTCTAACGGTTTATCAAACTTCCACTCTAAAAATTGGCCCCATTCACTACCCATAAAAAGTAATTTTTTACCAGGATGTGTCATTAAATAGGTATAAAGATTTCTCAGTTGAGCAAACTGTTTATAGCGGTCTCCCCACATTTTATGCATTAAACTTTTCTTACCATGGACTACCTCATCATGAGATAAAGGTAAAATGAAACGTTCTTCCATCATGTACATAAAAGAAAAAGTTAATAAATTAAAATTATCTTTTCTAAAAAGGGGATCCATTTCATAAAAACGCAAAACATCATTCATCCAGCCCATATTCCATTTATAATCAAACCCTAGAGAATTTTCTATATTTCCGGTGATTTTTGTATCCGAAGAACTCTCTTCAGCTATCACCACTACCTCTGGATATTCGTTTTTTAATACAGCATTTAATCTCTTTAAGAAGTGATGACCTTCCAAGTTGGTCGTACCGCCCTCATGATTCAAAGTAAATTCACCATCGTCATAATTTCTGTAAATCATACTCGAAACAGCATCCACTCTAATACCATCAATATGAAATGTTTCTATCCAGTAAAGAATACTTGAGATTAAAAAGCTCTGAACTTCAGGTTTTCCTAAATCGAAATTTACCGAACCCCATCGAATATTTTCCGCTCGCTGAGGATCAACATATTCAAATTGAGGAGTTCCATCGTAATAAGCTAAAGCGTCATCATTTACACAAAAATGACCTGGAACCCAATCCATAATCACTCCAATGTTATTTAGATGACATGTTTCTACAAATTCTTGTAGTTCCTCCGGTGTTCCATATGATGAGCAAAGGGCAAAATAGCCAATCAGTTGGTAACCCCAAGACTGATCAAGCGGATGTTCCATTAAAGGCATGAATTCAACATGAGTATAATTCATATCAACCAAATAAGGGATTAACTCCTTTGTTAAATCATTGAACGTATAAGGCGCATTATTTTCATGGTGTTTAAAGGAATTAGCATGTACTTCGTAGATATTAAGTGGACGTTTAAAATGGTTGCTTCTTTTACTTCTCCCCTTATACAAACCGTCTTTCCATTTTTTTTCTTTTTCTATGTAAACAAGACTTGCATTTCCAGGCCTTTTTTCAAACATTTTTGCAAATGGATCTATTTTCATAATTTTTCGCCCATTTTGCTGTGTAACATTATATTTATATAAATCCATCGCTTGAGGTAATTTTGTCTTAACTTCCCAAATTCCGGTTTCTTTATCGTATATCATTGGCAATGTATCTTTCCAATCATTAAAATCGCCTACTAAAAAGACTTCTTGAGCATTTGGCGCCCATACTCGAAATTCATAATAGACATCTTTTTCATCTTTCATTTGATGAACACCTAAACAATTTTGACTCTTTAAATTTTCACCTGTCACAAATTTTTTTTTACATAAAAAATGTTCATGAAAAATCTCTGAATCTTCTCTCATAAAATTTAGTATCACCCTTTCTATCCCATAATCCAAAACAAGTTACGTATGTATATTTACGTGCCTTACATATATATAATACCACATTAAAAAAACATTAGTCGTTTTATTTATTAAATAAAAGGTTAAAAAAACACTTTTATCTATAAGGTATTTAGATTGATTAGTTATAAAGAAGTTATTCCTTTTTGATATATTTATTAGCTATAAATATATCAAAAATAAACATGCATAAGAAGTATATTTAGTTATCATTATTTCGTTGTAAAAAATTTATGATTACACTTACAAAAATGATATGATTATAATAGAAAAATATTATTAGGGGGATATTGAATGAAAAAAGACATACACGTCTACATATTATTTTTATTAGCATTATTTAGCTATCCAATAATCGGATTAAGTGCTGAAGAGACAAACCTAACTACCAACTCAGACGTTAGAATTTCGGAGACTAATCCAACTTCAGAAACTATGGAAGACACTAGTGAGGCAGTCACTACTCTTATAGAGGAGGATCAAAACAAAGAAAAAGTTAGAAATTCGCAAAGCCAACATAGAGCTCACGAACAAAATCTGAACTATGTTGCACAACAGTCATATCTAAGCTTAAATAAAAAAGACCAATCATTATTCGACAGAGAAGGAGAAAAGATCATTGGTTCTACAAATAGTTACCTAAATCAGACTGTTAAAACAAAAGCTTATGCTATACATCCTAACGGAAAAACGCTTTTTCAAATTTTTGATAATAACGACAATGAAATAGGTTATATTTTTGATGAAGCTGCTACACAAAATAATGGCGCACAAGGCAGTTATTACTCTTTTGGAGAATATGCGACTATAACCGGTAACTCTAGTCAAACGTGGCAAAATTTTGAATGGGTAGAAAAAAATTCAAACTCAGAATTAACGAACAAAACTTTTTTTGCCAAAGGAATCTATCATCATTTTAATGGTGAATCTTATCTTTCCATTTTTGATAACAAAGGTAAGTGGTTCGGATATATTAATCAAAATCAAACTTCACTTTCAAACTCAGCTCAAGGAAGTTACGTTAACTATATTAAGTACGTCACTTATAGTAATAAAAACTATAACACTTGGACTAATTTTGATTGGACATACCGAACAAATGGTAATCAACTAGTTAATAGAACTTTTCACGCTAAAGGTATTTACTATCACTATAATGGAGAAGCTTACCTATCTCTTTATGACCAAAATGGTAAATGGTTTGGTTATGTCAACCAAAAAGCAACTAAACAAGTGGATGGACCTCAAGGAAATTATCAATCCTATGGCAAATATGTGACTTTCCGTAATAAAAATTATGATACTTGGTCTTCCTTTAATTGGAATAAACGATCTAGTGGTCAAAATTTAGTTGATAAAACCTATTTAGCTCGAGGTATTTACCGTCACGCTAATGGAAATGATTACCTTTCACTTTACGATAATCAAAATAATTGGAAAGGTTATGTAAATAGTCGTGCCGTATCTATTGCTGGTGGCAAACAAGGAAGTTATCAAGCACATAATAAATATGTTTCAATTAAAAGTGCTAATTACTCAACTTGGCAAAATTTCGATTGGAAAAAGAAAGCTACTACAAATAATATTTATCAAAAGACTCTTTTAGCCAAAGGTATTTATCATCATTTTAATGGCGAGACGTATTTATCGCTATTTGATAATAATGATAAATGGTATGGCTATCTCAATCAAAATGCGACTCAAGAAACCGTTAGAACTGGTAAAGCAATTACCATTAATAAGCATGTTACTGTTAAAAGTCGAAATTACGACCTATGGAATAACTTGAATTTTTCGTCTTCTCGTGGAAAAACGACAAATATGTTAAACAAACCTTATTTAGCTAAGGTTAAATACGAGCATTTTAATGGCTCTACGTATTATTCTCTATACGATAAAAATGACAAATGGCAAGGCTACATTAATAACACTGGTGTTCATGAAGCAGCTGGAAATAACTCTACTTATGTGATGTTAAATGCACCTTACTATAACCAAATGGAAAAAATTAATGGTAGAACTGCCTATATGGGATGTGAAGCAGCCAGTTTACTTCAAGCTCTTCAGCTAAAAGGGTATGCTAAAAATTACACCCTTCATCCTTTTATCGACGTGATGCCTCGATCTAAAAATGATAATCCAAACAATGGCTTTTCTGGAGATCCATATGGTAATAAATACGGCGTCTACCATTCTATTTATCCAAAACCCTTAACGGACTGGGCTAATAAATACGCTAAAGGAAATGCTCACAACATTTCTGGTTCTTCTTTAACACAGCTTAATAAAGAACTTGTACAAGGTAATCCAATTGTCTTATATGCAACTATCAACTTTGAAAAAGCTGATCCTCTAAGACAATACCATTGGGGAAAAGCTTTTGATAATGCTCATGTAGTTACTTTAGATGGTTATAACAGTCAAAAAAACCAATACCATGTGTCCGATCCAAATGAAAAAGGCGGCTACTGGGTAAACGGAAAACAACTACAAACTTCTTATTTTGCTAATGAAAAAAGAGCTGTAGTTATCAGATAAAATAAAAAGATCTTCGACAAAATTTTGTCGAAGATCTTTTTACATGTAAATGTGAACTTAAGCGTAACTAACTATTTCATAATGTTGTATACATCATTTGAAATTCTTGAAATAGTGTCATAAGAAGTTCCATTTTGCGTCATTATAGAAAGAACGTATGGACTATCAGTATAAACAACCGCTACATCATGACAGTAACTACCCACATCCCCAATTTTATGTGCAACAGGAACTGGCAAATCTCTTGCTATACGTTGATTATCAAAAACAGTATTTTGCATATAACGCATAACTTGTCCTCCCTGACGATACATAGCGCTAATCAGCATTGCATTTTCTTTAGCAGATACTTGGAACGGTGAATACCAAGTCCGTCCGATGATGCTTGAAATTTCATTCCTCATTTTAGCATCATATTGATTTGCTCCATAATAACCTAAAAAGTTTGCTCCTTGATTATCTGAATACTTAGCCGTCCAATTTAACATTGTATCTAGTGAATAATAACTACCGTAAGGTTTGCCTTGTAGAATACCCGCTCCCCCTCTCATGTATGAGTAGACAGGCATTTGATTTATTGCATCAGTGTACATGTACTTCTTATTCGGGTCTAATTTTTTTTGATTAATCATTTTTTGCGTGTAGTACATCGCAGGTAATTTTCCAGTACTAGCTGCTGTAAAAATTTTATTTCCATTTACTGACGCACTAGATCCATCTGCCAAACTAGTTACATAGATACCAAGGTTAGGTGAACTATATTTTGAATTTAGTAATTTTTGTACCTTAGCTAACTTTTCAGCATCCCTAGAAGTTGCCGATTCATTTAAATAACCATACCATTTATTATTATCCCCATATAAGCTCAAGTAAGTTGAACCATTAAAATGCTGATATTTACCTCGAGCTGTAAACTGTTTGTTAATAAAAGAAGTTGTATTATGGCGTTGTTTCCAATTAAAATCTGACCACATAGAATAATTCTTCTTCGAAATAGTTACTCGTTGACCGTAGCTTTGATAAACGCCTTGCGGTCCATCTGCAACGGAAGACCCTTTAGCATTAATGTAACCATACCATTTGTTGTTCTTATCAAATAAGGAATAATAGGTTTCTCCATTAAAGTGTTTGTATTTACCTTTTGCATATAGTGTTTTATGGTATATGTTATTACTTGACCCTAACTTGTTCCACGAAAAATTACGCCACAGACTATAATTTTGTTTAGTGATTGTCACATATTTTCCATATCCTTGATATGCTCCTTGCTTACCTTCACCAACACTAACAAAATTTTTATTTACATAGCCATACCACTTATTATTTTGGTCATAAATTGAAACGTAATCATTCCCATTAGCATGATAATAAATTCCTTTTGCTAAAAAAGTTGTTCCAGATAAGTTTTTTAAGTCTTGTCTTTTTGTCCAACCAAAATTAGACCAAGAATTACCACTGCTCTTTTTAATTGTGACATATTTACCATAAGAAACATAAGGACCTTGAGCATCTTTTGTTAATGATGTACCTGTTTTATTAATGTAACCATACCATTTATCGTTTTGATCGTATAAAGAGTAATATACATCTCCATTAAAGTGATGATATTCTCCCTTAGCTATGAATGTTCTATTGAAAAATTGACTACTATTATATTTTTTTTGCCAACTAAAATTTTGCCAGATTGAATAATTTTTACTTTTTACAACGGTATAACTATTAAGTGGTTGATATGCTCCTTGTTTTCCATCAGTAATAGAAACACTTTTTTCGTTGATGTATCCCATCCACTTGTTTTTATTGTCAAAGATAGAATAGTAGTAACTTCCATCAAAGTGATGGTACCTTCCTCGAGCAAAATATGTCTGTTGATGCATTTCTTTTGTCTGATATTTAACTTTGCCATTGAAATCAGATACCGTATTACTATTATTAGATTTTACTGTCGCATATTTTTCAAAAGTTTGGTAAACACCACCTTTAGATTCCGCAACAGTCACATTCGTAACGGAAATGTAACCAACCAAAGCACCTTTTGAGTCAACTAATGAGTAGAACTGGTCTCCATTTATATGTGAGAATACTTCCTCAGCTAAAAATGTTTGACCTTTAATTAGATTATTTTTTTCAGCAGAATTTAACTCTAAGTCTTTATATATATATGGATTAGCAGTTTTTAAACTAACATATTTATTTAAAACTTTTTTTTGAGAATAAGGTGTATCGAATAAATCGACATCTACTTCTTTAACGACAGCAATTATTTTTTTTTCTAAATTGGTTAAAACAAAATAATTATCGCCTTCAAACGATACTTTTTCTTCTGTTACCAATATAGTTTCTTCTATATCAGACAACGGAATAATCTCTTTAAACTCTATATTTTTATAAATAACGGCTTTTTCATTTTTTATTATTACATATTGCTGTTTCTCCAAAGTAAGTTTTTTTTGATTTTTAAATTTTTCTGCTGAATTATTTGTTATTTCATCTGAACTCATTGTACTAGCACTTTCTTGTTCCCGACTAGAAATTAGTTCCTTTGAGCTACTAGTTAGACTACCCTCTATTGCTTGTGTAGTCGCTTCCGTTGTCTGAACTGTCTCTGCTGCCAATGTGCATAAAGGAGTTATCCCCATTCCAAGTAGAATAAGCCCCAAAATCCCCAACTTGATTAACCTTTTTTTCTTTTTCACGTTTTGCTCCCCTTCCTTTACTTGTACTATTCCATTATAGAACAAGAAGATTTTTTTACCACTCATTTTTTGAAAATATAACAAAAAAACAGATAATGAAATTAATTACTTTCATTATCTGTCTCTTTTAGCTATGTTATACGATTAGTTATTAATCGGACCATTTTTTTGGATTTTCTTTCCATTTCTTTAATAATGTTTCTTCTGCTGGATTTATATAGTTCTTATCAACCGCTACCTCAATTAACTCACTATAGTTCGTTAAAGTCAGATAAGACATATTAGCTTTTTCAAAATTTTCGATTCCTTTAGGTAACTCATAAGTAAAAATAGCTGCAACTCCCAATACCGTTGCACCTTCATTAACTGCAGCTTCACAGGCTTCCAAAACACTTCCTCCTGTTGAAATCAAATCTTCAATGATGACCATTTTTTGCTTGTCAGAAATATATCCTTCTATTTGATTCTTTTTACCGTGATCTTTCGCTTTGCCTCTAATATAAACCATAGGTAAATCCAGCTCTTCAGCGACCCAAGCTGCATGGGGAATACCTGCTGTGGCCGTACCCGCTATAACTTCAACCTCTGGATAGTTTTCTTTGATTTTTTCTGCTAATCCTTTAGCAATATCCCTGCGTACTTTTGGATAACTCATCGTCAATCGATTATCGCAATAAATAGGACTTTTTAACCCACTTGCCCATGTAAATGGCTCTTTAGGACTTAAAGCTACTGCCTTAATTTCAAGTAATTGCTCTGCTATTTTTTTCATTTATTGTCACCAGTCCATTCTGCTTTTATATTTAGATAACTTTTATATGGATTATTTGATTCGGTGATTGGACGTCCCACTACAATATAGGTTGAGCCGATTTCCTTAGCAGCTTTTGGTGTCATCACTCTTTTTTGATCTCCTTTATTACTACCATCTGGTCTGATACCTGGAGTCAAACAAACAAAAGTATCCGTTGTAGCATTTTTTATTGCTTGAACTTCTTGTGCAGAACAGACAACTCCATTTAAACCTGCTATTTCAGCTATTTTAGCATAGTGAGTCACACTTGCTTGCAAGGTCGTAGAGATGAGTTGATCCTCTTGCATCTGTAATTCACTCGTTGATGTTAATTGAGTAACGGCAATTAGCTCAGGAATCTTTTTCCCATCTGGCGTTCCCTCTTTTAGTCCCTCTAACGCCGCAATCATCATCTCTTTACCACCTGCCGCATGAACATTTGTGATTTTTACACCTAAATCAGCAATATTAGCCATAGCCGATTTTACGGTATTTGGAATATCATGAAGTTTTAAATCCAGAAAAATGTCATGACCTGATTCAATCAAGTTTTCAACTATTTTAGGACCTTCTTTATAAAAAAGTTCCATTCCAACTTTTAAAAATAATGACTCTTCTTTAGGAAAGGTTGCTAAGAACTCTTGGGTTTTTTCTTGATTAGGGAAATCTAAAGCAATTATTGGTCGATTCATGCGCGGCTCTCCTTTACCTCTTTAATAAGGTCTTCAATACTTGAAATTCCCAACTCATCCATTCGATTTGGTAACTCTTCAATTAATTTAGGACAAATATAAGGATCGGTAAAGTTCATTGTGCCAACAGCTACAGCACTTGCTCCTGCTAAAAACATTTCAATCACGTCATCTACTGTACTTACACCGCCCATCCCAATAACTGGAATACTTACAGCACGAGTAACTTCATTGATCATTCTAATCGCAACGGGTTTAATAACAGGTCCTGATAAGCCCCCTGTTCCGTTAGCTAGGACGGGTTTTCTTGTCTTTAAATCAATTCTCATGCCTAGTAAGGTATTAATCATTGTAATGCCGTCTGCTCCTGCTTCTTCTACCGCTT
Source organism: uncultured Vagococcus sp. (assembly GCA_965119435.1). Classification (GTDB taxonomy): domain Bacteria; phylum Bacillota; class Bacilli; order Lactobacillales; family Vagococcaceae; genus Vagococcus. The sequence continues at coordinate 69,588 of CBCPLQ010000010.1, read as the reverse complement.
TTGCAATGGGTACAATATTTGTTACATTAGGAGATAACTTAATATAAACGGGTACTTTAGCAACTTTTTTCACTGCCCTCGTTAAACTTGCAGCAACCTCTGGGCTTGTCCCAAAAGCAATGCCTCCTTCTTTAACGTTCGGGCAAGAAATATTTAATTCAATCGCTTTAACGTTAGGAGCATCTCCAATTTTGGCACATACTGCGACATATTCCTCTTCTGAAGAGCCTGCAACGTTTGCAATAATAGGTAATTCATATTTTTCAAGAGAGGGCAATTGGTTAGCCATTATTGTTTCTAATCCTGGGTTTTGAAGACCTATCGCATTTAACATGCCACTAGGCGTCTCTGCTACTCTAGGTGCTTTATTCCCATATCTTTTTTCCAATGTTGTGGCTTTGACCATGATTGATCCTAATAAACTTAAGTCATAGTACTTACTATATTCATCTCCAAATCCAAAACAGCCACTTGCAGGCATAATTGGATTTTTTAAATCTAATCCTGGTAATTTTACACTTAATCGACTCATATTATCACTTCCCCTGACTTAAAGACTGGCCCTTCATCACATACTTTTTTATTTACGGTTGGATCTTTTTTAGATGGACACACACACGCATAACAAGCACCAACACCACAAGCCATCCTTTCTTCCATTGATAGATAGACATGTGGATGATCAGAAAATGTTGTCTCAACCGCTCTTAGTAATCCTGTTGGGCCACAAGAATAAACAACTTTAGGGTTTGGGTGAATCATCAATGCTTTTTCCATTAAGTCACCCGTATGTCCTTTGTGAGCGTAACTCCCATCATCTGTCGCAAGCATTAACACACCTAAATCAGAAAATTCTTTTTCATAAAAAATCGCTTTTTTATTAGCAAATCCGTGTATAAAAATAAGTTTTGCTTTTTTTTCAGCTAGGACTTTTCCTAATTCGTATAGAGGAGGAACGCCAATTCCTCCACCCACTAAAAAGACAACATCATTTTCTTTAATGAAATCTGTTTTAAAGCCGTTTCCTAAAGGTCCTAGACAATCAAGTTGCTCTCCCTTTTTTAACTTACTTATGGCTTTTGTCCCATCACCACCAGCACGATAAATCACCTTACAGGTTTTTGCTTCTTTTGAAATACTAGCCAAACTAATAGGCCTTCTTAGTAATAAATCAGATTTGGGAACACGAATATGAATGAATTGTCCTGATTGACTCATCTCTTGAACCAATTCTCCCTGCAAAGTTAACTCAAAAATATTTTCTGCAAGTTCTACTTGCTTAGTAATTAACATCATTTCTTGTTTCATGTTCCCTCTCCTTTAAGCATTTTTATAAAGCAATTGTTGAAAAACTTCTATCTTCTAATACCTTTAGAATAGCATCTGCTGTATCAAGAGATGTCATCAATGGTATGCCATTTTCTACTGTTGCTCTACGGATTTTAAAGCCATCTGATTTATGTTGATTATTACTTCCTGTTGTGTTGATTACTAATTGTGTGTGCCCTAAACGAATTATATCCAAAACATCTAATGACTCTTCAGCATTTATTTTAGAAACAATTTTTACTTCTAATCCATTTTCTTTTAAATAGTTCCCTGTACCTTCTGTTGCGATTAAGCCGTATCCTATTTGACTAAACCTCTTAGCAAGTTCTAAAGCTTCCTCTTTAGTCTCATCAGCTACTGTAAATAATACTGATCCATAATCAGGTAAATGCATACCACTTGCCTCGAAGGCTTTGTACAATGCTTTCTCTAAAGTAACATCTGTCCCCATCACTTCTCCTGTTGACTTCATTTCAGGTCCAAGCTGCGTGTCTACATCATGAAGTTTTGCAAAAGAGAATACCGGTGCTTTTATATGAACATATTCTGATTCTTGATATAAACCATCTTGATACCCTTGAGCTTCTAGCCCTTGCCCTAAAATACATTTTGTTGCCACTTGAGCCATAGGGATACCTGTTACTTTACTTAAGAACGGCGCTGTTCTGCTCGCTCTTGGATTGACTTCAATGACATAAACTTCTTCATTTTGTGCAATAAACTGAACGTTCATCATGCCTTTACAATTTAATCCTAATGCTAATTTCTTCGTGTAATCAACGATTTTTTGAATCACATTTTCTGATATGCTTTGCGGAGGATATACTGCCATTGAATCCCCTGAGTGAACTCCGGCTTTTTCAATATGCTCCATAATCCCTGGAAGTAATACTCTTTCTCCGTCACAAATGGCATCTACTTCGCATTCTGTTCCAACTAGGTATCGATCCACTAAAACGGGATGTTCTGGTGAGGCTTTCACAGCTTCTTTCATGTATCGTTTTAAATCTTCCGTTTCCCAGACAATTTCCATCGCACGACCACCTAAAACATAACTTGGTCTAACTAAAACAGGATAACCAATTGCCTCAGCAATTTTGATAGCATCCGGCGTATTAGTTGCTGTTGCTCCTTTTGGTTGTGGAATGTTCAGTTGTTTTAATGCTTGTTCAAATTTATCCCGATTTTCTGCTCTATCTAAATCCTCAATACTTGTTCCGATGATTGAAACACCGTTTTTAGATAAGCCTTCTGCTAAGTTGATTGCTGTTTGACCGCCAAATTGAACAATTACCCCTTTTGGTTGTTCTAAATCCACGACATGCATAACATCTTCTAACGTCAGTGGTTCAAAATAAAGTTTGTCTGAAATTGAGAAGTCTGTTGAGACTGTTTCTGGGTTACTATTCATGATAATAGCCTCATACCCTGCCTCTTGGATAGCTCTCACTGAATGGACAGTTGCATAGTCAAATTCTACTCCTTGACCAATTCTTATTGGTCCTGAACCAAGAACTAATATCGACTCTTTTTCAGATTTAATACTTTCATTTTCTTCTTCATACGTTCCATAGAAGTAAGGCGTTTTGGATTCAAATTCTGCAGCACACGTATCCACCATTTTATAAACTGGACTTAAGCCAATTTCTTTCCGTGTTTGGTAAATATCATGTTCTGTTTGTTGCCACTTACTTGCTATCAGTTTGTCTGAAAGACCATATTGTTTAGCTTTCTTTAAAGTATCTATATCATTGATATTTTCTTTAAGAGCTTTTTCTATTTCTATGATATGGAGAATTTTGTCTAGGAAAAAAACATCTATTTTAGTAAAATTAGCAATTTCATAAATTGAAAAATGGCGTCTGATAGCTTCTGCTACATAGAACAACCGATCATCCTGAGCGTGAATCATTCCATAAATGATATCGTCATCACATAATGAGACAAGCTCTTCTAACTCAATATGATGAACTCCTATTTCAAGTGAGCGGACTGCTTTAAGTAAGGATTCTTCAATAGTTCTACCTAAAGACATTACTTCTCCAGTTGCCTTCATTTGGGTACTTAATACTCGATTGCCTTTTTCAAACTTGTCAAAAGCCCATCTTGGAATTTTAGTTACCACATAATCAAGTGTCGGCTCAAACATCGCATAAGTTGTCTCTGTTACAGGATTTTTTACTTCATCCAAGGTTAATCCAACCGCGATTTTTGCCGCTAACTTCGCGATTGGAAAGCCTGTCGCTTTACTGGCTAACGCAGAGGATCGACTAACTCTTGGGTTAACTTCAATGATATAATACTTAAAACTCATAGGATCTAATGCTAACTGAACGTTACAGCCACCTTCAATTTTCAAGGCTTTAATAATCTTTAATGAAGCGTCCCTTAGTAACTGTATCTCTACATCAGATAAGGTTTGGCAAGGTGCAAATACGATTGAATCACCTGTATGAATTCCAACAGGGTCAAAGTTTTCCATGTGACAAACAACAATCGCGTTATCTGAAGAATCTCGCATAACTTCAAATTCAATTTCTTTAAATCCTGCGATACTTTTTTCGATTAAACATTGGGTGGCTGGTGATAAATGAAGGCCATTGGTTGTGATTTCAATCAGTGACGCTTCATCTTCACACATACCACCGCCCGTTCCACCTAAAGTAAAAGCAGGCCTAACAATTAAAGGATAGCCAATTTTATTAGCAAATTCGATTGCGTCGGATACATTTTCCACTATCACACTTTCAGGAATTGGTTCACCTAAGTCTTCCATAAGTTGTTTAAATAGATCTCGATCTTCCGCTTGATCTATGGCACTTAACTTAGTTCCTAACAGTTCTATATCAAGTTCCTCTAAAATGCCACTTTTTGAAAGAGACATCGCCATATTTAATCCCGTTTGGCCTCCCAGTGTTGGAAGAATAGCATCTGGTCTTTCTTTTCTTAATATTTTCGAGACAAATTCTAAGGTGATAGGCTCTATGTATACTTTATCTGCAGTTTCTTTGTCTGTCATAATGGTCGCCGGGTTTGAGTTAATTAAAATAACTTCATAACCTTCTTCACGTAGGGACAGACAAGCTTGTGTTCCTGCATAATCAAATTCAGCGGCTTGCCCTATGATAATCGGTCCTGAACCGATAACTAGTATTTTCTTTATATCGTCTCTTTTTGGCATTTTATTTCCCCCAATTATCCATTAATTCTATAAATTCATCGAACAGTGACACTGCATCATGTGGTCCTGGAGCTGCATCTGGATGGAACTGAACAGAGAAGGAAGGATAATTTTTATGCTTAACGCCTTCTACTGTTTCATCATTTAATTCAACATGAGTTACCATTAGATCCGTAGTCTCTATACTTTCTCTAGATACAGCGTAACCATGATTTTGTGACGTAAAGTAAATCTCATTCGAAGCAACGGCCTTCACTGGATGATTACTTCCTCGATGTCCATAGGTTAATTTGAAAGTATCTGCTCCGTTGGCCAAACTTAGTAATTGATGCCCTAAGCAAATACCGAAAATGGGGAGCTTTCCTTGAATATCTAAGATCATTTTAGTCACACTCATAACATCCTTTGGATCTCCAGGTCCATTAGAAAGCATTACACCATCTGGAGAAAGAGCTAATATTTGTTCTGCCGTATAATTATAAGGCACTACTATCACACTACATTTTCTTAAGACCAGTTCTCTTAAAATACTTTGTTTCATGCCAAAATCTACAACAACAACGTTCTTTCCAGTTCCTGGAACACTAAATGGTCGAGTTGTTGAAACTTCATGAACTTGATTAGTCGGTAAAACAGTCGCTTTTAGTTGCCCGTACTCATGATCAACATCTTCTACCACATTAATAATACTTCCTTTAATCGTACCGGTTTCACGAATTTTCTTAGTCAACGCTCTAGTATCAATACCAGAAATTCCTGGTATTTTCTTTTTGCTCAAAAACTCATCTAAAGTCATTTGGGATCTCCAGTTTGAAGCTACTCTAGCATGGTCTCTCACAATAACACCGCTACATGACGGCTCCATAGATTCAAAATCATCTCGGTTAATACCATAGTTCCCAATCGTTGGGTAGGTAAATAAAATCATTTGGCCTTTAAAACTTGGGTCTGTTAGCACTTCTTGATAGCCACTCATACCTGTAGTAAAAACGACTTCACCAACACCGACACCTTTTGAGCCAAACCCTTCTCCTTCAAAACATGTACCATCTTCTAATATCAATAATCGCTTCATTCTCTACTCTCCCCTATGCCAAACGATTTCGCCGTCTACTAATGTGTAGATAGTTTCACCAATGACTTTTTCACCAATAAACGGTGTGTTACTAGATTTAGAAGCAAACTCACCTTCTATCGTGATCTCTTTCCGAATATCAAAAATGGCAATGTCCGCAAAGCTATCAATCATTAGGGTTCCTGTTTTTAACCTAAATATGTCAGAAGGTGCTTCACTCATCCATTTAACAACTTGTTCTAAGGTGAATTTCTTGGTTGTCACAAAATGTGTATACATCAATTGAAAAGCTGTTTCACTACCTATTATTCCAAATGGTGACTGAAGCATACTTTGATTCTTTTCCTCATGACTATGAGGAGCATGATCTGTCGCTATACAATCAATTGTCCCATCAAGTAAACCGTCTATTAAAGCCTGTTGATCATCCCTCGCTCGAAGCGGTGGGTTCATTTTAAATGAGCCGTGATCCCTCGTAATATCTTCATCTTTTAGAATCAAGTGATGAGGACAAACTTCACACGTCACATGGATGCCTTGTTTTTTTGCTTGTCTAATGACTTCTACACTCTCTTTAGTAGAAACATGACACACATGATAATGGACTCCTGTTTCTTTTGCTAATAAAACATCTCTAGCAATTTGAGATGATTCCGTTGCACTCATAATTCCTGGTAGTCCAAGTTTTTCTGAAATTTCACCTTTGTGCATTACGCCACCAAAAAGTAAGGATTCATCTTCTGTATGAGCGACAATAGCCATTCCTATCTTAGCAACTTCCTTCATTGCTTGATACATGACTCCTGCCGTTTGAACTCCTACGCCATCATTTGTAAAGGCGAAAGCTTTTTCTACCTTTAACGCTTCAAAATCAACTAATTCTTCGCTATTTAATTCCTTTGTAATCGGTGCATATTGGATCGTTTTTACAAGGCTATCTTTTTCAATTAATTGATTAACACGAGCTAGTTTTTCTTTTGTGTCAGGTACTGGGTTTAGATTGGGCATCGCACAAACTGTTGTAAATCCACCCTTAGCTGCTGATTTACTTCCAGTTTCTATGGTTTCTTTATACTCAAATCCAGGTTCTCTGAAATGAACGTGAACATCTACTAAACCAGGTGTTATCAAACCACCTTCAGCATCAATGATTCGATCGAAGTCAATGGATTCATTCTCTATTTTTCCTAAGGCTTTTATTTTTTTATCCTCAATCCAAATATCTACTTGATTTAGTTCGTTACCCTTTGCAACGATATAACCGTTTTTTATTAATGTTTTCATCTAAATCCCCTACGCTTTCCCGTGTAATATTGCTTCTAAAATAGCCATTCTCATAAAAACACCATTACTCATTTGTTCAATAATTCGTGATTGATATGATTCTACTAACTCGTCGGCTAATTCTACATCCCGATTAACAGGTGCTGGATGCATGATAATAGCGTTGTCTTTCATTTTTTTTGCTCGATTATTTGTTAAACCAAATTCTTGATGATAACTTTTCTTAGAAAAAGGCTGGTCGTCATCTAAATGTCGCTCGTGTTGCACTCGTAACATCATCATGACATCTACTTTAGAAATAATCTCATCGATTGGTAAAAATTCGCCATAAACTTCATACTGCTGGTTATACCAATCTTTCGGGCCACAAAAATACAAGTTAGCACCTAAGCGTCTTAACATTTTCATATTTGAATTGGCTACTCTTGAATGTGTTAAATCACCACAAATGGCAATATCTAAGTTTTCAAATGTTCCAAATTCTTCGTAAATCGTTAGTAAATCAAGTAAACATTGCGTTGGGTGATTACCACTGCCATCACCACCATTAATAATAGAGGTTCGGATTGTTTTACTCTGAATTAGCTGATTATAATACTCTTCTTCTGTGTGTCTAATGACACAGGCATGAACTCCGATAGCTGACATGGTAAGAACGGTATCATAAAGAGATTCACCTTTTGTGACTGAACTTGACTTAGCATCAAATTCAATTACATCTATTCCTAACTTCTTTTCTGCTACTTCAAAACTTTTATGAGTTCTGGTACTATTCTCAAAGAATAAATTTGCAACGAAATACTGACTTTCTGATAATTGAGGAGCCTCACCTTTTTTAAACTGCTGCGCTCGCTTAATTAACCCCATTACCTCTTGATCACTTAATGATTCAGCCGTTAACAAATGCTTTAAACTAATTCGCTCAGATGTAATAATCATTATGTTCCCCCTAAGAATAGTGTGTTTATTTATTCTGTTTCACTTTTGGCATTTTCCGGCAAGATAACATTCATTAAGATTCCAAACAAAGTTGCTAAAGCCATTCCTGAAACTGCGACTGGTCCTGCTTGGAACGTTAGTCCACCGATACCAACTACTAAAATAACTGATGCTATTAACAGATTACGTTTTTTATTAAAATCAATCTTATTATCTATCAATATTTTTAAGCCACTTGAAGCAATAACTCCGAACAAGATAAAACTGATTCCTGCAATAACTGGCCCTGGAATACTTTGGATAACTGCTGTTAATTTCCCAACAAAGGCTAACATCATTGCAAGAGCTGCCGCACCACCAACAACAAAAACACTATGAACTCTTGTAATTGCTAGAACACCAATATTTTCTCCGTAACTTGTCACAGGAGGCCCGCCAACTAAACCGGCGACTATTTGAGCTAATCCATCACCCATTAATGTTTTATGTAGTCCTGGACTTTCATAAAAATTACGTTTTGTTAGTTTATTTAAAACCATTAAATGCCCAATATGTTCGGTCATTGTAACAAAAGCAATGGGTGCCATGGTTACAATAGCTGTAATATAAAGCTTAGGTGAGTAAGTAACAAAAGGCACTTGAAAGTTTGGAACTGCAAACCAAGCAGCTTGTTTGATTGGCTCAACATCAACTATTCCAAATAATAGAGCAACGATGTACCCACAGACAATTCCAAGTAAAATTGGGATTAATCCAAGAAAACCTTTTAAGTACATATTGAATATAATCGTTAATACTAATGTGATTAAAGCTACTGCAATGTATTTAACATTATAAAGTTGCTCACCACCTGGCAACTGTTGATACATCGCTTGACTTGCTGCATTAGCTGCTAATCCTAATCCAATAACCATTACAACGGGTCCAACCACAATTGGAGGTAGCAATCGATCTAACCACGCTGAACCGGCTTTTTTTACAATTAGCGAGACAATCAAGTACACCATCCCTGTTGTTAAAGCTCCTAAGGCAATAGCGGGATAACCGGCATCTTTCATTAACATTTGCATAGCTGCAATAAAAGCAAAACTACTTCCAAGATAAGCTGGTATTTTCCCTTTTGTCACAAAGAGATATACGAGAGTTCCTAATCCTGAACTGAATAGAGCAATTCCTGGGTTAATCCCTACTAAAATTGGAACCAAAACAGTTGCGCCAAACATTGTAAACAAATGCTGTAAACTTAAACCTAACCACTTAATTCCATTAGGCTTATCATTAATATCTAAAACCACGTCTGGATTTCTAAATTCTTTTTCCATTTTTCTTCTCCTTTATAATAAAAAATCCTCGGTTCTAAATTAGAAACGAGGCGTACGAAAATAGACTGGGTTCTAGGTAAGTTTCACCTAACTCATTAGTCTAAATCGCTTTTCCTAGTCTCTCTGTACTTGATTAAAAAGCTTATTTAATTATCTTTTTTTATTAAAATACCATCATTTCCATCTACTTCTTCAACAGCCACAATAATTTGTTCTGATTTAGACGTTGGGATATTTTTTCCTACATAATCTGCTCTGATTGGAAGTTCTCTATGTCCTCGATCAACTAAAACAGCTAGTGAGATTTTATCAGGTCTTCCTAAATCCATGATAGCATCTAAAGCCGCTCGGATAGTTCGGCCTGTAAAAATAACATCATCAACCAAAATGACTTCTTTATTTTCTAATGGAAAAGGGACATTTGAATCGTTAATAGTTGGCTCCTCTTTTTTTACTTCATGATTATCATCTCTATATAAAGTAATATCAAGTTCTCCTACTGGAATATCCTTACCTTCTAATTGTTTTAATCTTTCTGCTATTCTTTTCGCTAAGTAAATGCCTCTTGTTTTAATTCCGACTAACACGATATCATCAATCCCTTTATGTCGCTCAATGATTTCGTAAGTAATTCTAGTTAACGCTCTGCTCATTGTTACTTTATCGATAATTTCTTTTTCAGACATTTGACTTCCTCCTAAAAAATCCAATAAAAAAACTCTTATCCATAAAGAATAAGAGGGAATTTGATTATATCAAATGAACTAACTTAAAATTGGATACAATAATCCTATGATTAAGTTAATTTTCCTTCTTAGTCTCTCTGGACTATTCTTAAAGGACTTCTATTTATTTGTTAAAGTAATAATACCTTACTTATTACTTTAACGCAATGTTTTTTCTTAATTCATTTAGTGTTTCTTTAAAGTTCTCTGGTAGCTCACTACTAAAGGTCATCATTTCATGAGTGACTGGATGTTCAAAACCTAATGTTCTCGCATGTAAGAATTGCCCATTACCTGGCAGTGTTTTTCTAGGCCCATATAAAGGATCTCCGGCAATCGGAAATTCAATATAGTCCATATGGACGCGGATCTGGTGAGTTCTTCCCGTTTCTAATTGACATTCTACTAATGTAAACTCTTCAAACCTTTCTAAAACTTCAAAATGAGTGACAGCTGGTTTTCCATCTTTAATCACTGCTTGTTTTTGTCTATTGTCTTTACTACGACCAATTGGAGCAGTAATCGTTCCTTTGTCATGAGGAATAACACCATGAACCAAAGCTACATATTTTCTTAACGCTTTTCTTTCCTTTAATTGATCTGCTAAAAATAAATGGGCTGTATCATTCTTTGCTACCATCAATAGTCCAGATGTATCTTTATCAATTCTATGGACTATCCCTGGTCTAATAACATCATTTATCGTTGATAACTTATCACTATGATTCATCAGGGCATTAACAAGAGTGCCATCTGGATGACCTAGCGAAGGATGGACAACCATGCCTTGAGGTTTATTGATAACCATTACCTCATCGTCTTCATAGATAATATCTAATGGAATATCTTGAGCAATTGCTTCAATAACTCTAGGTTCAGGTCTATCAATCACAATAACATCGTTCTCTTTCACTTTATAATTCGCTCTTGCCACTTCTTCGTTGACTGTCACATGGCAATCTTTTAGCCAACCTTGAATTTGTGATCTTGAAAATTGTTTAAATTTTTCAGAAAGAACTTTATCTAGTCTTCCTTTTTCATCTTTAATTGTATAGTTTAATAAATCCATTTATTCGCTCCTTCATAAGAATTCTTTCTTATTCTATCATAGTTTGGAGGTTAATAGAAAAAAGAACCTAACTTTTTGAGTCAGATTCCAATTTTTTATCAGAAAATACGGCGACAACACTGCCATCTTTTTGTTTTGACGCAGTTATCAGATATAAATTTTGGTTAGGATATTTTTCAATTTGATAAACGCCTTCTTCTTCTAATCCATATAAAATTTCAAATGAATCAAACGTTTCGATATATTTATATTTTTCAGCCATTTTTTTTGTTTCTTGATCAAGTTTTTCATACTCTGACGTGTCTAATTCATTTACTTTTATTTTGCCAGTATCTGTTGCGACAACATCAGGTGATTTACTTTTAATGTATTCATTATAAACAAAGTATCCTCCACCAGCAGCAATCATTAAAAAAACAAGAATTGAAAAGAATTTCTTCATCTGCTTCACCTCTTAACTAAATTTACTTGATTTAATTCCGTTAGTAATTTTTTTTACTTGATTATACAAATCTTGGACTGGGACAAATCTTGCCTGTCTTAAATATTCCTTGCCATCTACAAATAGTAGAATAACTGGAACAGTCATTACTGAAAAATCGCCTGCTACTTCAGGGACCTCCATCGTATTAATCTCAAAGAATGAAATATCGTTTTTAAATTCTGCTAACTTTAAGTCTATTTGAGGTTTTAAACCATGACAAACACTACAATCTGGATGACCAAAATAAACAAATGCCAACTCATTCATTTCAATTTTTTCTTTTAATAGATTAATTTCAGAAATTTTTTCAAACATTTGTATCCCTCTTTTCTTACCTATTGTATTAAACAATAAGTAAAAAGCCAACATTTATGCTTTATATTATAACATACCATGAAGGGTTTGAGTGGTATCAATCATTTTATTAGAAACTAACCACTTATAGGTGACCAATCTGATCATAAACAATTTCTCGTCTTCATCCAAAAGTATTTCACTAGTTTGAAATTTCAATCCTTGTAAACAATCGTCTATCTTAGTCAAATCAGTTATAGCTAAGTAGTCTAATTCTGAAGTATAAAATTCTCCTTTGATACTTACATACTTCATTTTAAGTAACATTTCCATAAAAATATCCGATTTAGCTATAGATATTTCTTTACCTTTTTTCATTCTCCTAAGCTTTTTTTCGCAGTACGTTATGAAGTAAGTTTGATTAACATCGCCAATAATTTCTCGATCTGCTAAAAACTCTTTAGGTAAATCATCTCGATTAAGTGTTAGAAAATTAAAGAAATCAGCTAGATTATTTGAATAGAGGGGATACCAATTAGCCATAGAAAGAAAGGTATTTTTTTTCCCATTAAATCTAGTCACTCTTGAAGGAATATTTAACCAGTCTTTGGATAATTGACTATCTGGGTATATCACATTTTGGGTATGATTTAAAGACCCAAATAAAGAGTAAACGATCGTCAGTAATTGTTGTTTTTTAGATATATTTCCAAAAATCTCTTTTATAATCGAATATATTTTATCTGCATTTAAATCTAAATAAGTTACTGTCGCTGCTATTATTTCTTCCTGTATTTCTGTTGTTATAGTAGTTCCATTAAATGTGTATGAGCCACGATCTCTATTTAACAAGCCATTTACAACTAAGTCATCAATAAATCGATCCATCTCTTTTATTTTGGGAAACTCCTGTTTTAAATCTTTTAACATCACTTTTTTTGATCTTTTATCCGTTAAGAATCTGATTACAGTCTCTGTTTGACTATTTAAAATAAGAGCCATTTTTTCTCTACTAAATGGCTCATTTACACTTTTTAGCATTTTTTCACCTTCATAAAAAAGACTGAAACAGAGCTAAAATAGTTCTGTAAGCAGCCTCTTCATCATTTATATTTAGTTAAATACATTTGTTAATGGCGGAACAACTTGTTTCTTACGAGAAACAACACCTTTTAATAAAGCTTTATTATTTTCTAATTTAATATTAAAAGCTTCTTCCACTTTATTTTTAGGGTCACCTACAACAAGAACGACAGAGTCACTGTCTAAAATATTGGTAATCACTAACACAAACATATCAAATCCATTGATTTCATTTTGATTGGCCATTTCTTTTTCCAACTCTTCTTGTCTTACTAATACATCATTCACATCAACCGTATTAACTTGACCAATTCTTAAATTTTTGCCGCCCATAGGGAATGATTTTGCATCAGCATCAATTAATTGTAAGGCACTTTTATCCGCTAAATTAGTTCCTGCTTTTAGCATATCTAAACCATATGTGTTCATGTCCACATCAGCTATTTCAGCTAATTCTTTAGCGGCTGCGACATCTTCAGCTGTACATGTTGGAGATTTAAATAACAAAGAGTCAGAGATAATTGCAGAAAGCATAAGCCCAGCAATTTCTTTTGGAATTTCAATTCCTTTTTCTTTATACAATTTTAAAATGATTGTATTGGTACATCCAACAGGTTCTCCTCTATAATATAAAGGATTAGCTGTTTCAAAATTAGCAACACGATGATGATCAACGACTGCCAGTACTTCTAAGTCTTTAATATCAGAAACACTTTGTTGCGCTTCATTATGATCCACTAGCATAACCTGATTAGTTTCTGGTAAAGCTGATGTAATCACTCGAGGTGCATCAACGTTAAAATGATTTAATGCGAAAGCTGTTTCTTCATTTGGCTTTCCTAAAGCAACTGCTTCAGCGTCTACACCTAATTTTATTTGTAAATATGCATATGAAATAGCTGATGTAATGGCATCTGTATCTGGGTTTTGATGACCAAAAATTAAAACTTTTGACATAATAATAATTCCTCCAATATCTATATCTTGTACTTTATTATAGCATAAATAAAAAAACCTTTAGAGACTTTATTAAATATTTAATCGTTTGCAATCCAATAGTGTCTTATCAAACATTTTCTTGCTTCACTATACACCGTTTTTTTTAGTTCACCTTTATTATTTTCAATAACTTTTTTTGATCCAATATTATCATCATCGCAAGTTATAAAAATATTATCTATTTGAAATTTTTTTGCTTTTTTTAAACCTTCTCTTAAAATATATGTGCCATAACCTTTCCTTCTTTCGGAAGGCTCAATCGAATAACCTATATGTCCACCTATTTGCTTTAATTGATCATTCAATTCTAATCTCAAATGTAACATACCTATTACTTTATTGTCTTTTGGATCAAGTAAAATATATTGAACACATGGGACAAAATTTTTATTCGGTAATGTTTCTCTTCTTTCATAAGCCATTAAGTGCTTTAACCAATCTTCAAGCTTATCAAAGTTATTTAACGAACTAGATCCGTCTATATCACCATTGCTACTAGAAAATTCTTCCTTATACTTCACTATCTCTTTCTCAAGGGGCAAATTTGGTCGTACTAACTCAAATAGCCTATCCAAACGAATCACTCCTTTGTTTAAATTTGTATCGGCATAAAATAATGAGGACATAAAATTAACTAATCAATTTTAAACCAACCGCAGCAAACAGAATCAGCCCGATAAAAAATAACCTCTTTGGATCCTTAGGTTCTTTATAAAATATAATCCCAAGAATTGCTCCTCCTGAAGCACCAATACCTGTCCAAATTGCATAGGCTGTACTCATTGGCAAACTTTTAATTGAATAAGAGAGTAAAAGAAAACTTAAACCAAACAATGTAATTAATTTAATTAAATTTTTTGATGATTTTTGATTTATATATTGATTAATGCTATTAACACCAAGCATTTCAAATATACCTGCAAATACTAAACTAATCCAAGCCATTTAATTTCCCTCACTTTCATTATGATCACTAGATGATAATTTTAAGCCCATTACACCGATTAGTAAAATAACCAAAAACACAATAGTCATTGGTGTAACTGGTTGTTTAAATACTAAAGCATCTACAATTATAGTACCCGTTGTTCCAAGTCCAACAAATACAGCATAGACAGTACCGACTGGTAACTTTTCTCCCGCTTTAATCATTAGGTAAAAACTAATAACAATTGCTATAATAGTTCCTCCCCACTCTAAGGTGCTTGAGGCATGTTTCAATCCAATCACCCACGTCACTTCAAAAACGGCTGCGATAACAATTGATAACCAACTACGATTCATATAATTACACTCCTTTAATTCATTTTTTTACACAAAAAAACCTGAGAAATAAACTCTCCCAGGCTTTTATCCTTCCGTGCACATAGTGATATTCCACTATAGACTCACTCTCGGACCAGACTAATACTTTCATATTACGGAACCCTAGTAAGTACTTTTTAATCGTATCATTAGATTATAGCAACAAAAAAACGAAAGTCAACTATCTCGTTTGATATTTTGTATAATCTTGAACATGAAGAATATCTTGAGCGTTTTTTACTCGTTCTTGTGTCGGAGGTTCAATACCTTCTAGTGGATATTCAAGTCCAAGTTCTTCCCATTTATATTTTCCCATCGTATGATATGGTAAAATCTCAACTTTGTCGACATTGTTGAGCGTTTTAATAAAAGCATCAAGTCTAACGAGATACTCATCATAATCACTTCTAAAAGGTACCAAGACATGTCTAATCCAGACTGGCTTATTAATATCTGATAAATGTTTGGCCATTTCTAAGATATTATCGTTTGGATTTTTTGTTAATTTTTTATGGGCCTCGTTATCAATATGTTTAATATCAAATAAAAGTAAATCGGTATATTTCATTAATTCATCAAATTGACTAATGAACGGTTCTTCATAAGTAAATGGTCGGCCACATGTATCGATCGTTGTATGGATTCCTTTAGCTTTGGCTTTTTTGAATAAATCTGTGATAAATTCAGGTTGCAATAAAGGCTCTCCTCCACTGATAGTGATACCACCTTTGTCACCCCAATAGCTCTTATAGCGTAAAGCCTCTTCTAAAATTTCATCGGTTGTTACTTCACGTCCACCATTGATTTTCCACGTGTCAGGATTATGACAAAACTCGCATCTCATACGACATCCTTGCATAAAAACGATAAAACGAACGCCAGGTCCATCTACAGTTCCAAAATTTTCAGTTGAGTGAATTCTTCCAGTAACTTTTTCTGTCATAACTTTCCATTCCTTATCTAAAAAGAGACGACCGAAGTCATCAGTCGCCTCTTAATTATTATTTTAATTTAATTACATTTTTTCATGAGCAGTTCTAGAGATAACATCTGCTTGTTGCTCAGGAGATAAGTCACGGAATTTAACCGCATATCCTGAAACACGAATTGTAAGGTTAGGATATTTCTCTGGATGAGCTTGAGCATCTAATAATAAATCAGTTGTAAAGACGTTAACATTCAAGTGGTATCCACCATTGTCAAAGTATCCGTCCATTACGTTACGTAAGTTATTAACGCGAGTTGCATCATCTTTACCTAAACCATTAGGATTAATAGTTTGTGTATTTGAAATACCATCTTGAGCATTTGTATACTCTAATTTAGCTGTTGAATTTAATGAAGCTAATAAGCCATTTTTCTCACCTAAGAATTTACCATCTTGGTAACTTGGGTTAGCTCCTGGAGCTAATGGTTTACCTGCACGACGTCCATCAGGTGTGTTACCTGTCGCTTTACCGTAAACAACATTTGAAGTAATTGTTAATAATGATGTTGTTGGTGAAGAGTTACGGTAAGTGTGTTGACGTTTAATTTGAGTCATAAAGTATTCTAAAATCCAGTTTGCCATTGCATCTGCTTCAGCATTGTCGTTTCCGTATGTAGGGAACTCATTTTGAGGCACATAGTCAACTGCAAGGCCATCTTCGTCACGAATAACTTTTACGTTACCATGTTTGATTGCCATAACACTATCAGTTGCATGAGAAATACCTGCAATACCAGTTGCAAAAGTACGTTTTAATTCAGATTCCATGAATGCTAATTGTGGAGCTTCATAAGCATATTTATCATGCATGAAATGAATCACGTTTAATGTATTAACATATAATTCTGCTAACCAGTCCATGATATCTTTGTAACGTTCCATGAATTCATTGTAATCAAGAGTGTCACCAGTCATCGGACGGTATTTAGGTCCAACTTGTGCTTTAGTTTTTTCATCCACACCACCATTGATAGCATAAAGAACAGCTTTAGCTAAGTTAGCACGAGCACCGAAGAATTGCATATCGCGACCCATAACTGTTGCAGATACACAACAAGCAATGGCACAATCGTCAGATCCCCAGTTAGCTCTTAATAAATCATCATTTTCAAATTGAATTGATGAACTTTCTTTTGCAATATGAGCTGCAAATGTTCTGAATCCTTCTGGTAAATGAGATGAATAAAGAACTGTTAAGTTTGGTTCTGGAGATGGTCCCATGTTAACTAATGTATGTAAAATACGGAAATCATTTTTAGTTACTAATGAACGTCCGTCAATTCCCATACCTGCGATAGATAAAGTTGCCCAAATTGGGTAACCAGAGAATAATTGGTTATATTCTGGCGTACGAGCAAATTTAACCATACGTAGTTTCATAATTAAATGGTCAATCATTTCTTGCGCTTCGTTTTCAGTAATAACGCCATTTTCAATATCACGTTGGATATAAATATCTAAGAATGCAGAGATACGTCCGATTGACATAGCTGCTCCATTTTGTGATTTAATAGCTGATAAATAACCAAAATAAGTCCATTGGATAGCTTCTTGAGCATTTTTAGCTGGAACTGAAATATCAAAGCCATAGTAAGTTGCCATTTCTTTAATGTCATTTAAAGCTCTTACTTGTTCAGCGATTTCTTCTCTTAAACGAATAATATCATCAGTCATTACTTTGTTACCAGTATTAGCTTGGTCTTGTTTTTTCTTAGCAATTAAGAAATCAATTCCGTATAATGCTAGACGACGGTAATCACCAATAATACGTCCGCGTCCATATGCATCTGGAAGTCCAGTAATAATTTTATTTTTACGAGCGGCTCTCATTTCAGGAGTATAAGCGTCAAATACACCTTGGTTATGTGTTTTTCTCCAGTCAGAGAAAATTTTGGTCATTTCTTCATCAGGTTCGTATCCATTAGAAACTAATGCGTTGTTAGCCATATTAATACCACCATAAGGCATAAATGCTTGTTTCAACGGTACATCTGTTTGTAAACCAACAATTTTTTCTTCTTCTTTAATTAAATAACCAGGTTCGTGTGATGTAATAGTTGCAGGAATATTGCTATCCATGTCGTACACACCATTTTTTTCGTGTTGTACTTCGAATAACTCTTGTAATCTAGTCCATAGTTTTTCAGTGCTTTCAGCAGCTGGTTCTAAGAAACTATCGTCACCTTTATATTCAGTGTAGTTATTTTGAATAAAATCTCTTACGTTTACACTTTCACGCCATTTGTCGCCTTTAAATCCATCCCAATGTCCCATATTGAGAAGCCTCCTCTAATGTTTGTTTTTAATGTTTAAATTTCTTTTTTTGTTTTACATGCTCATTATAGCACATAAACAACCGACTGCAAGTGTTATAGTGAAAAAAAGAGTTAAATTTACCTAAAGGTTATAAAAATCAATTAAAAGCCTTATAATACAAGCTTTTTAAAGTGTTTTTTTATTGTTCATTCTGTATCAAAAGTGTTTTTTTCTGTACTATAACAGTAGATTATAAACAAACATTGCTATATAACAGAAAAGGAATATCTAATTAAAGATACTCCTTTTCACATGGCTATACTATTCGATTATTTCAGTAAAAACACTTGATACTGCCCCGTCTACCTTTTCATTTATCACAAACGATCCATTCGATTGCCTATCGTTTGTTGGTAATTCTTTATAGTCTACTAAATAAACATTATTAGATGTCGTTTCAACATGAATTAGTTGCTTATCCTTATTCTTAATAGCAGATACTACTCGGTGCGGATTACTTTTAAGCTCTCTTAAAACCATTAAACCTCGCTTGGCTCTTCCAAGTTTACTTAATTCATTAACTTTCATTTTTTTAACAGATCCACGTTGGGTTACAATAGTTATTGTTGCTTCTTCTTGGCGTTCTAAAATGATTCCACTAACAACGTAGTCTTCATCTTTTAAATTAATCGCCTTAACACCTGATGCTTTTGCTCCAACAACGGGAACCTCTTCTAGGTCGTAATACAAGCCAAAAGCTAGATTAGTTACTAGTAAAATATCTTTATGTTGCGTGTCATCAATTAAATCTGACATTATAATTTCATCTGTTTCTGTTTTTAATTTTATGCACGAGGTTGGGCGACTCTTATATGTACGCCAAACATTAAAGTCTGTCATTAGAGTTCGTTTGATCATTCCTTCTTTTGTCACAAAAACAAATTGTTTTTTCTCATCTATTTCACTATACGGATAAACTGCTATAACTTTCTCATTTGCCTCAAGAGTGGTTATGCTTAATGAAAAATGCTCTCCAACATCCTTCCATTTTTTATCTGGTAACTCATGAACTGGTCGATAAATCATGTTTCCTTTGTTAGTCACAATTAGTAAGTGATCATGTGTGTTGAGCTGAGAACTGAATAACAAGTTATCTGTTTCTTTCATTTCAATCGAATCCTCTTTTGAGGCACTGAAAGATCTTAAACTGCTACGCTTTGCATACCCTTCTTTTGTAATACTTACCATCACATCTTCTTGAGGAATTAAAACTGCGGTTTCAATTGTTATCTCTTGAATTTCTTCTTCTAGTTTAGTTAATCTAGGTGTTTTATATTGTTTTTTCACTTCTCTTAGCTCAGATTTTAAGACACTTAACAATTCTTTTTCATTATTCAAAATAAGTAATAGTTTTTCAATTAAGTCTGTCAACTCTTTACTTTCTTTTTCCAGAGCCGTAATGTCTGTATTAGTTAGCCTGTACAGCTGTAAAGATACTATTGCTTCGGCTTGCTCTTCTGTAAATGCATATTCTTTTACTAAATTCATTTTTGCATCTTTTTTATCTTTACTTCCGCGAATCGTCGCAATAACTTTATCTAAAATTGAGAGAGCTTTAATTAATCCACTAACAATATGTTGTCGATTTCTAGCTTTTTTCAACTCAAATTCACTACGTTTTTTTATGACATCACGGCGATGTTCAATATAAGCACCTAACATCACCTTTAAACCAACTTGTTCAGGGCGTAGATTGTGAATAGCCACCATATTAAAATTATAATTAATCTGTAAATCCGTATTTTTAAATAAGTAATTTAAAATACCTGTTGCATCAACTTCTTTTTTTAATTCAACTACAATACGTAAGCCAGTTCTATCACTTTCGTCTCGAACTTCAGAAATTCCTTCTAACCTTCTATTCAGACGTAGTTCGTCCATCTTTTTAACTAACACGGCTTTGTTAACTTCATATGGAATCTCTGTAATGACAATTTGCTCACGTCCGGCTTTTAAAGGTTCAATCGATGTTTTAGATCGTACGATAACTTTCCCTTTACCTGTTTCATAGGCTTTTTTCAATTCTTTTTTCCCTTGAAGAATGGCACCTGTTGGAAAATCAGGACCTGGAATAAATTGCATTAACTTATCCAAAGATGCATTTGGATTATCAATTAAGTAGATAGTTCCATCAATTACTTCAGCTAAGTTATGCGTAGGTATTTCAGTCGCATATCCTGCTGAAATACCCGTAGAGCCATTAACTAAGAGGTTAGGAAATTTTGCCGGTAAAACAGTTGGTTCTTTTTCTGTATCATCAAAGTTCCATACAAAATTGACTGTTTCTTTTTCAATATCAGTCAACAGTTCACCACTTAATTCAGAAAGCCTTGCTTCTGTATAACGCATAGCAGCAGGTGGATCTCCGTCCATACTACCGTTATTACCATGCATTTCGATTAATGGGTTTCTTAATTTCCAATCTTGACTCATTCGAACCATAGCCTCGTAAATACTGCTATCACCATGCGGATGATAATTACCCATAATATTACCTACAGATTTCGCTGATTTTCTAAACGCTTTTTCATACGTATTACCATCTTTATTCATTGAAAATAAAATACGACGTTGAACTGGTTTCAAGCCATCTCTAATATCAGGTAATGCACGATCTTGAATTATATATTTGGAGTATCGGCCGAACCGATCTCCCATTATTTCCTCTAATGTTAACTTTTGAATTCCTTGATGTTCACTCATTCTTGTTTCTCTCCTTCATTAATCAAATAGAGAAATGTCTTGAAAGTTTTCTACTATATCATCTTTTTCATCATCATCTTTTATTATTTCTGTAGATTCAGTATTCTCTAAAATACTACCATCTTCATCTAATGAAAATTGAACATTTTTCTCAATCCAACGTCTTCTAGGTTCAACTTTATCACCCATTAAAGTAGTCACGCGTCGTTCAGCTTTAGCGCTATCCTCAATGGTTACTTGGATCAACGTTCTCGTTTCAGGGTCCATTGTTGTTTCCCAGAGTTGATCTGCATTCATCTCACCTAGGCCTTTATAACGTTGTAACATGTATCCTTTTCCTATATTTTCAGTTACTTCTTTTAACTCCTCATCAGTCCAAGCATATTCGATCTGAGCTTTTTTACCGTTTCCTTTTTGTACTTTGTAAAGAGGAGGAAGTGCGATATATATCTTACCAGCTTCAACTAATGGTTTCATATAACGATAGAAAAATGTTAATAATAATACTTGAATATGCGCTCCATCGGTATCCGCATCAGTCATAATTATAACTTTATCATAATTGCAATCAGCCAGTTCAAAATCTGCTCCAACTCCAGCACCTATAGTATAAATCATGGTATTTATTTCTTCATTTTTCAATATATCTTGTAATTTTGCTTTTTCAGTATTAATAACTTTTCCTCTAAGAGGTAGAATTGCTTGAAACTTACGATCACGACCTTGCTTAGCTGAACCACCAGCAGAATCACCTTCGACTAAATAAAGCTCATTCTTTTTTGGATTTCTTGACTGGGCAGGTGTCAATTTTCCAGAAAGTAATGATTCACCCTTTCGACGCTTCTTACCATTTCGGCTGTCCTCACGGGCTTTTCTTGCTGCTTCTCTAGCTTCTCTAGCCTTAATCGCTTTTCTAATTAACATTTGTGACATTTCACTATTTTCTTGTAAATAGTAAACAAGTTGTTCACTAATTGTGCTTTCCACGATAGTTCTAGCTATTGGTGTACCAAGCTTTCCTTTTGTTTGTCCTTCAAATTGAAGTAAGTTTTCAGGTATTCTAACAGAAATAATAGCTGATAACCCCTCTCTAAAGTCACTACCTTCAAGGTTCTTATCTTTTTCTTTAAGAAGTCCTACTTTTCTGGCATATTCATTAAAAGACTTTGTTAAAGCACTCTTCATTCCTGCTTCATGAGTACCACCATCTCGAGTTCGAACATTGTTTACAAAAGACAATGTATTTTCAGAATAACCATCATTATATTGACAAGCAAATTCTGTCTCAATGCCTTCTTTTTCCCCAGTAAAATAAATAACAGATGTCAAAGTATCTTTATCTTCATTCAAATACTCGATAAATTCTTTGATGCCTTCCTTATAAAGAAAGATGTCTTCTTTATCATCTCGTTCATCTTTTAATGTTATTTTTATACCCTTAAGTAAAAAGGCAGACTCTCTCAGTCGCTCTGCTAAAATATCATAGGAAAAAATAGTTGTCGAAAATATCGACTCATCCGGTTTAAACGTTATTAATGATCCATTTTTTTTCTTAGGTGATTTTATTCTAGTTACTTTACCGTCTGTATGTCCACCATCTTTAAAGACTAATTGAACTTCCTCACCGTCTTTGACTGTCTCGACTTTTAAGTAACTGGATAGGGCATTAACGACACTTGCTCCAACACCGTGAAGACCTCCTGAAGTTTTATAACCACCCTGGCCAAACTTACCGCCTGCATGAAGAACTGTAAAAATGACTTCAATAGTTGGTTTGCCTGATGCATGAATTCCAGTAGGCATACCTCGGCCGTAATCCCGTACACTGACGCTGTTATCTTTATGGATAATAACATCAATTTCATTACCATAACCCGATAATGCCTCATCAACTGCATTATCAAATATTTCAAATACTAAATGATGTAGTCCTTTAGAATCTGTTGACCCGATATACATTCCTGGCCTTTTTCTAACTGCTTCAAGTCCTTCTAATACTTGGATCGAAGAATCATCATAATGTCCTTCAATTTTTTTTGACATGAAAAAAACCCCTTTACATCAATTCAATACGTTCTTTTATCTAATTTCTTAGTCTATATTACTTCAAAATGATTTGAAGTTAAAGCCATTTTTAGAACAAAAAAAACAACTTGCAAACAAGTTGATCTCAATTCATTCTTTTCTTGCTCATTTCATTCTATAGTAAAAGTTGAAAACTTGCAAAGTTTAAAATAAATAAACCTTAAATATTCAATTTTAACTAGAATAAACTTTTCAGGTTCAACTTTTAAGTGTATATTTAACTACGTTAGATTCATATAATCTATAGTTAACATAAAAGGAATGAAATGATGTCAAAAAAAAATAAACCAATTAATTTAAATATTCTTTTAGGATCACTCTTTTTAGGCTACTTCATGGTATATATCGACAAGTTATCTGTCGGCATTTCCATTGTTTCAATCAGTAAAGACTTACCTATGTCAGAAAGCACAAAAGGTTTAATCTTAAGTGCATTCTTTCTAGGTTACGCCTTAATGCAAATCCCTATGAGCTTTGCGATTAATCGTTTTGGCGCTCGAACTATTGTCATTACCTCTGTCATCTTAATAGGTTTTTTTGACTTCTTATTTGGTCTTAGTCAGAGTGTTCAAATGTTACTTGTCATTCGCTTAATGACTGGCTTGTTAGCTCACTCTGGGTACGCCTCAGCCTCTAGTAAAGAAGTCATTGAAAATTTCAGTATAGAAAAAAGAACATTTGCTAAAGGTATACTCATATCTTCTTCTGGTGTTGCTGGTATTATTGGACCCATCCTCTTAGCCCCAATAATCGAAATCAAAGGATGGCGTTTTGCATACTCTCTTCTAACTATACTCGCTTTAATTATTTCGCTGATCATCTCATTCTCAATTCCTAAAAAAAGTAAAACGATTATGGAAAAGACTGAGGATAAACTATCCATTTTTACTGTTTGGAAAAATCCAACTATTTGGATTTTATTTGCTGGATCGTTCTTTATTAATAATCTTCTTTACGGTTTAAACAATTGGCTACCTACTTTCCTAACCTCCTACCGTGGGATTACATTAACACAATCAGGTATGATTAGTTCAGCTGTTGGTGTTTTCTCTTTGATCGGAGCAATCGGCGGGAGTTACATCGTTGGAAAGTTTTTTCAAGGAAAAGATAAGTCGGTTATTATAATTACATCTACTATCGGCTCATTTTTAGTATTTGCTTCTTACTTTATTCATAATTCTATTTATTTTATTTTTGTACTTGGTTTCTCCACTTTATTTCTTACACTAGGTTTTGTTACTTTAATGGCTATTCCTTTAAAGTTATTTAACGGCCAAGCCTTTGCTCCCAGCTATTCAACAATTGCCTCAGGTGGTATTCTTGGTGGCGCTGTTGCTCAAATAGTTATTGGCTTCTTAGTTGAAACAAGTGGCACTTTTTTAACCGCATTTATTTATTTTTTTGTCCTAGGTATACTTACAAGCTTTAGTTTAGTTTTTGTGAAATTTTAAATATTTTTATTATTTAATAATGTCAGAGGCTTAATCTTTCTAGCCATTATTAATATTTTGTTAACAGATTATAAATAATTCAAAAGGACGGAGCTTTATGAATGATTACTCTAATAAAACAATAAGTAACACATCATTTACAAGCTGTAACTTATCATTTATTGATTTTTCGAATAGTCTACTAAACAACTGTGACTTTTCAAGTAGTGACTTATCCTATTCAAATTTTTCGGGTACAATACTTACGAATTGTAACTTATACAAGGCAAACATTACTCAAACTAATTTTCACTACGCTATCTTTAATAATTGTCGATTAGAACAATTAAAACACAAGGAAACTGCTCATTTTTTTAACATGATATGTCCTGAAATTGGTCCTTTTTTAGCCTATAAACAATGTCATAACTTTAGAATTGTACAATTATTGATACCTGCAGATGCCAAGCGTTCTTCAGCAACTAACAATACTTGCCGTTGCAGCAAAGCTAAAGTTTTAACAATTAAAAGTATTGATTGCAAGAACTCTTATGAAGAGGCTGTCTCTTTGGTCGATGACAACTTTATTTACCGCGTTGGGGAAGTTGCCATCGCAGATTCATTTAACAATGATCGTTGGATTGATTCAACTAACGGAATTCATTTTTACATGACCAGAGATGAAGCGATTGGCTATATGTCATCTTAGATTATTAAAAAAACCTGAAATATTTTTCAGGTTTTTTTAGCTCAAATCCATTATTTAATCATGCGTACTAATCAGGTTTTGCTGCTAATATCTCAATTTCTATTCCTATTTCTGGAAGTCCTAAAGCAGAGACGTAAGCAATTGTCATTGATGGATATATCTTGAAAAAATGATCCCAAATTCGATATAAGTGATCCCAATTAATTTCTTCTACCGACCATATATTTACTTTAACTATATTATTGGGTATTAGGTTTTCTGATAGTAACGCACGTTCAATATTTTTAAATATATTTTCTACTTGCTCTTGGTGACTCAGTGGTATATTACCTTCTAAATCATTACCAATTTGTCCTGAAAAAGTATAAAGTGTGCTATTTTTAGGAATTACTGTTACTTGACTATAATCACCAACTGGTTTTGGCATTGTATTTGGATTTTTTCTAATAATTTCATTCATTTTATTTTCCTCTATTCTAAAAAAGTCTAACTTTTAATTTACTTTAATTACATTCCAAAGTTAGACTTTTTTAGAAGAAAACTGCTGTCGAATAACCAATACCCATTGACAAAAATATTAATACCTTCTTTTTCACTGATTATTCACCCACTTTCAACAATTAGTTTACTCAAGATAATTATAATTGTAAAATTTATTGTCTTATTTACTGAAATAATCAAGCAAAATAAAATTTGTTGGTTGGACAGCCTCAATAATAGGGTTTCGTTTTAGGTAATCTAAAATTAACTCCGCCATATCGACAGACACTTCCCTAATTATTTTATCTGAACTAAACATATCATACTCACCACCACCAACTGCTCGGTACTGACTCATCACAACCTCGATTCTTTGATTAGGTTCTACATCTTTCTCATGATATTTTAGTGTAATTACCCGATCTCCCTTTGCACGGCTAGCATCAATTGTGTAGTCAACTCCACTATACAAATCATAATTAAAATGAGCAAGTTTAGGTTCCGCATTCTGAAAATCAAAACTCACATGAGCACCTTTATTCTTATCAAAATCAAAATAAGTAGCACTTTTCTCTATTGCTTCCTTCAATTCACTACCCTCAATTGAAACCACTGACAGTTTACTTGGATAAGCATAATTAACTATAATGTCTCTCATAGTAATCGTTCTGTCAAACCCCTTGGTCATATCATCAAATAATGCTGTAGCTGATATATCAACTCCTGTAGCATCTTTTTGAACAGCTTGTATAAACTCAATATACGGATGACCTTCCATTCTGACTTTAATAGCATCATTAATCCTCATATCTCCTAAAACTTTTCCTAAAATTTGGTCTAGCCAACTCTCTACGGAACATAATAAAGGTAAAAATTTATTTTTAACTTGCTGATTTTCCTTTTTATTAGTCATTTCTATTAATTCTGCACTGGCTTGGTTTATCTCCAAGCTTTCTGTATCCATTTCAATTTCGACTTTCCCTAAAAATTTCCCTTTATCTCCAGGTTGAGTGACAGGAATTTGTCCTTTATTTGAAGCTATATATCTATGTTGATGACCTGTTAATAAGACATCTATACCTGGCACATCATGTAATAACGCATATCCTTCGTTTTCGCCTGTAAGAAGTTCAACTGGTTCACCTGTTGTTAAGTCTCTCTCAAATCCGCCATGATAACTGACAATCACGATGTCAGCAATCTCTCTAAGTTTTGGAACAAATTCGTTTGCCGTTTCAACAGCCGATTTAAAAACCAATCCTTCAATAGTTTTCGGCTTTTCCCAATGAGGAATGTACTGTGTTGTTAACCCTAACACAGCGATCTTGATACCTTTCCTATCAAAAATCGTATAAGGTGTTCCTGTAAAAAATTCTCCACTATCTTTTAAAATATTCGCGCATACTACAGGATAGTTCAACTTATTAATGGTATTTTCTAAAAATTCTATTCCATTATTAAATTCATGGTTTCCAAGCGTCCCACAATCATAACCAACTTGATTCATTATATCTGCCATGGAACCTTCTTCAGGATGCTTAGTTAAATAATAGCTAAACGCAGAGCCTTGTAAAAAATCTCCATTATCTATTTTTAAAACAATATCTTCATTAATTTTTTCGAATTGTTGAATTTCATTAATTATTTTTGTCAACCCGAAATCCTGTGTTTGATTTCTTTCTCTAAAATCAGTTGGATATAGATAGCCATGTATATCACTCGTTGATAATACAGTTATCTTCATATCAAAACATCCCATCTATTAAAAATTTTATGTTAATACTATAATATTAACATAAGTATAAAAATACTCACATAGAACTACATAGGTTTACATAATAATATTATTATTCACCACTTAATTATTCTTGAGTTTCTAATATTGTACTTTTAACATAATGTGCTTTTTTCAAAGCTCTTCCATAATTCAACCTTAAAAGATTCTCACTCAGTCCTCAACTGAGGCTTAATAACAAATAAAGTATCAATTATTATCTTAATCAACGTTTTTCAAGCAACATTAATTATTTATATACCTCTCTTTGATTGTTCCGCTTTCTATTTCATGGTAAAATATTTTTAGCCTAAGGAGGTTTTATTTTTGAAAGAGCTTTTATTTATATTTGTAGCTTATTTACTCGGTTCGCTACAATCCGGTGTTTGGATTGGTCAACTGTTTTACTCTAAAGATATTAGAAAATTTGGTAGTGGTAATACTGGCACTACAAATACCTTTCGTGTTCTAGGTAAAAAAGCTGGAATTATTGTCTTATTTATGGATATTTTAAAAGGAACCTTAGCTACAAGCCTTCCACTCATGTTTAATCTGAACTTAAATCCACTTTGGTTTGGTGTTGCAGCTATTATTGGTCATACTTTCCCTATTTTTGGCCGCTTTAAAGGTGGTAAAGCTGTCGCAACTAGTGCAGGTATGCTATTAGCATACAGTCCTCCCTTTTTTATTTATTCTGCTAGTATTTTTGTTATTCTTTTATTTTTAACTAGTATGGTAAGTTTATCAAGTATATTAAGTGCCATCTTGATCGCAACTTCAACTGTTTTTCTCCCTCATGTCTTTCCAACTATTTTAAATCATCAAGATTGGCTTTTGACTAGTCTTGCAACTATAATTACGATGTTTATCATCTATCGACACCGTGATAATATCAAGCGAATTAAAAATGGTACTGAAAGTCGAGTTCCTTTTGGATTACATAAGAGAGAGGATTAACACTGCATTTACAGCTGAATTATTTTAAAAAGCAGAAAGTAAATCTTTTTAGATTTGCTCTCTGCTTTTTACTTTTTATATAAATAAAAAAACTTGTAGACTCCATGGTTAGTCTACAAGTTTCACATTTTCAAAAATGTTTTATGCCTCTTTTGTCATAACATCTTTTCCATCATAGTGGCCACAAGAAGGACACACGTGATGATTTTTTCTCATTTCGCCACAGTTTGAACAAGCTGTTAAGCCTGGAGCTGATAATTTGTAATGAGTACGACGTCTATTCTTTTTAGCTTTTGACGTTTTTCTAGCTGGTACTGCCATAGTATTACACCTCCCTAAATAATAAGTCTGTGTTACAAGAACACATATATTCCAATCTTACTCTTCGTCGTCTGTTATTAATAACTCAGACAATTTCGCAAGACGAGGATCCATTGTTTTTTCTGAATCTTGAATTTTAGCTGTCGCCAAATCTTCCTCAGATAGCACTTGCCAAAAGTCACCTTTTGGAAAGCTCATTGTACTTTGTTCTTCTTCTGTTAACACTTGTAGTGGAAGATTCAATAAAATATAGTCTTCTATAGCCTCGGTTAAATCAATCAAATCCTTTTCTAAAGGTATAATTAATTGCTTTTCCTCTTCACTTACATCTACTAACGCATTAATTTGAGCTTCTGTCATATACTCTTCATCTATTATTAAAGATAGAGGCAATTCAACAGGCTCTAAAGAACGAGATGAAGGTAGTGTAATTATTGTTTCAACAACAATATGAGCGGTGTAACCAGTTGAATCAACTTGAATATAACCTTTAACTGAAATATCCTTTAAATTTAAAATAGAGGGTTCTCTTGTTTTTAAAGAACTTTCTAAATTAATTGTTTCTTTAAACTCTAATTGACTATTTCTATATTTATTTAACTCAGCCAATGCCCATTTCATCCTATCACCCCTTAAGCAACAAAAATAATTATACTAGTCTAGTTTTCCTTTGTCAATCAGTTTCACTTTTGTTTTCATAAAAAATATTATCAACGATATAGTCTTCTATTTTCACCAATCATATTAATTTCTTTTGTTAAATATCTTATACGTTCCATAATACGTTTCGCCTTTAAAGGTTCTTCTTCTCCACGTTGAGTTACACTTAGATGTTCACTCTCTAATTGTTTCATATTGAAATTTGATGTAAAAAAAGTTGGTAACATCTCTTGCATTCGGTATTGTAGAATAACGCCTAATATATCATCTCTTACCCAACTACTCATTGAATCTGCTCCAATATCATCAATCATTAAAATAGGTGATTTCTTAACTGCATCTAGTTTTTCACCCACTGTATCTTTCTGTATGGATTGCTTCATTTCAACAGCAAATGTTGGAAAATGAACAAGAGTAGATTGAAAACCTTTTTCAGCTAACGTATTCGCAACTGCTCCCAACAAGTACGTTTTTCCAACACCAAATGTCCCTTGAAGATAAAGTCCTTGATGAAAACCTTTAGGATTATCCTCAAACTCATCGATAAACTTAACCGCTTCTTGGAAAGCTTCAATTCGTTCTGTTGTTAATTCGAATTGATCTAATCTTGCTTCTCTAATATCTTTTGGCATATCCATCGCTTTCACACGATTTCTAATTTCAGCTTGTTCTTGTTTTTGAATTAAATTTTCAGTAGGGACATAAGTAACATCTATATAATGGTAATTCATAAATAAACGAGGTTCATAACCAGGTGCAATCATACTAGCATCTTTTAACTCATATTTTTTCTTTTCTTGTACAAATTCATACAATTTAGCATAGCTTTTAACAATATCTTCATCTGTTAGTTGTTCACGATGATCTGTAATAAATTGTTGTACATCCTGGTCTCTCATTACCTCTTCCATTAATTTATCTAATTTATTGATTAAATTCTTTGATTTTAAAGTTCTATCTAATCCTTTGCCAATATTTTCCATTACTTTTCACCTTCTTTGGTTTTATTAGTTAATTTATCTAACTGTTCAGCAAAGAACGCTTCTTGTTCTTTCGAAAGTCTCGTTTCTTTTCTAACTGAATCATCTTTTGCCCAATCAGGTAAAGTTTCTTTTCTGCTTATATTTTTACTATAATTTTTAGTTTTAGTCTTTTTGTTTGGTTTCTCACGTTCTTTCTGAAGTTCCTTTACTTGGGACAAAGCATCTTCAGGTGCGTAAATTTTCTTTTGAGCCCAATCATTCGCAATACTCATCATCATATTTTGATTGATTGACGCTTTATTTTGTGCAACCAACGTGTAATGGATTAAAACGTTTATTACGCTATCAGGTAAATTGGATTGTGTTTTTAATTTCTCAATTGTCCATCTTTCATTATCACTTACAAAACCACCCTTTTGAGTTTTTAACGCTTTAAGAAAGATTAAAGGAGGTATTGTTTCACAAGAAATAATAACCTCAATTTCTGCATCAGAAAAACCAGTTAGCCGTAATGTATTTTTTCTTAATTGATTTTTTTCAGATTCAGTTAATCTTGAGTCCGTTTTTGTCTCTGATAGATTAACCATCTTTTCTTGTTTTTTCCGGCTATGATAACCTTTATAGATAAGTTGCTTAAACTCTTTTTCAACCACCCTATTACTCACATAGTCAACAGATTGCTTGATATAGTCAAACATTTCAAGCTCATTGATACCATATAACTGATGAAATAATTCAATACTCCGTTTTAATTCTTTAGCAACTTGCGCCTCATCAATATGAAGGCTCTCAATTAAACTATTAAAGAATACCCAATCAAAACTACTATTTGCTAAAACAACATCACTTTTTTGTTTTTTGGGCGTGACAGTTGACTTAATATGTTCTAATTCATTTTCACTACTTGATAAACGACTTGAATCAAAATGAAAAACATCCACAAAAGATTTTGTGACTTCAAGATAATCTTCCATATCTCTTCTTTTGAAATTAAAATATTCACTTAACGTATTAACCTCATCAAAACCTAGTTTTTCAATTAGTAAAAGTGATAAAATATCATCTTGTAAAAAGATACTAGGTTCCAAAGGTTGTTGGATTTCATAAATAAAATGATTTTCTTGATCCAACTTTTTTACAAATGTTTTAAGCAAACCTACAGCTTCTAATTTATTTCTGGCGTCGTAAAAAGATGGTATCCCTATATCTAATTGATTAAGAAGCACACTATGCATTTGGGGATTTCTACTTTGACTAATTTTTTCACTAATTAATAAAGTGTTGATTAATCCCAAAGCATCTGTTCCGATAATTGGTTGGTACAGCATATTTAGTACCATATAGTCCATCTCAGAGATGTACTGTGTTTTTATAACTGAAAATTTATCTTTTGGTTTTACTTGTTCCCACGCTTCACTCAAAGGTACCGCTCACTTTCTTACTCTCTGTTTTCTTTATCAATAACTTCTTGTAATTCTTCTAAGAAAACACTCATATCTTTAAATTGACGATACACACTGGCAAATCGAATATAAGCAATCTCATCTAAGTTTACTAAATCTTCCATTACAAACTCACCAATCATTGTCGTTGATACTTCATTTTCACCTAGTGCACGAACTCTATTTTCAACATTGTCGGCTATTTGTTCCATTTTTTCCATAGGCACAGGTCTTTTTTCAGCTGAACGTACCAGACCTCTTAAAACCTTATCTCGATTGAACTCTTCCCTGGCACCGTTTTTTTTAACAACTAAAAGAGGAGTCACTTCTACTCTTTCAAACGTTGTAAACCTAAAACTACAGTCTTCACATTCTCTTCTTCTTCTAATAGCTCTTCCATCGTCAGCAGGTCGACTATCCACTACTCTAGAACCATTATAATGACATTTTGGACATTGCATCTGCTTCACCTCATCTATCTTTACAGTATTCACTGAAAATAACTTTCATTAATAGAAATATTATAACATGTAATGCAGTGAAAGGTATAGTCTCATTAACATCAAAGAGACAAGGGGTTTCCCTCTCGTCTCTTTTTACAAATAATATTTTGAAACTTTTTAATTAATTATCTAAATTGGCTATTATTGGATTC
Source organism: uncultured Vagococcus sp. (assembly GCA_965119435.1). GTDB lineage: Bacteria > Bacillota > Bacilli > Lactobacillales > Vagococcaceae > Vagococcus. Next base: position 36,996 of record CBCPLQ010000010.1, on the reverse strand, counting down.
CAATGAGTGTAGCTTCTCTAAATACGTCTAACCACCGATTAACTTGTAACTTTGTATTTTCAAGTGTTCCTTCATTATCAATAATAACATCTGATAATAAAGCTTTATCAATCATGCTTGTTTGGCTATTAATTCTAGCCAACGCTTCTTCACTTGAGATGTTATCCCTTAACATTAATCTTGAGAGCTGAGTTTTTTGACTCACAAAAACGGTCATTACCTCATCGCATTTACTGTCATATCTCGCTTCGAATAAAAGAGGTACATCCATCACAATCAATTCGTGATTTTCTTTTTTTAATTTATCTAATTCTTTATCAATTAAAAGTTCAATTTCCTGACTTAAAATTTCATCCAATAACTTTCGCTGGACACTATCATTAAAAATAATATTACCTAATTTTTTTCTATCCAATTCTCTATCTTTAGTTAAGACGGAAGAGCCAAAATGAGCTACTATTTTTGACAAACCTGTTGTTCGCGGTTTTACAACTTCTCTTGCAATTTTATCGGCATCAATAACAGGTATTCCTTCTTCTTTAAAGTATTGGCTAACCGCGCTTTTTCCAGATGAAATCCCTCCTGTTAACCCTAAAATAAAACTCATTTTACTTCCCCTTTCTAACCCTATATATTTGGCACTCAGGACAATAATGAGTTCCTCGTTGAGCCACTTTTTTCTTTACAATTTCATTTCCGCATCTCGGGCAAGCTTCTCCAGTTTGACCATAGACAAGAAGTGAAACTTGAAAAGTTCCTGCATCACCTAAAGCATTTTTATACGTTCTAATCGTCGTACCACCAGCTTCTACAGCCTCTCCCAATACCGCAATAATTTCCTGATGCAGTCGCTTAACTTCTTCATTAGTTAAAGTGTTAGCCTCTTGTTCTGGATGAATTTCTGCCCTAAATAACGTCTCGTCAACATATATATTTCCTAATCCTGTTACTAAACTCTGGTCTAATAGCAAAGGTTTTATTGCTTTTTTCTTCATTTTTAATTTTTTTTCAAATGTAGCTAATTTAAAATCTTCTGCCACAGGTTCAGGACCTAGTTTCTTTAATCCTTTATATTCATGAGCAGCTCCCTTATCCAATAAAACAAAACGACCAAACTTCCTTACATCTAAATAACGAAGCTCTGTGCCATCATCAAATTTAAATATGACATGTGTATGTTTCAAAATAGGATCTTTTGTCTTATGGTACTCAAATTTACCTTCCATTCTTAAATGACTAAGCATATCAAAATGTGTTAATTTAAAAATTAAAAATTTACCACGTCTCTCAACATTTTCAATCACTTCACCTATTAAGTTTAGTCTAAATTCTTCAATGTCAGTATGATCAATGATTCGTGGCCAGTAAATGTCAACTTGATTGATTCTTTTATTTTTAACAAGATTTTCTAGTCCTTTTCGAACTGTTTCTACTTCTGGTAGTTCTGGCATAACATACTCCTTACGTTAAAGTAATCCATTAATAGCAATCTTCTTATTTCGCTTCGTACCAATTATTCCCGACACTACTATCAGCTTTCAAAGGTACACTTAATTTAACGGCTTCAGCCATTGTTGTTTCAACTAACTTTTGTAATCGATTGATTTCTGATTTGGGAGCCTCGAAAACAAGCTCATCATGTACTTGTAAAAGCATTGTTGCTTCCATTTTTTCTTTTTTAAGTTTTTTATCAATTTCAATCATGGCAATTTTTAAAATATCTGCCGCAGTTCCTTGAATAGGAGTATTAATGGCCGTTCTTTCTGCAAAACTTCTAATATTAAAGTTCCTTGCATTTATATCCGGAAGATATCTCCTTCTATGATATAGTGTTTCAACATAGCCGCTATCTTTTGCTTCTCTGACAACTGCTTCCATGTATTCTTTAACCCCTGGATACTTTTCGAAGTAGGTATCTATAAAACTTTGAGCATCTTTTCTTGAAATTCCAAGGTTCTGAGATAACCCGTAATCGCTAATACCATAAACAATACCGAAGTTTACCGCTTTTGCTTGTCGTCTTAAATTAGCATCAACGTCTTCCTCTTTTTCTACACCAAACACACGCATAGCTGTACTTGCATGGATATCTTGCCCTTCAATAAACGCTGCTTTCAAGTGTTCATCATCTGAAATATGAGCTAAAACTCTTAACTCGATTTGAGAATAGTCTGATGAAAATAATTGCCAATCTTTATTTCTTGGTATAAAGGCCTCTCTGATTTTCCGACCTTCTTCCAATCGTATTGGAATATTTTGAAGATTGGGGTCAACTGAGCTCAATCTACCAGTCTGCGTCAACGTCTGAACATATCTAGTATGAATCTTGTTATCTTCAAAAATAACTTTCAACAATCCTTCAACATACGTAGATTGAATTTTAGCAATTTGACGATATGTTAAAATATCATCAATAATTGGGTTTTCTCCTTGAAGTTTTTCTAAAACATCCACCGCGGTAGAATAACCTGTTTTTGTTTTTTTGATAACTGGAAGCCCCATTTTTTCAAATAGAATAACACCTAACTGTTTAGGAGAATTTAAATTAAATTCTTCCCCTGCCGCCTCATAAACTTTTTGTTCAATTTCAGTTAAGCGTTTAGCAAATTCACCCTTCATTTCTTGTAGTCTGCTTGCATTTACGGTAATACCTTCAATTTCCATTTTCCCTAAAATATGAGCTAACGGTAGTTCTATATTTAAAAATAAGTCCATTTGATTTTTAGTCTCTAATTCTTCCATAAGGGGGTTATAAAGATAGTTTATAGCTATAACCTTCCTAGCTAAATGTTCAAAGGTTTTTGTTTCATCTTCCGGAAGTCCTTTTTTAGCACCTTTTCCATAAACAACTTCATCTCTATCCACATCATAATAGTTAAATTTCTGAGCAATTTCTGCAATATCTTCACTATTATTAGTTGAGTCAATTAGATAGGATGCAAGTAATGCATCAAATTTAGCTCCTTTTAAGCTTAACTTAAATCGATTCAGCGCAACCTCAGTACGCTTAAGGTCAAATACTTTTTTAGTCATCTCTTCGTTTTCAATCCACTCAACAAACAGAGGATCTTCTAATAGTTCAATATTAGTTGAGACATAGCAACTATCTTCATTACCAAATCCAAATCCTATAACGTCTGAAGTATGATAATTTTCTCCTAACATCTCAACATATAGGGACATGTTGGTATGAAACATATCCTTTGTCAGAGAATTTACAACTTTAAATTGAATATCCTTCTTCTCTTCAGTATCCACTGAAATTAAACTAGAATCCAACTTATTTAAAAAAGAATTAAAATCCATTTCTTTATAAAAAGGAACTAAAATGTCTAGATTTTTCCCACTAAAACTTAAATCTTCGACCGATATATCAATTGGTGTATCAATATCAATTGTTGCTAAACGCTTACTCATCAAAGCTATCTCTTTTTCATTGATTAAGTTTTCCTTCATCTTACTTTTTTTCAGTGAATCAACATTTTCATATACACCTTCTACTGTGGAATACTCTTTAAGTAACTTAATAGCCGTTTTTTCACCAATTTTGGTCACTCCAGGAATGTTATCTGATTGATCACCAGCAAGACCCTTCATGTCGATAATTTGGTTGGGAATCAATCCATACTTTTCCATAATATGTTCTGGGGTATACGACTCGATTTCACTAACGCCTTTTACAGTAACATCTACACGAATATTGTCAGAAGCAAGTTGAGTTAAATCCTTATCTCCAGATAATACAACTACGTCAAAATCATCTTTACTTGCACGAGTTGCTAATGTACCTATAATATCATCAGCTTCATAATTTTCTAACTCGTAGTGTTTCATTCCTAAGCCTTCTATCAAATCTCTTAAATAAGGCATTTGTTCTTTGAATTCACTTGGAGTTTTAGATCTCCCTGCTTTGTACTCTTCATAAAAAGAATGTCTAAAGGTTGTTTTTCCAGCATCAAACGCTACCAATACATGCGTTGGTTTTTCTCTCTCCAAAACATTTTCTAACATATTATGTACTGCATATAACGCATTTGTGTGTAATCCGCTTTTATTTTTGAAACGATCTAAGGATTGGTACAGTGCGAAAAAACCTCTGAACGCAATACTATTTCCATCAATTAATAATAATTTCTTCTTTGACATGCTGACACTCCATTTCCATACTATTCTCAACCATTCTAACAAAAATCAACCTACTTTGCGAAAAATAATTACCTGAATAAAAAAAGATCCCCCAGTTTTCACTAGGAGGATCTTTTATTAACTATTTAGTCTCTACCAAAAATTCTAAGTAAAGATAAGAATAAGTTAACTAAATCAAGATATAATGTCATCGCGCAATAAATAGCTAAGTTAGATCCCGATTTATCACCCATCTCTTGGTAATATAATTTTATCTTTTGATTATCCCAAGCAATTAAACCTGCAAAGATAACAACCATTGCAAGCGAAATAGCAAAATCGACTGGAGCGCTTTTTAAAATAAAAAGATTTAACACAATTGCAATTAATGCTCCGATTAATAGACTATATAAAGCGTGCCCCATTGCACTTAAGTCCTTCTTAATAAATAAACCAACCAAAGACATTCCAATAAACATTCCTGAAGCTGTGACAAACGCAAGCGTTACATCTGTTGCATCATACATGAATACCGTTGCTGATATAGTAACTCCTGTTAAAATCGTATATGCTATATAGCCTATCAAAGATCTACCTGAGTTAGAAAAAGCATTTTTCCCTAAATAAATAACTAATCCTATTTGTGCTCCCCATAAAAGAAAGAAGTTTAATTTTCCCCCATAGACAAATCCTAATATTTCATTAGGAAAAACCCTAATAACAATAAAAGAAGTAATAGCACTTAATAAAATTCCTAATCCAAGATAGCCATACACCCTACTATAAAATTTAGATATACTTGATTTTTTTTCAATATTCTGATTATTGTCCATCATTATCCATTACATCCTTTTCGACTATTTGTTTTACTTTTGTTGGCTTAGTCATCACAACTGCATCAAGCACTCTATTATCTTCATAATTATGAGCTTTTACAGAAACTGTGACAACTTCTTTCATTAAGTCAATTTTAATAATTTCAAAATGAAAGGTTAATGTTTCATAATGATAAACCGGTTGAACTAAGTTAAATGACAAATTAACTATGTTGGAACCTGGTCCAGGTAAATGTTTAGAAATTACACTAGAAATAATACCCATTAACATGATACTTGGAACAATTGGTTTCTTGTATTCAGTTTTTTCGGTATATTTATGCTGAATAAATAACGGATTTGCATCATTTGTTAAACCCAAATATAGTAATAATTGACTATCCTCAATAGTTTCTGTGATGCTTAAAGATTCACCTTCAAATAATTCATCAATTGTTTTACCATCTTTTTTTTGAGATTTTAGCATCTTCACTATCTCCTATCTACTAAAGAAATTACATGTTATTTCTTATCGTATTTCCCAAAAGCTGTTCGTAAGCAACTTGAAACTTCTGAACATCCCCAGCACCCATAAAGATAACAACTGCTTCTTCATGATTTAAAAGAGGAGACATATCATCAATACTTAAAACGGTACCACCCTTTGAAATCTTATCTCCCAAATCTTCAATTTTAACTTCTCCCGCATTTTCTCTAGCAGAACCAAAAATTTCGCATAAATAAACGTTATCTGCTAAATCTAATGAAGTCGCAAAATCATCCATCAAGGCAATCGTTCTAGTGAATGTGTGCGGTTGGAAAACAGCAATAATCTCTTTAGTTGGATATTTTTGACGAGCCGCGTCTATGGTTGCTTTAATCTCAGCAGGGTGATGAGCATAGTCATCAACTAAAATCATATCTGCCACTTTTTTTTCACTGAATCTACGCTTAACTCCATTAAAAGTCATTAATTCCTTCGCTACCAAATCCATGTCTAGTCCTTCCAAATAACTAATTGAAATGACACTCAAAGCATTCATTACATTATGGAAACCAAAAGCAGGAACTGTAAACTGCCCAATCAATTTATTCTCATAATAAACATCAAAACTTGAACCTTCTGTGGTACGCTCGATATTTTTAGCTTGAAAATCATCATCATCATTAGCACCATAATAGTAGACAGGAGCGTCTGTCTTCATTTTTTTAAGATAGTGGTCATCGCCAAAGGCAATAATTCCTTTTTTTACTCCTTCACCAAAGGATTGAAACGCACTAAAAACATCATCAATACTTTCATAATAATCAGGGTGATCAAAATCAACATTTGTAATTATAGCGTAATCTGGTTGATAAGCTAAGAAATGTCTTCTGTATTCACACGCTTCAAAAGCGAATAATTCTGCTTCTTTCTCGCCATGACCAGTTCCATCTCCAATTAAAAAGCTAGTTGGTTTTATACCTGATAATACATGAGCTAAAAGTCCCGTAGTACTCGTTTTCCCATGTGAGCCTGTCACCGCAATACTTGTATACATTTTAATAAATTCACCTAAAAAGCGATGATATCGGATTACTTTTAACCCTTTTTTCAATGCAGTTTGTATCTCTTCGTGTGTATCAGGAAAGGCATTACCTGCAATGACAATTAAATCATCAGTAATATTTTTTTGATCAAATGACATAATTTTAATGCCTTCTGAATCTAATTCTCTTTGCGTGAAAAAATATTTTTCTATATCTGAGCCTTGTACTTTAAAGCCTTTTTGATGTAGTAATAAGGCAAGAGCACTCATTCCTGATCCCTTAATTCCTACAAAATGATATGTTTTATTTTTATGAAATTCCATAAAAATCCCCTTTTCTCTATATACACTATTTATGTGTCTTAATAAATATCTATATTATTATCGTACAATTATCTTAAATAATCAACAAAAAATACTTACACGGGCATTACCTATGTAAGTATTAAAGTATATACTAATCAAAATAATAACTATCTAACTTGGTACTTCCCTCTTCTTCAATAATTCCAGATAAGGTTTTTTCAAGTCGTTGATTCTTCTTTTTTTCTACTATATTATTAGTGCTATTAGTTTCTACTGTTTCAATGTCAATCGGACTTACTTCATCAAGTATTGGATCCAAAACAGCATTTTCTTCCATTAATAAAAGATTATTAGAAGACGCTTTTCTTAACTCATCTACCAACAATTCTCGTCCATGTTTAGGTCGATCTAGATGAGGTTCATCTTCTATAATAGATGCTGGAATGTGTTTAGGCTGAAAAATATTTTTTGCTTTTTCTCCTGGTAAGTCATAAGAAGACTCAAATTTTGATCGTCTTTTATCTTGTTTTTGATGTTTAGCATTACCATAATTATCTGTTTCTAAATATTGATTCGAAAATGTAGACTGAGGAGAAGAGTACTCCTTTTGTTCGGGTACTACATAGTTACTATTTTTTACAGGAACTATTTTTTGGTCCAATTTTATCTTTTTTTCATGAAAAGCAGATTTTTGATTCTTTGGAGCTGCTTTAATCTGCTCTGTTTCAATTAAACCGTCATGCCCAAAATAATCTGGTGCATCAATCATATCCACCGGATCAATATTTTTATTAAATGATTTCTTTTTTTCTGAACGATTGCCATCATCTATTTTTTTATAAGTAAATCCGTCATCTAAGATGTCTTTTAAAAATTCACGATTTCTTTTTTTTTGTAATTTTACCCCTGTTTCATCATCGTAAACAGGAAAACGGAAATGGGTTCTTTTTTCTGAAAGATTTATCATTACTATCATTCCTTTTATTTACTGTATATAGTCTATCATACTCGCTTTCAGAAAAAAACCGATTTTTCAAATATAATAAAAAAAGATGTTGATAAAATCAACATCTAAATAAATCCTTGAAAAATTTGCCAAATTACCGGAATATATACATCTAATAAAGGAGCTATAATAGAGAAAAATATAACACTTAATACCAACCCACCAATTAGAATACCACCGATTTTTTTTGATCTCTTCAAAACAAAAAGAATAACAATTGCCAATAACCCTATTAATAAGATAATAGCCAACTCTTTTGATTGAAAGTCTATTGCTTGACCATTCATCATTTTTTTTATTATTTGAGAATAGAAGAACCAAACGAGCTCAACAATATAAACTAGTAAGACTAATATCAAAATTAATTTAGACTTACCTTGTTCATTTTTTTTGGCCATATAAATCCACCTTTCAATTTTATACTCATACCTATTGAATTATAGCAAAATTTTTCAATTTTGTTAAATGAATTTTTTAACAATGACCTTCTTTTTATTCTAGGCTCATTAAAAAATTGGCAAGTAATAATCATTACCTGCCAATCCCTTTATTTCATAATATTTGTTATCAAAGTAGGACTATTTTCAATAGTATCAGCAACTGGACAAGTTCGATTAATAAACTCTACAAATTTTTCTATTTCTTCATCTGTATTATTTGCCTTAATGAAAAAATTTGATGTTATTTTTGAAAGTCCAATCTTAGCGTTAGGATTTTTTCCCATAAAGCCATCTGGATCAAGTTCTCCTTGAAGTTCAATACGAATATCTATTAAATCAATTTTATGTAATCTTGCAAAACTTTTGGCTACAATCATTTTACATGCACCTAAAGAGTTAAGTAACGCTTCAATTGGGTTCATTCCCGTATTAGTTCCCCCTAAATTTTTAGGTTCGTCTAATGTAAATTCAAATTCTCTTGATTTGCATACAATTTGTAATCCTTTTGTACTTGTTACTTCTGCTTCAAAAATTTCTACTGCCATTTTATATTTTCCCCCTATATTAAAAGTATATTATAAGAAACACTTAAGCTAAACTTGCCGTCTCTTTGTGATTCATTGTACAATATATCAAACTAAAAAGAAACCGTTTTCTTCTATTTTTTAATCATTTTATTATTTTTGAGATAGTAACTTCAAACTTAAATTTAAGACTAGTGCAAAAAAAGCACCTAAACCGTTTCAAGTTTAAGTGCTTTTCGTATCATGCCCTACCAAAAGTTTATTTTAACGTTTAGTACATTGATCTATAGACGTTCGTTTAACTCTTTAGCTAAATCTTCAAACCCTGGTTTACCAAGAAGTGCAAACATATTTTTCTTGTAAGCTTCTACTCCTGGTTGGTCAAAAGGATTGACACTATTTAAGTAGCCTGAAATACCTACTGCAATTTCAAAGAAATACATTAAATATCCTAAAGTATACGCATCCGTTTGTGGAATTGTAATCACAAAATTCGGTACATCTCCATCAGTGTGTGCTAACAAAGTTCCTTGGAAGGCTTTTGTATTAACAAAATCAATATCATTACCTTGAATATAACCTAAGCCATCTAGATCTTGTTCCATCTCAGGGATTGCTAATTCATGTCGTGCTTTATCTACCTTAATAACTGTTTCAAAAATATTACGGCGTCCTTCTTGAATGTATTGACCTAACGAATGTAAATCAGTTGAGAAATTAGCGCTTGAAGGATAAATACCTTTTTGATCTTTTCCTTCTGATTCGCCAAACAACTGTTTCCACCATTCTGAGAAGTATTGCAGACTTGGTTCATAATTAATTAATAACTCTGTTACTTTACCTTTACGGTATAAAACATTTCTTAACGCTGCATATTGATATGCTTCATTTTCAGCTAAGTCTTCTGAACTGTAAGCAAGGCGTGCATCAGCAGCACCTTTCATCAAATCGTCTATGCTAGCTCCTGTAACAGCAATTGGAAGCAATCCAACAGCAGTTAACACTGAGAAACGTCCGCCAATATCATCAGGAATAACAAAAGTTTCCCAACCTTCAACATCTGCTTCAACTTTTACAGCGCCACGTGCTTTATCTGTTGTTGCATAAATACGTTTATTAGCTTCATCTTTACCATATTTTTTAACAAGTAATTCTTTAAATACTCTAAAAGCAATCGCAGGTTCTGTCGTTGTACCTGATTTTGAAATGACATTTACCGAAAAATCACGATCTCCAATAATATGAATTAAATCTGCTAAATAAGATGAGCTGATACTATTTCCAGCAAAGAAAACTTGAGGTGCTTTTCTTTCTTTATTATCTAACAAATTATAAAAAGAATGATTTAAGAAATCGATTGCTGCCTTAGCTCCTAGGTAAGAACCTCCTATACCAATTACAACTAATACTTCAGAATCTGATTGGATTTTTTCAGCTGATTTTTTTATTCTTGCAAATTCATCTTTATCATATGCTACGGGTAAATCAATCCATCCTAAATAATCACTACCAGCACCAGTTCCTTCTCTAAGCTCTTTGTGTGCTGCACTAACCTCTGCTTGCATATACCCTAATTCATGTTCACCAATAAATTTAGCGACTTTAGAGTGATCAAAACTAATATGAGACATCATTATCCTCCTATATATTACATGTTTATTTGCATTGCTACAGGTACATTCTATCATTCTTTCAGGTTTTTCACATCATATTTTCTGAAAAAAATAAAGATGTTACTTGTAACATTTTTAAACCAATCCTTGACTAAGCATTGCGTTAGCAACTCTTTCAAACCCTGCAATATTTGATCCTACAACCAAATCTTTTTTCCCAACATATGTAAGCGATGTATCACGACATGTTTCGTAAATATTTTTCATGATTTGATTTAATTCAGCGTCTACTTTTTCAAATGTCCAAGGTAATCTTTGAGCATTTTGAGCCATTTCTAAAGCTGAGACAGCTACTCCACCAGCATTTGCTGCCTTACCTGGACAGTAAGTAATGTTGTTTTCCTGTAATATGTTTAAGGCCTCAAGAGAGGTTGGCATATTAGCTCCTTCTGCAACTATTTCAACACCACTTTTTATCATTTTCTCTGCTAGTTTTTCTGATATTTCATTTTGTGTCGCACAAGGTAATGCGATATCATACTCTAGTTTAGCCGACCAAATGGATTGATTCTCAAAAAAATGGGCAGTCGGACGTTTGTTTATGTATGTATTAATTCTTTCACGATTGGTTTCTTTTATCTCTCGCACAAGTTCTAAATCAATTCCCTCTGGATCAATCACATATCCTGAAGAATCTGAACACCCATAAACAACAGCTCCTAACTCTTGTGCTTTTTGAATCGCATATATCGCAACATTTCCACTTCCCGAAACTAGAATTCTTTTATTTTTCAAACTATCTTTTTGATCATTTAAAAGATGTTGAACAAAGTAAACTAAGCCGTAACCTGTTGCTTCTGTTCTAGCTAAACTTCCCCAATATGCTAAAGGTTTTCCTGTTAAAACACCCGCTTGATATCCGTTTAAACGCTTGTATTCTCCGAATAAATAACCTATTTCTCGACCTCCAACACCAATATCTCCTGCTGGGACATCTTGATCAGGCCCTATGTATTTTTGTAATTCTTGCATCAAACTTTGACAAAAACGCATAATTTCACCTTCTGATTTACCTTTGGGATCAAAATCACTTCCGCCTTTACCACCACCGATAGGCAAAGACGTTAAACTATTCTTAAAAATTTGTTCAAAAGCTAAAAATTTCATGATGCTCTGATTGACAGTTGGATGAAGTCTTAAACCTCCTTTGTAAGGTCCCAAGGCAGAGTTATATTGCACACGATAACCTGTGTTTACTTTCCATTCTCCCTTGTCATTCATCCAAGGAATACGAAATTCTATTAATCTTTCTGGGATTAGTAACATCTCTAAAATATTTTTTTCGACAAAAATAGGGTTTTTAGTTAAAAAAGGTTCAATTGTTCCCATGAATTCAGCGACAGCTTGTAAGTATTCTTTTTGACTAGGATACTTTTCCTTAAGTTCATTTTCTAAATTATTTAAATATTGTTTGATTTCTGTCATATTATCACACACCTTTTTTTAATTAGTCATATTATATCTTAAATAGTTGATTTTACAAAAACATTTCTATTGCGTAAATTTAGTTTTTATATGTTAAAATAATAATCGCATAAATATAAGGAGGTAAAAAATGACTGATTTTGATGTAATTGTAGTCGGTGGTGGGACAAGTGGTATGATGGCTGCTATTTCAGCTGCAGAAAACGGCGCAAAAGTAGCCATTGTTGATAAAAATAAAATGTTAGGTAAGAAATTACGCTTAACTGGTGGTGGAAGGTGTAACGTGACTAACAATCGCCCGCCAGAGGAAATTATTAACTTCATTCCAGGAAACGGGAAATTTTTATATAGTGCTTTTTCTCAATTTAATAACTATGATATCATGGAATTTTTTGAGTCTAACGGCGTTGCTCTAAAAGAAGAGGATCATGGTCGATTATTTCCTGTAGCAAACACTTCTAAAGCTATCGTTGAAGGTCTTGCCAAAAAATTAAAGGAATACAATGTTGAATTAATCATGAAGACTACTGTCAAAAAATTATTAACAGAAAATGGACAGGTCAGCGGTATTAATACAAGTGATAATTTATCTGTAACTGCGCCATGCGTTATTTTATCTACTGGTGGTAAAACATTTCAATATACTGGCTCTACAGGTGATGGCTATAAATTAGCAAAAAAATTAGGGCATACTGTCACTCCTTTATTTCCAACAGAGTCTCCTATCCGCTCAAAAGATCATTTTATTCAATCTAAAACGCTGCAAGGTCTTTCTTTAAGAGATATAAAATTATCTGTTCTAAATGAAAAAAACAAAGTTATTGTTTCACACGAAATGGATCTTTTATTTACACATTTCGGCGTTTCTGGACCTGCAGCACTAAGATGCAGCATGTTTATCAATCAAGAATTAGATAAAGGTAGAGAATCTGTTGATTTAATTCTTGACGTTTTACCTAAATTTAGTGAAGAGGACATTTTACTTCAAATTAATGATAGGATCAGTGAATATGGAAGTAAATCTATTAAAAATGGTTTAAAAAATTTATTGCCTGAGAGATACTTAGAATTTTTACTTGATTCTCTTAGAATTGACTCCACTAAAAGTTTAAAACAACTGACTGATATAGAAAAAGATGCGTTTATTTCTATTATTAAAGAGTTTAAATTTTCAGGGTACGATACCTATCCTCTAGACAAATCATTTGTTACTGGTGGTGGAGTTGAGCTTAAAGAGATAAATCCTAAGACAATGGAAAGTAAACTTGTTAACGGTCTCTTTTTTGCTGGAGAATTGATTGATGTTAACGGCTATACTGGTGGTTATAACATAACAGCTGCATTTGTAACAGGGCACGTGGCAGGTAAAAATGCTGCAGAAATCTCAAGCTATTTTAAGTATTAAAAAAGAGAACCAATTTAGTTTCTAGCATACATCCTGCAAATTAGATAAAAATCTAACTAACACGATGTCAGCTACAACTAAGGTTCTCTTTTTTATTAAGTTTATGACGTGATATCAACAAATTCACCATTTAATAATTTGACTAGTGCCTGCGGTGAAACCTTCATTTGAAGACCCCTCATACCAGCGGAGCAACGAAAATCAGTCAACGTCTGAGCTTCAATTGCAAAGAAGGTTGGCAAATTTTTCTTCATTCCTATCGGAGAACACCCACCATGAATATAACCAGTTAAAGGTTCCAACTCTTTCATTGGTAGCATTTCAACTTTTTTATTATGACTGACCTTAGCTATTTTTTTTAAATCTAATTCTTTATTTCCTGGAACAACAGCCACAATAGGACCTGTTTTATTTCCAACAGCAACTAAGGTCTTAAAAATTTCTGATTCATCTAGTCCAAGTTGTTCAGCTGTGTCTTTGGCACCCATGTGATCATCTGTCCACGTGTACTCAGCTACTTCAAACGGTATTTTCTGCTGTTCTAGAAATCTAATCGCATTAGTTTTGTTGATTTTTTTCTTTCCCAAAACTTACACCTTCATTTCTATTTCCCATGACATCTAATCCTTTTCTTAACTCTTCAATTGACATTTGACCAGTTGCTGATTGATATTTTCCAGAAGAAGCAAATGTTAATACTGATCCAAATAGCTCCCCTGTCATTCTTGTTAATCTACCTAAATCTCCCATACCTATTAAAACGAAGGGAATATTATCTCGTTCAGTTTGAATTTTGTCTGAACTTTTAAGAATTGTTAAAACATCTGTCATATCATTAGGCGTAACAGCAACTTTACAAATATCTGCTCCAAGATACCTCATGTCATAAATTACATCAGTCATCTCAGTTTCTGTTGGCGTTGAAAGAAAGTCATGAGTTGACAATAGTACTTTGACGTTATTTTGTTTAGCAAATTTAATTACATCAGTATCCGAATCTGTCAGTTTTCCAAATTCTAAATCAATAATGTCAACTAAACCTGTATGAACCATATAACGATTCAACTCAAAGTAGTAATCAGGATCAATATCTTGACCACCACCTTCTTCTAATGTCCTAAAAGTAAAAATTAAAGGCTTATCTTCTATTGCATAACGAATGAAATAAGCAGCTTTTTTCATAAAGGAAATATCATTAATATACATAAAATAATCTGCACGCCATTCGATTAAATCACAGTCCATCTCGCTAATACGCATTGCTTCAGCAAATAACTCTTCAAAATTTCTTGCTATTAAAGAGATACAAACTTTCGGTTGCCCAGAACCGAGTGTCAGGTTTCTTACCTTCAATTTAGACATAATACATCTATCCCATCTTTTCTTTGTTTATTAGATAATTTCATAAATCAATACTTTTAAATAGTTGCCTTCTGAATAAGTTGGACTAACAGTAAAATCACTAGGAAGTCTAAACACTCGCTGTTGTTTGTATCTTCTACCTGCGTTACTTATTCCTTTTTCTACCATTCTTTCAAATCTTTCAAAAGTAACATTTGATGCATTAGTTGACGCAATTAGTTTACCCTTTTTATTAATTAAACTAACCGCTTCTGCTGTAAGTCTTCCATAATCTTTTGCAACTGAAAATGTTTTTTTCTTATTCCTAGCAAAACTTGGTGGATCTAAAACAACAACATCATAAGATAGACCTTTTTTTAAAGCATAGTTAAAGTAATTAAAGACATCCATCACAAAAATAGTCTGAGTTTCTGGATCAATCCCATTAACTCTAAACTGCTCTTCTGTTTTTTCAACGCTTCTTTTAGCTAAATCAACACTTGTTGTATGACTTGCACCACCAACTGCCGACGCTACCGAAAACGCTCCAGTATAACTAAAGGTGTTAAGTAAAGTTTGCCCCATAGAAAAACCATCAACTAGATAGTCCCTAACGTCTTTCTGATCTAAAAAAATTCCTGTCATCAGACCTTCATTTAAATAAGTAGCATAATTTACGCCATTCTCCTTTATAATTAAAGGCTCTGGGGCTTCTTCTCCCCATATAAATTGAGTTTCAGGTAAGTCTACCGATTTAAACCTGATTTTTTCATAAATCCCCTTAACATCAGGTAAGATTTTTTTTAGTAATTCCACTATTTCAACTTTATGCTGATAAATACTTGAGTTATACCAAGATAAAACAAGAAATTCACTATACATATCTATAGTTAATCCCCCAAAATTGTCTCCCTCTCCATTTAAAATTCTAAAAGCTGTTGTATCGATATCATTAAAATAATTAGCTCTTTTTTGGATTGCAACATCCAATAATTCTTTTAGAAATTCATTAGAAATTGGGTTATCCTGTTTAAAACTTAAAATCCACCCAAATCCCTTGTTCTGAACACCTAGGTAGCCATATCCTAAAAATTCGTTTGATTGACTATAATAAGATACCCATTCACCATTGACCAAATCACAATCAGAAATGATATCTTCTTTATGGATAAGTGGATATTTTTTATTTATTCTATTCATCGCCTTGTTATCAATTATTATCCGTTTCATCAAAATACCCTTTTCTTTAAATTCTATACTATTTATACTATATCAGTTTAAAGGTACTCCTTCCACATTTTTTTAATGTCACTTTAGATATCAACGACAATGAATGAATATTACTGTATAAAGCAAGTGATTATCTACTACCTTAGTCTTAATTTTTGATTAATGACTGGGAATCTATTTGACACACTCGCTCCATAAAGGTAAAATATTGGGGAATGTTTAAAAAAATAAAAAGTAAGTTTACTTTATAAGGGTTGGAATGTAAGAAAGGAAGTTTAAATGTGAAACATAATTACTATAAAAATTTACTAAATACTAGGTTGGGGTTCTTTACCCTATTAGCTGTTCTTTTTTGGGCTAAAAATATTATGGCCTACTTAGTAGATTTTAACTTAGGAATTGAGAGTCTTTTTCAGTACTTCATCCTCTTCCTGAGCCCCATTGCCACAACAGTCTTTTTATTCTCAGCAGCACTTTATGTTAAGAATCCTAAAAGAGCATATACGGCCTTAATAATCATTTCGGCGTTAACAACTCTTTTATTGTTCTCTAATGTTATTTACTACAGAGAATTTACAGATTTCATTACAGTCAATACCATGCTAGGTGCTGGTAAAGTTTCCTCTGGTTTAGGTGAAAGTGCCTTACGCATGTTCCGTCCATACGATTTCTTGTATTGGATAGATATTATTGTTTTAGTGTTACTCTTAATCTTTAAAAAAATTAAGCTAGATGCTCGACCAATTAAAGCAAGAACTGCATTAGCTATCACTTCTTTTTCAGTATTTCTCTTTTCAGCCAATTTAACATTAGCTGAAATGGATCGTCCAGAATTATTAAAACGAACATTTTCTCGCGATCATATTGTCAAATACTTAGGAATGAATGTTTTTACCGTATATGATGGTGTGCAAACATACAATGCTAATCAACGCCGTGCTCAAGCAAGTGAAAATGATTTAGTTGATGTTCAAAATTATGTAAAAGATCACCAATCTAAACCTAATAAAGATATGTTTGGAATTGCTAAAGATAAAAATGTTATTTATATACATTTAGAAAGTTTCCAACAATTTTTAGTTGATTATAAATTGAAGGATGAAAATGGCGTGGAACATGAAGTCACACCATTTATCAATAGCTTATATCACTCAAACGAAACATTTAGTTTTAGTAATGCTTTTCATCAAGTTGGTTCAGGAAAAACAAGTGACGCTGAAACAATGTTAGAGAATTCTTTCTTTGGTTTAGGACAAGGTCCTTTATTTACACAACTTGGTGATAAAAATACTTTCCAAGCTGCTCCTGCTATTTTAAATCAAGAAAAAGGCTATACAAGCGCTGTATTCCATGGTAACGGTGGTGCTTTTTGGAACAGAAACGAAACTTATAAACATTTAGGCTATGACTATTTCTTTGATGCAAGTTACTATGATGTCAATGAAAATAACTCGTTCCAGTATGGTTTACATGATAAACCGTTTATGGAACAATCTGTTCAATATTTAGAACATATGCAACAACCTTTCTATTCTAAATTTATTGCTGTAACTAATCACTATCCCTATTCCCAATTTAAAGATGGAGATGCCGGTTTCCCAATGGCTAAAACACCTGATCCAACTATTAATGGCTATTTTGCAACTGCAAACTATTTAGATAAAGCTGTTGAAGAATTTTTCAATTATTTGAAAAAAAGTGGACTTTATGAAAACTCTATTATTGTGATGTATGGTGATCATTATGGGATTTCAAATTCCAGAAATAAATATTTAGCTGATTTAATTGGGAAATCAAAAGACGATTGGAATGACTTTGATGATGCTCAAATGCAGCGCGTTCCGGTAATGTTCCACGTTCCAGGCCAAACTAACGGTAAAGTATCTAACACATTTGGTGGTCAAGTCGATATACTACCTACTCTACTTCATTTACTAGGTATTGACTCATCAAAATACATACAGTTAGGACAAGATTTATTTTCTAAGGATAATGATCAAGTAGTCGCCTTTAGGAATGGTACATTTATTACACCCAAGTATACAGTTATAGGGCAATCTATTTATTTAAATGAAACAGGAGAACTGCTAGAGAGCTTAACAGAAGAACAAGCTAGTGAAGTTGAAGTTGCTAAAGATAAAGCAAGTACACAATTAAATATGTCTGACGCTTTAACAAATGGAGATCTACTAAGATTTTATACCGAAAGTGGATTAGAACCTATAAAACCTGAAGATTATGATTATAAAAATGGGTTAGAAAAACTTGAAGCAATTGAAAAAGAAAAAGGAAATAAATCAACTAGTGTCTTTTCAAAAAATGGTAATAAATCAACACAAAACCTATATGAAACAAAAACATATCAAGATTATTACGGAACGGAAGATAATAAATCAAGTATGAGTTCTTCTTCCTCTGAGAATAATAAAAAATAATAAAAGAAAGATTTTAGTTTGCTAACTAAAGTCTTTTTTTTATTTATAATTCATATTTTTTTCACAACTAGTAGGTATAATTTGCTTATTGGAGGCCTAGATAATGACAACGTTAAGACAATCTATTGTAGCGGCAAAGTATCATAAAAAATTGACTGTTATCTGTACATTCTTTTTTGCCATACTTTTCTTCCTACTTACTCTTTTATCCCAACTTACCCTAACTCAAAGTATTGCATTAAATTTTATTCTTGGTAAGTGGGAGCACATAAAGAAAATTTTGCCTCAAGTGGAAAGTACTTTGAATGAACAGCTCATTGATAGCAACCTATATGTGACTACTATTTACCATAAATTATTTATTTATTTAATTATCAGCTCTATTGTTATATTTTTCTTACTCAGTATTTATAGCGCCTGTGTAAGAAAAGAAGAGATCAATTCTATGTACTTTATCGGCATTAGAAAAACTAAAATTTTGAAACACCTACTAACTGAATTAATAGTACCTATATTTTTTGGCTTCTCGTCTGTAGTTATTCTTATATTAATTTTTCATAGTAATTTTGTTAATGAAAGTATCAACTTAAATCGTAAATTTGTAGATAAGTACTTTGACCAACAGACAATAGTCTTTAATCAAAATGATGAGCTTTCTAATTTGACTACTACAAAAACCAATAAATCATTCCAGTCATCTAGCAAGGAGAATAAAGCGATTCTTCCCTATAATAAAATTTCTTTATTTGAAGTGAAGGTTGAAAACCCTCCTGTTAAGCAAACTATTTTTAGATACATTACTAACTTACTGACTATTAGTGCTACTGCAATAGTTGGCTCGTTAATCGGTTTCTTTAGTTATATGATGTTCTCATCTAGAAGGAGGGAGTTGCCTAAATGATAAATTTTAGACAACCTTTAGATTCAATGGCAACTGATTTAATTGCTGAAAAATTCACAATTATCTTAGAACAAACTAATACTGATAAGAGAAAAGATATTTTAGATTTCTTTGATAAAATGAATACCGTTAATTATTACGCTATTATGGGACGAAAAAATAGTATGCTGCCTTTTCTAACAGTTGAAGATAATATGCTACTTGGCATCTCAAAGAAACAAAAAAAAGAATTTTTACTTGAACTTGATGAAGCCATTATAACTTTTAAAGTTGACCCAAGATCCTTAAAAAAAATTTCTAGTATTCTCTCTGAACGCGACCAGATGCTTTTTCAAATTATAAGAGCATTAATACTGAAACAAAACATTATTATTTTTGACTACACCAAAGATCAAAGCGAAAAAAGTGATTTTTTATTAAATATTATGCCGATTCTTAATATTTTTACAAAACAAAACAGATTAACTGCGATTATTGTTACTTCAGACATTCGAATCGCTGAATCAAATTATTATAATCAATGTATACTTTTAGATAACATTCTTCTAAATAATTGATAAAAAAACAAGAGCACGTTGCATCCGCTCTTGTTTTTTTAATTTTTTTTAAATAACTTTTATCTTGTAAGAACTGTCACACATTCAATGTGTGATGTTTGTGGGAACATATCGACAGGCTGAATGTAGTCTGGCGTATACCCAGAATTAGAATATATTTTAAGGTCTCTCGCAAACGTTGCTGGATCACATGAAATATAGACGATTTTTTCCGGACTCATTTTAACACTTGCTTCAATAAAGCTTTCGGTTAATCCTTTTCTTGGAGGATCTACAATAATAACATTTGGTTTTATTTTTTCTTCTAACCATTTTCCAAAGACAACTTCTGCTTTACCAATTTCAAATTCTACATTGTCAATTTCATTTATTTCTGAATTCTTTTTAGCATCTTCTATTGCATCTTCCACAACTTCAACACCATAAACTTTAGATACTTTATCTGCTAATGATAACCCAATTGTTCCAATACCACAGTAGGCATCAATTACAATATCTGTTGGTTTTAATTCTGCACGATCAATTGCTTCTTGATATAGTTTTTCCGCTTGAATAGTGTTAACTTGATAGAATGATTTAGCCGAAATATGATAGGTATTACCTAATAACTCATCTTCAATATACTCATTTCCATACAAGCGAACAAATTCTTTTCCTAAAATAACATTATTATTTTCCGTATGGATGCTTTGAATAATAGACGTCACATTAGGAACAGCTTCCACAATCGCTTTGCAAATTTCACCAATTTTGAAGACTTTTTTCTTTTTCGTTACTAAGACAACCATTAATTGATTAGAATAATGGCCTTTTCTAATCACAATATTTTTTAAATTTCCTGATTGATTAGCTTCATCAAAAGGTTTTACATTAAAGCGTTCAAGTATTGGTTTAATAGCAACTAATGCTTCATCTATTTCAGGTTCTTGAATGTAAAAATCTTCAATCGCAACTAAATCATGGCTGTTTCTTCTAAAGAATCCAAATTCAAGACGTTCATTTAATTTTCTAACTGGTATTTGAGCCTTATTTCGATATTTCGAAGGAACATCCATTCCTTTAATTTCTTTAACTTCTAAAGATTCAAATCCACCAATACGGTTAATTACTTTTTCAACTTGATGATGCTTGAACTTAAGTTGTGCTTCATAAGTCATATGGTGTAATGGAGCAATTCCTGTTCTAATCCAATCTGATTCGACATCTTCAACTCTATCTTCACTTTTAACTTTCCATTGTAATACTTTTCCATACGCAAATTTCTTTGTTGTTTTTAATACTCTAACTTCAACTTCTTCGCCTGGTATTGCATTTTCGATGAATATTGGGTAGTAATCAACTTTACCTACTCCACGTCCATCATGAGTTAAATCTTCGATAACAACCCATACCTTATCATTTTTTACCACTGGTAATTCTTTATTAGTTTTTGTCATATAGTCCGTCCTTTTATTATTCTTTTTTGGCTATTTTTCCATCACCATCAATATCTTCATTTGTCAATTGTTCAAGCTCTCTTACAAATTGATCCGACGCTTCTTCAATTTCACCAGATACTGCTGATTGTGGTATATCATCCAGATTTGCATAGATTTCAATATGTTGCTTTAAATTCTCAAACGTCATGGGTGCATCTCCACCGTATTCACCGTCTAAATTAATCATCATTCTAAAATCTTTATCTTTTGGTTCAGCATGTAGCTTAGATGTTTTAGTATAAATCAAACGGTTGTCTTTTACATGTTTTCCTCCATTTATCATCATAGCAACTAAATGCATAATTTCAAGTACATTTGCTGTTTTAACAATAATAAGCGAAAATTTTCCATCATCTAATTGAGCATCTGGCGCTATTTGCTCAAATCCTCCTATAGAATTAGTTAAACCAAGGAAAAACATAGATGCTTTTCCTTCATACACACCATCATCATATTCTAGTTTCATATCAATTGGTTTAACGCGTGGTAGCATCTCTGCTCCTTTAACTAAATATGCTAAATACCCAAATACACTTTTTAATTGTGAGGGAACTTCATAAGTTAATTCAGTTAAGTTACCACCTGCACCAATATTCATAAAGTAGGTATCATTAGCTTTACCAATATCTGACATGATTGTTTGATTCTTCAATATTACCTCTGCAGCACTAACAACATTATCTCTTGGAATATGAAGTGCTCTGGCAAAGTCATTAGTTGTACCACCCGGTATGATTGCTAGCTTAGGGCGTTTTTCAAGAGGAGCAATACCATTAATAACTTCATTTATGGTACCATCTCCACCTGCTGCAACTATTAATTCAAAATCAGCTAACCCACAACGTTCTGCTTCTTTTTTTGCAGACAGGGGCTCTGGTGTTGTTGCATAAGCACTTGCTTCATAGCCAGCTTGCTCTAAGACATTTAAAATATCTGCTAAATTCTTTTTAAGTAGTTCTTTACCCGATGTAGGATTATAAATTAATCGTGCCTTCATGGCCTTCTCCTTATCTAGAAGTAATTATCTTTTTGATAATTCTTCATTCAATAGTTTATTAACAACACCTGGGTTCGCCTTACCTTTTGTTGCTTTCATGATTTGGCCAACTAAAAAGCCCACAGCCCTATCTTTACCATTTTTAAAATCTTCAATTGATTGTTCATTCTTATCAAGAATTTCATTAATAACAGGTAGTAGTTGAGCTGGATCAGATAATTGAACAAGCCCTTTAGCTTCAACTACCTCTTTAGCATCTCCACCATTTTCAATTAATTCCTTGAAGACTTTCTTGGCAATTTTTGAACTGATTGTCCCATCAGCAATCAAATTAATCATGCCTGCAAGATTATTAGGTGTTAACTTAGTATCTAACAATTCTATCTTTTCACTATTTAAATAGGCTGATACCTCGCCCATTAACCAGTTAGATGCTTGTTTAGCGTCTGCTCCCTCTTCAAGCGTTGCATTAAAGAAGTCTGACATATCACGTGATAAAGTTAATACCATTGCATCATATTCAGGTAGCCCTAAATCACTTACATAACGTAATCGGCGAGCTGCTGGTAGCTCAGGAATACTTTGACGAATTATTTCTATCCATTCCTCAGAAATGTTCAAACGAGGTACATCTGGTTCTGGGAAGTAACGGTAGTCACTTGCTCCTTCTTTAATACGCATTAAAATAGTTGATTTAGTTGCTTCATCGTATTTTCTTGTTTCTTGTTGAATTTCTCCGCCAGAAAGTAGTACTTTTGCTTGACGTTTTTCTTCATGAATTAAGCCCATTTTCACATTATTTAATGAGTTTAAATTTTTAAGTTCTGCTTTGGTTCCAAATTTTTCTTGACCGTATGGACGTAATGAGATATTGGCATCACATCTCATAGAACCCTCTTCCATTTTAACATCACTCACACCAGAGAATTGGATAATAGAGCGAATTGCTTCTAAATAGGCATAAGCTTCTTCTGGCGAACGCATATCAGCTTCTGAAACGATCTCGATTAAAGGAGTACCCTGACGGTTTAAATCCACATATGAGTAGCCATCTGTTCCATGAATATTTTTCCCAGCATCCTCTTCTAAATGAACCCGTTCGATTCTGATTTTTTTCTTTTTACCTTCTACTTCAATTTCAATCCACCCATCATGTCCAATTGGTTCATCATCTTGCGAGATTTGATAAGCTTTTGGATTATCTGGATAAAAATAATTTTTACGATCAAAATGTGTTGATTGTGAAATTGTGCAGTTTAAAGCTAATGCTGCTCTCATACCGTACTCTAAAGCAGTTTTGTTCATCACTGGTAAAACACCAGGCATACTAAAATCAACAGCATTTGTATTTGTATTAGGCTCTGCTCCAAAGTGAGCGGCAGAAGATGAGAAGATCTTAGAGTCAGTTTTCAACTCTACGTGGACCTCTAATCCGATAACTGTTTCAAAATTCATTAAGCATTACCTCCTAAAATAACTGGTTTCATCTTATGAAACTCTGTTGCTTCTTCAAATGCATTTGCTGCCTGATACATTTTTTCTTCTTCAAAGTAATTTCCAATCAATTGTAGACCAATTGGCATTCCTTCTGAAAAACCACATGGTAAGCTCATTCCAGGAAGTCCTGCTAAGTTTACAGGAATAGTCAGCACATCTCTCATGTATGCCGTCACAGGATTATCTTGATCCGTTCCAAAATCATGAGCAATGGTTGGCGAAACTGGGCCTAAAATTAAATCATAATCAGAAAACACTTTTTTGAAATCTTCAATGATTAACGTTCTAACTTGTCCAGCTTTTTTGAAATAAGCATCGTAAAAACCTGAACTTAATGAGAATGTTCCTAACATAATACGGCGTTTAACTTCTGCACCAAATCCTTCTGAACGAGAATTTACATATACATCATCTAGATTAGAAATATTCTCAGAACGATAACCGTAACGAATACCATCAAAACGTTGTAAGTTAGATGAGGCTTCGGATGAAGCAATAATGTAATAAACTTGAACCCCGTATTGAGAATGAGGAAGACTTACTTCTTCAACCGTTGCACCTAGATGACGAAATGTCTCAACTGCATGTTCAATTGACTCGCGAACTTCTGTAGCGACACCATCACCCATAAATTCTTTTGGTACAGCAATTTTCATTCCTTTAACATCTTTACCAATTAGAGACGTAAAATCAGGAACCTCTTTTTTAGAACTTGTACTATCATGTACATCATGACCACTAATGGCATTTAGAATCATCGCGTTGTCTTCTACCGTACGTGTCATTGGTCCAATTTGATCTAAACTAGAAGCAAATGCAATTAGCCCAAAACGTGAAATACGACCATATGTTGGTTTTAAACCAACTATTCCATTATAAGCTGCTGGTTGGCGAATACTACCTCCAGTGTCACTACCTAAAGATACAGGAATTTGACCAGCTGCAACACTTGCGGCAGATCCACCTGATGAACCTCCTGGTACTTTTTTATCATTCCAGGCATTTTTAGTCTTTTTGAAATAAGACGTTTCTGTAGAAGATCCCATAGCAAACTCATCCATATTTAATTTGCCCACTGGTACCATTCCTGCACCATAAACTTTTGTCATAACAGTTGCATCATATGGTGGGTTAAAATTATAAAGCATTTTACTTCCCGCTGTTGTTAATATATCTTTAGTCACTATATTATCTTTAATCCCAATCGGAATACCTGCAAGTGGACTTACACTGGATGGTCCTTTTTCATCTAACCCTTTTGCCATTTCTAAAGCTTTTTCTTCATTCAATGTGATAAAAGCTTCTATTTGTTCTTCTGTGGCTTTAATTCGATTAAAAGAATCTTTAATCACTTCTTCAACAGACACTTCTTTAGCTTGAATTTTATTTGATAGTTCTTTAATTGTTAATTCATGTATTTGACTCATTATGCTCCAGCCTCCCCGTTGTCCATAATCGCAGGAACTTTAATAAAGCCATCTTTAGATTCTGGTACATTTTTCATTAACTCATCTCTTGTTTCTGCCTTTATAACAACATCTTCACGTAAAACTGTTGTTTCAGATGTCACATTGGATGTAAATGGAACGCCTGTTGTATCAACATTTTCTAATTCTTCAACCATTTCAATAATTTTCCCCATTTGCTTAGTGAATAATTCTAACTCACTATCATCAAATGACAGCTTAGAAAGGTTAGCAACTCGGTTTACTTCTTCTTTAGATATCGCCATATTATATTACGCTCCTTAATTTCTAATAATCATATCTCTTACATTATACTATTCTATTCAACTTTTGTACTATTTTCAATGGCTGAAACCATTTGTTCTTCATTCCAAACAGTAACTTCTAATTTTATCGCTTTTTCTAGTTTACTACCAGCTTCTTCTCCTGCTACAACAATATCTGTGTTTTTGGATACACTCCCCGTTACTTTTCCTCCTAAAGCTTCAATTCTTTCTTTTGCTTCATTTCGGTTAAAATGGGTTAGTTTACCCGTTAGAACAATTGTTTTATCTTTAAATGGTGATGTTACTTGAGACAGATCAGCTACTGTTTTACCTAAGTAAGTAAAATTAATATCAGCTTTTTTTAATTCAGTCACTAAAGCATGGACTTCTTCATTGGTAAAATATTTTTCAATACTGTCTGCAATTACTGGACCAATACTATCAATTTCACTAATGTCACTTTTTTCTGCTTGAATTATTTGATCTAATGTCATAAATTTTTCAGCAATTAATTTTGCTGCTTTCGCTCCCACATGATGAATTCCTAGTCCAAACAAGAGTTTTTCTAAAGAATTTTTTTTACTATTTTGAATAGCCGTTAGAATATTATTAGCTGATTTTTCTTTTATTTTATCTAAAGTTAACAATTCTTCCTCTGAAACAAAATACAAGTCTGCAACATTTTTGATAATGCCCTTATCATACATTTGTTCTAAGACTCTTGGTCCCAGCCCATCTATATTCATAGCATTTCTTGAGACAAAATGATTTAACCCTTCCTTTATTAAGGCTGGACACATAGGATTCATACATCTCAGAGCTACTTCAGACTCGATTCGTTCGAGCTCTGAACCACAAGTAGGACAATGGGTTGGTATTTCGTATGGGGCGCTGTTTTCCTTTCGTTTATCAACAAGGACACGAGTCACCTCAGGGATAATATCACCCGCTTTGTGAATCATCACTGAATCAAATAACCTGATATCTTTTTCTTTAATTAAGTCTACATTGTGTAGGCTAGCTCTTGAAACCGTTGAACCAGCTAATTTTACAGGATCCATTACGGCTGTTGGCGTTACAACACCTGTTCTACCAATCGTCCACTCAATATCACGAACAATCGTTTCAGCTTCCTCGGCTGGAAATTTATACGCAATTGCCCAACGTGGTGCTTTCACAGTGAAACCAATATCTTGTTGAGCAGAAAAATCATCGACTTTAATAACAATTCCATCAATTTCATAATCGAGTTCGTTCCGTTTATCTAAAAACGATTCAATATAAGACCATACCTCTTCAATGGAGTCACATAATTTTCTCTCTAGATTTGTCTTTAATCCTAAACGATCTAATTCATCTAACGACTCACTTTGTGTTGTTGATTGAAAATTTGCTGTATCCGCTACTGTATAGATAAAAGTGCTTAGATTTCTCTTAGCAGTTACTTTTGAATCTAACTGGCGTAAGCTACCGGCTGCTGCATTTCTTGGGTTAGCAAATACATTGTCCCCGCTTGCTTCCCGGGCTTCATTTAACTGAATAAATGATCTCTTGGGCATGTAACATTCGCCACGAACATCAATCGTCAAGGGAGCTTTCAATTTTAAAGGAATAGATTTTACTGTTTTTAAATTTTGTGTAATATCTTCTCCAATTGTACCGTCTCCCCTAGTTGCTCCTTGAATAAACAAACCATTTTCATAATGTAAGTTGATAGCTAAGCCATCTATTTTTAATTCCACCATATATTGAATTGGTACATTCGTTAATTTTTTAATTCGTTTATCAAAATCAAGTAAGTCATTTTTATTAAAAGCATTGTTTAAACTCATCATCGGCTCCTGATGCTCTACTTTGTTAAAACCAGTTAGGATAGAACCTCCAATTCGTTGTGTAATAGAATCTGATGCAATCAAGTCAGGATATATTTCTTCTAGCGTAACTAGTTGATGATACACTCGATCATATTCAGAGTCTTCAACAGTCGGCATATCCCTTACGTAATAGTTATGTGCCCACTGTGTTAGTTTTTCATTAAGGCTTGAAATTTCTATTTTTGCTTGTTCTCTATCCAAGTCTCATCACTCCCTTAATCAACTTTTGTTATGGGCGCAAAAGCAGCTAGTAGCCGCTTAATCCCTTGGCCTTCAAAGGCAATATCTAACTCTAGGTCTTTATTGTTACCTGATACTTTTACTACGGTACCAATTCCCCATTTTTTGTGAGATGCTTTATCTCCAGCGTTCCAAGAACTAGATTCACCGCCTGTTTGCACTTTGCTAGAAACCACTTTTGTTTCAGGTTGAATATAATTAGATCGTTTGGGACGCTCGCCAATTGGGGTTTGTCTCACAACTTTATTTTCTTGACCAAAACTCTCAATCACTTTTTCATCAATTTCACCTAAAAAACGAGACGGACGATTATATTGAGTTCGACCATAAAGAGTCCGACTAAAAGCATTTGTAAGAAATAGTTTTTTCTCTGCACGAGTAATACCAACGTAAGCTAATCGTCTTTCTTCTTCTAATTCATCATTTTCAAGCAGAGCTCTCGAAAGTGGAAAGACGCCTTCCTCCATTCCCATTAAAAAGACAAATGGAAATTCCAACCCTTTAGCTGCGTGAAGTGTCATAAAGGTAACCTGTGTTTGACCCTCTTCAAGCCCATCAATATCTGACACTAAAGCTAAATCATTCAAGAATAAGGTTAATTTATTAGGTCCCTCTTCTTCTGAGTCGGAATCAGAGTCATCATTATCATATTCGCCTGCTTCAAATCGCTTATCAAACTCTTGAGTCACTGAAAGAAACTCTTCTAAGTTTTCTAATCTCGAATGAGATTCCAGTGTATTTTGTCGCTTCAAATCGTCTAGGTAGTCACTTTTATCTAAAACTTGTTCAACTAATTCAGTAACACTTAAGAATGGAATCATTTGCTTAAAGTCTTGTATCATAGCACCAAAACCAGCTATCTCATTACGAGCTTTACCTGTTATATTAGTTAAATCAACATCAACAGCCGCTTGTAGTAAAGACCATTCATGGATGTCAGCAAAATCTCTTAGTTTTTGGACTGTCCCCGGCCCAATGCCTCTCTTAGGAACATTGACAATTCTTTCAAAACTTAAAGAATCCATTTCATTAGAAATAACATTTAAATAAGCTAAAATATCACGGATTTCTTTTCGATCATAAAACTTATGACCTCCAACCATTTTATAAGGAATGTTAGATTTTAAGAAGGTTTCCTCGACTACACGACTCATTGCATTTGTTCGGTAGAGAACACAAAAATCACTATATTTTTTTCCCTCTTCCGCTACCAATCTTTGGATAATGGAAACAATAAAACGAGTCTCATCTCTTTCATTTTCTCCTCGGAAATAAACGATTTTCTCGCCTTCATCATTATCAGTCCATAAATCTTTTTTCTTACGATTATCATTTCTTTCAATTACACTATTAGCTGCTTGCAAAATATTTTTTGTTGAGCGATAGTTTTGCTCTAAAAGAATCGTTTTAGACGTCGGATAGTCTTTTTCAAAATCTAAGATATTCTGCATGTCAGCCCCACGCCAACCGTAAATACTTTGATCGGCATCCCCAACGACACAAAGGTTCTCAAACCGTTTAGCAAGCATATTAACGAGTGTATACTGAGCATGGTTTGTATCTTGATACTCATCGACGTGAATATATTGAAATTTATTTTGATAATAACTCAATATATCAGGATTTTTTTTTAATAATTTAATTGTTAACATGATTAAATCATCAAAATCCATCGATTGATTTTGTCTCAATTCTTTCTGATAACGTTTATAACAAGTACCGACAACTTTTTCAAAAAAGCCAGTATATTTAG
This sequence comes from uncultured Vagococcus sp., assembly GCA_965119435.1. Lineage (GTDB taxonomy): Bacteria > Bacillota > Bacilli > Lactobacillales > Vagococcaceae > Vagococcus. The sequence goes on along the minus strand of CBCPLQ010000010.1, from coordinate 7,713 downwards.
CTTCATATAGTTCTGGTGTTAGCAACTCATTCTTAGCGTTGCTAATGGCACTAATCATACTTCTTGGATCATATTTTTTTGGATCAATATTTTCTTCTTTTAAAATTCGTTTCATTAAAGTTAATTGATCACTACCATCTAAAATGGTGAAATTACGATTGTAACCAATCACATCTACGTCACGACGCAGCATTCGAACACACATTGAATGAAATGTAGATACCCATACATCTTCACCACTTGGGCCTAAAATATCTATGACACGATTTTTCATTTCTTTGGCAGCTTTATTAGTAAAGGTAATGGCGAGAATATTCCAAGGATTAACCTCTTTTTCATTAATTATATAAGCAATACGATGTGTCAAAACACGTGTCTTTCCACTACCTGCTCCAGCCATAATTAAAAGCGGACCATTTGTGTGCATCACCGCTTCTTTTTGCTTCTCATTTAAGCCTTGGATAAGACTATCTCTATTACTCATAATGTACGAACACCCTTTCTTATCAAATCCTTTCTATTATAGCAAAATTTTTAATATATTTCTTTTAAAATGAGAATTTTTTAGATATTTAGTTGCTCTTCCTTCCTTTTACCTATAATATGTACAGTCACAAAAAAAAGAGGTTGGAAAATAAATTCCACCTCTCTAATTATTTTTAGTTATCAGCTGTTTTTTTACGTTTAGCTGCTTTTTCACGCTCAGCTTTATTTAACACTTGTTTTCTTAAGCGAATGCTTTCTGGCGTTACTTCACAGTATTCATCATCATTTAAGAATTGTAATGATTCCTCTAGTGAAAGAATTTTTGGTTTTTTGATAACTGAAGTTTGATCTTTATTAGCAGAACGAACGTTTGTCATTTGTTTTGCTTTAGTAATGTTAACACCCAAGTCATTTTCACGACTATTTAGACCAACAATCATGCCTTCGTATACTTCAGTACCTGGTTCTACATAAACAGTTCCACGTTCTTCAATACTCATAATACTATAAGTAGTGGCTTTGCCTTGATCAATTGATACTAAAGCACCGTTACGACGACCACTAACTAAACCAGAAAGGACTGGTAGGTATGAATCAAATGTATGGTTCATGATACCATATCCACGAGTTAACGACATAAATTCAGTAGAATAGCCAATTAATCCTCTAGCAGGCGCTAAGAATATTAATCGTACTTGACCATTACCAGAGTTAATCATGTCTTGCATTTCTGCTTTACGTTGACCTAGCGACTCAATAACGCCACCCATATATTCTTCAGGTGTGTCAATTTGAACTTTTTCAAACGGCTCGCATAATGTTCCATCAACTTCACGGTAGATAACCGTTGGACGCGATACTTGTAATTCAAATCCTTCACGACGCATGTTTTCAATCAGAATAGATAAATGTAACTCTCCACGTCCTGAAACAGTCCATCTGTCTGGAGAACCTGCTTCTTCAACTTTTAAAGATACATCTGTTTGTAATTGATTTAATAAACGTTCTTCAATTTTTCTAGCTGTAACAAATTTACCTTCACGTCCTGCAAATGGAGAATTGTTAACTAGGAAAGTCATTTGAAGAGTAGGTTCGTCAATGTGTAATATTGGTAGAGCTTCTTGATGATCTGCTGGTGTTACCGTTTCGCCAACAAAAATATCTTCCATACCAGAGACAGCGATTAAATCGCCAGCTTTAGCTTCTTGTATTTCAACTCTATCTAAACCAAAGAAACCGAGTAATTTAGTTACTCTAAATTTCTTCACTTCGCCATCAAGTTTCATTAGGGTAACTTGATCTCCAACTTTAATTGTTCCACGGAATACTCTACCAATTCCAATACGACCAACATAATCACTATAATCTAATAAAGATACTTGGAATTGTAATGGTTCGTCACTATTATCTACAGGAGCTGGAATATGTTCTAAGATAGCATCATATACATAGTTCATTGTTTCTTCTTGATCACTTGGATCATCAGATAAACTTGTTGTTCCATTAACTGCTGATGCATAAACAACTGGGAATTCCAATTGGTCATCATCTGCTCCTAATTCAATTAGTAACTCTAATACTTCATCAACAACTTCCGCTGGACGAGCAGTTGCTTTGTCAATCTTATTAACAACTACAATAGGTGTTAATTTTTGCTCTAGAGCTTTTTTCAATACAAAACGAGTTTGAGGCATTGTACCTTCGTATGCATCAACTACCAAGATAACCCCATCAACCATTTTCATAATACGTTCAACTTCTCCACCAAAATCGGCATGTCCTGGTGTATCCAAGATGTTGATGTGCTTATCTTTATAGTTGATAGCTGTATTTTTAGCTAAAATTGTAATACCACGTTCTTTTTCAATATCTCCAGAATCCATGGCTCTTTCTTGAATCTGTGTGTGACCATCAAACGTATTTGATTGTTTTAACAACTCATCCACCAAAGTTGTTTTACCATGGTCAACATGGGCAATAATTGCCACATTACGAATATCTTCTCTTAATTTCACTATTATAGACTCTCCTCACTCTATTAAAACAAAAGACGAATTTTTGTCCGTCTAATTTTTCCGACTGCTTATTATAACAAAAAAATCAACTGAAAAAAAGTGAAAAGTTTTCATTTTAACACTTTTTTTATAAATACTACTTTTTAAAAATATCGTCATACGTATTTTTTGTCGCAACAATAAAATATTGTCTACCATCCAAAATATTATATTTACTACCATCAAACTTAGAATTAACCAATCCTAAAGGTTCACTTAACGCTACTCCAGCAGCAAAATCCCAAGGAGCCAGATTCGAAATATAACCATTCTGCTTTCCTCTAATAACATTTAAAAAATCTAATCCTGCACAACCTATCATTCGAATGCCAACAGCATTTAAAGCAATTTTTTGAGTATCAAATGTATTTTTAGCAAACATATTACTATTAACCCCAATTAAGCCGTCTTGTAAGCTAATATCATCTACTGGCGTTAATAACTCTCCATTTAAAAAGACGCCAGTCTCATTTCCACCATAAGCAAACTCGTCTTTGATCACATCATAAATAAAACCTAAGACTGGAATATTATTTTCAAAAATCCCTATCATGATACAGAAATTTTCCTGTTGTTTGACAAAGTTTAGTGTACCATCAATAGGATCAATAATCCAAATTCTTCCATCTGTTGTTTTGAGCGTATCGCCTAAACCTTCTTCACCCAAAATCAAATCTTGCGGATAATATTCTCTAATCTTATTTACTAAAAATTGTTCTGTTTCCTTATCAACATTAGTAACTAAATCATGGCGATTACTTTTTTCTTCAACTTGAATAGGTGACATCAATTTTCCCTTAATATCTTTAGCAGCATCATTTATCCAAGATACAACTTGTTCCATTAATTCCAATTTGGTCATCTAGTAAAATCCTTTCTATTCAATATACCAGTCTTTTGATTCTTAGCTTGTTTAACCACACGGTATAATGAAAACCCTGACAAAGCCTCAAATTCATTACCTAATTCTCGCTCTTCACCTATACTTCTTACTACACTCTTAAACTCTGCGTACGCACCCAAAAAAGTTTCAGCATCTACTTTTTTTTCATATACTTCTTCTAGTATGCTCCACATATTTACCACAGTAATCAATTCGTTAGTTGACCACTCCGGATTTAACGGGTAGCTATAATTTTCTGCCATTTTACCATCCTTATTCTCTCTATCTTTTAAAGTGTAACAAAAAAAAGTGATTTGGTATAGTCTAACAAAGAATGTATAATAAAAAAATCTTCAAAAAACTAGATACTTCACCTAGTTTTCAAAGATTATTTTAACTAGATTACTGAAAACTAAAGATTTATTCGGTCTTTTGTTCATTTATATCCTGATCAGGAAAGCTGATAGAAAATACCGTACCAACATTCACCTCACTCTCAACTTTAATAGAACCTCCATGTAGTTTTACTAACTGGTCTACAATTGATAACCCTAAACCAGACTCACCATATTTAGTATTCTTTCTGGATGGATCTGCCTTATAATATCGGTCCCATACATTTATAACTTGTTCTTCAGTCATACCAATCCCAGTGTCTTTTATACTAACAATTGTTTCCATATAACCTCTTGTTACATTCAACGTAATTAATCCGTTCTCAGTAAATTGGATAGCATTGGTAATTATATTCACCATCACTTGGACAAATCTATCATAATCTGCATAAACTTCAACTTCTTCGATTGTTTCAAGAATCAATTCATTGTTTTTATCCATAGCTTTTTTGGACAATTGTTCGACGAGGGTCTCTAAAACCTCAGTTGCATTTAACTTCTGAATAGCAATACTAATCTGATTAGTCAAAATTTTCTCGTAGTCTAAATTCTCATTAACTAAGCGGATTAATCTTCTTGTTTCATTTTGCATCAAGTTTATACATTTTTCTTTTTGATTTTCTGGAATAGCATTATATGCTAATCCTTCAAGTAAGCCATTTATTGTTGTCAGTGGTGTTCTCATTTCATGCGCCACATCCGCCATAAAGTTTCTTCTGCGTTCTTCTTGTCGTTCTATTTCAATATGAGATTGCTTCAATGCTTCTGCCATTTGATTAAAATCTTGCGCCAAATCATCAAGCTCATCATTATTTTTAACTTCTAAATGAACATCAAAATTTCCTTCAGCAATTTGAGTCGTTGCTTTTCTCATTCGACTAATACGATTAACTTGAAACTTAGCCAATATATAACTAATAATTAAGGCAATAACCGTAGAGATGACAAATCCCTTAAAAAGATTTTGTGTCAACGAACTCACACTTTTTTCTATGTTACTACTAGGTTGCCAAACAATTAAAGCTCCTTCATATTCCAGTGTAGGGGCTGAGAATAAAGGTTGAACGTACATAGCTATTGTGGTTTTTTTATGATCCAATGTGTTAACAACTGTTTTTTGTAAAGAATTACCTTTTTTTAACTCCTTAAGTTCCTCATTAGAAATAATATTATCCGCACTTTGTACTTTCTTTGATTGAGGATAAGTTACAATTCGATCCTCATTTAATAAATAAAAACCTACGTTTTGGTTACTCACAATTGCATGCGCTGTATCTAGTGACTGCTCAAGTGACCAATTTTGTTTCGTCATATTTTCAATAACTGTTGTGGAGTATCCTCTAAGTTGATTATAGGTTGTTTCCTTCACTGTTGTTTTAGTAATCTGAGTAAAAGACACACCAAAAATAAAAAGAACAGTTAAAATAATCGCAAAAAAAGCAATCATTTGTTGAAGTAAATACCGCATTATTCACCGACTCCAGAGTCATCAAACTTATAACCAACTCCCCAAACTGTTTGAATCACTTGAGGACCAACCTTTTCAATTTTTTGTCTCAATTTTTTAATATGGGCATCTACTGTCCTCTCATCTCCAAAATATTCATAATCCCACACTAATTCTAATAATTTTTCTCTTGAAAAAACTTGTCTTGGCTTTTTAGCTAAAGTTAACAGCAAGTCAAACTCTTTAGGTGTTAAGCCACCCACTAATTGATTATCTAAATAAGCTTCCCTTGTTTTAGTATTCATTTTGAAATGATCTGTAATAACATCAAAAGCCTCATCAATTTCATTTAATTCTTTTTCTGAATCATCTGCTAAAACTACTCTTCGGTGTAATGCTTTAATTCTTGCAATTAAAGTAATTGGGCTGAAAGGTTTTGTTACGTAGTCATCCGCTCCCATTTCCAAACCAATCACTTGATCGCTCTCAGAATCCCTTGCTGTTAACATAATGATGGGAACTGTAGAGGACACTTTTCTTATCTCACGACAGACAGTCACACCATCCATTGTTGGAAGGTTCAAATCTAACGTAATCATATCCCAACTATCAGGGCTTGCTAAAAATTTCTCTAAACCTTCTTTACCATCATACTCGAAGCTCACATCCCACTCTTCATTCAAGAAAAACATTTTCATCATTTCAGAAACTGACTCATTATCTTCGACCATTAATAGTTTCATCTGTCGCAACTCCCTTTTCATTATCATTAAATTGTTCTAATTTTTTTTCAACCAAATAAAATATTTGGACAATAGGTATTCCTATTAATAACACCTCTAAAATAAAAAAATGTGTCATTCCAAACTGTTTTAACATGAAACCTATTAAAAATGTTGGAATTCCAACTATTAAAAAAGAACGACTTGCTATTTTTTGTGCGTAAACATAACTTACCTCACTCATTTTAGCACGTTGGGTTCTATAACCATATTTACTCATTCTTTTTTTTGACGGAAAGGATAAATATAGTAAACCTATAACCGTTAACAGCATACCTACAAAATAAAAAATCATCTTATCTACACCTATCTAAATTTAATAATTTAAGTATACTATTTTTTAGAGAAATTCGGAACAATCTTTCTCTAAATTTATTGTTCATCATATGTTTACTTAATATATTAATAAAAAATTATGAAATTTCCATGAAATCTAAAGTTTTTTTACTTGATTTTAAAAAAATCGTGTGTTAAATTAACTATAGGAATTTTGTTACCATGAAAGTTATTACCTTTCTTATTAAAAGAAACAATCGAAAGGAGAATTTATTATGGTATTTAACAATCAAACAATTCAATACCGTATTACCTTAGACACTGACACAAATATTTTTATTGTCTTTGATGCAAACAATGAAGAAATGTCAGCACAAGGTCATACTATTGAAGAAGCAAAAAACAAATTAAATCAACTAGTTAAGGAGTAATCAACTGTGGAAGATCCCAGCTATTGACGAAGGTATTCAATCATTTAGATGAATGGATGCCTTTTTGCTATGCAAAAAAACAATATTAAGCATAGCTACTCAACATTGTCTTTTTTTATTGGCATCAATTTTTTCAATTGACATGGAATTGCCGTGTTCATCCCAAACGCTACAAACATGCCGATGAAACTATCCAACACCCTTGCTAGAGCATAACTATAAGACTGGTTATCAGGAATCATAAATAATATTGTTAAAAAAGTCGCACATGCTCCGACTGTTCCTTCGTAACAATTAGCTACAGATAACAACCAAATCATCACAGTTATCAATATAGGTATTGAGAATAACTGAACAAGATCTCCATCACCTAATTGATTAAAAATAAAGATAGCTACAACCGAAAAAACAGCCCCCATAATATTTCCAACAACCCTGTGTCTTCCATACCTTAATGTATTATACATATCTTCTCGCAAGGTAAACACCGCTGTTATTGACGAGACTACATATGTATCTCGGTTAAAAATAAAACTAATCAATATACAAATAAAAACACTCAACCCTGTTTTTATTGTACGCATACCAATCTTCAACTTAATTCATTCCTCATTTCTTTTAACATTCTCATTCACATGAAAAAAAGTTTCCTTTTTCAAGAAAACTTTTCACAACTTCTTTCATTCTATGCCCTTTTCATAAAAAATGCAAATAAGCTTTTTAGTTTCTCAATATTTTTTCTAAATTTTTCCCTTTAGCTAGCTCATCCACTAATTTATCTAAATATCTTATTTTTTGCATTAATGGGTCTTCAATGTCTTCAACTCGATATCCGCAAATTACTCCCCTAATTAAGAAGGAATTTTTATTAAAATCAGGCGCTTCTTCAAAAAATTCTCGAAAACTTACTCTTTTTCCTAATTGTAAATTTAAGTCTTCTATTGAGTAACCAGTTAACC
>CBCPLQ010000009.1:0-93496 GCA_965119435.1 uncultured Vagococcus sp. | reverse complement strand
AGTTTAATGCTAACCTTTTATTTAATTATTTTAGTCACTGTAAAACCATAATTTGAAGATGAAGGTTTCTCTTGATCAGATAAATCAAATAAAATTTGTTCCTTTTTTTGATCATTTGGGTCTTTCACAATAACCAATGAACCTTTTTTATTTCTTTTCAAATGTTCAACTTGCGCTGTTCTTTCAAGTTCCTTCGTATCAAAGTTAGATGCAAGAGCGTTACCTAAATTAAAAAATAAAGTTTCTTCCATTTTAAATACCTCTTCTTTCTAAGAATTATTTATAGTTATATTATAACACATTGGTCATAAAATAATTTTTTAAAAGCTTCTACAGATTCTATTATGTACGCTTAACAAGCAATGAAATCCCTTGACCTCCACCAATACAAAGTGAAGCTAGACCATTTGTCGCTTCTCTTTTCTTCATTTCATGAAGTAAAGTCACCAACACTCTTGCTCCACTTGCTCCAATTGGATGCCCTAACGCAATGGCACCACCATTAACATTTACTATCTCAGGATCTAAAGCTAGTTCACTTTGAACACTTAAAGATTGTGCTGCAAATGCTTCATTTGCTTCCACTAAATCTAAGTCCTCCACAGTTAAACCAGCTTTTTTTAAAGCTTTTTTAGTCGCTGATATTGGAGCAGTTCCCATAATCTTAGGATCAACACCACTTGTAGCATACGAGAGTATTGTTCCTAAGCTTTCTAACCCTAGTGAGTCCGCTTTTTCTTTTTCCATTAGAATCAAGACAGCTGCACCATCGTTAATACCAGAAGAATTACCAGCAGTAACAGTACCTTCTTTTTTAAAAGCTGGTTTTAGTTTTGCTAGTGATTCGACACTAGTTCCAAAACGTGGGTACTCATCAGTTGTTACTACTAAAGGTTCTCCTTTTCTTACGGGAGAAACCATTGGTACAATTTCAGCATCAAATCGTCCAGATTTAATAGCTTTTTCTGCTTTCATTTGACTAGAAGCAGCAAATTTATCTTGCTCTTGTCTACTTAGCTGATATAAATCAACGACATTTTCTGCTGTTAATCCCATCGGAAAATCATCAAAGGCATCTGTTAGTCCATCTTTCATCATTGTATCAATCATAGTACTATTTCCCATTTTTTGTCCAAATCGATGACTTGGAACAATGTAAGGAGACTGACTCATACTTTCAGTACCGCCAACAATCACAACATCATTATCTCCAAGCATGATCGATTGTGCTCCTAATATAACTGATTTCAAACCAGATCCACAGACTTTATTAACTGTATAAGACGATGTTTCATTTGGTATTCCCGCGTTAATCGCAATCTGTCTTGATATATTTTGTCCAAGTCCAGCTGACAAAACATTTCCCATGATAACTTCATCTACTAAATGTGGTTCTAACCCAATAGCTTTTAAAGATTCTGATACTACTTGGGTGCCTATTTCTACGGCAGATAACTCTTTTAAACTTCCACCAAAATTTCCTATCGGACTTCTCCTAGCAGATACAATTACTACCTCTCTCACAAAAAAACCCCCATCATCATTTCTACTATAATTTCATAAAAACTTACCAGAATAAATAAGTTATTTTTAGTATTAACAAATCACATTTTACCATAATCCATTCTCTAAACGATTAATATTAACTAATTAAACGAAAGTTTTCACCATTCTTAACTAATTTTTAAAAATTAAAAAAACGTTACTCCATCTATTAATGAAGTAACGTTTCTCAAATTTAAACCTCTACAGCAAAAGCTTGCCATGGCATTAAAGTAATATTAGATAACTTATTTGGTGTAATCATATTTTCGATAAGTACTTTCTTTATACTTTTCTCTGTTGAAAAAATCTGTTCCTCATCAGATAAGTTAGCAACAACTAGCCAAGTTTTTCCTTCAAAAACTCTATGGTAAGCAAATACTTTGTCTGTTGTTTCTTGTAATTCATATTCACCCCATACTACTAATGGATTATCTTTTCTTAATTGAATTAATTTTTGGTAGGTATAAAATATTGAACTCTTATCTTCTAACGCTTTTTCAACATTGATAACTTTATGGTTTGGATTCACGTGTAACCACGGGGTACCTGTTGAAAACCCTGCTTGTTCTTCTGAATTCCATTGCATTGGTGTCCTTGCATTATCTCGACCTTTAGCATTGATTGACTTAATAATAGCCTCTTGTTTGAATCCTTGACTCATTCGGTCATGATACATATTAACACTTTCAATATCCTCAACCTCATCGATAGTTGAAATAGGATAATTAGTCATTCCAATTTCTTCCCCTTGATAGATATAGGGTGTCCCTTTCATCATGTGAAGTAAAATAGCAAATGCCTTAGCACTTTCTACACGATATTCTTTATCATTTCCCCAACGAGAAATAACTCGAGGCAAGTCATGATTATTCCAAAATAGACTATTCCAACCTTGATTACCTAAAGATGTTTGCCATTTAGACAAAACACGTTTCATCTCTTTCATCTCAAGTTTTTTTAAGTCCCATTTATGTTTACCTTCACCTTGTTGCTGATCTAGACTTACATGTTCAAATTGGAAAACCATTGATAATTCATGACGTTCTGGATCTGAATACATTTTAGCAATTTCAGGTGTTGCTCCCCACGTCTCTCCAACAGTCATTACATCATAGTTACCAAATGTTGCTTCATTCATTTCTCGCAAGTACTCATGTAGTTTTGGGCCATTACCAGTAACTTTTTCATCTGGAATTTTACCGATTAAATCGATAACATCCATCCTAAAACCACCTACCCCTTTTTCTAGCCAAAAGTTCATCATATCATTTACTTTATTACGAACAACTTCATTTTCCCAATTTAAATCAGGCTGTTTTTTACTAAATAAATGGAGATAGTACTGACCACTGGCTTCGTCATATTGCCATGCACTTCCACTGAATGTTGATTCTAAGTCATTAGGCTCTTCACCATTCACGGGATCACGCCAAACGTAAAAGTCTCTATAAGGATTATCTTTTCCTTTTTTAGCTTCAACAAACCAAGCGTGTTCATCCGATGTGTGGTTTACGACTAAATCCATAATAATTCTAATACCTCTATGTTTAGCTTCTTCAATCAGCTCGTCCATATCCGCCATAGTGCCAAACTCTTCCATGATGTCTTCATAATCACTAATGTCATATCCATTATCATCATTAGGTGATTTATAGACTGGGCTTAACCAAATCGCGTTAATACCTAATTTTTCTAAGTATCCTAACCGGTTAATAATTCCTCTTAAATCTCCTACGCCGTTGCCTGTCGTATCTTGAAAACTTCTTGGATAGATTTGATAAACTACTGCTGATTGCCACCATTTATTTTGTTTGACTGTCATATTAATTCCTCCATATTCTTATTTAACTGCTCCATCTGTCACACCTGCTATAATCCACTTTTGGAAAAAGATGTAAATAACTAATACTGGTAATATAACTAGAAGATAAGAAGCAAAAGCTAGATTATATTGAGTTGAAAACTGTCCTTGAAAAATATATTGGGAAAGTTGCAACGTTTGTTGTTCTGGTTTGCTTAAGAAGATCAGGGGCATCAGAAAATCATTCCACGTCCACATAAAACTCAAAATTGCTACAGTTGCATGAACGGGTTTTAACATTGGGAAAATAACATAATAAAAAATTTGTAGCGGTGATGCGCCATCCATTTCCGCCGCTTCATCCATTGCGACAGGTATTTTCTTGATAAAACCTGTGTATAAGAACGTATTCATTGGTAAACCAAATATGATGTATAGGAATGTTATTCCTGCCAAATTATCTAAATTAAATGTAGAAGCTTGTTTAACTAAAGGTAACATAATCACATTAAAAGGAATAAACATAGCACTGATAAAGTAATAATATAAGGCATTAAAAAACTTAGATGATGATCGTTTTCTCGTAATAGCGTATGCCGCTAAACTATTCGTAAAAATGGTAAAGACAAGATTTATACAAGTAATAATCATTGTATTTTTAAATTTTTCAGGATAGTTGGTTAACTTCCACGCTTCTGAAAAATTGCTCCAATGAAATTCTGTTGGCCATTTTAAAATATTGTCCATCTGACTTGGATCTTTGACTGCAATCATAAGTGTCATATATAGCGGACCAAAAATGGTGAAGATGGCTAAGCCAAGTAGCAGAATAGTCAAAGGCCAATTTGTTGAGCCATTAGCTTTTTTTAAAATATTTTTTTTTCCTATCATCCCATACTCGCCTCTCTTTTTTCCAGTATTCTTAATTGAACAATTGAAATAATAACCACTACTAAGAATAAAATAACTGAGTTGGCAGATTGATATGCAAATTGCCCACCTGTGAATCCTTTTTTATAAATCAGTAGAGAGATTGATGTTGTAGATGTTCCAGGGCCTCCACCTGTCATTGCAACAATTTGATCAAATGCCATTAAAAACCCTTTTGCAGAGAGTACCATATTAATAGTAAAAAATGGAGCAAGTAGCGGGAAGGTAATTTTTCTAAATAAAGTAAATCCACTTGCACCATCTAAATCAGCTGCTTCATAAATATCTTGATCAACTGTTTGTAAGCCGGATAAATAAATCAATGTCGTAAAGGCTAAAGATTGCCAAACTGTTACAAAGACTATTCCCATCCAAGCTTTTTCAGTTCCTAAAATGTTAACGCTTAGCGCTTCAATTCCTGCTCCAATACCAAATTCAGGAACTAAATTCGCAAAAACAAAATTAAATATAAAACCAATAATTAATGTCCCTAACATGTAAGGTAAAAAATAGACAGCTTTTAAAAATTTTTTAAACTTTATCTTAGCGTTCAATCCTACAGCCAAAAATAGACCAATAATGTTAACTAATACTGTTGAAATTATGGCAAATTTAAATGTAAATAAATAACTATTCAAAATATCCTTATCTTGGAACATATGTAAATAATTTCTTAACCCAACAAACTCCCAATCCCCATAACCCTTCCAGTTTGTAAAACTATAGAAAATCCCTTGTAAGAAAGGTATTGTATGGAAAATAAAAAATAAAATAGCAATTGGAATCACCATACAATAAAAAGCTGGATGTATCTTTTTAGAACGCTTCATCATTACTCCTCCTATTCAATGTTAGCTGCATCGTATGCTTCATCCATTTTATTTAATGTATTCTTTATGTTTTTTTCAGTTTGATTAGCTCCTTTTGCTTCTTCTAAAGCAAACTCTGATAATAATGGAGGTAAATCATAGCCATTTGGTAAAAAGTGATCGATAAAATCATTCACTTGTCCCGCTTCAATCATAGGGCTAATACCGCTCAAGGCTGGATCCTCCTGTTTTATACCTTGTTGTGCTGAAAAAGCAAATTGTGTATCTATGTATCGTTGAGCTTGTTCTTTCTCTAAAAGAAATTCAATAAAATCTTTGGATTCTTTTTGATTCTTGGTGTCTTTTCCTATCATAAACATGACGTCTACACCACTTGTTACCTTATTTTTTGAAATATTGTTACTAGCTGGCAGTGCAAAAATATTAACTTCTAGCTCAGGGTTAGCTTTTTGTACTTCAGGTATAGCCCACGTACCATTAATGATCATGGCTGATTTTCCTTTTGCAAAAGCTTGTGTCCCATCTGCATACCCTGTTCCCATAGCATCCTTTTGTGTATATGTCATTACTTCAGACAATTTCTCTAATGGTTCTACCCATCCTTCGATAAGGGATAGTAAATATATTGTTTTACAAATATAATAGTAGGAAATAAAAAAAGCACCTCTAACTCAAATTAATGAGAAAGAGGTGCTTTTACTATTCTATTTAAATGTTCCCCATGCGTTTTGACTAATAGGTCTGACAGGAATAAATAGATCATCTCCTGAATAGCCTTTGTAATGAACCCAAATGTATCCATCTCTTGCAGCCCAACCATCATAATTGATAGCTTGATTACGTTGTAATACTCCACCTTTTTTAGCACTCAATCCATAGCCATTTACACGAGCTTGTACTCCTTCATTTACTGTTACTGTAAATTTAGCAGTTTCTTTAGTGAAACCTGAATAAGTTCCATTTGAATTTGGTGTAGTTGGTTTTGGAGTAGTTGGCTTAGTTGAAGATACAACTTTTAAATCTTTGACATTAACTGCTGCAAAGATACCATCATTTTTAGTTAAGACTGCTCTATTACCACTAATTACTTTTACTTGATAAGGATTTGATACCCATAAATTAGTACCATAAATATCTTTAGTTCCAGTAAAATTAACGGTATCACCTTTACTTGGAATTGCAGCACTTCCATCAGGTTTAATGGTTGGGTTTGTTGGCACTGGATTAGGTTTAGGAGCTACACCGCTGATACCATTCTTAATATCTGATTTAAACTTATCTTCAGATACTCCCCATGATTTTAAATAACCATAAGGGTCTGTGTGATCTGTTCCACCTAAATTCCATGAAATCCAACGGTGAGTTTTAATCCCTCGTCCGCCTTCATCTAGTGCTTTAGGAATTCCACCTTTACCAGCTAAATCACGTAACAATTCAACATAAGAAGCGTAGTCTTTTTGGAATGTATTATAATCATTAGTTCTTGCTAATTCGACTTGAGCATAACTTTGCCAGTTAGCATTTGCCCCAGCTCCCCATGAAACTTTACCAGGTGGCGTAAGCTGAACAACACGACCACCAGAACCAACCCAATGGGTAACAAAGGCATTACCATAATTTCTAGTCATGTAATTAACCTCATTGTTTAATGAGTTTGGCCCCACGTTATTTCCGTTACCTGATTCATGACTGACAACATAGTTTGGTGTTGCATATCCAGTTAAACCTTGTGGAATATTATAGTTATACTCTGTTTCGTAGGCTTGTGCTAGACCAGGAACCATCATCCCAATTACAATTAAAACACTGTAAAGATACTTGTTAAATTTTCTCATTTTCATTCTCCTTTGATTTTTAATATAAAAAAATAGCCCTTAACTTAATAAGGACTACTCGTTTTTATATTTTTGATTAGATACACCTAAAACAGAACCTAACAGGACTCCAACTGCAGTAATAGTTGTGACTGCTAAATCTGTTTGTTGCCAACCAGTTGCAACACCAACTGTTCCAACAAAAGTTGCAATTGCAGGAATTACAATAATTGCCATCCATTTCAATTTGTCATATGTTGTATTCTTCATATTATTTCTTCCCTTTCATTTCCATAATATCGTGTTCTGCTTCCCTCATTTGACCTTCTAACTTAAAGGTTCTTTCAACGACATCATTGTGTTTTTCGACTTTCTTTTCTAATTGTTCTATACGATAATTTGTAAGTTTGCTAGAAACTAAAACCCCTCCAAGAGTTCCTATTCCAGAACCTACTAATGTTATTAATGCCACTAAAACTGGTTCGTTCATTCTACATTTTTACCACCTTTTCTTCATTTTTGACGAAATAAAAACACTCAATTATGAGTGTTCAACATTTCTTTAAGTTCTTTTATTTCTTCTTCATTTTCTTTTACTCTTTTTTTTAATTTTTCAACAATATTAGCTAGTTTTTCAGTTTGTTCCATTAACTCTAGAAATTTCTTTTTCATAATAACCATCTAACCTTTCTAATATTGATCTAATGAAAATAAAAAACAGCTAGAAATTAATCTAACTGTCTTAATTTAGTTTCAACATTTTTTCGCCATAATTTAGGCACTTGTTCGACTGTCATCTCTTCATTATTAATTCTCATCACGTAAAAATTAACCATCTTACTCACCACCTAACGTTGAAATTATTTCGCCAAGTTCTGCAATTGCCTGATTTTGAATTTCTTGATTTAATTTCAAGTCAGCATTTTCTTTTTTTAATACTTCAAATTCATCTGGTTTCACATTTTTAATCTGCTGTTCTTGTTCTTCAGGATTTAAAATAGCTAAACCGTCCTTAACTTCCACACAATTTAGTAACCCAACCACTTCATCACTTGCTTGAACCTCAATTGAATCTTCAAATTGAACGGTTGACCATGAACTGATAAACCCATTTTCATTTAATTTAACAAAATACATTTTTTATCTTCCTTTCTAAATAACAACTACTTTTCTTAACGACCACTTATTTGCTGGATCAGAATTGTTTATATCATCTCCATAAACAGTTTGTTTTGTAATCCTCACTGTTTTGTTAATTGTATTCTGACCACTGTCAGGCATAGCTAAAAATCTAGCTTTCGTTTCAATTAACGGAATAGATTGTTTTGGAATAAAAAAATCAGAATATCCATAATCTAGAGGCCCTTCACCAGGATCATATCTTGAAAATTGTAAAAATACCCCCAATCTCATTTCGTCATAGTTATACGAATATTTATCTGAACCGACTAACTGCGCTGCACCATTAAATAAAGTTTTTGATTCATCAAAGCCAGCAATAGCTTTTACATGAGTTTCTACATATTTTGCAACACCATTTTCTTCTAATCTAATAATATCTGCCATATTAAACAGTCCCCACTTTCGCAAATGTAATATTTGGTAAGCCATCCAATTTCTTTTTATCTTCTTTACTCATAAGACCATCAGTTGTCTGAGTTGCTTTAACATAGTTTGGAATAGGTGTGTCTTTTGGCATAGCTCCTACGTCTGAAGCGGCTAACGTAACGATTCCTGTTTTACCGTTAACTGATTCTACTTTTCCTGAACCCGAATCAATCAGCTTCTCATCAATTGCAGTATCTAAACCTTTAACTGCTTTAGCGTTAGTCTCTACATATACACCAACGCCATCAACCTTTAATTGCATAATATCTGTTGCCATTATAATTCTCCTACTTTCTCTGCTGTAATATTCCCATTCCCTCCGCCGATTTCACCTTTTTCAAAGGCGTTAACCATTGTCATAATTCTTGAATAATCACTTTGGGATAAAACTGGTAGAGTAACGTCTCCTGATTGACCATTGATTGAAGTCACACCCAAATTGGTACTGCTACCTTTCAACACCTCTGATAGTCCATCAACTGCATTAATATGTGTGATTGGATAAACTTGTTCTTTCGTGTCATCTTCATTCGTACACATTAATCTTACTTTAGGAACTCCCATTTAGATAACACCCACCTTTACTAATTTAAATCTATCTTGTTTATTATCATCTACTGTTGCGATAATAATAGGATAATTGATAGTTGGATCTGCAATACTACCAACTTTACGTGTAGTGTGATTTTTAGAGAAGTTATCATCGAGTAAAGTTCTAGCAGTATTTATTTCACCAGCAACACTTAAATAGTGTTCTGATTCCATAAAATCTAACCTAGCTTTTAAAGATGGATATGTTTTTCCACTAAAAAGTGAATGACGAGCTAATTTAACTTCACCATCAATTGTATTACTAGATGTGATTAATTCGAATTGTTCCCTAAAATCTTCAAGTTCTTTTTTTATCTTGTTGTACTCTAAATTTATTTGACTTCCCTTAGCTTCAACTGAGTTAGTTCTTACATCAAGCCATAGACCAAACCTTGAAATACTTTCTCTTACATCCACACCATACATTTTTTCTCTTATGAATTGAGCGTATCTCAAAGCTAACTGATCTTTATAGCCTTTTTCAATAGCCTCTTCAATTTCTGGTACAGCTGTAGGATCTGTATAAAACCCTTCTCTTTCCATTGGGATATCATTAGGGTAAGGAACGGTATCTCTAAAACTTGCACCACCATTTGGCTCTAAATAATTCATTTTTTCCCCTCCTTATTTATTAATTCCCTCAATTCATCAATTTGTTGTTGTAATTGCGCATTATGCTCTTTCATATCTTGATCAAGTTGATTAGTTCTAGCTTCTGCATTTTGTGCCACAAGAGTTGCTGAATTAGCTTCTGTACTTGCAGTTGAAGCTATCCCTTCTACTCGAGTGATTTCTTGCTTTTGATTTTCAGAACTATTTTTCACTTCTTTTACTTCGGAACTATTTGTTTTTAATCTCTCTTTTATTTCTTCTATTGGTTTCTGTTGCGACCCTAGCTGATTCTGATATTGAGATAAAGTTTTCTTTTGGTTTCCGATTTTTAATGTTGTGCTTTGCGGATGAATGACATCTAAATTTTTAGCTACAATTTGTAATTGCTCCTCATTTGATAAAAGAGGATTGTACACAGTATGGTGATTACCTAGTTTAAAAAGTTCATATCTATTATCAATCAAACCTAATTCAACAACGCCAACGTCCCAAGCGACTAATAATACTCTTTGATTCTTCAAATAGCTTAAACCTTGGTTTTTAAGAACATTTTTATTTGTGGTATTTGGAAATTCAATTGATTTTCTAATTATTCCAAATTGCTTAACTAACTTATCATCAACTAACTCAATACTATTATTATTAACTGAAGCAATAGTTATTCGTTCGATGCTAAAATCATTGTCTGCTTTCTCAGCTTCAGTTTCTTCATGATTACGTTCAACTTCTGCCCCAAGAGGAACGATTATAGTTGCTAGTTCATCAGGCGTGGTACTTTTAGAAGCATCTTTTAAGTTCCTAGCTATTTGAATCGGTGTTGTATCAAATGTTCCGTAATCCTTTAAATAATCAAGATACATTACACCATCTATTTCTTCATAAACTAAATAACCACCCAACCTATCAATTAACTTATCTTTAATTGTGTCAAATGTATCTGCGTAGCCAATCGAACGATAAACCTTACCTGAATTAGTATCAACTGTGATTTTCCTTATTGTGAAACGTTTATGAGGCTCAACTTGTTTGTTGTGAGTAGCAATTAGCTTTTTAAAATAAGAAGGAGTATCCATCAACGTTGTTCTCATGTATTCCTGAGAAGAATCATGTAAATAAGCCAATTTGTCTTCTACAAGTATTGTTTGACCAACTTCACCTTTATTACTCATTTTAGTAGTTTCATCAGCAACTCTTCCTTCAAATTCTATTTTGTCAGTATTTAAATCAACAATGCTTATAATCGTATTCAATAAAGAAAATTTTCGATAGTAAGTATTATTTTGAGCAATATTAAAATCAAATGTGTGAATAGCATTTAGTTCTTGATCAACTACACCTTTTAAAATTTTATTTCCATACTTAGCGGGTTCATGGATGATTACTGGGTCTTTTTTTTGATAATCAGAATAAGCAATCACTCGAAACATTAAGCCATCAACTCCATTCTAAACAAGACGCTTATATCACCATTTCCAGATACAACTATTTTATTTATCCCTCTCGATATCTTTATAAATACGTTTGAACTTGTTCCAACTGGTATTGAATAAGTTTCACCATCAATAATTGCGGTCATTGGACTACTTGCGATTACAGTTGGACTAACAGCTGTACTTCCTGTATTAATTAACGTGATAGTTCTTTTCCCATTTATTCTGTATCGTGACCAATTCGCAACATCATAATCAAAATTAAATGTGTCCCAAATATCATCAAAATAAGCATTGTTTTTTAATAAAAAAGGGTAACAATCAAAAACAATTGTTACCACTAATTTATTCTTTTCATGATCATCATCTACATTTACGCTTTTCGCTTTTCCAAACCAATAATATGCTGGGTCATGCGTATCAAAAATAGCTTCTTGTCCAACGCTCATTAATTCATCTTTAATTCGATTTTCAAGTATTTTTCTATTTTCATAGTTAACGTTATACTTTTTAAATACATATTTAATGTCTCGGTTATCAAAAATTCTTTCCCCTAACATCATCGAAAAATCATGAACTCCTTGCATAAACGGAATGTCCTCAGCTATTTCTTTTTCAGAAGGTGAGGGAGCTTCCCTCTCAACGAGGTATAAACCATGACTTTTTGAATTAAACTTACTAAAAGATATACCTTCATTTATTTCAACCATTATAATTTATACCTCCCGCTTTTATCTTTTGCTTCTCCAAGACCTTTGTCCATTTCTCCAACTAATAATCCAGTGTCAAGATAAATCTGCATACGAAGTTCTTGCACATACTCTCTTAATAACTTAACTTCACTAATTAGAGAATTTGTAAAGGAATTGTCTTGGCTATGAGTTACTTGTAAATCGCTAGTTGTCATTAAATTCATTTCATAACTTGTAGCTAGATTACTATCAAATTCCGATTGAATTGATGAAACAACATCAGCGACTTTAGTTTTGATAAAGCCGACACTTTTAAGCATACCGACTCCGACTCCTTGCCCCATAAAGTTACCTAACGGAATAAATAGACGTGCCGGTGATTTGATTTTAGCTTTTGCTTTAACTGCTTTTTCTGCTTCTGCAGCGATAGCCGAAGCTGCTGCTGAAACTTCCCCAAGTGAACTATTCAAACCAGAAGCTACACCTGCTCCCATGTTATAACCTATTGAATTAAATTCTCCAGTTCTAGAATTAGCACCATTATATGCTGCATTAGCAAGGCTTTCGCCAGCTGTTCTTGCAGACGAAGCTTGAGAAGATACACCAGTAGTAAATCTGGTTCCTGCTGTTTTCCCTGCCTCTTCTTGTTTTGAATGTTGTGATTTAAGACCTTCTGTTGCCGAAGTTGACACATTGGTTGCCGCTGTCTTAGCAGGTCCTTTTTGATTCTCTAAATTCTTGACGTAGTTTTCTCCAGTGTCCCCACCTTCTTTACCCGCATTGGTCGTTCCTTGTTTCAAAGAACCGTCAACACTTTCAGTAATGAATTTTCCAGCTCCAGCATAATCTCCTGATTTAAGTGCATTAATAAACATAGTTTTACCTGAATTACCACCCCAAAACATACTGTTTGGTAAGCCGCTTATACCTGCTTCCATTTCGGCAGTAAGTTCTCCACCTAACGCAGATAAATTACCAGAACGCAATGCTTCTCCTAATAATTGAGAACCTTCAAATCCTCTATTTTCCATAATCCCACCAAGTAAAGCCATTTGTTCGTCAATACTTGTATTGGAATTGACAAATGATTGGAAAATCTGTCCTAATTGTTCGTCAGTGATATCTTTTCTTGAAGCTAAACCTTGTGTAACAGCTTCTGCAGTTAACTCATTACCATTCATTAGTAAAGCAAGTTGTTGCTCTCCGTAAGACATTTGTTGTTCTAACAACTGTTGATTTCCTGCTGCCAAAGTATCAATTTGAACTTGAATAGATTGTTTTTCTGATTCTGATTTAGCTTCATTACGTTGTGCAATTAATTCTTGTATCTGATCTTCATTTGAAGATATCTGTTCTTTTTTACTTGAATACAATGCTTTTAAATTACTTTCAGCTGCTTTTTGCTCTGATTCGTTTAACTTACCTTCCATTTCAAGCTTGTTTAATGAAGCTTGAACATATAACTCATTTTGTTCTGCTAAACCTTCACGAATAGCATTCGTTTGCTCTCTTAAAGCTTGACGTTGCTCGGCTGTTAATTCTTGTCCTTCAATGTTTTTGTTAGTTTTTAATTGATTACTGTACTCTTTATATAGAGCCAACATTGAAGCGTTGCTTGTTCTGTTTTCGCTTAATAGCAAATTATTAGCTTTCGCTAATATAGCTTGTTGTTCGTCACCTTTAGCTTGCTCCGCCTGTTGCATTAACTCATTATATTTTTCTGATACTGCTACTTGTTTTTCGCCAAATTCAGTTAATATTTTAATGCCGTTGGCAGTGTATTCTTTCAGTCTGTCCGAACTACCTTCACCAGAAAATAGCTCTCCAAACTTAGAGTTTACCTCGCTAATCTTAGTGCTGAACTGATTACTAAAATCAGTCACTCTTTGAGCAGATAAATCAAACGAAGCAGTCACTCTTTTACTTGTGTCATCAGCAGTTTTACCGAATTCACCAAGAGCTTTTCCAGTCGACGCAATGGCACTATTATTTTTCCAATTGTCGAAGCCGTCACCTATTGCATCAATTGATTGCCTCATTTTATCAAATGATTCATCTGCACCTTTTGAGTCTCCTTTTATTTTTTTCCAAAGCCCCGTCATTCCAAATGATAATGCTTGAACTGCTTTAAGAACTGTTGTGATACCTAAAACTAAAGTTCTAAATATATCAACAACAGCTGCAACGCCGACTAAAACGACACCAGTTAATACCTTCCCTAACCCTTTAAAAGCATTAGTTACTGGTTTGATAACTGGTTCTAATCCAGTGAACATACCTTTCATTGAACTTAAAGAATTACCGACTCCAGCCGTAAATGATTTAATAACCCCTTGAATATTCATGAAGTTATTTCTCCAGGCTACTGCCGTAAATGCAACTGCTGCAGTAATAGCTAAAAGTACTGCCGTTATTGGATTAGCTAACATTGCAGCACCTAATGATCTAATTGCGCCAATTCCCATTGTTGACATTGCTTTTAATCCTGAACCAACTTTAGTTCCTGCTGCTGAAATACCAGCTGCAAAAACATTAGATTTACCAGTTGATTCAATCAAACCTGCACCAAAACTTTTAAGTCCTGAAATTGGGTGTTTTACAAAATTACTAAAACTTAGTAATTTGCCATTTGATAGTTCTAAAGAAGCTGTAAAACTTCTAAAGAAATTACCTACTGAACTTCCTCCCAATGAATCTAATTGAGATTTACTTGTTCTTAAATTAGCTCTGA
The DNA here is from genome assembly GCA_965119435.1 of uncultured Vagococcus sp. Taxonomy (GTDB): domain Bacteria; phylum Bacillota; class Bacilli; order Lactobacillales; family Vagococcaceae; genus Vagococcus. The sequence goes on along the minus strand of CBCPLQ010000009.1, from coordinate 78,912 downwards.
ATAAATCAAAACTAGGAAACAAGCTACTCAACGATTCTCCGATACTTCTTGTAAAGTTTAAGAACTTGCCTTTATCATCAAATTCTCCAAGTGTTGACATACTATATTTAAAGTTTGTAGTGAATTTAGAAATGATTGGTTCTGCCATTCCAAATGAACTTTGAAGTCCACCACTTATTGTTGACCCTAAACCTTTAATTGCTCCACTAGCAATTTCATTAGCTTGGCTCAATGTTTCTAACTTGTTAATTACATTAGTTGTTAAGTTGTGACCAAATAATGCAAACGTTTGGCCAACTGCTGAAATTCCTTTCAAAGCCATAAATGCCGTTAATAACTGTGGTGCTAAATCAATAGCTTTGCCAATAACAACACTATTTTGTTCAATGAACCCTGATAATTGAATAACTTTATCGCTAACAAAACCAACAACATTTGAGAAACCTCTCAAAGCATCCGTTTTGCTAAAACTACTATTCATAAAGCCAACGTTACTGATTACTGCTTGAAAAGCTTCGGTAACTGGTCCTTTAATATCTTGAATAGCACCTTTAAAGATATTGATATAAGGGATAGAAGCCATAGCGAATTTTTCAATGTATTCTCCAGCTGTTGTGAAGCCAGAGCGGACAAATGAACCTAATTGAGTTATACCCTTATAAAGCCCAAACTCGTCTCCTGTGAACACTGTAGCGACTTTTTTAACACTCGTTAAAATATCCCCTACTCCAAGAGCAAAACGTGATTTCATGATACCGATAGCACCTGACCAAGTATTAGCTCCGTCTTTTGCGGCTCCTGCTGCATCATTTGAACCTTTCATCAAGGTGTCAAAGAACTTCTCTGACGACCACTTACCAGCTGATATTTCATCTTGAATCTCACCCATTGATTTACCAGTTTGTTTTGATAATATCGACCAAACAGGAATTTGAGCTTCAACAGCTGACTTAATATCTCCCAAGTTAGCTTTACCCTTTGAGGACATTTGATTCATTTGAAGCATTACTTGTTTGTAGGTTTCGTTCGTACCGTCACCATACCTTGAAATAAGATCCATAAACCTAGTAGAATATTCAGTTGATTTTTTCAAACTGACACTACTATTAGCAAATGATTGTGTTGAGTTTGCCACCGCATCTAAAGAATATGAAGTATCCATAACGGCATCAGATAATTGTTTCTGATTGGCACTAACTGTTTTAGCGCTGTGTCCCATCTGCTTTAAATTTCGGTTATACAAATATAAAGTATCTTGACGACTCATTGCAGAGGATAAGTTATTAGTAACGGTTCTAGCTACTGTTGCAGCAGCTTTATAAACTCCCATACCAACTGCAACGGATTTAATTCCACCTAGAAAACCTTTTGAAGTACTTGTCGCTTGCTGTTGTTTGCCACTTAAAGTTCCAAGCAATGAGTTGGTTTTTCTGAATGTTGAAGTGAAACCACTGTCTTTCGCTCTAAGTACCGCTGTTACACTTTTACTTTGAACCATGTTCCACTTCCTTTCTTGAATACCTTTCTCTTACTCGTTTTTCAATCTCAATAGCACGTTTACGGTCATTCATTACTTTTTCTTGCTTAGTAATCTGCTTAACAACCTCTTCAGGGATAACACCATTAATTAATTTTCGTTGCGTTTCATGGTCGTATAACTCTTTTAAACTTTTGACAATAAAAAAGGCATTGCCATCTTTATCAGGTTTTTCAGTAAGTTGCGCTTGTCGATTAAAAATAGCTGAATGAGCCAATAGTTCTTTTTTGTCATTCTTTCTATGAAGAACAGCTTTTAATCGATTGTTGTACTCTGAAACGCTCATTGTCTGAATATCAAAAAAAGAGAGTTGAGGATAGTTAGTCCACAACTCTACGCAAATTTCATCAAACGTTATTCTGTTTTGTTGTCGTCCATTTCCTTCAACAGTTTTTCTTTCTCCAACTTGAAGTCCTGTTCCGCTTTCGCCATTTGAAGTTCGATTAATTCCTTCTCCAATTCGTTTTGATTCTTCACTGCTTGAATTGATAACAAGAGATTTTCTTTTCTCAATTTCATTGACTGTTTCAAGAATGGATTTACCAACAAGTTGTCGAAAAAATTGTCAAATAATTCCTCCAATTTATTTTCATTAGCAACTTTAATTAAATATTCTTCAATGCCATCTTGAGAAACACCGTCAGCATGTTGAGTAGCAAAACCGATTAAATCAGTTAATGTTTGTAAATCACCATCAACTAATGCCCCAGCAGTTACTGAAACAGGATCTTCAACAATTCCAGCATTATAATTTTGAACAGACATAGAGAACGCCAAACCAAAATTAAAGTTGACGTCCTTTCCGTTAATTTTCGCTTGAATATCGTGCAATTTCTTAGGTAATTTGTAAATATTGTCTTTTTTAGCCATTATTTCTTACCGTCCTTATCAGTATTTGTTTCATTTTTAACGCTACGACCTGCTGGAGTATCTGTTGTTTGAACATCATACAATGTAATGCCCTCAACAGGTTTAGCGTCTTTAATAGTGTCATAGAAGAACTCTTTCGCCATAGCTTCCGAAATTTCATCAACAGTAGCCCAACCAAAAGTTGATTTTCCATCAATGTTAATTTCTAATTTCAAGTCGGCATTTCCTTCAACGTTTGCTGAACTGCTTCGAGTTGCTAAATAACCTTCACCATGACGAGCATAATATTTACCTTTGTTTTCGCCCTCGACAGTATTTTGTTGCTCAAAGTCTACTTCCCAAACTTCCACTTTTAAGCCTTCACGGAAAGCGTGGTGCAACATTTTATCAACGTTGGTTACATCGGGATCAGTCACTTTATTTGCTAACCCTTCTAAACTGATTTTTTCAGTCATTGAACCAGCACTAGCTTTAGCACCGTCTTTTGTTTGTTCTTGCTCTGATGAACGTTCTTCTGACCATTCATGAGTAATTTGTAAGCCTAAAACTGCAGCTGCTTTATAAGCACGTTCGCTCACAATTCTAAACATTAATTTCTTTTTCTCACCAAGCACTGAATCAACTTTTGTGTTTTTTGTTTCTTCTGCCATTTATATCTCTCCTTAAGTAGTTTTAAATGTAAATTCTAAAATTCCATGAGAAAGTGTTGAGTTACTTAATTCATCTTTCTCAAAAATAAAGTTTCCTTGCCTATCGACAACTTGCCAATTAAAATGAGCCGTCTTAGAACGCTCAATAAACGCTTTAGACAGCTCAAAACACATTTCTTTAGTTTTCCTCGAATCTTCTTTAAAGTTCCAAACGTGAATAATTATTGAAGCGTCAGCAAGTGTTCTGTCTTTTGTTGGTCTGTCTAACGTGAACATTTCCCCAACAAAAACAAAAGGATACGGCACATCCTCCTCAGGAAGATAGTCATAGGTTTCATATCCTAATTCATTTGACAGCTCCAAAAGTCTGTCATGTACTTCTATAAACGGATTATTCATCAATTAAACATCCTTTCTAAACTTGATAAATAAAGCCTAGACTCAACATCAAAGCTCTGTTTCAAGTAAAATTTACCAACTATCCAACGCGTGCCATATTCTTGATAGGCTGCATATTCTGCGTAAAAATCAACAATTCCTGTTAAACCTGCGTCTTCAATTGAAAGCGAACCACTTCGCATTAAAAATCGCGTGTCTTTTGGTGATCTACGCTGTGCGTTTTGTAACATTCTAGCAGTGTGAGTCTTGGTTAATTCTGCAACAGGTTTTAAGTCTGCCGCTTCCTCAATAGTGGCTTGTAAATCGCCTAATCCCTCAAAAGTTATTTCATAACCAATATTACTCATCTTTCGGGTCCCACTTGATAGAATTGGAAGCCACAACTGCGTAAAATGTACTTGCATTTGATAGTGGAATGTTTTTAGTAATTGAAAGAACTGTTCCGTCTTTAAGCAAGATAAAGCCATTCTTTAAAACAAAGCGTTTTTGAAGTCGGATGATGTAATCTTCTGATTTACGATTGTTAGCCATGTTCTGACTACCAAATAATTCATTGGATAATCTCGCACTTGAAGCAGTAGCCTTCACAACCTCTTCTGATAATTTAACTTGCTTTGAATCGTAAAAAGTAACAACTATTTCTTTGTTTTCCATGTCGTTATCGATTAAAACCATTGATAACCAGCTCCCTCATCATCTTTCAACGATTCGTTGTGAGCGTCAATAACCCCTAGATAATCATTAAAATCCGATTTATCAGTATAGACAAGCTTTTGCTCTGATTGGTCGTAACTCTCCATGCCCTCGTGACCTTTACGCCTATAACGTGCTAAAGATACATTTATCACGATAAAATGAAGTTTTTCAGGAACAATGCCATCTGAAATTAAAGAAGCCAACTCTTTATAAGTTAGCTTCACTCTTAAATCAAATGACGTTTTCGTTTTAGTGTAAACATCATCATTTATTTCTGATAAATCTTTAACGTCTGTGATAATGGATTCAAGAACCTTTTCTTGTTCTTCTTTGTTTTCTTCCACTCTCAACACCTCCTATTTTTTAGGTGGAGTTTGAACTTCATCTTCTTTTGTTGACTCTGGATCTTTTTTCTTTGTTTCTTTAGCTTTTTCAGCAGTTGTTTCTTTTTCAATAGTTTCAACTGCCTGTTTAGCTGCCGTTTCGACTTCTTCGTTTTTGATTTCTAAACCTAATCTGATTCCTTCGGCTAATTCATTTGCAAAAGAACCTGGTGCCATTGCTTGACCTGCAAAACTTCTAGTTCCGTCACCTTCAGGAGCTACAGGAGTGATTGTCATTTCAACAACAGCTTCTGGAATCTCAACAAATAATTTAGTACCAGTTAAGAATAAATGTTCTTTCGTTGCGTTGTCAGTCTTAACGCCACCTTCTGCAATTCCGATAAAACCTGTTGCGTCAGATACTAACTCAAACTCACTACCCATTTCAGAGCCGTTAATCATTTGGAAAGCTAAACCAATGTTATTGACAGCAGTAGTATAGGTTTTTCCTTTTGGACAATCATCATAAACAATAACTGTTCCAGTTCCTAAAAAGTCTTTCAAGATAGTGAAACCGAAGTCAGTTTTTGTTCCTGATGGGAAAGGAGCATTTCCTAAGAACTCTGCTAAATCCATGTGATTAATAAATGTCACATAATCAGTAACACCCATGTTTTTAAATTGTTCTTTAGAATATCCCCAACCTAATGCTAAGGCTTGTTGTAGATTAGTTGCGCCTTTTTTAGTTGCTGCTTGTTGTAAGAAATCAATAAAATCAGCTTGTAAACCATATTGAATTTCATTAGTGATTTTTTCAGTTGCTAATCTTTTAGCAATTTCTAAACCGTGACGTCTGACTGCCTCAACAGTTACGGCACGACGATATTTTTCTAACGGAACTTCGATTAAGTCTTTTGGTTTTCTAGTTGCTTTTGAAAGTGGAATAATTTCACCTTCAGCAACGTTCCCATTCGCTAAATCAACTTCCCAAGTATACGTTCTTAATTGTTGATCTTGAGCCAACGGAATTAAATTAACTACACCTAATGCTTCTAAAAACTGTTTGATATTTCTTTCAAACTGTAAAACATAATCTAATTTCTGAATTGCTCCAAAATCGTCTCTTACATTAATATTTTGCTCTGCCATTTAATTTCCTCTTTTCATTTTTTATAGTTCTGGGAATAATTCTTTGTTATCAGCAATCGCTTTTAATCTTTCAGCATCATCTTTGATGGCTAAGATTTTTTCACGATTACCGGTTTGTTTCTTACCTGAAGCAAAAGAAGGATATTGACTATTTTTAACCTTGTTTTTAATATCATTCTCAACATCAGTACGAATTCCACCAACAAAGTCAACAAATGATTTAATATTACTGAATGTTTTTTCTTCATCAGCATTAACCAATATTGATAACATTTCATGTGGAACTGATAAGCCTGCTTCTTTTAAAACTTCATCAGCTTGTTTAGTAATTTCTGAAGCTCTGATTTGATTTCTAAGAGTTTGAATTTCCTTGTCTTTTTCAATCACTTTATCTTCATCTGATTTTTCTTTGATTGTTTTCTTAGGGTTTGTTTCTAGCTCTTTGATTCTTTCAAGCGCTTCAGCTAACTGTGTTTCAGCATCTTTCTTTTGAGCTGTTTCAGCCTTTAATCTACTTTGTAACTTTTCTACAACTTTGTCTGAATCTACTGGATCAGTTTCAGCCGTTTCTACTTGTGCACCAGTTTCAATAACCTCTTCTGTTTCAGTTGTTCCAATGATTTCTTCACTCATGTTAATTCTCCTCGCATTTTATTTAGGCTTGGGAGCCTTCTCGCATTTATAACGTCTTGGGAGACAAAATAAAAAAGCCTAGCATTAACTACGCTCCGTATTCCATTGTTTGAATGACTCCAATTGATAGATCTTTATATAACTCTTTCAATATTTCATCTTTATAACGAATTACTTTACATTTTTGGATAGGGTCCCATATTTCAACTGTTTCTCTTGCAATTGGTTGAGCTGTGTTTTTAGCAACCTGACTCGCTACTAGTTCGAATAAGCTTTTACTCATTATTGCACCTGATCATAAGTTGCTTCAAAAATATCTGGCTTACATGGATAAATTTCTCCTTGCACACCTTTGATAACATAATCGCTGATATCTGCATAAATTGGACCTTCTAAAGTTTCGATAGTTAATTTATTGGGTTCTCCAAATAATTTCACTGTTTCATCTTTGTAAATGGCTTTTTTCAACCAATCTGGGCGTTCTGAGAAGTTATCGTTACTTTCAAACCCTAAAAACTGAACAGCCTCAATAACTACTGGTTTCTTTCTAAATTTCATAATTAGTTCCTCCTAAACCTATCAGTTAATGCAAACGTTCTTTCATATTCATCTTGTGTCATAGCACGTTGATTCGGCGTCATATTTCCTCGCTCTAACTTCCTTTCAAGTTGAAAAGCTCTATTTCTCAATGCTTTAAATATCAACTCGTCGTCAGTATCAAGACAAATACCATCACGAACTACTGTGCCGATTACTTTCTTTTTCATGTCATTAAGCTCACTCCTTGAAATTATTATCATTAATAACTTGGTGTAAAACTTTAGCAACACGGTTTATCATATCCTCGTCCTGCTCTTCAAAACCAGCTTCGTAAAATATGGCATGAGTTAATTCATGGATAAAAACATCAGGTTTTCTTTCATCACTAATATCTTCCAAAATTTCTATTGTTGTATCAGCATATAAACAAGCTCCTTGATAATTTCTATTCCCATCAATTTCAATAAACGCCTTTTCAACTACATCATAATTAACTGGTCCAACTTTAACTGTTAATGGTATTTTCAACTTATCACCCCTTATAATCATCTAAATATCTATCTTCAAATCCCTCATAATCGGGAACTAAAGTACATCTACAATTTGGATGTATTGGTGGAATAGCTCCAAGATTGAGCCATTCTTCAATACTGTATGACTTGCCACGATAACTTGAACACGTATCACAAGCACCAGCTTCGGCAACTAATCTGAAATGAGTGAAGCCTGCTGCTTTAAATGCTGCTAATTGTATTCTAGTTTGACTGAATGTTGTTTCGGTTAGTAACAATCGTTTGGCTTGGTATTTAGTCACATTGAATAAATTTTTAACCTTACCTATCAACTTCTTAGGGTTCTCACCATTCATCAAGGCATTTCTAATAGTAATATCTAACTCGTTGTAAAGCTTTGATAAGTCTTTGCCCCAAAAATCAGCAAATTTAGCATTTCTGTGAGTTGTTTCAAGAAATCGATTCATAGCACTTTCAATATCTGAAACACTTAAATTCAAGATACCTGCTTGTCTTAGAACCTCTTGCTTGATTTCATCAGATAAAGTTTGTTGCATGATTGATTCTGTTAGGTCATAACCTTTAGCGATCTCAATGTGAATTTCATTAAGTAACAACTCTAGTCGGCTTATCTGCATTTTTGCATTATATAAACGCAATTGATAATTAGCTGTTGAGCTGAAATCTTTGTTCTTAACGTATTCTTCTGCCTTTTGTTCATACTTTTTAATATCAAATGCACTAACAGCTTTTTGAGCTTCAGCATAACTTAACTTTTCAGCGTTACTATATTTCATGTAAAGATCATTAATCATTTGTTCAATGACTTTTTCTTGTTCTAAAAGAATTCGATTAATACTTTGACTAGATTTCTCAATACGCTTATTTGATTGTTTTGTAGCCTTATGCTCACGCTTAGAGAAGTAACTAATATCATTCTTCATCTTCCGTCACTTCTTTCTTAGGTGGCTGATTTTTGCCGAATCCGTACATTTCATCAATACTAGAAGTTTTATCCTTTCCTTGCTCTGCTAATCGATCTAACTCCTGGTCGACATCTGAAACAATGCCTTGCATATTTTCAAGGCGTGTCTTGTCTGATACTTGGCCAACCAATAAGTTTCCAATCTCTGCTAACTGTTTCTTATCAATTGGAATGTCAAAGCTAAATTTATAATCTAGGTTCAAATACTCATAACCCAAACCCCAATTAGTAAAGAGGACTTCATATTGACGTCTGAATGCTTTTCTAAACTTACGCTCTTTAGTGTGAGCTAGGTTCTTCATGTTCTTAAGCTTATATTCAAGACTAATTCCACTTGCTGCGTTGCTGAAATCTTCATCATTGGCGTTGTAGACCATAGCCATTTGATAGATAAGACGTTCTAACCTATCAAGTAAATGCTCTTGTCCTTCATCATTATTCGGCTTATCTAGGAACTTAGCAGTTACACCGGACTCTCCAATTTTTCCTTTTTGAGCGTATGTATTAAGTAGTTTTTTATCTCTCATGTCACCTTTTTGACTTTCATCAAGCTTTACCCCATCAACATGAAGTAAGTTATCGGCAAAATAAGCAACGTCATTAGCTTTTTCACTTATCGTCTTATTAAAAGCGTCAATAAGGTTAGCAACTGTTTCAATTCTTCCAATACGTTCTTCATTTTCCATGAATTCAGTCAGAGGAATGCCTTTTAAGTTATAGCTAAACTCTTCAACTTCTTTTGACTCCTTACTTGATTCAAAGATAACCGAAGCTTGCGAATCTCTATTAAACCAATAACCGACATCTTCATCAGCCTTATAAACTTTGGCAGATACTTCTTTCCCATCATCTGAAACACTTGAATAAACCACACAAAATAAAGGCTCTCTTGTTACGTCATTAGCGTAAACAACAAACCCTTCTGTCGGTTTAACATAAGTTGTTCTAATGTTATTTAGTGGTATTTCTACCTTCTTAAATTCATCTTTTTCAGTGTTGCCAGATACAAAATCAACGGCTTTTTGAATGAAATTCTTTTTAGGCTCTGATGAATCAATTTGATGTAAATCAGTATTTAAAACTTTTTCGGCTATTTGATCTTCATAAGTAAATTTATAAGCATGACCGTAGATTGTTGATAATTTTGAAACTTCGGCATCGTTGTCATCTTCCGAGTTAATCCTTCGATATAAGTCGATAGCTTCGGTAATTGTTCGGCTTGGATGTGTAATTTGAATAGAGCTGCTATTAAAGAAACCATTTGATGTATCAACAATATATTTTGCGAAATTAACAGCAATTCGATAATCGGGCTTGCCGTCTTCTTTCTTTTCCTCATAGTAAATCTTATGAGCGCCATAGTATAAATTTTCTAAAGAATCATAAAGTGGCATGAGTTTCTGATGGCTATCTACATAATTATTAATGACATCAGCTGTAACTTCAGTGTTTCGGTCAATATAAAAAACCTTGCCTTTAATTAACTTGGCAAAGCTTTCATAATCCAAAGATTTAATTGTTTTACCTTTCGCCACTTGATCACTCCTTCCTAATAATCTGAAACTTCGACTTGTGCTAATGGCGGTCGATACATTGCTAAAATAACTGCATCAGCATAGTCAGGACTTTCTAATCCCCTTTTTTTCATCTTGTCTTTAGATTCCAATCTGATACGACCAGAACTATCAAACGTGTACTTTCTACTTTGTAACTGATACTTAAGAACATCATCATCAGGCAATTTAATTAATGACTCTTTACCTTGAATGAATTGGCTCATATTATCGTTTAATAAATCTCTAAAATCACTCCACAATTGAGTACCTAAATTCATGAAGTATTCAGGTTCTAATGCTCTTTCTCCGTTATTGACTGGTATTACATGGATTTTAACTCCGTATCGTTGTTCTAATATCTCTTTTTGTTCGGCCAATCTATCCGTAACACCACCACCAAGACCAGTATCATCAATCTTGATATAAACAGTTTGAATATATTTAAAGGTCTTTAAGTATCGGCTCATTAAATCAATAATGTTTCCTGTTGTAACCATTAAACTTTGTTTTTCGTGGTCTTCACTATCAAAGTAATAACCTTTAATTCTTGGCACAATGTGAGTTTTATCATCACCGTACCTTGCCACGTCCACTCCTATATCTAAAGTATCATGACGATTAATAGCTTGATTTGTTTCTGCTTTAAATTCCGTTTCAATTGCTCTATCGATTAAAGCAATATTGATTAATGTATCAACTGAACCAGCTGGAAAGTCTCCAAACACACGAACTCGAACGGCATCAGATTCCTTTCCGTATTTACGAATAAGTCTTTCAATGTTCTTCTTGCTTGTCCTAGAACTGTCCAAAGATGATACCTTTCTTGTTTTCCAGTCCTCTTTATCCTTATGAAACGCATCAAAGAACCCACCTGTTGTTTTAGTTGGGTTTCCCATCATCACAATTTTATTATTCGGACCAGACAATGTTCCTAAAATAGCTTCTAAAATCTTATCTTCAATCCCTGAAGCTTCATCAACAACAAAGATCATATTGTCCTCATGAAACCCTTGCATGTTTTCGGGCTTCGTTGCTGTCCTTGCAGTAGCGAACCATCTATCCTCTTCACCGACCATTGACACTTTTGTTTTAGTCCATTTGAGAATGTTCTTGATGATTGAATCATTTAACCACTTAGCAACCTCTGCCCAGAGGACGTCCATTAATTGTTGCTTAGTTGGTGCCGTACAAATAACTTTTGAGTTAGGAAAACAAACTAAGAACCATAAAATAATAACTGCTTCAATTGATGTCTTACCTACCCCTTGCCCTGAAGCAATAGCTACTTGGGGATTATCTCTAATATCATTTAAGGCATGAGATTGCCATTCATCAGGAATAAATCCTAGTGCGTTCTTAGCAAAGATAACTGGATACTTTCGCCAAATTAGAATGAGTTGTTTTAATTCACTGTTGTTTTGAATATTCATCAGATATCACTCATTTCATTTAATTCTTTTTCGGCTTCAGCTAATGCTGCTTTCCAGTCTGTTGCGTCCTCATTACCCTCTTTAGAGCCACGCAATACTTCAACTTCTGCTTTAAGTTTTTGCACTTGTTGTTCAAGCATTAGTTTCTTATCACCAAATAATAAGCTCTCGTCATACTGCTTAACTGCCCTTGCCAGTTGTGAAGAAACACGAGTTAAGGCATCTTCAATCCTTAAAACATCATCAATCTTTCTAGTGGTGCTTTCTTGGACTTCTGTTTTCATCAACTCTTTATCAATATCAACAGGTATTTTCTTTCCTTTAGCTTCAATCATGGTCTTTCTTCCACGTAATTCATAAAGGATAGTTTTTTCATTTTCGTTTAAGCCGTTTTCAGCGTCTTTAAGACGTTTCAACATTCTAACCTGTCTTATCCTTAAAAGGTGTATCTCTTGTGACAAAACAAAAGAAGAGTCAATCTGTTGGCCAAATAAACTCTTCTCTTCATCAGTTAAGTATTCAGAATAAATTGTTTCATATTCACCAGTTTTAACGGCATTCTTGTTTCCTTTTGGTGCGCCACCATCATTTCCAACAGCATTTTGATTTCCTTTAGGTGCACCTCTTGCTTTGGAACGTTCCGTTTTTTCTTTGGGAACGCTCCGTTTTTCTTCTTGGAACGTTCCGTTTAATTGGTTATCCCATTTGTCTTTTGATTTCCAACCTCGAACTGTGCCAGGTGGACTATCCAATAAACGAGCAATCTCGACTAAATCAATATTTCCTTCATGCTCTTTAAAAATATCAAATGCTTGCTTTCTTTTTGATTTCTTTTCGCTACTCATTCATTTTCACACCACCTCACACCCTTTATTAATTGAGTTGATTCTCAATCTTCAATTTCTTTAAGCATTAAATCTGCTTCGATTAACACTTTCAAATCGGACACGCTGTTTAATTTTATTTCCCCTGATTGCAAGTTAGACAACCACTTGCCGAGAGCAATTCTGATTATTTTCTTGTATTCTTCGACTGATTCAGCCTTTTCTAACGCCTTTTCAATCTCATAAGCTAATAATTCTTCGTTTGTTCCCATTGTGATTACATCCCTTTTCTTATAGAATAAGTAAAGACACAGAGCTTTCCAAAAACCGACGTCGGTCTTGTCTCTGTGTCTTCTGGGAGTAATCCTAGTTGAAGTAGTCGAGTGTTGATGCACTCGGCTTCTTTTTTTATCTTAAAAATGAAGCTACACTAATTGTTTTAGCCCTTTGATTGTACTTTTTGGCTATCTCTTTGGACTTTTGGTTGTAGGCTTCAACAAAAGGATTAATTTGTTTTATTGCTTCATCACGATCAATAATTTTACTTCTGTAAGATTTTCTTGCTTCCTCTGCTAAATTTCTTAATTCTTTATTCATTTCCTATCACCTCACAAAGAGCATAACGTACTTGACCTTATTCCTCGAGGGATTCCAGCAGAGTTTCTAAATCATTTTCAAGAACTTCTAAGGGTTCAAAATGGTTCTTAATTTCTTTGGGATTTCCTTTATAAAAGACTAAAACATTTTGGTGAATCCTAACTATTTTTCTATTGTTCATGCTTTGTCTAGCTCTTAATGCGGCAGAACCAGCAGTATTTAATAAAATTAAGTCGTTGTAGAAGAATAAACCTTCATCAGCAAATGATTTCTTAGTTAATCCAGTTAAATCACGATAAAAGCCTTTGTTGTCTCTGACATCTGAAATAACGACAACGGCAAACCTATTTTCTTTTAACTTTGTTGAAGCCTTTTTAAGAATAGCAGCATAAACTTTTTCAAATGATTCATAATCCATATTGCTAATATCTGATTTATCATCAGAATAAACTTCTAAATCAAAATAAGGTGGACATGTAAAAACCAAATCCATTGAATTATCTTCAAAGTGATTATTCATATTTAAGCTATCATCACAAATCCAATTAATATTACTTAACCCTATTTCATCAGCATTTTTATAATTAGCTTCGACTTGTTCTTTTCTTAAATCAATTCCGTTGTAATTGTGGCCAATAATGTTTGCTGTTATCCCTCTAACAGAACCACCAGCGAATGGGTCCAAAACATTACTTTCTTTATATGGTGTAAACCAACGATAAGCTAATTCGCAAAGAACTGGGTCAAATATTGAAGTGCCTTCCAATCCTGGAGCTTTTAAATTGTCGTTAAACACTAAATTATCTTCACGACCTAGTTCGCTTTTAATTCCTATTGATTTCCATAAGTTCTTTCTATCAAGCCATCTTTTAGACTTAGTATCAAGATAAGAGAACGGCGGAAATAAGAAAGAGTTAAATAAATTGGAGTTGATAGGGTTGTTTTTAACCTTGTCTGCAAGCGTCAAAGGTTTATTCATATTATCAATCAAATCTGTTAATTCAACGTCAGAGAACCCGCTCAATTCTAATTGTGCGCTATCGAATGATTCGAGTAACTCTGTTAGTTTCGACTCGTCCCAATGACCTGATATCTTATTGAGTGCAATATTAAGTTGTTTTTCTTTTTCTAGTGGCATATCCACAATTGAAACATTAATTTGTGTATAACCTAAATCTTTGGCAACTTGCACTCGTTGGTGTCCACCGACCAAATTTTTAGTTTGAATATTAAAAACAGGTGGATCAACAAAGCCAAATTCTTGAATAGATTTTTTTAACTTCTCATATTCCGGCATTCCTTTTTTTAGTTTAACTCTTGGATTATATTCAGCTTCGTTTAATTCAGTGATTTTCATCATTTCAATTTTCACTAGCAGCACTCCTTACAATTAAAAAAGCACCCAAAATTAATTGGATGCTTACATTTGGCATTATCTTCAAAGGAGGGGCTTGGTATGGCAACCAGTTTTCTTCTTTTCTGATAAATTACTACACTAACATAATAACTCGATTTCTAGGTACATGACAGGTAACTTTTAGGTATATAGTAGCAAGTAAATAGCTAGTTTAACTAAAAACTACAAGTTCGAGTGCTGACGAAAATTGAATTATTGCTATGTTTGATTCTTGTTTCACTGTTTCTTCGCTCACAAAACTTCGTTGAGCTGATAAATAAATGGTTTTTCCTAAGATAAATCGGTCATAGAATATCTTTTTCCTGCGTTCGCTTATTTCAGGTTTAAACGGATGTTGAATTGAAGCGTAACCTTTAATAAAAAGGTCATGTAAATAATTGAATTCTTCTTTAGCCTCTTCATTTTCAATTAATATTTGTTCTGCTTCAAAATCATTATTCGCTGTAGAAGGAGGAATCAAAGAAAAGCTTTGTGTTACTTTTGGCTCTCTTGGTTGCCCTACTCTACTTCTTGCCGATAAATAAGCTTGCATGAACACCCCAACGTTATATTTGGTTTTTTCGATATCTACATTCTTAGGATCTGGAACTTCATATTTTTTAACATCAAATAAAGCCACGTTTGATTCCTCCTATTGTGATATAATAACTTTGTCGAAGTCGGGAGGAATCTCGGCTATTTTTTTATCTAAAAATCATATTCACTATAAATACCATTTTGTAATAACTCTATTTCTTCTATCTCTTCTTTTGTTAATTCTCTTTCACATTTTGCGTCTGCCCATTCTGCACTACAATTACTACAAACTAAATCACCATCAATGTTTTTAGGTGCTAAAGGACAATCACAATAACCACACTCTGTGACTTTCATCTACTCACTCCAATCTTCAAACAGACTAATCGTGTTTACTCCTAAATACTTGGCAAATTTTTGTGTTGTTGGATAAGATACAGTAGCTCCGTTGTTTTCCAAATTACTTCTATAAGTTCTTATCGGAAAAGCGTTAGCTTCACAAAACGTTTCAATTGATACACCTTTTTGTTTCCTAAAACGTTCTATATTCTCCCAAACAACAATCCTTAAATCTCTTTCACCTTCTGGAATATTAGTAAGGGGCTGCTTCTCCATCGTCTTCACCTACTTCTACAGTTTCGCTTGGTTCTTCAACTTCTTCTTCCGTGTTTCGTTTTTCATCATTTTCTGAAACAAAAGGATCTTCAACATCAGTCGTATCAACAGGTTCTTCTTGTTCCACTTTTTCAGTTTCTTCTACTGGTAAAACATTGCCGCTTGCGTTAGCTTTTTTCCATGCATCAGCAAATGGTGCTAGTTCACGTCTAGCTTTTTCTAACTCATTAATTAAAGCTGACTCTGAGAACTCTAACTCTGCAGCTACTTCGTTCATGCTTACACCTTGTGCTAATTGTTGCAGCACTTCACGTGGATTAACTTCACCAGGGAAACTAAATGATCCAGCGTTTAAAATGTATTCATCGATTACTTCTTTATCAACTGAGAAAGATTTTTGAACGATATCAACATTACCTTTACCATCAACATCTAATTGAGTTTGTTCCTGTTTAACTAACTGAACTGTTCCATCTTCATAAACTTTATACTCCATTGTTGGTTTATTCACTGAATTATCAAATGGAACGTTGTAGCTGTAGTTTTCTGGAACAATCATGATATTAACTGTCTTCCCTAAAAACTCGTTTAAATCGTCAGCTTTTCCTTTTAATGATGAGTTGCTAATTACTAATAATACTTCTGTGTTCCCGTTTGATTTATTTGTCACCTTTTTAACTTCTGGACTAAAACTTACTTGTTCTGTCATTAGTTTTCCTCCTAATAGTTAGTAGCATCTTGCCATTTATAATTAAAATTAGTTGTAATAAATGGTTTCTTTTCATTTAAAACTTTTGTAACACCTTGTGTTATTACTTTGAAATCATTTTTTCTAATAACTACTGCTTCAACTGGATGATTAAATTTCATTGCAAATAGTCTGAATCTCAATTTATTTGATTGATCTATTCCATAAGTACCAAAACTATTTTTAACATCAATTACATGAAGCCAATTACCGTCATGATCCTTAATAATAAAATCGGGAGAGTATGCAATTGCTGATATTTTAGCTCCGTCGATTGAATGTAAATCATTTAAAACAAATCTCGGATGAACCTCAAAAGGTAAACCGCAATGTTTTACAAATCTTTCATAAAATAAAGCTTCTTTTTCTGAATCAAAAGTGTAGCCATCTAATAAAACTTTATTACCACGCTTATTTAAAGCTGTTGGACTTTTACTCATTGTTTGCTCCCTTCCCTTTTTCAATAACAATTTTTACTTCTTGGTCTAAAAGGTCGTTTATTAGATCATCATCAATTTTTAAAGTTGTAATCAATTCGAATCTATTCACATTTTCGAGCAACACCGAATTAGCATGAACGACATCAACTAGTGCTTTTTGATAAGATTCAACTTTTCCTTTATGAACCATTTGAGTTAATTCATCTGCATAAGCATATCCTTTTTCTTGAGATATACTCATTTTAAGAAGTAACTCAACCAGCTCAATTAATTCTTCTTTACTTAAATTTTCAAGATTTTTAGCATTTTCTTGCATAGTTTGAAGCTTTTCGATGTATTCCAACTCCTCACACTCCTTTTATATCCCTACATATTCTTTAGCTTCTGCTTCACTTAACCCTTGGGCTTTCATTATCTTGTGAGCTAATTCTAACCTCCAGTTGCCTTTTGGTTTCTTCTTTGAACATTTACATGGTCCGACTGTCGCAATGCCAGAATCAATGTCAAAGTGATGTTTAATACCTCTTCCATAGCATTCGTTGCACATTAAATCACGCTCCTAATTTCAAATATCTATTAAATTGTTTATTCATAAAACTTTTAGCTTCGTTATTATTTTTTATTTCATCATCAGATGGTATCCAGTTAAATTGTTGGCCACAAATGACATTGAATTTTTCCAACAAATCTAAATCTTTCACCCAAAAATGAACAGTTCCCTTTTTAAACATCTTAAACCGGAACGTATCACTCTCGAACTCGCCTAATTTAATCGTTCTAAAATTATCATCTATTTCTTTATTAATAAGTCTGAACATTTTAACTAGGTCCATAACAAATTCTTTTACTTTATACACAACATGTTCATAAGCTATTTCTTGAGTTCTAACTCCGTTTATATACTTATAGCCAATTCCTCTTTCACCATCATCAAACGAACCATAAAACCCACCTAAAGGTATGATGAACTTTTCATTTACTTTAAAAGCATCATTAGTGTTCCAACCGTTGTAATAATGGATATTAGTGCTGTATTCTTTGTTGTGATACCTTGTTATTCGTTCAAATAGATCAACACAACTATCTAAAATAATCTGATTTGAATTTTGAGAAACTGCCATTAACAGCATTTCAATGTTGCTAAAAGTTATTTCTAGTGATGAAGCATTTTCTATTTGCTTCTGAATCTGTTGCCTACCATAAGCAGTAAGATTCTTACTAAATTCATCTGTTTTCAAAATCATTGTCCAGTATCTACTTCTTAACGATTCAATCATGTTGTTCATATCTTGATGCTTACCTTCATAGAAAGAAGGTAGTTTCTTATCATCTTTACTTAATAATTCTTCGAAGTAATCAATAGATTTTTGGCTTTCAAACATATCTTTTATTAATTCAATATGATACTCATACTGCTTAACTAAAGTTTTTATATCATAAACTCGCTCTTGTATTTCTTGTTGATTAATAATAGTTGACAAGCTTGTTTCTAGATAATCTGTTTTACTTTTCTTAACTTGATTGACAATGTCATCATATCTGAACAAAACTTTTTTCTTTATTGGTTCTATTGTCATTTTAACTATCGCTGTCTTAACATTTGTTTTTCTCTCAGCTTGACTAAATAAGTTTTCGTGAAACGTTACTGATCCATTATGCTTATTTATTAAATTTGATAACTCTGTCCTTGTATTAGAAAAATCATTGTTAATTGTTTCTGCATTGATAATAGCTCTAATTTCACACTTTTCTATCACTTGATTCTCAGCTATTTTAATAGCATGTATTAAATGTTTATCACCATTATCAAATGGTGGATTCATAACAATAGCAGAGTATTCAGTATGTGTTTCAAAAGTTAAAAAATCATATCCCACTAATGAAAAACCTTTATCTTGAAGAATGGAACACAACTCTTGCTCTTTTTCTATAACTTCTACTTCTTGACAATTTCTTTTTAATTCTTCAGCTATATCGCCTTTACCAGCTGATGGCTCTAATATTTTGTTATGTCGTTTATCTAAACCAGCAGTAAGAAGAGCTACAACTGCTGGTGGCGACGGATAAAAAGTACTATTAAACATTAAACTCCTCCTAATAACTTATTCCGCTTCGTTTGTCTTTTGTTGCCTGCGTAAATTTGATTATGTGTCCTTCTACTCCCTTATGTAGACGACTGATAATTTTTCCGTTGTAAATTTTATACATTTCGTCACTGGTTAAATTAGTTGTAATAATTGTTCTTGTCCTAGCGTTTAATACGTTAAATAAAAACTTCTGATTGTACTCACTAGATTCAGTGTTTTCAGCTTTAAAACTTGATTCACTCCCAAAATCATCCAATACAAGTAAATCTGCTTTTATTAATAAATTAGTCATATTATTTTCAGTGTATTTGCTTTTAGGATTATTAAAGCTATCTTTTACCAGTCTTAAAACATCGCTAATCGATACAAATAAACAACTACCGTCAAAGTTTTCATTAACCAGTTTTAAAATTGACATTGCTAAATGACTTTTACCAACACCAGGTACTCCAGTCAAAATCGTGTTGAACTGACTTTCTTTATCAACATATTTAGCAGCAATAATTTTCGCTAATTTCAAAGCTTTTGCCGTTTCTTCGTTGTCAGTAGAGTAATTATCAAAAGAAGCATTCCAAAGCGTAGGGTCGCCGATAATTGAATCTTTTTCTAGCATCTGAACTGTTCTTCTTAAATGATTCTCTTTAACAGCTCTATCAAGCATTTCTTTTTCATTGTTCTCTATTTTTTCCCTTTGGCATTCAGTACAAAAAGGTCGTTTGTCTTTCAGCTGTATTAATGGTATTGAGTGAAACTGACAAATTTCACTAGTCTTTTTTACTTGATTTAATAAATCAAAATTCATCTTAATAGCTCACCTCCGAGTTGGTTTGAATTGGTTGATTAGTTTGTTGGTACTTATTCGATTTATTTAACTGTTGATACTTACCAGCGTTTTGTTTTTCAAACTTTTTATTTAAAGCTTCAACATCTTCTAAAGTTTTAACGTTGTTTTTCTCCCAAGTTTTCAAAATACTCTCAGTGTACTTAAAGCTATAAGCATTCCCCTCAGCCGATTCTTTAAGTGCAGCTATAACTAATTCAGGACTTAGGTCTTTACTCCAGTAATCTAAATTCTCAATCATGAATGAGTTTGCCATTCCGAAAACTTGCTCATAAGCTTGAACAACATTTTTTGGTTCCTCTACAACAACAACATTTGTTTCATTGTTTACATTGTTTACATTGTTGTTAGTTGTTAGCTGACTGTTAGTTGATTGTGAGCCGTCTGTTAGTTCCTTTGTTAGCTCTTTGTTTTTTTCTTGATAAACTCCCCAATTGACAATGGTTATAAGCCTATTTTGCTTTGTTGATTCGTTTGTTAGAAATCCGTATTTCTCGAAACGTGCTATGGCTGTTCGGATATTCTGTGTTGATATTCCTTTACCACATTTTTTCTTGATACTGTCTAAAGAAGTAACAAATTGACCTGGTTCTGCTTTATAAGGCATGCCTTGCCATTCCCACTCTTTTTCTTTGTGATTTGCCATTAACAAAAGGGTTATAAGAATTGTCTTCTGTTCTGGAGTCGACTCAAACCAAATCGGCTTATCTAATAATTTTCGGTGGAGTGTAATCCAACCCTTGCCCATGACTACATCACCACCTAAGCTATATAAACTGGAACACCAGTTAAAATTTGTATTTTTTCTTTAAATTCTTTCTCGTTGCTATTTGAATCAGATAAATGTAATAACCAAACTTCTTGCAACAAATGACTCTTATTTACTTTGATAAATTTTAAGGCGTTATCGAAATCAAAGTGACTGGATTTAATTCTAGTTTTTAAGACTCTTTCAAAATGTTCAGAACCTAATTTTGAATCGATAATCTTATTTGAATAATTTGCTTCAACCATCATGTGGCTTACGTTTGGAAATTGATATTTCACGTAATAACTATCAGTGATAAAAACTAATCTATCTCCTGCTGTGTTATCAATCAAAAATCCGCATGGCTCTTTAACATCATGTTTCGTCTCAAATGGAGTAACGAACCAAGTGCCGATTGAGTAAGTTTCTTTGTATTTCATGAAATTAAAACGATAAAAATCATTTTTATGAATTTGAAGAAATTTATCATCAGCCATCGCTTCAAACGTTCCTTGAGTTGAGTAAAAATCTATTGACGTTGAATCAATTAATTGTGGAACGTATTTACAATGGTCACGGTGTTCATGAGTGATTAAGCATCCAACAACTCTAGAAAAGTCATACACCATTTTTTGTTGTACAGTTTTAAGATTTACACCACACTCAATCATAAGTTGAGAATGACCATCATCAATTAGATAGCCATTCCCTTTACTTCCTGAACCAAATACTTTTATAGAAATCAATATGGATCACTCGTTTCTTCGTTTGATTCAGTTTGTTGGTCAATATCGGTAAATTCTCCTTCATGAATTTCTCCGTTTTCATCAACATTATTTGGCTTTTCATCAACTTTTGGCTGTGGGTCAAAAACTTCTGTGTTAGCATTTTCTTCAATTTCGTCAATAATTTCTGCTTCTTTTCGTTTTAGTTGTCTTGTTTGAAAATCATCATCGATATCATCAACAACTTGTTGAATATAAGCATTGGAGAAGTCTTTAGGAATTTTCTTAACAATACGATTCCTCATTTTTCTAACAATCATTGACTCTCTGCTTTGTGGCTCTTTCCAAGCTGGACTAATATTTCCAAGAGTTTGCATATCATCATCATCTAAGATTTCATCTAGTGTATGAGTTTCAGCGAACTCTTTAATTTTTGCTTTCTTTTCTACTTTTTTGTTGTCCCACATTAAGTTGTTATACATGTGAGCTAAGAGATTTGCTTTAACGTCTTCACGCTCTGAAATAAAGAACTCTACTTGGCCATCATTAAATTCGACAGGATAAACAACTCGAATGATTTTTCCAGTTCCTTTTGGACTCCAAGTTGGAGGAGTAACTATTAGCCCTGAATATCCTGGATAAGTAAAACCATCATCTTCTCTAACTTCCCAATGACGATGCACTTGTTTAACGTTTCGTCCAAAACGACTTAAAATTGCGTCGTTTCCGTCTCCTTCAATTCCCATTTCAATAACTTGAATTGCTTCGCCACCTTTAACTTTTTGGTTTCGTTTAATAAAATAAACCTCTCTAGGTGTAGCAGTTGCATTTAATTGAAGTGCTGCAACTTGCATTAATGTTTGAGTTAAATTGCTTTGATCAATTTTATTCATCGTCAATCCTTCTTTAACGAGTAATTCGTTGATTGAAGAAATTGAATTAATAACGCAAGTACGTTGATACTCAGTCATGTTGATTCCGTTTCCGTGTAGTTGTGTTTCGATTTGTGGCATATAAGTATCATTGATTTTTGCCAACTGTGATTTATAAACTGCTGGTGCTTGATTAGTCATTGTCTGTTATCCCCTTTTTAATAAAGTCGCTTAATTCTTTTTCGTGTGCTTCTAGTTCTTCATTCAGTTCTTTTAAAGCTAAGATTTTAAAAACTTCAAATGGTTGTTCTAATTTAAAACGGCTTTCTTCAGTGATTTTAAAATGTTCGTAGGAAGCTCCTTTGTCACCTCTAAATTCAACCTGCTCCACATTATTAATAATTCTTATTTGTTTTTTGATGTAAGTTATTCTTCCTTTTAAAGTTCCTATTTGCTTCGTGAAATTCTCTACTTTAACTAAATCCATTAACCTCCAACCTCCACTCTAAATTCTTCATCTTTGGCTAGTAATTGAATCAATTGACCATTAAAACTAATGCCTGTTGTAATTGATTCAGCGTTGTCTAAAAATAATGGTGCTTGAATATTTAAACCACGAGATAGACCAGAAACAATATCTAAATCACATTTACCACGTTCACCAGTCGATGCTCCTTCTGAATAGCCAACGCCGTTATAAGTTGCTTCACACACTTCTTTGATAGCTTCATTTTTCTGAACTTCAAACAATTTAAACTCAACTTTTTCAAAGTGATTATTAATTGAATCAGTCAAATATTTCACTTTTTTACGAGTGAATTCATCAATCAACCAAAGTTGTTTTTCGACTTCTTGATTTTGAGCTTTCAGTTTGCCATCTTCTTCCTTTAGTTCTTTGATTCGTTGTTCAATTGGCTCTACTTGATCAAATTTCATAACCACTTTAATTAATTTTTGAACATCTTCTTTTGCTACATCACGTTGTTCAATTAATTTTTGGTTATCTTGAACCGAACCAGCTTTAGCATTCAATATTTTCTGTTGAACTTCATCAATTTCTTTTTTAATCTCTTTAAATGTTTTCGATTCTTCAAATGTTCCAGCTGAAATTCTTTGACGTTCTAGTTCTTCATTTAAAAGATTATATTGAGAAAGTGACTGTTCAATTTTTTTGTCAATTTGCGATAGCGCGTCTTGTTTTTCAATAAGAAAAATCCCTAGCTCTTTGATTTCTGTTCCCATCTTTTTTCCTGCTGCTATATTTTTTTCAAGTGCGTCAGAACGTTCTGCATTAAACTTTTCGACCATACCAGAAATCTTATCCTCAGGTAAATTTTGACCACACATAGCACATTCTTTTTTATGCTCATCAAAACTCATAGCTTTCCATTCGCGATATTCTTCTCGCATTATGTCTTGTTGTTTTTCCAGTCCAGTCATTTTCTGAGTTAAAGAAGTTATTTCTAGTGATAAATCACCTTGCTCACCTCTTAGCTTAATGCCGTTATTTTGAATATCGCTAACTTCTCTTTGTAAATTTTCAGTAGAGAAGTTAACATCTGTTAAAAATTTATTTTTAGCTTCAGACAACTTTGTTTTTAAAGAAGATACTTCTTCGTTAAATTGGTTATTAACCTCACTATTTTCAGCAGCTGAAAGTTCTTGTTCTTTCTTCTCCAGTTCTTTTTGGGCGCTACTAAGTTCTTCTTCAACTGTTTTCTTATCAACGTTATCTAATTCAAGACGTTCAATCATATCAACATTTTCTTGAATTCGACCTGGAAGACCTTCGATATCTTTTTTTAGGTTTGTTTTTTCACCCATTAACATTTTCTTTTTTTCGTCAATCGTCTTTCCATCAAGAACTTTTTCAAGCTCTTTTAATTCAGGGTCCATATTAATTATTTCTTCATCAGTTAATCCGGTTAAATTAATCAAGATCTCCCTACGTTGTTTCCATTCCGTTCTCATGAAAAAACTAGCATCAATCATTAGTTGGATATAAATAGGATTATTGATTTTATTAATAAATTCTTTCCATTCACGTTCTGTGCTTAATGGAACTTCGTCAATATAATAAAAAGTTTTATCGTTTCCTCTTGTCTTTTCTAATTCGCCTCTTTTAGCTGACCAGTATTCTTTTACAACTCGCTTTAACTTGGTTGTTTCACCATTAATAACCAGTTCGGCTTCGATTGTAGGCTCTAATCCTAAAATTTCATTATTGTCATCATCAAGAGGTTTAGGATTCAACGTCATGCCTGTTGTATCTTTTCCGAATAATAACCATAAAAGGCCATCAGCTAATGAGGTTTTGCCAGAACCGTTTGGACCAATTGCACGAGCTGATTGACCGTTAAGTTCTAACTTGTAATCTTTGAACCCTTTGAAATTTTTGTAGTGAATCCAGTTGATTTTAATTTCTGTCATTTAGATCGTCCTCCTTGTGTCGCAGTTTTAAATAGAGTGTCTAAGAAATCGGCAATCAAATCATCAGTTGATGAAGTTAATTCTTCTTGATGATCTCTACATCTCGGACAATCGCAGCTATCTTCTGACATAACAATTTCCCGCAGGAAATCATAAGACATTCCGACTTGTTGTTCTATCACTTGTTCTAAAGAGGTGACACACTCAATCATTTCTCCTGCGTTACCTCCGCCACCATTTAAAACGTGGTTCTTGTCTACGTTAATTGCTACAACATGCGTTACCCCTTGCTTCTCACACTCATTTGATAGTTCTTCTACCAAATAATTGATTAGTTCCAACTTGTTTTCTTGTGTCATATTTGCTACACTCTCCTCAAATAGATATTTTGTTATGACTGATTTTTGCTTGCAGGCGAATCAGTCTTTTTTTGTTCATAAGCAGCTGCTACATTTTCTGCATACCTGATTTGTTGATCTATATACGCATCTTCATCAGAACCTCCCGAAGCACGCCAATCACTTATTCGTTTATTTACATCCATTAATACTTTTAATGCTATTTCTCTAGGTAAATTGGATGTCACTTGTAAGATTCTTTCTTCTGGACTCACTCTTCCTCACCACCTTTCAATTTTGTTTTACATTTCAATCATTTTTTGTTGTAACATCTTCAAAACTCTTAGCAATGAAACTAACTGTTACTAGTACATTTTCTTCTGATAAGACTTTTGATTTTACTGAGTCTTTAACAACAAAAGATATTGGAAAGTTATCAATTAATAAAAAGTCATTTGTTTCTTTAACCTGATGATGCGGAATAGGTATACAAGAAAACACTTTTTCTTTTGGAATAGCTGATTTCCAATTTCTTTTTGCTTGCTCCTGGCTACTCTCAATAGCTTGGAGTATTTTTGTTTGTTTCTTTTGCTCTGCTAAAATTTGCCTTAATAGACTAAACACACCATCTTTATTTTTCTTACTCATTTCTCAATCTCCTCTTTTTCAAATTTATCAAAATCATCATTTAGCAGTTCACTTGCTTCCTGGATAGTGAATAGAGTTTTTTTGAATAGTGTTTCATTTTTTGTATCTAACTCTATTTCATTATCCTTTTGATATAAGTTTAGATATAACCACCCGTTATAACCCGAGAAAGTCACTAAATGCTCACTTTTAACACGCCAGTAATATTTTTGTGGTTGTTCTATCTCATACCCATTAACTACTGCTTGATAAAACTCATTTGTATTTTCTTGATACCATTCAAGTACAAGTTTTAAGTTTAAATCGTCACATTGGCGGCTATCATAATAATGTTCTGCCCACGCGCATATTTCGAATATGGGATCGTTATTATTCAACATCCAATCAGCTACAAATTCAGGTATTACAACTTTCTTACTCAATACCTCATTCCTCCACTTTCTCAATACTCACTAACTCCAAATGTTGATACTGATTAACCGCATCTTGAAAACTAGCTGCTTTAATTTTGTTTGTTACTTCTTTACCGTTTATGTTTGCTACAACTTTATCTCTGTTCATCTGACTCATTCCTAAACATGAAATATGCCCAAATCCTGTAAGCTACTAACACTAAAATAATGAATAGTGGTAACCACCAAAAGAATTTAAAATCTACTAGAGCTGCTCCAATTGATACTCCAAACATGAATATCCAAACTTGTGTTGCTAACATTTCAAATTGTGTGTCTGTCATTTGTTGACCTCCTTATTTAATCTCTAGTAATTGCCAAAAATTATAAATGCAATAGATTGACTTAAATCTAACGGCAAAACGACTTTTGATAAGTCTTCAATTAGTTTTCCTGTTTCGTCATAGTTTTTAATAACGAAACTAGGTTCTTTAACATCTTTATCTTTTTCCATCAATCTCAACCTCCGTATAATTGTTATTTAATCAAACTTCTAAATGTTCTTTTTTCAAAACTAGTATAAAGTCGTTTTTATTACCAAAAAAAATATCTTCGATTGGCAAATGATAAATATCAGGTATTTTCTGCACATACTTTTGCTTCATTTTACTAGAGTCTTGTTCCCAACTAGATAACGTTTGATAGTGTACTTTAAAGAGCTCTGCTGCCTCTTTTAATGAATACCCCATCCTCACTCTTGCTGCATCAAGAGTTATTTGTTTTTTCATCAAATAATTCACCTCTTTCTATCCATAACCAAACTTTATACGAGTTTATTCGAGTTTTCAACGATTATTTTTGTTTTTTTAATTAAAAAACAAAGTTATAAAACGTGTTTATACTTGTTTTAAACGACTTTATACGGTAAACTTAATAAAAAAGTTAGGAGAAAATAACATGGCAAGAAAACCACTAAGTGAAGAAGATTTACAAATCAGAAAAATAATAGCTGAAAATCTAAAAAGAATTACTCACGGATTAACTCAAGCTGAAATATCAGACAGAACTGGAATACCTACGTCTACACTATCCGGCTACTTAACTGAAAAATCGACTATCAATAAAGATAACGCAGAAAAAATTGCTGCAGCTTTTAACATTGATAAATCAGATATTGATCCTAGATATATTAGAAACTATGAGTATTATGATATGAAAAAAGAGTTATTAGATGAACTTATTACTCTAAACAAATCAACAAAAGTAGAAAAATTAAATCAATTTGAAAAAATGGCAGATAAAGCAAATTCATTAGGTTTAGGCCTTTCTTCAACTATCACAGATAGAGGAAATAAAAGAACGTTAATATCACATGATACTCATGAATATAATTTTTTTGATGCAAATATCGCTGCTGGTGTTCCTACTTCTGTTGAGGCTTTTGATGAGGATCATAATGAACAGATAGCAATTCCTGACTTAATTTTAGGGAAACATGCTGGAAGCTCAGATATATTTTTCACATCAGTTAATGGTGATTCTATGAATAATGTAATACCCAATAAGTCAATAATCGCAGTAAAGAAAATAGAATCATATTCAGAATTAGCTGATAATGATATTGTTGTTTTTAGCAATGATAATGAGTTCTCTGTAAAAAGATTCATAAATGATACAAGAAATAACCGAATCATTTTTCGACCTGATTCAATGGACATGTCGTTCACTGATGTTGTTATCAATTATGAAGAAGCAGATAGCTTAGTTATTTATGGAAAAGTTGTCGTTTATGTAGTACAAACATAAAAAAGATTAGCACATATATGCTTACATATTGCCTGAAATAAACAATTTAAATTATAGATAATAAAAGTTAGAGGTGAAACTATGACAATCAATGAGTTTTTAAATTTTTTAGAGAAAAACCTAATTAGTTATAATATTTTTATTGAGAAAGCAACTGAATATCAATTAGAAAAGAACAAAAAAAGAACACCTAAGAAAAGGTGGGAAGAAAAGAAGGTTAATCGTGCTATAAACGAAATGTGGAAATCTTCAATGCAAGTAGCTTACGAAAAAGTTAAAACTGAAATAGGTATTCCAAGATATGATGGCTATGAAAAATGGATTGAATTTATTGAAGAAAATGATTTCTTAGAGGCAATTAATGATAGTATAACTGAACTTGAATTCGAATAAAAAACACCACTCCCACCAACCAAAGTTTGAGTGATGTTCAATATGATGTCTCACTTAAATTATATCATATTGGAGGAATTAGAATGAAAAAAATAAACAGTTTGTTTTTGCTAATATCGATATTATCGATACTATCCGCTTGCAACAATAAAAATGATAAACCATACGAACCAAGTGAAACAACTTCTAGCTCTGTAACTGGAGATAAAGAAAAAATTTCTATCAAATTAGAAAAATCTCAATTTGAAGCAAAACCTGGAGATAAAATTTACTATCAAGGAACCACAGAGCCTAATGCAGAAATTGGGTTGGGTGATGATTTCAATCATAAAACAGATGATGATGGAAATTTTAAATTTGAATATATTGTTCCTGATTTAAACACAGAAGGAATAACAAATCCTGTAAATGTAAGAAAAGATGGACGTAATGGAATGCATGGAAGTTATATCAAAGTTTTGGAAAAAGATGAGATTAAGCGTGAAGTTGTTCCTGAAGAAAACTTAAAAGCTTTGTCTAAGGCAAATGAGTATAATAATTCAATGCCGCTGTCAAAAAGAGAGCTGTTCTCACAATTAACTGATTACGAAAAATTCACTGAGGAACAAGCACAATATGCAGTAGATAATATAACAGCTGATTGGAAAGAGAATGCCTTAAAATCAGCCAAAATATACAAAAATGATATGAATATGTCAAACGAAGAGATTAAAGGGCAACTTACTTCAGATGCAGGTAATAAATACACAGAAGAAGAAGCAAACTATGCTATTGAAAATTTAAAATAATAAAAGCACATCCCATCAGTTTGGCGACCGAAGATGTGCTTAACTCAAAAAATCTATCTAAGATAGGCTTCTTTAATTATGTCTATTTTAGCACAAAATAGGAGGAATAGACAATGAGAGTAGGAATTTATGTACGTGTTTCAACTTTAGATCAAGCAGAGGAAGGTTATTCGATAGATGAACAAATCGATAAATTGAAAAAATTCTGTGAGCTTAAAGATTGGCAAGTTTTCGATTGTTACAAAGATGCAGGATTTACAGGAGCAAATATTAATAGACCCGGTCTTTCAAAATTGATTAATGATGTTAAATTAAAAAAGATAGATACTGTACTTGTTTATAAACTAGATAGATTATCTCGTTCTCAAAAAGATACTTTATATTTGATTGAGGATGTCTTTGGTGCTAATGATGTGTCATTTGTATCGTTAAACGAAAACTTTGACACTGCTACGCCGTTTGGTAAAGCTATGATAGGAATATTAGCTGTGTTCGCTCAACTTGAAAGAGAGCAAATAAAAGAGCGTATGACTATGGGGAAAATAGGGCGAGCTAAATCAGGTAAATCAATGTCTTGGAATTGGGCACCATTTGGATATAAACACAAAGATGATACTTTTGAAATTGTTGAAATAGAAGCTCAAATAATCAAACGAATTTTTATGGATTACTTATCCGGTGTTTCTATAACTAAACTAAAAGATCACTTGAATGATGAAGGTCACATAGCCAAAGATATTCCCTGGTCGTATAGAACCATTAGGCAAGCTTTAGACAACCCGACTTATGCTGGTTTTACAAAATATAAAGATTTAGTTTTCCCAGGACTACATGAACCTATCATTTCAGAAGATGTTTTTAATAAGGTTCAAAAAGAGTTGGACATCAGACAAAGACAAGCTTACGAGAAGAACAATAATCCTAGACCTTTCCAAGCTAAATACATGGTTTCAGGTATTATTAGGTGTGGCCATTGTGGTGCAGCTCTTTCTTTAGTTCAATATGGAATAAAAAAGGACGGAACTAGAACTAAAGTTTATAGATGTCACTCTCGTTTAAATAAAAAGCATTCAACAATGAAAAAAGTAGATTTTTGCCCTTCTCCAGATTATCAAATGGACGACGTGGAAACGGCTATTTTAGATGAAATTGAAAAACTTAGATTAAACCCTAAGTTGATTAAAGAAGAATACCCGACTTCTGAAATTGATGAAACGTTATTAATCAAACGTCTAGCAGAGTTAGATAAAAAATTAGAGAAGTTAGTTTCTTTATATCTTGATGACTCTTTATCTGTGGATTTTTTGAATGATAAAAAAGAAGAAATTGAGGTTGAAAAAAAGGGAATTGAAAGTAAATTACTGGACAATGAAAGCAATAAACCTGAATTAAAACAATCTGAAGCAATCGACGTTTTGAACGGTTTGAAATCAACAGTTTTTAAAATGGATTATGAAAAACAAAAGAGTTTGGTTCGTAAATTAGTTAAGAAAATTACTATGAAGGATGATGAAATGTCTATAAAATGGCGCTTCACTGTATAGATATATTTACTATCCTTCATTTCACTTAGTGTTGTTTTATTATCTTTTCTATCTTTCATTAAGTTCTCTTCAGCTAAAATACCTGTAAGAGGATTAAATACTGAAGACAACGTCCAAGCATCTTTGTAAGTAGCTTCAATTGGCGTAATGTCTTTAGATTCAAAAAATTGACAAATTTTAATAAATTCATCCCATGTCTTTGGAATCTCTAGTTTATATCTATCAAACAACTCTTTGTTATAAATAACTCCTGACGCATTTGTAGCATATGGGATTCCAAATAATTTTGATTTATCCTTTTGCAATTCTTTAGTGATATCTCTATACGCTGGAACAATATTGTTAGCAAACTTTTCTTTTGATAAATCTTCTAGGATACCAACGTTAGCCAACTCCGTATAAGTTATATCTCCTCCATAAGAAATAATATTTGGAATGTCATTTTTTACTAATCTAGTTCTAAGGACTGTTCCAGCATCTGGTGGTGAACTTAGTACAATATCAATGTTTGGATTTTTTTCCTCATACTCATTAATAAACGTCTGCATAAGTTGCTGGTTCTCAGATTTATTATTAAAAATTTCAATTGTTACTTTTGAATCATTCTCTTTTGAGCTACATCCCATTAAAGAAAATAAACTTATCCCTAAAACAATTTTAAGTAATTTACTTCTTTTTACCATTTGATATCCCCCTAAAGGTGTTACGACACACCTATAAATAAAAAATATAAGTGTTTCGCAACACTTGCATAAAATATAGCATTATTTTTTTTTGAGTCAAGATGAAATTGAACCGTTTTCAATTTCATCTTAAGTCTAGAACAGACTCACCCTCAACTAGAATTGTTTTTAATTCGCTTTTTTTCGTTATATATTCTGACGATAAGATAGATTCTAATAAAAGTTGTATTATTTTTTCTGCTTTTTCAGGTATATCTTGGTACATACTTGTTATTTGAGGTGTTGCATACTTTGAATAGGATGTCCCGTCAAAACTAACTACTGAAATATCTCGAGGAATTAAAATTCCTTTTTTATAGAATTCTGAAATGATCTGAACAGCTAGTAAGTCTGACGAACAAAAAAGAGCTGTATGTTTTTTAACAACTGGTTCTAAAACCTCAGAGACAAAATTTTGATAATTTTTATAGGTAGGTGGAATCGCAATCAGTGTCACCTTTTCCCCCACCTCTTGCATAGCTTCCTTTACTCCCTCAGAGCGTTCAAAATCTACTCCTCGCCAATTATCAGGTGATGGGCCTTTTGCAGTAAAAGCTATTTGCGTGTGCCCCTTTGCAAGTAAATACTGCGTCATTTGATACGCACCCTTACGATCATCTATCCCAACATTTAAAAATGGGGCCTGGTGTTCCTCCGCATACGAATCTAGAAATACAATGGGGACCGACACTCTCTCTTGCCATTTTGGAACATCCCTTGATGATGTTCCAGAGACAATCAGCCCTTCTAAATTCCACATGTCAGCTAATTTTGCCCCTTCATTAAAATTAGATACTCGATGAAACATCATAAAATAGCCAGCTTTTTTAATTTTAGATTCTAGTGCTTGGATTAATTCCCCATGATAAGGGTTATCAAAAAAATCTTCCGTCACTGCTTCTGTATCTTGAATAATCATACCTATAATTTTAGATCCATGATTTGCCAGAAGTCTTGCTCCCATGTTAGCTGAATAATTTAATTCCTCTAAAGCCGTTTTAACTTTTAATCTGGTTTCTGGTGAAACTTTACTATCTCTTCCATGAATCACATTTGATACTGTAGTTGGACTAACACCTGTATATTTTGCAATATCTTTAATTGTTGCCATTAAATCTCACCTCACTAAACTTTATTTACTCGTAATTTTATCAGTTTTCAAAAAGGAATACAATTTTTGATAAATCTCTTTGTTATCTAACCATTAACACTTTATAATAAGGTAATTACTATACAAGGAGATTTTTATGAACATGACAAAAAAAGCCCTATCACAAGCCCTGAAAACATTAATGGGACAGATACCATTTGAAAAAATAACAATTAATGATGTTACAAATGAAGCGGGAGTTTCAAGGAATACTTTTTACTACCATTTTTCAGATATCAATGACCTACTGGCTTGGACATTTGATAATGAAATAGTCAACTTGCTTGAGTCTTACGAAGATTTAGAAACTTGGAGAGATGGTTTGTTGAGTGTCCTTAACTATACAGAAGAAAATAGAAAATTCTGTTTAAACACTTTTCACTCATTAAATCGTGATCAATTGGAAGATTTTCTATATGATATTACTTATAGCATGCTAATCTCTATAATGGATCACTCATTTGATGGAAATATTTTAAAAAAAGAATTAAAACTTCAAATTGCTGACTTTTATGGTCGTGCCATCGTTGCTCAGGTCATTCATTGGTTGACTACTCGTTTAGAAGAACCTAAAGCTGATTTAATAACACGTATTGAAGCTGTTACAAAAGGAATTATAGAATTAATCATCCAAAACCAATATTAATTTTTGGACAATTTATACATTATGTCCAAAATTTGGACATAATTTCTATTTTGTTCATATAAATTCTTTCTAAAATTCGTATGATGAACATGTAGCATTTATATAACTATTTAGGAGGAATTAAATTATGTTTTTCTTTGAAAGCATGCCATGGTATTCTGTTGCCATGTGGTTTGTTGTTGTCGGTGGGTTAATGTTAATGAATGAACTTGCACGATCAAACAAATGGGTAGCACTTATTTTATTTACTGCATTACCACTTATTTTAACTATCTTCGTATGGCCAACTACGGCTGGTGCAGGTAGTAGTACTGGAACCTGGTTCCACTGGGTTAAAGTTTATTCAGCTCTTGCGGGTTGTTTAGGATTCTTAGCCTTGAGATTTATAAAAGGCGCTCAAGACAAAAAATGGATGATGGCTTTCCCAGCATTTATTTTAGCTCTTAATATCATGGAAGCTGTTATACGTGATTTCCAAGTTTATTCTCTACATGGAATGGTTGATGGTGTTTTCATGAATGGTGGTGTTTGGAATATCATGAACGGAGTTGCTGGTATTTTAAACATCCTAACTATTTCAGGTTGGGTTGGTATTCAAATTAGTAAAGACAAACAAAAAGATATGGTTTGGGCTGATCAAATGTGGTTCTGGATTATCGCTTATGACGTTTGGAACTTTGCTTATGTTTATAACTGTGTGTCTGATCATTCATTCTATGCTGGTCTTGGTCTATTGATGTCTTGTACTATCCCTGCTTTCTTTATTAAAAAAGGAGCTTGGTTACAACATCGTGCTCAAACTTTAGCATTCTGGATGATGTTCACTATGACATTCCCAGCATTTGTTGGCGAGTCAAAATTTGCCGTACAAAGCTCTCATAGTAGTACGTCACTATTTGTTTTAAGCTTTTTAGCTTTAGCGATTAACTTAGCTGTCTTTGTTTATCATATTTACAGAATTAAGACTCAGAAGAAAAATGTCTTTAAAGATGAAATATACACTGGTCTTAAATCCTTTGAGGAAGTTAAACAAAATAACTAATCAAACTAAAAAAGTTGTGATGAAAAGATTAATTCTTTTCTATCACAACTTTTTTATATTGTTTCAAATGCTAGTTGTTTAATTATTTCTTTGTGTTCAGGATATTTTTCTAGGAGTTCTTGTTGCGTAAACAATTTAAAATCACTAAACTCAAACCCTGGAATAACAACACAACTAACTAACGCATAATCGTCATCAACGGTTGATCCAAATATAGTTCCCTTAGGTACAGTATAATGAAGTCTTTCACCATTTGATGGATTTTTCCCTATTTTTACCTTTTCATAACGACCATCTTCAAAAATACAATGAACAGTTAATGGCTTGCCATCGTGGTAGTACCAAATTTCATCTGCTGTTAATTGGTGAAAATGAGATGGATTTTCTGTTGTCAATAAAAAATAAATACTTGTATAAAGTTTTCTATCCTGATTATTTCTGGATATAAGCTCTTCAGATTCTTCTGTTCTTAAATAGTATCCGCCTTCTGGATGCTTCTCTAATTTTAATTCTTCTAACCATTCTTCTTGTGATTTCATCTAATTACCACCTTCTTTTACCATAAGTATACAAAAGAATCATCAAAATCAAAACAGATTTCTATCAATTCACTTGAATTACTATATATTGTATATTAATATAGTAAATGTATTAATAAAACACTATATATAGTTAAGGAGTTAAAGGAGGATATGAGTGTGATTGTATTAGCAGGAACAATAGGTGCTGGAAAGACTAGTCTCTCCAAAATGATTGCCAAAGAATTAGGTAGTGAGGTGTTTTACGAGAGTGTCGAAAACAATGACATTTTACCTTTATTTTATAAAGACCCAGAAAAATACTCATTTCTACTACAAATATATTTTTTAAATAAACGTTTTAAAAGCATTAAGGAAGCTCTTGCTCACGATAATAATGTACTTGACCGTTCAATCTATGAAGACTCTCTATTATTTCATTTAAATGCTGATTTAGGACGTGCTACAGCTCAGGAGGTTGACGTTTATGATGAACTATTAAAAAATATGATGGAAGAGCTTCCTTTTGCCGCTCATAAAAAACAACCAGACCTATTAGTTCATATAAAAGTATCTTTTGAAACTATGTTAAAGAGGATTGAAAAGAGAAATAGGCCCTTTGAACAATTAACTTTTGATCCCAGTCTTTACGACTATTACAAAGAGTTGAATAATCGCTATGATAAGTGGTTTGATGAGTATAATGAAAGTCCTAAAATTCAAATAGATGGCGATCAACTTAATTTTGTTGAAGACTCAGAAGCTGCAAAACAGGTTATCAAAATTATTCTCAACAAAGTATCAGAAATAAGAAACTAAAAAAGGGCGTTAACAGTCAATTTTACTTAAAAAAATTGATCCTAACGCCTCTTTTTTGGTTGCCAACCAAGTTTGATTCTTCCCTTTAAGTGCAAAAGCAACTATTACTTGTGTTTTTAATTCACTAAACACCGAACCACTTCCTTTATTGTATAAAAGTAAATATTTTTCACAAAAATTATTGACTAAAAATATAAAGTTTTGTAATGTAAAAGTATACAAAAGAAACCTACTTTTACAAAATTATCCTAGCAAGTCGAATTTAGTAGTCATGTTTTTTGTAATTATTTTTGCTACACTTATAATTTGATGAAGTTTTGTAAATCATTTTTAGTAGTAGTTAGAAAGGTTGCTATTATGCTATTTGAACGCGTAAAATTATTATCAGGAAAAAGAGAAAAAAATATAAAAACTGTAGCTTTAGAGTTAGGTTTGAGTGAAAATTATTTTTACTCATGGAAAACAAGCAGTCCGAAAACAGAAGTGTTGAAAAAAGTAGCAGACTATTTTGACGTGTCTTTAGACTACCTTACCGGCAGAACGGACACACCTAGCATAACTTCTGATGAACAGCGGGAACAAACCATAGAGGAAGCTTTAAACTCAGTTATCAGTTATGATGGAAAACCACTAACAGATAATGACAGAGAAGTGTTGAGAAGAATAACTGAAGCGTATCTTGACGGAAAAATTTAAGTGGGTGAAGTTTATTGAGTGTTCGTTTGAAGAATATAATAGAGGAACTAAGAGTCAGGATTGTTTATGATGATTGTTTGGAAACTGATGGTCATTATCTTTCTGCTATAAATACGATAGTCATTAACAATAGTTTAAGTGATTACAATAAAGAAAAAGTTTTATTACACGAACTTGGGCACACTGCAATGCATCAAGATAATTACCGATTGTATAAACTGACATTTACTTTACACTCCAAAATGGAGAATGAAGCAGATAATTATATGATTGATAGTTTTATAGAAGAAAATGATAATCAGTTTAATTATTCGATGATATTAGAAGAATTTAATGTAGGAATTGGATATGACACAAGGTATCAAAAATTAAGGAGGTAACAATGACGATCAATGAGTTTTTAGAATTTTTAGAAATAAATCTATCAAGCTATGATTTATTTATAGAAAAATCAACAGAACACCAAATAGAAAAGAATAAAAAAAGACCGCCTAAGAAAAAGTGGGACGAGAAAAAAATGAATCGTGCAGTAAATACTATGTGGAAATCATCTATGCAAGTAGCTTATGACAAAGTGAAAAGTGAAATAGGTATTTCAAAATTTGATAGTTACGAAAAGTGGATGGATTTCATGGAAAAGAACGAATTATTAGATGCTATAAATGATAGTATATCCGAATTAGAATTTGAATAAAAAATATCACTCTCCCTAACAAGTTTAAGTGATATCCTGATTCATAACACAAAATACTAGAACATATTGGAGGATTTATAAATGAAGAAAATAAGTTTATTAGGGTTGCTGAGTGTTAGCCTGTTTACGTTAGGGGCGTGTGGTTCTGATAAAGCTGTAACAAAAGAATCTATATCATCGCCTAATAAAAACAGTGCAACGACAGAGGTAACCGCTGAAAGTATAAAAAAAAATGAGCAAGGTTCTGATTTTTCTCAGTACTCTTTTGAAGATGGGCTTTTAATAACTCCTGAAATGGAAATAAAAATAGATAAAACAGAGCTAGGTCACGCTACTGGAGAAGACGGTTTGATCCTGTGGTTTACTATTAAAAATAAAGGTACAGTAAATATTATTCCACAAAGTGAACTTTATATGTTTGATATAAAGCAACAAGATGATACATCAGAATATCAAATAGCAACAGATTACAATTATGTGAATGTAGCTGAAATGCTATACCCACAATATAACGATGATGGAACAACTGTAGATGATGAAACTTATGATAAAAACAGCGAATTACAAGAGCAGCACGATGAAACGTACGATAAAAAGTTCTACGCTGAATTAATGCCAGGAAAAGAAGTTAAAACTGCTATAGGATTACATTTAGAAAATACAGACTACCCTATCACCATAAATTTATCTGAACCTTACAAAAAAGAAATTCAAAGTAAAGATTATGTAATTAATCTAAAATAAAAAAATAAGCACTCCCTCTAACTTGGCCGTCTGAGGAGTGCTTAACAAAATAACAACCTATAAATAGGCTTCTTTAATTATGTCTATTTTAGCATAAATAGGAGGAAATTAACAATGTGGATGCAAAAACAAGCTAACGGAAAATTTAAATATTTTGAAAGATACATCGATCCTTATACTGAAAAAAATAAGACTGTTACAGTCACTTTAAAATCTGATTCAAATAGCGCTAAAAAAGAAGCTAGTAGACTACTATTAGAAAAGGTAGACGAGAGATTAAGAACTACAGATCCGAATAGAATGACGTTACACGAGCTTTTAGATGAATGGTGGGAACAATACCAGAAAGGCGTTAAGAATACTTCTTCTATAGTAGCTAACAGAAAGCCTAAAAAAGTTGTAGAAGAAAGTCTTGAAATGGATAGTTTGATAAAAAATATTGATACTAAGATGCTGCAAAAGTTCTTTAATAACCTAGAATATTCTTATG
Organism: uncultured Vagococcus sp.; assembly: GCA_965119435.1. Lineage (GTDB taxonomy): Bacteria > Bacillota > Bacilli > Lactobacillales > Vagococcaceae > Vagococcus. Next base: position 41,342 of record CBCPLQ010000009.1, on the reverse strand, counting down.
AATACTCTAAAAAAATAAGAGGTATCCTAAATATGGCTTTTAACTACGCTTTGGATATGGAGTATTTAGAAAATAGCCCAGTCACTAGAACTAAAATAATTAGAAAGCCTAACGATTATAACGACTTTAAAAGCCCTAAAGAAAAGTTCTTGGATAAAGAAGAAATGAATAGATTGCTAGATGCTTATTATTCAGCATACCAAAGTATCAGAATGGATAATACCTCTGAATTCATGTATTTGACAGGAATGAGATTTGGCGAGGTTATTGCTTTAACAGAGGGTAATTACGCTAAAAGGGAGGGTACAATTTAAATTAACGGCACATTGGACTATTCAAAAGGATATGACAAGGCTGTTAAATCAACTACTAAAACTAAAGCATCTAACAGAACTATTTACTTATCCAATCGAGCGATAGAAATTTTAGAAAAGATTATAGAAGAGAACGTAAAGTACGAGGGTATAAATTTCCAAAGATATATTTTTGTGGGAAAAACTGGAAAGCCAATTCAATTGAACGCATTCAACCAGTCTCTTAAAGATACTAACGATAAATTAGGTGATAATAAAATTAATAAGAAGTTATCAAGTCACACTTTTAGGCATAGCCACATTTCTTTATTAGCTGAAATGAATCTTCCGATTAAATCTATAATGGAACGTGTCGGACATACTGATGAGAAAATAACCTTACAAATATATACTTATGTTTCTGAAAACCAAAGAATTAATATCACTAATAAAATGAATGATTTAGGACTCTAAAATGCTACTTGCTACTTTTGTGCTACTTTTCAATTTTAAGCAAAAAAAATAAGGCTATGAGCCTTGATAATACTACATTTATTCAGACACATGGCGGCACCTACTTAGTGCTGCTTCCTTCCAGATCTGACACGCTTCGTAAGCCCACCATTGTCCTAGCCTTGCGGCAAATATTATTATACTTCATATTCAACAGAATTACTAGTCTTTCTTTTCTTTTTTTCTTGGCGAATTTTTTTGAAGAAGTTTGTTAAGATACTTCCACATTCTTCCTCTAAAATACCATTCTCAACATAACATGAGTGATTGAATCTATCATCTTGTAGTAAGTTCATTAAACTTCCGACAGTACCAGCCTTTGGGTCTTTAGCACCATAAAAAACTTGATCAATACGAGAAAGTAAAATCCCACCACTACACATGGGACAAGGCTCTAATGTCACAAATAATTGAGATTTCTCTAAACGCCAACTCTTAACGTTTCGATTCGCTTCACGAATAGCGATCATCTCGGCATGAGTTGTTGCATCTTGAGAATTTTCTCTTACATTATGACCTCTACCAATTATTATTCCATCTAATACGACCACAGCACCAATAGGTACTTCTCCCATTATTTCTGCTTTTTTTGCTTCTAAGAGTGCTTCTTTCATAAAAAATTCTTTCTCTTCTTGTGTTAAATTAACAGAACGTATACTCATATAATCCCTCAAATTTCTCTTTTGTTTTCCTTATCTTATCACAAAAGGATGGGTTTTCTCCTTCATTATGTTAAAATAATATTACATTTAGCGAAAGGAATGACTCTTCTTATGCATTTAAAAGAATTACAAACCATTTATCCACAAGGAACAATGCACAACTTTCCTTCAGAAGATATTTCCCTCTTATCACTTCCAATAGAAAATCAATGGTTCCAACTTCCTTTGATTGATTTATCAGAAAACGAGGTCAAAATTTTAAAAACTATTTTACCTGAAACTAACATTACTGCAAAATTAAATGACCATCCTTGGTACCATTATCTATTCTTACAAAAACCTTTTCCAATAACCGATACGACTTATCGTGTTATCCAATTAAAAATAAAAAAAGAGTCAACAAACTCAATGGAATGGTTGACTCATTTTTCAAATTTATTTAATCAAGTGGAAGATTTTTTCTTTATCGATTCTACAACTGCGATATTAATTGAAGAAAGATCAACAATTGTGTATCAAAAAGCTGATTTAGAAGGTATGATTCTAACACTAGAATCTGAATTTTTAATTCAAGCTAAAGCTTTTATCGGTGCTTTTAATGAAGCAAATCAACAGTTCATCCCTTATTTTTTTGAAGAACAACAAATTTTCTTAAACTATGCTTCGAAAAAAAATAAGGTTTTTTCTTTTCAAGATATTGCTATAGACTACCTGACGAAAGATAAAATTTCTGATAGTCAGATTATGCAAACACTCAAAGAAGGGATGAACATAGATGATGAGCTTAAAAAAATAATTAAAACATTGTGGATAAATCAGGGAAATATTACTTCTACCTCTAAAAAACTATACATCCATCGAAATACGCTACAATATCGTTTAGAAAAATTTTATGAAAGAACAGGTTTCTCATTAAAAGATATGAGTGATTTAACGCTCTGCTATCTTTTAGTGAACTAATCTCTTTTATTACCAAACAAAATAACTAATCTTAATACTTGAAGTAATGACGCGATTGCTGCAGCAACGTAAGTTAAGGCTGCAGCAGTTAGAACTTTTCTTGCCATAACCAATTCTTCATCATCCAGAGTTTGATTTTCTTCTAACACAGCAAGTGCTCTTCTAGAAGCATTAAATTCAACTGGCAATGTCACCACTTGAAATAAAAACGTTAAAGCAAAACACCAAATTCCAATAGTTACTAGTATGGGAGAGCTACTAAAGAAGATAGCTCCAATTAAAATTAACGGAATTGAAATCTTCGAACCGAAATTAACGACTGGAACTAATCCTGATCTTAATTTTAAGGGTGCATATCCTACCTTATCTTGTATAGCATGCCCACATTCGTGAGCTGCCACTCCGATTGCCGATACAGATCTAGATTCAGACACCCTTTCAGATAGACTTAAAACTTTAGTATGAGAATTATAATTATCAGTCAGGTCTCCTGAAATTTCTTGTACTGGTACATCTCTAATATCCGCATCTCTTAAAATCAACCTTGCTACATCAGACGCCTTTAGTCCCTTTTTGTTAGCAACCTTTTCAAACTTACGATATGTACTATTCACATAGCTTGATGCCCATGCAGAAATAGCAATACCAATAATAATTAATATGTATGTCTTATCAAAAAACATATATGGCATAAACATAACCAATTCCTCCTTATTTCTCTATAGGAATAGTCTATCAGATTTTTCAGAAAAAGTTTGGATTTTCTTTTGAAACTTTTGTGAATTTCTGATTATTTTTATCTAATAAAATAATAGGAGTTGTTCTATTAATGTAGCTTTATAATTAGAAATGTTGTATCTTTATATGTAGGGGATAATTGAACAATTAAGATCAAATGTTTTTTTACACTAGATTTAAAATAATATTCTGCATGCCATTTAAAGGGGGAAAGTGGGTTGCGAAAATTACTAGATACACCTACACAACGAAGGTTACAAATATTAGAACATCTTAATGAAGTATCAGGTTGGATCAGTTCAAATGAATTAGCACAAGAAAACAAAGCCTCACTAAGGACAATTAATAATGATGTGAGCTATTTAAAAGAAAATTGGTACCCGCATCTCTTAATCGAAACATCTAAAAAGAATGGGGTTAGACTAAGAACACAACCAAGTAGCCATGTCCAAATGGTTTACAGATATATCTTAAAAACATCTGAAGCCTTTAGACTTCTAGAATCTATGTTTTTTGACACTACTCTTAGTATTGAAAAATGGGGAGAAAAACTTTATATAAGTGAATCCTCTTTATATCGAATCACCGGCTCACTGTCTAAATCGCTTAAAAAGTATGGCTTAACTCTTGAAAAAAAACCATGTCGAATCATTGGAAAAAGTGAATTTTATGCTCGCTTTTTTTATACTAGTTTTTTTAGAGAAGCTTACAGTATCACAGAGTGGCCTTTTTCTTCCAATAAATTAGATTCTGTTACTTTTATTGAAAAAATATTAAAAAATATAGGTCTTGTGGTGGATGAGCATATGGTTAATCACCTCAACTATATCTTTAATGTCACTTTAATTAGACAAGGTCAGGGCTTCTTTCTCAACGAAGAAGAACTTTATAACCAAGTTGATTCAAAGATTTTTAAAGCCTTTTCTGATAATATTAATATTTTGGAGCCTATTGCACAACAGTATAAAATAAAAATTACTGATAAAATGTTAAATGATTTAATTTTAACGCTTTTTCTCCATAATAATAATTGGAAATCTGATGACGAAAAGTTACTTGTAACAAAAGAGATAAACAATTTTGTTAAAACACTTAGAAACGTGTTTGATATTAAGTTAAGTAACTCTGTCTCTAATAAAATGGAAAGCTCAATGAAACATTTATATTTATATCATCAACTCTATCCTTATCGAAATTTTATTATTTTTGATCAATACGTCTATGATGGTAATGTTATTAAAAAGAATTTTCCAATCTTAGATAAGGTAGTTGATCATGCATTAACTCAGATGGAAAAAAATACTAACTTTCCTTGGAACTCTTCTTTTCACTATGTCATCCTCTACTGGGTAATTATGAAATGGAATGACCTACCAACTATTTTAGAAAATAAAAAGGCTAAAGCTAAAATTCTTGTCTTAAGTAACTTAGGCCATGATCATTCTGATTTTTTAACGAAACAAATAAAAGCAAATTTTGATTCAAAAATTGACATTGAGACTTTTCAAGGTCGTGTTCTTTTTTTAGATCAAGAATCTACGCATATATTCAATAATTATGATATTTTGATCACAAATTTTAACACAGATTTACTACCAAAAGAAAAATTGGTTGTTGTAGATGATATTCCTTCCAATACCGATTGGGGAACAATTCGAAAAAGTGTTAATAAATTTAATCAAATTGATCCTAAAATTTTAGATTATTTAAAGGTGGATTAGAGACGTACTATGATCCTTAATTTTTTGAATTCCTATATAATTAATTTAGCAATAGTTGTTGCTACTATTCTTGGTATGTATTTTCATTCTTTAAAATACACATTAGAAAACAGTGAATTAAGTTTAGAATTATTAACATCATCTGTAAAAATAAAAATGTCCTTAAAAAACGAAATTTATCTCGGTATATTTATCGGATTTATGAGTTTTTTTATCTCTATGAACCGAATTCCAATCGATAATATACGGCCTGTTGATCTCCGTTATTTGCTAATTTATTTTTCGGTATATTACGGATCACCTCTTACTGGATTTATTGCAGCAATAACTCTAATTCTATCTAAAACAGGTCAATTTTGGGTAAACAATGCATCCCATATAGAATACATTAATAACTTAGTAGTCACATTAATTATCTTTTTTATCAGTTTTATTATTTATAAAAAGAAGATGAAACCTCAAAAAGCTATACTAACTTGTTTAATTTTAATATTATTAGTTCGTGGCTTTTTTGTATCATTTTTTGTCTTTAACAAATTGACAAATGAGTCACTACTTCATCTCTTTCTTTATTTTTTAGTCTTTTCTAGTCTTTTTTTGTTAACTGGCTGGCTCATAAATAAAGCTATTTTGATGTCAAAAAAAATTCGCAGTTACCGAACAGCTTCCCTTTTTGATAGCTTAACCGGATTATATAATAAAGAAGCTTTTTATTTTTTTTCCGATATTAATAAAACTAAAGAATTTTCCTTAGCTTTAATTGATTTTGATAATTTTAAACAGATTAACGACAACTATGGGCATTTAATAGGTGATAAAGTTCTTAAAGACGTTTCTCATTTATTTACTCAACATGTCACTGATTCTAATTCTGTTCAACTTTTTAGAATCGGTGGAGATGAATTCGCCGTTCTCTTTAAAGATAAAAGTCTTACTTCTACGTATTTTAAAAATATAAAGACTGATATTTCATCGCTTTATATTCAAGAAAAATTTAATACTGATTTGCTTAGCTTATCCATTGGGTTAATCAATTTTATACCAAAAAAGGATTCGAATAGTGTCAGAACCGTTCAAAGCATATTTAATTTAGCAGATGAAGCTCTTTACGAAGCAAAAAGGTTAGGTAAAAATAAAATTGTTGAAAAAAATGCTTAGCTCAAGAAACAAGTCAAATTAAAAAGGTCTGTGATAAAAGTTTTTTTACTTCTATCACAGACCTTTTATTTTTCTATTTACCTGATAATTCCTTATACGTTTGTGCTTTTTCAATAACCTCGTCTGCTGATTTCTCTAGTAAACTAGAGACTTCCTCAGCACTATTAAGCACATTTTCAAGTGCTGAAAATCTTGTTTGCTGTTTAAAGAAATCTGGTAACCGATCAAAGTCAGATTTTTTATAATCTACACGCATTGGTTCTTTTCCTTTTTCCGCTAGGCGTGGGTCATAGCGATATAGCGGCCAATAACCTGATTCTACAGCCTCTTTCGTAATCTGAACAGCTTGACTCATCCCTCCACTAATACCATGGTTAATACAAGGCACATAGCCTATTACAAGAGATGGTCCGGGGTACTTCTCAGCCTCATCTAACGCTTTAATGGTTTGTGTTGGGTTAGCATTTAGAGCCACTTGTGCTACATATACATTTCCATATGTCATTGCAATTAAACCAAGGTCCTTTTTAGCAGTTCGCTTACCTAGTGAAGCAAATTTTGCAACAGCAGCTGTTGGTGTTGCTTTAGATGTCTGTCCACCTGTGTTTGAGTACATCTCGTTATCCATCACAAATATATTTACATCTTCTCCACTTGATAGCACATGGTCAATACCGCCAAAGCCAATATCATATGCCCAACCATCGCCACCAATAATCCATTGACTTGGTTTAACAAGTAAATCCCGTTGTTCATATAAATTAATCAATTTTGTGTTATCTTTTTTCTCTTCTAGAAGAGCCGCTTCAAGTTTTGTCGAACGCTGTCTCGAACCCTCCCCTTCATTTTGAGTAGCCAACCAATCCTTCATTAACTCTTGAAGAGCTTGAGAGCCTATTCCATCAGAAAGTGATGCCTTCATTTGATTAGCTAAATGATCTCTTTTTGTTTTATTAGCTAGATACATCCCTAAGCCAAATTCTGCATTGTCTTCAAACAATGAATTGCTCCATGCTGGTCCCTGGCCTGCGTCATTTGTCGTGTACGGCGTTGAAGGTGCTGAACCTCCCCAAATAGAGGCACATCCTGTCGCATTAGCAATTAGCATTCTATCGCCATAAAGTTGTGTTAGTAATTTAATATATGGTGTTTCCCCACATCCTGAACAAGCTCCTGAAAATTCAAGTAACGGTTTTTCAAATTGGGAACCTTTGATACTTTCTTTTTTCTTAATCGGATTAGCTTTTTCTTTTAAGGTCATCGCAAAAGCCCAATTCATAGCTTGTTCTTTTTGCTCTTCATAAGGCTTCATAACAAGTGCTTTTCCTTTAGCAGGACAAACATCTACACAAAGACCACACCCCGTACAATCTTCTAATGAGACTTGAATTCGGTACATATTGCCGTCTGCACCTTTCATTTCACGAACTAAAAATCCTTCAGGTGCTTCTTCCATCTCTTCTTCATCTGCTAGGAATGGTCGAATAGCCGCATGAGGACAAACAAATGCACATTCGTTACACATCGTACAAGCGTCCATTTGCCACTCAGGCACTTCAAGGGCTATTCCTCGTTTTTCATAAGCCGTTGTTCCAAGTGGGACACTACCATCCATCATATTATTATCCACTAAGTTTTTAACTGTCAGAGAATCACCTTCTTGGCGATTAACAGGTTCTAAAATTTCTTGGACATATTTAGGCTTAGATAAGTCTATTTGTCTTTTGGGTACTTCAATATTTTTCCAGTCTTCTGGCACTTCAATTTTAACTAAGTTATCAAAAGTGGCATCAATTGCTAGATGATTTCTCTCAACAATTTTTTGTGATTTCTTACCATATGCTTTTTCTGCTTCTTCCTTCATATAATAAACAAAATCTGATCGTTTCATTAAATGAGTTAGTTCAAAAAAAGCGGCTGACATAACGGTGTTGATTCGTCGACCTAACCCTACTTCTTGAGCAATACTCATAGCATTTATAACATAGAAATTTATATCTTTTTTAGCAATTTCTCGCTTTAAATGCTTAGGTAACAATTTAAGGACTTTTTCTTTCGTCCACGTTGTGTTGAGCAAAAAGGTTCCTTTTTCTTTCAAACCTTTTAGTAAATCATATTGGTGAATATATGATGCATTATGACAACCAATAAAATCAGCTTCTTCAATTAAGTAGGTAGAGTCAATTGGTTCTTTACCAAACCTTAAATGAGAGTTAGTCAAACCTCCTGATTTTTTAGAATCATAAGAAAAATAAGCTTGAGCATACATATCTGTGTGATTTCCAATTATTTTAATGGCTTGTTTATTAGCTCCTACTGTTCCGTCTGAACCAAATCCCCAGAATTTAGCTTGGAATGTACTTGCAGGTGTTAAATCTAGTACTTCATTAACCGGTAAAGATAGATGAGTGACATCATCAGTAATCCCAATAGTAAATCTAAATTTCAACTCTTCTTGAGGTAATAATAAATGATCAAAAATAGCTTTAATTTGATTAGGCGGCACATCCTTTGATCCTAATCCATAACGTCCCCCTAGAACTATCGGACGATTTGGATGACGATACAATGCGCTTTGAACATCAAGTAATAGAGGTTCACCATCAGCGCCAGGTTCTTTGGTTCGATCTAAAACGACTACTTTTTCAACTGTTTGAGGTAACTTAGACAACAAATTTTCTACAGGAAACGGACGATATAAATGTATATTAATATGTCCAACTTTTCTTCCTTGTTGATTCAAATAAGCAACTGTTTGTCTAATTGTCGGTGAAACAGAACCCATGGAAATAATGACCTCCGTCGCCTCTTTGTGACCATAATAATTAGTTAGATCATAATCTGTGCCACGAATTTCATTTATTTCATTCATATAGTACTGAACAATTTCAGGCACTTTATCATAATATTCATTCACCGTTTCTCTTTGTTGAAAATGAATATCTGGATTTTGAGCTGTTCCTGAAACAGTTGGATGATTTGGACTCATCCCTCTTTTTCTGAACCGTTTAATTGCTTCTTTATCTACTAGATTTCCCAATATTTCATAAGGTATTACTTCAATTTTTTGAAGTTCATGACTTGTTCTAAAACCATCAAAAAAGTTCATAAAAGGTAAACTGGCTTTTAAACTAGCTAAATGAGCCACTGAAGATAGATCCATAACTTCCTGGACAGAACTTTCAGCAAGCATGCAAAAACCAGTTTGTCTAGCCGCCATCACATCACCGTGGTCACCAAAAATACTTAATGCATTTGTTGTAACCGCACGAGAAGCAATATGAAAAACAGTAGGTAATAGCTCACCAGCTATTTTATACATGTTAGGAATCATTAACAACAAGCCTTGCGAGGCCGTATACGTTGTCGTAAGTGCTCCTGACTTTAAAGAACCATGAACAGCTCCTGCTGCTCCTGCCTCAGATTGCATATTAATAACTTTCATTGGTTCTCCAAAAACATTTTTTCTTGATTTAACCGACCATTCTTCCACGACCTCTGCCATAGTAGAACTAGGTGTAATTGGGTATACAGCAGCTACTTCACTAAAAGCATATGAAACATAGGCTGCAGCTGTATTACCATCCATTGTGACACTCTGCTTACTCATTTTTACGTCCTCTTTTTCACTTTATATTTTAAACGTAAAATGGCTGACTTGATATCGTCAGCCACTTATTACGTTTTATTCTATCGTACTAAAGTATCTCTATTCAACACTTTCCATTAACTCTTCAACAAATGTTTGAAGTAAATTAATGTCTTCGTCTTCAGGGTTATTTTCAATACAGACTAATTGTGCTCCTTGTTTAGCACCAGTTTGATTAAATTGACCCACAAAGTCCTTCGCTGATTGGCAATAAAAATCCCCATAATCTTTGTCTCCGGTACCTGCAACTCCAAACACTTTACCAGCTAAATCTTCCCCTTTTAAATCTTCAAAAAAATCTTCAAATTCAAAAGGTAAGTCGCCATCACCATAAGTATAAGTAGCTACAATACAAATATCCGCATCTTCAAAAAAGTCAGGATCAACATCTGAACACTCTTCTCTGACAACCTCTAGTCCTTCGTCCTCTAATTTTTCTTCTATAATTTCAGACATTTCTTCTGTATTTCCAGTCATGCTTGCGTAAACAATTTTTGCTAAAGTCATAAATATTCCTCCTGTACATTGATTTTATACTATCTTTATCAATTTTTTCACAAATCTATTAATTCAAATTCTAACATAAATTTGCGTGATTATGAACCGTATTTAATGAAATTATTAATTCTACTTTTAAATAGAAAAAAGAAAGCTCCGTTTAAAGCTCTCTCTCCTTTGATGACTTTATTCTACATCATTATTGTAAGTTTGTTCCGAAAAAATAAATAAGTTATTTTTTTACTTTATATAGCCATGCTTCAGGCTCATCAAATAACTTTGTGTCTTTAATTGCAGCGTCATTAACTGCTATCACAGTTCCTGAAATTGGTGCTTCGTACTCAACAACAGCCTTCTCAGCTTCTAGCTCGACGACACCTTCACCTAATGTTACCTCAGCACCTACCTTAGGCAACATTGCAAAACTAATACTACCTAAATCATCTTGAGCTACTGATGTTAAACCAATAGTCACTCCCTCAGAATCTTCTTTCATCCATAAACTTTCTTCTGCCATGCGGTACGCCTACTTTCTATAAAAATGCTTTCTCATACTCAGCTTCCTTAAAACCTAATAAAACTTTGTCCCCCAAAACCATAATAGGTCGCTTAATAAGCATACCATCGACACAAAGTCTTCCTGCAGCTTCTTCTTCCGAAAAATCATTAACAATATTTTTCAATGATTGTTCTCGGTATCTAATACCACTTGTATTAAAGAAACGGCGAATTGGGTAATCATTATTCTTCATCCACTCTATTAATAACTCTTTTGAAGGTGGTGTTTCTATCATATCAATAGTATCATATTCAACATTATTCTCATCCAACCAAACTTTTGCTTTTTTACAAGTTGAGCATTTAGGGTACCAATAAAAAATTGCCATATTCATTTTGCCTCACTTTCAATTTTAACTTGTTTCAGTATATCATAATCTAAAAAAAATGTATTTCTCATTCTTTTATTTATATATATTTCAAAAAATATGTTAAACTAATAAGGTTAAAGAATATTTAACGGATTGCTATATTTGTAGGAGGAAAACAATGAAAAAATCATCAAGTAATAAAGAAGACTATCTAAAGGCTATTTATGAAAATAATGGCATTGATGAATTCGTCTCAAATAAAACGTTATCAAATCACCTTGGCGTCTCTCCTGCCTCCGTTACTGAAATGGTTGAAAAATTGCAAAATGATGGCTTAATCGAATATAAACCGTATACTGGATTTAAACTGACTCAAGAAGGACTCAATCAAACAACGACTATCATACGAAACCACCGTATCATCGAAACCTTTCTATATGAAAAATTAGGCTATTCTCTTCATGACCTTCATAACCTTTCAGAAGAACTCGAACATGTCAAAGACTCTATCTTCTTTTCAAGACTATATGAATTTTTGGGCTGCCCAGAGACTTGTCCTCATGGTGGTATTATTCCTACCGAAGAAGCTTTCATAGAAAAAGCGGTTAAACCTATTGCAGATTTTAAAGAAGGAGAATCTCCGAAAATCCGTCGTGTCATGGATGACTCAAATATTTTAAATTATATGAGCTCTATTTCATTAAATGTAAATGATGTTATTCATATCACTGAAGTAGATGCTTTTAACGAATTAATGCTTTTTAAAATTAATGATGACGACTCTATTCATCATATTAGCTTTAAACAGGCTCAAATTCTTTTCTCATATTAAAAAAGTTCGTAAAAGATTAAATATCTTTTACGAACTTTTTTGTATCTCTGTCTTTTTACTAATTTTCATATTTTAGATCAAACATTCCATATTCTTCTGGCTGATACTGATACCTCATTGACATAACCAATCCTACACCTATCATATTACTTATCAAAGAAGATCCTCCTTGACTAATAAACGGAAGTGGGATTCCTGTCAGCGGGAGTAAACCAATATTAGCACCTATGTTTTCAAAAACATGGAATAAAATCATCATAATAACACCTGTCGCAATGTATGAGAAAAATTCATTATTTGTATCAAAACAAACACGAATCATACGGTAAATCAAAATAAAGTATAAAAATATAACGAATGTACTACCTATAAAGCCAAAGTTTTCAGCAATTACAGAAAATATCATATCTGATTCCCTAACAGGAACGTAAACATCAGATACATTAAAACCTTTACCACCAACACCACCAGATCCAATGGCTTTTAATGCCTGAGCTTGTTGATAGGAATTTCCGGTCGCATCATGAAAGGGGTCAATCCAGGAATCTATTCTAGCGAATTGATAACTTTTAAACCCAAGATCATATAATACTTCTCTTCCTGCATCCGTTGTTACTAAATAAAGAATTCCCATACCTAAGAGAGTAAATGTTACTACAACAGGAACAATAATTTTCCAAGATATTCCTGACATAATGAAAACACCACCTAGGATGGCGATAAAAACTAGCATTGTTCCAAAATCATTTTGTAATTTCAAAAGAACACCTACCGGAATAGTAACCATAACTAATTTCAAAATTAGCATGCCATCTGTTTTCAATGTTCGCTGCCTGTTTTTGACATTATGAGCAGTCACCACATACGCTAAAATTAAAATATAGGCAATCTTCATTAATTCAGCAGGTTGAAAAGTAAGGCTACCAATCCTAAACCAGTTTTTAGAGCCTGTACGAGTAGCAAGTGTAGCATCATAATAAAATAAGAGTGCTGTCATAACACCTAGACCAAAAATATAACCAATTGGAGTCAATTTCCAAACAACCTTTGGACTAAACTGCATTACAACAAATATTAAGATAACTCCAATGATATACCACAATCCTTGTTGCATCATTTGGGATACAATGTTTCCCATACCTCCATCTTTATCTAATGCTACGTAGAGCGATATCATGCCTATAACCGACAATAAAAAGACTGGAAGTAGTATCCCATAGTCAACTGATTTTAACTGACTTTTATTTTTTCTTTGCATATTTCCTCTCTTTTCTCATGACTTCAGCTAAATATTTTTTAATATTGCGCTAGCCTTAAAATTTAATCTAGAATCTGATTACTCTCTTCTGCTGAAGATTTCTCCATCATTTGGCTTACCAACTGATGCTTCAAATCAGATAACTCTAATTCTTTTTCTTTTAATTCTGTTTTTAATTGTTGCATTGTCTCTTCGGTCTCTAAAGAAATATCTTCACTTGATTTGCTCTTTAATTCAATTAGGTCTTGTTTTTGCTGTTTAATAATTTTATTCTTTTTCCAAACACTACCAAGCATCACAATTAAAACAATTAAAGCACCAATTATTACAGCACCAATTATTATTACAACTAAAGGAAGCGAAATTTGAGCTAATAGAAAGTTAACCTGGATTGATTGGGCATTAATTACCGAGAATACAACAACAATAAACGATAGTATCAAAACAAAAAATAATTTTGTTGTGTTTTTCATTTTTAATCATCTCCTATTTCTTATCAAAAATATTTGTTGCTAAAAAATCACCTACATGTGGAAATAACTGGTATGACTTACTTCCTAGTTCCATTATAAAAGGAGCGTTTATTTCCCGCTTATAAGTTCCCATAGATGAAACTATTTTCCTTGCCAGTCGTTCTGGGCTCAAAGCTAAACTTCCGAGAGAAGTCAGATAGTTTCCAGTAGGATCTGCTATATCAAAAAAAGGTGTTTTTATTGGACCTGGATTAACTGTTGTAACAGAAATTCCAAGAGGCTTTAATTCAAGCCTTAAACTGTTAGAAAAACCAATCACCGAAAATTTAGTAGCTGCGTAAATACTTGATTTTGGTGTCGCCATCTTACCAGCTTGTGAAGCGATATTGATAATGTGACCAGAACCTTTAAGAGACATCATCAAGCTAATTTTCTGAGTTACATAAATTAATCCTAAAACATTAACTTGAAACATGTTAACCGTTTCTCTAAAATCTGAATCTAAAAACAATTCGAACCGACCATAGCCCGCACAATTAACTAACACATCAATGTTCGGATAATTAGCTTCAACTAAATCTAGCTTCTCTTGTACATCATCAAAATCTGAGATATCTAATGTAAAATAGTCACTCTTTTGCCCAGATAGAGTGGAACATTTTTTTGAGATTTTGCTTAACTCCTCTTCTCTTCTCGAGCAGAGTAGCACACGAGCTCCCTTTTTAGCAGCTTCATAAGCAATCTCTTCACCCAACCCTCCTGATGCACCTGTAATTAAGATAGTTTTTCCCGATAGTTTTTCAAATACCTTTTTCATTTTGTGTCTCCTCAATCTTTCTTCAGAGGAATCTCAATGATATCGAAATCTCGAACTACTTTAGAATTTAAAAACACTCCCTGTGCTTCTTTTTCTAAATCAGAAACTGCCTTACCTAAATACCTGGCACTAATATGGGTCAACAGCAACATATCAATTTTAGCTTCTTTTGCAATTTGAGCAGCTTGAGTTGATGTAGAATGATAGTAACTTCTAGCCATCTTACTTTCTTCATGGTTAAACGTACTTTCATGAACCAATACATCCGCATTTTTAGCTAGCTCTAAACAATTTGGATGGACTCTAGTATCTCCTAAAATAGTAACAATTCTACCTTTACGTGACTCTCCAATAAAATCCTTACCATCAATAACACGCCCATCACTTAGTTCAACAACTTCTCCGTTTTTTATTTTTTTATAAATTGGGCCAGCAGGTACATTTAATTCTTTTAATTTATCAACCTGTAACTCCCCTTGAAAATCAGACTCTTCAATCCGATAACCAAAGCACTGGATTCTGTGATCCAACTTCGAGCAAAAAACTTTAAATCCTTCATCTTTAAAAATAAGTCCCGTCTCATCAATTTCAATAAATTTTAAAGGATATTTAACATGTGATTCTGATACTTTTAAACTTGTTAAAACAAAACTCTTAATTCCTTTTGGACCATATATTTCAAGAGGAGTTTCTCCACCTTGAAAGGAGCGACTGCTCAATAAGCCTGGTAAGCCAAAAATATGATCGCCATGTAAATGAGTAATGAATATTTTTTCTATTTTTCTTGGTCTAAGATTAGTATTTAATATTTGTTGTTGAGTTCCTTCCCCACAATCAAATAACCACACAGCGTTTCTCTCATCTAATAATTTTAGTGCTATACTTGTTACATTACGTTGTTTGGATGGTACTCCTGCACCAGTCCCTAAAAATTGGATTTCCATACTGTTCCTACTTTTCTATCAAATTTTCCATCTTTATTATACTATAAAATTAAAACATTTGTTTTTAAATCAATAAATATATATTTAACCTATTGTATCAATCTTTTGTCTTTAATAAAAATAAAAAAAGTTGAGAAATTAAAATTCTCAACTTTTTGGTCATTTACTGCATTAATCCTTCATGTATCATATTAATATTTGATTCTAGAAATCCTATGTAGGTATCACCCTCAGATCCTTTTTTTCCAAGTTCATCTGAATAAACTTTTCCAAAAATAGGAGTTTTAGTTTCATTAGAAACTGTCTCCATTGGTTTGGACGGAACATTAGATTCTACAAATAATGAAGGTACTTTTGTTTTTTTAACAAATTTAACTAAACCTTCAATTTGCTCAGGTGTTCCATTCTCCTCAGTATCAATTTCCCATAAGTAGCCTTCTTTAAGTCCATATTCCTTCGCCATATACTGATATGCGTGTTCACTTGTAACCAAAATACGATTCTCTTCTGGTATTTCATTAACTTTATCTTTATAATCTTTATTCACATTAGCTAATTCTTTTTGATACTTATCTGCATTTTCACGGTATTTATCCGCATTATCAGGATCTACTTTGATATAGGCCTCTAAAATATTTTTTGCCATCACCATTCCAACTTTAGGTGATAAAAAGGCATGTGGATTTACTTCCTTTTCGCCACTGCTTTCTCCTAGATACATTGGTTCGACGTCTTTCATTGCTTCAAAAACGTTAGAATCATCTTTTTTTACTGAATTCATCAACTTAAAAAACCAACCTGATTCTCCACCTTCTAAATTCAAGCCATTGTAAAAGATTACATCTGCCTTAGTTGATTTTTCTATGTCCTCGGGTAGAGCTTCGTATTCATGAGGTGCTAGACCTATTGGTACCATATTGTGAACTTCTACTAAATCTCCTCCAATTTCTTCAGCGATATCTTGAATAATAGAAAACGATGTTACTACTGCTAATTTATCAGAAGAGTTGCTGGTCTCTTCTACAGAATTTTTAGTCTTATTATCTCCTGATCCACATGCTGTCAGTCCTATTACGGCCATTAAACTTAATAAACCAATCCCTATTTTTTTAAACTTAGTCATTAATCAACACTTCCTTCTTCTTAATTATAATTCCTTGTTTAGGTGAAAAAATGAAAGCAAGCATAAAAAAGAATGCTGCTGTTAATACAATTGTCGCGCCTGACGGATAATTAAATGAGTAACTAAAAAACAATCCTATTACTGCGCTAACTGCTCCAAATGTAGCAGATAAAGCTATCATTGTACTTAAACGATTTGTAAGTAGAAAGGCTGTTGCTGCCGGCGTAATTAATAAAGCGACTATTAAAACAGTTCCTATTGTTTGTAGAGAAGTTACTGCTACCAACGTCAAAGCAAATACTAGGGCATAATGAAAAAATTTCACATTAATACCACTTGATTTTGCCATAGTTGGATCAAAAGACGTTAATTGAAGCTCTTTATAAAATATTAAAACAAATAATAAGACGCCAATACCAACGATGCTTGTTAGTATAATGTCACTTTGTGTAACAGATAAAACATTTCCAAAAAGAATACTTGTCAAGTTAGTTGAAGAGTCTGCTTTACTAATCATAATAATTCCTAAAGCGAAAAATGAACTGAAAACAATTCCTATAGAAGTATCTGTTTTTAACTTACTTTTTTGATTTACGTATTCAATCAAACCTGCTGCCAATAAACCAAAAAACGAAGCGCCTATGATGTAATTCGTTCCTAACATATAAGACATCGCTACACCTGGTAATACAGCATGAGAAATAGCGTCTCCCATTAAGGACATGCCTCTTAAAATAATAAAGCTACCGATTACTCCAGCCACAATTCCTACAATTAGTGAAGTAAGTAATGCTTTTTGTAAAAAATCATATTGAACTAATGCTTCAAAAAATTTGATTATCATGCTTGTACCCCCTTAATCATAATTTCACCCATAGACTCTCCATAAGCCTTTTGAATATTATCAGTCGTAAAGGTTTGATTAACACTTCCTTCTGCGATTAATGTTTTATTCAAAATTATCAAATTATCAAAATATTCTCTCGTTTTATGTAAATCATGATGAACAATAACTATTGTTTTACCTTCATCTCTTAGTTCTTTTAACAAATCAGTGATTACTTTTTCACTAACCATATCGATTCCTACGAATGGTTCATCCAAAAATATAATATCAGCCTCTTGAGCTAGTGCTCTTGCTATAAAAACTCTTTGTAATTGCCCTCCAGACAAATTACCAATTTGGCTCTTAGAAAAATCCTCCATTTTTACTTTTTTCAAACTTTCTATTACTTTTTCTTTTTGAGCTTTTTTAGGTCTTCGGAATAAACCTAATTTAGGATAAGTTCCTAATAGGACGGTCTCATCTACTTTAATCGGGAAAGTTAAATCAATCGCACTACGCTGTTCTACATAGGCTATATTTTTTCTAATAGCGTCAAATCCCTGCCCGCCTACATTAACTTCTCCAGATTCAGTTTTGATTAATCCTATTATTGCTTTTAGAAAAGTAGATTTTCCAGCCCCATTTGGCCCGATAATTCCGGTTAATTTTCCTGGTTGGATTGAAACACTTATATCATCAATTGCCTTTTTATTTTGATAAGCCACTGTTATGTTTGTCACATCAATGGGCTTATTAATTAAACTTTCCTGTATCACACCGGATACTGTTGCTGCATTTATCATAATAATAAAGCCCCTTTCCATTTGGTTTGTTTAATAATATTTTTAGGTGTACCTAAAACTTTAAGTGAAGTATAACAAATGATATTGAATATCACAAGCAAAAAGCAAAAAAACTTAGATAAAAAACAATCGTCTTTTATCTAAGTCTTTATTTAGGTTATATTTATAGTGATTAGTCTACAAATTCAAAAACAAATTCTTTAATTCTAACTAAGTCGCCATCTTTAGCTCCCATTGCTCTAAGAGTCTCGTCGACACCCATACCTCTTAATTGACGAGCAAACTTCATAACACTTTCTTCACGATCAAAATTAGTCATGATAAACAGTTTTTCTAATTTTTCTCCCAATAATACCCAAGTGGCATCATCATCACGAGAAACAGTGAAATCTGGATCTTCTGGCGTAAAGTTATACTGTACAACCTCTTCCAGTTCTTCATCTTGATACATTGGGAATTCTGGTGTAACATCCACTAACTTAGCTGTCGCATTTAGTAAAGGTTCAATTCCTTGTCTAGAAATTCCAGAAATTGGGAATATTTGAATACCGTCGCTAAATTCATCTTCTTTTAGCGCTTCAATTTTCTTTTTGAAAATTTCTAAGTTTTCTTTAGCATCTGGCATATCCATTTTATTTGCGACAATAATTTGCGGACGTTCTAAAAGTCGCATATTATGGGTTTCTAATTCTTTATTGATTAAAAGGTAATCTTCAAAAGGATCTCGACCTTCCATACCACTCATATCAACTACATGGAGAATAACTCTAGTTCTTTCAATATGACGTAAAAACTGAGTTCCTAATCCAACACCTTCTGAAGCTCCTTCAATTAGGCCAGGTAAATCAGCCATAACAAAACTATCACCATCACTCGTTGAAACCATTCCTAAATTAGGCACTAACGTTGTAAAATGATAAGCACCAATCTTCGGTCTAGCTTTAGATACGATTGATAGCAATGTAGATTTACCCACTGAAGGAAATCCAACTAAGCCAACATCTGCTAAAACTTTTAATTCTAATTCAATTTGTCTTTCTTGTCCGGGTTCACCATTTTCAGCAACCTCTGGAGCCGGATTTCTTGGCGTTGCAAAACGAATATTACCTCGTCCACCACGACCTCCTTGAGCTACCTTTAACTCCTGACCATGAGTTAGCAAATCGCCTAATAATTCTCCAGTCTCTTTATCTCGGACTGTTGTACCAGCAGGTACCTTCACACGTCTATCTTCTGATCCTCTACCGTGCATACTTTTACTCATACCATTTTCGCCTGGCTCTGCTGCAAAATGTCGATTGAACCTGAAGTCCATTAATGTACGTAAGCCTTCATCAACGATTAAAATAAGACTACCACCACGACCTCCATCTCCTCCAGCAGGACCACCATCAGGAACGTATTTTTCACGTCTGAAGGCTACCATTCCGTCTCCACCTTTTCCGGCTTTAACATTTATTGTTACTTGATCTAAAAACATGGACATTGTTTGTCCTCCTCATTTTCTAAAAAATCTCTTCATCATTGTATCTTCTACACTCGCATTTGTCCAACTTCATCACACATTTTCCTAAAAAAAGTTTGGATTTTCATTTCACTCTATATGATAGCTTAAATTTAGGAAAAGATAAACAAAAAATAGGTTGAGAAAATTAACTCACCCTACCTTTTACTACTATTTATTTTCAATTAATTCAAAATTTGACCACGGTTTTAAGAAATCTAGTAAGAATAATTCTTCCGTTAATACTTTCCCTACAACATTCACACGTCCATCATTTTTCATTTCTTTTAAAGCTATTTGCATTTCACCCTTATATTGGCCGTAACCAACATTATCTATCAAAATATCACCTCTGAGAATATCGGGTGTATTAGTTTTAGGGAATGGTAAATCCTTATACTTTACACGTGTCATCGTTGATCTCATCATATACTCGGAATGATCGCCACGGTAACTATGCATATTATCAAACAATACAACACGTTCATCTTCAGTAATATCAGTAAAACAATCTACTTTAACTGTAGGATTTACTGCAAAAAAACTATCAGACATCGCTTTTAATTCTTCTTCTGAAGCATAAGCATTTGCTATTGTAATATCATCTATCAAGCCAGTTAAAACGAAATGCTTCACTTGAGTAGCAAGCTCTAACTCACGATGATCTTCTAAAGTACAAAGCCCATCTTGTGTTGGCCAAGGCCCAAAAGTCGCATCATGTGAATTGACAAATGCCATAGTATTAATATTATATTGTCTAAATTGCTCAGAGCATTTTACAAAATGAGCATAGTCTAATCCTGAGTATCTATGAGGATAAAAATTATGAGAACCTAACAAATTAGTAACATTTGGAGAATAACTCATGATGTTATCGACATATCGTGTCCCTGAACTCATATTTATCTCTACTTTAATACCATATGGATTGCGGGTCATTTTTGCTTCTTCAGCACCAGTAAACCCTAAATCTAACCTTATACCGTCAGCTCCTAAGTCAGCAAAAAAAGATAAATCATCATAAGAAATATTTAATTGCTCAAATAAATCCGGGTTAATATCCACCATAACTTCAAATCCAAGCTGATTGGCACAATCAACAATTGATTTGAAATCTGAAATCACCTTATCTTTATCATCGTTAATCTGAAGTAAACTTGTAAAGACTCGTTTAAATCCATACTGATGAGCCAACTCTAAATATGCTTTATCTTTTTCAAATGTTGAACGTTCTGGATAAATTGAAATACCTAATTTCCCCATAATATGCGCCTCCCTAGTGATTAAAATACGCAGTTATTATAACCTTTTTTTAAAAATTTGTCTAGACCACTTTTCCAGAATCATAGTTGGCATTGAATGGTATTTTTGTTACTATAAATAAGAACATTATAATTTTTAATACGAAAGGATATTTTTTTATGAAGAAAAATAAAATACTAATCGCTTCAACTAGCTTAATCTTATCAATTTTCCTTTTAGGTGCTTGTGGCTCATCAAAAGATACAAAAACGAAAAATTCGGATGACGCTAAACAAACTTCAGCAACTAAAGAAGAAAAAGTTGATTTGAACAAATTAGAGTTACCTCAATTAAGTACGGAAGTAGCTGAAAATGAATCACTTGTTGAAATGGAAACAACTGAAGGAAAAATTAAAATCAAATTATTCCCTGAACAAGCTCCGAAAACTGTAGAAAACTTTATCACTCATGCTAAAGATGGCTACTATGATGGGCTTAAATTTCATAGAGTTATTGATGATTTTATGATTCAATCAGGAGATCCTAAAGGTGATGGTACTGGTGGTGAAAGTATTTGGGATAAACCTTTTGAAGATGAGTTTTCAAACCAACTTTACAATATTCGTGGTGCTCTTTCTATGGCGAATGCGGGTCCTGGTACAAATGGTAGCCAATTCTTTATTGTTCAAAATGGACAAGATGTTTCTGACGGACTTTTATCAGAAGATGTCCCTGAAAAAATAATTGAAGCTTACCAAAAAGGTGGTACTCCGTTGTTAGATGGCAAACACACGGTCTTTGGGCAAGTAGTTGACGGTATGGATGTTGTCGATAAAATTGCTAAAGCTGAGGTTGTAGCTAGTCCATCAGGTGAAAAATCTACTCCTAAAGAAGATATTAAAATCAAAAAAATTGATGTTCTTCAAGAAGCTAAAAAATAAGAGTTAGGGATTACTCCCTAGCTCTTTTTTATTTTTCAATCTTTAAGTTAGTTATCCATCCCTCTGGAGCTTCGACATCCCCTACTTGTATCCCCACTAATTCATCATACAATCTCTTAGTCACAGGACCTACCTCTTCTTCTGAATGAAAGACATGGAAATCTTCCCCATTTTGAATTCCTCCAATTGGAGTAATCACAGCAGCTGTACCACAAGCTCCTGCTTCACTTAATTTATCTAACTCGTCAATGCGAACTTCACCTTCATAAGCTTTCATTCCCAAACGTTCTTTAGCTAAATAAAGTAAAGAATATTTAGTAATACTTGGTAGTATTGACGGAGAACTCGGTGTTACAAATTCATTATTTTTTGTTATGGCAAAAAAGTTTGCAGAGCCAACTTCTTCTATCTTAGTGTGTGTCTGCGGATCTAAATAAATACAGTCAGAATACGAAAGTTCCTTTGCTTTAGCTCCAGGCAATAAACTAGATGCATAATTTCCACCAACTTTTACCGCCCCAGTCCCAACAGGTGCTGCTCTATCATAATCAGAAATAATAAAGTTAGTTGGTTTTAAACCGTCTTTGAAATACAAGCCGACAGGTGTACAAAAAACCGTAAAGATATACTCTGGTGCTGCTCCAACACCTATAAAATCACCAACTCCGATTAGTAAAGGTCGGATATAGAGAGTACCTCCTGTACCATATGGTGGTACGTAATCACTGTTAGCATACACCACACTTTTAACAGCTTCCATAAATTTTTCTTCTGGTACGTGAGGCATCATCAGACGACTGCCACTTTGATTAAATCTCTTAGCATTTTGGTCTATTCTAAATAGATTGATAGAGCCATCCTCGCATCGATATGCTTTAAGTCCTTCAAAACATTGTTGACCATAATGAAGAGCTGCTGAACTTTCACTAATATGAAGTTGATTATCTTCAGTTAACTTACCATTATCCCATTCTCCATCTTTCCAATGAGAAATATATCTTAGAGGTGTTTTAATATATGAAAAGCCAAGTTCATTCCAATTAATATCTACCATAAAAATAACCACCTTTGTTTTATTTTGTTTAAGTTTATCATAAATATATTCAATTTCCTCATTTTTTCTTAATCTTTCTATGAAACTCTATAAGATTTTGTAAAACCTCTCATTTAATCTATTTTTGATTTTATTAATCAGGCTAATTTATGGTAAACTAAATCGATTGTGTTAAATCTAAAAAGACACTTCATAATGACTTACTATTTAAATAAAAAAGGAAGAAGGTAAAACTTATGAATGAACATGCATATGGTTCTGGGGAAGCGAGTGGAAAAATTATTCTTTTAGGTGAACATTCTGTGGTCTACAAAAAGCCTTCGATTGCCATTCCTTTTCCAGCTGCTAAAATAAAGGCAAGTATTACACCAAGTATAGACGGCATTATTATCGATTGTGCTTTTTATCATGGTTTGATAGACGATATGCCTGAACTTTTGGAAAGTTTGAAAGAAACTATAAGCGTTTCTCTCAGACGTATAAATAAGGAATCTACTCCTTTACATATTAAAATTGAAAGCTCTATTCCCGCTGAAAGAGGAATGGGATCTAGTGCAGCCGCATCAGTCGCTACAACTAGAGCTATATATGATTACTTTGAAATCCCCCTACCGCAAGAAACCTTATTAGAAATTGTTGATAATTCTGAAAAAATTGCTCATGGGAACCCCAGTGGATTAGATGCTTTAATGACCAGTAGCTCTTCACCTTATTACTATATTAAAGGACAACCATTTGAGAAGGTAAATCTTAACCTCGATGCTTATCTCATTGTTGGAGATACTGGAAAAACGGGACAAACAAAAGAGGCAGTGGAAAGTGTTGCTGCCCTCATTGCATCAGCAGATGGTAAATATGTTAACTCATTAATAGATGAACTTGGGCTTATTGCCACTGATGGACGGAATTTCTTGGAATCCAACCAACCTTTAAAATTAGGTCATGTTATGTCAAAATCTCATCAACTGTTGCGAAAATTAGGCGTCTCTAGCAAAGAACTAGATACCTTAGTAAAAGTAGCACTTGAAAACAAAGCGATTGGTGCTAAATTAACTGGTGGTGGTCGTGGTGGATGTATGATAGCATTAGCGAGTGATAAAATAACCGCTGAAGAAATAGCTACTGCTTTAAAAAAAGCTGGAGCAGCACAAACTTGGTTATATGAAATGAGGAAAAATTAAATGAAATCAATCGGCAGATGTCGTGCCCATACAAATATTGCATTAATTAAATACTGGGGAAAAAGAAATGAAGAATTATTTCTACCAATGAATAGTAGTTTATCCTTAACTTTAGATGCTTTTTACACAGATACACAAGTTACATTTGATGATACGCTTGAGTCTGATTTTTTTTCCCTCGATAACATTGAGCAAAGTGAAATAGAAACAGAAAAGATTACAAATTTCTTAAATTTATTTAGAAACAGGGCTAATATCGAGACAAAAGCTTGTGTAAAGAGTTATAATCATGTGCCGACTGCCGCAGGTCTTGCATCCTCGGCTTCTGCTTTTTCAGCATTAGCTGGAGCAGCAAATGTTGCTACAGGGCTTAATTTAGACTTAAGAGAGCTATCTACACTAGCAAGACAAGGTAGCGGAAGTGCTACACGAAGTATATATGGTGGTTTTGTAGAATGGCATATGGGAGAGAATAACTTATCTGATTCTAGTTTTGCAATCCCAGTCAATGATGCCTCTTGGGATATTGGTATGATAGTTATTGCTGTCAATACAGGGAAAAAGAAACTTTCTAGTCGCATAGGAATGAAACAGACTATTGAAACATCGCCCTTCTACTCCTCTTGGGTAGAAACAGCAACAGAAGATATCATAAAAATAAAACAAGCTATTAAGCAGCACGATTTTATTACTTTAGGTGAAATTACTGAATCCAATGGAATGAAAATGCACGCGACTATGCTAGGTGCTTTTCCTCCTATTTCTTATTGGGAACCAGATAGCGTTAAAGCTATCCAAAAAGTTAGAGAAATTCGTGACAACGGAATTCCATGCTATGTTACAATGGATGCTGGACCTAACGTAAAAGTTTTGTGCAGAAAAACTGATATGATTAAAATTGAACATAAATTATTAGAAACCTTTGAAAGACAACAAATTATTTCCTCTGATGTTGGAGAAGGAATTAAATTATTAACACCAGATGAATGGAACTACTAAAGGAGAGATTTTTTTGATAAAAGCAAGTGCACCAGGAAAACTATATATCGCGGGTGAATATGCTGTATTAGAGCCTGGTCAACCTGCTTTAATCGTTGCACTAGACCAATTTATTACTGTCACCTTAAAAGAAGCTGACACGCAAGGAAGTATCTGTTCAAGCTATTCAAATGGAATTTCTATTCC
The DNA here is from genome assembly GCA_965119435.1 of uncultured Vagococcus sp. Classification (GTDB taxonomy): domain Bacteria; phylum Bacillota; class Bacilli; order Lactobacillales; family Vagococcaceae; genus Vagococcus. Next base: position 16,098 of record CBCPLQ010000009.1, on the reverse strand, counting down.
TTGGACAAGAAAAAATGGAAAATTTTTTATTGATGAAAGAGAAAATCCATTTTCTTATATCACTAAATCTGTCACTCTTGTTGAACAATACTTATTAGAATTAGGCTATGACTTAAAATACTTTGACTTAACGATTGAAAGTGAACTTGACAATAAAGACGGTAGGAAATATGGTTTAGGATCAAGTGGAGCAGTTACAATTGCAACGATTAAAGCAATTCTAAAACTTTACAAAATTGATTATACTTCCGAGCTTTTATATAAGCTAGCTGCTATCACTCACTTATCGCTAAATAGCAACGGTTCGTTTGGTGATTTGGCTGCTAGTTCTTATGGTGGCTGGATTGCCTACTCTTGTTTTGAAAAAGAATGGGTCTTAGAACAATTAAGCAGTCAAGAAAATGAAATTAATCACTTAATATTACAAGACTGGCCTAAACTTAGAATCCAACCTCTAAAAGCTCCTCAAGATTTAAGACTATTAATTGGTTGGACGGGCTCACCTGCCTCAACTACCCTTTTAGTCGATCAACTTAATGATGAGCAAAGTGAGATGAATGGTTTTTATAAACAATTCTTAGAAGATAGTTACGAATGTGTTACTTGGATTATTGATGCCTTCAATGAAAGTGATATTAACAAAATCCAACAAGGTATTCGGATAAACCGCCATCTGTTAAAATCACTTGCCAGTAAGAGTGGCGTTGATATTGAAACTCAATCTTTAACTGATCTATGTACAATTGCGGAAGAATTTAAAGGAGCTGCTAAGTCTTCTGGTGCTGGCGGCGGTGACTGCGGAATTGTCTTATTTAATCAACAAGCAGAAATACTCCCTATGATTACTTCTTGGCGTAATAAAGGGATTGTAGACTTACCACTCCAAGTATATAAAGAAAAAGAATCAGATTACAAACCTATTATTTGGGAGGAATAATGATGACAAACAACTGGAATCGTAAAGATCAGCATGTACATTTTGCTGAAATGCAGTATCAGTCAAATTCATCCAACGGCCTAGATGGTATTCGATTTATTCATCAATCTTTTGCTGAGATTAAATCCGAAGACGTTAAATTAAACACACGATTGGATAGTCTTCAGTTAGACTATCCTTTCTTCATCAATGCTATGACAGGTGGAAGTGACAAAACTCGGATTATTAATGAAAATTTAGCAACTGTTGCAAAAGAAACCAATCTTGCTATGGCTGTTGGCTCTGTTAGCACTGCTATCTCATCACCTGAATTAAGTGATAGTTTTAAAATTGTTAGAAAGATAAATCCAAATGGACTAATTTTTTCTAATATTGGTGCCCATCACTCCTTAGATAATGCTCAGCGTGCCGTTGACTTACTTGAGGCTAATGCCCTTCAAATTCATGTGAATACCCCTCAAGAATTAGTTATGCCTGAGGGGGATCGTGATTTTACTAATTGGTTTAAGAATATTGAAAGTATTGTTGAAAATTTAGATGTTCCGGTTTTTGTTAAAGAAGTTGGTTTTGGTATGTCCAAGGAAACAATCCGTAAACTACTGGATTTAGGCGTAAACGTGATTGATATCGCGGGTCGAGGTGGCACGAATTTCATCCATATTGAAAATGAACGTCGTGAAGAAAAAGAGTTTGATTACCTTCTTAACTGGGGACAGACAACTGCTGAGTCCTTACTAGAAGCTCATTTTTACCGTAAACAAGCTGACCTTATTGCTTCAGGAGGCATCAAAAACCCACTACATATGCTAGCTGCCTTTGGGCTTGGCGCTAAAGCTATTGGTATATCGGGAGAATTCTTGCATATGGTTTTAACAGAAGGAAATGAAGCTTCCATTCAAAAGGTCGAACGTTGGAAATATGAACTTAGATCTTTAATGACAATGATTGGTGCTACTTCCATTTCTGATATAGAAAATAAACCTCTTGTTTTGTCTTCAGAATTAAACAACTGGTGTAGACAAAGACATATTGACTTTAAACACAGATAAAAAGAGTGAGAAGACAAGATACTTAAGAAAGTATCTCTCTTCTCACTTTTTTTCGTATTCTAATATATCACCTGGTTGACAATCAAGAGCTTCACATATTTTTTCTAATGTTGAAAATTTGACTGCTTTGGCTTTTTCATTTTTTAAAATAGATAGATTGGCCATTGTTATTCCTACATGTTCTGACAATTCTGTTACTGACATCTTCCTTTTGGCTAACATGACATCCAAATTAACTCTAATTGGCATTAATCTCACCTTCCTCTAAATAGTTAAATCGTTCTCATCCTTTAACTGATTGGCTAATTTAAAAACATAAGATAACAATGAAGCAATAACAGCTAGGACTATACCTAAAAAGAAGAAAAATAAACAAACTAAGAAATAAGGATAATTTCCTTTAAATAAGAAGAAACCAATTATTGTTGCTGTCCCGTATAAAAAACTTTCAATGATTCCAGCATAAGCTATTCGAATTAATCGCTGGCTATTTTTTTCAGAAAAAATAGTTTTTTTTAATAAATTTGAACTAATTTGCCAAAGATTAACCAATATGTACATAACTGGTATTGCAGTTAACCATAAAATAATTAGAACCATGGTTAGAGATATTTTATCAGGTAGGTAAAGACCTATTTTAGGGGCAACTACAACTAGTAAACCTATACCACAAAATCCAAGAAAAACAATGATTAGTTTAAATAAAATATTTATTTTTTTTATTGGCATATAAATGACTCCTCACAATTAATAAAGATTAGTATATCACAAATTATATCCGATTTTGATATCAAATGAAAAACCTTTTAATACACTTACTGTTTCAAATTTAGAGATCATGTTAAAAGTTATTCAACTTTAACATGATCTCTTTTTAAAATTTCTACACTTTTTTTATATTATTTTTTACTCAATTTTACCATTTTTGAAACAAAAGCTAGTGCACCTGTAATTAAGGATAAAAAGATAAATGAGAAGCCTACTGGTAACAAGAAAAAATATGGTTCAATTAGCATTCCAGTTTCATCTAAACTGACTGGCGTAAAACCTTTAAAGATTATACAAGATACTCCAACTACTAATAAGACAATTGCAACTAACATTAATTTTGATACTTTATTTTTTTTACTCATTTCAATCACTTCTTTCTTTTTGATATTGTTAATATATCATCAAATAAATCGTATTGCAACATATTTTTATCGTAAAACAATAAAAATATGTTGCAATACGAAAAAAAGAATAAAAATAAAAGATTTATATCTTTCATTTTTATTCCTAGTAAACCTTTTTTATAGATATTTTTAAGGTTTGATATAAGCATAATCAGCAGCTTGTAATTCAACTAATCTTAAAACACCCGCTGGAACAACTTGGATAAAAGGTGGTAACTCTTCCTTATTTATATCATGAGCAACAAGAGCATTATTACAACTACTAAATAAAATTCCCTTCTCAGTTAACTCATGCATAGGGATTAAATAGTTTGTTTCAACAAACACTTTAACTGATTCCCCTACTGCAACAACCTCAATACTTTTTACTTGACCTGACCCTGATGCTAAAAGATTATTTATGCTACTTAATACAGATTCCCATTTTGCTAATTGATTGATATGAAAAACTACCTTCATTTTCTATTCCTCCTCTAAATAAATTGGTGATTGGTAATAATCTTGCTCACTATTTTGGTTTTGCATTAAAGCGTAAGCTTGTCCCGCTTTAATATCCAGCGATACCAATCTCTCATTTTTTTTATTTATGTTTGTTATCACTTGTAACGGTATTGTTTTTTTCTTTTCCTTTAAAAATGCTCGACCTTTTGAATTAAACCCTAAAACACGTATATAACTATTTTCCCACATTTGGCTGACATCTTCTTGTTTAACATTTAGTAATACATATAAAGATAGTCGCTGAATCCTAGTCCATGTATAACGTTTTGTTTTTACGTTAGCTACAAATTTTTCAAAATTATCGGCTACTTTTGCAGCTGCCTTTAGTCTATATTCCAATCCTTCAACCATTTGATAGATTTCTTTTAAATCACTAGGCGACTGGACTAATAACTGATATTTTAAATACGGCCACAATTTTTCCCAACTATTCAAATTTGAATTCGATAAATCTGCTAGCGTTGACTCCGGGATAACCGTATTCAATTTGCCAGTATCCTTAAGAAAGACTTTTTTTCTAATCGTTGTTGCACTAGCAAATTCATGGTGAGATAATTCTTCATCATGGTACTGATTTCCAACTCGTTTCACAGGATAGAGTTCCATTGGTTTATCATAGCTAGCATTTTCCTTTGCATATCCCATACCTAAAATATGATTTGGTGAAGAAAAATCAAGCTTCCAATTTGGATAAAGGCTACGATAAACGTCTGTCATCTGCTGTGGATAACTCATTCCATTGTTTTTAATTGACTGAAATAACTTATTTATATCCTCTATATTTTCTTGATGAAATTGTCCGAATGCTTCATAGTCTAATTCTTCATCTACATCTGTACCAAAAGAAAGACAATCTACATCCAAACTTTGTAATAACTTTACACCTCCGCGAGTAAAATAATCCGCAGATTGCACAGCATAAGCAAATGGTAATTCAATAACTAAGTCTGCCCCATTTTGTAGAGCTTGATTCGCTCGTTGCCATTTATCTAAAATAGCGGGCTCTCCTCGTTGTAAAAAGTTACCACTCATTACAGCAATAATACATTCAGCCTCGGACTCTTTTTTTGCCATTTCGATGTGGTACTTATGCCCATTATGAAAAGGGTTATATTCAACAATGACACCACAACTTCTCATTTTTTCACTTCCTTAGCAAAAAAACGAGAGTCTCCACTAGTGGTTTCCCTCGTTCTTATTATTACGACATTATTTTTTGCAGACAAGGAACCAACGTTTAGATTCTTCATCCGGCGCAGTATCCTCAAAATCAGCATACACTTCAATTGATTTAAATCCCGCTTGTTTAAGTAGAAGCTCATATTGTTTTATTTCATAAGTTCTTTCTTCATGTAATTCATCAAAGCGTTCAAACTTACCTTGTTTATCAGAAACAAAGAACGTTAAAAAATGTTCAACACTATGAAGATGTTCTCCTGGATAACTTTCCCATAAAAAGGCGAAATCATCTGTTTGATAATGGTAACTATATTCTGAAAATCCCTCTTCTACTTGATAAATTGAGTGAACATCAAATAAAAATGTTCCTTCTGGTTTTAAAGCTTCATAAACACCGCTAAAAACATTTGAAACAGCTTGTTCATTTGGCATATAACAAATAGAATCAGAATAGCAAGTTACAACATCATATGTATTTTTATCTGTTAATTTAAGCATGTCACCTGTTTTAAACTGTAACATTTCATCTTTATCTGTAACTCTTTTGTTGGCTAATTTTATCATATCTTCTGATAAATCTAAGCCACAAACTTCAAAGCCTAAATTAGCTAGTTCAACAGATAAAATGCCCGTACCACAAGCAAGTTCCAACACTTTTTGTTGGTCTTTCCTCAAATGACGACACGTAAAATCTAACCAATCTAGATATAGATTTTCATCCATAACTTCATCATAGATTCTAGCAAATGTTTCATAACTTGCCATTTTTAATCAACCATACTTGTTAAGTTAACAAGTGGAGCATCAGACCATAATTTTTCTAAATTGTAGAATTCACGTTCTTCACTATGGAATACATGAACAACTACATCTCCTAAATCAATTAAAATCCAACGAGCTGATTCTTTTCCCTCAACACGTTTTACCTCTACTTGATTTTTTTGAGCTTCACTAATTACTTCATTAGCAATTGCTAATACTTGCTTATCACTATTACCATGACAAACAACAAAATAATCTGCTAATAAAGAAACTCCTTTAACATCTAATGCTACCATGTCTTCTGCACGTTTTGAATCCGCAGCTTTAACCGCTAATTCTAAAATATTATCACTATTAATAATAATTCCCTCCAATTATTTCACTACCCATTTATTATAAGTTTCTAACGTCTTTGGGTAAATTTTATTTTGATTATTTATTAAATATAAAAGTGTTTGTTTTGTTTCAAATCCTACTGCCATATTTAAATCTATTTTTGCTAATTTTCTAGCCTCTTCAACAACCGGAAAATCGCGGCCATCTTCAATATAATCTGCCACATAGATAACTTTATCTAGTTCACTCATTATCTGTGCACCTGTAGTATGCAACTCAATAGCTTGTAAAATTTCGCAATCAGTTATATCTAGTTCTTTTTTAGCAAGATAGGAACCTAAAATACCATGCCAAATTGCATTGCCAAACTCACTTAATTCCTTATCAAATCCTTGAGAATTAATTAGAGAAATCATTTCATCATCTGGTCTTTCTTTGGCATAGTCGTGTGATAAAGCTGCAATACTTGCTTTTTCAATATCAACATCATATATTCCAGCTAATTCTATTGCTTTTTTTTCAACTCTTAGTACATGTTGAAATCTGTTGTCACTCAGTTTTGAAGCAACTTTTTCCATCAACATCTCTCGAGTTAAAGAAGTATAATTACCACTATAAATCAATATTCTCATCACCTTGGTATAATCTATTTTTATGAATATATTCTAACACATTATTAGGTAAAAGATAATTAACTGAACACTTTGTCTCTAACTTTTTTCTAATATCACTAGAACTGATTTCAATCAAAGGAACATCAATCCAGATTATAGGATAGCTGCTCTCTGATTTTGACTCTAATCGGTCAACTCCAACAAACTGGACTAGATTAACTAACTCATCAATTTGTTTCCACTTAGGCAAATATTCAACCATATCCCCACCAACCACAAAATAATAATCAGTGTCAGGATTTCGTTTAATTAATTCCTTCATTGTATCAAACGTATAACTTTTTCCTTTTCGATGAATCTCCGTTAATTCTAAACTAAGCTTTTGGTTATCTTTAATAGCTAATTTCAACATCTCTACCCGATCAACAGAAGAAATCGTCCTTTTTTCGTCCAAATGTGGCGATTGGTAAGAAGGCATCAAATAAAACTCGTCTAATCCAAGTTGTTCAGATACTTGATCTGCTATAATCAAGTGACCCATATGAACTGGATTAAATGCACCACCTAAGATGCCGACTCTTTTTCTCTTAGATTTTTTTTCTGTTGTTACCATATCAACATCAATTTCATTAACTCTAGTAATTGATTGCTTCATTTTTTATCACCACTAATTAAACTGATTGAACTTTTTTAGAATAAGATTGATATTTTTCTTTTGATGACGGTCTGAAAACCACTAAAATACGTCCAATAATTTGAACGACATCACAATTAAGCGTTGCTTCAAAAACGTCAGCAACCTCTTTTGCTTCTTCATCCGTATTTTGTAGTAAACTAACTTTGATTAATTCTCTTCTTTCAAGTAATTCATCTACTTGATCAAGTAAAGTTTCACTAATACCATTTTTTCCAATTTGAACTAGTGGGTTCATATGATGAGCTTCGCTTCTTAAAAAGCGTTTTTGTTTTCCTGTTAATTTCATTTAATCTACCTCTTTTATATTAATGATTTTCTTCTAATAACGTCAACACCTTTTGGTGCCCAACCTGCTACGACTCCTGCTTCAGGTATAGTAATCCAGCCAAGTCCTGCAAATACTAAATCTGTTTTTTCTTTTACCGAAAATTCAAATCTCACTAATTCAGGGAACTCATCTGTTTCATTTTCTCTAGGCGGTTGCAATAAGCCACCTGCATGTTTTTCATAAAATTCTGTTGCTGTTTCTAATTTAGTTCTGTGAATCGCTAAATCATTTGACACATAGCTAATAAAGCCTTGTTTATTTCCTTGAATAAAATCAAAACGAGCTAATCCACCTAAAAATAATGTTTGGCCTGCATTTAATTGATATACTTTAGGTTTAATTTCCTTTTTAGGAGAAACTAACATTAGGTCTTTCTTACCTAGATAATGAGCCATTTGATGACGATGAATAATCCCTGGTGTATCAATTAAAAAGTGACCATCTTCTAATGGAATCTCAATTTTATCAAGAGTTGTCCCTGGAAATTGTGAAGTGGTAATAAGGTCTTTTACACCTGCAGAATAATTAATAATGGCATTAATTAACGTTGATTTGCCAACATTAGTAACACCGACCACATAAACGTCACGACCTGCACGATGTTCTTCAATCAAAGCAAGTAACTCTTCAATATCAGACTCGCTTTTTGCACTTGTAAGAGTTACATCAATTGGTCTTAATCCTACCTCAAAAGCACGTTCCTTCATCCATTGGGTCATTTTACCGCGTTTTAGAGATTTTGGTAATATATCAACTTTATTTCCTACTAAAAGAACTGGATTGTCACCAGCAAAACGGTGTAACCCTGGAATTAAACTTCCATTAAAATCAAAAATATCAACAACATTGACAATCAAAGCATCTGAGTCACCTATCCCATTTAAAAGAGCTAGAAACTCATTATCCGTAATAGCAACATCTTGAATATCATTATAATGTCTCAATCTAAAACATCTTTGGCAGTAGACTTCACCACTTTCCAGTCCTTTATCAAGGGCTGATTTTGGCGTGAAGCCTATTTGTTCTTTTTCTTCAGTTTGAATTACTGTACCGCATCCAATACAACGTATTTCCTCAGTCATTCAGTGATTTCCTCCATTTCATATCTGAGTGTTTCTTTACTAAATATTTTTTTATTTGTTTTTCCATTGCTCTGTTAAATTTAGTATTCCAAGCATCTGTTTCAACAATTGGTTTCACTAATACATTACGAATTCCCGCATTATTAGCACCCTTAATATCTGTCATCAATTGATCTCCAACCATCAGCAACTTTTCTTTTGGTAAGTTATAACGACGTTCCACTTCATTAAAACCTTTTTGAAATGGCTTCATTGCTCGAGAAACATATTCTAATCCTAAATGTTTCACCGCGCGATCAATTCGAGAGGCTTTATTATTAGAAACAACAATTACAGGTATCTTAGCTTCTTTCATTTTTTGAATCCACTCTAACAACTCAGGCGTGCCATCTGGATTATTCCAAGCAATCAATGTATTATCAAGATCTGTTAAAACAGCCTCAATCCCATGAGCCTTCAGCTGACTAGGTGTAATATCATAAATTGCCTCAATCATCCATGTGGGTTTATATTTCTGAAACATAGTGACTTCCTTTCATAAAAAATAGGAGACTAACTGTCTCCCATACTTCACATTATTATACGCTATTTCTTTAGATAATTCACTAAAAAGAACTACTTAAAAATAAAAAGATTACATACTTAGAGAAACAGAATCACGTTTAGTCTTTCCAACTTAATAATTATGTCTCTATTTCAGTAATTTGGCTAAATAAGAGTGTTTGAAGACTTTAAGGACGATCTAATAAGTAACCAATAAAAATAGCTAGAGAAAGAATAATTGGCGTTGTGGTGCACAGTAAGATAAAACCAAACAACACCTTTATTGAGATTTCAATTTTTTTATCCAAAATAACCTTTATTGATAAAGTCAGTAATATCAAAGCTATGGATAAAACTAAAAATAAAATCTATATAGTTATCAGAAAATTTAGACCAAGTAGAAATAAGTATAATATAGATGATAAGTAGTATCACAGCTATGACTGTATAGTTACTTTTCTTTTCCATTAAGTATTCCCGTCCTCTTTTTAAATTGGTTGGAAGTCTTATAAACCTTTCTTAACTTCTATCTTCATGTAAATTACTTATAACAAAATAGTAACAGTCCTTAGATTACGTTTAAGGACCGTCACTATTTATCCTGTTTAGCAACTATTGAAATATCTCTATCTATCTAAAAAATTTTCAGTACTACTCTTTACTTTTTCACCAAAATCACTTATTTTTTTTCTACTATCTTTAATTTCTGTAACCACTTGATCAATAGAGTCTAGCTCTTTATCCGATAAATCATCAACAATAGATAGTAACTTGTCATTACCACCAAATTTTTCATTAACTATTTTTTTAGTTTTAAAACGTGTTGTTTCACGCTCAAGTTTTTCAATAATCTTTTCTGAAAAAGTAACTGTAGCATATACACCTGCAATTGTTGCAATACTAAATCCTATACCAATTTTTGTACTCGTTTTCATAAGAATCAGTCCTTATCTATTAATTATTTTATTATTACATACAAATTGTACCATATTAAAAAAAAACCAACTAATGAAAGCATCCAATTAATACTTTTCATCTGGTTTCCTTCCGTATAATTAACTAATTACCGAAATAACTTTATTTATACGTTTAAATCAATACGATATTATTAGACGAACGAAACATTAGATTAATAGACTTTATACATATATAATGATAAAAAGATGACAAAAACAACTGAAAGGCTTGGTTATTATGACAAAAAAGATGACAACAAAAGAAGGGCAACCTTGGAGAAATAATCAAAACTCCCAAACTGCTGGTAAACGCGGTCCTATATTGATTCAAGATTATCAATTGTTAGAAAGATTAGCTCACTTTAATAGAGAGCGAATTCCTGAAAGAGTCGTTCATGCTAAGGGAGCTTCTGCTAAAGGTTATTTTAAAGTCACTAAAGACATGAGTGACTTTACTAAAGCTGCTATTTTCAGAGGGATTGGAAAAAAAACACCTGCGACTATTCGTTTTTCTCAAGTAGCAGGTGAAGCTGGCTACCCCGATACGTACCGGGATGTTCGAGGTTTCGCTGTTAAATTTTATACAGAGGAAGGAAATTATGACATAGTTGGAAACAACACACCGGTCTTCTTTGTTAATGATCCATTAAAATTTCCTGATTTCATTCACTCTCAAAAAAGAGATCCCAGAACCCATAAACGTAGTCCAGATATGCAGTGGGACTTTTGGTCTTTATCTCCTGAGACGATTCATCAGCTAACTATTCTAATGAGCGATCGAGGTATTCCTGCAAGTTACCGAAATATGCATGGCTTTGGTAGTCATACCTTTAAATGGGTAAATGAGAAAAACGAGCCATTTTGGGTAAAGTATCATTTTAAAACTAACCAAGGTATCCAAAATTTGAGTAATGAACTTGCAAATAAATTAGCTGGCCTCGACACTGATTACTTACAAAATGATTTATATGATGCCATTGAAAACGAAGATTTTCCTAGTTGGACCGTTTCTGTTCAGCTGCTTCCCTATCAAGAAGGTCTCGATTATAAATATGATATCTTTGATGTCACAAAAGTAATCTCACAAAAGGATTACCCATTAATCGAAATCGGACAGTTAGTTCTAAACGCTAATCCTACTAATAATTTTGAAGAAGTCGAAGAATTAGCTTTTTCACCCGCTAACCTCGTTCCAGGTATTGAAGTATCTCCTGATAGACTATTACAAGGACGGTTATTCGCTTATAAGGATGCTGCTAGATATCGGTTAGGCGTTAACTATGAAACATTACCCGTTAACAAACCACATGTTGAGGTAAACAGTTATTCTAGAGATGGTTACATGTCTAGTCATCAATCAACAGAAGTCAATTATGAACCGAATAGTTTTGACGGACCAACTCAAGTCAACGAAGCACAAACACACGGCGAACAATTAGAAGGCGAAGTTGGCTCTTATCCTATGAATGATGACTATTTTTCTGCAGCAGCAAGATTATACAAACTAATGACTGAAGCCGAAAAAGAACATTTAATTGAAACGATTCGAATTAATTTAAGTCAGGTTACCCGTGATGATATTAAAATAAGACAACTTAACTTATTTTATAAAGTAGATGAAGACTATGGAAAAAGGGTCGCTGATGCATTAGGATTAGACCCCTTTGAAAAAGAAAACTAACCTTTTTACTATTTAACTAAAGAAGAAGCTTGCGACTCTTAGCAAGGTTCTTCTTATTTTTATTGACACGTATTGAGCAAAATCTTATTATAAGAATACAGAAACAGTCCGAAAGGGGACTATTATGAAAAACAATGAAACTGCTAAACTGATTAGTCAATTTGCTCACCAATTACAAGAAATGAATCACGTCTATGAGCTTTACGCCAAAAAATACAATCTTTCTTATACTACTTTACAAGTAATTAATTTAATCACCGAACTCGATCCATGTACTCAACAAAAAATTTGCGAAGCTTCTTTTTTACCAAAGCAAACAGTAAATTCTATTATTACTAATTTGAATAAGCAAGAAATGCTTGACTTAGTGATTGATCCTAATAATAGGCGTTCTAAACAGATTATTTTTACGAACAAAGGATTAGAGTTCACCCACTCTATCATACCTCAGATAAGAGAAGCTGAACTTTTCGCCATGGAACAACTTAATGAAGAGCAACGTCAGCTCATGATAAATAGCTTAGACATTTATTGTCAAAATTTAAACAAAAAAATGCTAAAATAAGGAATTAGAGGAGCAACTAATGATTAGAAAAATGCAAGAAAAAGATTTAACAACCATCACTCGTTTATGGTTAGAAGTTAACATAGAAACACATAATTTTATCGACTCCACTTATTGGAAAGAAAATGAATCAGACGTAAAAACTGGATTAGCTCAAGCAGAAGTATACGTTTATGAGTTAGACAATAAGCTCTTAGGCTTTATAGGACTAGAGGGTACCTACATCGCAGGTATTTTTGTCTCCTCGTCAGCCCAATCAAAAGGGATTGGTAAAGAATTGTTAAACTATGCTAAATCAATCAAAAATGAATTAACTTTAGGTGTTTACGCTAAAAATAAACGTGCTACTCACTTCTATCAAAGAGAGGATTTTAAACTATTTAAGGAAAAATTCGATCAAGAAAATCAAGAAAAAGAATTGTTAATGATTTGGAGAAAATAAAGGATTCCAGCCATTAAAACTAAGCTCTTATAATTAATTATTCTTTTTACTTTGCTAAATTAAAACTATCGTCTATTAAATCCTTTACTATCTTAAAAGCATCTACTTTAGAAAGATCTATTGAAATTCAATATTTTTTTATTCATATGATAAGCTGTAAAAAAACATCCTTCTTTTTTTTAATTGCATTTAGTTCCAGATCAATTTTTAAATCAATAATATCAATTTCTCCTATTCCATGTTTATATAACTTTTCTTGAGAAACAGTCATCATAATACCGAACTATTTTTGATTATTGGGATGTCTGAAAATACAGTATTTAAGAAATTTTTGAAAGGTTTATTCTGGTAAAATACTATACTTCCAGCTTTATTTACTATTCATTAAGCTAAAATATTATCTCGTAAGTTACATATTTGATATGATTGAATTACCTAAAGGAGTCTGATAACTAATGAAAAAATATAATTCTCAATTAGTAAAAACGATGCAAGAAAAAGAGTACGACTCATACATAGATGGAATACCCGCTGTAATAAAAGAAATACCTGATGACAATAGACTTGGTGCTATGGATCCTCGCCTTTATAAAAAAATGAAAAAATTAGTTAAGCTCCTAAATCTAATGCCAAATAAAGTTGTGGATTTTAACAGAAGTAAAAACTCTATTAGAAAAACTAGAAAAATGTTTAATCACGTCATGAGTAAACCAATCATTCAATCAGAAATCAAAGAGACTTTATACCACATTCCTACTGATGACGGCAGTGATATAACTCTATTTTGCTTTAAAAAAGCTAAAACACCCCCAAATACTCCCATCCTGTATTATATGCATGGCGGTGGTTTTTTCGCTGGAAGTACTGCAATAGTTGCTGATGCACTAAAATATCTTGTCGAACAAACAGGCATTATTGTCTGTTCAATTGATTATCGATTAGCTCCAGAACACCCCTATCCTATTGGACATGAAGATTGTTATACTGGATTAAAATGGGTTCAAAATCATGCTAATATCATTGGAGGAAATTCTGAAAATATTTTTACTGGTGGTGATAGTGCTGGAGGTAATTTGGCCATTTATTGCATCAATCGATTGATTGAAGAGAACAATCAATTTGTTAAAGGACAATTACTCTTATATCCTACCGTTAACATGGGCGATATAAAAGACCCATACACGCGCGTTTCTCAAGAGTCCTTTGATATATTAGATGAACATCAAAAAGAGATTCAAATAGGAATTGATTTTTTTAGCGGTCTTATAGAACAATTAGGCTATATTCTAAAAACAGAAGATTTAAGGCAACATCATCTCACACCTTACGCAGATGTAAGCTCAAAGATGCCTCCTACCTTTTTATCTGTTGGAGAGCATGATTTTCTAAAAATTGAAACCTTTGCCTACGCTAAAAAATTAGTACAAGCCGGGGTTGAGACAAAAGTTGTCTTGTACAAAGGATTTGGTCATGGTTATCTTGGTGGTATCGGCTTGTTTCCTCAAAGTCAGGACTGTGTTACCGAAATGGGGCAGTTCATTTTAAAACAAATAGATAATTAAAAATAGCGATTCTAATAAGTTAGACTAAAGTCTAATTTTTTAGGATCGCTTTATTTTTTATTTTTTTAAATTTTTACAAAAAATATAATATAACTATGCTTTTATGCCATTAACAAATATGACTTTTCAATGTTGAGATTATTTCTTGTCCTTTATAATAACTTGAAACAATTGGTCTCATACGAGCTACATATTCAGCTGTGCTACTAGCGTTTGTTAAAATAAATGAAGCATTCATATTCTTTTGAAGCCATGGTTCACAATCATCTGAGATTTCATATGGGCTAGAGATTAATTGAAACGCATTGGTTAAATCTTTTTGACTGCTTAATCCAAAAATTTCACAGTATTGATTTAACTTTTCATTTATATTACCTGTTCCAAAAGGAGACCAAGAATCATAGACATTATCACAACCTAAATGAACCTCAACACCTAGCCTCTGCAATTCTTTTAATGGAGGGATCACACCATTTATAGTAACACTAGATATCACTGCTATTTTTTGTTTGCCCATTTCATGGAAGATTTCTTCCCGTTCGCCTCCTGTAAAATCATTTAATCCAAAGGCATGACTAATCGTTACTTTACCTTGCCAGTTTGCTTCTTTTGTATATTTTATTAATTGTTTAACCGTTTTACGCCCTGCTTCTTGACGATCGTGGACATGTATATCTATGGGAACTTGATGTTTCACTGCGAGTTCAAATGTTTGTGCCAACGATTTTTCAGCATCTCCATCCAAGCTTTCAGGATCAACTCCACCTATTAATGTTGCACCATTCGATAAGGCCGTATCAACCTCGCTATAAGCATTCGACAAAATCATACCATGTTGTGGAAATGCAATTAGTTCATAATCTAACAGGTCTTCATAATCAGCAAGTAGTTCTTTTACTTCATTAAGGTAACGTTGTCCCACTTTTTGATGAACATCTATATGTGATCTAAAAAAAGAAACGCCATTTTTCAATTCTGTTTCAAGTAAATTTTTTGCTCTCTCTTTCAAAGGAATCTCAAGTGAATCAAGTTCAATAATTTCATTGGTAAATCGTTCTGTTAAACTTTCAGCTTTTGATATAGGAGTCCAAGGAGCTCCTAATTTGCTTTTATCTAGATGACAGTGCATTTCTTTCAAGCTAGGTAATAATAATGAGTTGTTTCCACCTATTTCAGGTAAATTGGGAAGTAGATCTTTTTCTGAAAAAACTTTCATAAGAATTCCATCTTTTATTTCGATATGAAACGTTTCTAAATCAGACCCCATAGGATACTCCAGTGGTCCAGAGTAGGCTACTTCCATTCGAATATTTTTTAGTAAATAATGCTTATTTGTCATGATGTATTCTCCTTATAAAATTACTTATTTTCTTTAAAAAGCTTTAGTTTTAATACTAATAAATATAACATATTTCCCCTTTTTTATTTTGATGATTCAGGGGAATTTGAAACATTTTGGTAGCATTCTTCTAAAACCTTTTTAAAATTAACATTAAACTAAATACACCATTTTAAAAAATATTCACTAATAATATTTAATATGATATAATTAGTGGGAAATATAAGTAATGGACTTTAACAATAGAACTAAAAAAACTTAAACGATTAGAAAAAATCACTTAAGGTCCAATATTTTAAATTAGCAAAATCTTTACATGTAACTAAATATTTTAATAAAGAGGTATTATA
>CBCPLQ010000008.1:0-93924 GCA_965119435.1 uncultured Vagococcus sp. | reverse complement strand
ATAATTTATGGGACTGATGAATCAACTAATGATTCGTCAGTCCCATTTGGTAAACAGATTGTTAATTAGATTGGTTTAGTAATTTCTTTTAACCAAACTTGTTCTTCAGCAGTCAAATGAGGTGCTATTAGCTTAGTCACTAAAGCGTGATACTCGTTTAACCAAGTTTTTTCTTCTTCTAATAATAAAGACACATTAATAGCATCAACATCAAAAGGTACATAAGACATTGTTTCGAATTCTAAGAATTGACCATATTCATTTTTTTCTGCTTTTACAACTAATAATTCATTTTCAAGACGAACACCATGAGAATCTTGAATGTAGACACCAGGTTCGTTTGTTAAGACCATACCTGGAACTAGAGGATGAGATTCACCTGGGCGATATTGCCAACGGAAGCCACTTGGACCTTCGTGGATATTTAATAGATAACCAACACCATGACCCGTTCCGTGGTTGTAATTTAACCCTTCGCGCCAAAATGGCATACGAGCTAAGACGTCTAAGTTAGTTCCGTTAACCCCTTCTAGGAATTTAGCCATATCAAGTTGAATGTTACTTCTTAAGGTAATGGTATAATGTTTCTTCAACTCATCAGATACCTCACCTAAAGCAAATGTTCTTGTAATATCAGTAGATCCTTCATAAAAACCAGCTCCTGTATCACTTAAAAGGAAAGAGCCTTTTTTGACTTCAATATCAGTTTCTTCAGATGCAGAATAATGAACAATTGCGCCATGTTCACCATAAGCTGTGATTGGTGCAAAACTTTGGCGAATATAACCTTCTTGTTCTTTTCTCAAAGCAACTAATTTATCTGTCGCACTAAGTTCAGTAATCTTAGTATCTCCACCAACTTCGTGTTTTAACCAATACATATATTTAGTATGGGCAATCCCATCTTTAATTTGAGCTTGTTTCATATTATTTATTTCAGTTTCATTTTTAACCGCTTTAAAAATAACAGTAGGATTTACTTCTTTTGTAGTTGCTGTATCAACTGAGATGTTTTTAATTAAAGCATAGTTCATTCTAACTGGGTCTGCTAATAAATGAGTAGTAGCGTCAAAAGATTTAACAAATTCATACACGTCGTTATATGGATGAACCATTACATTATTTTTAGCAAAATCAACGTTAATCTCATCATTTAATTTTGATTCATCAATAAATAATTCAACCCGGTCCATTGTTACAACAGCATAAGTTAAGACCATTGGGAAGAAATCGATATCATTTCCTCGAATATTTAATAACCAACAAATATCATCTAATGATGTTAAAACATGAGTATTTGTGTTGAGATTGCTCATTTTTTCACGTAAGCGAATTAACTTATTCGTTGTATCTTCACCTGAGTATTTAGTTTCTAAATGAAACGCAGGTTCTCTTGATAACTCTGGGCGATCTGTCCATAGTTCATCAATCAAATCAACATCATACTTGATTGAACCATCATGAGAATTTGCAATGTCTTCATAAGCTAGGCCGTCTCCCATAGAAACAGTACGTCCATCAAAGCCAATCGTTTCACCTGTTTGTAATTTATTGTTTAAAAATTCAACAATCGTTGGAACACCGGGTTCACCCATTTTAAATAAATCAACACCAGAGCCTTCAAGTTGTTGTGCGGCTGCGATAAAATATCTACCATCTGTCCATAGACCGGCTTCGTTCATACCGATTATAGTTGTCCCTGCAGAACCACCAAATCCAGTAATCCATTGTCTAACTTTGAAATGTTCGCCAACGTATTCACTTTGATGATAATCCGCTGTCGGAACAACATAGTAATCGATACCATTTTGCTCCATTAATTTACGTAATGCTGCAATGCGTTCTGATACTTTCATCCTAAAAACACTCCTTTAGCTATTTTAAATCTATGTTCATTGTAACACTAATTAATAACAAAGGTTTTAATTTTTGAAAATTTTTCTTCATATTTAAACTAAAAAAAGAGAAGTTTAAAAGCAAGATAAATTTTAAGAAAAAATAAATGAATTCCTCTTTTTTTTATGATAAGCTATTGGATAGAGTATAAATATTATAGAATCATATTGGCACAATCAGAATTTTAATTTATAATAACTTGTCAGATAATTTAATGGAGGGATCATCATGAAAAAAATTGGATTTGATTCTCAAAAGTATATTGAAGAGCAATCAAAATATATTCTAGAAAGAGTAAATAATTACGATAAATTGTACCTAGAATTTGGTGGAAAATTAATCGGTGACAAACATGCAAAACGTGTTCTACCGGGATTTGACGAAGATTCAAAAATTAAAATTCTTCAAAAATTAAAAGATAAAGCAGAAGTTATTATATGTGCCTATGCTGGCGATATTGAAAGAAATAAAATCCGTGGTGATTATGGAATTACTTATGATATGGATATTTTAAAATCAATTGATGAATTCTCTGAATACGGCTTAAAAGTTAATAGCGTATTGATTACGCGTTATAGTGGTCAACCTGCTACGAAAGTATTTATTAATAAACTAGAAAAACGAAATATTAAAGTTTATACCCATGAAGCAATTGAAGGGTATCCGTATAACATTGACCAAATTGTTAGTGATGAAGGCTTTGGGAAAAATCCGTATATTCCCACAACTAAACCAATTGTAGTTGTGACAGCTCCTGGAGCAGGTAGTGGAAAATTAGCAACAAGTTTAAGCCAGATTTACCATGAAAGTAAATTAGGACGAATTGCTGGTTACTCAAAATTTGAAACGTTCCCAGTTTGGAACATTCCTTTAAAACATCCGTTAAACATTGCTTATGAGGCTGCCACTGTTGATTTGAAAGATGTTAATATGATTGATTCTTATCATTATGAAGCATATGGGGAAGTTTCAGTGAATTATAACAGAGACATTGAAACCTTCCCAGTAATCAAACGAATTATCGAAAGAATTACCAATCAAGAATCGGTTTTTAAGTCACCAACAGATATGGGCGTTAACCGTGTCGGTTTTAGTATTACTGATGATGAAGTCGTAATAGAGGCATCTAAAGAAGAAATCATAAGAAGATGCTTTGATACAGAATGTTATTATAAACGTGGAATGGTCGATGAAGAGGTTGTTAATCGAATCCAGATGATTATGGAAGAAATGGAATTAAAAAAAGAAGACAGACGACCAGTTGTTTCAGCAAGAGACTATGCTTCAAACTTGAAAAAAGATGGTAAGGTTGAGGGAGTAGGGATTATTCCAGCTTCAGTCATGGCTTTTGAATTACCAGATGGAAAGATCATCACTGGTCGCTCTACTAAACTTATGGATTCATCTGCTGCAGCTATCTTAAATTCAATTAAGTACTTAGCTAATATCTCTGATGAAATATTATTATTATCACCAGTTATATTAGAGACAATCCGTAAAATGAAAGATTTAGATCTACATAGTAAAATCACAGCCCTAAATGCTAATGAAGTATTAATAGCTCTATCAATCAGTGCGGTAACCAATCCCACTGCTCAAATTGCTTATGAAAAATTGTCAGATTTAAAAGGAACGCAAGCTCATTCAACAGTTATGTTGAATAAAGACGATGAGCAAATTTTAAAACGATTAGGAATGGATATTACAAGTGATCCAATTTTTTCATCAGAAAATTTATTTTATGTTTAGTTAAAAAAGGAAGTGGAAGAAACCAACATTGTTTTTTTCTTCCACTTTTTTTATCAATTTAAATGAAAAGGTCCGTGAAAATTTTCAAGAAACCAATAGTTTATTTTTTACATTTATTGTTGTTTACTGTATAGTAAGGACCTAGGCTTATTATACATAGCTAAAAAGAGTTTATTAGCTAGGAAATTAAGTGGATAAACTTAGTAAAATAAAAACTATATAAAAGTGATAGATGGGGGAGGGCAAGCAATATGACATATTTTATGATGGGATATTTTGCTTTAGCAGCAATTCTTCTTTTAAATTTAGTTGTGATGGTCAAATCAGAACCTAAAAAAAGTAGAAAACAAATGAATGTTAATGTTAAATCAAAAGCAATAAACTAATAAAAAACTTTCCACACTCATTTTTCACTTTGAATGTGGAAAGTTTTTTCTATTAGTTTGAAAAGACAGAACGATGAATAAATAGTTTATGCTTACTCTCGAAGTGTATCAAGTATATCTTTAGCAATTTTAGAATTCATTTTTTCTGCTTTTCTTAGTTGAGTTGCAACAGCTTCAATCTCCTCATTTTTAGCACCTACTTGAATAGCAAGAGAACTAGCATGCAAATTCATGTGTCCTTTTTGAATGCCATCACTGACTAGCGCTCTTAATGCAGCAAGATTTTGAGCTAAACCAACACATAATATGACTCTAGCTAATTCATCAGCAGAGTTAACACCAAGGATTTCTAAATTAGTTTTAGCCATGGGTAATACGGAAATAGCACCTCCAACTGTCCCAACAGCCATAGGAAGCGTCAGTTCCCCAATCAAACAATCGTTAGCGATTTTCCAATTAGTCATTCCTTCGTAGCGACCATTGCGACTAGCGTAAGCGTGTGCACCAGCTTCAACACTTCTCGGATCATTCCCTGTAGCGATAACGACAGAATCGATTCCGTTCATGATTCCTTTATTATGAGTAGCTGCTCGGTAAGGGTCAAGTTTAGCATATAAATTAGCTTCAATAATTTTTTTAGCAATTGTATCTCCCTCATAGAGGTTAATAGCTAGTGAGGAGAATGGAATTTTACAATTTGCCGTTACTAATGCTTCAGTATTGAAGTTGCTTAAAATAGACATTAAAGAAGCTCCTTTTGTTATTTCCAGAATATAAGGAGTAACGCCTTCTAAAATAGTATTAATAATGTTAGCTCCCATAGCATCTTTCACATCAACCATCAAATGAATAGTTAAGAAGGAGTGAGAAGAGGTAAGGTTATCTGACAAAATATTAATACTAAGATCTTTTAGACCACCACCTCGTAAATGAATAGAGGGATGTGCATCTTTAGCCAAGTTAAAAATATTGGTTTTATTTGCTTCAATTTTTTCTTTAGCAGCTTTAATATCCGGAACCTCTTTTAAAATAATTTGGCCTATCATTTCTCTTTTAGTAATAGATGTTGTAAAACCATTATTGCCAATAATTTTAGCTGCATTACTACATGCAGCTATAACAGAGGGTTCTTCAACAACCATTGGAATTATTTTTGGTTCGCCATCAATAATAAAATTAAGAGCAACTCCCATTGGTAAGTGGAATTGAGTTAATTGATTTTCAATTAAAGAGTTAGCAATTTCTTCATCAAGCAACTCATTAGTTAAAAATAAATTAGCCTGCTTATCTGTTAGATATCCCTGATTTAATAAAGATGCTATTCGTTCATCTCTTGACTGCTTATAAAATTTTTTTTTAGTTTGCTTCAATTTATATACTCCTTATTGACGTTTTTCATATTGTCTTTGATGATTAGTAATGCTTGATAGGTAGAAGTGTGCATCATCAAATTTAGATTCGTCTAGTGGATGGATCCCATCTGTTTTTGGAAGAACCTTATTAAAAATTGTCTCATAGTCTTCAATAGATAAATCTAGTCGATTGTTTAGAAGTTGCTGGCGACTTTCTTTTTGTAACTGTTTCTCAAATCCATCAACAAGTCTTCCAGAAAATATCTCAGCAACGGCACCAGATCCATAACTGAAAAAGCCAATTAAATCATTTGCTTTTAATAAGTGGTTGTCGTTATCTAATAAGGACATTAAACTTAAATAGAGAGAACCAGTATAGATATTTCCAATGTTGCGAGTATAGTCTGTTGATAACTCATAATGATTTAACAATCTTTCTTTTGTTATATCATCTTCATTTTCCAAAATAGGAAGTAATGCCTTTTTACCCATTTTTGTATAAGGTAAGTGAAAGCAGAAAGCATTGAAATCAGAAATCAAATAATCAGTTTGTTTAGAAAATTCTTCCCAAAGTGTATTAAAGAATCGAATATAAGCCTCATTTGAAAATTTCCCATCAACGATTGCTGTATCGGAGTAGTTAGGGCGCCAAAAATCAAAAATATTTTCCGTCATAGAGATTGATTTATCTTCAATCGTTAAAATGCTAGGATCTTCGCTAATTACCATCGCAATTGCACCCGCACCTTGTGTAACTTCACCTGAAGTATTTAGACCATAACGTGAAATATCTGAACCGATGACAAGTGCTTTTTTTCCGGGATGTGCTTTTATATAATCGCGTGCCATCATTAATCCGGCAGTAGCACTATAGCATGCTTGCTTTACTTCAATAGATTTTGCAAAAGGTTGAATCTCTAGAAGTTGATGAATAAAAGCAGCAGCAGACTTTGATTCATCGATCCCAGATTCAGTCCCGACCACAATTAGTTCTATTTTATCTAAGTCCTCTTTATCTAAAATTGGAAAAGCAGCATTAGCTCCCATAGATACTGTATCTTGAGTAATAGTAGGGACTGCCATTTTTGATTGTCCAATACCTACTGTAAATTTATCGGGATCAATCCCGCGATGTTTTGCAAGCTTAACTAAATCAACATATGTATGTGGTGTGAAAAAATTTATTTTATCTATCCCAATCATAATTAACACTCCTAATAATATTATTAAACTTCTGTTATTTTATCACAGAATTGATAAGGGAAGATACTTTTTATCGTGAATTTAAAGATACCTTAATTAATTTTTAAATAAAAAAGAGGGGACTAAGTAATTAGTCACCCTCCTTGTAAAATTTAAGAATTATTCAGCTGATTTTTCATTAATAACTTCTGGCTCAGCAGCAACACCAGCTTCATCGTCTTCAACTTTAGTGCTCATTTCAGTTACCGCACAAATTTGTTCTTCTGCATCAGTAACGATTGAGAATTCAGCGTGTTTTGGAATATCTCCAACAACAAGAGAATCACCAATTTCTAAGCCTTCAATATTAACTTCAACACGTTCTGGTAATTTATCAGGTGTTGCAGAAACAATAACAGAGTATAAGTTTTGGTCAAGAACGCCACCAGCTTTAACGCCTTTAGGTGTACCAACTAAAGTTAACTCAGCTTCAACTTCTGTTTCTTGTGACATATCAACTGCTAGGAATTCAGCGTGAATCCATTCTTTAGTGAATGTATCTAATTGATAGTCATGAAGTAAGGTACTAATTTTTTTACCGTCAAGATCAAGAGTATAAACAGCGTTTAAACCATTCTCACGAATCGCTTTTTCTAATTCAAGTGCATCTACTGAAAATGGAATATTTTCAACGTTATGTCCATGAACAGCACTAGGAACTCTACCTTCTACTCTTAATTTTTTACGGATAGAACGAGGTCTAACCGCTCTTTCTTCTACTTTTAATACTACTGACATAAATAATCTTCCTCCTTTAGAATAAAATCTTAATTTGGTTCGTTATTTAGTTGAAGCAGTTTTAATCGAGAAACGAGCCTGTCGATTAGCTTGCGCTTAAAAAATGAATGTCAGCATTTTTTAAGTGACGAACCATAAACTTAAAAATAGTGATTTTGTCGATTTTAATCGAATAGAAAGAAGCTACTCAAAATTAAAACAACAGAAAATCGAACTTAGGTAATCTGTAATTTACCTGCTCATCGTGGCAAGCCACACTATACTATAAGCTTATGTACTAACCATACGTCTTATCTATAAAAAGGTCAAGGAAAGAGTTTATTTTTTAAAATTAATAACGTGTGTCTTTTTTATTTTTAACAGAAATGACTAAATAAATATTTCGAGACTAATTGTTCAGTTGCTTTAATGGAATCATTATGAGTTCTCTCAAAGGCATGACTGGCTTCAATTCCTGCTCCAATTAAACCATGTTTTACATCAGCTCCAGCTCGCATAGCTGCAGAAGCATCACTACCATAAAATGGATAAATATCCAGTTTAAATGGAATATTTTCTTTTTGACAAAGAGATACAAAATGATTTCTTAATTCAAGATGATAGGGACCACTCGCATCTTTGACACAAATTGAAACAGTATATTCATCTGTTTGTTGATCATCACCCATAGCTCCCATGTCTACTGCTAGATATTCCACAACACGGTCATCAATATTTGAGTTTCCACCATAACCAATTTCTTCGTTATTCGAAAAGAAGAAATGTGTTGTATATGGTAACTCTGTTTTATTTTTTTTAAGATCTAGTAAAAATTGAATTAAGATAGCCGCACTTACTTTATCATCTAAATGACGAGATTTAATAAAGCCATTTGGAGTTATTTGAGTTCGAGGATCAAAACTAATAAAATCACCTACTTGAATGCCTAACATTTCAGTATCTTTATCAGAAAATGTTTTTTCATCAATACGAACTTCCATATTTTCTTGATTTCTTTCAGCAGTTCCAGCATCTTTATAAACATGAACGCTAGTTTGGTGCATTAAAATAGTTCCTGTATAATTTTTTCCAGATTGTGTGTGAATAGTACAGTATTCACCTTCAATTGAATTAAACTTAAAGCCTCCAATTAGATCTAATTTTAGACGACCATCTGGTTTAATCCCCCTAACCATAGCACCAAGAGTATCAATATGAGCAGTGATGAAGCGATGATTTTCTTCGTCTTTACCAGGTATAGTGACAATCAAGCTACCTTTTCGATTAATATTACCAAAAATACCTTGTTCTTTTAGCAGTGAATTAATAAAGTTGATGATCTCTGTGGTACTACCAGTAGGAGATGGAATGTTGGTAAGTGTCTTGGTTAATTCAATAGTTGACTGATTCATAAAAAAACGCCTTCTTTCTTTTATTATATCTCTAAGCTTATTCTAGAAATGAAAACTAATCAATAGAAAAAAGCACCTCTACCAAAGTTCCTCTAGTAAATAGCAGAGGGGAATTTTGGTAGAGGTGCTTTTTTTGTTAAATGGTTACTTCTTCAGTATCATTTTGTTCTAAACTAATACTAAATTTGAGTAGTAAGGGTGAAATTAAAGTAGTTACAATAATAGCAGCAATTACGACAGTAAAGAACTCATTTGTAATATAGCCAGCTTCTTGACCAATTTTCGCTACAATTAATGCCATTTCTCCTCTTGAGACCATACCTGATCCAATAACAAAGGCAGATTTACGGTTTACTTTCATTAAACGAGAGGCAAAATAGCCACCGAGTAATTTAGTTAGGATAGCACCTATAGAAAGAAGGAAAATTAAGCCAAATTGTGAAAAGAGAGCATCAATATTAATACCTAATCCGATAGAAACAAAGAATACTGGAATGAATAAACTATTCCCAATTGTATCAATGTCTGCCTCTATTTCGTTTGAATTTTCGTGACTGGAAAGCATAAGACCGATGAAAAATGAACCGATGATATCGCTTAATCCCATTTCTTCAGCAAAAATAGTAAAAGCGAAACATAAAACTAAGGCCATAGCTGTTTTAGCTTTGATGGCATTCATTTTAGAAGATAAATTCATTGCGGGGGTGATGAAATATTTTGCGACAAGATACATAATGAAGAAAAATAATACTTTTTTTCCAATTAAATCCCATGCCATTGTAGTTGTAAAACCAACACTAGCATCAAAATTAACAACTGCAGTAAATATACTAATAAGAATAACAACGATGGTATCGTCAAGAATAGCAGCTCCTAAGGTTATCGAGCCGGCTTCATTATCAAGGTAATCATATTCTTTCAGAACTTGAACGGTAATACTGAGGGATGTAGCGCTAAAGATAATACCTAAGAAGAATGATTCTGGGGTTCCCATACCAATTAGATGGCCGAGAAGAGCGATGAAGAAAAATGGAACGAAGACACCAAAAGTAGCAACCATAACTGCGGGTTTTAAATACCGCCTGAGTAGATTTAGATCACTTTCTAATCCGACTAAAAACATCAGTAAAATGATACCTATTTCGGAAAACATGGCAATTCCGTCTGTTTCTTGCACCATGTTCAAAAGGGCGGGACCGAGTAGTAAGCCAAGCATTAGCTCACCGAAAACAACAGGTAAATTAAATCGATTACAGAGGTGTCCCGCAATTTTTGTGCCTAATAAAATAAAAATAATCATTTTTATTAGTTCTAGAGTCAATAAAATCCTCTCCTTTAAAAATTATTTAATTACACTTATTATACTAAAATAGTTATAAAAATAATGCAAATAATATGTTTTTTATTTAAAATAAAAATACCTGCATAAATGAAATAAACATATGATATGTAAGTATAATTAGTTATTTTGATTGATAAAAAAGAATATTTATACAATAAATTTGAATAATAAGAATAAACAAGAACAACCGATAATTTTATCGATTATTCTTGTATGCATAATGCTGTTTATTTTTTGTGTATCGTTTATATTGTTTTTTATTATAACTTTTTTCATCCCAGATCATTAACCAAATCATAAATAGGGGAGTCAAAACGACTAAAGCAGATTGCCAACCAAAGGTACCTAAAATAATTCCCAACACCAAAACAATTAACAACAGTCCATATCTTCTAATAGCTTCCATTATATCATCACTCCTAAATAAATTAGAACATCTGTTCGTGTTTATAGTATACAAACAAACGTTCCCTTTGTAAAGAAAAAAATAAAGCAAATTTTGCTTTATTTTTTATATATGATTTCGATATAGGCCAACTACTTTACCTAAAATAGAAACGTCATCTAGAATAATTGGTTCTAATGTATCATTTTCAGGTTGTAAGCGGAAGTGGTTTTTTTCTTTATAAAACCTTTTACATGTCGCTTCATTCTCGTTAGTCATAGCAATCACGACATCTCCATTGCTAGCTGCGGATTGCTTTCTAATAATAACATGATCTCCATCAAAAATACCGGCATTAATCATGCTTTCTCCTCGAATTGTAAGCATAAATAGAGAGTTTTCTTCATATTTTAAATCAGGTGGAAGTGGAAAGAAATCTGAAGCATCTTCTACAGCTAAGATAGGCTCTCCAGCAGTGACAACGCCAAGCATTGGGATAGTTGTTGGTTTTATGCCTATAACATCTAAACCTTCAGAGGTAAGTTCAATTGCTCGAGGCTTTGTTGGATCTCTAACAATTAGTCCTTTTTTCTCTAGACGTGATAGATGACCATGAACAGTAGAGGTGGAAGATAAATTAACAGCTTCTCCAATTTCTCTAACAGTGGGTGGATAGCCTCTTTCTTCAACTTGCTTGTAAATATATCGTAAGACATCAACTTGTCTTGAAGACTGTTTTTTTGTCATAAGTCGGCCTCGTTTCTTTTTTTTTGAGTGTATCATATTTATATAGTAAAATCAAACGCGTGTTCGCTATTTTCAGAGATAATTAATTGAAATTTAACTGATTTTAAGCTAATATTATAGAGACATAATAGAGACATATAAGTGTAGGAGGAGAATTAATGTTATCTAAAGAAAAATTAGCACGTATAAACGAATTAGCCAATAAATCAAAAACGACAATCGGTTTAACTGATACAGAAAAAAAAGAACAAGTAATTTTAAGAGAAGAATATATGGAGCGGTTTAGAGGTGGAATGCGTAATCATATTGAAGGTATGAAAGTTGTGGATACTGAAGGAAATGATGTCACTCCAGATAAATTAAAAAAAATACAAAAAGATAAGGGACTTCATGGAAGATAAGTGGTCTCTTCTTTTTCGACCCCTGTGAAAAGCCTTGCAAAAAAAAGTTTTTAGCGTTAGAATATAATAAAGGTAAAACAAACCTAAATAGGAGGATGTATTTTATGAAGTTCGATCAAGTTGATCAATTAGGAGTAAACACAATTCGTACATTAAGTTTGGATATGATACAAAAAGCTAATTCAGGACACCCAGGATTACCAATGGGCGCAGCTCCAATGGCTTACACGTTATGGACAAAGCATTTAAAAGTAAATCCAAACACATCAAGAAATTGGGCAGACCGTGACCGTTTTATTTTATCGGCTGGTCATGGCTCATCTATGTTATATAGTTTACTTCATTTATCTGGTTATAACTTACCAATGTCAGAACTTAAAAATTTCCGTCAATGGGATAGTTTAACACCAGGACATCCGGAAGTTTTACATACAGATGGCGTTGAAGCAACAACCGGACCTTTAGGACAAGGGATTGCAATGAGTGTTGGTTTTGCAATGGCAGAAGCTCACTTAGCTGCTACTTATAATAAAGATAACTTTAATATTGTTGACCATTATACATACGCTTTATGTGGCGATGGTGACTTAATGGAAGGGATCTCTCAAGAAGCTGCTAGTTTAGCTGGTCACTTAAAATTAGATAAATTAGTCGTTCTTTATGATTCAAACGATATTTCTTTAGATGGACCTTTAGATAAATCATTTAGTGAAAGTGTCAAAGACCGTTTTGAAGCAACTGGTTGGCAACATATTTTAGTGAAAGATGGCAATGATTTAGAAGCTATTTCTAACGCTATTGAAGAAGCTAAAAAAGCAACAGGTAAACCGACTATTATTGAAGTAAAAACAATTATTGGTTTCGGTGCTGAAAATCAAGGAACTAATAAAGTTCACGGAGCACCACTTGGAGCTGAAGGATTAGAGTATGCTAAAAATTCTTATGGATGGGACTACCCAGCGTTTACTGTTCCTGAAGAGGTAGCATCTCGTTTTAACGATGAAATGAATGTTAAAGGTGAAAAAGCGGAGCAAGAGTGGAATGAATTATTCGCTTCATATAAAAAAGCTTATCCAGAATTAGCAACACAATTTGAAGCGGCTTTTAAAGATGAAATTAAAGTTGATTTAGAAAAAGCTTTACCAGTTTATGAAGTAGGAGATTCTTCTGCTAGTCGTATTACAAGTAAAGAAGCTATTCAAGAATTAGCTAAAGCAATGCCAAATCTATGGGGAGGCTCTGCTGACTTATCTTCATCAAACAATACAATGATTGCTGGTGAGAAAGATTTTGAACCAGGACAATACGAAGGACGTAATATCTGGTTTGGTGTTCGTGAATTTGGAATGGCAGCAGCAATGAATGGTATTTCACTTCATGGAGGAACACGAGTTTACGGGGCAACATTCTTTGTCTTTGTTGACTATTTACGTCCAGCTGTTAGATTATCAGCTATTCAAAAAGCTCCAGTAACTTACGTTTTAACACATGATTCAATTGCAGTTGGAGAAGATGGACCAACTCATGAACCGATTGAACAATTATCTAGTTTACGTGGCATTCCAAATGTGAACTTAATTCGCCCAGCAGATGGAAATGAAGTAGCAGCAGCATGGAAAATCGCAGCAACATCAAAAGAAACACCAACTGTTTTAGCTTTATCTCGACAAAACTTACCTGTTTTAGAAGGAACTAAAGAAAAAGCTTATGAGGGTGTTGCTCGTGGAGGGTACGTCTTATCAGCTTCTAAAGCCGATGTTCCATCAGGTATCTTAATTGCAACAGGTTCAGAAGTTAATTTAATTATGGAAGCCCAAAAAGAATTAGCTAAAGAAGGTATCGATGTATCAGTTGTTTCAATGCCATCAACAGCAGTTTATGATGCACAAGAAGCATCATACAAAGAATCAGTACTACCTAAATCCGTTACCAAACGCGTATCAGTCGAAATGGGAGCAACATTTGGATGGGAACGTTATGTTGGTTTAGATGGTAAAGTAATGGGAATAGATCGCTTTGGAGCAAGTGCACCAGGAAATACAGTGATTGAAAACTACGGCTTTACAGTTGAAAATGTAGTAAAAGCATTTAAATCTTTATAAAAAATAACTGATTTCATACAAAAGAAGCAATTGCCTGTATATAATTACTAGGTAATTGCTTCTTTTTTAGTTCATATTTGAATATAAAAAGTTATTAGCTGATCGTTTTGTTTTTACCGGCTTTTAATCCGACAAATAAGAGAACGAAAGTGATTCCAAGTAAAAGGAATAATGAAGATTGCCAGTTACCCGTCAAATCATGTAACAAACCGAAAAGAAATGGCCCAATCGCAGCTAGTAAGTACCCAATAGACTGTGCCATACCAGATAGTTCAGCAGCTTCTCTAGGAGAAGATGTTCTTAAATTGAAGAACATCATAGATAAACTAAATGCAATCCCACCGGCAATTCCGATGGACATAATAGCTAGGGTATTAGCTAATGTTTGATTAAACATTAGTCCGCTGATTCCAATTACGAATAAGATGAAGGAAGTAAAGACTAGTGATCGTTGATTTTCCTTCTTTTCTGCAATAATCGGAATAATAAATGTAGTAGGGAGCAGTGTAAGTTGAAGCAGAGAAAGCATTGCGCCAGCTTTACTACTAGTTACTCCTTGTGAAACTAACATTTCAGGTAACCATGCTACAAGAACATAAAAAATAAACGATTGAATTCCCATAAAAAGAGTTACTGACCAGGCGAGTGAAGATTTCCAAATAGAATTCTCGATCTGAGGTGTTTCATTTTTATTAACATGATGTTCTTGTTTTAATTGAGGTAACCAACCGATTAAAGCAAGAACTGCTAAAATAGCCCATACACCAAGAGCAACATTCCAATTAAATCCTAACTTTTGAACAAGAGGTATACTAACACCTGATGCAATTGCACCGGTTAAGTTCATACTAACAGCATAAATCCCGGTTACTAGTCCGCTTTGGTTGCTAAATTCTTTTTTTACCAAACTTGGGATTAACACGTTACAAATAGCAATAGCACACCCTAAAACCATTGTTCCAAGGAAAAGAGTGATTATGTGAGGAACAAACCTAATGCTAAGGCCTATGATTAGTAAAAGTAAACTCATTAAGATAGTTTTTTCAATTCCAAACCTTTTAGCCAGCTTTGGTGCTAAAGGGGATACTGCTGCGAAAGATAAGAGTGGAATTGTTGTAATGAGACCTGCTTGTGCTCCAGTTAAATGAAGCGTATTAGTTATTTCTCCTATTAAGGGCCCAACCGATGTGATAGGAGCTCTTAAGTTAGTAGCAACTAGGATGATACCTAGTAATAAGATATAGTTCATTTTCTTTTTCATATAAAGTCCTTTCTAAAAAACATATAATATAATATGCGTTCAGCATATTATATTATATGTTTTGGTATTTAACAACTATATTTAAGAAAATATCTTCATTTGTTTCGTTTATGTATTCATGTTGAGTACCAGAATCAAAATTAATACTGTCAAAGGTTGTTAGAGAATAGACTTGTTCTTTGACTTTTAGTATTAAATCACCTTTCATGACAGTGATAATTTCAATAGAGCCTTTTGTTTGATTGATAACGGAATTAGACATATTTGCTTTAAGACAAACTCGAAAAACTTCGATATTATCATCTTGGAAAATCGGTTGCACGACCCAACCATTCTCCAAATCATTAATAAAGTAGCTTTCAGAAAAGCTAGATATAGTTGTTATTGTAGTAGAATACCCCAATATTTTAGTTAAAGGCACATTGAGTGCTTCAGAGAGCTTCCACAAACTATTTAAAGTAGGATTTGATTTGCCGTTTTCTATATTACTAATCGTAATTCCACTTACTTGAGATTGTTCGGCAAGCTGATCAATTGTCAATTTTTTTTCTTTTCTAAGTTGTCTTAAATCAAGACCAACATTGTTGATAAGTGAATTTGTTTCTTTGTTTGTCATTAGTCACTTAAGTCTCCAGTATTAATGACTGGTTGTGTTCCTTTATCTGTAATAATAGAGACTAAAAGATTGTTGATCAGTTGAATTTTTCTATCATCAGTAAAAGTGATATCTTGACCATCTTCAATTTGTTCCAGAGCCATTTGAGTCATTGAAACAGCGCCTTCAACAATTGTTTGACGTGCAGAGAGAATGGCACGAGCTTGCTGTCTTTGCAACATGGCACTAGCAATCTCAGTTGCGTATGCTAAATGATTTAGACGTGTCTCAATCACTTCAACTCCAGCGATGGATAAGCGTTCCTCTAATTCAATTTTTAATTTTTCAGAAACTTCAGTTGTATTACCTCTAAGAGTAATATCTTCATCTTCAAATGTATCATAAGGATACTGAGAAGCTATGTGTCGCAGTGCAGTCTCACTTTGGATAGCAACAAAATCACGATAATTATCGACAGAAAATAAAGCTTTAGCCGAGTCGACTACTCTAAAAACAACAACTGCAGAAATTTCAATTGGATTTCCATCAGAATCATTAACTTTTAAAAGAGCAGTATTGAAATTTCTTACTTTTAATGATAATGAAATTTTTTGAGTCAATGGGGTTGTTATAAATAAACCATTATCCTTAATTGTTCCTAAGTATTTACCAAAAAAGAGTATTGCCTTTGACTGATTTGGACTGACTATGGTTAGCGAACTGATGAAAAGACCTGAAATAATCCAAATCAAAGCGCCAATAATAGCAGTACTGATGGTTTCATTGATAATAGTTAAATAAAATAAATAACCACCTCCAGCAAGCATAATAATTAAAATAAATAGACCTAAATAACCATTAATGTGAAACGTGTTTTTTTCCTTCATTTTTAACCACTTCCTTTATAGTCATAGTATAATACAATTGATAAAAAAAGAATAGTTTCTAACTATGAGTAAAAAGAGGAGTGATTATAAGTGAAAGTATATTTTATTAAAGAGCATCCAGAACTAAGTCATCCAATATTATTAGATATTTCTTATTTACGCGAAGGAGCTTTTTCTTTTTTTTCTGAAGACATGGAAATAAAAGAAACGGGTGATTTTAAGGAAATAGATGCACTAAAAACATATCTTAAAGAAGCAGATAGCATCTATTTGCTAGAGAAGATGGACCAATCTAGTTTTTTTGAATTAGGCGTTTGTCAGGCGTTAGGAAAAACAGTTACGATTATTGATGATGGTCTTGCTTTTGAGTCAATGAAGTTAGAGTTAGGTATGTCTATTCGTTTGGAAGTTATTACGATAGAAGAATTTGTGGCTAATTTAATAAATGAATAATTACATTTCAAACAAAAAAACACCTCGAAATGCTTATATAAGTTTCGAGGTGTTTAGTCGTATTTAACTTAGGATACAGATGTTTTCTTATAATAAAGGTAGCCAGATATACAAAAGAATGAGCAAATAATAAAAAAGATTGTCATTGAGGCGGGATTTGAAGAAAAGCCGCCTATGATAATAATTAAGCCTCCAATCATTGCAAGGACGGGTGAGATGACACCAGTAAAGAAATTAGTAATAACTTTTTCTCTATATAGCATTATAACTTTGATGTATAAAATACTATAAAATAGATAACCAAAGACAATCGCAATCTCACTGATATCTCCAGTAGCCATTAAATGAAACTTCTGAGTTAAATAGTGAATGAAAAACCAAAAAATGACACATAATAAGCTAATTAAAGCTGAGTAGTTTCCTAAGAAACCTTTCTTATTCATTCTTACTTTTTTTGATGACGGAATCATATTTTTAGTAGCAAGAGCATAAGGCATTCTAATATGTCCTAGTGCTACGCCATTTACGACTCCAAGCATAGAGATTAAAATAAAAATCAGAATAACGATTTCTCCACTTCTACCAAGTAGCATCTGTCCAATAGTCATCACTGCACCATCACCAGTAGAGAGAATGTACTCAGGGCCTAAGATCTTGTTCATTCCTAGAAAATAAGAAAGATAAACCAAAAGGACTATAATTGGTGCTATGGTCAGAGCAAGCGGCATATTTTTTTTTGAGTCCTTTACTTCGTCTGAAATACTTAATGAAATTGCCCATCCGTCATATGAAAAAGCTGTAGGAGCAAGAGCTGCTAACCAACCAATTCCGACATCAGTTAATTGAATGTGTTCCACATTAGCTGGTATTTCAGGTTGAGTTTGATTAAAGAATATTGCGACAATTCCAACGCCAATCAAAGGTATTAATTTTATTAAGGATGAAATAACTTGGAATTTACCACCAAATTGACTGGAAATAATATTAATAATATAGAAAAATAGCAAATATAAAAGCCCAATTCCCATCTGTAGATCTAAGTTGTTTGGGAGGCCAAGTAATAAACATGTATAAATTCCAGATGCCCAAGCAACTACAACTGCAATTGTTGGATAATATAAAAATGTTTGATACCAACCGACTGCACTAGCAAGATTTTTTGAATAAAAATCTTCAAAAAAGCCAACAATTCCGCCGCTTTTATGAGATATTGAGGCAAGGTTAGATAGGGAAATACTCCCGAATATGATACTGAAGGCGCCAATGATAAATACAAGTGCTCCTAAAAGAACGTTCCCCCCTGTGAAAGCCAAAATATCATCTACTTTAAAAAATATACCAGACCCAACACAGATTCCGACGATCATCGCGGTAGCTGTCCATAGCCCATAAGTTTTCTCTTGTTTAATAAAAAATCCCCCCATTTAAATTATTTTATATATGGCAATATACCATAATTTAAAATGATAGGAAATAAAAAAATAAAAATAACCCAATCTATTCACAAAATCTTCTATATGGTAAACTATAGTAGTTAAAGAATGAATAATGAGAGAAGTGAATGTATGAGTAAAAAAGAAATAATAAGCAACGTGGTATGGTTTGGCGGTTTAATCGTCGTCTTATTCTTGCTTCGAGCGTATGTTTTCTCCCCAACTAATGTTTCCGGAAACTCGATGAACCCAACTATGGTTGATAAGGAACGAGTGATTGCATTAAAACAATCTGATGTTAAACGATTTGATATTGTTACTTTTCCAGCACCAGATAACCCAAGTAAGAATTATATTAAACGAGTTATTGGGATGCCTGGAGATACGATTGAATTTAAAGAGGATCAATTATATATTAATGGCAAAAAATACAACGAACCCTATCTAGATCAATATAAGGATGATCCTAATGGATTAGAAGCTCCTTACGGTTTACCTTTAACCCAAGATTTTAAAATGGAAGAGTTACTAGGTGAAAAAAAAGTGCCTAAAGGTGAATTTTTTGTTATGGGGGATAACCGTCAAAATTCTAAAGATAGTAGAATGATTGGTTTTATTAAGGAAGAAAATATTTTAGGAAATGTTAAAATTTCCTATTGGCCACCTGCAAAATGGGGTACAGTAAAATAGAGATGTTATGTGAGTTGTAAAACGTTAAGAAATTAGAAATAGATACTGAATTTTTAGTGTATTTATTTTATTTCTTAACGTTTTTTTGATTAATTTGATAAGGCTTTACACACCGAACGTAAATTCGTATAATGACAATAAGAAATTTTATTAAAATGACTAAGTTTAGAAAAATAATATGATAAACTTAGCTTATAATATATAGGAAAAGAGAGGAACGAAGCTGTGAGTATTCAATTTATCATTGGTCCAGCAGGAGCGGATCATACCAAAGAGCTAGTCAAGCAAGCAGATGAGTGGTTAAAAAAATCTTCTAATAATGAAGTTTTTTACTTAGTTCCTAACCATGTCAAATTTGAAACAGAAATAAATGTACTAAATGAATTGTCAATACTCCCTCCTTACAAAGAGTGGGAGAGAATGGTAAGCATGAGACTACAGGTTTTTAGTTTTTCAAGATTAGCATGGTATTTTTTACAGAATACAGAGAAGTATCAGAAACAGAAATTATCAGATTCAGGAAAATATATGGTTCTCAGGCAAGTTCTTTTGGAAATTGAGTCAGATCTTGTTTTATTTAAGCAAGAGATAAATAAACCTGGCTTTATTGAGCAGTTAATTGAAATTTTTGACGAGCTTCAAGAAGGAGATGTTTCAGCGTTTGATTTGGAAGAGGCTGTCTCTAAAATAAGTGGTGGTGCTCATGAAATTGATTTAAAAGTTAAACTAACTGACGTTCAGTTTATCTTCTTAGCTTATTCAAAACGTTTAATTGAATTGGATTGTGATGGACATGACTTGTTATTTTCTTTAGCAGAATATCTTCAACAAGAAAAATTAAACAACATAATGTTTGTTGTTTCCGGATTTACCAATTTTACAGCAGTAGAGAAACAATTAATCGAACAAATGATGTTGGTTTCTGGAGAGTTTAGAATTGCTTTAGTACTAGATCAAAAATACACGCAAGAGTCGCCTAAGCCTTTTGACTTATTTTACAATACAGGTGTCTTATATCAGGAGCTTTTTTTTATAGCTCAAAAAAACCAATTGCCTCTCTTATTGGATAAAAAATTAACGGAGACTGAAGCAACTAATATGAAGGTTATTGATGAGGTGTGGCAAGGTAGTCAAAAATTATTAAAAGAGCCTTCAGTAACGACTAAGGATATAAATGACACGCTAAAAGTTTGGCGGTGTGATGATGCATATACAGAAATACTCTCTGTAGCAAAGGAGATAAGAAACCTTGTAGCGGATAAACAATATCGCTATCAAGATATCATTATTTTAACTAGAGATATTGAAAATTATGAGCGAATTATTAAACCTATTTTTTCAGCTAATGAGATTCCTTTTTATATCAATCAAGAACAAGAAATGAAACATCATCCTTTAGTTGATTTCTTACAGTCTCTTTTTAACATGAACCAACATTTTTACCAATATAAAGATGTGTTGCGTTTCCTAAGGTCAGAGTTATTTTTTCCCGAAAATAACAAAATAGATACTACTATTTCATGGGAAAAAGGCATGTTAGATTTCCGTAAAAACATTGATTACACAGAAAATGTCGTTTTAGCATATGGTTACAGCGGGGCTGACTGGACAAAGAAAAAAGACTGGAAATATGTGACTTACCAGTATGATGCAGAAGAAGTTACACTAGATAAAGATCAAATCATTCAAGAAAATTCAAATTCAATCCGTCATTTAATAAGAGATTATGTTGTTCCGTTTTTTAAAGAACTCGATAAAATTACTTTAGGAAAAGAGGCAAGCTTTCTTTTCTATGACTTTTTGATTGAATGTGGTGTTGAGAAGCAAATTATCTTTATGAGAGATCAAGAGTTGTTAAGGGGAGATTTAGTTAAGGCTAGAAACCACGAGCAAGCTTGGCAATCATTAATGACTCTGCTAGATGAGTATACGGATTTAATGGGAGAAACTCCTTTTGTTTTAGAAGATTTTACTCAAGTGATAAGAACTGGTTTAGATGGACTGTCATACAGTAAAGTTCCAACGACTTTAGATCAGTTAGTCATAACATCGATGGATTTAGTACGTGCCAAAAAAAGCAAAGTAACCTTTATTATAGGAGCCACTGACCAGCAACTACCAA
Source organism: uncultured Vagococcus sp. (assembly GCA_965119435.1). Classification (GTDB taxonomy): domain Bacteria; phylum Bacillota; class Bacilli; order Lactobacillales; family Vagococcaceae; genus Vagococcus. The sequence continues at coordinate 72,752 of CBCPLQ010000008.1, read as the reverse complement.
GAAAAATCGAAAACAAAACGTTGCTGACTGATGAAGAAAGAGTTGTGTTAAAAGAACGACTTCCTATAGAAAAGTACTTAAAAAAAGATGTTGCTAAAGACACAGGAAAAGAGCCTTTTGTTTTCTATTTATCATTATTATCAGCTACTGATAGTATTATTCTTTCTTATCCTAAAAACAGTGATGCTAGTAAAGAAGTGAAAATTTCACCTTATTTAGATATATTAAAAAGCCAACTAAATATAGAAGAAATTATCAAATCTAAAGGATTTTCTATTGATCGAGAAATAACTGTAGAAGATTTTTCAACAGATGACGTGCTTTTAAGTCAGTGGATAGCTTATAAACGATTATTAGAAGATGAAAATTATTTAACGCCTTGGCTATTTCAACAGCTTGAAAAACGATTGTTAAAGAAAGATGAATTAAAAACTAAGCGCTTATTATCTAGTTTAAATCATCAAAATATTCCTGAAAATTTGTCTCCAGTCTCCGTAGAGGAATTGTATGGAGATACAGTGTATGCCTCTGTTTCAAAAATTGAAAACTTTTATAAGTGTCAATATAAATACTTTTTAATGTATGGTTTAAATTTAAAAGAACGAGATCAATTTGAGTTATCTCCAGCGGCAACAGGAGATTTTTATCATGAAACATTGGATAAGTTTTTTAAAGAAATTATTCAAAGAAAATTGGTATTAAGTCAGATGAATCAGAATGAAATCTATGAGCTAACTCAATCAATATTGGTAAATGTCCTAGGCGAGGATAAATTTGCTATTTTAAATACAACAAACCGAATGAACTATATTAAATATCAGTTGGAAAAAACAATTCAACGAGTTGGCTGGTCATTAAAAAAACAGAGTGAACGAAGTAATATGAATGTCGTACAAACAGAAGTTTTATTTGGTCAAGCTATTCAAGAGATTAGTTTAAATAGTCTAGATTTTGAATTACAAAATCAAAAAAATTTAAAAGTTCGAGGGAAAATTGACCGTATCGATAAAATGAAGGTTGAGGAAGATCTCTACCTCTCTGTTATTGATTATAAATCAAGTAAACACAATTTTGATTTTGTGGATGCTTATTACGGGCTAGCGCTTCAAATGGTTACCTATTTAAATGTGGCATTGGAAAATGCAGTCGCTTTGGTGGGTGAAAAAGCAAAAGCTGCTGGAGCCTTCTATATGCATGTACAAAATCCTGTTTTAAGTGGTTCTGAAAAGTTAACGGAAGAAACAATGGAAGAGGACATGCTAAAAGCCTTCAAATATGATGGAATTTTAGTTAAAGAAGAAAAACTTCTGGATTCTTTAGATAAAACAATTGATTTAGGCGTTAAGTCTAGTGTTTATCCATATGAACAGTTAAAAAAAGGAAATATGAAATCTTCTCGATTTGTTTCTGAAGATGAGTTAGGTTGGTTAATCGACAATAATCAAAAGAAATTCATAGAAGCTGGAGAGAATATATTTAAAGGAGCTACTAAGCTAAATCCTGCATTTAAGGGACAGACTAGAGTTGCGTGTGAGTATTGTCCTTTTAGAAGTGTTTGCCAGTTTGATGTGATGTTAAAAGAAAATAACTATCATCGAATTGAGGCTGTAGAGAAAGAGGAAATAATAAAGAGTCAATTGGAGGAACAAAAAGATGAGTAAGAATGTGATTATTCCTTTAAAACCAGAAAAAAGTCATTTTACTGATAAGCAGTGGCAAGCAGTTTATGATGGCGGTAGTAATTTATTAATTTCAGCTTCAGCAGGCTCTGGTAAGACGACTGTTTTAGTTGAGCGTGTGATTCAAAAAATTAAGAGCGGGATTAATATTGATGAGCTTTTAATTGTAACGTACACAGAAGCTGCTGCAAAAGAGATGAAGCAACGTATCCAATCAGCAGTTCAAACAGCAATAAATGAAGAGATAGATAGTGATAAAAGACAGCACTTGATTCATCAGTTAACGTTACTACCTACATCATCTATTAGTACATTACATGCATTTTGTTTAACGGTTATTAGAAAATATTATTACTTGATTCATATTGATCCCGTTTTTCGTTTGTTGACAGATGAGACAGAAATTACTTTACTTAAAGAGGATGTTTGGGATGAAGTACGAGAAGAACTTTATGGGAAAAATAAAGAACGATTTTATCAATTAACTGAAAATTTTTCTAATGATCGAAACGACGATGGTTTAACTAATTTGATTTTTTCCCTTTGCAATTTTGCAAAATCTAATACAGATCCTAATGAATGGTTAGACAATCTTCCAAAAATTTACGATGTAGAGTCCACAATAAGTGAAAGTAAACTTTATCAAGAATTAATGAAACCTAGTCTGTTGAAAGAAATAAATCAGATTAAAGAGAGGGTCAGTAACCTGATGAATCAACTCAAAGGAGAACCTGATTTTATCAAAACAGCAGGCGTCATTGAGACAGACCTTCTATTAATTGAAACATTGCTTACTCAAGTTGAAACAGATAATTTAACTGGTTGCTATGAAACGTTACAACATACAAAATTTGCCGTTATTAAAGGACCTAGTAAAAAAACAAGTACTGAAGAGATCATGGTATATTATGAAGAAGTTAAAAGCGAACGGGACATAATAAAGAAACAAGTAGCAACGATTAAGAAAAATTATTTTAGTTTGTCTCCTGAAAAAATGTTAAATTTAATGAAGGAAACCAAACCTCTAGTTGAAGAGATGGTCTCCGTTTGTAAAATATACTTAGAAAGTTTTAGAAAAGAAAAAGAAAAGAAAAATTTAGTAGATTTTAATGATTTAGAACACTTCACTTTAGCAATTTTACGAGAATATGAAACAGATGATTGGGTAGCATCTGAAGCATCTAAATACTATAGAGCTAAGTTTAAAGAGGTATTGGTAGATGAATATCAAGATGTGAATCGACTTCAAGAAGGTATATTGTATTGGCTGAGGCAGACAAATACTGAGAATGGTAATTTATTTATGGTAGGAGATGTAAAACAATCTATCTATTCTTTTAGATTAGCAGATCCAACACTTTTCATTGAAAAATATGAGCAGTATAAGACTGAAGATGATGGAAGACGCATTATTTTAGCAGAGAATTTTAGGTCAAGGGGAAGTGTCTTAGATTTTACGAACCTTATTTTTACTCAATTGATGGATAAAGAATTGGGTCAAATTGAATATGATCAAAGTGCTGAGCTGATTACAGGGTTTACAGAATATCCTGAAAGTAAAAAGAATGAACCAGAAATTTTAATTTATGAAAGTGAATCTGACGAAGAAACTATCGAAGATTTAGACTTAACATTCACTATTGATGATAAAACAGAAGGTGAATTGTTACTTGTTGGAAAAAAAATAAAAGAGCTGGTAACAACTAATTTTCAAATATATGATAAAAAAAATAAAAAGTCTAGAGGAATCAAATACCAAGATATCGTGATGTTGAGTCCTACTAAAAAGAATAATTTGGTTATTTTAGATGTCTTTAAAGAGTTGGAAATCCCCTTATTTATTAATGATACTCAAAATTATTTTCAAGCAACGGAAGTTAGGATAATGGTTGCCTTACTTCAAATCATTGATAATCCTTATCAGGATATTCCTTTAGCAGCAATTCTTCGTTCTCCAGTAGTAGGAATAAAAGAGAACGATATGGTTAAAATCAGACAATATGATACAAAGGGATATTACTATGATGCGATAAAAAGCTATTTAAAAGAAGAAACGAGTAATAATGAATTATATCAAAAAGTTGAGAAATTTGACTATTTATTGTTGAATTGGCGAGAGCTAGCTAGGCGTGAAAAATTAGTTACGCTAATTTGGCAAATCTATCAAGATACCGGGCTTCTAGACTATGTTGGAGGTATGCCCTCAGGAAGCCAAAGACAAGCTAATCTTCATGCTCTTTATGAACGAGCAACGGCATATGAGGAAATGAATTTTAAAGGTTTGTTTCAGTTTATCCGTTTTATTGAAAAGATGCAGGCAAAAAATAAGGACTTAGCTGAGCCAAATGATTTAGGTGATGGTGAAGACGCTGTTAGAGTGATGACTATTCATGCTAGTAAAGGTTTGGAATTTCCTGTTGTTTTTGTACTAGATATGAGTAAGCAATTCAATATGACAGATATTAATAACCAACCTTTTATATTTGATGAAGCTTTAGGGGCGGGAATTAAATATCTGGACTCAGCAAATCGAGTTAAGTATGAAACGTTGCCTTATGTAGTTATTAGGGAGCAAAAAAGAAGGAAATTATTAGCTGAAGAAATGCGAAAACTTTATGTTGCTTTAACAAGAGCCGAAGAAAAACTATTTTTAGTCGGCTCCTATAAGAATAAAGAAGAGGCTTTAAAAAAATGGCAAAATCATTTAACTTCTGATCACATGGTTCTTTCAACAAGTGGTAGACTTGCTCAGAGAAGTTTAATGGGCTGGATAGGGATGGGCTTAGTGAGGCATCCAGATACGATAAAATTATTTCCGGAAATTGGGCTAGAACCGTTAAAAGGATTGGGGAAATTACCAGCAACTTTTAACATACAATTTTTTACAAAAGAAGAAGTAAGTCAAAACATTGGGAAAAATCAAGCAGAAGAATTGGCCTCAAAATTAGAAAATGAGCAGCCGAACCCTCAATTACTTAAACAAATAGTTGATCGTTTAAATTATGATTACACGGATCTATCAGCAACTATCACGACTAGTTATCAATCTGTTTCAGAAATTAAACGAGTGTTTGAAGACCCTGATAATCGAGAGCTTCAAATTTTAGATTTTTCTAAACCTGTAAGTTTAACAGGAAATCGTCTTGTTGGAGAGGAGTTAGCGAAACCTTTATTCTTAAGCAAAATGAATGGTATAACACCAGCTGAGATTGGGACAGCAACTCATTTAGTTATGCAAATGCTTGATCTATCAATGAAACCAACAGCAAAAGATTTAGAAAGCTTAGTTTCTAATTTAATCAAAAATAGAGTTCTAGAAGAAGAGTTAGCAGCAAAAGTAGATCTCACTATGATTTTAGATTTTTTTGATACCTCTTTTGGGCAACTACTAGTATCAAAGCACAAAGAAATAAAAAGAGAACAGCCATTTTCATTATTGTTAGAAGCCAAACGGATTTTCTCTAATTTTGAAGGGAAAGATTCTGACAGATTGCTGGTACATGGGATTATTGATGGATTTATTGAAACAGAGGATGAGTTAATCTTATATGATTTTAAGACGGATTATGTTCCAAAAGACGCAACTATTGAAGAATTAAGTTCAATAAAAAAGAAGTATATCGGACAATTAAACCTCTATCGTCAAGCCTTAGAGCAAATAAAGCAACGTAAAGTAACTTCTGTAAAATTAATTCTTCTAAAAAGTAATACCTTGATTGAGATGTTAGATAATTAAATAAAAATGTAGAGGTAAAGAACGAAAAATGGTAAAATTTATATTATAAAGGGAGGAGATTAAATGTATAAAACGTCAAGTCAATTAAAAAGAGAAGCAAAAGATAGTTTAAGAGGTCGTTGGAAAGAAGCATTAGTATTAAATTTGATCCCGTCATTAGTTCAAGTGCTTTTGATGTTTTTAATCACACTTATGGTTGGTGTAATGTTAGTCGCAGTCTCCTATTTAGTAACAGCGGATGACTCGCAAGTAGAAAGTTCATCAGGTATTACGGAAACTATTAGAGAAGATATATTAAGTGAAATAGATTCGGATGATGATTCACCATTTGGAGAAATGACTGTTTTATTCCCTACATATGGTGTAGCACCTTTGATTAATATAGTAATTTCATTTCTTACTATTGGAATTAGTTTTACCTTTTTAGATGTAATAAGAAAGAGACAAGATCAATCTATGGAGGTAAAAGATGCCTTTAAGATATTTAATGGTGTGGATTTTATCCCTATATTTTTAATTAATTTATTAATGTATGTATTTAAATTATTGTGGTCATTTGTTTTTGTTATTCCAGCTATGGTCAAACATTACTCATATTCGCAGTCTAACTTTATATACAAAGACATATCTGATAATAGAGATGTTAGAAGTATGAGTGCTACGAGCTTTATTACTGAAAGCAGAAATTTAATGAAAGGTCATAAAGGTCGATTATTTTGGATTGATTTGAGTTTTATTGGCTGGTATTTCGTTGGAATGTTAACGTTCGGTATCGGAATGTTATGGATAAACCCATATATAAATGCTACAAAGGCAGCCTTTTATAATGATTTAGCTAAAGATTCCTTCCTAACTACAAATATAGATACTGTAATAGAGGATGGAGAAGAATGGACAAGTTTTTAAAAGAATGAGAAATAACTCATTCTTTTTTTATTAGATTAATACTTATTATTCAAATAAAATTAATGTGGTTATAGTACAATCCGTTCATACCAATTATCCCGAATTGGTTTTTCATACTTAACTCTTATAAATAATAAGAGGAAGATAACAACCTTCATTTCCACTATAGCGACGGCTTTAGTGGTTTTTTTTTATACTTTCATTTATAATGATAGAAACATATGTTCTGGAGGTGTGGAAAATGTCTAGTCAATTAAGATTTCCTTTAAAAGTTGATACATCAAGAAAAATTATTCATATTGATATGGATGCTTTTTATGCCTCTGTTGAAGAAAGAGATAATCCAGAGCTAGTCGGACATCCATTAGTAATTGCCAAACACCCACGAGATACGGGAGGTAAAGGGGTTGTGACGACAGCTAACTATGAAGCTCGTAAGTATGGTATTCACTCAGCTATGAGTGCTCAAAAAGCTTATGAACTTTGTCCTAAGGCTAACTTTGTTCAAGGTAACCGAAATCATTATGCGGAAATTTCAAAAGAAATACATCGAATTTTTCATGAGTATACAGATATGATAGAGCCACTATCTCTAGATGAGGCGTACCTAGATGTTACAGAAAATAAAAAAAATATAAAAAGTGCTATTAAAATAGCTCGTATGATTCAATTAGATATTTGGAAAGAACTTCATCTCACATGTTCAGCAGGAATTAGTTATAACAAATTTCTAGCTAAACTTGCTTCTGATTTTGAAAAACCCAGAGGAATGACACTTATCATGCCAGAAGACGCTGTAGAGTTTTTAAAAAAATTACCAATTGAAGATTTTCATGGAGTGGGTAAAAAAACAGTACCTCGAATGAATGAACTTGGGATTTTTACAGGAAATGATTTGTTTGAAAAATCAGAAATGGATTTGATTCAAAATTTTGGTAAGATGGGATATTCTTTATACAGAAAAGTGAGAGGGGTTCATGATTCACCAGTGGAACCTCATCGTGATAGAAAATCAGTTGGAAGAGAGAGCACTTATAGCAAACCTCTTGTAACAGAAGAAGCAGTGATTATTCAGTTAAGAGAACTTGCCGCAGATGTTGAAAGATCTCTAATCAGAGTACAGCTGCACGGGAAAACTGTAGTACTAAAGGTTAGAGATAAAGATTATGAAACGTTTACTAGACGTATGACCTTACCAGACTATGTAGATAATCAAGAGACTATTTTCTTTTATGCAAAACAAATTTGGGATTCTTTTGATTTGTTGGAGAAAGGGATCAGGTTACTAGGTATTACGATAACGAATTTAGAGTCAAAAAGCTATGAACTTATAAAATTACCTCTTTGGGAAAAAGAAAAGGAATTGTAACAAAAGTACGCTAACTTTTGTTTCAATTCCTTTTTCTTAATGATGTTGATTAGACATCTCTAGTAATTTATTTTTTAAATCTTCTTCCATTACAGATAACTCTATTTCAGCATTACGGCGTTTTTCTTTTCCTTCTTTTTGGATACGCAACGTTTCTTGGATGGTCTCGATTAAATCATTTTGAGTTTTTTGTAGTGTATCGATATCAACAATACCACGCTCATTTTCTTCTGCAGTTTCAATAGCGGAAATTTTTAGCATTTCAGAATTTTTAGTTAACAAATCATTCGTTGTTTGTGATACTTGACGTTGAGCAGTAACCGCATCTTTTTGACGTAAAAGAGTTAGTGCTATTGCAACTTGGTTTTTCCATAAAGGAATAGCTGTATTAATTGATGCTTGTATTTTTTCAGCTAAAGCTTGATTCGTATTTTGAATCAAACGGATTTGAGGAGCCTGTTGAATTGTAATTTGTCGGGCTAATTTCAAATCATGAGTTCTCTTTTCCAATCGATCTAAAAATTGATTTAAATCACTGACAATTTGCGCATCCATCTGATCGCCTGTTGTTTCTGCAGTCTTTATGGCTTCAGGAATTGTAACCAACTCTAATTCGTCCATCTTTACTTCTCCAGCAGCAATATAGATGTTTAACGCATCGAAATAATCTTTATTTTTGTGATAAAGTTGCTCAAGCATTAGATTGTCTTGAAGTAGGCCGTTTTTCTCTTTATCTAATTTAACAGCGATTTGATCAATCTGAGCCCCAATTTTTTGGTATTTTGCTGTAATTTCATAAACAGATTGTTTAACTTTTCCAAACATACGTTTAAATATGTTGCTGTCACCCACTTCTAATTCATTTGGGCTAGCTTCATTTAGGCGATACATTAATTCTGTTAAAGAATCTCCCATAGGTCCAATATCTTGAGCTTGGACATGATTCAACATAGTATGAGAAAACTCACCTAGTTTTTGTTGAGCAGCAACACCGTAACTTAATATTGCTTGGCTGTCACTTGTATCAATTTGAGCAGCCAAATCACGCGCTTGTTTCTGGCGCTCTTCTGGTAATTTATCAATAACTTTCATTGCTTGGGAAGTATTTGTTTGTAATTTTTTATCCTCAGATACATTTAATGTTGAGGCATTAGGAGCTTCAAAAGGATTCGTTAGTAAATCATTTAAAGTATCATTTACAGGAGTAGTATTGTTTAGTTCATCAGTCATCTAGAGTTCCTCCTTTTTATGTTTGTATTCATCTAGTTCTTTTTCTCGACTAATATTTTGTTTGGCTATAGAAATTTCAACATCTAAATCATCTAGATCATCACTTACTAAATTAACATAATCTTTACCTATTAGCTGGGAGACTTCTTCAATTGCTATAGCACTTTGATTAAGAACATCAAAAGTATTTTTATTCTTTAATTCATGATTACTAATTTCAACATATTTATTAGTTAATTCTACTAAATTAGGTAGATGATTATATAAAAAACGATCTGATTGATGTAATTTGTTTGGTTCTTTGACAAGTTCCTTAAACATTGCTTTTGATATTTTTAAGGTGTCGTATCTTAAATTAATTGCTTTAAGTTTTGCCACTTGTTCCATATTGCTCTCAAGAGTGGCGATATTTTGTTTAGCTTGGGACATCGTATCTCTGAAAAAATCAATTTCTTGTGCGGTCATACCAAATTCTGCATAATGTTCTTCTTTTTCTTTTGTTAAATTAGGGACTAAATTTGTTTTTTCTTTATTTTTAGAAGCAACTGCTTTAAATAACCAGTATATAGCAATGACTAAAGATAAGGATAAAATCCCAGAAATAATTTTACTGATAAAATAATGATCACTACCGATTATTAGATTTAATGGGATCAGTATAACAATCACCAAAAGAATTTTATAAAGTTTTGACTTGTTTTGTTTCATACGGGTTCACTCCTAAATAGTTTGTAATTGATCTTAAAAACATTTTATCATAGAGAATTGAAATAGATATCAGTCTATAGATGGATTTATACATTCTTAAACAGTTTATAATAAAGATAATAATTTATATAGTTGTTTATTGTAAATATTGTCCTTTAACGGTATCATAAGCTTAATAATACAGAGATTCAAGGAGAATGAAATGGCAGATAAATTTGAGGAAAAAACAATTAGTCGAGAAATACTTTATAATGGTAAAATTATAGATGTTGTTGTAGATGATGTATTAACTCCAAATAAAAAAAAAGCTAAGAGAGAATTGGTTTTTCATAATGGAGGTGTTGGCATACTAGCAATCACTAAGGAAGAAAAAATGATTTTGGTGAAGCAATTTAGAAAGTCAGTGGAGAAAAGTTTATTAGAGATTCCTGCTGGTAAAATCGAAAAGGACGAAACTGACCCCTTAGGTACAGCAAAGAGGGAACTGGAAGAAGAGACAGCTTATCAAGCTGAAAATATGAAAGAAATTGCTAGATTTTTCCCTTCTCCCGGTTTTTCTAACGAACTACTTTATTTATATGAAGCAACGGATCTAGTTAAAGTAGATAATCCATTACCTCAAGATGAAGATGAATTTTTAGAATTAATTGAAGTAAGTTTAGAAGAAGCTAAAGAAAAAGTAGCATCAGGAGAGATTTGTGATGCTAAAACAATGTATGCTATTCTTTATTGGGAAATACAAAGTAAGTAAGGAGTTAAATATGTTTAGAAAGAAGAAAGAAACTCAATTTGAAGATTCACCAATGAAAAAAGAGGAAGATCAAATTCTGACAAGAAGTCGGGTTAGAGAATTGAATAATAATAGTAAAAGAAATACATGGTTAAATAAAGCAATTATTATTGTTGCAATTCTTTTAGCAATTACTATTTTTGCAGTATTTAGGCTGTAGTGAATGAATTAAGGGGTGTTTTTATTGAAAATAGGAATTATTGGAGCAATGGAACAAGAGGTAATCATTTTATCTCAAAAATTAGAAAATAAAAAAACATGGGAAGAAGCTGGAGCAAGTTTTTACTCTGGTACTATAGGAAGTCATGAAGTAGTTTTAACCAGATCAGGTATTGGGAAAACACTTGCCGCATTGACAACAACTCTTCTAATTAGTCATTATCATGTTGATGCTGTTATCAACACAGGATCCGCTGGGGGAATTGGTGAAGGACTTTCCATAGGAGATATAGTGATATCTAAAAAATTAGCTTATTCAGATGTAAATGTAACCGCGTTTGGTTATGAATATGGTCAAATGGCTCAAATGCCTCTTTATTATGAAGCGAACGAATCATTGATTGAAGCAGCAGTTGAGGCAGGAAGTAATAACATGTTGCACACTCGTGTAGGTTTAATTGTTTCAGGAGATACGTTTGTTAGTAGCCAGAAACAAATAAATGAAATAAAAACTCATTTTCCTGATTGTTTAGCAAATGAAATGGAAGGTGCAGCGATAGCTCATGTGGCGTATCAATACAGTAAACCTTTTGTTGTTATTCGTGCTATGAGTGATGTTGGGGATGAAAATGCGAGTGTCAATTTCGATGAATTTATTATTGAAGCAGGAGAAAAATCTGCTAAAATGGTGTTAGCTCTACTAGCAGAAATTTAGTGAAAGAGGTTTTTATTTATGGAGGCATTACTTTCAATTGATTATACATTTGACTTTGTAGCCGATGCTGGAAAATTAACAACAGGAAAAGCAGGGCAAAGTATTGAGACAGAGATAGTCTCTTTAACTGAACAGTTTATTGAAGATAACCAATATGTTGTTTTTGCTATCGATGGACATAGCTCAACTGATACTTATCATCCAGAAAACGACTTGTTTCCTCCTCATAATATCAATGGCACAACGGGAAGAAACCTTTATGGTTCATTAGCGTCATTGTATGCTAAAAACCAAAATAATGAGCGTGTTTACTGGATTGATAAACGACATTATTCTGCTTTCAGTGGAACTGATCTTGATATTAGATTACGGGAACGTCAAATTACAACGGTTCATCTAACAGGAGTGTGCACAGATATATGTGTGCTGCATACAGCAGTAGATGCTTATAATTTGGGGTACAAAATTATTGTTCACCAGAGCTGTGTTCAAAGCTTTGATGAAGAAGCGCATCGTGTTGCGTTAAGACATTTCAAAAATGTCTTAGGTGCAGAAATCAGGTAGATAAAAGACCAATGACAGATAGAGCTTACTCTTTGTCATTGGTCACTTTTTATATTTGAAATAAATTGATTAGAACTAAGGCAAGTAGAATTTGAAGCACTCCTACAAGAAGAGCATAAATCAAGAATCGAACCCCTTCTTTAAAGAATTTTGCAAAATCAAGACGTAAGCCGATTGCTGCAAGAGCAGTTATTTCAAACCATCCGCTGATAAAATGGGCGCTTGAGCTGATTGCTCCTGGCAGATGAATAAAACTATTAATTGTACAAAAGAATAAAAAACCTATAATGTACCAAGGTAGGGGAAGTTTCTTTTTAACGTTTATATCAGTTGTTTCAGTTATTGGTTTTTGCCGATCTTTCTCTGTGAATTTTGAAAAGCAAAATACAACAACAACCAACATTATAATTCTCATGATTTTGAATAACGTTGAAAATTCAACAACTTCCTTACTTACCATACTGGCACTTGCAACTACTTGACCAACAGATTGAAGAGTTCCTCCAATTAATGCACTTTGGGTTAACACATCAGAGTAAAGATGTGTTGCTATAAAAGGGAGTGTCAACATCAGAACTGTTCCCAGCAAGTTTACAAGAGTAATGATTTGACCTTTCTCTTCATCGTTTGCTTCTATTTCTGGAGCAATTGCACCAATAGCTGAGGAACCGCAGACAGCATTACCACCTGCCATTAGAAGAGACATTTTTTTTGAAAACTTCATTTTTTTACCAATTAAGTAAACACCAACAATGGTTCCTGTCATCTGAAGGACAATAAAGCCAATTCCGTTTAGTCCCATATGAGCAATTGTTTGAAAGGTTACTGTGGTTCCAAGTAGGACAATAGAAAGTTCCAAAAGCAAACTTTCTGCTAATTTAGTTCCTTTAAATAGTATAGGTTGCTTAAAAAAAGTGTTACCAAGTAGTATACCGAGTAGAATCGCAATGGTTGCAGCCCCAATACTAGGAATCCAAATAGCTATTATTTTACTGATACCAGCAACTAGAAATGAGAGTCCGAGTCCTGGTAATAATTGTTTCATTTTATGATTCATTGATTTTTCACGATCCTTTTTAGTTGATAAAAAAATTATATACTTTCTTTTTACATTTGAGAAATATATAGTTAGTATATTAATTATAATAAAAAATTATAGTAGGTGACAATATGTTTAAGTTATTGAATACTTTTAGAGTTGCTTATGAAACAAGAAATTTTTCAAAAGCAGCAGAAATCCTTTTTATCTCACAACCAGCAGTTTCTAACCAAATTAAACAATTGGAGGAAGAATTAGAGTGTACCTTATTTAAAAGAAAAGGAAAACAAGAGATGCATCCGACTAAATCAGCGGAAAAGTTATACGCAAGATTACTCAATCTAACAGATGATTGGAGAGAAACAACCAGGTTAGTTAAGGAAAGTAACCGTGATAGATTAACATGCCGAATAAGTGCTTCTAATACTTTTTCAGTTTACTACTTGCCAGAATTAATGAAACATTTAATTACTGCATTTCCTGACGTTATCTTTGATCTTGATATGAAGAATTCTGAGGAAGTATTAGAAAATATTAAAAAGCATTCAGTCGATTTTGGTTTTATTGAAAAGCCTCTTATGACGGATGGCGTTAAACGAATTGAGATAAAAAAAGATGAACTTGTAATCGCTGGAGACTTAAATAGCGATCTATGGCTGAGCCGGGAAGAAACATCTGGTGTTTTTCATTACATGGAGCGTTACTTGTTGAAAAAAAATCTAAACCCTAAGCGATTGTACGTCCGTAATAATGAAATGATAGTTAAAATGCTTGAAGAAGGTATCGGTAAGAGCTTGCTTTCCAAACGAGCAGTAACTGAAAAAATGTCTATGGAATCTTTAGAATCTGCTTATTTAAGACCCTTCTATTTTTTGAAAAAAAACCATTTAGTAACGGGAGAATTACTTGATATCGCTAAAGAAATTGAACGGTACTATCATCAATAAAATAAAAAATCAAAAGAAAAAGACTAAACAAAAGTTGCTTAGTCTTTTTCTTTACTTATATTCAGCTCGTGAACCACCTATTAATTTTGGTCGATGACCAAGAGCAGTCACATGAGCGTTTCCTAAAGTTTTAATGGAAGGTCTGATAGGCACTTGAACATGTCTAATGTGCATTCCGATAGAAGTATCACCAATGTCGACTCCAGCATCAGCACTAATAAACTCAACAACAACGGGATTATTCATTAGTTGATAGGCCGCCGTAGCAGTTGCACCTCCAGCGTGAAATTTGGGGACAACAGAGACTTGTGATAACCCATATTTTTTAGCAACCTCTTTTTCTACAGTTAAGGAACGATTAATATGCTCACAGCCTTGGAAAGCAAGAAAAATACCTGTATCGTTAAAAAAATGTAATAGTGTTTCTGCAATGACTTTACCAACTTCTTCGCTAGAAGCCTTCCCAATAACGCCCCCAATAACCTCACTAGAACTACTTCCTACAACAAAGATATCTCCTTTTTCTATATTTGTTTGTTCTAAGACATCATCAGCAATAGTAATCAAATCTTTTTTTACTTTTTCTAAATCTAACATATTAATGTTAACCTCCTTTTAGTGATAACAATATTATATCATATGGTTTTTTTTAGTGTTAACTTGTCCTTTGAACGCATAAATTGTGTACAATAGAATTAACAATGAAGGAGGAGAAAGTATTGTCAAAAAAAATAATTTTAAGTTTAGTTCCTTTAGAAGAAAATCAAAAATTAAAGTTAGAAGAAGTAGCCACAGATTATGAAGTAGTTGAAAAGAATCCTGACTTTGTTGACTTTGAATCAGTTGAAATTATGTATGGTTGGGATGAAGAAATTAGTGAAAAAATACTAACTACTTCTTCTAATCAATTAAAGTGGATACAAGCGCAGTCTGCTGGTGTAGACCATATTGAACTTGATCTTTTAAAAAAGCAAAAAATTCTATTATCTAATGCGAGCGGCATTCATGGAAATCAAATGAGTGAATCTATTTTAGGGATGATATTTTCTCATACAAGAGGAATTCAAACTGCTGTTTTAAATCAAAAAAATAAATTGTGGATAAAACCAAATGAACCAACTGATTTAGCTGATAAAAATATTATGATTGTTGGAACAGGGCATATAGGCATCAGGTTAGCTGAAATTTTAAGAGTATTTGGTGTTAATTTATTTGGAGTAAATAGAACAGGACGAAAAATACCTGGTTTTGATGAAGTAATTTCCCAAAATAAGGTTCAAGAACTACTACCTGAGATGGATATTGTGATCAATTTATTACCAGATAATGATGAAACTCATTATTTTTTTACTAAAAAAATATTTCACCAGATGAAAACAGGCGTCATTTTTATAAATGTTGGAAGAGGGGGGACAGTCAACACATCAGATTTAATAAGTGCGTGCCAAAGTCATCAGGTTGGATTTGCTGGACTAGATGTTTTTGAAGAGGAGCCATTACCAAACGATAGTCCTTTGTGGCAATTAGAAAATGTGTTAATAACACCTCATTCATCAGGAATGACCGATAAATATTTTAAGAGGTTATTTCCTCTGTTTTTAGAAAACTTAACTGCTTTTATTGAGACCCAAAAGTTAATGAATAATGAAGTTAAATTAAATTAAAAAGAAGTGAAAAGTTAGTCAATCTTAGCTAACTTTTCACTTCTTTTCTCTTTTAACTAAAAGAGATGCAAACTATTTCTGGAGCATGAACCTCTTTTTGAATTAAGCTTAATTTTCCTGTATTAATATCACGTTCAAACAGGGTTAAATTATCAGAATTTTGATTTGCTACACAAACAAATTTTTGGTCTGGTGATAAATCAAAATCACGAGGGAAATCACCTTCAACAGAAATATGTTGTATTAAATTTAAGTTTAGTCCGTCATTGGATACACTATAGACTGCTAATGAATTATGGCCACGATTTGAAACATATAAGAATTTTCCGTCGTTAGAAATTCTTATCGCGGCACCGCCATTAAAATCAACAAAACCTTCTGGTAAAGTTGAAATTACCTGTTGTTCAGAGAATTTACCTGTTTCATTATCATAAGATAAGACAATAACTTGACTAGATAATTCACCGAATAAATACGCTGTTTTTTTATTAGGGTTAAAAACAAGGTGGCGAGGACCTGTTCCTGGTTGAGCCTTAAAACGTGATACTTCTGTTAATTTTCCGTCAGAAGCAACATCGTAAGTATAAACAGTATCATTTCCTAAATCACAAGCCACTAAACGATGGTCAGGTGTTAAATCAGCATAGTGAGCATGAGGTGATTGTTGATTTTCATGAGGTCCACTACCTGAATGTTCAACTCTATCAGCTAAGGTAATTGAAGCATCCTCGTTGATTCGATAAGATAAAATAACACCTTTATGATAATTTGCACCAAAAATAAGTTGTTTTGTTTCATCAATTGCAACATAACAAGGAGGAGCTCCTTCTTCAGTGATACGATTTAAAAAAGTATACGAACCGTTCAATTCTTTTTTATAAGCTGCAATACCACCAAAATTATCTTTTTGGGACACACTGTAGATAGTTTTGTCATCAGCTTGAACTAAATACGTTGGACTTCCTTCTTCTATAACAGAAACAAGGTTAGTTAATTCTTTCTTCTCCGTATCTAGTTCAATTGTGTATATTCCTTTGCTCTCTCTTCTTGTATAAGAACCAAGTAAAATTTTTTGTTTCATCTGAACACCCTCTCATTAATTATCAAACAAATTATATCATATAAAAAAATAAAAAGTTTCTATTTTAACTTCTGAAAGTTTTAATGAAAGTCTTTCTTAAAATTATGATATACTTAATAGTATAAAAAAACAAATGAGGTGTAATTGATGATGGAGTCAAAAGTAATATCAATTGGAAAAGAAGCAATTAATCAGGAGGAGCCATTACTAATTCTTTTTGATGAGACAGCAACAGATGAACTAAAAAAATTTTCTGTTATCCAACAATTTAATGAAAATAAAAAGAGAAAAATAAATGCAGGTGATTCTATCTATTTCGATGAACAAGAATATAAAGTAACGTTTGTTGGACCAGTTGCTAATCAACACCTAGAAGAGATGGGACATGTTTCAGTAGTTTTTAAAAAATATTCAGAAGAAAATCAACTAGCTAACGCTCTATATGTAGAACCATTTGAGTTACCTGATGTTAAAGAAGGTACAGTTATTAGATACTCTTAAGGGGGAAATCCTATGCAAACAGAAATGCAAAAAAAAAGTAAAAAGACATGGTTTAATCGTTGGTTTTTAAATAATCAATTTGTTACAACTTTGTTAATTATTTTACTTTGTCTATTAATAATTTTTCTATTTACAAAGGTATCGCAGGTATTTGAACCAGTGACTCAATTTATAGGGATTGTAGGTTTACCGATTGTTATTTCAGGCCTTCTTTATTATATTTTAAATCCAATAGTTAATTTTATGGAGAAAAAAGGAATTAAGAGAAATCTTGGAATAACACTTTTATATGTAGCTATTTTTGGTCTTTTGACCTGGGGAATTGTTATCTTAATCCCTAAAATAGAACATCAAACGATGAGTTTCTACAATGAGTGGCCGTCGTATTGGAGAACGATAGAATCAAAAGTATCTGAATTTTTTAATGCGTCTATTTTTGAAAAATTTAGCGGACCAATAGAGAATGCTCTAAATGAGTTTTTTAACTCAATTAATTCGATTGCTAAAACGGTTTCTAAAAATGCTTTTATGGGAATTGGTAGTGTAGTAGGAGCGGTTGCTAACATAGTTGTAACGGTCGTAACAGTTCCATTTATCCTATTTTACCTCCTTAAAGATGGTAAAAAACTTGCCCCTTACACAACACAATTTTTACCAACTAAGATCAGACAATCAACGTTAAATGTATTAGTTGATATTAATAAACAGTTATCATCTTATGTTAGAGGTCAAGTTACAGTAGCGTTTACAGTAGCGATTATGTTTATTATAGGTTTTTCTGTAGTAGGGCTAAATTATAGTGTAACATTAGGGATTCTCGCAGGGTTCCTTAATTTAATACCATATGTAGGCTCAGCTTTAGCAACAATACCAGCGATTGTACTGGCGTTAGTTGATGGACCGAAGATGTTAATTGCAGTCATTATTGTTTTTATTATTGAGCAAATGATTGAAGGTAAATTTGTGTCTCCTTTAGTATTAGGTAGCCAATTGGAAATCCATCCAATTACGATTATTTTTGTCTTACTTTCTGCTGGGAAGATGTTTGGTGTAATGGGTGTGATTTTAGGAATACCATTTTATGCTACTATAAAAGTTATTGTTACCCATTTTTTCGCTTGGTATAAAGAAGTTTCAGGGCTTTATGATGATGATAAAATAAAAGCAGATGAGAGTAAACCTTAGTTGGTTTACCTCATCTGCTTTTTAAAATGTTTTCGCTAGTATTGAAGCTTTTTCTTTTGCAGCATTTATAATTTGTTCCCCATTTTCTGGATGATGATCGATACCTTCTATGAAAATTTGATGTATGTCATTGATACCCATGAAATTAAAAATAGTTTTGATGTAGATAGATGAAGGATCAGTTCCATCGTAATGACCGCCATTTGATTGGATATGCAACATTTTCTTTCCAGAAACTAGCCCGATTGGTCCGTTTTCTGAATACTTAAATGTTTTACCGTTTACAACAACAGTATCAATCCAAGCTTTTAAGCGAGATGGGATACCCAGGTTCCATAAAGCATTAGCAATAATTATTTTATCGGCATTTAAGAATTGCTCTGTTAATTCATTAAAACGAGTTAATTTAGCAATTTGATCTGTTGTCAAATCTTTTTGATCAGCAGAGTCTTTCCACGCACCAAAAAGAGCTTTATCTATTTCTGGTATTTCTTCTTCAAATATATCCACAACAGTTATAGAATCTGTTGGTTTATTTTCCTTGTAAGAACTTAAAAATGAATCTAGGACTGTTAGTGAACGAGATTCATTTGATGTTAGCGGATGTGATTTAATAACTAAAACGTTTGTCATGTTGTTCCTCCTACTTATAATAAATTAGTACAGAACTACTATACCTACTTCATTTTTAAAAGTAAAGAAAAAAACTGGTTAGAAAGGATAATTTATCAGCTTTTTAAATAATTTTAAAGTAAGATAATGCATTTTTTTTAAAATTACAGTATACTATCATAGGATAAGTAAAGGGGAATCAAAGAGATGGCACAACTTTTTTTTAAACACGGGGCAATGAATAGTGGTAAAACAATTGAAATCTTGAAAGTGGCTCATAATTATGAAGAACAAAATAAACCTGTTGTTTTGATGACAAGTGGGATAGATACTAGAGATGAAGTTGGTACGATATCAAGTCGTATTGGATTAAAAAGAGAAGCCATCCCAATTTTTCATGACACGGATATTTATGATAAAATAGAGGCAATGCCCTTTACACCATATTGTATTCTGGTAGATGAATCGCAGTTTCTTGAAAAACACCATGTCATAGCTTTTGCAAAAGTTGTGGACCAATTAAATATACCTGTTATGGC
The DNA here is from genome assembly GCA_965119435.1 of uncultured Vagococcus sp. Lineage (GTDB taxonomy): Bacteria > Bacillota > Bacilli > Lactobacillales > Vagococcaceae > Vagococcus. The sequence goes on along the minus strand of CBCPLQ010000008.1, from coordinate 53,328 downwards.
CTTTGGACTTAAGAACGATTTTAAAAATGAGCTGTTTGAAGGCTCAAAGTACCTTCTTCTTTATGCTGATAAAATAGAAGAGTTAAAAACAATCTGTTGGTTCTGTCATAAAAAGGCAACTATGAACCTTAGAATGAATAATAATAAACCTGTATACACAGGAGAACAAATTCAAATAGGAGGAAATGAATCGTATTTCCCTGTTTGTCGAAAACACTATGTGAATCCACCGAAATAATGAATAAGCCTAGTAGAATTAGGAAGAATAGAAAGGAAGAAATACATGTTTGATCAATTACAATCTCTTGAAAATCGATATGAAGAACTTGGGGAACTTTTAAGTGACCCAGAAGTCGTAAATGATACAAAACGTTTTATGGAATTATCAAAAGAGGAAGCTGGTACAAGGGAAACGGTAGATGTTTACCGTCGTTATAAAGAAGTTATTCAGGGAATCGCTGACTCAGAAGAATTACTTGGAGAAAAATTAGACGATGAGCTTCAAGAATTAGCTAAAGAAGAATTGGCTGACTTTAAAGCGGAAAAAGAAGAATTGGAAGAAAAAATTAAAATTTTGTTATTACCAAAAGATCCAAACGATGATAAAAATATCATTATGGAAATTCGTGGAGCTGCTGGTGGAGATGAAGCTGCTCTTTTTGCAGGTGACTTGTTTGAGATGTATCAAAGTTATGCTACAACTCAAGGTTGGAAATTTGAAGTGATGGACGCTAATATTACAGATATTGGTGGTTATAAAGAAGTAACGATCATGATTACGGGTAACAGTGTCTTCTCAAAATTAAAATATGAAAGTGGGGCACATCGAGTTCAACGAGTTCCTTCAACGGAGTCTCAAGGACGTGTTCATACATCTACAGCAACTGTTGTGGTTTTACCAGAAGCAGAAGAAGTGGAATTGGATTTAGCAGATAAAGATATACGTGTTGATATTTATCATGCAAGTGGAGCTGGTGGGCAACATGTTAATAAAACAGCTTCAGCAGTTCGGTTAACACATCTACCAACTGGTATTACGGTAGCTATGCAAGATGAACGTTCTCAGTTAAAAAACAGAGAAAAAGCAATGAAAGTTTTACGTGCTCGTGTGTATGATCAACTGGAACAAGAAAATCGTAGTGAATACGACGCAACCCGTAAATCAGCTATTGGTACAGGAGATCGTTCGGAACGTATCAGAACCTATAACTTCCCACAAAATCGTGTGACAGACCACCGAATTGGGTTAACGATTCAAAAGTTAGATCAAATATTAGCCGGTAAAGTGGATGAGATTATAGATGCTTTAATTATTTACGATCAAACAGAGCAGTTGGCAAAATTAAATGGTTAATAATACTACTTATTTTGAAGTCCTTAAATGGGCTTCTTCTTTTTTAAAGGAAAATAAATTAGAAGCTGAAATAGCCGAATACTTGTTACTCGAACGAAAGAAATGGACAAAAACTGATTTATTAATAAATTTTAAACAAGATATGCCAGAAATTGAATTCGATCTTTTTAAAGCTGACTTAACGGAGATTATTAAACATGTTCCTGTTCAATATATAATAGGTTCTTGTGAGTTTTATGGTCGCAGATTTTTAGTAAACGAACATACCTTGATCCCAAGACCAGAAACGGAAGAACTAGTCGATTTGATTCTTAAAGAAAATAAAAATATTAGTAAACAAATTGTAGATATTGGGACAGGAACAGGAATAATTGCTATTTCACTAAAAGCTGATCGCTCTAAGTGGAATATGTTAAGTCTAGATATATCAAAAGAAGCGTTAAAAATAGCTCGAAAAAATGCAGCTATCTTAGAGCAAGAGGTTACTTTTCTGGAAAGTGATGTCTTGTCAGGTTATAATAGAACGGAAAAAATTGATATTATTGTTTCGAATCCACCCTATATTAGTGTAGATGAGTGGGAGGTTATGGATGAATCTGTTAAAAAATATGAACCAAAACAGGCTTTATTTGCTGAAGACAAAGGGCTTGCTATCTATAAAAAAATAGCTAAAGAAGCAAAAACATATTTAGCTGAAGAGGGTAAAATTTATTTGGAAATAGGCTATTTACAAGGAAAAGAGGTAGCGCACATTTTTCAAATTGCTTTTCCTAAAAAAAAGATTCAAATTGTTAAAGATATAAATGGACAAGAGAGAATAATAAAAGTGACATAAAAGGAAGTGCGATAGATGGAGACGAAGATAATCCATCCAGGAGAAATAAAAAAAGCTATAGAAGCAATTAAAAAAGGGGAATTAATCTCTTTTCCAACAGAAACAGTGTATGGCTTAGGTGCGGATGCAACAAATGAAGAAGCAGTAAAAAAAGTATACTTAGCTAAGGGTAGACCTAGCGACAATCCTTTAATTATTCATGTAGCAAATGGTAAACAAGTAACTCCTTTTGTTTCTGAAATATCAGTGAAAAGTCAAAAATTGATGGATAAATTTTGGCCTGGTCCCTTAACCCTTATTTTTAAATTAAAGCATAAAACTTCGTTACCTTCTGTTGTAACAGGTGGCTTAGAAACTGCTGCATTTAGAATGCCTAACAACAATATAACACTGCAACTGATTCAAGAATCAGGAACTGTTTTAGTTGGACCAAGCGCTAACACATCTGGATTACCTAGTCCAACAACAGCATCCCATGTTTATCAAGATTTATCTGGAAAAATTTTTGGTATTCTTGATGGTGGGCCTTCATCTGTAGGAGTTGAATCCACAGTATTAGATATGTCATCAGAAACAGGATTGCCTGTTATTTTACGCCCAGGTGCAATCACGAAGAATCAGTTAGAAGAAGTAATTGGAAAAGTAACATTAGATCAGCATATCCTCAGTGAAGAGGAAGTTCCTAAAGCACCAGGGATGAAATACAAGCACTACTCGCCCAACACACCTGTTATGATGATTGATTATAAAACTAATAACTGGCAAGAGGCTATTGACGACTTTAAAGGACAAAATAAAAAAGTTGGTATTTTGAATCATGCTCAAACGAGAAAAAAATTGAGTCATTTCGATGCTTATTATGAATTAGGTGAAAAATCTGATGTAGCTGAAGGAATGAGAAATTTATTTGCAGGATTAAGGTATTTAGATCAATCAAAACTAGATCTAGATATTATTTTGGTCGAAACGTATCCAGATATAGAAACGGGTCTGGCTTATATGAATCGGTTAAAGAAGGCAGCAAACCAAAAAATTTATAAAAATTAAGAACTTAATGTGATACAATATGTGTTATAAATTAAGAACGTGAGGTGCTTTTATGGATTACAAAAAATCAGATGCAGTATTATGGGATGCGATTGAAAATGAGAAGAAGCGTCAAGAGAATACAATTGAATTAATAGCCTCAGAAAACTTTGTTTCAGATGCTGTTATGGCGGCACAAGGTAGTGTACTGACTAATAAATATGCAGAAGGCTATCCAGGTAGACGATATTATGGCGGCTGTGAATTTGTTGATGTGGTAGAAAATTTAGCCATTGACCGAGCGTGTGATTTATTTGGTGCCCAATATGCAAATGTCCAACCTCACTCTGGCTCACAGGCTAATACGGCAGCCTATCTGTCTTTAATTTCTCCAGGTGACACTGTTATGGGAATGGATCTAACTGCTGGAGGTCACTTGACACATGGTTCACCAGTAAATTTCAGTGGTAAGACTTATAATTTTGTTTCATATGGGGTAGATCCAGTAACAGAAGTTATTGACTATGATGTAGTAAAAATTTTAGCTAGAAAACACCAACCAGCATTAATTGTTGCAGGAGCAAGTGCATACTCAAGAGAAATTGATTTTAAACGTTTTAGAGAAATTGCTGATAGTGTTGGAGCGAAATTAATGGTAGATATGGCTCATATTGCTGGACTAGTTGCAACAGGTTTACATCAAAATCCAGTTCCTTATGCAGATATTGTAACATCTACGACGCATAAAACTTTAAGAGGTCCACGTGGTGGGTTAATTTTGACTAATGATGCAGATTTAGCCAAAAAAATAAATAGTAGCATTTTCCCTGGTATTCAAGGAGGACCTTTAGAGCATGTAATTGCGGCTAAAGCAGCAGCCTTTAGAGAAGCCCTTTTACCAGAGTTTAAGGATTATAGTGAACAAGTAGTAAGCAATGCTAAAGTAATGGCAAGAGTGTTTAATCAGACACCTGGACCAAGACTGATTAGTGGTGATACTGATAATCACTTATTATTAATTGATGTCGGTGAATTTGGTTTAACTGGAAAAGAAGCTGAAGCTATTTTAGATAGTGTTCATATTACAGTAAATAAAAATACGATTCCGTTTGAAAGCTTAAGCCCGTTTGAAACAAGTGGCATAAGAATTGGAACACCAGCTATCACATCAAGAGGATTTAAAGAAGATGAAGCCCAAAAAGTAGCTGAATTAATTTCTGAAGCTTTAAGAAACCATGGTGATGAAGGTCAACTAGATACAGTTCGACAAGAAGTTACCACTCTAATTGAAAAATATCCACTTTATAAATAGTTTTTTAGGCAATTGACTAGTCAATTGCCTTTTTTTCCGTTACAATAGATTGGAATAAAATTTAAAGGAGAATCACGATATGGGAAAATTTCAAGTTATTGATCATCCACTAATTCAACATAAGTTGACTATCATTAGAGATAAGAATTGCGGAACAAAGGTTTTTCGTGAAGTAGTTGATGAAATTGCTATGTTAATGGCTTACGAAGTGTCTCGCGACATGCCTCTAGAGGATATAGAAATTGAAACACCGATTGGTAAATCAGTTCAAAAAACATTAACAGGGAAAAAAGTAGCGATTGTACCAATTTTACGTGCCGGTATAGGTATGGTAGATGGTATGTTGGAATTAATTCCTGCAGCAAAAGTAGGACATGTTGGTTTATATCGTGATGAAGAAACGTTTGAACCTGTAGAATACTTTGTTAAATTACCAGCAGATATTGCTGAACGTCAGCTATTTGTTGTTGACCCAATGTTAGCGACTGGTGGATCTGCAATTATGGCGATTGACCTACTAAAAAAACGTGGAGCTACAAATATCAAATTTGTTTGTTTAGTAGCAGCTCCAGAAGGCATTAAAGCTCTTCAGGATGCTCATCCAGATATTGATATTATTACAGCTGGACTAGACGAGAAGCTAAATGAACAAGGTTATATTGTGCCTGGTTTAGGTGATGCCGGAGACCGTTTATTCGGTACTAAGTAATCACTAACATACTTTTTATAAATAAAGAGGTTGGTCAGATGGCCTACCTCTTTTTAATTCGGATTAACTATGTGACTAGCTTTCTTTTCTTTAAAATTTTGATATACTTAATAGGAAAGTGAGTGACAAAAAATGTTAACATTAAAAAAGTTTTTAAAAGCTGATATGACATCAGTGTCTAATTTAGTATTTCAGTATTATCAAAAAATAGGAATGTCAAATGATGAATTTATTTTATATTTACAACTCTTGCGGTTTGAACAAGAGGGAAATTCTTTTCCTGAATTGACACTAATAGAAGAGATAACAGGATTTTCCGTAGATCATTTATTCCAAGTGTTACAATCTTTGGTAGATAAGGGCTTTGTTTCTATCGAAACCAAAACCAATACCAAAGGACAAACCGAGGATAGTTATGATTTAACGTTATTTTTTGATAGATTGTCGGCTTATTTAGAGCAACTAGAGAAAAAAAATGTAGAGGCATCTAGTGAAAATAAAGTAACAAATTTATACCAAGTATTTGAAACTGAATTTGGTAGACCACTTTCTCCAATTGAATTTGAAACGATTCAAAGTTGGTTAACAATGGATAAATATGAAACCGAATTAATTGAATTGGCCCTAAGGGAAGCGGTGCTAAATCAAGCTTATAGTTTAAAATATATTGATAGAATTTTATTAGCTTGGGAAAGAAAAAATTTAAAATCAAAACAAGATGTTCAAAGAGATCAAAAAAAACGATTAAATAAGGTTGAAATATCAAATAAAAACGAAGAAGAACAGGAGTTACCAGTTATCCCCTTACACAATTGGTTAAATCCTAATGGAATGTAGGTAGGTGTGAATATGTTATCTGGAAAAAAAACAGTTGAAGCATTAGATAGGATGGAAATATTATTTCCGGATGCTAAGGGAGAACTCGATTTTGAAACCCCGTTTCAGTACTTAATCGCAGTTATATTGAGTGCACAAGCAACAGATGTATCAGTCAATAAGGCAACGCCTAAACTGTTTGAAGCATACCCAACTGCTGAGGATCTAGCTAATGCGTCTTTAGAAAATGTGATGGAAAAAATCAAGACAATCGGACTTTTTCGAACAAAGGCTAAAAATATTATTAAAACCTCTCAAATGCTTCTCGATGAATACAATGGAGAAGTACCAGAAACGGTTGTCGAGATGGTCAAGTTGCCAGGAGTTGGAAAAAAAACAGCTAATGTTGTGGCTGGAGATATTTTTGGTGTCCCAGCTATAGCTGTCGATACTCACCTAGAAAGAGTCTCAAAAAGGTTGAGGATTTGTAAGCAATCAGCAACAGTGATTGAAGTAGAAGAAGTTCTAATGAAAAAAATCCCTAAAAATAGATGGATTCAAGCGCATCATACAATGATTCTCTTTGGAAGATATCATTGTACAGCTAGAAAGCCCAAATGTTCAGAATGTCCGTTATTAGACCTTTGCGCAGAAGGTCAAAAATTAAAAAAATAGACTTAACCTAAAATAGGTCAAGTCTATTTTTTTATTATCTAGATGATGGAGTAGAACCGCCGTTAGTATTACCATCAGGCTTATCTTTGGGTTCATTATTATCACCAGGGTTATTATTATCAGCACCGTTTCCTTCGCCATTATCATCTTTATCATTACCGCCATCTTCATTTGAATCTTTTACAGGAGGTGGTGTTGAAGAAGATGAAGATGGAGTTGAATTCTCCTGAGCTTCTGATGATTTTGATTGTTCAGAAGAGCTCGGATTAGACGGTGAAACAAAATCTTGTTTAGTTTGAGAACTATAATTTTTGTAGGTTTGGGTACTTTGAGAACCTACGTGATCTTTAACGTAAACTTGATTGCCAATTCGAATCACATCATCTGGTTGCTTCCAATCTGTAACTTCTAGGTTTTGATAGAGAAAAGTCATATAATTTCGATAAATATCCATAGCAATTTGTTGATCTTGAATTGGAATCGCATTATAGTACTTGTCGTATCCTGTCCAGACTGCAAATGAGTATTTAGGAGTATAGCCAACAAAAGAAATATCAGGACTGCCTTCACCAATCACATCAGGTAAAGCATCGTCTGAATAGTTAGACGTACCAGTTTTCCCAGCTTGAATTAATTGTGGAACTTGAGCATTTACACCAGTACCACGGGTGATAACGTCTTTTAACATATCAGTGACAATATATGCGGTAGATTCTTTCATTGCACGACTACCTTTTGACTCAATTTTTTCTTCTGTCCCATCTTCAAAGACAACTTTACTAACATATGATGGTTCATAGTAGACACCTCCGTTAGCAAAAGCCGCATAGGAAGAAGCTAATTTTTCTGTAGAACCTTGCATTGAAATAGCTGTTGATTCATAAACATCATTTTTAAACCCAAGTTTTTTAATAAATTCTTTTGCTTTGTCATCTCCAACTTCTTTTTGAGCTTTTAAAGCTGGGATATTTCTGGAATCAACAAGAGATTCTCTCATGGTTAATCCGCCACGATAAGAACGGTCATAATTATAAACAGAAGTTCCGTCTGAATATCTATAAGGTTCATCTACAAAAATTTCACCAGATCCATAGCTTAAGTTCTCAATAACAGGTCCATATGCTACTAAAGGTTTTGAAGTTGAACCTATATCTCTCTCATTTTCAACAGCTCTGTTTAACCCAAGTTGAGATTTCTCTTTTGATTTACGTCCACCAACTTGAGCTTTTACAGCTCCAGTTTTAACATCAACTAATGTTCCAGCTGCTTGAAATTCATCATCTGGGAAATTGATTGAAGAGTTTTCATTATTCATCAAATTATATAAATATGTTTGAGCTTCTAAATCAATATTAGTGTGAACTTCAAGTCCATCAGTGTAAATATTTTTTTTCGTTTTTTTCTGAACTTCCTCAATAACTTCTTTGATATAGTTATCTGTGACAATTTGCATTGTGGAATCTTCTTTTAGAGGAATTAAACCTTCGTCAACGGGTTCTGCAACTGCCGCTTTATAGTCTTTTTCAGATATTTTTTTATCTTTATACATTTCGTTTAAAACAAGATCGCGTCTTTTCTTTGCATTATCTTTGTTTGTATATGGATCATAATTATTAGGTGCTTGCGGAATCCCAGCAAGTAGGGCGTACTGGCCAAGAGAAAGATCGTTAAAATCTTTCCCGTAATAAGTCTTGGCAGCAGTTTTCATGCCATAAACACCATTTGACATATAAACTCTATTAATGTAGTAAGTTAAAATTTCATCTTTAGATTTCTTTTTTTCTAATTCAACAGAAAGCCAAGCTTCTTGTGCTTTTCTTTTTAAAGTTTGATCTTCTTTTTTATGTGAGTAGTAAGAAAGTTTGATTAATTGTTGAGTTAAGGTACTACCACCTTGTGTATTATTACCTCGAAAGTTTGAAATTGCAGCACCAGCAATACGAATAGGATCTACTCCAACGTGTTTTTCAAAACGCTTATCTTCGATAGATATAACAGCATTTTTTATAGTAGGCGGAATTTCGTTTGGTTGAATAGTTTCTCTATTTTTTTCACCGATTGTTAGAAAAAGATTATCTTTTGAGTCTAAAATAGTAGAAGAGCGAGTGTCTTCTAGTTTAGCAAATTCCAATTTTGGTGCATCTTTAACGTAGTAAAAAAAAGTAGCACTACCTATAATTAAGGGTATACAAATTAAAGAAAGTAATACAATGCATGTAATCAAAATTATTTGTCTTTTATTTCTTTTTTTCCTAGGGGGGTTCCCATTAAGTGTTTTTCTCATGTAAAACTGTCTCCTTCTCCAAAATATCGATCTAATGTTTCAAGATATGGAATTCTGGGTGAAAATCCTGGGATGATTTCGTAACCTCTATCTTGAATAATTGTCAGAGGTATTGATTTTCTTCCATTATTATTTTGTTGATTCCAAAATTCGATGATAAGACTAGCCGGAACTAGAAAATATCGTTTAATGGACGAAAAACTCATCAGAACAAAAACAACTCCCTCCTGTACCAAACATTTTTCCATATGCACAATTTGATGTTCATGAAAGTTTGACAAGGGAAAAGAAGTTTTATTTTTTGTTTCTTTTGCTTCAAAATCAATATACTTACCTTTATAGACTCCATTGTAGTCTGTGGTAGAAGCCTCTTTAAAATAGGCTTCTTTTATAACTGCTGCACTTCGTTTGGGATAATCAACACTAACAATTTGTACAGGTGTTGGCTTCTTATGAATAACGGCAAGTCCTCTTTCCAGGTAATAATGATTTGTCTGGTTAATCTCTGCTTCAAAAGACATCCCTCTGTTAGCAAAACTAATTGGTTTTTTTGAGCTAACTTTTTTTGATTGAGATGTTAGAAGATGAGAGCTCCCTTTAGGATATTTTATAGTCAGAAATATCACGCTCCTAAACCGTATTATATCAAACCTTTAATTATATTGAAAAGAAAATAATCAAAAATATGTTTAAAAATTGTGTTTATTTAAAGAAATTTATTTTTTTTTAATAAAATAGTTGTTTTATAAAGGAAAAATCTTTATAGTATATGTTAATGGGACAACTTTCAGTTTGATTTATGATGAATAATTAGATACAATTAGGATGTTATAAATTGTAAGTTTTACTGTATAGAGTAATTAAAAAGAGGTGTAGTAATTGGCTAAATTAGTGTATTCAGCTAGAGATATTTTACAAAAAGAATTTAAAACTAAAGTTAGAGGCTACGATTCAATTGAAGTAGATGAGTTTTTAGACAATGTTATTAAAGATTATGAATCATATAATCAAGAATTATTAACATTAAAAGAAGAAAATCAACGATTAGTAAATAAAGTTGATCAGTTAACTCAAAATCAAGCTACATTTTCAAGAATGAAGCAAGAAGCTCCTAAAACAACAGCCGTAACAAACTTTGATATTTTAAAACGTTTATCAAATCTTGAAAAACATGTATTTGGAAGTAAATTAGAAGAATCACCAGTAGCAAGTGATATTTCTGAAAATGCAAAAAATACATTAAACAATGCGGCTCAAAAAGTTTTAAGTGAAAATGATGATTTAGATGCAACTAGACGCTTCTAAATTAATAATTAACTGTCTGTAGTTTTCGGATAATCGCAGTCACTTTTTAGTGGTTGAGGAAAGTCCATGCTCGCACAAGCTGAGATGCTTGTAGTGTTCGTGCTTAATGAAAAAATAAGTTAAGGTACTCTTTGTTAAGAGTAACGGCAGAAAAAACAGCTAAGGTGCAAACTATGCTGGAGTATTCTTGAAAGTGCCACAGTGACGAAGTAATTTTAGAAATAAAATTAGTGGAACGGGTAAACCCCTCGAGCGAGCAACCCAAACTTATGGTAGGGGCACCTTTCTCAGGTAAATGAACTTAGAGAAGGGACAGAGTATTCTGTAGACAGATGATTATCGTTACTATTTTGTCCTGACAAATAGTAATACAGAACATGGCTTACAGAAAACTACAGCTTCAGGATTGCCTTCCCTTTTTTGTGGAAGGCTTTTTTATATTTAATATATAAATAAAAAATAAAGGACGATAAAAAATATGAATGAATTTAAATTGGTTGCTACGGCAGCTAGTGGAATAGAAGCATTAGTCGGTAAAGAATTAAAAAATTTAGGTATTGATTGTGATGTTGAGAATGGTAAAGCTATTTTCCATGGAGATATTGAAACAATCGCAACGACGAATCTTTGGCTAAGAACGGCAGATAGAGTGAAAATTATTGTAGCAGAATTTGAAGCAACTACTTTTGAAGAGTTGTTTGAAAAAACGAAGGCCATCAAATGGGAAGATTTATTGCCAATGGATGCAGAATTTCCTGTCTCTGGAAAATCAATTAAATCAACTCTATTTAGTGTTTCAGATTGTCAAGCAATCACTAAAAAAGCAATTGTTAACCGCTTAAGTGAATATTATTCGCGTTATGGTAGATTACCAGAATCAGGAGCAAAATTCCCGATTGAAGTAGCTCTTTTAAAAGACAAAGTAACTATTACACTCGATACGACAGGTCCAAGTCTTTTTAAGCGTGGGTATCGATTAGAAAAAGGTGGCGCTCCACTGAAAGAAAACATGGCAGCGGCCATTATTGAATTAACAACTTGGAGAAAAGACAGACCGTTTTATGATCCTGTATGTGGTTCTGGAACTTTCTGTATTGAAGCCGCTCTTATCGGTCGAAATATGGCACCTGGGTTTAATCGTGATTTTATGTTTGAAGCATGGCCTTGGGTAGATAAAAAAGTACTTGAGAAGGTTAGAGCTGATGCTGAGAAAAAAGTTGACTATGATACTGAGTTAGATATTTTGGGTACAGATATTGATCCCAGAATGATTGAAATTGCTAAGCGAAATGCGGAAGAAGTTGGCTTAGGCGATGATATTACTTTTAAACAAATGAATTTAAGTGATTTTACGACGGACAAAAAATATGGTGTTATTGTAGCTAACCCTCCTTATGGTGAACGTTTAGGCGAGGAAGAAAAAGTACAAGCACTCTATAAATTAATGGGCAAAGTTTATCGACCTTTAGATACTTGGAGTAAATATATTTTAACCAGCGATTTAACGTTTGAAAACCATTATGGTAATAGAGCTACTAAAAAAAGAAAACTCTATAATGGGGCATTACGAACTGATTTATTCCAATATTGGGGTAAGCGTCCGCCAAGACAACCAAGAGAAGAGCAGGTTGATTAGTATGACAAAAGAACAAGAATTTTTAGCTTATTTAAAAGAAATTTCTTTGTTAAATGAAGCAGTGGGCTTATCTGAGTGGGATTCTCAAACAGGAATGCCGGATTTAGGTGCAACGTACCGTGCTGAGATGTCTAGTTATTTATCAGGAATAGCTTTTGATAAAGCAACCAATGAAACAATGGCAGATTTCATGACTTATTTTGAATCTAATGCTGAGGAGTTATCAGAATTTGGAAAACAAGTTTATGAAAAAGCGAGAGAAGACTATGAGCTGAATAATAAAATCCCTGTAAACCGTTATGAAGAATACATGAAATTGACATCAAATGCTCACAGTATTTGGGTGAAAGCAAGAAAAGAGAACAATTACGATATTTTCAAGGAAACTCTAGAATCTATTATTAAAATGAATAAAGAATTTATTCCTTTATGGAAAAAAGAAGAAGTAACTGATTATGATGTTTTATTAAATCAATATGAACCAGGAATGACAACTGAAATACTTGATCGTGTTTTTGATCAAGTAAAAGAAGGAATTATTACGATTCGTAAAGAAATTCAAGAAAAGGGAACGGTCCCAAGAACTGATTTTGTTAAAGCAATCATTCCCACTGAAATCCAAAAAGAATTTGTAACAACGGTTATTGAGAAGTTAGGCTACGATTTTTCAAAAGGTCGTTTAGACGATACAGTGCATCCTTTTATGTTGAACTTAAATAGAAATGACGCTCGTATTACAACTCGATGGGTTGAAAACGACTTTACAATTGCTACCTTTGGAACTATTCATGAAGCAGGACATGGTATGTATGAGCAAAATGTGGATGCCAAATATGATTACACACCTTTAGCGGGTGGTACATCTATGGGAATACATGAATCTCAATCACTTTTTAATGAAATAATAGTTGGTGGAAGTGAGGCTTTTTGGAGTAAACAATTTCCACTTTTGAAGTCTTTAACAGGTGAAACGTTTCAAGGAATAGATGATGCTACTTTCTACAAGGGACTAAAAGAAACAAAATCTAGTCTGATTCGTATTGAATCTGATTCACTAACTTACCCTTTGCATATTATTATTCGCTATGAAATTGAAAAGATGATTTTTAATCAAGAAGTTGATTTAAATGATCTTCCTAAAATATGGAATGATAAGTACGAAGAGTATTTAGGGATTAAACCTAAGAATGATTTAGAGGGTATATTACAAGATGTTCATTGGGCAGGAGGCAGTTTTGGTTACTTCCCTTCTTACGCGTTAGGTTATATGTACGCAGCTCAACTTCATCATGCGATGAATCAAGTTATTGATGTAGAAAAGATACTAGGTTCTAATGATTACTCACCAATTAGAGAGTGGTTAACGACTAATATTCATCAATATGGAAGTTCTAGAAAGCCAAATCAATTGATAATGGATGCAACAGGGGAATCTTTAAATCCGCAATATCTAATCGATTACATGAGAAAACTTTATTTTAAAGTGTATGGCATACAAAATTAATATGAATAAAAGAACTGTGATAAAAGAATTTTTACTTTTATCATAGTTTTTCATTTATTTAAATTTAGTTCAAATTTTTTATTGAAACTAGTTAAATGATTAAAATTGTGCTAAAATAAGCCTGAAATTTAATTGAAGGGAAGATATACATGATTATAGGTGCGATTGAGGCAGGCGGAACAAAATTTGTTTGTGCTGTAAGTGATGAGACATTTGAGATAAAAGAACGTATAAGCATTCCAACAACTACCCCTGGTGAAACAATGGAAGCTGTATTCGCTTTTTTTGATGACTATAAGCTAGATGCAATGGGAATCGGATCTTTTGGTCCCATAGATGTTAACCCGTTGTCAGAAACGTATGGGTACATAACAACTACACCTAAAGAAGGATGGAGCAACTATCCATTTTTAGATGTAATGAAGAAGAGGTATGATATTCCATTTTCCTTTACCACTGATGTGAATGCAGCTGCTTATGGTGAAATAAAAAAAGGAGCAGCTCAAGGGAAAAAAAGTTGTATCTATATTACTGTAGGAACGGGAATTGGTGCAGGAATTGTAGTAAATAATCAGGTGATCCATGGATTCGGACACCCTGAAGCAGGACATATTTTAGTAAGGCGCCATAGTAAAGATACATTTGAAGGAACTTGCCCTTACCATTCTGATTGCTTAGAGGGGATGGCTGCTGGTCCTGCTATTGGTCAACGCTTTAATCAAGTTGCTCAAAGTCTGCCAGAAGATCATCTTGCATGGGAACTTGAAGCTTATTATTTGGCTCAAGCTCTCGTTAGCTACACACTTATTATGTCGCCTGAAAAAATTATTTTTGGAGGTGGCGTAATGAAACAACGTCAATTATACCCACTAATATATAAAGAATTTGAAAAATTAATAAATAACTATGTACCAACACCAGATTTGAAAGATTATATCGTTCCTTGTGGTTTAGGGGATAATGCCGGTATTATAGGTTGTTTATTGTTGGCTCAAGATCTGTTAAAGTAATATTAAAATATTCAAGGTTATGATATCTAGCAATTTATCATAGCCTTTTTTCTATATTAAGGTAAATAAATTAAAAATAATCTTTAACACTTCTTATTTGTAGAGATTAAAATAAGGTTGAACTCTGGAGCAATCAAGGGTAAAATGAGTCAGAAACTAATAAATACGAGGGAAAATAGATGATTAATAAAATAAAAAAAAGTTTTAGAATAAGCAACGTTCAATTTATTGCGTTAATGTTTTTAATGATTATTTTTATAGGATCTTTTTTATTGTGGTTACCTATAATGCACCAAAGTGGGCAGTCTTTATCATATATCGATTCTTTATTTGTTGCGACATCCTCAGTTTGTGTGACCGGTTTAACGCCTGTTAATATCTCTGAAGTGTTTAATCCTTTAGGACAATCAGTTATGTTGATTTTAATAGAACTTGGTGGTTTAGGCTTTATGTCCGTTGCATTAATTTTGGCTATGATGTTTAAAAAGAGATTATCTTTTCAGTCAAGATTATTAATGAAAGATTTATTGAATCTAGACAGTCATGGTGGCGTTGTAAAATTACTAAAATTTGTTGTTCGTTTCTCTTTCATTGTCCAATTGACAGGAGCGCTGTTACTAAGTACTCAATTTGTTCCAGAATATGGAATGAAAAAGGGAATATTTTTTAGTATTTTCCATTCGATATCAGCTTTTTGTAATGCCGGATTTGATTTGTTTGGTGATAGTTTAATGGGCTATCATGGGAACAGTTTTATTTTAGTTGTTATTGCATTACTTATTTTATCGGGTGGGTTTGGCTTCATTGTATGGTATGATTTGATTCATTTCAAAAAAAATCGAAAAATGTCACTACATACTAAAATTGCATTATCAGTTTCAATCTTTTTAATAGTAATAGGAACAGTAATTTTTTATTACACAGATGCTACTGGAACAAATGGAATAGGTAATAAACTAGCTAATAGTTTCTTTTTAAGTGTGACCCCTAGAACTGCTGGATTTGCTTCCCTTGATTATGGATCAATGAGCTACGCAGGGATTCTATTAACGATTGTTTTAATGTTTATTGGTGGAACTTCAGGTTCTACTGCTGGAGGAGTTAAAACAACAACAATTGGTGTTTTGATTGTTCAACTAGTAAGTCTATTAAAAGGAAGGGAAGAAGCTGAAGGTTTTGGTAGAACGATACCTTTAAAAACGGTTTTAAAAGCCTTTATGTTTGTATTTTTCTCTAGCTTAATTTGTTTTGTAAGTTCATTAGTATTAGCGATGACGGAGGCAATTCCTTATCAGTCGGGAATTGAATATGTTATTTTTGAGGTAGTTTCAGCTTTTGCTACAGTTGGATTAACAATGGGTTTGACACCAAATCTAACAGTATTTGGTAAATTACTTATAATGTCGCTAATGTTTATAGGAAGAGTTGGTCTATACACTGTTATATTTGCTCTTATTAGAAAAGAACTAAGTGCACAAGGACATAAATTTAATTATCCAAAAGAAAATGTATTAATAGGATAATAAAAAGCTGTTAATTCAGCTTTTTTTATATAGTAAGATTTTTTAGTATAAAATATTTTTATTTTTACTTAAAAAAATGTTATTTTGTATTATAATTAATGTATAAATATACCAAGGAGCGAAAGATATGATAGATGAAAAAAAATTAGAAATCATGCTAGAAAAGCCAGGTTTTATTGCAGCATTGGATCAAAGTGGCAGCAGCACTCCAAGTGTTTTAAGAGCGTATGGTATTCCAGATGAAACATACCATACGGATAAAGAAATGTTCAATTTAATTCATGATATGAGATATCGTATTATGGCTAGTCCAGATTTTACTTCTGAGGAAATAATAGCAACCATTTTATTTGAGGATACAATAAAAAGAACAATTGAAGGAATTAGCACGTGCGAATACCTATGGGATAAGAAAGGAATAATTCCTTTCCTAAAAATTGATCAAGGGTTAGATGTCTTGAAAAATAGTGCTCAAATGATGAAGCCTATAGAAGATTTAGATAAGGTACTAGATGAAGCAAAAAAATATAATATTTTTGGAACAAAAATGCGTTCATTTGTTTTGGCTGCAAATCCAGTTGGTATAAAAGAGGTTGTCGCTCAACAGTTTGATTGGGCAACAATTATCTATGCTAAACAATTAATTCCAATTATGGAAATTGAAGTGGATATTCATAGTGTAGAAAAAGAGAAAGCCGAAGCAATAATGAAAACTGAACTATTAAATCGATTAAATAGACTAGAGCCAGATGTTCAAGTTATTTTGAAATTAAGCCTACCTGTAATTCCTAATTTTTATAAAGAGTTGATCGAGCATCCTAATGTTTTGCGTGTTGCAGGTCTTTCAGGAGGTTATAAAAAAGCAGAAGCAGATAAAAAATTAAGTGAAAATAACGGAATGATAGCTAGTTACTCCAGAGCTTTTGCCGAAGGTTTAGCGTACCAAGAAACAGATTTAGAGTTTGATATGGCCCTAAAAGAAAGTATTACTTCAATTTATAATGCTTCAATTAAATAGTAAATAAGACTAAGAGAGAATGTAGTTACACTCCCAAAATTACGTAATCTAAATTTTGGGAGTTAGTTGCGTAAATTCTTAGTTTTTTTATAAATTTTTTCCAAAAAATTTTAATTTGTAGGTAACCAAGTAAAATTATTATCATGTTCTCAGAATGGAGTGGACAAATTGAAACGCACACTAGTTATTATTGCTCATCCAGAAGTTGACGATTCAAATTTGCAACAATTTCTTTTGGAAAGTAGTCAGAGTTTGGAAAGTGTTACAACTTATAAATTAACAGATAGAAAATATAATAGTAAAGAAGAGCAACAAAGAATTCGAGAATTTGACCGAATAATTTTTCAATTTCCAATGTATTGGTATAGTGCGCCTTATCTCTTAAAAAAATGGCTAGATGAGGTTTTCGAATACTCATTCGCAAAATCAGAACTAGTAGGAAAAGAGTTGGGGTTAGTAGTCAGCTTAGGAACAGCAGTGGAAAATTTTGCTTCAGGAAAACCAGAAAAGTATACACTTTCTGAGATATTTAGACCCTTTGAAGTTCTTGCTAATAAATGTAACATGATCTATTTACCAACTTTTTCTATTTCTTTATTTTCTTATATGGGAGATCAGAAAAAAAAGAGGTTATTAATCGACTACCAAAAGTATTTAACACAAGAAAAAGGTAACACTTTCAAAGAAGAAGAAGAATGGTTTTTAGAGAGGTTAAACCAAATTAGTAGAAAAAAAACGGGAAAAGAGAAGGAAATATTACTACAAGTTTTATCAATGATAATAGATGCGCGAGAAGAGTTGGATGAATTGAGATTATTGATAGATGAAGTGAGGGATGAAGCATAGTGGATAATAGTTGGTTACTAGATACCATAGATAATATTGAAATGATTTCTAAAAGCTACGAAGAGAAGGCTTTTTATCAAGAATTAAAGAAAATTTGTATAGAGCAGAGTAAACGAATTAATCAGGCAAAAGAAGAGTTAGATGGTAGTCTTTGGAGTCCAAAAAAATGGTGAAAATACTTTATTAAACAAAAATGTATAGTATACTAGATAAAAAGACTTTGAAATATTAGGTGATAAAATGAAAAATAAATTTTTGTTATTATTGGTAATTCCTCTACTTACTTTAGTAGGGTGTGGTAAAGAAGAAACAAAAAAAAATACCAAGATAAGTAGTGCCGAAAAAGGGATGATTATCAAAGATGATGGGAAGAAAAAAAGTGATATCATTAATAATATTTTGGTAGGAAAGTCGAAAATAAGTTTTAATAATAATCCTTACGATAAAATGTCTGATGGTAAATTTACTCAAAGTGAATTGTGGGCAACCTTTCAAAATAAAAAAAATAAAGATTTAACACTCCAAATTAATGCTGCGGATAGTTTTCAAAAAATTTATGGAGATATAGCAGGCTATGAGCTAGATGGCGTGGAGTGGGGTGAAGAAGACATTGTTCAATATATAGGAGTTATGGAAGAAGCTTTGCAGTTTTCAAAAGATGAAAAAGTCTTAATGTATAAAGCAAGAACAGGCGATGTGATTTTTTCTGTAACGATGTTTGGTAAAAAAAAGCTAACAGATGAAAACATATTAGAATTGAAACGGATTGCTAAAGGTATCAAGGTAGAGTATGTCGAAGGACAAATCCAATAATGTCATAAATTTACAGATAGAGATTGATCCTATTAATGGTTAATCTCTATTTTTATAAATAAAAAAATCGAAATGTAAGCGTTTAATATATATTTAATAACATATTGTTTCTAATTTGTTTCCATTTGTTAAAAGTTTGATATGTCATCGTAACATTTGTATAATATCATAGATTAGTAGTCAGATATCATTTGAATGATAGGCAAGAAAGGAATATAAAAATTATGACAATAGAAATTAGAGGAATGTCCAAAACAGCAGATAATCTTCTAGTGTTGAATGATATTGATTTAGTATTCAAGGAAAAAACAATTTATGGTTTACTTGGTCAAAATGATTCAGGAAAAACAACGCTAATGCGTCTAATGGCGCACTTAAGGTTTCCAACAGAAGGCTATATAGAAGTTGATGGATTAGAGATTGAAGAACATACAGATGTCCTAAAAGATATTTACTTTCAAACTCACGATAATATTTATCCTAAGCGGGCAAAGTTGAAGCAAATTGTTAAGTGGATGTCTCAATTTTACCCAAATTTTCAAACAGATGCGTGTATCTCTCTACTAGAAAAATATCATTTAGATCAAAATGCTTACTTTAGAAAGTTACCTTTGAAAAAGAAAACACTTTTTAGAAGTTGTTTGGCTTTTAGTAATGATGTAAATTATTTGTTATTAGATGAACCCGCTTTTTCATTGGATGCTTATCATAGACATGCATTGTATCAAGATTTACTTGCAAGTTATGACCGACATCCTAAAACAATCATCCTTTCAACTCATGCGATTGATGAGATTGAAGAATTGATCGAAAGAGTCATTATTTTAGAGGATGGTCAAGTATTGATTGATGATGATGTATCTAATCTTGTGAATCGTGCATACTCTGTAAAGGGAAATGAGAGAGATGTTCGAGAATTTTTACAACAAAAAGATATCTTAGGGCAAGAATACCGAAATGGGATAATTAGAGCGTATGTTCAATTAAGCCAAGAGGAAATCGTAGATACTGAAAATCTAGAATTAAAACCGCTAAACTTACAAGAATTATTTATTCAACTAACTCGTGATGTTTATGGTGAAAGAGAGAGGGAGAATAAAAATGAATAAAAATGCAATTATTCGAACTCAATTATTGCAACAATTAAAATATATGGGGATTTTTCTTATGTGTTATATCCTGTTTTTAGGAACTGCGTTTAGTATTGAAAATTATACTGAATT
Source organism: uncultured Vagococcus sp. (assembly GCA_965119435.1). Lineage (GTDB taxonomy): Bacteria > Bacillota > Bacilli > Lactobacillales > Vagococcaceae > Vagococcus. The sequence continues at coordinate 33,439 of CBCPLQ010000008.1, read as the reverse complement.
AGATAAGTCGTTTGATGGCACAAGTTATTTTTTAGTTATATATTTAATTATTGTTGCTTGGATTAGTTTTTCAACAAATATTACATTATATAGTTATCACTCATATAGCAGACAGACAATCTTAAATAGAACTGTAATTGTTCAATTGATCATTAGTTTTCTATCTGGCTTATTTGTGGAATTACATAATTTATTAGTGATGTACATTCCATTTATTTCCTTCATTGAGCCAGATGATAGTGTTCGTGTTGTATACACAAACCCATTGATTACAAATAATGGACTGAGATTTATTCTGTCTATTTTGTTTATGACTCTAGTCATTTTTTGCGTTTTATTATTAGCAGATTTGATTTTAGTACTCACATACTCAGTCAAAAGAAAAAAATTAGTGATTCTTTTAGTAAGTTTATTAATTGTTATTTTTGGTGTGTTAATTAGTATGCCATATTGGACAAACGACGTTCTAGGTATGATGATAAAAGTCTTAGGATTTTTAACAGGAACTGGGCAAGCAATTGTTCCTAGTATTGTAATACCAACTATACTTGTCACGATTTTAGGATTTTTTGCTTACATAATTAGTCTGAGAAAAATAAAAAAAATCGAGGTACATAAAAAAATTTTTATTTAATTAGTTGAGTGACATAAGTTTTAAAGGGGGATGGCAAATTTCAGTCACCCTCTTTTTTTATAGGGGTTGAAAAAATGAAAAATAAAAGAAATAAAATAATTGAACTGATTTTAGTTGTTAGTATTTTGTTTGTTTTGCTAATAATTATCATCAATCACTTTTCAACTGAAATCGAAATGTTATCAAATCCCAACATTTCAAAAGAAATTTTAAGTAAACAAGTCAGGTCTCATGGACCTCTTACAGGAATATTATTACTAGTTGTAATTATTATTTTGTGTATAATACCAGGATTGCCTACTTCTTTTGTAGGAGTATTTGCAGGTGTTGTTTTTGGACCAGTTGTAGGATCTTTTATATCAATTTCTGGAAATTTGATTGGAAATTTATTAGCGATTTTAGTAATGACATACATACCTTTAAAAAAAGGAGATGAATTATCCAATAAACTACAAAAAAAAGTATTAACTAAAAAACATTCAGATATTATGTTATCTATGAGTTATATGATTCCTGTAGTTCCTTCTTTTGCGGTCAATTATGTGATGAGCCAGCTTAAATTTAATTTATTAAGAAAAATCAAAGTGATTTTACTAGGTATTATCCCTATGTCTATTCTTTACGCTTTTGGAGGGAATTCATTGTTAACAGGTGATATAAAAATAATACTAGCCACGCTTGTTGTAATAATAATCTTCATTTTAGGAATCAGCTTATTAAAAAAAAGATTATTTCCTTAAAGCAATCAATACTATGGTATACTGTTAAAAATTGTTTTTTTAATTAAAGTATTAATTGAACTATAGAGAGAAGGTATCGGTTAATGAAATCGTTAGTTAATTTTAGAGATATAGGAAATATGCCTACAAAAGATGGTAAGAAAGTTAAATCAGGTTTATTTTTAAGAAGTGGTGAAGTGGTAAATGTAGAAGATAGTGTTGTGGAGCAATTATTGAATGAATATCAATTACAAACTATTGTTGATTTACGTGGAAAAAAAGAAACTAGTGAGCGTCCGGATGATTCAATATCTGGTGTTGAATATGTTAATATTGACATTCTAAAAGATGTAAAAGGACAAGGTGCTAGTTTTGAAGAACTTTTATCAGGGTCCCATTCAGCAGATAAAGGGATGCTTGAACTTTATGATAACTTAATTTTAACGCAAGGGGCAAAAAAAGGTTATCAACAATTTTTAGAACTTGTTGTATCACAACCAGAAAAACCAATCTTATTTCATTGTTTTGCTGGAAAAGACCGTACAGGTTTAGCGGCGGCTCTTATATTAGGTAGTTTGGGTGTGTCAAAAGAGTTGATTTATGAAGATTACTTACGAACAAATGAAATGCGAAAAGAAGCGAATAGTCTGATTATCACTCAGTTGAAAAAGCAAGGCTTAACCGAAGAACAACTTAAAGAAGTTCTTATTATGATGAATGTCGATCAGCGCTATTTGGAACGTTCTTTTAGTTTAATGGAGAAAGAATATGGTGGATTTGAAAATTATGTTTATGATGGTTTGAAGATGCCTGATAGTTTCTTTAAAGATATGAAGAGTGCCTATACAGCATAAAAAAGTTAGCGTATTAGAAATAATTATTTCTAATACGCTAACTTTTTTCTAATTCAAGTAAGAACCGCTTAATTTCCAAACCTTTTTCTTCGCTACCTTGGTAGCCAGTAAGCTTTCCATTTTTTCCAATAACTCGGTGGCAAGGAATAATTATAGGTAACGGATTTTTCTTATTAGCTTGCCCGACTGCTTGTTGAGCTCTTGGTGAATTTATATAATGTGCAACTTCTTGATAAGTTAAACTATGCCCATAAGGAATATCTCTTAAACTATACCAGACTTTTTGTTGAAAGTCTGTCCCACAAGTAAAATGTAAGGGAACAGAAAATGTTTCTAACTCTCCATTGAAATAAGCTAGTAATTCCTCTTTTCCTTGGATTAAATGAAGTTTCATGGCTTCTGTTAGAAGAGGTTCTTTAAGCGCTTCAGAAACAAAAGAAATAGCAGTTAGTCCTATATCATCTGCTTCTAGCCATAGTTTTAGTGGACCATGTTCTAAATACACTTTATCACATCCTTTTATAACAACATAATATCCGATTTTTAGAAATTATGGTAGTATTAATTAATAAAGTTATCGTGAAAGGGTACGTTTAAGCAATGAAAGAAGTAATCCATATTTTACACACTAATGATCTACATTCACATTTTGAAAATTGGCCAAAAATTAGACGCTTTTTGTCTTGTAAAGTAAATCAGTTTGAAGATAAAGAGGAATCACATCTATTAGTTGATTTAGGAGATTTTATGGATAGATATCATCCACTAACAGATGCAACTGACGGCTTAGCAAATATTGAAATAATGAACCAAGTAGCATATGATTACGTAATAATAGGAAATAATGAAGGAATCACGAATAGTAAATCTCAATTAAATAATCTTTATAGCGATGGGAACTTTCAGGTTGTCCTTGCTAATTTATTAGATAAAGAAACGCAAGCAATTCCATTTTGGGCAAAGCCGTACGAAATAAAGAGAACAAAAAACGGAACAAAAATTGCTGTGATAGGCTTAACTGCTCCGATAGAGTTATCATATAATTCTTTTGGATGGGATGTACTAGATGCTGTAGAGTGTTTAAAGTTATGGCTTCCTAAAATAAAAAAGGAAGCAGATATAATTATTTTACTCTCTCACTTGGGACTACCAGAAGATAAAGTAATTTCGGATACTTTTCCGGAAATTGATGTCATAATTGAATCCCACACCCATCATCTATTTAAATCAGGAAAAGTTTCTAATAATATTTTACTTGCAGCAGCAGGTAAGTTTGGCATGTATGTTGGTGAAGTGGAGTTAGTTCTTGAAGATAAAAAGGTAAAATCAAAACAATCAATAATTTATAATACTTTGGAATTCAAAGAAAAAACGGTTGATATTATTGAAATTGCTAACTATCAAATGAAGGGTGAAAATTTGTTAAAAAATCAAATAATAGGCTCTCTTCCAGAAAAAATGAAACAAAAGTCAAGTTTGATGAATTTAGTTCTTGAGTCAATGAAAGAGTATAGTTCTAATGATGTTGCTATATTAAATACCGGAATTATTTTAACTGATTTAAATAAAGGTCTTGTCACTAAAAAAGATTTACATGATTGTTTACCTCATCCAATGAACTTAATACGGGTTAAATTAAAAGGTAAAGATATTAAACGATTGGTCTATGAAATCGAACGCTCTAGAGGTTTCTTATTTAAATTTCCGATAGTCGGTATGAAATTTAGAGGGAAATATTTCGGTGAAATGTGTTATGATGGTCTTACTTATTGTAAAAAAAGCCATGAGGTAAAATGGTTAGGTGCAGAAATATTAGATGAAAAAGACTATGAGTTAGTGACAGTTGATCATTTATCCTTTCTCCCATTTTTTCCAACTATTGAAATTGCTGGAGAAATAGAAATTTTGAGTTCAGATTTTCTAAGAACAATCGTAAGCATGCATATAAAAAAAAGGTTTAATGAAAATTAGAGGTGTAAATATGACAGAAGATATAAAAGACTTATCAGTCACAGAAGAAATATTAGAAGTAGAAGAGGTTGACGAAGTCTTACAGGAAATGTTAGCTAATTATAATCCAGATAATTTTCCTTTAGCCAACAGTACATACAAATTAGTAAAAAATTACCGAGAAGGATTTGATTATGAAGCTTTAATTAAGCGATACAATACTATCCTTGAAAAATATGATTATATTGTCGGTGATTGGGGATACGATCAGTTAAGGTTAAAAGGCTTTTTCATTGATGATTTTAAAGGGGCACCATTAGACGCAAAGATTAGTACGCTTGAAGATTATATATATGAATATTGTAATTTCGGTTGTGCATATTTTGTTATCCAGCAAACAGGAGATTTCAAACGTAAAGGACGCTCTACACAAACACCAACCAAAAGAAAAAATCCTAATAATAAAAATTCTACTAATAGTAAATCAAAAAATAAAGCTCACACGGACGAAAAAAAATTTAATCCTAATAAAAAAAATAAGAAGCCAAAATTAAATGGTAAAAACACCTCGTCAACACAAGTTGCAGAAAAAAAGGGGACACCGGCTTCGAAACATCAATTTACTATAAGAAAAAAGGAAGTGGAGTAAAAAATAAATGAAGTCATATAAAGGTTATTTAATTGATTTAGATGGTACTATTTATTTAGGCGAAACACCGATTGAAGCAGGAAAGTATTTTGTTGAAAAACTCCAAAAGGCTGAGATTCCTTTTTTATTTGTCACGAATAATACAACTAAAACACCAGAGGCTGTTCAAACTAAGTTAGCTAGTCATTTTGATATTCATGTTTCAAAAGAGAGTGTTTATACAGCTACACTAGCAACAGTAGATTATATGAATGAAAAAAAACGAGGTAATAAAGTTTATGTAATTGGAGAATCTGGATTGAAGGATGGAATCAAAGAGGCTGGATTTGAAGTAGACGAAGAGTGCCCAGATTACGTCGTTGTTGGTTTAGATTCTAATATTACTTATGAAAAACTAATTATTGCAACTTTGGCTATTCAAAAAGGAGCTCATTTTATTGGAACAAATCCAGATAAAAATATTCCAACTCACCGTGGCTTACTACCAGGCGCTGGAAGTTTAATTGCTCTTTTAGAAACATCAACGCAATCAAAAGCAACTATTATTGGGAAGCCAGAAGGAATAATTATGACAAAAGCTCTAGAGAAACTAGATTTGGTGAAGGAAGACGTTATTATGGTCGGTGATAATTATGAAACAGATATAAAAGCCGGAATAAATAACGGAATTGACACACTTCTTGTTTTAACAGGCTTTACCAAAAAGGATGATATTCCCAAGCTGCCTGTTCAGCCCACATATATTATTGACACTCTAGATGAATGGAAATGTTAATAATGAACCAAGCAAAAAGATATGGCGAAACGGTACTAATCATTCTATTTCTATTAACGATAGCGATAACCCTAACAATTAACGCAAAATGGCTATATTTAATTGATATTAAGACCTTGAATATTTTAGATTATGTTGATGTTAGTCAAGCTGAATTAGTAAAAAATTACGAACAGTTAATGACCTATTTAAACTTTTTTTGGGTAACCCCTTTAGAAATGAGTGATTTCCCTGTTTCAAATAGTGGGGCACTTCATTTTTATGAGGTGAAACGCTTGTTTCAGCTTAATTACATAGTATTCTTAATTACTGGAATCCCAAGCATCACCATCTTAATTAATAAATTTAAGACAAAAAATATGTGGTTATTTATACGACCATTTTCATATCTTTTAACAGGTTTAGTGGCTTTAATACTGTTTATGTCAGTAGCATTTGACACATTTTTTGTTAAATTCCATGAAGTTTTTTTTAATAATGATGCTTGGGTGTTTGATCCAACAACTGATCCGATTATTATGGCATTACCTCAAGAATACTTTATGCATTGTTTCATTTTATTTTTTGTATTATTTACAGGGTTGCTGGTCGTTGTTATATTTATTGGAAAGTATCAGCTTAATATCACTAAAAAAAGAGAGAATACCTAATAAGGATTCTCTCTTTTTTTTAGTTTGGTTTTGAATGAGCAATACGACTTGCGGCAGCTGCAGCAATTGCTCCAACAATATCATCTAAAAAGGTGTGAACTTTACCTTCATCATGGGAATTAAGTTTTGCTAAAATACCAGGCTTCACTTTATCAATATAGCCATAGTTAGTAAAACCAATGGACCCATAAACATTGACAATCGATAATGCCATGATCTCATCAATCCCATAAAGGCTTTCGTCAGATTCAACAATTTCTTGTAGTGGTTGAATCAGTTTACCTTCTTCTGCTAAAATATCTAGTTGAATTCCAGTTACAATGGCATTTTGAACCTCTCGTTTTTCAAGAACTGCTTCGATATTTTCGCGACATGTTGCAAGAGTTAAATTATCAACGTAATCACTTTGTAAAAAATAAACTAAATCAGCCATATCATCAAATGTTACACCACGCTCATTTAGTAAAGTTTTAGCGCTTTGTCTTAACGTTTCTTTTTTTACTATCATATATTCACCTTCTTAATAAATATAATTATACAAAACTAAATTAGTAAGTACAAGAGACCTTCTGTTATTCGTATAGACTAGTACTGTGCATTGGTTGAAGTCTTTCTTTAGGGTTAATAAAATGTATCGCATTATTAACAGCTGTAGGAGCTTCTCCAAAACCAGTTGCAATTAATTTTACTTTGCCTTCATAAGTACTAATATCACCAATCGCAAATACACCAGGGATCGACGTTTCAGTGCTTGTTTTTGCCATAATAGATGACCCTTTAAAATCTAATGGCCATTTTTTTATTGGGCCTAAAGAAGCAGAGAAGCCATAGTTGACAATTAAATTATCTACTGGAATTGTCTCTTCTATTTCCTCTTTAGGATTTTTAATGGTTAATGTCTTGAGATGGTTATCTTCTTGATTTAAAGAACTCAGCACATATGGGATTTTTATGTTAACAGAAGAATTTTTCAATTTCTTTACACTGTGTTCGTGGGCTCTAAAATCAGGTCGACGGTGGATTAATGTGACTGAAGAGGCTATGTTTTCTAACATTAAAGCCCAGTCTACTGCAGAGTCCCCACCACCAAGAATTGTGATATCTTTATTTATAAAAGAGTTCATATCCTTTATATAGTAATGAAGTTGATTGTTTTCTAACTCATGGTGTCCCTCTAATGTTAGTCTTCTTGGTTGAAAAGAACCATTTCCTGCTGCAATAATGATTGATTTAGTATAATGGGTGCCCTTATTAGACGTTAAAACAAAGTAGCTGTCTTCTTTTTCAAAATGTATTACTTCTTCCTCAAGACAAATAGTGTGTTTAAATGGTTCAATTTGCTCAATTAACGAATTAATTAAATCTTGTGCCTTAACATTAGGGTATCCAGCAACATCGTAAATGAGTTTTTCTGGATAAAGTAGTGAAAGTTGCCCACCTAAATTTGGAAGAACATCAATAATTTTAGTTTTAGCACTTCTCATTCCAGCGTAAAAACCAGCAAAAAGCCCAGCTGGACCACCACCGATAATTGTAATATCATATATATTTTCTTTCATTAACTCAACTCCTTAACTTATCAATTTCACATGTCAGTATAGATTACTTATAAAAAAATTGATACTTTTTTGATTGCTAGTAATTTTATAATTGACATATGACACGGCGTCATTTATAATGACACGGTGTCATATAATAGGAGGGGAAACCATGCCAACACCAACATTTTTTCGTTTAGAAGATGAAAAACAAGAAAAAATAATATCAGCTGCGAAAGAAGAATTTTCGAACGTTCCCATTCATGAAGCGTCAATTGCTAATATTATAAAAAATGCTGAAATACCAAGAGGAAGTTTTTATCAATATTTTTCAGGAAAAGAAGACTTATTTTATTACTTATTTGATTTTGTACGAAAAGAACCAGAGGAATTCTTTTTGACTTGCTTGAAGAAAGAAAGAGGTAATATATTCCAAACATTTAAATGTTTCTTTCCAAAATTTGCTAAAACAGTTTTTGAAGGAAAAGATTCTCTGTTCTTAAAAAATATTTTTCTGCATATGAATTATAAAAATTCAATAAAATTTATGATGAGCGAAATGAATGAAGAGGAAAAAGAAGAACACTTAAAACATATAAGAAATCACCGAAAAGATTCAGTTATTACGTATCAAAAGATAATGGAAAATATTGATCAGAATATCTTGAAGATAGAGACAGAAAGAGAAATGAGAATTCTATTTCGCCAGTTATGGGTTATGGTATTAAATACAATAAACGAAGGTTATCGAATGAAATACAATAGAGATGAATTCGATATAAACGGTTTGATTAGTGATTTTAATATGAAAATAACATGGCTAGAGACAGGTGTTTCAAAGTAGTTAAGAGTGGAGGGATAACATGTCAAAAATGATTAAACGTTTGTCACCGATTGCCGTCATTGGAGCAATTTTATTTATGGTGATTCAAATAACTAGTGATTTATTTTTACCGACGTTGACATCAAATATTATCGATAAAGGAGTTACCCAAGGTGATCCTTCTTATATCATACGTATAGGTATGATCATGGTAGGAATTTCACTAATTGGTATTACGGCTTCAGTTTTTAATACATTGATTGCAACAAGAGAAGCTCAAAAATTAGGCAGACGAATTCGTTCAGAAATCTATTCAAAAGTCGAATATTCATCAAATTTGGAATTTGAAAAGATTGGAACAGCGTCATTAATTACTAGAACAACAAATGATGTTAATCAGGTTCAGATGGTGACTCAAATGTTTTTAAGGTTAATGATTAATGCACCTATTACCTTGATTGGAGCAAGTATTTTAGCTTATACAAGGGATCCAGATTTAACTAAAATATTTATATACATTATACCTGCGTTATTAATAGTAGTGGGAATTATTATGTATTTTGCAACACCGTTGTTTAAAAGCTTGCAAGAAAAAACAGACAAGTTAAATTTAGTTTTTAGAGAAGGTTTAACAGGAGTGCGAGTTATCAGAGCTTTCAACCAAAATAAGTTTGAAGAAAAACGCTTTGATAATGTAAATAAAGATTACACTCAAACTGCAATTAAAGTGAATCTTTTAATGAGCCTTTTGCTTCCTTTGATAACATTCATAATTAGTATTACGAATGTATCCATTGTTTGGTTCGGAGGTCATAATATAGCCGATGGAACTTTAGAAGTTGGAAATATGATGGCATTTATGACGTATGCTATGCAAATTTTAATGAGTTTTATGATGATGACGATGATATTTATCTTTGTTCCAAGAGCTCAAGCGTCAGCAGTTAGAATTAATGAAGTATTAGATATGGAAAACAGTATTAAAGATCCAATCCATTCTGAAGCCTTCGAAAAAGGGGTAACGCTCAGTTTTGACGACGTTTCATTTAGATATCAAGGTGCTGAAAAAACCGCTATTTCTAAAGTAGATTTCAAGTCAAAAAAAGGAGAAACTATCGCCATAATTGGAGGAACTGGTTCAGGAAAAACAACCTTGATTAACCTGATTCCTCGTTTCTATGATATTGAAAAGGGCCAAATAAGAGTAAATGGTAGAGATGTACGGGATGTTAACCAAGTTCTTTTAAGAGATCGTATTGGTTTTGTGCCTCAAAAAGCGCTACTGTTTACAGGAACGATTCGTACTAATATGCAATACGGAAATGATTTGGTGACAGATGAAGAAATTTGGAAAGCACTTGATATATCGCAAGCAAAAGAATTTGTAGAGAAGTTACCAGAAGGTTTAGAAACAAAAGTTGAACAAGGAGGCTCCAATTTTTCTGGTGGTCAAAGGCAACGCCTAAGTATAGCAAGAGCCTTGGCTAAGGATGCTGATATCTATATTTTTGATGACTCTTTTTCTGCTTTAGATTTTAAAACAGATGCAGCGCTTAGAAAATCTTTAAAAGAATCGGTTACAGATGCAATTATTATCATTGTGGCTCAGAGAATTAGTACAGTTGTTGATGCAGATACAATTCTTGTTCTAGATGAAGGTGTAATGGTGGGTAATGGAACTCATATTGAATTAAAAGAGTGTAATCTGACATATCAAGAAATCATTCAATCTCAACTTAGAGAGGAGGAGATAGCATGAGTGGACCGATGAATCGTGGTGGACATGGAGCAAAAGGAAAAGTTGAAAAGCCAAAGAACTTTTGGAAAACGACCAAACGTTTGATGCGTTATATTTCGAAAAAAGTTTATTTAATTGTGTTCGTGTTTATTTTAGCAATTGCTTCAACGATATTTCAAATTAGAACTCCAAAAATTTTGGGAGAGGCGACGACTGAAATTTTCAAAGGTTTAATGGAAGCAAAAGAGCAACTTTTAAACGGTTTGAAAGTTGACAAAGTACCAATTGACTTTAACAAAATATTCGAGATCATTTTAATTGTTCTAGGAATGTATCTGGCTTCAGCAGTGTTTAGTTTAGTTCAACAGTTTATTATGACAAAGATTTCTCAAAATACTGTTTATCAATTAAGAAGAGAACTAAAGGAAAAAATGACTCGTGTTCCTATTTCTTATTATGATACTCATACAAATGGAGATATTATGTCAAGAGCTATAAATGACATGGACAACATTTCAGGAACTTTACAGCAAAGTTTAACCCAACTTGTAACAAGTGTTGTCATGTTTTTTGGTGTTTTAATCATGATGCTAAGTATTAGTTGGAAATTAACGTTAGTTGCCTTTATAAGCGTACCACTTAGCTTAGTGGTCACTATGATTATTGCTCCAAAATCTCAACGTTTTTTCTCGAATCAACAAAAAACATTGGGCCTCCTAAATAATCAAATTGAAGAAACTTACGGTGCACATTCTATTGTGAAAAGCTTTAATCATGAAGACAAAAACATCAAAGATTTTGAAGAGCAAAACGAGCGTTTATATCAATCTGGTTGGAAAGCTCAATTTATTTCTGCTATGATTATGCCGCTAATGAACTTTATTAAAAATATTAGTTACGTATTTGTAGCTGTGCTTGGAGGAATACAAGTTGCAAGTGGACAGATTACAATAGGTAACGTTCAAGCTTTTATGCAATATACAAATCAATTTGCACAACCTCTTGGGCAAATGGCTAATTTAATTAATACTATACAAGCAACAATCGCCTCTGCAGAACGTGTATTTGAAGTTATGGATGAAGTAGAAATGACTGATGAAGGTGTAATAGTAGCAAGTAGTATTTCTTCGGAATCAGAAGTATCTTTTAAAAAGGTTGAATTTGGCTACACTAAAGAAACTATTTTAATGGAAGACTTTAATTTAGAAGTTCAAAAAGGCCAAAAGGTAGCAATAGTTGGTCCAACAGGGGCTGGTAAGACAACGTTAATCAACTTATTAGAGCGTTTCTATGATGTTTCAGATGGTCACATACTATATAAAAATAAAGATATAAGAAATTTAAAACGTGAAGAATTACGAGCTGAGTTCTCCATGGTTCTTCAAGATACTTGGTTATTTACAGGATCCATACTTGATAATATTAAATATGGTAATAGGAACGCTAGTGAGGAAGAGATATATCGTGCAGCAAAAGCTGCCCGTGCAGACGATTTTATTCGCAGACTTCCAGAAGGGTATGAAACAATCCTAAACGAAGAAGCATCTAATATATCTCAAGGACAACGACAATTAGTCACTATTGCAAGAGCATTCTTAGCAAATCCGCAAGTTTTAATTTTAGATGAAGCAACGTCAAGTGTAGATACGCGTACTGAAGTATTGATTCAACAAGCAATGGATGAACTGCTAAAAGGTCGAACTAGTTTTGTAGTTGCTCATAGACTATCTACAATAAGAGATGCTGATAAAATAATTGTTATGGATGAAGGAGCTATTATTGAAACAGGCAATCATGATGTCTTAATGAAAAAAAATGGCTTTTATGCAGATCTTTACAATAGTCAATTTAGTGGAAATGTAGCAATATAAAATCAATTTATGAGAAATTTTCCTTTTTCTTTCATAATTCTAGATATATCATTAGTAACTTTTTATAGAAAGATGTTACAATGAGAAACGAACGATTTATTAATGACAATGATCGGATAATATACTAGGAGGAATTGACTGTATGGGAAGCTTTTCGTTAGACCCAAAAACTAAATTGGCATCTGTCGCATTAAAAGTAAGAGATTTTGATAGAATGGTGGAATTTTATCGACACGTTGTAGGGTTAGATTTAATCAGCGAAGAAAACGACATGGCTATTATGGGGATTGGAAACAAGCGAAAAAAATTGATTGGTTTGATTGCAACACCAGAAGGTAAAGAGGACTCAAATACTCGAACTGGTTTGTATCATATGGCATTTGTCCTTCCAACAAGAGAAGATTTAGCGCTAATTTTAAAACACCTTATTATACTTAATTATCCACTTGAGGGAAAAAGTGATCACGGTTATTCAGAATCAGTTTATATCAATGACCCAGAAGGAAATAGATTAGAATTTAGTTGGGACAAGCCAAAGGAAGAATGGCCTCTTCTTGAAGGTAAAATTAATGGAGTGACTAAAAATTTAGACATTCAAAAGATGTTGACCCGAGTTAAAGGAACTTATAAAACGATACCTGAAGAAACACGAATAGGACATGTTCATTTGTCAATTATGGATTTAAATGAAAGTTTTTCTTTTTATGTAAATACATTAGGCTTCTCAGAAAAAGATGATAACTTTGCGAAAACACATTTTTTAACTGTAAATGATTACCATCATCAAATAGCACTGAATGAGTGGACACCAGCAACTAAAAAAAATTATGCTAAAGAAAAAGATTTAGGTGTAGACCATGTTACTTTTAATATTTCAACTATTGAAGAGCTGGTTAAATTGAAAGAACAATTAACATCATTGGACTACGATTTCTACTTTAATAAAGGGAAAAAAATTATTGGTTTAAGTGACCCAAACGGCATTCAATTATGGTTTATGGTTTTAAAAAAATAATAATGAAATTAAAAATAGAGGTAAATATGCTTAAGCCAAAGCATGATACCTCTATTTTTTTAATATTATCAGAAAATGCTAAAATAGTTATATTCTCAGTGAAGGGAGCTATGATGATGTTTGAAAAAACAATAAAATATATGGAGAAATTGGTAGAGGAACAGAGTATTGTTGGTATCTCTTATGTATTTATTACACCTGAGTATACAATTAAAAACCAAATAGGTTTGAAGCAATTAATACCTAAGAAAGAAAAAATAGAAGAATCAATGCTTTATGATATGGCTTCTTTAACGAAAGTTATTTGTACAAATACAGTTCTTTTAAAGTTAATAGAAGAAGAAAAAATAAATATAAACCAAACTTTACATTATTATTTACCAGAATTTAGAGATAAAAAGGTAACTATTAGACAATTACTTACTCATACATCAGGTATAAATCCTTTTATACCTGATCGAAATGAACTAAACCAGGATCAATTGAGAGATGCTATACTAAATTTATCATCTGGGGATACAAGAGGAAAGGTGGTAAAGTACACTGATATAGGCACTATATTACTTGGTTTTTTAATGGAACGATTATATGATAAGTCTCTTCATGAAGTTTTTACAGAGCATGTATTGCTTCCTTTGGAGATGAAAGATAGTTTTTTTTCTAATTTTGATAAAAAACGAGCGGCTCCTACCGAGTTAACGTTATCTAGAGGCTTAATTCAAGGGGAAGTTCATGATCCTAAAGCATCAGTTTTAAAAGAACATTGTGGAAGTGCTGGTTTGTTTAGCACGTTAGAAGATACGATGAAATTCACTGAAATGATGTTAAAAAGAGGTAATGTGAATAGCCATATGTATCTACAAAAAAGAACTATTAATAGTTTGGCCCTCGATTATACTGATGGAAATAAAAGGAAAAGATCTCTAGGATGGGATTTAATTGAGACAGATACTAATAATCTGCTATTTCATACTGGATATACGGGAACATTTATCATAATCGATTTAGAAAAGAATGAAGCTTTCATTTTTTTATCAAATCGTGTTCATCCAGTTGATAATCGAGAACGTTACTTAGAACTAAGAAATGAGTTGGTTGATATTTATCTAAAGGAAACAAAAAAGAGATAAAAGAGTGTTATAATGATACAAATAATAAATAGGAGTGGAGCTTTTTATGTTAGAACCATTATTCTTAAAACCAGTATTTCAAGAAAAAATTTGGGGAGGATCAAAATTAAAAACTGAGTTTGATTATCCATTAGAGAAAGACAATATAGGTGAATGTTGGGCGATTAGCGCGCATCCGCACGGCGTGTGTACCATTGAAAACGGTCCGTTTCAAGGTGAAAAACTAGATGTTTTATGGAAAAAACATCCTGAATTGTTTGGTAATCCAAAAGAGGAAGTATTTCCGTTATTAACCAAAATTTTAGATGCAGCTGATGATTTATCTGTTCAGGTTCATCCCGATGATTTGTATGGGAAAAAACATGAAGGTGAATTAGGGAAAACTGAGTGTTGGTATGTTATTAGTGCGGAGCCTGGTTCTGAAATCATTTATGGTCACCATGCGAAAAGCCAAGATGAATTAAAAGCAATGATTGAAAAGGGAAATTGGAATGATTTATTAAGACGCTTACCAGTTAAAAAGGGAGATTTTTTCTTTGTACCAAGTGGTACTATCCATGCAATAGGTAAAGGTATAATGATACTTGAAACGCAACAGAGTAGTGATACAACCTATCGTGTATATGATTACGACAGAAAAGATGACCAAGGTAAATTGAGAGAACTACACATACAACAGTCTATTGATGTGACAACTATCCCACACGTGGATCCAATTTTAAATATCAAGCAAATGATTGAAGGTGAATCTAGTATTACAACTTTTGTAGAATCAGATTATTTCAATGTTTATGATTGGGAAGTTTCAGGTGTTTTGAGTTCTAAAAGAGATGCTCCTTATACGCTCGTTAGTGTATTAGATGGTTTTGGTTACCTTTACTTAAATGATGATAAAGAAGCAACTGAGATAAAAAAAGGGCAACATTTTATTTTAACTAACGAGATAAATAAATGCCGAATAGAAGGACAATTAAAAATAATTGCTTCTGAGCCTGGAAAGAAAAATAGATAAATAAAAGATGAACGAAGTAACGATTTCTATTAAAGAAAAAGTTATTTTGTTCATCTTTTTTTATTAAATTAAATCAAATAATTGTTTAAAAGGTCTATCTTGATCGAGTGCGACTTGCTCATAAGTTAAATGCCCTTTACACGTATTAACACCAACTGCTAATTCTTCATAACGCATAACCGCATCAACAAAACCTCTATTTGCTAATTCTAAAATATAAGGTAACGTATTATTTGTTAACGCGAGAGTAGAAGTTCTGGATACAGCACCTGGCATATTAGGAACGGCATAATGTAATACACCGTGACGCACATAAGTAGGTTTATCATGACTAGTAATTTTATCTGTTGTTTCAAATATACCGCCTTGATCGATAGCAATATCAATAATAACAGATCCTGTTTTCATCGTTTTAACCATCTTTTCAGTTACTAGCGTAGGTGCTTTTCTACCAGGGATTAGTACCGCACCGATGACTAAATCTGCCATTTTTACGGATTCTTTTATGTTGTAAGTATTAGATACCAACGTTTCAATTGAGTTACCAAATATATCTTCAAGTTGTCTCAATCGATTTTGATTAACATCTAATATTCTGACATTTGCCCCAAGTCCAACAGCAATTTTTGCGACATTGTATCCTGCAACACCACCACCGATAATGGTAACTTTTCCTCTTGCGACTCCAGGTACAGCAGAAAGTAAAATTCCTGACCCACCTTTTGTACTTTGTAAGAAGTAAGCCCCAGTTTGTGCAGCCATACGGCCAGCAATTTCAGACATTGGTGTTAGTAAGGGTAAACTACCATCTTTTAATTGAACTGATTCATAAGCAATTGCTGTCACCTTTTTCTCTAACAAAGTGTCAGTAAGAGTAACTGCAGGTGCTAAGTGTAAATAAGTAAATAAAATTAAATCTTCTTTGAAGTATTGATACTCTGATTCTAAAGGTTCCTTTACTTTGAGAACCATCTCCACGTCCCAAGCTTCTTTTGCGCTTTGAACAATAGTAGCTCCATTTTCAAGGTATTCTTCATCGGTGTAACCTGAACCAATACCTGCATTTGTTTCCACTATAATTTCATGGTTATTTTTAAGTAGTGTTTTAACAAAAAATGGGGTGAGTGCCACCCGGTTCTCGTTATTCTTCACTTCTTTTGGAATCCCTATTTTCATAAAGCATCCTCCTATTCATTTGATGAGATAACTCTCATTAATCTAATTATACACTTATTAAATTGAAGATACTATATGTTTTTTTACACAGTATAAAGAAAAACGAAACCAATCCAACTAAAGGGATTGATTTCGTTCTTTTTATTTTAAATCAGTCAAAGAAAATTGCTTGTTATATTTCTTTTTCATCATCATATTAATAATTCTTAATGTGAGGTTTTTATTTTTAGCAAGCAATGGCCCGTGGAAGTAAGAACCAATTACATTTTTATATAAAACACCTTCGCTAGCGTCTTGACCATTATTGCCAAAACCTGATTTTACTATACCAAGAGGTTTCTCATCTTTTCCTAAAAAAGTAGTGCCATTGTGGTTTTCAAAGCCATAATAAGTTTCATCAAATTCCTCATTGTAGATTTCTACATCACCAATGAAACGATTGTTATCCTGACTAAGAGTATAGTGAGGAAGAGCGTGGATTCCCTCAATTTTCGTACCATCAGCCCCAATATAATACTCACCAAGAAGTTGAAATCCTCCACAAATTGTTAACATAGTACCATCAGCCTCAATATATTCAGTTAATTTATCTTTTTTTGATTGGATATCTTTAGAGATAATACTCTGTTCATAGTCTTGTCCACCGCCTATGAAAATTAAGTCATAATCATTGATTTCTAAATTTTCATGGATACTAATTATCTCAGTAGTTAAGTTGATATTCAACTGTTTAGCATAATAGTCTAAAATTAATAAATTACCATTATCACCATATGTATTTAGTAAGTTGCCATATAGGTGGCAAACTTTTAAGTTATAAGTTGTCATTTATTAGTTCGCCTCCTTGATATAGCCTTGTTGGATTAGCTCTTTTCTTAAATCTAAAACAGCAGTATAAGTTGCTAAAATATAGATATGCTCTGTGGGTGCAGATTTGATTTCATCAATCACTTGTTTGTTGTTATTAACTTCTGTTAGTGTATCTTCATTAAAACCAGCAACTTTCAATCGTAAAGTCATATCGTCAATTCTCTCGCCACCTGAAATTACCTTTGGAATATTTAACTGACTTAATTCCTCTAATTGACTATCCCAAATCCAGCTAATATCAATTCCATCAGCATAATTCGCATTTAAGAGGGCCACTAAAGAAAAATCAAATGGAGACATTTTCATTGTATCGATTACTTGATTTACACCAACTGGATTCTTAACTAAAATAAGTGTACATTTTTTCCCGTCAATATTAATAACTTCTTGACGGCCAAAAACTTTTTCATCATAAGCAAGACCCTTACGTATTTTTTTAGGTGAAATGTCGTAATATTCAGCAATTGCTGTTGCTGCTAGAGCGTTATAAACATTATATAACCCACCAACTTCGATGTTATAGACCTCATTATCAATTGTAAATTTAGCAGAAGTGTTAGTTGTTTCAATTAATCTTGTTAACTGAAAATCTAAATGAGGGCGTTTAAAATCACAATGAGAGCAATAGTATTTACCTAAGTTACTATAAGTAATCATTTTATAATTTAAAATATGGTGGCATTGTGGACACAATACGCCATCAGTATTGTAATGTGCTTTCATTTCATGGTCGTTCTCATGGTTAAAGCCAAAATACTTTCTAGGATTAATAGTCTCGACAGAATTAAAAATAGGCAAGTCCCCGTTCATTAAAATAGTAGCATCTGGAGCTTTTTTTGCTCCGTCAACTATAAGTTTATAAGTAGTATAGATTTCACCATAACGGTCCATTTGATCTCTAAAAATATTAGTAAAAACAAACAGTTCGGGAGTTAGAAACTCAGTTACTTTACTTAAACTGGCTTCATCAATTTCAAGAACAGCGAAATTTTTGCCATGTTTATTTTTTTTTCCTGAAAGAAAAGTTGAAACAATTCCTTGTAGCATATTAGCTCCGGTAGTGTTGGTTAAAACTTCTCCAAATTCTTGTTTCAATATATTAACGGTTAAAGCAGTGGTTAGTGTTTTTCCGTTCGTACCAGTCACTACAATAACGTGGTAATCTTTTGCTAATTCATCTAAAACGGCCGGGTCGATTGCTAGGGCAATTTTTCCAGGTAAACTACTACCACCTTTAAAAAATGTTTGTAAAAACCAACGACTCGTTTTTCCAACTGTTGTTGCAAAACTACTACGTAAACTCATGCATGATTCCTCCTAATTAAAACTTCAACTCATACATAATAACACATTCTATTTCATTTGATTAAGAAAATTAAGGTAATAAGATTAAATCTAAATAGATATTTAATCTTTTTTTAAAGCCAATCATATAAAATTATTAAATAGGTGAAAAGTATTTTTTTAACCGATTTCAATAAGAACAAATAATTGACGTATTTTTCTCAGTTGGCTATACTTAAAAACGTTACAGATAATGTGGTTAAAAGATCCTTTAAATCAATTAATCATTAAAAAAAGGAGAGATTTGATGGACAAAAAATGGCTTTTCGGATTAACGGCGGTTCTTGGAGTAACATTAACAGCTTGTGGATCGAATAAGACAGAAGTATCAAAAGAAAAGAAGGATAAAG
This sequence comes from uncultured Vagococcus sp., assembly GCA_965119435.1. GTDB lineage: Bacteria > Bacillota > Bacilli > Lactobacillales > Vagococcaceae > Vagococcus. The sequence continues at coordinate 14,341 of CBCPLQ010000008.1, read as the reverse complement.
ATACATTTACTTACGCAATTAGTGGGGATCCAACCTCGCTTAATCCAATCAATGTAAGTGACAGGTGGGGATTAACAACAACCAATATGATTTACTCGCCGCTTGTTCGAATTGAAGGAGATGGCACTCAGAAAATGGAACTTGCTGAAGAAGTGGTACCTGCAAGTGACGGGAAATCTGTGACAGTTAAGTTGAAAGACAATATTACTTGGTCTGATGGTGAAAAATTAACAGCAGATGATGTGGTCTTTACATATGAGCAAAAAGTAAAAAAAGAAAATGGTAACGCGGATAGTCTCTGGGTGGGTGATAAACCAGTATCTATTGAAAAGGTTGATGAAACAACAGTTAACTTTAAGTTACCATCAGTAAGTGCTGCTACGATTAACAATATTGCAACAGAAACATATATTATTCCAAAACATATCTTTAAAGATGAAAAAGACTTCTCAGCTAATGAATTAAAAGCAAAAGCTGTTGGAACAGGTCCATATAAATTAAAAGAGTACAAACGTGGTGAATACTTACAATTTGAGGCAAATGACACTTATTATGGTGGGAAACCTAATATAGATAAAGTCACTCTACGTATTATCAGTAATGCGGATACAACTAAAGTAGCCCTACAAAAAGGTGAAGTAGATGCATCATATATTTTACCTAATGATATAAAAGACATAGAAAAGGCAGATATTAACACTTATGAATACTCTGAAAATAGGGTAGGGTATATGGGAGTTAATAATAACTCTGATCAATTAAAAGATCAAAAAGTACGTCAAGCTGTTTTTTATGCGCTAAATAAAGACGAATTGAATAAAGCTGGTTATTTATCTGATAAATATTATGAAAATGTGTATTCAATTTTACCACCGAAGAACCCGTTCTCAACAGATAAGGTTGAAAAATATAATACTGATATTGAAAAATCAAAAACACTATTAAAAGAAGCAAATGTCGATCATTTAAAAGTAAATTTAGCTTTTTCTTCTGATGATCCCGTTCAAACAATTCAAGCTACTTTAATGCAACAACAATTACAAAAAGCAGGTATCACCTTAGAGTTATTAGGCGGAGATAGCACAGCTATTTTTGCTGAAATGCAAAAACCTGAGACAACAAAATATGACCTGTTTATGGGAGGCTATATTATGGGGAATGATCCTGATCTGTATTCTTCACTATTTAAATCAACAGGATCTTCCAATTATTTCCATTATAAAAGTGAAGCAACTGATAAACTATTTAATGATGGAATTGTTGAATTAGATGAAGCTAAACGTAAAGGTATTTATGCGGAGCTTCAAAAACAAATTGCAGATGACGCTGTTTTTTATCCAATTGTAGATAGTAAAAAAGTGTTGGCAGCAAATAAACAAATAGAAAATATAGATAAAGCAGGGTTAATTCCAATCTATACATTTGAAGATTTATCTAAACTTTCAATTAAGTAAATGAAATAACTTCGCGTAACGATTAATTGGTACGCGAAGTTTTTCTATAGGAAGGTAAAATAATAGATAGATAAAAGGATGGTAGAGATGTTTAAATATATAGTTAAAAGAGTATTGCAAGTAATTCCACTACTTTTAATTGTTTCATTTATTGTATTTTCATTAATTCAAGTTGCTCCTTATGACGCGATTGATTCAATTACAACACCAAATATGTCTAAAGAAGCAGTTGAGTTATTAAGACAAAAACACGGATTAGATCAGCCGTTCTTTGTACAATATATGATGTGGTTAAAACAAATCATTTCAGGCGATTTTGGTTATTCGTTAGTTAATCAGCAAAGTATTGGCCAAGAGTTATTAATTAGAATTCCCAATACGATTAAATTAGTTTTGCCAGCTTATATAACAGCGCTGATTATTGCTATTATTTTAGGATTGATAGCAGGAGCTAATAAAGGAAAAGCGGTAGATAAGTTAATTGACAGTATCTGCTCGATTGGAATTTCTATGCCAACTTTTTGGTTTGCGATGCTGTTAATTTATTTTTTAGGTTATAAATTTGATTTATTACCAATTATTGGTATGCATACAGTAGGAAAAGAAGAGTCACTATTTGATTTTTTACAGCACTTTATTATGCCATATTTAGTTTTAACGGTTGCTTTTTTTCCAGATTTAACGCGTTATGTAAGGTCGTCTACGATACTCCAACTATCTGAAGATTATGTAATGGTTCAGAAATCGTTTGGAGCAAGTAAAAAAGAAATATTTTTAAGACATGTTAGTAAAAATGTCCTACTGCCAATAGTGACTCAAATTGGACTGGCGCTACCAATGCTTGTCACCGGTGCGATTATCACCGAAAGTGTATTTGGCTGGCCAGGAATAGGACCTTATTTAATGACGGCTACTAAGGCATTAGACTTTCCTGTCATTATGGCAGTTATGCTTTTATCCGCGACTTTAGTTATCTTAGGTAATCTTCTATCTGATATTCTTTACACAGTGGTAGATCCAAGAATTAGTCAGGGGGAAAAGTAATGAATGAGAAAAAATGGGAAACTATACTAAAAACTAATAAGCATTACTGGTTCCCAATTCTATTTTTAAGTGTCCTATCGTTATTAGCAATATTAGCGCCTTATTTACCAATTGATCCTAACACTACTGATGTTTCAAAAATGTCATCATCTCCAAGTTTAAGTCATGTTTTTGGGACAGACGAAGTAGGTAGGGATTATTTTATTCGAGTAATATACGGAGGAAGAATCTCACTTTTAGTAGGTATATTAGCTATGCTTGCGTCAACTTTTATCGGAACAGTTGTCGGTATCATTTCTGGTTATTTTGGAGGCTGGGTAGACAGCTTATGTATGCGAATAGTTGATATTTTATCATCTATTCCTTGGCTAGTTTTAGTTATCGTTTTAAGTGTCTTATTAAAGCCGGGATTATGGACAATTATTGTGGTTATCGGGGGTTTTTCTTGGATGAGTATTGCCAGGTTAATTCGTGCAGAAACCTTATCTGTTAAAGAACGAGAGTATGTTGTCTATGCTCAATTTATAGGGGAGAAGCCTTCAAAAATCATTATAAGACACATTTTCCCAGCTGTTTTACCAACATTAATTGTTGCTGCAACAGGTAGTATTTCTTCAGCAATTATGACTGAATCGGCATTAAGCTTTTTGGGGATAGGTATTCAACCACCAACAGCATCATGGGGAAGTTTACTTCAAAATGCACAAGCGAGCCTTCAAAACGCTCCCTATATGGCAGTCTTACCAGGAATATTTATTATATTAACTATCTATTCATTTAATATTTTAGGTAATTATTTACGTGAGCTTACAAGTGTGGAGGAATAGAAATGACAAGTAATATATTAGAAATCAATCATTTGACAGTATCTATGGAACAAAAAAATAAACCTGATACACTGATTATTCGGGCAATTGATTTAAAAATCCCTAAAGGTGAAATTGTAGGGATTGTAGGTGAATCAGGTAGTGGCAAAAGTATGACCATGAAAAGTGTGATGAATATATTGCCTAGTAATGCTAAAACTGATTTTTCTTCTTTTATTTTTGATGGAAAAGAACGAAAAAAGAACGAAAAAATTTCTGCTGCTATGATTTTTCAAGATCCAATGACTTCTCTTAATCCACTTAGAACGATTGGTTACCATTTAATTGAAGTAGTTAGACGTTTTCAAAAAAAATCAAAAGCAGAAGCGCAAAAACTAGCGATTTTAGAATTAGAAAAAGTTGGTATTACTTTAGCAGAAAAAAGAATGAAACAATATCCTCACGAATTATCAGGTGGTATGAGACAACGGGTTATGATAGCTATGGCTCTGTTAGCCAAGCCAAAATTGTTAATAGCTGATGAACCAACTACTGCACTTGATGTGACTATTCAAGCTCAAATTTTAGATTTAATTCGTGAGCTTCAACAAACAGAAGACCTTTCAGTCATTCTTGTGACTCATGATTTTGGTATTGTAGCAGGTATGTGTCAAAGTATTCGAGTGATGTATGATGGTAAAATTGTTGAGGAAGGTTTAATTGATGAAGTCTTTTATCAGCCAGGGCATGACTATACAAAAGAATTATTAAAAGCTATTCCAACAGGAGATAAAAAAGAAAGCTTGTATTCTTTAAGAGGATATAACGAAACGAGTGAAGAAAGAGAACGTGGTGAAATGGTTTCTCTATCGGAAACTCATCGTCTATTAATGCCAAGAGGTGATAAGAATGAGTAAAGAATTAGTTAGAGTTGACCATGTAAAACGGTACTTTCCTGTAAAAAATAGTTTTGGACAAGTTAAAACAGTGGTTAAAGCAATAGATGATGTTTCTTTCACTATTAATGAAGGCGAAACGTTAGGGCTTGTTGGAGAATCAGGAAGTGGAAAAACAACTTTAGGTAGAAGTATTTTACAATTGGAATCAATTGATGAAGGCTCTATTTATTTTGAAGGGAAGTCCTTTGGCTCAGTTAGTAAAGAGGAAAAAAAGAAAATGCTTCAAAAAATGCAGATAATTTTTCAAGATCCATACTCTTCATTAAATCCACGAATGACGGCTATTGAACAAGTCATGGAGCCTTTATTATTACAAGTTGAAAAAAATGAAGCTCTTCAAAAAGCAACATCTATTTTAAAAAAAGTTGGCTTTACAGAGGAAATGTTTCAAAAATATCCTAAAGAATTTAGTGGGGGACAAAGACAGAGAATTGGAATTGCACGAGCCGTAGTGGTTAATCCTGCTTTTATTTTATGTGATGAGCCAATCTCAGCCTTAGATGTTTCGATACAAGCTCAAGTTATTAATCTTCTTATTGAACTACAAAAAGAATTGAAGCTAACTTATCTGTTTATATCCCATGACTTATCTATGGTACGTTATATTTCAGATAGAATTGCAGTGATGTACTTAGGTCGTATCGTTGAAATTGGACCAGCTGAAAGTATATTTGAGAATCCTCAACATAATTATACAAAGAGTTTACTTCAAGCTATTCCAATAGCTGATCCGAAAGAGGCTAGAAAGGCACTAAATAATAAAGAAAAAATATTATTCTCAGAAATAGACATTTCTAATCAAACAGAATGGGTAGAAGTAGCTACTAATCATTTTGTCTTAAAGGAGAAATAAAAACATGACAGTTGATAAAATTGAATTAATACAGGGTTTGAATGGAATGGAACTAGAAGTAGAATCAGGTAATTGGCTTATGTTAAGAGACGGTGGGTACTCGCCTGTTCAAAGTATGGTTGCAGCAGTAGGTGCTTGTGGAGCGTATGTATTTCAGAGTATTTTAGAAAGTTCACGTATTGATAATACATTTAAAAAAGTTGAAATCAGTTATGTGCGAGATACGGGAATAAAAAGTGAGCCAATCAAATCAATTGAAATTAACTTTTATTTAACGGTAGCTGAAAAAAATCAAGATCGTGCTAAAAGAAGTATGACGCTGATAGGTAAGCATTGTCCTGTTATGCAATCTTTAGATCCGAATATAGAAATAATTGAAGTTGCAACGTTTATTTAAATATACAAGGGCTTGTTGGACTTTAAAATCGGAGAGACAGACTTAAAAAGTGATTATTCCTTTTAAGTCTGTCTCTTTTAAATTACCCAATAATAATCTTCTCACTAGGAAATTGGTAACCATGATCTTGTCGTTCTTTAGGAACAAACACCATTAATGTATAGAGCATTCCAATTCGCCCAATAAACATTAGAATAGCAATAATGACTTTTCCAATAGAAGTTAAATCGGCTGTAATACCAAGAGATAGGCCAGTTGTTCCAAATGCAGATGCAACTTCAAGAATAATAGCAATCATTGTTTGGTCTTCTGTGACAGATAAAATTAGAATTGCAAGAAAACACATAGCAATAGATAAGTTAAAGACAACAACAGCTTTTTTTATGTCTCTGTCTTCAATTCTCCGACTGAAAATAGTCACATTTTCCTCTCCTTTTACAAAGGAGAGCATATATAAAGCTAGAATAGCAACTGTTGTTGTTCTTACACCGCCCCCTACAGAACTGGGGCTACATCCAATAAACATTAAAAAAGAAAATAACAGTAGAGTAGGAGTTTGAAAAGTATTTAAATCATGCATCTGAAGACCGGCGTTTCTTGTCGTAGTTGAATAAAACATGGATGTCATCAGTTTTTGAGATTCAGGCATATTGGAAAATAAATGATTCTTTTCTAATAAGTAGATTGCTAATGTTCCGAATAAGAATAAAATGAGGTAAGTACTAATGGCTAATTTGCTAAATAAAGAAAAGCGAAAGGGTAAGTCATTTTCTCCTCGTCGATAAAGTAACCATTCCTTGATCTCCATAATCACTGGAAAGCCAATACCCCCAATCATAATCAAACCAACAAGTATTGTGATAAATAAGTAGTCATTAGCATAAGGTGTTGCTGAAAAACCAGTAACATCAAAACCTGAGTTTGTTACAGCTGAAATAGATTGGTAAAAACCTTGAAACGTAGCCTCTCCGATTGTAGGGTGATGTCCTGAAAAGTAAAAACGTAATGAAAAGATAATCCCAAAAATAAATTGAATAATTAAAAGTGTATAAACTGTATTTTTTATCAATTTAACACTACCACTTAGTCTAGGTTGATTCATATCGGTCATTATCAATTGCCGACGTTTTAACGATATTCTTTTTTTTGAAAGTATGAAGAAAAAAGTAGAAATCATCATAATACCAAGACCGCCAATTTGAAATAATATCTCTAGCAAGATAACTCCTCGTTCGTTAAAAACTTCGTTGATATTAAATGTGCTTAAACCAGTAACGCTAACAGTGCTCACTGCCATAAATAACATATCAAATATGGATACAGTTACGTTATCCTGTTGAAAAAAAGGCAGACTTAGTAGAATAAATGAAAGCAAAGTCATAAGAACATAATATAAAAAAATAATTTGAATGGAGGATAAGTGATTATTAACAAATCTATTGCTACTCCGTTTAAGATAGAATAATGACCATTTTTTTTTAATCATGTTTACCTCCTTTTTAAACTATTAAAACTAGTATATCAATACAAAAATAAAAAACAAAGAAATATCGGTCTTGTGACGGATGTAAATTTTATTAAAGTTGTTTAAAGTAAAAGTATTCAGAACGAAGGAGTAGATAAGATGTTACAGATTATTTTGTTAACACAAATTATATCAGTTGTTATTTTGACGCTATTCTTTTTTCAAAAAAAAGGAAATTTAGAAAAAAGTGAAACAATCGATATAGTACTTTGGACCAGTCTTTTATCTTTTTTGAACTATGTTGTTATTTGTTCGATGTTTTTTGAAATATCTTCTTTAAATTTATTGTTAGTGGCAAGCTTAAATGGCTTAGGAACAATATTTTTTATAATAGGAAAAAAATATGTAAAATTAAATTGAAAAATGAGAGTGAGAAAGAATGATCAGTTCTTTCTCGCTCTCATTTTGATTAGTTAGGCTAATTTAATAAGTGTATACTTTTTCTTTCCTTTTCTAACAATGATGAATTTGTCATCTATAGATAGATCTGACGTTATGTCGGTTGTAACATCTTTGACTTTATCTCCATTGATAGAAATAGCGCCGTTGGTAATGTCCTCACGAGCCTGACGTTTTGAAGGTTCAACCTTTGTGTCAACTAACCAATCTACGATATTCTTTGTTTCTTTTCCAATTGTAAAGGTAGGCATATTCTTGAAACCATCTTCAATTTGATGAGAAGTTAATTGTTTGACATCTCCAGAAAATAGAGCATCGGTAATTGTCATTGCATCATTTAATGCTTCTTTTCCATGTACAAATAGAGTCATTTCACGAGCTAAAGTTTTTTGAGCCTCACGCTTATGAGGCTCTGCTTGAACCTTTCCATCTAATGCAATAATCTCTTCTTGGGATAGGAATGTAAAGAATTTTAAATACTTGATTACATCTCGGTCATCTTGATTTAACCAGAATTGGTAAAATTCGTAAGGAGAGGTCTTTTCAGCGTCTAGCCAGATTGCTCCTCCGGCTGTTTTCCCAAACTTAGTACCGTCAGCTTTTAACATTAAAGGAATTGTTAATCCAAACGCTTGAGCATCAGCACCTTCTTTTTTACGGATTAAATCTAAGCCAGCTGTAATGTTTCCCCATTGGTCAGCTCCACCAATTTGTAAACGAACGTTATGATGACGAAATAAGTGTAGGTAATCCATTGATTGTAAGATTTGGTAAGTAAATTCAGTAAATGAAATACCAGTTTCCAGACGACTAGATACTATATCTTTAGCAAGCATTGTATTAATATTAAAATTTTTCCCATAATCACGTAAAAAATCTAATAAAGAGATATCTTTTGTCCAGTCGTAATTATTTACCATGCTCAATTCATGCTCATTATTTTCATCAAAAAATAATTGTCTCATTTGTCCAGTTAAACGATCAACATTATGTTGAACTTGCTCCATTGATTGAAGTTGTCGTTCGCTAGTACGTCCACTGGGGTCTCCAATCGTTCCTGTTGCTCCACCAATGACGATATATGGATGGTGACCAAATGATTGAAATCTTTTTAACATCATAAAAGGGATTAAATGTCCAATATGCATGCTATCTCCAGTAGGATCAACTCCACAATATAAAGAAATTTTATTAGTTTTAAGATATTCCCGTAACCCCTCAGCATCAGTTTGTTGATTAATGGCATCACGCCAAGCTAACTCATCAATTATATTTGTAGACATGTCTAAAACTTCCTCTCTATTTTTAAAATAAAAAAATCCCTACAGAGAATGAACTCTGTAGGGACGAAATAATAATTCCGTGGTACCACCCAAGTTTGTGTTAAATAAAACACCACTTACTAGTTTTTAACGACAACTAACCGATTATAATATAAAAAATTGAATGTAATTCGTAAAATTATTTGTGTCAAATTCCATCAAACTTTGACTTTCTATAAACAGGGATAATTTACTACTATCTCAACATTATAATGTGCTATTGAATTACCTTCATGCTAAAACAAAAAATTATATTTGTCAATGAGAATACCTTTAATATTATGAGAATAATTATCAATTAGTTTTGAAATTCATGATATCGTGCTAAAATAAAAGGCGTGAGAAATTGAAAGGATGATTAAATTGGAAAAAAAAGGGATTTTATTAGCCAATATAGGAACCCCAGATAAACCAGAACCAAAAGAAGTAAGAGAATATTTAAAACATTTCTTAGGCGATAAAAGAGTAATTGATAAACCAAGGTGGCAGTGGCTTCCAATTCTTCATGGAATCATTTTGAATACGCGACCTAAAAAATCAGCGGAATTATATAGAAGTATATGGCAAAAAGGCGGCTCACCTCTATTAGTTTATACTCAAACTCAAACGAATCAGTTACAGGAAAAGCTACCTGAAATATCAGTGAAGTACGGAATGGCATACAGTCATCCTACAATATCAGAGTCATTAATGATGTTTGAGGAAGAAGGTGTCACTGATGTAACCGTAATACCTCTTTATCCCCAGTATTCAACAACTACCACAGCTTCTATTCACGATGCTGTATTTAAGCACTATTTAGCACAGGAAAATATACCAACTTTACATTTAATCAGAGAATTCACCAGCCATCCGCTATATATACAGTTGCTAAGGGAACAAATAAAAAAAGAAATAAAAAAATACTCACCTGAATTATTAATATTTTCTTACCATGGCCTCCCGGTTTCTTATGTTCAGAAGGGGGATCCGTACAAAGATCAATGTGCTGAGACAACTAAAGCAATATTTGCTAATTTCTCAATTGATATTCCATATCAGGTTACGTATCAATCAAAATTTGGACCAGACGAATGGCTAACACCTGCACTAGACACCACATTAAAAGGACTTCCTAATAAGGGGATAAAAAAAGTTTTAATTATTACACCAGGATTTGTTTCTGATTGTATCGAAACACTAGAAGAAATAGAGCAAGAAAACAAAGGATATTTTATGGAAAGTGGAGGTTTAGAATTTAATTATATCCATCCTTTTAATGGCTCACCTGAATTTATAGAGCTACTGATGGCAATTTATGAATCAACTTATTAATATTGAAGCCTTTTTTGAAGTGCTTGTTTAGCAATCTTATCAGCACCTTTGTTATTGGCTTCACCTAACCATTCAATGAAAAGTAAATCAAAATTTTCTATTAATAAGCTTATTTTTTCAAGATAGTATTTAAATCTTAAATCCTTAACATATTTTTTTTCAATTGACTGAGCGACAATAAGACTATCGGTGTAAATAAAAATAGTCTCTTTTGTCCACTTCATTTTAGTTAAATACTCTAAAGTGAAGTATAACATTTCAAATTCTGCTTCATTATTTGTTTTTGAAGTTAGTTGTTGTTGATGTTGGATCTGAGTATGATCTTTTAGTAGAATCATTCCACCGGCACTAATTTGTTTTTTTTGATTTGTTGCAGCATCAATATAGATTTTTATCATAGTATTCTCCAATTGTATTTTTTATTTATTTATCTTGTGTTAATATAAGTAAATATAGAGCTATTGTAAATAGGAGGCTAGTATGAGTACAAGTAAGATACATGTTTTTCGATACCAACCTGAATTATCAGGTACTGTAATCTATTGGTCGATGACATTTGCCTTGTTTTTCACCAGTATGATTGGCTTGTTGGAACAACAAGGTCAAATTAATCTATTTAGCGTATTGGTATTTCTTATTTTTTTATTTGCAGCTTTTGTTGGATTTAGAAGAAAGATGATACTAACAAATGAACAATTAAAAGTTTCCGCAATTTTAAAAAAGAATAGTTATTTAATTGATTTAGGAACAATCGAGAGTATATCTGTTGGTAGTCATGGCATCACAATAAAAACTGAAGAAAAAGAATTCGCATATGTTATGTTTCCTAAATCAAAAAATTCATTTGTTCACCATCTAAGGCAAGATGCTTCATTTACAGGGATAATTTATGGGATAGAAAAAAGTGTTGACTGATTAATCGTCAACACTTTTTGTTTCATCAATTACAGTTACTTGCGATGCTTGAAGACCACGCGCACCTTCTTTAATGAGGAATTCAACTTTTTGTCCTTCAAAAAGAACTTTGAAACCATCTTGAACGATGCCGGTAAAATGTACAAAAATCTCTTCATCCCCGTCATAGACTAGGAAACCGTAACCTTTTTTTACGTCAAACCATTTTACAACGCCGATTTTCATTTTACATACCCCCTAGTGGTCATTTGCATGCCTATGCTCTTATTATACGTTTAATAGATATCTACGTCAAACGCATGTTTATCTCTAAAGTTATTCTTCCAATCATGCGTAAAACTATTTACTTTATTTTTTTTGTTATATAATATGTGGTGTATACTTAATTATTAAGGAGAGTAGAATGAATAAATCAGAAATATTTTTAAATTCCTTTAATAGGATTGAAAAATGGCTTAGGAGACAACTTGATTTTCCTAGTAATATGGGCGTTAGCGAGATGATTCGACGAATTAAAAAGAAAGCCGATTTTCCAATTCATGAAGTAGAATTTGATTTAATTGAGTTTTCTAAACTAAGAAATGCGATTGTTCATAATAAAATTGAACCTGATTTTATTATAGCGGAGCCAAATCAGTGGGCTGTGGATAGAATAATTGAGATAGAAAATAAGTTACTACACCCAAAAATAATTGAAGAGTATACAAAGGCGAATGTAAAAACGTTTGAAGCAGGTATTCCGCTACGACAAATTCTGTATATAATAGTAGAAAAAGGTTATACTCAATTTCCAATCTACGAAAAAGGAAAATTTAGAGGATTGTTAACTACAAGAGGACTAGGAATGTGGTTTGCTAAAAATGCTGAAAACGGAATTAAAGATTTAGATAGTTATTCAGGTCTGGATATACTAGATATAGATTCTAAAAGAGATGCTGTCTATTTTTTAAGTCCAAAGGATTATGAATACAAGGCAATTAATTTATTTAAAGAAAATCCAAGATTAGAAGCTATATTGATAACTAAAGATGGAAAAAGAAATAGTAAGTTGTTAGGAATAATAGGTCCGAAAGACTTTTTTGGGGAGTTGAAAAAAAGATGATTCTGTATGTAATAATTATTTTCTTATCTGTCTTAGCAGATCAAGTATTAAAATGGTGGACAGTAAATAATATAGGGATATTCGAAACGGTATTTACTAATCCAATCCTATCGTTGACCCATATCAGAAACAATGGAGCGGCTTGGAGTATTCTAGAAGGGAAAATGTGGTTTTTTATAATTGTTACGTTAATAGCCTTAACTATTTTACCTTATCTTCTGTATAAAAATAGAAATCAGACAAAATGGTTGACAGTTGGTTTAAGTCTAATTATAGGAGGGACTATAGGAAATTTTATTGATAGAATTCGACTAGGTTATGTGGTAGATATGTTTCAAGTAGAGTTTTTTAATTTTCCAATTTTTAATTTTGCAGATGTCTCTTTAGTAATAGGTGTTTTATGCATATTTATTTACATCTTATTTTTTGAAGATAAAATAGAAAAGGAGAAAAGATAATGAAACAAATAGTAGAAAACATTAACGAACTTATTGGAAGTACACCGATATTAAAATTGAAACAAACAAATGAATCAGAAGGTAATATTTATGTTAAACTCGAATCTTTTAATCCGGGAGGAAGCGTTAAAGATAGAATTGCACTAGCGATGATAGAAACAGCAGAGAATGAAGGAAAACTATCAGCAGGAGATACCATAATAGAACCAACAAGCGGTAATACTGGTATTGGTCTTGCAATGGTTGGTGCTGTTAAAGGTTATCGAGTTATTCTGGTAATGCCAGATACAATGAGTGTTGAAAGACAAAAATTAATGAAGGCATATGGCGCTGAAATTATTTTAACCTCAGGCAAAAAAGGGATGAAGGAGTCTATTAAAATTGCTGAAGAACTGTCAAAAGAGAAAGGTTATTTTATGCCACTCCAATTTGAAAATCCTGCAAATCCAACAGCTCATGAATTAACAACAGCGAAAGAAATAATTGAGACCTTTAAAGGGCGTCGGATAGATGCATTTATTGCTGGGGTTGGTACAGGTGGTACTATAACAGGCGTAGGAAAAGAATTAAAAAAAGCATACCCTGACATAAAAATTTATGCAGTTGAACCAGATGAAAGCAAGGTATTAAGAGGAGGGGAACATTTACCTCATAAAATACAAGGAATTGGAGCAGGATTTGTCCCACTGATATTAGATACTGATATATATGATGAAATATTACCTGTTTCAAGTGAAGAATCAATTGAAATGTCTAGATATATTGCAAAGAATGAGGGCGTATTAGTTGGAGTTTCTTCTGGAGCTGCAATAGTTGCAGCAAAAAAAGTTGCAAACAGAATGCCAAAAGGCTCTAATGTAGTTACATTAGCCCCAGATAGCGGAGAAAGATATTTATCGACAAATTTATTTTAAACAAAAAATAGATGAACCTTGATAATTAGTACTATTGGTAGTAGAATGAAATTACAAAATAATTCACAAGGATGATGAAGTATGTCTAGTCACGTTGTTGAAGATGCTATTAATAAAATGAAAGATTCTAATATTAGGATAACTCCTCAAAGATATGCTATTTTAGAATTTTTAGTTGAAAGTAAGAGCCATCCAACTGCAGACGGAATTTATAAACATTTGGAACATCGATTTCCTAATATGAGTGTTGCTACTGTTTATAATAATTTAAGGCTATTTACTGAAATTGGATTTGTTATTGAAATGGCATATGGAGATTCATCAAGTCGTTTTGATTTTACTTCTACAAAACATTATCATGCTATTTGCGATAAGTGTGACAAAGTCGTTGATGTTTTTTACCCAGGCTTAGAAGATGTAGAATCTGCTACTGAGCAGTTAACAGGATTTAAAATACGGGATCACCGCTTAGAAATGTATGGACTATGTCCAGATTGTCAGATTGTGGAAGCGAATAAACAAAAAGAAATTTAGTCAATAAGGCTTTATCTAAGTCTAGTCACTTTTAAAAAGGTTGTTAAATCCTTTTTAAAAGTGATTTTTTTGTAATAAAAAAATAAGTAGAGAAAATATTAAAATTTTACTTGCTTTTTTTTAATAGAATTGATATATTAATAAATGTCGTTACGACATGTTGCTCTTTTAAATAACACAAACAAAAAATAAAACACTTGCTAAATAATAATCAATGTGTTATAGTGTTATAAGTTGATTGATAGACAAATTTTATTAAATAACATTTTTAAATAATTGGTATTTATCTATTGACAGATAAAGGAACGTGTTGTATGATTTAAAAGTTGCTAACGCAACGGTATA
>CBCPLQ010000007.1:0-100838 GCA_965119435.1 uncultured Vagococcus sp. | reverse complement strand
ACCAATTAATTACTTCAGTTAACTCATCTTCAGTTCTTCCTTTTTTCTCTACTTTTTTTAAATAAAGAGGATACACGTTTGATACCGGCATATCAAATATTCTTTCATTTTTCATTTAATTATCTCCTTAACTGATAATTGATTTACATGATAATGTTTAAATAAAAAGAGTTGAATAAAAATTATCCAACTCTTTTTATTAACTTTTAGCTAAATAAATTACTAAAAAAATCTTTGATGCTTTGCCAAATACCTGAGATACCTGTTTTCGCTTTTTCCACATTTTCATCGGATAATAAATTATCTTTAAATTCTTTTCCATTTTTAACGATATCATTTTTAAAACCTGATAACTGTTTCGTCATTTCAGAATCTGTCATTGCATCTGTACCTGTAAAAGAAACCATATTATTAACAATCTCTGTTTTTTGATCCGGTGTAATCACATCAGTTAAGCCGTTTTTTTCAATTTTATTATCTACTACTTTGCCAACTTCTTGAGCCTTCTCTTCTTGAGACATAGCATCTAATTTTTTATTCATCTTTTGTAATTCTAATTGAATATCAGCAAGTGCAACTAAAACATTTTCTGATGAATAATCTTTTTTATCTTGATTGGCTTCATCAATCGAAGAAACTACTTTCATTTGATCTTGTGCCACTTCACGTTTTTCATCACGACTCTTTTGATCCTCATCATTTGTTGCTGGATCAACTTCATCATATATCTTATAGATACCTGCCAAAGCCCCACTGCCATCCATTGTTCTAACACTTGCAATTCGAATATAAGCATCATAAACACCACTTGTAATAGCTGCTGATCGATACATTGCTTCAGTTCTTGCTGTGATATTTTCAGGTGTCATAATTTCTACATTTACACCTGTTCCCTCTTTGGTTCTAGCAATCAAGGCACTAGAATAAGCTTTTGAATTTGAGGTGAATTCAGGGACATCTGTCACATATTTAATCAAATCATTACCATCAACAATAAATTGATTATGCTTAGTCACATCAGTTCCTTGAAGTTCTTTAACTTTGTCTAAATCCTTTGTCAAAATTTCATTAGTCTTTGTCTGTTCTGATTCATTTAATCCATTACCTAAAGCAATATTTGGAACATTCCAGCCTTCGTCTTTCGTTTTCTCATTAGCAAATGCTGTCACTCCTGCGGCAAGTGTTGTTAAAAGTAATGCACTTAGTGATAGTAGTTTTATTTTTTTCATAAATACCTCCATAAAATTCTGATTAACTATTTATATTGTAACAGTGTTTTTCCATTTGAACATCCAACTAAAGTAGGGTTTTACAAAAAAATGATAAACTTAGGTAAAATTTAATAAAAAAATCATTTACAAAAACAAGACCTTTACCGTTTCAACTTAACGGAATAAAGGTCTTGTTTTTGTATTTAATATATTTTTTCTTTTCTTCTATCACTTGTTCTTTTAACTCTTATCAGTATAGTGATTAACAATAAAGATAAACCAAATAATCCAAAAAAATTATTAGAAAGTATTTCATTTGTCTTTGGTAGATCTTGTCTAGTTTGGGTCACAGTATACCTAATTCTGGGAGTATCCTGTTTAATAACATTTTTTATTTCTGATGTCTCCGTTGTATCATCTTGTCCTAAAAAACCTTCCACTGGCACTGAATAAGTCATCTCTTCACCTCTTTAATGAAGATCTAATTACCAAGCTACTGATTTGAATTTTAGACCTAAATTATAACTAACATTTACCGCATTTGCTGCATTTGCTTTACCAGAATATCTAAAAGATAATTTATTAGGCATTGTTGCTTCACCTGTAGAAGTTAATCTTTTTTCACTATTCGCTAAAGTTACAAGTGCTGGGTCAAATGTTGTTAATGCCACACCATCTTTAACTAAGATAGAGTCTGTCTCAGCACCATCTGTCTTACTTGTCAAATTTAAATCAAAATCATTAGGAACTACGTCAGATCCATCTTGAATAAAAGAAGCAATACTTACCTCTACTGGACGACCTGACTTATTTTCAATGGTATAATTTGGCGACTTCACAATTGGATCCTTAGCAGTATTATAGAAAATTGTCTTTGTGGGAATATCTACATTAATCCAATCTTTGTCTCCTTCTGGAATTTTCGTATCTGGCTTCGTATTATCTGCTCCCAAAGAACCATTTACTTTAATATTAGCAGTTTCTTCTTTATTTATGTTTGTAACATTATCTCCTTCAGCTGCTAGAGCGACACTTGCGCCAGACACAACAATACTTGATAATAATAAAGTTGAAATAATTTTCTTCATAACAATTCCTCCAAAATTTATTTTTTTATATAATATAATCAGGTAAATTTATCTGTTTAATTAACAGTTAAATCGACACCTGCTGATACCTCACCTTTTTTTGCTTTTGTTGCTGGATCATAAAGAGAAAACAAGGCTGTTGTCATAAAAGTTCCTTTGCTTAACGGTTTCTCCAGTTCAATATCTGTCACTTCTTCACCTGGATTAATAGCTCCTGATGTATAAAGTAATTCACCTGTCTTATCATCCTTTAACTCCACGTTGATAGGGTAACTGTTCGTTTTAGGATTTTTTATTGATAATTTTCCTTTTTGAGTTTTCCCATTTACAGTAGCGGTTGGAGAAATCATCATATTGAAATTACTCTTATCTACTGCTTTTTGGGCTGCTTTTGCTAGTTCTTCATCTGACATTTTTCTAGCATCTTTCCCATCTGGTAAAAACTCTCCACTAACAATAGACATATCTTCTGTTTTCGGTTGGTTTAAATATCGATACGCACCATAGCCACCTAATAATAAAAATAAAAGTAGCAAAATTATAAGCCATTTTTTCTTTTTAGAATTTTCTTGGTCATTTTTATTTGTCATATTTTCACCACGTCCTTTCCTTAGTCTTGCTTAATTTTCAGCGAGATATCGTAACTCACCTTTTTAGATCCTGTCATAGGTCCATCGTATTCACCTTTTACATACGTTTCCGCTTGACTGCCTGACTGCCAATAAGATTTTAACCCAATAGTTTGAGGAACAGTTAACTGCCCTGCTTTCATAGGTCCCCACTCAGCTGTTTCGCTTGTATCAGTATTTCTAGCTACTAAATTTAAAACTAGTAGGCCCGAACCATCTGTTTTTTTGATGATATCATCTACTAATATCACTTTTTGATCACTAATCTCATTTATTTTTAAATTTGTCACATGTAATCTTATGGGAATATTCCCCTCATTAATCATTCGATAAGAACCAATATTTTGTTTTTTATCAAATTTACCGGTAGAAGGAGAATTGAAATTAAGGCTCTTATCCGGCATAGTGACATGAATATAAGTCGGCACTTCTTCCATATTTTCAACCCATGGACTCTTTAAAATATAACCAGGTATCCGAGAATCATCTAATTTTATGTAAGAATAATAATTTTTAGGAGCTAATTGATCCAACGAAGCTTTATTTTGTGATCCCTGGATGGGCTTTTCAACCTCTTCAATAACACCTTGGGCTTTTTTAGCTTTTTCTACTTCATTTTGAGACATTTCGCTCTCAATACTTGACCCTTTATATAATCTTTTATCACTAAATTTATAGGTGAATTTTTGCGGGCTTTCCTCTCTTGTCGGAACAGACCACTTTGTTACACTAGCCTCAAGCCTACTTAAGCTAGGTCCTACTTGATTCATTAATTGAGACTGTTGAATAGTTGGTGTTCTAGCGTAGACAATTGACTCTTTATTAGTAGATTGTCTACCAGTAACATCATAGTTTTTATTTGACGTAACAATCGGATAAAGATCTTCTTGTACCCTTTTATTTAAGGAACTTATCATATAGGAATAGTTGTCATTATCCTTTCGATTATAGATCACATTCATATCTCTTTTAATTGCTGGAGTCCCACTATCTTGATGTTCAAACAATATATAATCAGGACTACTTGCATCTATTGCTAAATTGTAATAAGAAAATGAATCTTTAGCTGATTTAAAAAGAACCCTCGCATTATCACCTACTGTCATTTTTTCAATATTAAGATAGCTCATACCCTTCGTATAATTTTTACCTTTGACTGGGTTATAAATGAATGTAGCGTTATCAGCAATATGTAAATTAGTCGATTTATCACTCCATGTAAAATAATTCATAGATGTTTCAATATCAACTTTTGCATTTTTCTTGACATATATATCCTCTGGTTGCCAAAACACAGCATTACTACTCAAAGAATAAGCATCTTGACGGACTGTTGTATCACTGTCCTCATCAAAAATAATATAGTTTATTTTTTCAATAAACTCACCGCCATCAGATTTTGCATCCTGTTTAAAATAGTTTTTGCCTTTTATCGTTACAGTTGTCCCAGTGCTATTATCGCCATAGAAAGGCTGAGCTCCATTTTTAATATCATAATTTATATTTTCAACAGTTAGATTAACATTCTTAGCCATTATTGAAAAAAAACCATAGTAAGTACTATCTGTGTATTCTTCATTTCCAAAATTAAGGTTTTTAAATGTTGCACTTAGCCCTACTTTTCTAGTTGCTAAAAAGGTATGCGATGTACTTTTAACATTACTCAGTATTGTGTGATTATTTCCCTCAACCACTACATCATCCGTTAAATAAGTCCCTGTAATTTTAGTCGTATAAATAATATCAGATACTAGCTCGATATGGTTAGCAGAATTACCTTTAATCAAAGGACTTTTTAGAGCATTCGCAAACTCTTGTTCATTACTTACTAGGTAAGGATTCTCCTTTGTGCCATCCGCCATACTTCTTTCTTGCTTTAATGCGCGGGGGTGTGGTGTCTCTGTTTCCTCTGTAGATTCTATTCCTTCAGTTGTTCCTATTGTTTCTTTTGGTATTTCAGTGTTTTTTGTTGTTTGATCTATCTCAGTTACTAATGTAGAAGTAGCTGTAGAATCTTGTTGTGAACTATCACTTTGAGATGTATCCATTGAATAAGCATCTAGTTCATTCGCAAATGTAACTTGTGAACAGCTAAAAAATAAGATAACTCCCCAAAAAATTATTTGCTTCACTCTACTACCTCCTTCATTAATTTAATTAAATCTATCAAATTAATTAAATACATAATACCATACGCGTCTATAAAACTCTATTTATTTATCTTTTTAATTAAAAACGTGAGATAATTTAACAAAACGGCAAAAAAGTTCTTTTTATGTATAAAATCAACATAAAAAGAACTTTATTAATAATAATGTTATATTAAAAATGTTTACATCCTATTTTTATTAAGTAATTATCAAAAATTTAGGACGTATAAATTTTTTTAAACTTAAAAGGTGTCATTTCATAAATTTTTTCGAAATTTCTAGAAAACGTGAGTCTATCCTGAAATCCCATCTTAAGAGCTACTTGCTCTATATTATATTGTTTATTTGTTAAAAAATGACTGGAAGCAATTACTCTTAATTTATTATAAAAAGGTTGGAAAGTCATATTGAATTCCTCTTCAAGTAAATTATTAATTCTTTTTTCAGAAAAGTTTAATTCTGCTGCTAATTCTTTAATAGTTAAAGAATCTGATAAATGATCTATTAAAAATAAGACTACTTCGAACGTATCTGAACGAACTTCTCCTTTTTTTACTACCATTTTCCTATAAGATTCTGGCGTCATATTTTCTAACTGTTTAAACTGCTTATAAAAGGAGCTATCAGATTGAAAGCCACAAATCTTTCCAATTTGATTGATTGAAAGCTCATTAAACTGGGTCAAAGCCACCGCATTTCTGATTCTAACTTGGTTAAGTAATTGGCTAAACGAAAAGCCTGTAGTTTTAAGTAACACCTCTTTTACCTGTGATTCTAGTAATCCAAATACCTTTGACAACCTAGTTAGCGTTAATTGCTCTTGATGGTGAAACTGAATGTATTGTAATAATCTTCCACCAATCATTTGCTGTTCTCTCTCGTTTTTTAATTGTTGGTGATGATAGTAGTAGGCATATGAAATAAATGATATCAATGCAATGTAAAGTGGTTCTAAGTCTGAACGCCTCTCCTTTATATCAAACATTGTCTCTTCACAGATAAATAATAACCGACGTTGAAATCTCTCATTCAGATAGACAACTGGCAAAACATTCTCTAAAGTTTGAATGGAATTAAGATAATTTTTTTTATTTGTACTTGTGTATAATAACAATCCCATTGAAAATCGAATTCTATATATTTTGATAGTTTCATCTCCAAAAAATATGAAACGATGTACATGGTAAGGCATTAACTGGATAAAATTGCCATTTTCGATCGATATTTTAGCACCATTCACTTCTATTTTTCCTTTTCCCTCACAGACATAAATATATTCTATTTCATTTCTAAATTGTAATATTTCTGTTTTTGAGATTGTTTCTAAAGTTAACTTTAACTCAAACGGTTTATATTTTTCTGAATAGTAGTCTCCGCTAATATATGGAAAGTTAGTTATCATTTACTTCACCCTTTCTAAAAAGTTAGTGATTGTTCTTTTTTTGATACTTATTTACCTTTTACTTATTTTATACTACATGTGAACAATATTACAAATAGGAGGTTTTAATGATGTCAAAAATTTTTATTTTAGGTGGAACTGGATTTCTTGGTTATTACACCACTAAAGAACTACTAAAAAATGGTTATGAAGTCAAAACAATGGCTCTACCACCAATGCCAACAAAAGATTTATTACCTGAAGGGGTAGAATGCTCACTAGGAAATATAAATGAACTTGAGGATAATGATATTATCTCTTTATTAAGTGACTGTGACGGCTTTATCTATACTGCAGGTGCAGACGAGAGAATAATTCCAAAAAAACCCGCTATGAAATTCTTTTACGAAGCAAATGTTTTACCTACTCAACGTTTAGCACGACTTTCTCGTCTAGCTGGAGTTAAAAATTTCATTATTTTTAATTCCTATTTTGCAGAATTTGCAGAATGTTTACCTGAATTCGACTTAAAAAAACAAGCTTATCCAAATAATCGACTCCTTCAAGAACAAATTGCTTTTGCTGAAGGAGAAGGTGAGATGACTGTTTGCTCTATTCGCTTACCCTATATTTTTGGTACTATGCCAGGTAGAGAACCCCTTTGGACTATGTTTGTTGAACAAGCCAAAAATCAAGAAATTTTTCCAGCCCCAGCTGGAGGAACAGCCATGGTAACAGTTGAACAAGTTGCTGAAGCTGCTGTTGGTGCTTTAGAAAAAGGTGTGCACCGTGGAACATATGCCATTTCGGCTTTAAATATGACGTTTAAAGATTTCTATACAATGATGGTAGATGCGCTCGGACAATCTGAGACAACAAAGGTTCCCGTTCTTACTTATGATCAAATGAAGTCAACTTACGAAGCGATTGACCAACATGCTGAGTCACAAGGAACAGAACACGGTATACACATGACAGTCAGTGGAAAATTACAATCTATTAATCTATTCATCGATCCTAAAGAAACGTTTACTCAATTAAATATTAAAGAACACGATGTAGTAGCTAGCATCAAGGAGACCTTAGAGAGATGCGTTAAGTAAGATAATGAAAGCAAAAAGAGCGAAAACAATTATTTTCGCTCTTTTTTATTTGAGTAGTAATGCCATAATAGTTTCTTTATCTTTAAGATCATTAACAACGGTTGCTGTTTTCTCGTGTAGGACTAATGCTTTATCACACATATAGTCAATAATTTCAAGATCATGAGTTATAAAAAGAATCCCCATTTTCTCCGTTTTATTTAATTCCTTTAATAAAAGTAAAATTTCTTTTTGAGTTGTCACGTCAAGCGCTGAGGTAGGCTCATCACAAATCAAAATAGATGGTTTGGCTCCTAAGGCTCTGGCAATAGCAACCCGTTGAAGTTGCCCTCCACTTAACTCACTCGAAAATTTAGATAAACTCTCAATTGGTAGTGAAACTTTAGTCATTAATTCATTGATTTCCTTTTGTCTCTCAGTTTTGGATAAAGGGCGATGTTTTTTGATAATTTCATCTAACGAATCATAAATGCTCTGAATAGGTGACAGAGACGACCGAGGATTTTGAAATATGACTTGAACAATGGTATCTGTTACAGAAAACTGTTGCTCATAAGGGCAATTAATCAAGCCAGAATCTATAGGGATTAACCCTAAAATACCGTGTATTAAAGATGTTTTACCACTACCACTTCGACCAACAATCCCTAAAACATCACCCATTTCTAAGTCAAAATTCACATCAGTAAGAATTTCCCTCTTTTGCTTCTTCAAAAAACCAATTTCATAACTAATAGATAGATTTTTGACACTCAGATAGCTCTCTTTATTTACCTTCATCAGCTGCCTCCTCTTTAATTAAGTAACTAATTCTTGATGACAACAACTTTTTAGTATAATCATTTTGAGGCTTATCAAATAAATCTTTTGTTTTATTTTCTTCGATAATTTTACCTTTTTTCATAATAATAATTCTATCAGCAACCTCTTCAACTAAATTTAGATCATGAGTTATAAATAAAACTGATAGATTATTTTCTCTTGAAATCTTTTTAATTAAATTGATAATTTCATTTTGAGCATACACATCTAAAGCTGTCGTAGGTTCGTCCGCGATTAAAAGTCTTGGAGACAGCATCAAAGAAAGAGCAATCAACACTCTCTGAAGTTGTCCTCCGCTTAATTCATGAGGATACTTCTCAAATATATCTTTCATTGTTCCCAGTCCCACGTTTTTTAAGAACGGTGTTACTAACTCACAACATGTTTGTTTGCTACACTTTTTATGCGCATTTATCGCAAGAGTTATCTGTTTCCCTATTGATAAAGAAGGCGTAAAGGTTGACATAGGTTCCTGATAAATCATAGCAATCTCTCTTAAACGAAAACTAGCCATCTCTTTTTCTTTTAGGTTAAGTAAATTTTGATTTAAATAGTTTATTTCCCCTTCAATACTAAATATATTTGCATCCAACAGCCCCATAATACTGGTACTAGTTAATGTTTTACCACTACCACTCTCTCCAATAATCGCCAAAACCTCTCCTTGATTCACCTCAAAAGATACATTGGAAACAAGAGGTTCCTGATTACTCTTTAAAGAAATGGATAAATCAGTTACTTTTAACATCAGATATTCCTCCCTTACTTTTTTGTCCCTCTCCAATCAAATGAATACTAAAGATCATAAGTAAGACTAAAATACCTGCAGGTAGCCATAGCCACCATTCTCGTTCAATGCTCATAATATTCATCGCACTAGATAGCATCATTCCCCAGCTTGAATATGGTGCTTGTACTCCTAATCCCAAGAAACTTAAGGAAGACTCCATCAATACTGATTGGGCAACGGATAATGTAAATAATACAATTAAACTTGTTTTAATATTTGGAATAATGTGTCTAAATAAAATATACCATTTTGAAAAACCATTAATTTCGTAATACCGAATAAATTCCTTATTTTTTAAGGTTTGAACTTCGGTTGCAATTAATCTAGCTGATTGAGGCCAAGAAAAAAAAGCAATAATAAACACTAAATTTTGAATGGAAGGACCCAATATAGCTGCTAAAGAAATCGCTAAAATATAAAAAGGAAAACACATAACAATATCTGCCAGTCTCATTAATATTTGATTGGCTATACCTCCAAAGTATCCTGCTATAGTTCCTGCTACAATACTTAATATCATTTTAAACAATGTAGCAACAATCCCCACAAATATGGTTACTCTTCCTCCCTCCATCAATCTAGCTAAAATATCGCGTCCTGTTTCATCTGTACCTAAAAGATGCTCAACACTTGGAGCTGCCGAGGTATGATACAAATCAGTATAAGTACTACTTTGATGATAAAATAAAGGGCCTAGTACTGAAAAAATAATAATGATAGCTAAGATAATTATGCCTATTCTCATACTCATTTGTTTTTTCATACTTTTCTCCCTTTTACGTTATCATTCGATCGAATGAATCGATTAGCTAATATATCAGCGATTAAATTTGAGATTAAAATGATGAACACAGTGAAGATTAGTAACCCCATTATTAACGGATAATCTCGGTAAGTGACTGCATCATAATTTAATTTTCCAATTCCTGGCCAAACAAAAATAGTCTCCGTAATTAGTGCTCCCGAAAATAAAACAGGAATCTCCATAAAAATCAAAGTAACTATTTGCGGTAAAATAGAGGGTAAAGCAAATTTAGCTAATGCTTGCCATTTGGTAAATCCAAATCCTTGGGCTGCTTCAATATATTTTTGATTCATTTCATGAGATAGATACCCCTTAATATAGCGAATAAATCCAGCTGTTTGAATAATGGTTAGTGTTAATATTGGCAAAATACTATGGTAAATAACTGTTAATATTCCGCTACTTCCAGATATATCTCCCGTTCCTGAAAAAGGAAATATTGATAAATCAAAGGAAAACCATTTGATGAGAAGGATAGCAAAGAAGAATGTTGGCATTGAGATTCCAAGTAAACTAAGCGCGTTAATAGATTTACTCAGCAAACTATTTTCCTTATATGCTGAATACATACCTACAGGAATTGATATGAATAAACTTAACACTAGTGATGGAATCGTTAACATTAACGTCTTAGGTAGACGTTCTAAAATTAAATCAATTACAGGTTCTTTAAACTGGATAGAGTAACCAAAATCCAAGGTTAAAATTCCTTTAAACCACTTGATAAACTTAACTGGTAATGGATCATAGTACCCTTTTTGCCTTAATATTTGTTCCGTTTGTTCTTGGGAGATATTAGGACTTAGACTGTTTAAGTATGGATTTCCTGGTTGCTTTTGCAAAATGACAAAAATAAAAATACTAACTCCTAACAAAATAACCAAGGTTAAAAGTAATCGTTTGATCATTTTTTTCTTCATTTAAGTCTGCCTTTCTTATCATAAAAAGAAGAAACTGAGATGAACAATTTAAGTTTCACCTCAGTTTTTTCGATTACAAAATTAATTATAAATCATGCTGCTATTTTTATTTAAATGACCATTTTTCTACTTCATAAAAATCTAAAAATGTGGCAGGTTTATAATTTTTAAGAGTAGGTGTATAAGCTTTGATTATATCCGGTGTGTATAAAGGTAACCAAGGTAGTTCATCATTTAAAATTTGACCAAATTCTTGATAAATTTCTTTTCTTTTCTCTTGTTCAGTTACTTCTAAACCTTCTTCTAGTAGTTTGTCTGCTTTATCATTTTTAAACGAAACAATATTCCACGCGTAAACGCCAGCTTCATCAGATGAAGCTGTTGAATGCCAAGATGATTTCAGATCAGGGTCGGCACTTAGTGTATTTGCCATCAAATATAAATCAAAATCATGATTTCCAACAACTTTATCCATCACACTTGAGAATTCTAGATTTTCTAATTTTATTTCAATTCCAATTTCTTTCAGCTGATTTTGTATGATTGGAGCTGTACTTTCTCTCATTTTATCTCCTGTTGGGACTGTTAAAACAAATGAAAGTTTTTTACCGTCTTTTTCGAAAATTCCTTTATCATCTTTTTGCGTATAGCCAGCCTTTTTCAATAATTCTTTGGCTTTTTTGTTATCCTCTTTATACTCTGTTAAACCTTCATCAGGATATGACCAAAGTGTAGGTACCATTGGCGTTTGAATTAATTCACCATGACCTTCTAATAGTTCATCAACAATTCCCTTTCGATCAACACCGTAAGCAATTGCTTGACGAACTTCTTTATTTTTTAATTGTTCATTTCTTAAATTCATTCCCATATATTGGATGTTTGGACCTGCGTAATCAGCAATTTTAATATTATTTTTTTCTAAGAAATCCAAGTCTTTTTGTTTAAAACTTGAGATATCAGCAACATCAATATCACCTTTTGTAATTTCACCAATTGCTGTATCTTGATTAACTACTTTAAAGTTAAAATTCTTAATCTTTGGTTTTCCTGCATGATACTTATCAAATGCTGTCATCTTAACAAACTCACCATTTTTAAAATCTGACACTTTGTAAGGACCACTTCCAACAGGTTCATGTAACGTTTTGGTTTCTTTTTCCCAATTTTCAACAGGTGTTTTTTCCCAGATATGTTTTGGTAAAATAGCTAAATTACCAATTTTTTGTAATGCTGAAGCGAACGGTTTTTCAAACGTTATATTAATTGTTTTATCATCCTTAACTTCAATGCCCTCAACTTTATCAGCTTTATCCTCGTGGTAAGCTTTAGCACCCTTAATAAACTCAACTGTACTATACTCACTACCTGTATATTTTGAGTTTGCTACAGATGTAAGTGTATATTCAACATCTTCAGCTGTTATTTTTTCGCCATCATGAAATGTTAAATTATCTTGTAACGTGAATGAAAGATTAAGCATATCATCAGAAAGTTTATAATCTTTAGCCATTGATGGTTCCAGATTATATTCTTTATCTAATTTTAATAAAGAATCATAGACCAGTGTATTTACTGCTGAATCATACATTGTATCTGAAATTAAAGGGTTAAACACACCTGTTGGCGAACTCCATATTCCATATACCAAAGTATCTTTATCCTTTTTAACTTTTTCTGTTTCCACCTCTTTAGAGGCTTTTGTTCCACAACCAACTAGTAAACTTAATCCAAGTAACGCTAAAATTACTTTTTTCCCCTTAACCATAAACAAACATTCTCCTTTTCTTTGCTGAAATAGTTAAATGACACATTTTTTGTAACTCAAAACATATTGTAATGTTTTTCACAAATACAATTATACTATAGAAAACGTTTTTTTAAAGTTATTTTATACTAAACTTATTATTAGAGAAAACTCATATGAAGCACACCTTTTATATAAAAAAAGAGACATTGACAATGTATTAAACATTAAATCAACGTCTCTTGCATTTGCTAATATTTACTATAAAGGTAGCTTTACAAAATGATTTTGGTTTCCCGTAATTCATTTTTTTACTGTTACATCTCTCTAATATCCACATAATCTTCTACAGTCAAACCTGCTTTTTCAAAATCTACCATATTTTCAATCGTAAATTTTGCTGTTTGCATAAACTGAAAAAGAAACGGACAACCTGATCCTTCTCCAAGTCGCATATCTAAGAAAAAAAGAGGCTGTAAACCAACAGACGATAAAGCTTTTTGATAACCAGGTTCCATAGAAATATGAGAAGCAAAAGCGTAGGAAACTATTTTAGGTTCGATGCTTTGTGCGACTAGTAAACCTGCCATTGAGATAACTCCATCAATGACACAAGGAATTTTATTTTTAGCACACGCAAGGAAGGTTCCGGCAATCCCTAAAATATCGTATCCACCGATTTTTCTAGCAATATCTAACCCGTCAATAAAAGGTTGGTGCTTTAGAATTGCTTCTGAGATGACTTTTTCTTTTCTAAGCCGTCCCTCTATATCTAGTCCCGCACCTAAACCAATCGTTTCTTCTACTTTTGTTCCAAGAATAGCCGAAATAACCGCTGCTGATGTTGTAGTGTTTCCTACACCCATTTCACCTGTTCCAATGACATTCCAGCCTTTTGTTAATTGTTTTTCTGTTAATTCGATTCCCGCAATCAACGCTTCTCCTGCTTGCTTACGTGTCATAGCAGGCTCATCTTTAAAATTTTTTGTTCCCTGACTTATTTTAAACTCTGTTCCTGAAGATAAATCAGTTAAGCATCCTAAATCAACAATTTTTATCTCACTTTTAGTTTGGCTCGCTAGCAGACTTATCGTTGCTTTTCCCTCTAACATATTTTCAGCTACTTGATAGGTTGTTGAAACTGGATTATTACTTACCCCTGCATCACATACACCATTATCCGCTACATAGACCAAGACACCTGCTTGATCAATTGCTACATCCCCTTCCATGATTGCATATAACCGTTGATAAATTTCTGCTATTTGTCCTAACGCCCCTGGTGGTACTGCTAACTTATCGCAATAGTCTTTAGCTTCTTTTTGACGTTCACTCGAAACATCATTAATACCTCTGATATAGCTTTTAATAAACATGTCTGTCTTTACATTTAAGTCTGGTTGAAACGTATAATTAATCATTTTAGAAACTCCCCTTATCCTGCTATTTCATCGCACATATTATTTAGTATACACCTGGAAATAAGAAATAAATACTGGATTATATATAAAGCAGTTATTCTTACCTAGTTTAATTTCAATTAATTTAATTCCTTTTCTTTCCCATAATTTTGGCGTTAACTATTCCATCACTTAATTCTTCTATTCTTTGAAATATAAAATTCCTCGTTATAGCTAAATAATTAAAAATACAAAAAAAGAAGCTGACTAATTTACGTCAACTTCTTTTACGCATTATTTTACTATCATCACATCGTCAGCGATACTTAGTGTTGAAGACCGGTGAGAAACGATGACGGTTGTTTTTCCTTCACTTACTGTTTCAATTGTTTTTAATATTTTCTGTTCATTGATGTAATCTAAACTACTTGTTGGTTCATCGAATAATAATAGTTCCCCATCATGTAAAAAAACACGTGCTAAGCCGATTCTCTGTCTTTCTCCATCTGAAATGGAACGGAAAGTGCCACCTATTTTTGTTTCATACTTATCAGGCAGATTTTCAATCCAATCTGATAATTGTGCAGCTTCTGCAGCTTTTTTTATTGCTTCTATCGATACATTTGGTTTACCTAAAGAGATATTTTGGGCAATTGAATCAGCAAATATAAATGTTTTTTGCTCCATGACACTTTCAAGTTGATGGAGTTGAGTTTCCGTTAATGCCCTTAAATCAGTTTCATCAACTGTTATATTACCCTGACTTGGATCCCAGTATCTCATCAATAGTTTTAATAAAGTACTCTTTCCAGCTCCACTTTCTCCACCAATCCCTAGGGTTTTTCCTTTTGAAAGAGTTAGATTAAGTGAGTCAAAAATAACGGTTTGGTCATGAGCAAAAGACAACTCATTTACTGATAGTTCTGTCATACCTGAAACTAACTCTTTAGGTGAATCAATAAAATGAACGGTTGGTTCTTCATTTACTAAACTAAACAAACGTTTTCCACTAGCAAATGTTGATAAGAGGGCATTACCCAAACCACTTAATGCTAAAACACCGCCAAATGAACTCAGTGATAGGACACTACTTAAAATAATGGCCTCTACAGAAAGTGACAATTGATTGCCAACTAACAAAATACAGATGGTAGTTGCTAGTATTCCTAACTCACTTAGCATTTGAATACGACTACTTTGTCCTAGTTTTTTATGATATTCTTGATTCAGTTTTTCACCTACAGAGGTTAACGTTTCAATCTTTTCTTTTTTTAATGAAAACTGATTAATATCTCTAATACTTTCTACGTTTTCCATAACCGTTTGATTCAAATCAACAAAGGTTTGTTGATAATCAGATGCAGTCTTTTCATGCTGCTTATAACTCGTAATTGGCACGAAAATCCCTACAAATAAATGACCTAATAAAAGGATAGCACCTAAAGCTAGTGACATATTTGTAAAGTAACCAACTAAAACAATTGATGTTCCTATGGCTATAAAGACAGGAGATACTGTGTGAGCAAAGAACACTTCTAAAGCTTCCACATCAGTCGTGATGGCTGTAATTAGATCCCCACTATTTTTTCCTGATAATCTAGCAGGCCCTAATTTTCGTAGCACTTTAAAAATATTGGCACGAACATCCGCTAAAAGCGAGAAGGCAATATCATGATTCAAGTATTGTTCCATGTACCTTGCTACGCCACGAACAATCCCACATAAAATCAGTAACCAAAAAGTTTGATGAACATGTGACATATCATTATTTAATAACCTAAACATTTCTTTAACCGCTAGTAGCGGAATCAAGATTACCGACAAATTACTGATAATGCCTAACACTACCGCAGTAGCCATTTTTAGTTTTAATGGTTTTATAAACGTCATCAACCAACCGATAACTTGTTTATTTTTTACTTTATTCATTTATAAGCACCTCCTGAATCTTTTGTTCTTCTTCAAAATAAGTTTTGAAGTAACTAGAAGATTCAAGCAATTCACTTGGTGTGCCTTGTTCGACAACCTGTCCAGAATCCATGACCAAAATATGATCTGCTTCAACAACATTATATAATCGGTGAGAGATAAAGAAAACAATCGCTGTTTTTGACAAGTCTTTGATCACCTCTAAAATATCATTTTCACTTTCAATGTCTATTCCTGAAGTAATTTCATCGAAAAGGTAAAAATCACTCGCTCTAAGTAAGGCACGAGCTAAAATTAGTCGCTGACGTTGACCACCTGATAAATTTTGCCCATTTTCAGCTAACGGCGTATCCAACCCTTTAGGCTGTTGTTTTACAAATTTTTCTAGTTTAACTTGTTCTAACACATGCCAAAGCATCTCATCAGTTGCTTCTTTATTGCTTAAAAGAAGGTTTTCTTTAATGGTTGTACCATATAAATAGCTATGGTTATTAATAACGATCATATGATTTTCAATTAAACTACGACTAAATCCTGCCATATTTTCTTGGTTCCAAGTGATATCACCTTTATCGTTCTTTAGCTCTCCAGATAGAAGTTTAACTAAGGTGCTTTTTCCTGATCCGGATTTCCCAATCACGGCAGTAAACATTCCTTTATTAAGCTCGATGTTAATATCATTAACTGAAAACGAACTATTCTTTTCATAAGAAAAAGAAACTGATTGACACTTAATTTTATCCAGGCTATCTAAGGATAACTGTTCTTGAACGCCGTATTTAGGTTCTTCTAATTCTAAGTAATTAAATAGTTCATCACTCGCACTAATGCCATTCATAGCCACATGGAACAGAGAACCTAATTGTCTCATTGGAATGAAAAACTCTGCACCTAGTAAGATAAACATTAGCAAGCCCATTATCGATATCTTCCCAGTTGAAAAATTTAAAAGGGCTAATCCTATACTTAAACCAGCTCCCCCATAGGAAACAATATCCATTACAGTAATTGAGTTTAATTGCATAGATAACAGGGCCATCGTTGATTTTCTAAATACCTCAGCATCTTGTTCTACTTTTTTTTGCTTTTCCTTATCTTGATCAAAGGCTTTAAGAACGCTTAACCCCATTAAATTTTCATGAAATCTAACACCTAAATCTGTGTAATCTGACCAATACCTTTTTAATACTTTTTTGGCAATTTTCATTATTATTCTAATAACAATGGGAATCAACGGCATGCAAAGAAGTAAGGCTAGTGCTGGAGAAACTGAAAAATAAGCTAGAATAATGAAAATAAAAATAGATGACAAACCACAATAAAAAAGCTGAGGTAAGAAACGAGCATAGTAAATCTCCAACTGCTCTACCCCATCAACCACTAGCTGTGATAATTTGGTTGGTGGTAGCTGATTTTGGTTGTCTCCACCGAGTTTAAACGCTTTTTCCATCACCGATTCCCTAAAGGATAACCTCAGTTCAGCTGATGATTTATATGTGAATTTTTCAATTAACTTAATCAAACCACTTTTACTAAAAAAGACAATAATGGCAACACTAACTAGGTACACCGGCTTTTTTATTGATTGATTTTCTATGATATAAGCTAATTCACTCGCTAAAGTTAGCCAAAGCCATATTGACATAAGTAGCATTAATAGTTTTGACGTAACTAACCAGACTAATGAGCGACTATCTACCAGTTGAAACAAACGCTTATCTATCATAGTTTTCCTCAACTCTCACCTGTTTAGTCTTTTTACTTTTAAAGTAATACGTTAAAAAGATGACATGCAAAACATAAACAATTACTAATGAAACGCGCATAACTAAATTATCAACCAAAATTCCTGGAATTAAAAATACAATCAGAATCATTCCAAGTAACCTTGTTAACCCTTTAGTTGTCATCTCTTTATTGATAATCATTTTTTGAATATATTTTTGGTAATAGTTTGATTCAACAAATTTACCATATAATTTATCAGAACTTCTCAACCATAAAAAGCTTGTTAACATATAAAAAGGCACTGTAGGAATAAAGGGTAAACTTAATCCTAGTGTCCCAAGTCCAAAAGATATACCGCCCAAAACAATAAATAGGCTTTTTTTAATTTTATTCATTATTGTCCTCCTATTGATTAAAATAAACCATTAAACACTAGTTAAGTATATCATAGGAAACACCTGATTGATAACCATTATCAGAGCTATTTACTAAAAAGAACCATTCTCCCAATTAGAATAAACATCCTAATGAAAAGAACGGCTCTCTTAACATTTTTTAGTCTACATCTTCCACCATTACTTCTTGAGGTACTGCAAACAAGTACGTCAAAACAAAGGCTAAAATAAATGTTGCTAAACCGACCAAGATATAAGTCACTAATTGATGCGGATCATAAATGTACATTAAAGGTGATAATATAACAGCTAGACCATATGAATTAGCTTGAATACCTAAGATAGATAAAACAGCTCCCCCTAAAGCAGAACAAGCAAGCATAACCATTAGTGGTTTTGTACCGTAGCGGATGGTTATCCCAAATAGTCCTGGTTCACTAACACCTAACAATTGAGTAATACCCGCACTAGTTCCTACTACTTTAACTTTTTTACTCTTAGCTTTTTTACTAATAGCAAAACATACAGCTGCATTAGAGAAGCCATACATAGCACACAATGTAATTAATGGATTAAAGCCTGTTTGCGCTAAAAGACTTGTTTCTATCATAATAAATAAATGATGCATGCCGGTCATAACAGATAAAGGGTATAAAAATCCTATTAACAAGCCACCAATACCGAAAGGAATCTTAATTAATCCTTCCACAACAATAACCAACCCAGCTTCAACAAAGTGAAGTAAAGGTCCTAAAACTAATAATCCCATTAACATCATCGTTAAAATAACCACAAATGGTGTAAACATTAAATCGAGAGAATTAGGCATAATTTTTCTAACTTTTTTCTCCATCTTAGCCCCTAAGATCCCAATCACAAGAGCTGTTAAAACACTCCCTTGATAACCAACAATTGGAATGAAACCAAAGGCAATCAACGGTTCTACCCCACTGTTAATATCAGCTACTGCATACGCATTTGGTAGCATGGGTGAAACTAGCATTAAACCGATTACAAAACCAAGAATAGGAGTTCCTCCAAATTTTTTAAAGGCTGACCAACAAATAAGAGCCGGTAGGAAAACAAAAACTGTATCCGTTAAAACACTCATTAAAGTCATGATGTAATCAGGAATATTTTCTGGCGAAGTTCCAAAGAAAGCAAGAACATTTTCATTCAAGAAAACACCTTTAAGTCCTAAAAATAAACCTGTAGCGACAATTCCAGGTATGATAGGAACAAAGATATCAGCTAAGGTCCGAATGCCTCGTTTGATAGGATTGCCCTCTTGCTTTATTTCTTCCAAACTAACTTCTTTATCCTTTAGAGAAACCTCACTCGCTATAATAGATTCATAAACCTTATTAACGATTCCAGTTCCTAAGATAATTTGATACTGACCTGCGTTAAAGAACACTCCTTTAACTTCGTCAATCTTCTCTATTTGTTTATCATCAATTGCTTCTCTATCTTTCACTTCAATACGTAAACGTGTAGCACAGTGCGTCATTGATAAAATATTATCTTTCCCAACAACTTTAATAATGTCTTCTCCAATTTTTTTGTAATCTGCTGCCATTTTACTCTTCCTTTCTAAATACTTACTAGGATACTTTGATAGGGTAATAAATCAATTTCATTTTCCTTGAATGTTAGCTCTCTATGGGAATTAAAATAAATGGTTTGAAGATCTGAATCTAATTCAACTCTTTCTATCCTTGTTCCAAGATTCGTTAATGATATTAAGTTTTCATCTAAATAAATACGCTCATAACCGACAACATTATCCGGTACACTATCTAAAAAAGAAATATCTCCTTTTTTCAAAATCCCACTGATAGTTGACTCTTGACGTAAATGAATCATCTTTTGGTAGCCCACCAAAACCTGATTATCAGTTGCGTAAATACTTGGGTGTTCTTCTGTCATGCCTAGCCACGGTTTTGCTAATGAAAAATCACCATACTGACTATTATCCCAAGGCATTGGTGTTCGCGAATTATCTCGACTTCGTTGATTAACAAAGTATAATGCCTCTTCCTTTGTGAATCCCTCTTGCATACTTCGCTGATAGTTATCAATACTTGAAATATCATCAAACTCTGAAATACTTAAACGTTTCGCATTCTTCATCCCTAGCTCTTGCCCTTGATAAATAAAAGGTGTTCCACGTAAGAAGAAATACATCGCGCCAAGTCCAATTGCTGATTCTGACGATTGATAATTCTGATCGACTAGTTTCGATAAAGCTCTTGGTTGATCATGATTTTCAATAAAGTTAGCTCCCCACCCTGCATTCTGCAAAGCTAACTGTGATTGTTTCATCAACCCTTTAAATTCTTTTGTCGTCCAATTAGTCCGTTTGAACCAATCTGACCCAGATTCAACGTCAATATCTGCGTAATGAAAGTCAAATATCATAGAAAAATAGCCATCTTTTCCCATATAAGTTGGGTATTCATCATACTGAACACCTGGTGCTTCACCGATTGTGACACAGTCATACTTATCAAATGTTTCACGTCTTAACTCATGGAGAAACGCTTCAATACCAGGACGATTTCTTGTTTTTTCTTTACAAGAAACTAGTCCATCTACTCCATCTGCTGGTAAACTTGAATAATCTTGGTCTTTTTTAACAAATGTAATCGAGTCAATCCTAAATCCTGCTATTCCTTTTTCTAACCAACGATTAATCATGTCATAAATATCACGACGCATCTCAGCATTTTCCCAGTTTAAATCAGGTTGCTTTTTGTCAAAGACATGAAGGTAATAGCTATCTTCATTAGGGACTTTCTCCCAAACAGAACCACCAAAAATAGATCGCCAATTATTAGGTAACTCTTTTCCTTCTTTGAAAATATAGTAGTCCCTATATTTACTCTCTTTATTTTTAAGAGCTTCTTTAAACCAAGCATGCTCATCTGACGTATGATTAATAACTAAATCTAGAATGATTTTTAACTCTAATTTTTTTGCCTCTTTTAGTAAAGTATCGAAATCTGCCATTATTCCAAATTGAGGATCAATCCCCTCAAAGTCAGCAATATCATACCCGTTGTCTGCCATTGGAGATGTAAAAATCGGACAAATCCAAATCATGGTGACACCTAATGATTTAATATAAGGTAATTTTTCAATAATTCCGTTTATATCTCCAATTCCGTCATTGTTTGTATCTTTAAAACTTTTAGGATAAATTTGATAAACAACTTCATCTTGCCACCAGTTTAAATTAGTTTCCATTTTTATTAACTCCTTCTTATGATATCGATATCATATAGTCGTTTAGAAAAATCCGCTTTTAAACGGACTCTCTAATAATTATCTTTAACGTTAATTCTGATTCATCTATTTTATAGTCTACTCCATCAATAAGAGAGAGCAGTAATTTCGCTGCCTCTCTTCCTAATGCTTCAACAGGTTGCTCAATCGTTGTAATCGGAACGGATAGCATGGATGTAAATGGTTGATTATCAAATCCCATAACCGCTATATCTTTAGGTACATGGTAGCCTTCTTTTTGAAGTTCTGAAATAATCCCTGAAGCTACTTCATCACTATTCGCAAAAATAGCATCTGGTCGAATATCACTAGACAATAATAAAATATCCTGAGCAATCCTTCTTCCATCAGCAATCGTATGTATTTGATTAAATATCCAATTTTTATTAAATGAATACTTTGATTCTGTTATAGCTTTCTCAAATCCTCTTGTTCTTCTATCTCCATGTCCACCTAAAGTCAGAGTACCACCTGTGCAATAAGCTATTTTTTCATATCCTTTATCAATTAAAAAGTTAATTCCTTCATACGTTGCTTGTTCTTGATCGGTTGTCACATAAGGAATAACTGGGTTATCTGTTTTTTCATTACATAGAACAATCGGACCAAATTCCTGATAACTAGCAATCACTTCTGCTTCACCTTCTACAGAACACATAACTAAACCTGTAATAATTTGCTGCTTTAACATCTCTAAACATTTTTTTTCAGCCTCTTTATCATCGTAGGTTTGCATAATAACAACATAATAACCTTGCTCTGTTGCTATTTTTTCAATCGCATCTACAAGATAAGAGAAAAAGGGATTAGTTATCCTTGAAACAAGAATACCTATTGTTCGACTTTTTTTTGATCTAAGCTGAGTCGCAATCGAACTTGGTGAATAATTTAGCTCAATCATGGCCTCTTTAATTCTTTTTTTCTTATCCTCAGAAATATAGGGATGATTATTTAGATATCTTGAAACAGTTGAAACAGAAAGATTAGCTTTTTTTGCGACATCTTTAATTGTTGCCAAACTTTTCACCTCTTATGATATCGATTTCATAACTAATTTAACTCATTTTTTTGGGAATGTCAATGAGGAAATTAAAAATTTAGACACTGTCTTAAATAATCTAAATATTTTTAAGTACCTAAAGAGATCCATTCATCGCGACCAGCACCCATGCTTCTCTGTTCTATATCCCCATCAATATAAACACGAAATTGCTCTCCACTAGCCATGACACCCCTAGGCTCTTTATTAGTTTCTAAAACAACCATATAATAATCCACATTTCGATCAGTCCTGATTTGATTTAAAGATTCGTTAACAGAAATTATTTTTAATTCCTCTTTTTCTTCATCGCTTAAATCCATCCATTTATCAGAGTTACTTATAACATATTCTGCTGCCTCTCGAAAAGTCATTTGCTCCTCTTTTTGTTTAGACTCTTCTTTAGCCTTTTCTTGCGTTTCTCGTTGTTCTCTAAAGTATTCACTAGCTAATGACGTATCCATATACTTCTCAGAAATCAGCTGCCAATCTCCCATCGACATATTTGGTTTGTATTCAAGTTGTCCTTTTGCATTAACTCTAAATGTTCCCATCCCATCCGTTTGGTCAATACCCACTGATACATAAGCGAGTTTATCTTTGTCATTCACAGACGTACGTAGCACATACTTTGTTGGTGGCTCAGGTGCATATTCTAAAACTGCCAGCACCCATTCTTCAAGTTGCTTTGTTGATAACTGTTTTTCAAAATCTACTGATTCTTTTGTTGAACTACTAGTTTGAGTACTACTAATTTTAGTAGTGGTTAGCGTTTTATCTTCTGTCTTTGCTGGTTTTCTACCTAAAAAATAGAGAGATACTAAAATACCAATTATGACAATGATCACTAAACAAAAATTTCTAACACGAGTTTTCTTTTCTTTATTTTCTAAATCTAATAACATTTTTGTTAACTCCAACCTTACAGTTGGGTCTGTTGCATTATTAATTTCTGATTGTAATAACTCTTTGTTTTTTCTTATTTTTTTTGAACTTCTCGTTACTTTACTATTTTCATTATCCAACATTTTTTTTCCCTTATCCCCTTTATTACGTATATTTACATATAATAATTAGCTAAATTGTTCTTGTTTTTTTTAATCTTACAAATAAAAAATAACATTTAATTAGTCCAGAATGACAAATCTCTCCCTCTAAAGCATATCAATTCATTCTATCAGTTGTACTCTAAAGGCACCATACCTATTATTCAAATTAATTTATTTGGTTCCATTTCTCTTTTCAACTAAAATAAAAGATGATTTCTACTATCTAGAAACCATCTTTTATCACTATTCGTTTTATACTGTTTTTTGATTAAATTGTTCGGCGTAAATGCTTACTTGTTCCCAATCGGTAAATTCTGAATCAATGGTTGGATCAGTTGGACCGTCTGTTATTTTCATGATTAATTGAATCATTTTTTTATCAAATAACTTATAGGTTGTATAGTTCAACGCCCCTGCAAATATCTTCACATCATGTGGTTGCCAACTAATTTTGTCTAAAAATTTTCTAATATAAACATTGTTTTCTACACAACATTTTTCAGGATTTCTAGCAATCAAATTAATTCCAAAAAAGTCAGCTTCTTTTTCAGTTAAAATAGCCTGATTTTCCTGAACAAAGCGATAAAGTTTTTTAGGAAACTTACCATAACGAATAGAAGACCCAATAATAATTTTATCAAACTCAGCTAAGTTATTAATCTCCTCAAATAATTTTATCGTTACCTCTCCATTTAATTCTTGGGCTAATGTTTCTGCTATTTTTTTAGTTTGTCCGTCTACTGTAGAGTAGGCAATAAGTATTTTTGACATGATATAATCTTCTCTCTATATATATTATATCTTTTAAGTATATACATAATCATACTTAATTACCATAATTAATTTAGATAACAAAAATTCTTTCGGTTGCGGAGAGAATTACATATAAATGGAAAGTTCATTCCATGATTCAAGTTAAAGCAGCGAGTTTAATTTGTCTTGAATTTGCTTAGATACTTTATGTATTCTTCCTAAAAATTTTTGGTTATATCAATTAAACTGACATACAAGAGTCCTTTTGATTCAGACTTCTGTAAAAAGCAGTTATTTCAGTCCATATTTTTTCTTCTTTAATTTATAAACAACACCTAAAACAACCAGATCAAACATAAAACTATCCATATGGAGTGGACCGTTACTTATTAAACCTCCATTGAAAAAACCTCCTGCCGAGATTAAGTATGAGAAATCAAACTTTGTAAAGCTTGAGATTAATTGAATGAGATGGACAAGAATTATGACACTAAAACTAACAGCGAATGTTTCATATACAACGTTTCTTTCTAATTCATCATATTTTTGTATATTTATTAATACTTTAACCATCTTACAAAAAGTAGATAAACCAAATATTCCAACTATTATCAGTAAAACTGCACTAGTAGTACCAATTACAATTTCCATCTTATTCTCCTCCTTTTAGTTCAAATACATCTTCTACACTAAGTTTAAAGTACCTAGCAATCTTTAAGGACAATTCCAAACTTGGATTATATTTCATTTTTTCAATAGCTGTCATAGTTTGTCTTGAAACATCTAGAGTTTCTGCCATTTCATTCTGTCTTATCCCTCTTTCTTCTCTGATTCCTTTTATTTTATTATTCACTGTTATTTTCAACTATTTTCATTCCTCTTCATAAGTAAAGTTTTCTTTACTTAATCTTATCAACTATATTAAAAAAAGTAAAGAAATCTTTACATTTAGAGGTAAAAAAGATTTTAAAACTTAGTTATTCCTCTTTATAAATTAAATCTTTCTAGTATCTAGTTCTCAATAATTTTAATGTACTCTATAGCTTCCTTAAAATTATTACCAAATGTTTTTATTTCTATGAAATAACTCTAACATATTGAAATTTACTTATTTTAATTTCTCTACCATTTTTGAAATAATTATTAAAAATAATTTTAATAAAAGAAAATTCAAAATCGTTAGAGTAAATATTTAAAATATATAGCTAGAAAGTTAAGTAGAACATGAGGGAAATAAGATCATCAAAAAATCAGTATTGTTCTGATCTTTTTTCATTATTTACCTCACCTTCTCATTAAATAATAATTATTCTAAACATATTTTTTCTATACAAAAAACTCCTCCATAAATCCTAAAATTTAACAGAAGAGTTTTATATTTTCTTAGCATTTAGTATATAGTCCGTGTCTAAATCAGGCTCATTCAGTCTGTTGTTCAAACTTCTAAAAAATAGCTCAAATCCCACACATATTGTCTCAATAATATTGTGATGATAGCCTTCTAACGACATTCAAATCTATTTAATCCCCAAAGATATCCTTGCATATCTCGACATTCTATCAGTTGTCCACGCCGGGTACCAAACTAGTTTTACTTCTACTTTTTCCACCTCATCCACTTCACTGACTGCTTGGTGGATTTGTTCTGTGATGACGTCTGCTAGTGGACATTGATATATCAACGTTTGTATGACAAAAAGTTAATGAAATCTTTTTCGTTAACTTCTTATTTACATATTCATTTTAACACTAAGAAAATGAATATTCTAGTCATTTTGTGCTTGGACTACGTACTTGTAAGAGTCTTTTTTTCTCTGTTTAGGTTGGTATCCGTATTAAAAAATGACAATTTTTACTAATTGTTAAATTAAGTAACAACATTTCTATAAATTGAAAATAATCTCACTAACCATTTACTAAGTTAACTATTTTGTTGTTATTGTTAAACTCTCAGCATTTATTTTTCTACAACAATGTTCATTCTTTCTAATGGTTTTTTTATTTTTATTTTATTACTTTTTATCTTTTTGTTTTTAAAATCTGTAACTATCAATTTATAGTACGTTGTTTTTTCTCCATCAAAACACACTTCTTGAATAGCATCACTATAATTTTTATCAAACAAGCTAGAATGACCACTATCACTTAATAACTCTTGTTGGCTACGATGTTTAGGCATTACATATACTTCTTCATCTTTACTTAAATAACAATCTAAAATAATATATTCTCTCTTATTCTTAAAAAAGAAGTTTTTTTTCTGATAAGCAAGAAGCTTTATTTCATGTATATTAACATCAAACCAAGATTTATTTATAAAATTATAAAACAAACTACCTGTAAAAGACTTCAGTTCTACTTTCATCCTAACAGCTGTTTGTCTATAAAAAAGAATAAATGTAATTAAAAAACCTAAAATACTAATAAAAAGACTCACCCAAGAAGATATAGTTCCTATTCCCATCTTCTTTACTAACTCTAGTACTTTTAATTCTGTTTCCATAACATACTCCTCTTATATTAATCGTAACTATAAAAATAAAAATTTCTTATTAAACTAATACATGAGCGATTCGCATTAATTAAAGTCTACTTTATTCAAAATTCAAATCTATTTTATAATTTACTGGTTGCATATTTAATAAACTCTTTTTATCACTTAAAAAAGGATTATGAATCTCCTTCACTAAATACTTATCTCTTGTTTTTTTAACAAAATATACCCAATAATCTTCTCTTTTATCTGAATTTTCAGCAAATAGTAGTTCATTTATTGATAAGAAAAAAGAATCTTCACTTGAAATTGTTGATTTAACTTCAATATACTTTTCTGTTCCATCTTCATTAAAACTTAAAATATCATAACCTGCAGCATCATTTTCTCGAGATATTTGTTTGATTTCATTAATTTTATGTGATAGTCCTAACTTGCTTAATTTTTCTTTTTCATAAATTAAGACTTTTTGTTCTGCTAATTCGCCCCTAATTGAGTTTTCTTTTTGTTGTTTTAAATAATCACGCTTAGAACACTTTAAATTTTCAACATATCTCTTATTTTTATTGGTTGCTTGAATTAAATTATTTCTAATATCTGTTTCTATTACAAAATTATCGTCAAAAAAAGATATTTTTTTTGCTCCTTTATCTTTTTTTACTTCTCCCTCCAACTGGATATTCCATGATTCATCAACTTTTCCAAATAAATAATACAATAATCTTGAATATTTATGATTTGAGAACTGGTCTGTTAAATCAAAAAAATTTTTTTCATCCAGTAATTTTTTCATCAACTCTATATGATTATGATTACTTTTATAAGATTCATCTTGAGTCATTTCTACTAAAAAGTGTTGTAAATGTCTTGTTGAAAATACAGTGAAATAGGATTCTGGATTATACATTGCTGCCATTTTAAATTTAATAGTATGAGGAAATTCTATACTATTCAATTTATCATTATCTTCATTAATAGCTGCATAATATATTTCAACCATTTTTTTCTTATAAGTTGAGAAAACTTCGTCAACACTTTTTCCATATTTATGCGTTCTAGGCGATTTTATTATTTCCTCTCTATTTTTATCATAGTACACTCCAGCAAATTCTTGTCTGTCTGCTGCTCTTCCAACTAATTCTGTTCCTTTTGTTATTGTATAAAAAAATCCTTTGCTTTCCCTTTTTCCATGAACATATTCTTCTAAACTCATACTTTCAATTTTTCTTGGCGTATAATCTTCTTGAAATTTTTTTATCATCACTTCATACTCATTCTTAATCTCTTCTGAATATGAGTCTTCATTTATAAACTTTTTTACATAATTTTCATAATTTCCTAATACCATTCAATTCCCTCTATTCTTTCATTTCTGTTCCTTTTCAATAAAATCAGAATTTTATTCAGTTATTTTTTCTATATCAAGTAGCATGCTATAGATGTATTTAATTTCCATCGAGTATTCTTCATTCTCACTTGGATTGTAAACATCGCACACACTGTTTATCCAATAGAAATAACCTGTAGAACCTTCCGTAACATTCTTTAAAAAGGTATCTCTAATTAGCTCAATTGCTTCTTTGATAGATTCAGTATCCGTTTTAGGTTTCATTCCCTTTACTTGCATTATTCCAGTAGATATTTTTTTCGATGAATATTTAGATACTTTTTTTTCAATAAGTCTAACAAATTTAGGTCGGGAATAGTTTTCATAAATCATTATAGAAAATATCAATCTACTATAAATATTTTTCAGATTTTCGTATGAAATTGATTCATGCTTTAAATGTTGTTCAGCAATTTTGTTTTCCACAATTTCACCATAATTTATTGTCATTGAGTGATATTGATTTTGTATATATTTTTTTCTTTCACTAGTATTTTTTCGTTTCTTAAAAATATTTAAAATTGCTTCTTTAAAAATACTAAATAGAAAAAGAATAACTAATAATACAATCTCATTTTTAAAATCTTCAATTGGGATTTTTAAAGATATATTTTCTTTAATAACATTTTTATATAAATATACAGTCATCAATATAGTTAGTATTATCAATGTTGATTCAAACTTAAAATTTAAAAGAATCCCTCTATCTAAAATAATAAAAATAAAGAGATACCTAACAATTAAGTAACCAATTACAATAAAGTAAATCTTGTTATGATAAATGGGATTAGAAAACTCATAAATAATTAACATATAAATATTTGATAAAAGAATATTATATATTATATTAGCTCCAGCGGTAGTATCTTCTTTATTAAAAGAAAATGAATCATACTTTAACTTTCCAGAAGACAGATTAGATATTGGTATCCCTAAAATTTGCATTAATATAAATAAAACAAAACTATTTAATAAAAAAAAACAAATAACTCTTAACAAACTAATTTCCTCCTATTTTAATAAATCTAAAAAATAATTTTTTTGATTTACTCTGTAAACATTTTTATTTTTATTTCAGGAAAAAGTATATTCAATTGATTTACAAATATTCTCAACGTTTTATCCCAAGCTGGTCTAATCAACAAATGATAATCTTCATACGTAACCATATGACCTCTATGCACTACTTTATTTCTAAATAAATATATATTATTCCAATAATCATATAAAATATTTTCTTTATCATCTTTTGAACCATTAAAAATCAATCCATTTTTTGATAATAACTTTCCTAAGTGATGGTCAATAATATTACGATAATTACAATTATCAATATCAATTTTTTGATTAAATTTATTTATTTTTTGTAGTTTTTTTAATGTTTCAACAAACAGTATTTCAAATCCTGTTTGAGCTTTTATCAAAGCATCATTAAAATTTTTATCAAGTTCATCCTGTGTAGCTAAAGTAAAATAATAAAAAGCATTCATTAAAACATCTTTTTCTTCATTTATTTTACTAACAAAATACTCTGCTTCCTTATCATTATCAAATAGTTGCTTCGCCTTCGGTTTTTCTTGGCTGTATATACTAGCAATGTTATCTAGTTCAAAGGCACTAATCCCTTTCTTTTTTACATTATCAAATGTAAAAATTCTTTCACACTCTGTTTTATTACCTTCATGTATAGTAAAAATATTCATATTACCAAAACGAACTTTTATTAATTTACAAACCTCATTAACTGTTTCATATGATTCTTTTATTGTTTCAAAAATTATAGATGAATTAATTACATTATATTTTTCTGGCAAACATTTATAAATTAGTAATGTTGTATTGTTAGGGTTAATATCACTCTTAAAAGAAGTAACATACTGATTATTTCTAAATATCATAAATTCAAAATTATTAGGAAGCCTCAAATCAAAAGGAAGTTCTACTTGGTGACAAATAATTGATTTAGAAGTAAAAATAAATTTAAACATTTCTTGATTTGCATCAATATTACTTAACTTTTGAAATAAGCCGTCTAGTAAAAGCTTATCCTCAATACATTGGGTGACATCTCTTAGCTCATAAATTACTTCTTCTTTCACTAATTACACCCCATCCTTATTTTTATACTTATTTCTAACAATTAATAATATGACTATCAACGAGTTAACTATTAGGTACAACAAAAAAGCTCTGTTTTCAAAACCTAACTCTTTTGATATGGCTTTTATAGGTTCATAAGAA
Organism: uncultured Vagococcus sp.; assembly: GCA_965119435.1. GTDB lineage: Bacteria > Bacillota > Bacilli > Lactobacillales > Vagococcaceae > Vagococcus. The sequence continues at coordinate 70,489 of CBCPLQ010000007.1, read as the reverse complement.
AAGATAATAGTTAAAAACAATCCAAAAATACTTAAAAAATTTTCAAATCCTTTTTCTCTTTTGCTAGATAAAGATTCAAAATAAATTTTTGTAACATCTCTAAATTCATTAAAAAGATTCATTTGTTCTTCTAATAAAATTTTTGATTTTAAAATTTCATAAAGTTCAATACCTGTTTCATAATTTGAAAACATTATTGCATTATCTGTCATCGTATATCTCATTCTATCAGCATTTATCTTAACAGGGTCTTTTATTCTTTTAGTCTTATCTAAAATTTCTAATCCTGTTTTCATTTCTGAAAACTTCTTTAATAATACTGTTTCTAAAGCAACTTGAGTATTTCCCATAAGGGTTATATCATTATGTATATCTGAATTATCAATCAGTTTATACATCTTATCAATAGCTGCTGTAACCATTCTCTTAGTATTAGTAAAAAAAAGAATCTCTTGAAACTCATCTTTCTTTTCTTGTATGTCTAAAGTGCTAGGAATTAATGAATACGGAAATTTAGATAAAGAAAATAAAAGCTTTTCCAACTCTTTTTTCTTTTTGTACTTTCCTGAATATGTATTAATATAAATATTCGTATACGTTTGAACTAATTGGTTATTATTAAAGAATGTCATTAACTCATGACAATAATCATTTATAATATTATTAATGTCTTCATATTCTTTTTCTTCTGAAACTCTTTTAACAAAAGTGTTCCCTCTAATTTTCCCCCAAAAAGCAACTTCTTTTTTTATTTTAAAATAAGAAAAAGATTTTATTTTTTTAGTAATATAATGATTTCCAGTAATATTAGTATCATTAAAATCATAAGAAAAATTAATAATTTCTCTTCCATCATTATAAAGATACATTTTTGGTATTATATATGAACAGTTATCAAATTCATCAAAAACTTCTATAGGATGTAAAAAAATTATGGCATTTACCACATCACCAATATTATAAAAAATATCATTTCGATAATTTATTAAATGTTGTTCTTCCTCAATTTTTTTGTTTAGAGTATTTAAAACTGATGTTCTTTCTGAACTATTAGGAAATAAATTATCAAGACATCTATGATTTATGAAAATATTTATATCATTTCTCACATATACAGCTCCAAGTGTATAATAATCTATTTTTTTTACTTTTCTAAATCTATTATTACTTTGAGTTAATTCTGTAATAAAAAGAGATTCATATCTCCCTTCCAAGATTGTCATAAAGTTGCTCCTTTCTTTTCATCTCTTATTCTATAAATCGTATTCCTAGCCACATCAAGTTCCTTAGAAATCTGAGTTATAGGAACATCTTTCTCTAACAACTCAATAACCTTCTCATACGTTACTCGTTTCTGTTTATCAGTTGAATCAGCACTGTAAGCCAAAGGACGTCCTTTATACTTACCTTTTTCTTTAGCCAACTCAATTCCCTGTCTTTGCCTTTCACGTATCTGTTTACGCTCATTTTCAGCCGTATACTTAAACAATTCAATGATTAAGTTGTTTAGTAATCTTCTCAAGTTATCGTCTTGTATACCGTTCAGAGATGGCAAATTAAGGATTTCAAGTGTAGCCCCTTTGTCTTGTATTTGATTCATGATACTCGTTATTTCTTTGTTATTTCGTCCTAATCTGTCTAATTCCGACACAACTATTATATCATCTTCCCTAATATAGTTAAGCATCTCTTTTAATTGTGGACGATTATTATCTTTACCACTTAATTTATCTGAGAAAAATTTTTTAACTTTTGCTCTCTCTAATAACCCAAACTGTCTTTCTAAATTTTGTTCTTTAGAAGAGACCCTCGCATACCCAATTCTTGTCATGGTAATCCTCCTATTGTAATTTATATATAATGAACATGTATATTGAACACCTTGAAATCATTATATATCAATGACTACCTATTGTATAGTTTAGGTGTACTCAAAAAGAACAAAAAAAACAATCCCCTCATTAAAGAGATGGATTGAATATTTTAGCTGTCTTTAAATAATTACAAAGCTCTGATTTTTGGAACTCAATATTTTGTTTATGACTACTTCTGACAAGAATATTTTCTATATATTCAGATATTTTTTCTCCATAACTACTTTCAATAGAATTAATATATGAAATATATCCAATTATTTCTGAAGTTTCTGAATAATCACAGTTATTAATGGAATTATATATTTTAGCTCTCAAATTTCGTTTTTGTATTCTTGGTACTAATACTTTTTGCTCATGGATAGCTAAACCTGTAATAATTTTCTTATGAGAACTATATCTTGTTTTTTTTACATTAAGATTAAATCCTTCACTCTTAATTATCTTCTCAAGATGATACTTAACTCTTTTTAAATCTCCCATATTGTCAGCTGAGAGAGTTATATCATCCGCATACCTAGAATAAAATATATCTCTTTTTTGGCATAATCCAGCTATTCTTCTATCCATTCTGAAACAAGTCAAATTGGATAAGTAAGGTGAAGTAACTCCGCCTTGTGGTAAAGTATTATTCAATGTGCATAATGAGGTTAATGTTAAACTAACTTCTTGGTTGTAACCTATTTTAGTAAATAGATAATACACTTTTTCAGCTTTTATATTTGAGAAAAAATCTTCAATGTCTGTTTGAAATAAAAATAAACTTTGTTGATGGACAATAGCATTTTCTTTAGTTGGAAATCTCATTCCTTTTGAAAATCCGTATACGGGTGTGTCCAATTGGATTCTGTATAATATATTTTCTAAAATCCACTTCTGAATCAGCTTTAGTCCTGCATTCGGAGCATTGATTTTTCTCTTGGTTCCATTTTTCTTTTTTATCTCAAATTCTTTATAAAAAGTAGAAGTAAATCTAGAATATTCATAAATTCTTTTTGGGCTTATACCAATTGCTCTAGAGATGTCATTAATATTTTTCATGATAGGTAAACCATTCGTACTTAATAAAAATGTATTAGTTTCATTTAAAACTTTTGAATTTATACTCAAAATAAAAAAACCTCCCATTACCAAAAATTATTTTCAACTATTTGAGGCGAAGTATTACTATCGTAATGCTTTGACTTGAATAGTTGAAATCTGATTGATTAGCATACCATTGACAGTGACGAATCATCACTTATCCTAAAGATAGGATTAGTCTAATGAGAGGAAGTTTTATTATTGTAATATTTATCCCTCATTATATCAAATTTGATTTCATCATACAACTTTACATCATTATTATAAATTCTAGGAGCATTGTAATATCTCTTAACACTATTTACTTCTAAACCAAGTAATACTCTTATATCCTCTAATCCTTTTTTTGATAAATAATAATATCTATTAACATCTTTTATAATTTTTTTTTCTTTAAAAAGTAGCTTTAGTGCTGACCTTAATAAAATATCATCTTTTTTTACTTTAAAGTCTAAATTTTCTTTTCTTAATGAGAATTGTACGTATTTATCTAATTGTTCAATATTTAATTCATTATAAAAAAATAATAATAAAGAAATGTAGTGTGCTAATCCAACTATCGTATTTATTTTCAAGCCTTTTCCTTTATAGGTATTTTTTCTTGCAAACTTTATTATTTCAGAAGCGCTTTTTTGAACATCTAATTTTGTATAATAAATAACTTTACTTTTATCCTCTTTAGTTAATAAGTCGATTGGTCCTAACATTAAAAAACTTTTTGCTCTTTTGAATTGTTCCTCGACTAAAGCAACGACTTTTTGCCTAGTTTTATCACTATTAACAAATGCCCCTAACTCGACAAATGAACCTACACTTTCAGCAACAATACATACAATATCACTATTTGCTACTAAAAAATTTTCTAATTCTAACATATTTTGACTTTTATCACTATTCAATAAACTAACAAATAAATCTTCAGGGTAAAATATTCTAACGTTGCTATAAATTTGTGAATTAAAATATTGGTTCAGCTCATCTCTATATGAGATTTGATTCTTATCTGAAGCCCCACCACATAAAAAAATATTAATCATATTATCACTAATTTTATCAAATACATTTAAAATTCGTTCTATCTGATACTGAGTACTTTTCTTGAATACTGCATGTTCTTTCATTTTAATTTTCACCTACTTAAAATATTACATTTTCCTTATTTTCTTATAAGAATTTGATTCATTAATAAAAAATACCAATTGTTCTTTTTCTAATAATTTATTCATATATTGAATATGATTGTTACTTATAAGTGTATTGAAATAATTGCTTAAATAATTACTTGCTTTTCCTTCAATACTTATTCGCCCCAGTGTTGCCTCAGTGATAGAAATATTATTTTTAAAATACTTTGATATTTGTTTTACTATTTCCCTCATTTTTTCTTTTTGTTTAATGCTTGGCTCATTCACATTACTACTAATATTTTTGAACTTTCCTCTCTCTAGTATTCTACATAATAAATTATTTGATTGGCTTGCAACAAAGAAATCAAGTTCTTTGCTAGATTTCAAGTTTCTTAAGTCTGTTCTGAAAAAGATTTGTATTAATTCACACAGCAAGTCATTCTCATATACTTCTTGTATTTTATTATCAGAAAACCAATTTTGTTTTTCGTTTTTCTTCTTCATTTTATAGTTTAAAGATTGACTATTATACAAAAGAAAAGCTAATGCCCTATAATAATTTGGTGGTTTAATTGGTAAAGAACTTAGATAAATTCTTGTTTGCTTATTTAAAATATTTTTACCTCTAGTATTGAACAAATGGATACTTAATACATCTTCATCAACATCTGTACTATATATATTCTCTATTTTTCCTTTTCTAGAGTTTAGCATTATTAAATCATTATTAATATCATTATATTTGGGTAATTCTTCTTTACTACAAATTAGGAATATATTCTCATATTCTTTTCTTAAATCAAGCAAGTCAATTGTTACTTCCTCTTGAGTAGATTTCTTACTAGTTTTACTTTTTTCTCTTCTTCGAGAACTTGTTGTATTAATATCTCTAATGCTTATTTTAGCTCGGTCATATTTAGATAAATCATCTATCGAAAGTGTCTTGAATCCAAATTTATTATACTTAAGACTAAAATATGAGCTTGTTCCATCCATAATTAATATTGAATTATTTATCAAACCAAAATTAATTTTTTGAGAGATAATTATAGTTCTAGGGTTATTTTTTTGCTCAGGAGTAAAAAAGCCTTCTTCTTCATTTTCGTATAGCTCTCTAAATAATAGAAATTTTTTTATAAACTCCATGTTTGTTATTTTTTCTTCTTCTATTTTATTTAGTATTTCTGAAAAAAACAATTTAAATAATTCTATGTCTCTATCATTAATATGACGCTTCAAATTATTAGTCTTTGAAGACGTATTCTCTAAGTGCTCTTTAGCAATCATAAACGGTATCATACATCTAAAATACATTTTTACTTTGGATAATTTTTCTTTTGAATTTATTGTGTTGGAATCAGTTACTTTATCATAAATATAGTTTTTCTTAGTTTCAGTATATCCAAATTTAGTTGTGTTCATAGCATCTTCTATCCATGGCTCATCATTAACAGTAAAATCATTAAATAAAAACATATTAGGCTCTTCATCAATGATTATTTTTCTAACAAAATCATTATATTTCAATATTTTGGCTTCATAGCCTTTTTCCAACATATTAATGCTATATTGTTTAAAAATTAAAAATTTTTCAAATCTACTATGTGTTATACAAAGTATTTGTGATTCACATTCATCCTCACTACTATTATACTGATGTTGACTATTCCATGCATAAAACATTTTTTCTGAAAAATTTTCTTCATTTAATTTTTTCAATACTTTTCTTAAATCATATTGTTGTTGTTTTTCTTTAAAAACTAGCAATAAAGACTCATCAGTATAATTAATAATAAAATTTGTAAAACAATATAAAGCAGTTGTTTTACCATGACCTGGCTTTGCATCCAAAACTATCCTTTGTTGTTCAGTTCCTCCTAAAAAAAGGCTATGATAATGCCTTAGACACTCGTTAAAAGATTCTACATCCAATTCTATTTTCAATTTCTCTAAGTACATATTACATATAATAATCATATTTTCTACATCTATCATAACTTTACTACACTCCTTCTAAAACCTACTATTTTCTCTCTATACTAATAAAAAAAACAAGGTTTACAATAAAAAAAATATTATTTAATTTACTTTTAGTAATCAACTGGCTACAAATACCGAAAAAAAATAATATTTGCAATTATACACATTCGACTTAATTAATTATAATAAATAACATGTCATTAGTTCGTGGGCGGTGGACAAGCCACCACCACAAGCTCACGCACTCGAAGAGACAAGCTCTTCGCGTTTTGTGACTACTTAAAAGCTGAAGCTTTTAAGTAGACTAAAACATTTGACACTTCTATTAAATTATACTATCTAAAATAATCCTCACATACTTTTGTTAATTGCTTATTTTCATAATCATCATTAATTAAGAAGTCTAACATCAATTGTTCAATCACCTCTGTTCGTTCTAAAGATGATAAATAATCAAAATATCTTAATCTAATATCTTTATATAAATAAATGTTTACGATTGTATCATATAGTTCTTCTAATAATTCTGGCTTAAATACACGTAAGGCAACAAGTAATTGTTCCATATCTTCAAAATAACTTCCATCTTTAACTATTTTATCAGTTACTTTGTTTAAGTCTCTCATGCTTAAGATATCATTGACTTCGAAAAAATTCTGCAAATAACAAAACTCATCAATTGTAGGAATTTTATCAATGTTAAATACTTCTTTATTATTAGTGCCCTCATACACTCTATTTTTTATATAAGGCTCAATGACAACACATTCCAATGTCTCAGCTCTTTCGTATGCTACTGTAGCCTTGTGGTGACCATCTAATAAGCAACCTATGAACCCTGAAAGATTGATAACTAAGCCTCGTCCAAGATATTCTTTTTCTCTATAACTATTTAGTGTTTCCTTTGAATAAGAATGACTAGTTTGAGTAGGCAACATGTAACATGTAGAAGAATCAACTGAAATATGTCCATTGTCTCCACCCAAGAATCTATAATATGAATCTACTGAGGCTGTTAATATTTTATCAGTAAAGTCTGAGAATATTTTTCTTTCACCAAAAGTAGGAAATATCTGCCTAACTGATATGATGTATTTTCCACTCGGTAAAAGTGACAGAATTGGATAATTGGCATCAATTAATTCGTTAAGGGTACTATTCTGACAGTTCATTGTTCCTCGATAAGTATTCATAATTTCTTTAATTTCTCTATTACTTGAGGAATCATAGTATTTTCTGATTATACGTTCGCATGTTGGACACCAATAATTTTCATCTGTAACTGTATAGAGTAAATTTTTCTTATATGAAAATAATAAATCAACAAAATATTTTGAATCTTCTTTTGTACTTTTAAAATAATTACTTACTGAATCAAACTTTAATTGATTCTTGCCTCTAGCAATTTCAATAACTATAGAATCTTGTGACTGTAATATATTAGTCGTATTAGGCTTTATACTCGTTAATTGTTTTATTTTAGTCTTAAACACTCTTTCACCTACTTCAAAACTTTATAATAATTATTATAGCAAACCTTTGGCAAATAATAATAGAAATAAAAAACACTCCAAATATTACTTTGAAGTGGTAAAAAGGATGACTCCTATTAAAATGATATTTATCTGTAACAAAAATACGAGTAAACACGGTGCTAAATCACTTAAGGCACTTTATACCGTATATACTCGTATTTTGCATTTATTTCGTTGTATAGTTGAGAAACGATAGATATATAATAACAGCTATTTAATCTTCCACAGTTACTGTTTCTACATTAGCATCAGTATATAAAGCATCAAAAACATATTTTTCTTTCTCATTAGAAAATTTAACAAAAAATTTATCCTCATAGTCATCATTAATATTAGTTCCTTTTACTCCAACTAAATAAGCAGTTGGATAGCTCATTGATGACATAGGAATAATTACAGAATCTTCATTTATATTAAATATATATTTTACATGAGCAGTCCTATTTGATTCAGCATTATACGTTTCTTCTCCTTTAAAAATTAACCTTTGATATTTAATTTTTGAATCAGCATCTAATACAATTTGATGTGTCAATTCTTTTGAAGTTTGTGGTACATAAGATTTCCCTAATACTTTTCTTCGTTGACTCACAATACTTTCCTCTAAATAATTTTGATAAATAATTTGTTTTAGAGTATCATTTACAAAATGTTTATATAACTCAACTACTTGTGGATTATTTGTTTTATCATTATTATTTAATGGTACATAAATATAACCACCATCTCCCATTAACCCACGAGCTCCAAACGCTTCACCATACCCAGTATCATGATAACCTTCATCAGTTAGCAATAAAGCCGTTATATGTGCTGTGGGAGAAATATCATTAGTTGAATCAACTGAAACTTCAAACCATATTTCTTCATTTGTTAATCCATCTGTAAAATGTTCTGAAATACTTTGTGTCTTGATATTCTCATCATCATTTTCTTCATTAACTATATCAGATGTATCTGTTGTTTGTTTCTCAACATTTTTACTTACTTTACTCGTAGAACATCCAACCATAACAAACAAAACCCAAAATAGAATAGAAATTCTCCAATACTTTTTCATTTTATATCACCTTTCTCGTCTTAATTTTGAGTTTCTTGACTCTCTGAGCTATTTGTTAGCTTCGGTAATGACTCTTCAATATTCTTTCTATCTATATTCTTAGCAATTATAGCTATGTTTATGTAAATCCTTAAGACAACTTGATAGAAAATATAAAACATTATTGAGTAAATAATTCCTGTCCACATAAATACAGGATTACTTTCTGAATATTCATAACCAGAAATATCTTCAACATTGAGAACTGTTGAATAGAGATACAAATAAAAAATAAATATACAAACTGGTAACACAATTCCCAATATTTTTAAAAATTTTACTCCATTTAAACCATAATCCTTTTGAATCATTTTAACATCCTCCAATTTTAATAAGTTGAGAGCTAACTGTGGTACTAACATCACCACAAATCAAACTCCTCTATTTTGGTAAAAAGCCACGCCCCTAATAAAACAAACTAGCTCCTTTCACTCCATAATTTCACTATTACTAACACTGTATTAGACTGTGTCTAAAACGAACGAATTAGATAATAATGAAATAAATAGAAAAAGAACCTTACAAAATAACCAAAAGGTTGATTTCATAAGATTCTTAGTCAGTCAGTTTTGTATAATTTTATTTGTCTCAAAAACGTTCGTTTCTGATTATCATTATACGATACTTACTAAAAGTTTATCAACCTTTGTTATTTTTTTGAATAATTCTATAAACACTACTGCGACTTATTTTAAAGAACTTTATCAATTCATTTACTGTATACTGCTCTGAATGATACATATCATAGACTTTAAGCTTAATTTCATTATCTAGTCTAGGTCTGCCACCTTTGTTCTCAGACATCGCCAGAGCTTGTTTTGTACGTTCTGATATTAAACTAGCTTCCATCTCTGCAACTGCTGATAAGATTGTAAAAATAAGTTTTCCTGTCGTTGTTGCGGTATCAATTCCCTCAGTTATGATGTTGAGATGAATCTTTCTCTCCTCGAGCTGACTAATGAGATTAACTAATTGTTTAGTGCTTCTACCTAATCTGTCCAACTTATAGACTATGAGTGTATCACCTTCTTCTAGAATGGCTAAAGCCTTGTTTAATTGCTCTCTGTTCTCTTTACGACCACTAACCTGTTCAATGAACCAATGTGTTGGCTGATAGGCTTTAAGAGCTTCTTTTTGGACTTCTATGCCTAATGTTTGCTTGCCTGTTGATGTTCTGATGTATGCTACTTTCTTCATTGCTGACTCCTTCTACTTGATTAATAGTTTCATGGTGTCAGTAATAGTGAATGATTAATAAACTTTGTTGCAAGCTTATGAACTATTACTGTTCTTGTCAATTCATCTCTACTTAATTGTCTGTAATGGAGAGTGTTTGACTGCTTTTTCTATCGCATCATCAATGTTTAACGACCGTAGATAGACTTCAGTAGTTTTAATTGAAGCATGTCCTAATAGTTTTTGAATCATATAAATATCTGCACCATTTCTAACAAGTTTCTGAGTAAAATAATGTCTAAAAGTATGTGGGCTTATTCTAATATTTGGGTTAACATCACTAGCAACACCAATTCTCTTAATTTCTCTCTCTGCTGAGATATAACTGTATTGTTTACCATTCTTCGTTAGAAATACATATTCATCCTTCCTAATGTCGTAGTGTTCAAAAAAGCTATTGGCTACTCTAAGGTACTTTAAATACGCTTTATAGACTGTTGGCGAGCAATGTACTACTCTATCTTTCTTTCCTTTACCATTCTCTACCTTTATTTGTGACTCTTCAATGTGATAATGCTTAAGGTTCATCACTTCACTTATCCTAAGTCCAGTATCAACTAAAACTAATAATAATAAGTAATTTCTTTCATTGGTAAATTTTGTCTGAAGTCCTAGATGGTATTTATCTCTACGTTTCACACTGATAAAAGTTCTTTCCCTAGCGAACTTCAACATTCTTTTGACTTCATCATCAGAGAATGTATTAATAACAATTTGTCTCTCTTTCACCCACTTTACATACAAGCACGGATTTTCTTTTTCTCTCATGTAATTCTCATCTACACAATACCTAAAAAACGCTCTAATGCTTCGTAGATGGCTATTTACGTAACTTTCTGCTTTTCCTTCTTCAATATTTTTAATCAAAAAACCACGAACATGAGATACGGTGACCATACCAAGTGAGTCAACATTTTTTTCTGCTAAAAAACTCAAAAATAAACTTAAAGTTTTCCCGTGTTTTTTTATTGTCTTTGGAGATAATCCCCTTGCTCTATCGCTAAAAGCTAACTCCTCTACTAAATCCTTTAATAACAATGTTTCCATAACAAAAAAGCTCCTTCGCTAACCTTTTAGTTAACGAAAGAGCTTATTACTTTTTGTCATTTTAATTTGGTATTCATCTAAAATTTGACTCTTTTAGTAAGTAATCCATGACACTAAAAATATATCTTGGATACCGCACTAGGTGAGTATTTTACTCATCAAATTTTAACCGAAACACTTACAAACGTTGATATACCGCTACTTAATCCCTAACGAAATCCTTGCATATCTCGACATTCTATCAGTCGTCCATGCAGGATACCACACAAGTTTCACTTCGACTTCTTTCACTTCATCAATTTCTTTCAAGGCTTCATGGATTTGTTCTGTAATAACATCTGCCAGAGGACATCCCATAGTTGTTAAGGTCATTTTCACTTCACAATACCCATTATCATCTATGTTTACTTCATATATAAGGCCAAGGTTTACAATATCAATACCTAGCTCAGGGTCAATTACTGTCTCCAAAGTTGATAAAATATCGTCTTTAATTCCTTCTAATTCTTTCTCAGTCCATTTTTCACTCATTTATCAGCACTCCTCTCAAATCTTCTTCATAATAACTGACATAGGTTCATTTGTAAACAACGTTTCTATCAGTTTATTTTTTTATCTGCTGTTTGTATTATACATCAAATTGGACCAAAAAAGCCAAAAAAGAGTCATCTCACTCTTTTTTGACTGTTAAAATTGTCTAAACCGTTCGTAACGCTTATTTAATAAGGTTTCTTTATCTAATTTTTCTAATTGATTCAGTTTATTGATTAATTCAGTTTTAATTATTCGGCTAATGTCTTCAAGTAATAAAGTCTCTTCATTTGATGTTTCTTCAATAATTTTTTCAATAACCCCTAATTCTTTTAGATCGTATGAGGTTAGCTTCATGATTTCAGCTGCCTCTTCTGCCCGAGAGCTATCTTTCCAAAGAATAGAGGCAAAGCCTTCTGGCGAGAGAATGGAGTAGATACTATTTTCTAACATCCAAACTTCATCTGCTAATCCTAGAGCTAATGCGCCACCACTTCCACCTTCCCCTGTAAAAATAGAAATGATTGGTACACTCAATTGACTCATCTCATAAAGGTTATTCGCAATTGCTTCACCTTCGCCTCTTTCTTCTGCCTCAATTCCACAGAATGCGCCAGGTGTATTGACAAAATTAATAATGGGACGATTAAATTTTTCGGCTTGCTTCATTAAACGAAGAGCTTTCCGGTAACCTTCCGGACTAGGAGAGCCAAAATTAGTGGCAATATTTTCCTCTAAGCTCGTTCCCTTTTGAATCCCAATAACAGTCACAGCTTTACCACCTAGTAAGGCAATTCCACCAATCACTGCTTTATCATCACCAAAATAGCGATCACCATGAAAAGACATAAAAGAATCAAAAATATGCTCAATAAATGACAAGGAAGTAGGACGATTAGCATCACGAGCTAATTTGATAATCTCATTTGCTGTTTTAACATTCGTCATATACATCTTCTCCTTTTACATGAATTTGAAGCAAAAATGATAAGCTTTTTCGCAATTCGTGTCTTGGGACTATTTTATCAACAAAACCATGTTCTAGTAAAAATTCTGCCTTCTGAAAATCATCTGGTAATTTTTGTCTGATCGTTTGTTCAATCACTCGGCGACCTGCAAATCCAATTAACGTTTGAGGTTCTGCTAAAATAATATCACCTTGCATCCCAAAACTAGCGGTCACGCCTCCCGTTGTTGGGTCGGTTAGAACTGTTATGTATAGCAAGCCTGCTTCACTATGTCGTTTAACAGCTGCTGAAATTTTAGCCATTTGCATTAAGGACATAATACCTTCTTGCATCCTAGCCCCACCTGATGCAGTAAACATGATAACGGGTAATCCTAAGTATCTGGCTTTTTCAAAGGCTCGTGTTATCTTTTCTCCTACAACACTACTCATACTTCCCATAATAAAACGACTATCCATGACACCAATTATAACGTCACTTCCATTAATTTGAGCTTTTCCTGTTAATACTGCCTCATCTATTCCTGTTTTTTCTTTCGCTAACTTAATCTTATCTTCGTAGCCCGGAAAATTAATTGGATTTTTAAAAGCAATATCTGTATCCCATGATTCAAAACTATTTTCGTCAACAATTAATGCTAGTCTTTGTCTAGCCCCAATCCGAAATCCGTACCCACAATGTTGACACGTTTTCTCTTCACCTAATTCTTTTTTGTGAAGTGCCTTATGACAACTTGGGCATTTTTCCCACGTGCCATTAGGTGCAACTGGTTTTTGTTGATGCCCATCTTGTTTTTCTGGTTGGGATGGAGTGATACGAATATAGTCTCTTTTTTTAAATAAGCCCATATCTCTCCTCCTCGTTTATTTTACTTCTTCCATTTTGGTAAGAACGTTTCTTGTAAAAAACTAGTATCGTATTTTCCAGCGATAATAGCTTCATGTGTCACTAAATCTAATTGAAATTCTTGATTCGTTACAAGGCCGTCAGTGACTAGTTCCGACAATGCTCGTTGCATTTTAGCTAGTGCCTCCATTCGATTTTCTCCGTGAACGATTACCTTTGCAATCATCGAATCATAGTAAGGTGGGATTGTGTAATTAGTATACATGGCACTATCTACTCGTAAGCCAATACCACCACTTGGCAACAATAAATTAGTTACCGTTCCTGGTGATGGAGCAAAATTGAAATCTGGATTTTCGGCATTGATTCGGCACTCAATCGCATGTCCGGTTAAACTAATGTCATCTTGTTGAACCGTTAAAGACTTACCTGAAGCAATTTTTAGCTGCCATTTGACGATATCAACCCCTGTTACCATCTCTGTTACAGGATGTTCCACTTGAATACGGGTATTCATTTCCATAAAGTAGAATTGATTCTTTTGGTCTACTAAGAATTCAATCGTTCCCGCATTTTCGTAAGAAACGGCGTGAGCGGCTTTTAATGCAGCATCTCCCATTTTATTTCTTAACTCTTCAGGTAATTCAAAGGCAGGCGCTTCTTCTAGAACTTTCTGATTACTCCGTTGCAAGGAACAATCTCTTTCTCCTAGATGAATGACGTGACCCTCTTGATCCCCTAAAATTTGTACCTCTATATGTCTTGCCGGATAAATAATTTTTTCAATATACATTTGACCATTACCAAAAGCGGCTAAGGCTTCTTGTTGAGCTGACTGAAATTGCTTCTCCAAATCTGCTTCTGCTAGAACCTTTCGAATTCCTTTACCACCACCACCTGCAGCGGCTTTTAGCATAATAGGATAGCCTATTTCTTTAGCAATCTTTCTTGCTTCTATAGACGTGGAAACCTCGCCATTACTCCCTGGAATAACTGGAACACCTGCATCAATCATCAGTTTTCTAGCGTTTATTTTATTCCCCATTGAGTCAATCGTCTGTGGATTGGGCCCAATAAATTTTATTTGACACTCTTCACACATCTCAGCAAATAAACTATTTTCTGCTAGAAAGCCAAAACCTGGGTGGATAGCTTCTGCTCCACTGACAATGGCAGCACTCAAGACATTATGCATATTCAAATAAGATTCAGTTGCTTTTGCAGGCCCCACACAGATAGCTTCATCTGCCATTTCCACATGAAGAGCCTGTTTATCAGCTTCAGAATAAATAGCAACTGTTTTAATCCCTAACTCACGACAGCCTCTAATGATTCTGACGGCAATTTCTCCTCGGTTGGCGATTAAAACTTTGTTAAACATGACTATTTCGCTCCGATGATGAAAGTCATTAAAGCAGTACAGACTTTCTTGCCTTCGACTGATGCCGTTGCTTTACCAACACCAATATTACCCTTTTGTTTGATGATTTCCATTTCCATCACTAAAACATCTCCTGGAACAACTTTTTGGCGGAATTTAACTTTATCAATTCCTCCTAGGTAGCCTGTTTGACCTTCAAATTCTTCACTTTTTAATAAAGGAATTGAACCTGTTTGGGCTAGTGCTTCCAAAATTAATACACCCGGCATAACAGGTTCTCCTGGGAAATGTCCTGGGAAAAATGACTCGTTGTATGTCACATTTTTAATCGCTTTAACATATTTCCCAGGCTCTAGTTCAGTGACTTTATCAACCATCATAATTGGGTAACGATTTGGAATAATTTCCATAATTTCTTGTACATTCAGTTGCATATAATTCCTCCTAAACGATACGGACAAGGGGTTGAGAAAACTCCACTACATCCTCGTTATTTATTAGTATTTCGGTAATTGTACCGGCCTTATCACTTTTAACTTCATTCATAATCTTCATCGCTTCAATAATACAAATCGTATCACCCACACTCACCTTATCGCCAACTTTCATAAAAGCTGGAGCTTGTGGTTCACTTGAAGTGTAAACGACACCGACAATAGGTGAATTAACGGTTTCTCCTTTGACTTCAACAGGCTCTTCCACTAAGGCAGCTGTTTCAACTGGAGGGATATTTGGTAAGATTTCTTGTTGCGGATTTAGTTGCTGATCAACTGATTTTACAGTTGGAATAGCACGATTCATCTCATTTTTATTTAGATATAGCGCTATATTTTCCTGTTTCAAATCCAACTCTCGAATGGAGCCTGCTTCAAATAATTCAAGTAATTCTTTTATTTCAGAAACATTCAAGATTACTCACCTCGCCATTTCTTCAGACATATTACTGCATTATGCCCTCCAAATCCAAGTGAATTGCTCAATGTATAGTTGACTTCATGTTTTCTTCCTACTCTTGGTACATAGTCTAAATCACACGCTTCATCAGCCATTTCTAAGCCAATTGTTGGTGGGATAAAATCATTCTCTAAAGCTGCTAAACAAGCAATTGCTTCAACTGCTCCTGCTGCCCCTAGTAGATGACCAACCATACTTTTCGTACTTGAGATGGGAATATTTTTAGCCTCTTCTTTAAAGGCATACTTGATGGCTGTTGTTTCAGCACCATCATTAGTCGGTGTACTTGTCCCATGAGCATTCACATAGCTAACGTCTTTAGCTGTGATTCCTGCCTCATCCATTGCTTGAAGCATACATTTCCCCGCTCCTGAGCCATCAGGATTAGGGCTAGTTATATGGAAAGCATCACAATTAGAGCCATACCCAACAACTTCACCATAGATTTTAGCTCCGCGGTTTAAAGCGTGCTCTAAGTCTTCTAAAACTAAAACACCACTTCCTTCTCCCATGACAAATCCACTACGCTCTTTATCAAAGGGAACTGAGGCACGATTAGGATCAGTCGCAGGTGTCAATGCTGTTAATGCCGCAAATCCTGAAATACCGATTTCGCAAATCGTTGCTTCTGCTCCACCAGCTAAAATCACATCAGAATAACCATGCTTAATATTTCGAAATGCTTCACCAATCGCATTTGTAGCTGAAGCACATGCTGTTACGATGGATGTACATATGCCTTTTGCACCAACTTTGATCGCGATATTGCCCGCAGCCATATTTCCTATTGCCATTGGAACAAAGAAGGGAGCAACCCTTTTTGGGCCTTTTGCATTCATTCTAGTTACTTGATCTTGAATCGTTTTCATCCCACCGATTCCAGAACTTACTATTACTCCTAAACGATCAGCGTTCATTGCTTCAGCTGTTAAGCCACTATCAGTCATAGCTTGTGTGGCTGCTGCTATACCAAAAACAGAGAACATATCCATGCGTTTGGCTTCTTTTTTCTCCATGTAAAGTGTCGGATCAAAATCCTTTACCTCAGCCGCCACTGTGATACCTGTTTCTGCGGCATCGAAATTGGTAATTTTGGCAATCCCATTTTTTCCAGCCATAATATTTTCTTTAAATTCTGCTGCTGTATTTCCTAAAGGTGTAACAGCGCCCATTCCTGTTATAACAACTCGTCTCATGTTTTACCTCCTAGCCATTCATGACCATGCCACCATCAACATTGATGACCTGACCTGTGATGTATTTGTTTGTTGCTAAAAAGACAGCTGCACTAGCAATATCTTGAACCTGTCCTAATTTTTTCAAAGGAATTTGAGCGATAGTTGCTTCTTTAACTTTTTCGCTCAAAACGTCTGTCATATCTGTTTCAATAAATCCTGGGGCAATGGCATTACACGTAATTCCTCTTGAAGAAAGTTCTCTTGCAACGGATTTAGTTAAACCAATCACACCTGCTTTACTAGCTGCGTAGTTTACTTGTCCCGCATTACCAGTTAAACCAATCACACTTGAAAGATTGATAATTGTACCTGATTTTTGTTTTAACATAATACTTGAAACATGTTGAATCGTGTTAAAGGTTCCTTTTAAATTGACATTAATCACTGAGTCAAATTCTTCCTCTTTCATTCTCATGAGTAACATATCCCTCGTAATCCCTGCATTATTTATCAGAACATCGATAGAACCAAAAGTAGCTTTTGCTTCATCAATTAATTTTTTTGCTTCATTAAAATA
The DNA here is from genome assembly GCA_965119435.1 of uncultured Vagococcus sp. Classification (GTDB taxonomy): domain Bacteria; phylum Bacillota; class Bacilli; order Lactobacillales; family Vagococcaceae; genus Vagococcus. The sequence goes on along the minus strand of CBCPLQ010000007.1, from coordinate 53,073 downwards.
CTGAATATCACCAAGAACAACATGAGTTTTTACCCCATATGATTCGATTTCTTTAATTAATTCAGACTCGATTGCTTTTCTAGCATTTAAGACAATATTGGCTCCCTCTTTGGCGAATTGAATCGCTAAGCCACGACCAATCCCTCTAGAGCTGCCGGTAATAACTACTGTTTTCTCTGTTAACAAGATGAAAGTCCTCCCTTATTCGATGACAAAAAGTTCACTGTTTTATCCCATGATTTTGAATCTTCTATATTTAATACTGTCACTGATCGATCGATTTTTTTAATAAAACTCGATAGTGTTCTACCTGGACCTATTTCAATAAACGTATCGACTTTCGAGTCAATCATAGTTCTAATACAGTCTTCAAAATAAACTGGTGACATGACTTGCTTTGTTAGTAGCCCTACAATATCCGTTGTTGATGAGATAGCTTGACCTGTTACATTACTAATGACAGGTAACTCCATCTTCTTAAACGTTATTTTATTTAATAATTCATTTAGCTGAATCGAGGCACTCTCTAGTAATGGCGTATGAAATGGACCACTAACTTTCAGCGGAATTAATCGTTTAGCTCCCGCTAATTTTAACAGTTCTTCAGCCTTATTAACGCCCTCTTTATAGCCACCAATCACAATTTGACCGGGCATATTATAATTCGCTGGATAAACACCTGATTGTAAGGAAGCTTCCTGACAAGCTGCTTGAACCACTTCCCGACTGACACCCATAACAGCTGTCATCGCTCCTACACCAGCAGGAACAGCCTCTTGCATCAGTCTCCCTCGTTTGTTTACAAGAGAGATCGCTGACTCAAAACTAAGTGCCTTGCTTTCAACAAGTGCTGAATACTCTCCTAGGCTAAGGCCAACACACATGGATGCTCTAATTGCGGTGGCTTCTTTTATCATCTCTGAAATAGCAACACTCATTGCTAAAATAATTGGTTGTGTGTATTCAGTCAAATTTAGGGTTTCTTCTTCTTCAAACATTATTTTTGAAATATCAGTTCCTAAAATAGAACTTGCTTGATCCATTCTATTTTTAAAATGGCTTGAGCTGTCATAAAATTCTTTTCCCATGCCAAGGTATTGAGACCCTTGACCGCTAAATACGAATCCTATTTTCATTTATTTACTCCTTATGCACCCCAAATTTGTGAGCGTTCATTTAGGACTTTTTTGGTTTCAGTCATTAGTTCTTGGATAATTTCCGAACAGCTTTGGGAATCAGTTTTGACTAATCCTGCAATTTGTCCAGCCATCATCGAACTATTTTTAGTATCTCCATCGATAACGGCACGTTTCAACGCACCTTTACCTAAATCTTCTAAGCGATTAAAGTCAGGTTTTTCTTGTCCGCCTTCAAATCGTTCCGCTTTTTCAAATTCTTTCGTTAACTTATTTCTCAAGCCGCGAACTGGATGCCCTGTTAATAGACCAGTAATAACCGTATCAATGTCTTTGGCTTTTACTACTTTTTCTTTAAAGTTAGGATGAGCAATCGACTCTGTTGATACTAAGAATCTTGTTCCTAATTGTACTGCCTCAGCACCTAACATTAAAGCCGCTGCAACACCACGTCCATCTCCAATACCGCCTGCTGCAATGACTGGAATTGAAACAGCATCCACGACTTGTGGCACTAATGTCATAGTTGTTGATTTTCCAATATGACCGCCACCTTCCATACCTTCTACAACAACAGCATCTGCCCCTTCTTTTTCCATACGTCTAGCTTGTGCTACTGAAGCCACAACGGGAATCACAATAATTCCAGCTTCTTTAAACCGTTTCATATACTTTCCAGGAGAACCTGCTCCTGTTGTTATCACTTTGACTTTTTCTTCAATCACTAAATCAACAATATCTTCAACAAATGGTGACATTAACATAATGTTAACACCAAATGTTTTATCCGTTAATTTTTTGGCAATATCAATTTTTTCCTTAATAATTTCTTTTGGTGCGTGTCCTGAAGCAATAAGGCCTAAACCACCAGCATTTGCTACTGCACTAGCTAATTTTTCTTCTGCTACCCAAGCCATTGCTCCTTGAAAAATGGGATAATCGATATCTAACATGTTACAAATTCTTGATTTATTCATTTATTCACCCTCTTTAGTGTTTTAAAAAAATAGCTAATAAAGTCCCTGACTTTATAGCTATTTCCTTCAAAAATTTACCTTTAATTTATTTGTTTGCTTCTATTTGTTTGTCAACGAACTTCACTAGGTCTTCCACAGTATTTAAACCTTCGTCAGTTTCAATTTTCACATCTGAATCCTCAAATGCATCTTCAATGTCATTCATAATTTGGAATAAATCTAAGCTATCTGCCTCTAATTCTTCACGGAAGTTAGTTGTTAATTTCACTTCTTCTTCTTCTTTTCCTAATTGGTCCACAATAATTTCTTGAATTTTTTCGAATGTTGTCATAATAATAATTCCTCCAATAATAGTTTTGTTTTAGTTATAGTTTTAATAAAATACTACCCCAGGTTAATCCAGCTCCATAGCCGGTCATCATCACTTTTTGATGACTACCTAGAGTTAATGTTCCCTTCTCAATCTCATCGACTAACAGAAGTGGAACAGATGCTGCTGATGTATTCCCATAATGGGAGACATTACTTAAAAATTTATCCCCTGAAATGTTAGTCTTTTTAGCAATCGCTTCTAATATTCGACTATTGGCTTGGTGAGCTAAACAAAAATCTAGCTCGCTTTTAAATTCAGGGTTTTTCTCAAGTATTTCTATCATGTTTTTTGAAACGTCTCTTAAGGCAAAATCAAATATTTTTTTTCCATCCATTTCAATTCCACTAGAATTAGTTTCATCTGCTGCTTTAAATGGATTGTTATTATTATTTTTCTTTGCAAAAAGTGCCATTCCTCTTCTACCATCTGAACGAAGTAGCTCATCAATAAACATTGGTTCCTGAGAGCTTTTTTCTAGTAGCACACCGGCTGCTCCATCTCCGAATAAAACAGCTGTACTTCTATCTGTCCAATTCAGCATGGAAGACATGGTTTCAGCACCTATCACTAGTCCTCTTTGATAATTTCCACTTGATAAAAATTTTTCAGCGGTGGAAAGAGCAAAGACAAAGCCAGAACAAGCTGCATTAACATCTAGAGAAAAAGCATTAGTAGCTTTAATGTTACTTTGAACCAGACAAGCGGTTGACGGTGTCCCGTAATCACCAGTCATCGTTGCAACAATGACAAAGTCGATTGTCGACACATCAATGCCATTGATTAATTTCAAGGCAACTTCTGTGGCTAAATCCGCAGTTGTTTCTCCCTGAGAGATTCGACGCTCCTTGATACCTGTTCTTGACGATATCCATTCGTCAGTTGTTTCCATTATTTTTTCTAAATCATCATTTGTCACTATATTAGACGGTAGATACTTAGCTACCCTCGTAATTTGAGGATACAAATTCATCATTACAACTCCTCACTAGAACTAATAATACTTTTTTAGAAAGTTATGAAGACTTTGAAGACCACTTACAAGGGCTTCTTTTTCTTCTACAGCCATATCTTCTAAAGCTGCTTCGACCATTTTTTTATGGAAATGTTGATGGGAGCGATAAAACAATCTTCCTCGATCAGTTAGTTTCAAACGAACAATCCGTCTGTCACTATCACTTCTCACACGATCTACATATCCTTTTTTTACCAAGTTATTTACTGCAACAGTCAGTGTGCCGACTGTAACGGATAACTCTTTTGCTACTTCTCCAGTTGTTTTATTTTCACCCACGCTGATGGCCTCAATGGTATGCATCTCTTTGATTGATAGATCAGAAAACTGACTTTTTTTAAGTTCTGTTTCTTCAATTGTTAAAATGTCATTAAAGACTCTTACTAGTTGGGCATTGACGATATTTATTTTTTCATCCATTTTACATGCCTCTCTCACAATTAGTTTGATAATCAAAGTATATGGGTAAAAAAAATAAAAAGCAATGAAAAAATAGTTTGATAATCAAATGATTTGATATTCAAAGTATATGGTTTGATAAATTAAAATGCAAGCTTTTTTTTCAAGAAAACTTAATTTTATTTTAAAAGACTGGTAACACAAGGGTTTTAGGCCAAAAAAAAACAAGCATAAAAAGGAATTAATTCCCTTTTATAACTTGTTTTGCTTCTTTTTGTTGATCTTCATTCCAGAAACTACCAAATACGGTTTGAGTTGGAACTATATTGATAAAGGCGCGATCATCTACCATGTAGGTTGCTTGTTCTAATTCATATAATTCATATTTAGTCACAACAATCATAATGACTGAAACATTATTTTTTGAGTAAGCTCCTTTTCCTGGTAGTAACGTCATACCTCTAATAAGTTCTTGTTGAATAGAGTGAACGACTTCATCTGGTTTAGATGTCGTAATAAAGGCTGTAACTTTTTGATGACTTGTATGAATGGCATCTACCATTTGAGTTGTACAGAATATCGAAATAATTGTATATAGTGCTGATTCCCAATCAAATACAAACCCTGCTGTAGCAACAATAAATGCATTAATAATCAACATTAATGAACCAACAGTACGACCTGTTGTTTTTGCTAATACAAGAGATACTATATCCATACCACCTGTACTAAAACCATATTTCATAGTTGTTCCAACAGCAATTCCTGTTAATGCTCCCCCAATAATACCACTTAGTAATTGATTATCAGTTACCTCGATGATTGGAACAATTAAAGTCATAACAGTAACTGAGACAACTGTTAGTAAACTATATATCGTTGCAGATCTCCCTAACTTAATCCAGCCTAAAATAGCAATGGGAACATTCATGATAAAAATCAAAATCCCTGTATCTATACTCACATTAAAACTCTTACCTAAAATACCTGAAACTAATTGGGCAATCCCGTTAACACCTGCCGAAAAGACATTTGCCGGGATTAAAAATAAATTCAATGCAACAGCCAATGTGACACCAGAAAGGACCACTACAATCATTTTCTTTATCATCTCATTTTGTTGGTAAACACTTTTCACTTTTCCCATTCTATTTCCTCCTTCGTTTTGCTTCCTTGAACAATGTAACAACTAAACAAAAAAAAATAAAGAAAAACAACTCGTTTTTCTTTATTTCTTAACGCTGTTTAATATATCAAGTGAATCTTTAATATTCTATAGACATTTTATGACTTAATTTCTCTAACCTGTTGACATTTTGGGCAAGTTACTCGAATCATTCCTTTATTTTTTGGAACGCGACTTTTTTGTTGACAGTTAGGACACTTTAAATAACGATAATTCTTTCTATTTTTAAATTTTTCTATTTGAAATCTGATAGGGCTTAGCCATCTCTTGTACGTTTCATTCTCTTTTTTTCTAGCAGAGATATTTTTTGAAAAAATTCTAAAATATGAATAAGCTAGTAGCAATATTGATAAAACCAATCCCAATACATGCGTTGTAAATGGATAGATTATTAATGAAATAAAACTAAAGAAAAGAATATGTTTATTTAAAACATCATTTTGGCCATACCTACTGCGCATGAAATAACTTACTTTACCTTTCCATTTTCCTTGTGGCTTCATCCACTCACATCCTTCTTATTTAGTAACCATTCGTTTATTTCCCTTGAATATAGCTAAATTTTATTGAAATAGAAAAAAGGTTAAGACAAAAGCTAAATTCACTTTGTCTTAACCTCAAATTAGTTACTATCTTACTTCAATATTTAACTCTTCAGACAATGCTAAACTAATTTTTTCAACAACAGAAGTGACCTCTTCATCAACTAGTGTTGCTTCATCATTTCTAAAAATCAGTGAATAAGCTAATGATTTTTTATTATGTCCTAATTTTTCACCTTGGAACACATCGAATAAATGAATTTCTACTAGCTGTTTACCACCTTTACTACGGATAACATCCACGATCTGTTGACTCGAAATGGCTGTATCAGATAGTAACGCAATATCTCGCTTAATAGATGGGTATTTACCTACTTCTTTATAAATTGGTTCTTCTTTAGTTAACTCACAAATAAGATCTAAATCGTATTCACACACATAAGTATCTTGAATCTCAATTTCTTTAGCGAATTGCGGATGAACTTGTCCAATAAAACCAATAACAGTCTCTCCAACTTTAACATGTGCCGTTCTTCCAGGATGCATTTCAGCGTATTCTTTAGTCGGAATGAAAGTCACATCTTTTAAGTCAAGGGCAGTCAATAAATTCTCAGTAATCCCTTTTAAGGTATAAAAATCAACTGTTTTAGCAGGGCTATCCCATGTTTTAGCATCCCATACACCTGAGATTGCCATTGATACATGTTTTGTTTCTTTTGGTAGATCCTGTCCCTCTAATACTTCAAAGATATTTCCTACTTCATAAAATGCAACATGAGATTGTTTCCTTGCTTGATTATAAGAAACATTTTTTAATAACCCAGGTACTAAACTTTGTCTAGCTGTAGAGCGTTCTTCACTCATTGGGAAATCTAAAGAAATAACGTCTTGTTTATTCAAAACAAATGCTGTCGCTAAATCTGGTGTAGTTAACATATAACTGATTGCTTCACTTAATCCTTTACCTTCTAAATTACGACGAATATTACGCGTAATTCGTTGATTTTTGGATAACTTCCCTGCCACTGATGAACCAGTTGGTAAGGTAGATGGTAGGTTATCATAACCAAAAATACGAGCTACTTCTTCAATTAAATCAGCTTCAATTGAAATATCCCAACGTCTTGGCGGGATTGAAACAACAAATTTTTCTGCTTCTTCTGTGTGCTTAAATCCTAAACTATTAAAGATAGTTGATACTTCTTTGATAGTTAAATCAGTTCCTAATGAACGATTAATTTTCTCTAAGGTAATTGAAACCACCACATCTTTTTGTTCGTAATTATTACTAATAGCTTCACCTTTTACTACAACTCCACCGCTAAGTTCAGCAATCATTTGACCTGCAAAGTTACTCGCTTCTTCAATCGTCGCCACATTAATTCCACGTTCAAATCGTTTACTAGACTCACTAGATAAGCCAAATCCTCTTGCTGTTCTACGCGTTATTGTCGGATGGAAAAGTGCTGTCTCTAAAGCTACTGTAGTGGTTGTTTCAGTAATTTCAGAGTCAAGTCCTCCCATAACACCTGCTAAAGCAATGGGTTTAACACCATTTGTAACGACTAAATTCTCAGTTGTTAGTTCTCGTTCCACTTCATCTAATGTTACTAATTTTTCCGAATCAGTTGCACGACGAACGCTAACTTCTTTACTTCCAAGTTTATCGTAATCAAAGGCATGCTGTGGTTGTCCAAACAGAAGTAGTACATAATTTGTTACGTCTACTACGTTATTAATCGGACGAATACCTTGATTCATTAAGAGAGTTTGCAACCATAGTGGGCTTTCTTTGATTGTTACATCCTTAATAACACGCATACGATACGTTGGTGTATCTTCCATATTTTCAACTTTAACACTAATAAAATCCTTAATATCTGAGTCGGTAGCTTCAACTAATTCTTTTGTTGGAAAGCTAATTTTTCGATCGTAAATGGCTGCAACTTCATGAGCGACTCCACGTAAACTTAAAGCATCTGCTCTATTTGGCGTAATAGAAAGCTCAATAATCGAATCATCCATATCTAGGTATGAAAAGACTGGTTCTCCGGGAATTGCTTCTCCTGGTAAGAAGTAAATACCATCTGCGTATTCTTTTGGTACAACACTACTTGTATAACCTAATTCATCCAATGAACAAATCATGCCTAGAGAAACCTCACCACGCATTTTACCTTTTTTAATCTTTACGTTACCTGTAATTCGAGAATTTGGTAAAGCAACAATCACTTTTTTACCCGCTTGAATGTTAGGAGCTCCACAAACAATTTGGAATAACTCATCTTCACCCACATCAACTTGAGTAATAGACAAATGATCGCTATCTGGATGTGGTTTACATTCTTTCACATCTCCTACGACGATTTTTTTCAAACCATCTTCAGGAACAACGACATCTTCTACTTCAATTCCAGAACGAGACATTTTATCTGCTAATTCGTCTGGTGTAATATTTTCAAGATCAACTAATTTTTTTAACCATTTGTATGATACTAACATATTATTACCCCTTTACCTTGAATTGTTCTAAGAATCGTAAATCATTTTGATAGAAATAGCGAATATCATTCACACCATATTTCAACATAGCTACTCGGTCAGGTCCTAAACCAAATGCAAATCCGCTATACTTAGTTGAATCAATCCCTGACATCTCAAGGACACTTGGATGAATAATACCTGCTCCAAGAATCTCAATCCAACCCGTTTGCTTACATACGTTACATCCTTTACCACCACATTTGAAACAACTAATATCAACCTCAACAGAAGGTTCTGTAAATGGGAAGTAGCTTGGGCGTAAACGAATCTGACGTTCCTCACCAAATAATTTTTTAAGTAATACTTCTAATGTTCCTTTTAAATCACCCATTGTGATATTCTCATCTACTACCAACCCTTCAATTTGATGGAATTGATGACTGTGAGTTGCATCATCACTGTCACGACGGAATACTTTACCTGGACTTATCATTCTTAGTGAACCTTTTGAAAAGTCATGTTTTTCCATAGTTCTAGCTTGAATAGGCGAGGTATGGGTTCTTAATAAGACCTCGTCATTAATATAAAAAGAATCTTGCATGTCCCGAGCAGGATGGTCTTTTGGAATATTCATTCGTTCAAAATTGTATTTATCTTGTTCGACTTCATAACCTTCAATGATTTCATACCCTAATCCTAAGAACACATCTTCAATCTCTTCCATGACTTGAGTCAAGATATGCGGTGTCCCTGTATTTAGTTCCACACCAGGTAAGGTAACATCCAGTGTTTCTTTTTCAAGTGATGCGTTAATTGCCAATTGTTCTAGTTCTACTTTTTTTTCTTCTAGTTCTTCTGTTAAGTGATCTCTTATCTCATTAGCAAAACTTCCGACAACCGGACGCATTTCTGGGTCTAAATCCTTCATACCACGTAATACTTCAGTAATTGATCCTTTTTTCCCTAAAATTTGGACACGAATCTCATTTAAATGGTCTAAATTTTGTGTTGAACCAATTTTAGCTAATGTTTCTTCTTTCAATTGTTCCAATGTTTGTTTTAAAGACATCATTTTTCAACCCTTTCTTTTTAGCAACAAAAAAAGACATCATTCCTTATAAAAAGGAACGATGTCTCGCGGTACCATCCTCATTTACACTAAAAAAGTGTACACTCTTTTTGTTAACGATGAATTCACCGGTTTATGACTGTTCTATAAACAACTTGAGAAGTGAATTTCATTTAATTCTTTAACAACTTGCTTTCAGTCTAAGGCAAGTCTCCCTTTTGAAAAATAGCTAAATTACTTTTTTCTCTTAACGTTTTTTTATTTTGCTTGTTTACAATACTACAAGAAATAAAAGGATAGGTCAAGGTTATTCTTATAGATCTACCCATTTCTCTCCCCAAGTCTTAATTTCTTCCATAGCAGGTTTTAAAGCCATTCCTTTATCAGTTAAGCTATATTCAACACGATTTTTTTCTTCATTTGATACTGTTCTGTCAACGAGTCCTTTTTCCTCAAGTTCTTTCAAACGTTCAACTAGTACACGATCACTCACTTCTGGTATCTTATTAGCTAGTTCAACAAAACGTTGAGAACCATCCTCAATCAGAACATCTAATATTAGCCCGTTCCATTTTTTTCCTAAGATTTCAAATGTTTTTTCAAATTTAGGACAAAGCATAAACTTTCTACTTTCACATGTTTCCATTATTTCACCTCATTTATCATAGGTCATTGAAGTAGTGCACTTATTATAAATCAAAAAGCCGACTATTTCTAGCAAGTCGGCTTAAACATTAGACGTTAGCTAATCCAAAGTAAGTTGATGCTTTGAATTTTGCTCTTTCATAAAAAGGAACTACAACTTCTTCACAAGCGCAATATTTATCTACTAATGTAACAATGTAACTTTCTTTGTACTTAGGAGGAGCAACTGTTGCTCCAAACATATGTTTCACAATAATATCTTCTTCTAGTTCTGAAATTTCTGTTAGTTTCTTAGCATTACTTAACGCAACACGTGGATGAGCATAAGCGTGAGATCCTTTGGTTTGTTTTTCAACTCGCCAATCATAGTGGAACAAATCATGTAATAATCCTGCTCTAGCTGTCGCTCTTAGGTCACCATTCCATTTTTTTGCAAGTAAAAAACTTCTATATGAAACATTAATTGAATGTTCCAAACGATTTGAATAGTGATGTTGTTTAAAAGCTGATAAGCTTTGTACATCCTCAGTGTAAATTAAATCTTCGACTAATTCTAAATATTCAGTATCATTTTTCCAGTCTAATGTCATATGGTTATTTCACTTTCCTTTTGTAATATGTCTTTTTTGTAATTCCCTTTAATTGATTTAATGTATTTTAGCATGAAATAATAAATTATTCCAATCTATTATACGAAAAGAATTATTCTTAATACTTTTGTAATAATTTAAAGCGAAAACATGACAATACCTGCGGCTACTGCAACATTAAGTGATTCAGCATTACCTTTCATCGGAATAAAAATATTTTGATCTGTTATATCTAACAATTCCTTTGAAACCCCTTGTCCCTCGTTTCCCATCAAAATAGCTACTTTATCGACTGAGTTGATTTGAGAAAAAGGGACAGCTTCTTCATTTAGTTCAGTACCGTATACACTGTAACCTGAAATTTTAAGCTCATTTATAACTGTTGATAATTCATTTTCCTCTAGTTCAATATGAAATTGACTTCCTTGCATCGACCTTACTACTTTTGGACTATAAATATCGACTGTTCCTTTACCTAAAATTACTTTTGAAAAGCCAGCAGCATCTGCTGTCCTTATCATCGTTCCTACATTCCCTGGATCTTGGACATTATCTAAAAGAAGAACGTGCTCTGTCTTTGTAATAGTTTCAACTTTATTTTTTTTTCCAACAATTGCAATGATTGGCTGTGGACTAGGTAGAGTTGAAATATGCTTAATTACTTCTTTTGAAACTTGAACTTGCTTGGACTCATCAATCATATCTAGTAAGTATTGATACTTAGTAATGCTATCTTCAGAAACCATTACGCAATTGATATCGCCACCATATTTTAAAGCCTCCTCTACTAGATGTTCTCCCTCAATCACATATTGGTTTTCTAAATCTCTATATTTCTTTTTTTCTAATTTTTTAATTTGTTTGACCCAATCGTTTTTGGCTGATTCTATTATTTTCACTTTTATCCCTCTCATTCAACTCTATTATAACAAATTTTACACTTTTTAGCTGATTGTAAGTCTCTAATAATTAAGTCTATAATAGACTTAATAAAATGAGAGTAGAGGTTAGTTTATGAAAATCACAATACAAGTAGTTGGACGAGTTCAAGGGGTTGGTTTTAGGTATATGACTAAAATAGTTGCTGATAAGCTATACATTTGCGGTATTGTTAGAAATGAGCCTAACGGAGATGTGTATATTGAAGCAATGGGGGAAAAAGAAAATATAAACATATTTATTCAAGAAATAAAAAAATCACCGGCTCCTTTTGGTCGTGTCGATCAAATCGATTTGAACGAAAACGCTGATTTTCCAGATTATAACTATTTCTCAATAATATCTTAACAATTATATTTCAACTTTTGATTGTAATATCAGACGATTTTAGATATAGTAATCTTTGTGTAGAATAAAGTAAAGGGACGAATTGAATGAAACGATTAAAACGATGGATACTATCATCTGGTTTACTTGGTTTATTAATCTTTTTATCTGGTTGTGTAAAAGCTGATAAAGCTGGAAATCCAACGGGTGAAGGATTTGTTTATAAATTTTTAGTAAAACCGATGAGCAATATGATTATATTTTTAGCTGATAATTGGGGACTGGGCTTTGGCTTAGCTATTATCTTACTAACAATTGTTGTGCGCTTAATTATTATGCCTCTTGGTCTTAGTCAGATGAAGAAATCAATGATTCAGCAAGAAAAAATGGCTGCTGTTAAGCCTCTTACAGACGACATCAATCAACGGATGAAGTCTGCTGGAACAAATGAAGAACGCATCGCTGCTCAACAAGAATTACAAAAAATGTACAAAGAGAATGACATTAATGTAATGGGTGGTATGGGGTGTTTACCTTTATTGGTCCAAATGCCTATATTTACAGCTCTCTTTTATGCCGCAAAATTCACACCTGGTATTAAAGATTCAGTCTTTTTAGGAATTGATCTAGGAAAACCTAGTCTTTTACTTGTTGCTTTAGCTGGTATTAGTTACTTTGCTCAAAGCTACATCAGCATGATTGGCATGTCTGCTGAACAAAAGAAACAAATGAAAATGATGATTTTCATGTCACCAATTATGATTATTATGATATCTTTCAGTTCACCTGCTGGTGTCACACTTTATTGGGTAGTCGGTGGTATTTTCAGTTGTATTCAATCATTGATTACAAATCTTTACCACAAACCGAAAGTAAAAGCTGAAATTGCAGCTCACTTGGCGAAAAATCCAATTAAGACCGTTACACCAAAGGTAAAAGATGTTACACCTAAGCAAAAACCTGCTCCTGCCAAACCAAGAAATAATGGTTCTGGGAGAAATGCTGGCAAACAGCAAAGATCTTAATAATAAAAAAAGTTGATCCAATTGGGTCAACTTTTTTATTTTATTTCAACTCCTAATTCTTGAATTATCAAATGTTTGACATCAAAATTTTTAAAAGTTGTTAATAGATAATTCTCTACTTTTTTTGTGACTTCTTCAGGGCACAAAATCAATATTGTAGGCCCTGCTCCACTTAATAAGGCTGTATAAAAACCTAGCTGTTCCTTTTGTTCCCTAACTTCTTTTAACTCTGGTACTAATGCCATTCTGAATGGTTCATGCCATTTATCTTGTTCCATTAAAAAAGTTGCTTGATTTAAGTCTCCAGAAAGCAAAGAGCTTAGTGCCACATTAGCTATTCCATTTGCCTCAACGGCGTATTCATATGTCAATCTTTCTGGTAAGACTAGACGACTTGCTGAAGTTTGCAACTCATAATTAGGAATCAACACTAGAAAATCACATTTTGGAAATACATGTCTTGTATAATAAATTTCTTCTTCTATTTGATTTGCTACTACGAATCCTCCTAAAATGGCTGGTGCTACATTATCAGGATGCCCTTCAATCTTAGTAGCTATTCTTATTTTTTCCTTGATTGATAAGTTTAATTCACCTAATTGATTCGCTAACTCAATACCTGCTACTATTGCTGAAGAGCTACTTCCTAAACCTCGGGCGGGCGGTATATCGGTTTTCATTTGCAATCTATGAGGCTTTAAATTAGGTAAAACTTCTAAGGCAGTTTGAATAATCAAATTTTGATCATCTTGAGGTATCCCATCAAGGTCATGCTCTATTTTCCATTCTTTTGTTTCTTCTAATATTTCCAACTCAAGATACAAGGATAATGCTAAGCCGAAAGAATCAAATCCAGGACCTAAATTAGCGGTTGTCGCAGGTACCATTATTTTCATACTATCCTCTCCTTTTACAGTACTTTATAGTGTGATATAACTGATATTCCTTTTTTGCTAAATTGATTATTTAAGTTGACTAACATTGACTCATTTATAGTTTGTTGAATAATGAGGCACAAACAATTTCTTGACTCATCCCAAAAGTTTTCGGTTATTATCTCTTCAATTGTTAAAATTTGTTTTACATTGTTAACTAAATTTTCAGGATCATCTGACTCTAACGCTAAAAAATATTGAGATTTAAGTTGATCATTTGACAATATTTTTATTTCTGCATTGAATGTGTTGAATGGTAAAGCAATAGATAGATCATTTTTTCCTATTGCTATCAAATCACTAACTATGCTTGTTGCTGTTGGTCTCTCTCCGGCTCCAGGTCCATAATAAAAAGACTCTCCTATTCCATTACTTTTTAGTAAAATACCATTCATCTCATTTTCTATAATTCCTAAAGGATGGTACTTAGGAACTAATACAGGAGAAACTTCAACTGCAATCCCTGTGTCTATTTTTTCTATATTTCCTACTAATTTTATCTTATAACCAAACTTATCAGCCACTTGTATGTCATTAAGCGAAATATTAGCTATTCCTTTAATCCCAATATCTTCTATAGAAATCGACATACCTACAGCAAATTTTGCTAAAATAATTAACTTATAGGCTGCGTCGATTCCCTCAACGTCATTTGTTGGATCTGCTTCTGCATAACCAAGTCGCTGTGCTTCTAATAAAGCCTCATCATAAGAACAATCTTTCTCCCCCATCTGGGTCAACATAAAATTAGTTGTTCCATTGATGATTCCTTTAACACTAGTTACTTCATCACCAGATAAACTAGTTGCTAACGTTCTCAAAATTGGGATGCCTCCCGCTACTGAAGCCTCATAATATAAAAAGACATTATTTTTTTGAGCTAGTTTAGATAACTCATCGCCATGTTGAGCAATCAGGTCTTTATTAGCAGTTACAACGTGTTTTTTATTTTTTATAGCTTGCTCAATGGCTGTTTTTGCTAAGGATACGCCTCCCATTACCTCAATCACAATATCTATAGTTTTATCTTCCAATATATCAGCAATATCAGTAGTCAATTTAAGTTGATACTTAGAGGCTATCTCTTGTTTAGTTTCTATGCTTCTAACAAACACTTTTTCTATGATTAGAGGCATTCCTATACTTGATTCAATTTTCCATTTATTCTCTTCTAAAATTAGTGGAACTCCAGCACCTACAGTCCCAAGCCCTAATAAGCCGATTTTTAGAGACTTATTCATTTACAACATCCTCTCTAATTAAAAAAAAACTCATTTTAATCTCATGTTATTATTAAGTATACAAAATATTTTCTATAAAAAAAAGCTATTTCAGAAAAAACTGAAATAGCTAGCATTCTATATGCTTTAAATGAAGGAATGTTTCCGTAAGGATATCCGTAACATGTTGATCATCTAAAGAATAAACAACTGTTTTACCTTCTTTTCTTGATTTCACTAAATAATTATCTCTTAACAATTTTAGTTGATGAGAAATCGCTGATTGTTCCATCCCTAATTTATTAGTAATCATCGTTACATTCATTTCCTCTTCAGAAAGAGCCAGTAAGATTTGAAGCCTTGTTGGATCACTAATACTTTTGAAAAACTTACTCACTTTTTGGATACTCTCTTCTGTCACACCTTCGATACTCATTTCCATCCCCACTTCATATTAATAAAAATAGTTAACTACTTAGTAAATTGACCAACTGATCGTTCAAAATCGACAATTTTTTTCGCTGTTTCTTGATTACTACTACCTTTGACACCTATATAGAATTTAATTTTTGGCTCCGTTCCTGATGGTCTTATTGCTATCCAACTACCATCTTCTAAAAAGAATTTTAAAACATTTGCTGTTGGTAATTCTATAGATTCTTCTTTCCCTGAAAGATAAGTTCTTGTTTGCGTTTGGTAATCTTCATAAAAAGAAACACTCACATCAGCAAATGTAGTTGGAATATTACTTCTAACATCCTTCATTAATTGTTGAATTTTATTAACTCCTTCAACACCATCCATAGTAACAGAAATTGTTTTCTCTTCGAAATAGCCGAATTCTTCATAGATTGATTCAATTGCATCATAAAGGGTTTGGTTCTTCTCTTTATAAAAAGCGGCTATTTCAGCCAGCAATAACAACGCTTGGATAGCATCCTTATCTCTAACAAAAGGCTTAACCAAATAGCCATAACTTTCTTCAAAGCCAAAAACAAAGGTTTGAGAATTCCCTTTCTCATATTCTTTAATTTTTTCAGCAATAAATTTAAAACCAGTTAAGACGTTTACCATCTTAACATCAAATTTTTGACATATAGCAGTCGGTAGTTCACTGGACACTATTGATTTTAGCACAACTGCATCATCTGATAAAATATCATGATCTTTTTGAGCGTTAAGCAAGTAATGAACCATAATAGCTCCTAATTGATTACCCGTTAACACTTCATAACTTCCACTTGGCATCCTAACAGCTGCCCCGAGACGATCAGCATCAGGATCGGTTGCAATTAATAAATCGGCATTTTCTTTTTCACCAAGTTTAATCGCTAACTCAAATGCTGAGTGTTCTTCTGGATTCGGTGATTTGACTGTTGAAAAATTTGGATCTGCAATTGCTTGTTCAGGTACTATTTTAAAACTCTCAAAACCTGCTTGTTTTAGAGCTTTCTCCCCTAACATTTTTCCAGTTCCATGAAGTGGTGTAAAAATCATTTTTAAATCTTTTCCACTTCTCTTAATTAAATCAGAGTCAACTGTAACTGATTTAATTTCTTCCAGATAAGCATTATCAACTTCTTTTCCGATAATATTAATTAAATCGGCCGCTTCTAATTGTGGTACGAAATCAATCGCTAACGGATTTTTTATGGACCTAACAAATTTTGTTACAGCATCAGCATCTTGCGGAGGCATTTGTCCTCCATCTTCTCCATATACTTTAAACCCATTATATGCAGCCGGATTATGGCTTGCTGTAATCATAATACCCGCCACACAATCAAGATGTCTCACAGCAAAAGATAATTCAGGTGTTGGTCTCAAACTTTCAAATACAAATGAAGTAATACCATGCGCTGCTAATGTTTCTGCTGCCCCCATTGCAAACTCAGGTGATTGATGTCTTGAATCATAAGCAATCGCAACACCTCTCTTTTTCTCTTCTACTCCTAAACTTTCAATAAACATTGCTAAGCCTTCAGTAGCTTGTCGAACTATATAGATATTCATGCGATTAATCCCCGCACCAATAATGCCTCTCATGCCTGCAGTCCCGAATTCTAACGGTGCATAAAAAGCGTCTTTTAATTCGGTTTCATTCGTTTCCATTGTGACTAAGCTTTTTGCTACCACGTCATCAATCCCGTTAAATTGCTTCCATTCTAGATAAATTTCTTTCCAGCTCATTTTTTATTCACCTCTGTTTTTTAATTAGTCTTAATTATACCACTTCCATTAAGAATTGAGTAAAGAAAATATGTTTTCCATAAAATAAACATATTTTTATTTTTAGAACAAAAAAAGCTAGTAAAGATAACTTATCATCCCTACTAACTTTAAACGTTTTTATTTATTTATCTTCCAAACTTGTTATATATTTGTATACTTCTTGACCTGCAATACTTCCATCTCCAACTGCCGTAGCTATTTGGCGAAGAACAGTATCCCTCACATCACCAATGGCGTATATGCCAGGAATAGTTGTTTCCATATGATTATTCGTTTGTACCCAACCTTCTTCATTAGTTATTCCTAAATTTTTAAAAGGTTCTGTTAATGGATCTAATCCAATATAAATAAACACACCATCTGCTTCAACCTGAGTTAATTCATCTGTTTTAGTGTCTTTTAATGTAATATTTGACATTTTCCTGTCATCCCCTGTAATTTCAACGGGAACTTTATTCCATAAAAAGTCGATTTTCTCATTTTTAAACGCACGGTCTTGTAATATTTTTTGTGCTCTTAATGCATCCCTACGATGAACGATGGTAACTTTACTGGCAAATTGTGTTAGATACATCCCTTCTTCAATTGCTGAGTCTCCCCCACCAATCACATAGAGGTGACGATCTTTGAAAAACGCGCCATCACAAACAGCACAGTAAGAAACTCCACGACCTGCGTACTCTTCCTCACCAGGAATAGCTATTTTACGATGATCACTACCTGAAGCGATAATAACAGTCTTAGTTTCATAAACCTCATCATCACAGTAAACTTTCTTAGTTGATCCTTCATCTTCAATACGAGTTACATTCCCATAGGTATGGTTTGCTCCAAAATTTGAAGAATTTTCATACATTTTCATTGCTAAATCAGGTCCTAAAATATGATCAAAACCAGGATAATTCTCCACTTCTGCTGTATTCATCAGCTGACCTCCAGGAGCACCTCTTTCAATTACTAAAACGGATAAATCTGAGCGTGAGGCATAGAGGGCTGCGGTCATCCCACCAGGTCCTGCTCCAATAATTACTACATCATACATATATATACCTCCATTACGATTCATTTATACACTACTTTAACTGTTTACCCTTTTAAAGTCTATCCTTTTGCTTAAAAAACAGATTCAAGTAAATAATAATTGACTTATTTAAAAATATGGCTAAACTGTTAAAAGAATAAAAGAATAAAAGAATAAAAGAATAAAGGAAAAAAGGAGGAAATAACTATTTCTATTATAACTAAAATCAATAGCTTTTTTTCAGAAAATAAGGTTTCAAACAAAGATTTATTTTTTCTGAGTTGGCCCATATTTGTAGAAATGTTTCTAAGAGTTTTTATTGGGAATGTCAATGTTTGGATGATTTCTCAACATTCGGAACCCGCCGTAGCAGCTGTTGGTGCTGCTAATCAACTACTTAATTTATCTGTTTTCATTTATGGTTTTATCACAGTAGGTGTCCAAATTATTATTGCACAATTAATTGGAGCAAAAAAAACAGATCAAATAAAATCTGTCATTACTACTGGTTTAATTGGTTCTTTTATCATTGGTCTTTTACTAAGTAGTCTTTTTGTTTTATTCCCAGAGCAACTTCTTAATTTTATGAAGTTACCAGATAATATTGTTGAAATTGGTATTCCATATATACGAATATTTGGAGCAAGCTTATTTGTCACTTCAATTTCAGCAGCCATTATAGCTACTTTAAGAAGTCATGGTAAAACAAAAGCTGCTCTCATTATTCCAATGTTTTCGCTTGTCTTTGTTCTTATTGGGAATTATATTGCACTATACGGTCCTCTCGGTTTACCTAATCTAGGCGTTGCAGGCCTTGGTATTTCGGCTGTTGTCAGCAATACTGTTGCATTGTTTATCGGCTTCTTTATCTTAAAGAAAGAAATTGGCTTTAATATTTTAAGAATTTCCTTAAAAGATTTTTCCAAAGAAAAGTTAAAATTAATTTTAACTCTTGGACTCCCTTCTTCTGGAGAAAATTTATCATATACAGCTTCTCAAGTTGTTGTAACAATGATTGTCGCTTCTCTTGGACAAAATATGTTAATTGCTAAATCTTACGTAACTGCAATCACGCAGTTTATTTATTTGATCGCTGCCTCTCTTAGCCAAGGTAATCAAATTATGATTGGCAGAAATATTGGGGCAAAAGAATATGATAGAGCATACCATAGAGGTAAAAACACAATTATTTTAGGATTAATTTGTACAACTGTTCTTTCTATTATTACTTGGATTTTTATTGTCCCTATTATGCATATTTTCACTTACAATCCAGAGGTTATCGCTATTGCTAAAGTCGTCTTTCTTGTAGACATTTTCCTAGAAGCTGGACGAACTATTAATATGACTATGGTGGGATCATTAAATGCAACAGGAGATGTGAAATTCCCTCTTATTTGTAGTTTAATTGTTTTATGGATTGTTAGTCTGCCTTTTTCTTATCTGCTTGCAATCCCCCTAGAATTAGGTCTGGTTGGCGTTTGGTTAGCTTATGCAATAGATGAAGGGTTAAGGGCTATCTTGATGATTAAACGTTGGAAATCAGGCGTATGGAAGACTAAAGGACATCTAACATAATAAAAATTTATTTAAGATAGCGACTAAAGAGTAAGCTGATGCGATTGATCATTCAGCCTACTCTTTATTTATTAAGAATTATTTAAAAATAACATTTCAGTAACCACTTTTTGTTTATTAAATGGTAGATTAATAAACGAATGTTTTAATTTTTACTATAAAGGATGATTTAGATGTCTAGAAGACAATATCGAAATACGAAACACACTATTAACTATGGGTTACTACTCCCCATTTTTTTAATGCTTTTACTTAGTATCTGGCTACAGTATTGGGTAGCTACTTATGAGGATATTTCTGCTACTAATCAAGGTTTTAAACAAGTTATTTTTGTTATTATAGGCGTTGTATGTATGATAGCAATTAAATTTATTGATAAAAAAATAATTTGGAAATTAGTTCCATGGATCTATGTTTTTTCTCTTTTGCTAATGCTCTCTCTTTATTTTTTTTATGATGTTAACATGTATTCTATTACTGGAACAAAAAGATGGCTAGATATCGGCGGTGTCAAATTCCAGCCTTCCGAGCTTGCAAAAATAGCCTATATTTTGTTCATTTCAAAACAGTTAATCAAATACGATATGAGTCAAGAAAACAAAACATTTCGATCTGATTTAAACTTATTAGGTAGTTTACTATTATATAGTTTGCCTCTGTTCATCTTAATGTTCATGCAAAAAGATTTTGGTACATCTCTCGTCTTTATCTGTGTTCTCGCAGCTTTATTAATTGCCGTTGGCCTCGATTGGAGAATACTCGCCATTGTTTTTGGGACATTAATAACTATTGGGATCATTCTCATCCTACTTGTATTCACAGAATTAGGAAATGATATCCTAGCTTCGCTTCATTTTAAAGAATATCAATTAAACCGCGTTAAATCTTGGAGAAATCCTTATGATTACGCTGATACAATTGCCTATCAACAAGTTCAAGGTTTAATATCAATGGGATCAGGTGGCTTGTTTGGAAAAGGTTCTAGCGGTATTGAGGTTTACGTTCCTGTGAGAGAATCCGACATGATTTTCACTTTTATTGGAGAAGCATACGGATTTGTTGGTGCATCTTTAGTCATTATTTTATATTTTTATTTGTTTTTTCAAATTTTTTATGCTGGTTTAAAAAGTAACTCTAAATTTAATATTTATATTTGTGTTGGAATAGTTTTTATGTTAGTTTTTCAAACCTTTGAAAATATAGGCGCTTCAATCGGTCTTCTTCCTTTAACTGGGATTCCACTACCTTTTTTAAGTCAAGGGGGAACCTCCCTAGTTGCAACATTAATTGCTCTTGGACTAATTTTTGAAATGGATATTCACGGAGAAAAATAAAAATGATAGGAATACATAATAAAATGAATTCCGTTTTTTTCTATCATCCCATACTTCTTATTTTACAAAAATAAGACAAATGATATAATAAAACTGTAGTTATTTTAAATATATTTGTGAAAAAGAAAGGGGTTCATTATGAGATTAAAAGGAAAAATTGCTTTAATTACAGGAGCAGCTGCAGGAATGGGTAAAAGCCATGCCGAATCGTTTATCCAAGAAGGGGCAACAGTTTTTCTAACAGATATTGATTTAAATAAAGGGGAAGAAACTGCTAAAGAACTAGGTGAGAATGCCCATTTTATCAGTTTAGATGTAACAAACGAAGAAGATTGGATAAAAGTAATTAATTTTATCGATAGTAAATACGGTTGTTTGGATATTTTAGTTAATAACGCAGGTATCAGTTATTTCAAACCCTTAATTGATATGACTAAAGATGATTACATGCGCACAATTAACATCAATCAGTTATCCGTTTTTCTAGGTATGAAATATAGCGTTCCATTATTAGAAAAAAGTAAAAGTGCATCCATTATTAATATTTCTTCTATTGAAGGATTTAAGGGTAGCAGCGGGGGCTATGCTTATGTAAGCTCAAAATTTGCTGTTCGTGGACTAACTAAATCAGCTGCTTTAGAATTTGCAAGTAAAAATATTAGAGTCAACTCTGTTCATCCAGGAGCGGTCGAAACACCCATGGTTACGGAAGCTACAGGAGAACAAAGAAAGAACATTGATATGTTTATTCAAACTATACCAATGAAGCGTATTGGTCAAGCTAAAGAAGTTTCTAATATGGTCTTATTTTTAGCATCAGATGAATCCTCTTATTCCACAGGTAGCGAGTTTATTATTGATGGAGGAATCTTAGCTTAAAGTCATCTGTTTTTTTATTAATATTCTTCAACAAAAAAGTAGCTCAATTTTTGAGCTACTTTTTGTTATCCTTTTAGTTTAACTTACCACCAACAGCCAAAGTATCATTAAATTTCGTTTTTGCAAAAATGATCAATATCTGAATTGCTAAGCCAAACGCCTGTATCATAAGCATTAAACTAATATCATAATGCAGAATTCCTACAAAAGTAGCAATCAATGTACTAAGTAACATAGCGTTCAACGTTACATTCATGGCCTCTTTATAAGTTTTAATGCTCGATAAATGATTTTTCTTTGTTAACCATATGAAAAATGATGTCCCAAAAATCATAAACAATGTACTGCTTACGACTAAAATACCAACGAGAAGAGATAAACTTAGAATTCGGTATGGAGCATTTTGCCTATTCCACTCCTTCGTTAACCATATGTTAAAATCATCTATTGTTTTAATAGTTGAAAAATCCCAATTTTCAGCATAATGCAACTCAAAAATCAGTCCATTTTTATCTTTCATGATTAATTTATTTTTTTCGAAATTTAACCCTGTTTTTACTTTTTCAAAATCCTTTTGAGATTCATTTAAATAAATGAAATCACTAGCTTTTTCTATTTTTGTTTCAACTAATTCATTATTTTTAAATGTCATTTCTTGAAATAATTTGATATCTGTTTTTTTTATTTCTTTCATTAAATTTGGCATAATTGAGCTCAAGTTAAACTCAGGTGACTTGTTTGCATTTAGTGCCACAGGATTCAACATAACAAATATCAAGAAAATCGTAACTAAGATCATTTGCCAGATTTTTAATTCATGACGATTTAAAAACATTTTTTTTGATGAAAAAGCATTAGTAAAATAGCTAGCTGGAAATTGATTTGACTTCATTAAGATAAGCTCCTATCCTTTAGTTCCTCCAGAGAGTAATCCTGATACAAAATTCTTTTGTAATAAGAAGAACAATACTGAAATTGGTAATGCAATTAAAATTGCTCCGGCAGCAAATAATGCTACTTGTGGATTATTTTTATCACTGATAAATGTTTGTAGTCCAACGGCTACGGTTATCTTTTCTGGCGTACGGAGTAAGAATTTTGCTAACATATAATCGCCAAAAGGTCCCATAAATGCCCATAATGCTTGAACTGCAATCATTGGTTTCACTAATGGTAACACAATCTGAGCAAAAATTCTAAAATGGCCTGCACCATCTAATTTAGCTGATTCATCTAGATCAATAGGCACTGTGTCAAAGTAACCTTTCATCAACCATGTATTCATTGGAATTCCCCCACCTATATAAATAAGCGTCAAGAACCAAGGTTGATCTAATGCATTTAATAAAAGAGCCATAACATAAAAGGCAGTTAGAGCAGCCATTGTAGGAACCATTTGAATGATTAAAAATAACTTCAAACTGCTGTTTCTTCCCACAAAACGATAACGACTGTATGTATAACCAGCTAGAGTTATGATTGCCACCTGACAAACCATTGTAAATATGGCAATAATTAGTGTGTTGATATACCATTTCCCATATAACGTATCACCTAGTAAACGAGTAAAATTATCTAGTGTCCACTCACCTTTAAAATCTAAGTTAAATGCATTAACATTTCCAGATTTAAACGCAGTACTAACTGTAATTAATAAGGGATAGATGATGATGATAGCTAGAACAATCATGAATAGATACGTAAAAAAATGTGTTAAGAATCTTGTACGTTTTACGGAGTGTGTTGTTTTCATCTTATTTTCCCTCCATATCAAAAGCATTTGTCTTCTTGAATACAATCATTGAAATACTAATAACAATGAAAGAAATAATCAGCGTAACTGCTGCTGCAATAGAATATTGAGGTGCATTTCCCGTTGTTAACTTATAAATCCACGAAATTAAGATATCCGTTGACCCTGCACCACCACCAACACTACCTGGTCCACCATCGTTAAATAAATAAATCATAGAGAAGTTATTAAAGTTACCTGTATATTGTGTAACAAAAATAGGTGCTGCTACAAATAGAATCATCGGTAAAGTAATTGTTTTAAAACGTTGAATAGCGTTAGCACCATCTATTTTTGCTGCTTCATATAACTCTTCAGGAATTGACTGTAATATCCCTGTTGTCATTACATAAATATAAGGGAATCCTAGCCACCCTTGAATCATAATGATAGCTACTTTAGTCCAAAATGGGTCAGTCTTCCATGCCACTGCTCCTATATCAACAAGTGGTAAATGATTTAGCATTGGGATAACTTGTGTATTAATTGCCCCTATACTATCGTTAAACATATTTGAAAAACTCATGATAGTAATAAAAGCGGGTACTGCCCATGGAAGTAAGAAAATAACACCAAATAATCTCTTTCCTTTAATAAACTGTTGATTAGCAACCACGGCTGTTAAGACACCTAGCACAATTTGTAATGTTGAAGCACAAACTGTCCAAATAACTGTCCAACTAAAAACTGAAGTAAAAGTTGCTCGATATGAACTTAAAAAGAAAATACTAAAGAAATTTTTAACGCCTACCCAGTCGATTAATCCTGCTGGTGGGATATGTCTAAAGTCATAATTCGTAAAGGCCATAAATAAAGTAACTAATACAGGGAAAATAATTGCGACTATCATTACGAGATAAGCTGGTAATGTAAGCAAGTAAGGAAAGCCTTCATCTAAAATATTATTAATAATTCCTTTTGCTGTTGTATTTATTTTTTGACCTTCATTCCATTTTTTTGCAACAATTCGTGCATCTCTGATATTCAAGCCATAAAAAATAAAAAAGATAGCCATGATGATGATTTGTAATGTTCCTTCTATTAGTAGAAAGAGTGAATGATCTTCAACTGGAACTGATCCTAGAGTAATAAACCCATTAATTGCTGAAAATCCGACAGTAATAAGCTCAATTAAGAAAATTACAAAGATGCCTAAAAAAACAAATCCTTTTAATTTTTGCTCATTGTATAGTTGACCTAAACCAGGAATAATTGAAAGAAGGGTCGCTTTTTTTACATCTTTTTGTTTTTTAGTGGTATTCATGTCCATTTCTCCTTATCTAAAAACAAGAAATCGGCAGAGTTTTTGTATGCGCTCTGCCGATTAATCCCCTTATTCTCCGTATTTTTGTTCGATATTTTCTTTAATGATTTTGGCTGCATCGTCTGCAGCTTCTTTAGGAGTTTTCTTGCCAGATGCAGCATCGAACATTAAGTTTTCTCCACCAGTCCAAACTTCAGCCATTTCTGGAATGTTAGGCATTGGTTTTGCATTTTTATATTGTTCAATGACAGCGTTTGTTAATTCATTATTTTCTTTTGTTGCAACTTCACGAGCTTTATTATTAGCAGGAACTTCTTGAGTTAACTTGTAGAAAGTCTCTTGGTTCTTATCATTTGTTACGTAATCAACAAATTTTTGAGAGACATCTTTATCCTTAGAGTAGTTACTGATAACCCAAGCTTTACCACCACCAAAGGCTTCATATTCTTTACCATTTTTAAGTGTTGGAATTTTAGCAACTCCGTAATTCACACCTGAGTCTTTGTAGTTAGCTGCTGCCCAAGGTCCATCAATAACTGCTGCTGTATGTCCTCCGATAAATTGATTTGTAATAAAGTCTCCAGCAGATTTTTTATCCATCATGCCTTTTGGCCATGTATTTTTAAACCAATCAGTAGCATATTGAATTCCTTCAACAGCTCCCTTATTATTTATCCCTACATCTTTTGCATCTGTACCATCTTTACCAAATGCATATCCCCCGTAACCAGAAATTAGTCCGTATGTAGAATAAAAGTCTGTCCATTTTGCTAAAAAGGCTGTATTTTTTCCTGCTTCTTCTTTAAATGCATATTTATCGTCTTTAGATAGCTCTTCTAAGTCTGCAAAAGTCTTAGGCGCATCTTTAACTAAATCTTTATTATAGTACATAACTAATGTTTCAATAACAGCGGGAGCTCCGTAGAATTTATCTTCTACAGTCACTTGACGCTCATCAGTCTTATCATAATTAGAATCTTTACTTAACTTAACTTCTGCTAAGTGTCCTTGTTGTCCTAAAGGTCCTAAGCGATCATAAGCAGACATCATAACGTCTGGTGCTTTACCAGCAGGTCCGTCTAGAGATAAGGCGTCTAACTGATCAAACATATCTTTTTCAATTACTTTGATTTTAACATCATTCTCTTTTTCAAAGTCACCTTTGATCTCGTTAATGTATTTAACATAACCTTTTGCAACTGATACTTCTAACGTGTTGTCTTTCTTCGCATCATCTTTTTTATCTCCGCCTCCACATGCTGCTAGTGTAAATAGTGTAGACGCTGCAACTAAACCTAATCCAAAGCGCTTCCATCCTTTTTTCATTGAATAAGCCTCCTATGTATTTTCTTTACACCCTTAGAATATTCTGTTACTGCTTACAATGCAACCGTTTTTACAATGTTACCGATAACACAATTACTCTATTTAGAGATAATAAATCCATTCTCTTTAATCTCATAACCGTTTTTAGTTTTTTCAATGTTTTGACTTAATAAAATATTAATTTCCCCTGTGACTACTTGATTTTCAATTCCTTTATTAAAGTAAGATTTAATACTACCTTTATCTGATTTACTACTAAAACTAACAAATTTCCCTTCGTTATCTAAAGTATCAAACATCAATGTTCCATAAGATAAAATAGGTTGTTCTGCTCTTCTTAACGCAACCAGTTGCTTAGTAAATTCTAAGAATTCTAAGTCCTGTTTCTCTTCCTCCCAAACCATACAACGACGGCAATCAGGATCATCTGCACCCGTCATTCCAATTTCAGTTCCGTAATAAATACAGGGTGAGCCTTGTTGCATGAAAGTAAAGGCTAATGTCATTTTCGCAATATCTTTATTTTCATCAGCCATATAAAGTAGTCTCGCGGTATCATGAGAATCCAAACAATTAAACATTACTTGATTTGTTTGATCTCGATACAACATTAACTGTTCATGTAAACCACTTGCCATTTTTGTAGGTGTTATAGTTTCCTTAACGAAGAAGTTTGTTATAGTTTCTGTAAAAGCGTAATTCATAACAGCATGAAATTCGTCTCCATTCAGCCAACTTTGAGAAGAATGCCATATCTCACCTAATATATAAAAATCTTCATCTAATGCAGTTGTTTCTGTGTAGAACCTCTTCCAAAAATGATGATCTACTTCATTAGCTACATCTAGACGCCATGCATCTATATTAAACTCTTCTATCCAATAAGTAGCTATTTTTAACAAATAATCTTGAACTTCTATATTAGCAGTATTTAACTTAGGCATCATTGGTGTAAAAGAAAATGTATCATATGAGAGTGTTTTAGCACCTTCAACATTGCCATTTTTGCCTAATTCTACAGGAAAACTATGAATATGGAACCAATCTTTATATTTAGATTTTTCTTCATTTTTCACAACATCTTGGAATTGAGGTGAGTAGTAGCCCATATGATTAAACACAGCATCAAGCATTACTTTAATACCACGTTTATGTGCTTCTTTAACTAACTTTTTAAATAATGCTTTGTCACCAAAATCTGGATCAACATCAAAGTAATCAATAGTATCGTACTTATGATTTGACGATGCTTTAAAAATCGGACAGAAATATAGACCATTAATACCTAAGTCAACTAAATAATCTAAATGATCTATCACTCCTTGTAAATCACCTCCAAAGAAATCTTCTCTTCCAGGTAATTTACTCCCCCAAGCAAGCGTTCCTACAGGATCATTTGTTTTGTCCCCATTAGCAAAGCGCTCTGGAAAAATTTGATACCAAACAGTTTCTTTAACCCATTCTGGTTCTTTAAAACGATCTATCTCCTGAAAATACGGCATTCTAAAATAATTTTCTGGTTTTTTAATGACTTCATCTGTCAAATCAAAAATTCCACGATCACCATAAAAAACCTCCTCCATGTCAACACCAGTTACGTGAAATGCGTATTGAACACGTCTGAATTCAGCATGGATAGCGATTTGCCAATAGTCGTAGTCTTCTGTAGTGGCAACAATTGACATGGTTTCTGATTGTTGATACCACTTGTCTTCATTAATTAAATAAGGATCCCCTTTTATTATTTTTACTTCTTTAACATCAGCTTTTTTTGTTCTTAAACGGATGTGCATAACCTCTTTTTCAAAAAGATATGCGTACTCGCTATCCGGTCTGTGTAATAATGCTGCTCTTTCCATTTATCTATCATCCTTATCTTCTATAAACTTTGTAAGTGTACGGTGCAAGTTTTCCGTTATTGATACTTTCCCCTGAATCAATAACAACTTGCCATCCATTTAGTTGATTTAACCACACTGGTTTTTCCACTATTTGATCTGTAAAGTTACTTATAACTATAGCTTCTTCTTCTTTAAATTTTCGTTTATAAGCTATTATATTGTCGGCACTTTCTAAAAATTCGACTTCTCCGAGTGAAAATAAATCTTCTTTTTTTAATGCAAATAATTGTTGATAAAAATGTAAAATACTTGTTTCATCATTTTGCTCAGATAAGACGTTATAGTCTGCTTCACTATTTTCCCCAATCCAACTTTTCCGTTTTGAAAAACCGGCAAATTCTGTATTGTTCCATTGCATAGCCCCTCTGCTTGCTTCCTTATTAGCTGAAGCAATAATAGATAGAGATTCATTTTTGGTAAAACCGCTCTCTAAAAGATGTATATGCTGATCTATTGCTTTAGGACTCTGAAACTTATGAATATCATCAATCTCTAGATTTTTCATTCCTATTTCTTCTCCATATAAAATGACAGGAATTCCACGAAGAAGATACATTCCTGTTGCGAGAGCTTTTATACTTTGAGGACGATACTTCTTATCATTTCCAAACCGAGAGACCATGCGAGGCATATCATGATTGTTCCAATACAAAGTTGGATACTTACCTTTACCTAAAGACTCCTGCCACTCCTTGAGGTTAGCTTTCATTTTTTTAACATCTATAGTTTTAGCAGCCAATTCTTTTGGAATTCTAACATCTTTATTTATTACTATTTCATCAAAATGATCAAAAGAAATAACCGTACTGCATAAGTCTTCACGAATATAACTATCTGCTAACAAAGGGGTAGCTGACGCTGCTTCTCCTAAAATAAAAGCATCTGATTTGATTGTTTTTATTTCAGAGATGAATTCAGATAAATAGCGTTTTACTTCTGGTAGATTAGCATAATACTCTTCAGCTATAGCAATATCACCTTCAGGTACGTTAGGAACATTTAATGAAAAATCATCTTTCACCATATGAATAAAAGCATCCAGTCTAAAGCCATCTATTCCTTTATTTAACCAAAACTTAGCTATATCTATCATCGATTTTTTTACTTCCGGATTCGCCCAGTTTAAATCTGGCATTTTTTTATCAAATAAGTGGAAATAATATTCCTCACTTTTATGATCTTTCTCCCATACCGATCCTCCAAAAAAAGATTCCCAATTATTGGGGAGAGAGCCATCTAATTTTTCTTCCGACCATAAATAATAGTCACGATAAATATTTTGAGGTCCCTTAATTGCCTCTTGAAACCAAGGGTGCTCGCTTGATGTATGATTCAAAACTAAATCAAATATAATTTTTAATCCACGCTTATGAGATTCTATAATCAAATTTTCAACATCATCTAAGTCACCAAATATTTCATCTATTGCATAATAGTTTGAAATATCGTAACCGTTATCAACTTGTGGCGAAATAAATATTGGATTTAACCAAAGTGTATCTACACCAAGCTCTTTAATGTAATCTAAGGACTCAATGATTCCTTTTAAATCTCCAATGCCATCATTGTTAGTATCCTTAAAGCTCTTTGGATATATCTGATAGACAATGGCTTTTTCCCACCAATTTTGATTCATGGATTTCCCTCCTTTGTAAGCTCATACATAGTCTATGAAATGTTACAAAATAACTCAACAGTTAATATCATGTTAACGTTAACAAAATGAATTTTTTCATCATAATACAGATTTAACCATATTTCTTCTCCTTTTTATAAAAACGTTATTCGTAAATATGAAAAAAGAAGCCAACTCATCACTATGAGTCAACTTCTTTTAAGCATTAATTATTTTTACAGTTTTCAGTAGTGCCACGGACAATTAACGATGGTTCAAATTGTTGATTTCCTTGTGGTGCTCCATTTTGTTTAATTTTATTAAGTAACATCATTGCGCATGCTGCACCCATTTCAAAAACGGGTTGTTTCACTGTTGTTAATCTAGGTGAAGCTATTTGATCTAAAAAGACTCCATCAAAACCCACTACCCCATAATCATCTGGAATCGCTGCTTTACATTTTTGCAATCCTCGTTCGATCCCAATAGCTAAACGATCACTACTGCAAACAAACGCTGTTTTCTTAGGGTATCTAGTAAATTGTTCTTGTATAAACCTTTCAGAGTACCTAGAACGATTTTTAAATCGGACAATCTCTGGTAGTTTTTGATATCGCTGCATTGTATTTATATAACCAGATTCTCTTGAAAATTCAAAAGGTTCTTTTACATCGATACCTACATAAACAATTTTTTCAAACCCTGACTCAACAGCATGTTCAGTCGATAACTCTGTTCCTCTAGCATTATCAGTATCTACAAAATCATAACCATAACGATTTTCTCCAAATAAAACAAAAGGTTTTTCTAAACGTTCAATCCATGAATAATCTTCTTCTCGCATTCCTGTTATTACGTAACCATCACTTTGGCCAACGTCAAAACTATTTTCTGTTACAAGCTGTAATGAATATTGATGTTTATCTAATTCCTTAGACATTCCCATCAACAAGGTCATGTAGTAAGGTTCCGTTGTATCAATTTCTTCTAAAATGAAAAATTTAATCACTTGTGTTCGATTGTTAGCTAAAGCTTTTGCCGCAACGTTGGGTTTATAATCCAAATCCTTCATCGCTTTAAACACAAGTTCTTTTAATTCATCCGTTACTTTTTCAGGATGGTTTATGACTCTTGACACAGTCATTTTGGAAACATTCGCTTTTTTAGCAACATCAGATAAAGTTGTCATTTTATCCCTCACTTACCTTCAATTAATTCTTATTCGTATTTTGAGTTTTTTCTAATTTCCTCTTCATTTTAACAGTTATTTTATTTTCTAATGCTAAAAGAAGTTGTTCTTCTACATAAAACTCTCCAAGATTTCCAGCTTTTTCTCGCATTTTTAAACCTTCTTGTATACTATTTAATGCTTTTTCCTCATTCTTCTCATAACCATATTGAATTCCTGCAAGAACTCGGAAATTACTGACTGTTTTAGTTTGTAAATATTTCACTAACCCTCTGTCCTTCATCAATACATCGATCCTACTATCGACTTTTTGTGGATCTTTTTTCTTATTAACTAATAAATGATACAACATCTCTTTTTTTAATTCAATTTGATAAGGAACAATATAAATATCCTTTTTCTTCCACAATGATTCAATATATTGATCTACTTCTTCCATATTTTGTTTTTCTAAAAGTAGACCAAGTATTAGAAATTCTTGAAAATCTTCAAAGTAAGTCCTACCACTCTCTTCATGTATTCTATCAAAATAATCTGTTGGAAGATCTGAAAATTTGTCACCCAAACTCATTTTAGCATTACTATCTAGCTGAATATATAACAAACGCTCTCGACTGATAGAAGATTTAGCAATTTTATATGTGCTTCCGTCGTTAAAGCCATTTGGTATCCCGTTCATCAAAATGAAAAGCACTCCGACTAAAATAAACTCTAAAACAAGAATTTGGTTCATTGGATAAAACACAAAACTTAGCAAACTAATGATAAGGTTTCCCAAAACCCCACCCAGTAAATACAGAGCAAAAGGAAAATGCTCATCTTTCATTTTAGGAGGAATCATTAAACATTGACCCATCGTTCCTGGTACCTTTGATCTAACAATCTTAATTTTTCCATCTCTTTTAATAAGACAGAAAGAAAAAATTCGATAACTTAAAAATTGATGACCTGATATTAATCCAAATATCAAATGTCCTGCTTCATGAAAAATAATTTGAAGTACAAAAGCAACTGCTAAAAAAGCATATGAAAGAAGCATCGCTGTAGAACTCAGCCCTTCCTTCATTGAAAAATAACCTATTCCACTTCCTAAAAGCCCACTAATAAACATAACTAAAAGAAGCGGGATAACGGTTTCAAATTTATTTTTTTTATTTTTTTTCATATGTATCCTCCTCTAGAGAATTTTAACACAAGAAAAAGAAGATAACATCCTTAAAAACAAAGGATATTTATCTTCTAGTCACTAATTTTAAATTTGGTTATTTTGTAAGCGGTACATATCGTAGTACAATCCTGTTTGCGCTATAAGCTCATTATGATTACCTCGCTCAACAATATTACCTTTTTCCAAAACTAAAATAAGGTTGGCATCTTTTATAGTTGATAATCTGTGGGCAATAGCTATCGTTGTCCTACCTGTCCTCATTTTCTTAAGACCTTCTTGGATTAAGTTTTCAGTTTCCGTATCAATATTAGCTGTTGCTTCATCTAAAACTAAAATTTTTGGGTCCGTTACAATTGTTCTTGCAAAAGAGATTAGTTGGCGTTGCCCACTTGAAAAACTTGAGCCACCTTCTAAAACCTTCGCATGGTATTTCTTAGGTAGCGTATTAATATACTTATCTGCTTGGACAAATTTAGCTGCTGCTTCTATTTCCTCATCCGTTATTTTTTTATTAAGTAATCGAATATTACTGGAGATATCACCGTAAAACATGAACGCATCTTGTAAAACTAATCCCATTTTTTCTCGTAACTCTTGAATGGAGTAATCCCTAATATCCACATCATCAATTAAAATTTCTCCCTCATAAAATTCATAAAATCGCATAAGAACATTAATAATAGAACTCTTGCCACTACCTGTTTGGCCCACTAGAGCAACTGTCTCTCCAGGATGCGCAACAAAACTAATATTTTTTAATACATTATGATTGCCATCATAAGAAAATGTAACATTTTTAAATTCAATCTTTGCTTCTTTTATTTTAGCATTTGCTCCCGGGTTTTGCTGTGGTACAAGCTCCTCATGGTCTAAAATCGTTATAATTCGACTTCCTGCAACAACGCCATCTTGAAAAATACTTAAAAAGTCCATCATATTAATCATTGGATTAAAAAACTGTTGTACGTAGGAAATAAAGGCATAAATTAAACCTACTTCGACTGGTGATTTTAGAGCATTAAATCCAAAGAAACCTAAAACAAGAGCTGTTGCTAATGCATAGAGTAAGTTGATGACTGGCGCTAAAAGAAGAGAATTTGTTTTAATCATGGCATATTTTGATTGTAAATAGTCATCATTACTTTCTTCAAATTCTTTTTCTAATCTCTCTTCCTGTCTAAAATATTGGATGACTGCCATCCCTGAAATGGATTCATTCAACTTGGTATTCAACTGGCTTAATTTTTCTCTCATTCCTCGATAAATTCGAGAACTGAATTTTTGATAATACCAAATAATAATCATTAAAATAGGAAAAAATATTAAACAAACAATTGTTAATTCTATGTTAATGAATGACATCGCTACAAAAGAAGCAACTACACCAAAGAGAGTTGAAAGAACCATCAAAAAAACTAACCAAAATTCAAAAAGCGTTTCCGTATCATTCGTAACCCTGGAAACAATCGAACCAGCTGGTGTTTGGTCAAAATACCGCATTCCCAATGTTTGAAGTTTTTCAAATAAAGAAACTCTAATTGATTGATATGTTTTAAGAGAGCCTTTAAAATATAGAATCCATTGACCAAACCAAACAACTGCTTTAAAAATTATTCCTAACGCATACAACCCCGCAAAATAAAGAATGACGTTCATAGTTGTATTTTCTGTTGATAAATGATCATCCATAAAAACTTGTAGTATTTTAGGTAAAATAATATTAACGACTGCCAATAAACCTGCAAATAGAAGAGAGAGAATAAATTCTCTTTTAAAGGGTTTTGCGAATGACAGCAAACGTCTGATGATTGCCGTTTGTTCCTTAATCGTGAAGGACTTTGACCAACCGGATTTTTCTTCTTCCATTATTTAGCACCTCCTTCTATCTTGTCTTCAAGTTGTTGATAATCAAACATTTTCTTGTACCAACCATCTGAAGCAATTAATTCTTCATGTTTACCTCTTTCAATTATTTTCCCTTCATCAATAACAATAATTTCATTGGCATGTTTCACACTACTTAATCTATGAGTACTAATAATTGTGGTTTTATTTTCTCTTGATTCTCGTAAATTATTTAATATAGATTCCTCTGTTTTTGCATCGACAGCCGATAAAGCATCATCTAAAATTAATAACTCCGGCTGAACTAATAAAGCTCTTGCGATAGAAATCCTCTGCTTTTGACCACCTGATAAGGACACTCCTCGTTCTCCAACCATCGTGTCATATTTATCTGAAAATCCTAAAATATCTTGATGTACTACAGCTTCCTCAGCAATAGCCTCCACTTCTTCTTGTGTTGCCATAGGAGATCCAAATCTAATATTGTCCTTTACAGTCATTGAAAATAAAAAGTGATCTTGAGGAACATACCCTATTGCATTCAGCAAGCCATCCAATGTATAGTCTTGGATAATTTTTCTATTTATAGTAATACTCCCTAAATAGTCATCATACTCACGCATCAATAATTTTAGAATAGTTGTTTTTCCAGCTCCAGTTTTCCCAACAATTCCTAGAGTCTGACCTTCTTTTAGATTAAATTTAATATTTGAAAGTGTTGGTTTATGATCTCCTTCATATGAAAACGAATCGATTGAATAGGAAATATCACCTGATGCTAATGTATTAATACCCGTTTTTATTTCCTTTATATGGGATTTCTCTTCCAGTAAATCAGCCACTCGATCATAACTCGCATTACCTCTTTGTACGACATTAAAAAAACGACCGATTGCAAACATTGGCCACACTAACATACCAATATAACTAAAAAATGAGATTAATTGACCGATTGAAATTGTTCCCTCAACAACAAAATAACCTCCTAAAGAAATTGAAATAATATAGGACATGCCAATAATGAGGGTTATTAATGGATCAAATAGAGCATCTAAAAAGTTTACTTTATTATTTTTTTCGATAGAATAATTAATTTTCTCTTTGAAGTCTTCAATATCTTCTTTTTCTTGCCCAAAGGTTTTAATTACCTTGATCCCTGTAATGCTTTCCTGCGTTTTATCATTTATTTTTGAAAAAGCACCTTGAGAGTCTTTAAATGCCTCATGCATCCTAGCGCCTAACTTACTTGATAACAATGCCAACAGCGGGAATGGAATTAGTGCGACTAAGGTTAGACGCGGATCTACAAAAAGCATCATGGCAATAACCGTCGTTATACCAGATATAAATGCATCCGCAAAAGTTAAAATTCCTGCGCCTGCGACATTTTGAATAGCATTTAAATCGTTGGTTGCATGTGCCATCAGATCTCCTGTTCTATATTTTTGATAGAACACTTGATCCATTTGAGTAAAATGATGAAATAATCGTCTTCTCATTAATTTTTCAAGCCTTGCTGCCCCGCCCCAAATATGCTTTCTCCAAACATAACGTAATCCATATACACCAAGAGCCGATATGATTAAAATACCAATCCACCATACGATTTGATGTCCAGTGATTGTTTGATCCGCTACACTATCTACTACTATCCCGATAATTTTTGGTGGGATCAATTGGATTAGCGCTACGAGTACTAATGCTAATACCCCAATAAAATAATTTTTCTTCTCTTCTCTAAAAAACCAAGAGAGCTTCTTAAATATAGCCAAGTTGTTCACTCCTTTTATAACAATTTTTTAACACAAAAAAGCAGGTGCAAAAAAATGCACCCGCTTTATTACAGTATTTTTGAAAAATATTATGACACTAATACTATTTTTTCTTTTTAGTATTTTGTGGTTTCATATTTTGCATCATTTGGCGAACTTTTTTCTCAGAAGGTTTTTGCCCCATCTGCGCCATCATCATACGTAACATATCCTCATTAACGGGAGGATTTTTCTCTAACTGATCTTCAAATGTTTTTTTCGCGAAAAAGAATCCACCTACTGCACCTAATAACAATGCAATCACAATGAATAATACAACTAATCCTGTATTCATATCTTTGACACTCCTTCCTCCAGTTAATTAATCTCACATGTTAATATTTTACTAGAAAACAGGTGAAAAAGAAAGCTCTTTTCTCATAAATTATTAACTATTTGTAATTAGATCCAGTAAATCTGGATTAAATTTATTTTCTTTAAGCATTGCTATTTCAAATGCATATGGGGGTTTTGCTGTTTTTTTATCTTCACCTACATAAGGCGTTTCTAAAATTTTAGGTAACTCTTTTAATTGTGGGTGGTGAACAACTTTACTTAATGCCTCAAAACCTATAGTTCCAAATCCTATATTAGCATGTCGATCTTTGTGTGATCCTTGAGGATTTTTTGAGTCGTTTACATGAATAACCTTTAGTCTATCTAGTCCAATTATTTTATCAAACTCTTCCAAGACTCCATCAAAATCCTCTCTGACGTTATAGCCAGCATCATTTATGTGACAAGTATCTAAAGTAACTGAAAGTTTTTCATTGTGCGTTACTCCATCGATAATTTGTGCCAACTCCTCAAAGCTTCTACCAATTTCTGTTCCTTTTCCTGCCATTGTTTCTAAAGCAATTTGAGGGACTTGATCCTGTCTTAAAACTTCATTTAAGCCCTTGATAATTTGACTAATTCCTTTTTCTGCTCCTTCGCCAACGTGCGCGCCAGGGTGAAGCGTTATTTGAGTTGCTCCGATAGCTTCTACTCGCTCAATTTCTTGCCTTAAAAAATCTATGGCAAAACCAAAATTTTGTGGTTTTATTGTATTACCTAAATTTATTATATAAGGCGCGTGAACTACTATGTTATTAATATCTATATTATTATCATTCATAAAGGCAATCCCAGCTTCAATATTTAACTCTTCAACCGGTTTTCTTCTGGTATTTTGAGGAGCACCTGTATAGATCATAAAGGTATTTGCATCATAACTTTTGGCTGTTTCTGCAGAGCCTAACAACATTTTTTTTCCATTCATACTTACATGAGATCCAATTAACATATTTTATTCTCTCCCTTTTAAAAATCTACCTTATTGTACAGTCTAATCATTTTCTTCACAAGTTTCTTGCCTTTACTTGTTATAGAATTTATTTTCATTTACTTAGTTTAGCAACTCAGCTGTTTTATATTCAAATCTAGGACCTACATTATGGTAAATGATATTTTTCAATTTTGAATTTCTTAAATACGTTTGATTAGAATAGTAAATAGGTGTAATGCCTTGTTCTTCCATTAATATTTTTTCTGCCTCTAGTAAATTATCCCATCGTTTTTCTGGTGTCAAACTATTTTCTTTTGCCTTTAATAACAACTGGTCGTATTTAATACTATTATACTTTCCCCAATTATTTGCATTGTCAGAACTAAATAATTCTAATAACGCATTTGGATCTGAATAATCTGCTCCCCAACTTACCAAGTACATATCAAATGATTGTTTTCTTGCTGTCTCCATAAAAACTGATACTGGGTACGGATTTATCGAAACTTTTGCTCCTTCGAGATTTTCATGAATAACACCTTGCAAATACTCTGCTACTTTTGACATATCTTCATTTTCATATGTAATTAATTGGATTGGTATATCCTCTTTCTCAGCCAAACCTAACTCTTCTTTTCCCTCTAACCAAAGTTTCTTGGCCTCTTTTAAATCTGTTTTCAAAAAAGGTTGATTTTCTTTTGAAAAATCCTTACTTGTTATTGGATTTATTGCCAAATCCTCAAAAATAAGGCCTGTTGCAGGATCTGCTCCATTACCTAGGACACTTGAAGTAAGTTGCTCTCTATCAATTACTAATGAAATAGCAGTTCTAATTTTTTTATTTCGAAATAGTTCTTTCGTCTGATTGTATCCAAGAAAAACGGTTTGATTTGTTTTCTCTTTTACAAAGCTAGGATCGTTTATTTTATTTTTTGCGTATTCACCTAAAATATTAACCTCATCTACCTGTCTGTTTTCAAATAAATTTACATTAGTCGCTGTTTCTTTAACAAGTTCAATGTTTATTGTATCTAACTTTACAGTTTCTTTGTCCCAATATTCCTGATTTTTCGAGTACTTCCAACCACTACTAATACCAGCACCATCAAAGTCTTCTAAGACAAACGGTCCATTATATATTGCCATTTCACTCGTTGAAGCAAATTTATCCCCTTTACTTTCAACATATGTCTGATTTAAAGGAAAAAAAACAGGCATTGCAAGCATTGTCGTAAAATAGGGCATCGGTTGTTCGAGTTCAATTTGTAATGTGTGACTGTCTGTACAGGAAATTCCAAGTTCATTACTGTTTTTATCTTTTTTTAAAATATCAGTTCCATTCTTTAAATTAGAAAACAAGTAATTATTTTGACTAGCATCAGGAGAATCAATTGCGCGCTTCCATGCAAAAACATAGTCTTCTGCGGTTACCTTGTCTCCATTAGACCACCTAGCCTGATCATTCAACTCTATCAGATAGACTGTTCCATCTTTGCTGATTTTTGGCATACTTTTCGCACCCGCTGGTATCGCTTGGTTATTGTCATTAAGACGATATAAACCTTCATAAACATTATTTAACACAATGTTACTACTTGCGTCCACTGATAAGGATGGATCAATCGTATTTAATTCCTGCGTGACATTAATTGTTACCGAATTTTCGCCTTTTTTATTTACAACCTTATTTGAACATCCGCTAAAAAATAAGACTGTTAATAGTAGTGTACAAATGAAATTTTTTTTATTCATATTTATTCCTCCATTAGTATATTATTAATAATTTTAACAAATAAAACTAACTAACAGTAGAGATGAGAAAAAATTTTACTAAAAATTATCAATTTCTGCTTTGAGTGTGCTACAAGTTAATCAAAACTAGGAATCAGAAGCATAAAATGATATAATTTTATCATTACAAGCTAGAGGTGATAAATTGACACAATTGAACAACAACAAACCAAACGAGAATGAGATTAATCATAACAAGTTAAACGATGAGAACAATACAGAACCTAAAAAAAAGATTTTATTTTCATTTAATGTTTTTTATCGTGTTTCTCGTTCCTTATTTTTACTAATCATATTAATTGCTGCTGCTGCTGGATTTTTAGGATTGGGAGTCGGGTTTGGATACTTTGCTTCTTTAGTTTCTGATCTTGAAGTTCCTGGAAAAGAGGAGCTTTCTCAAAAGATAAATGATGTTGAGCAACAGTCTAAAATACTTTATTCAAATGGTGATTTAGTTTCTGTTATCAAATCAGATCTTATTCGAACTTCTGTTAAGCCTAACAATATCTCTCCTCTCATAAAAAAAGCATTAATTGCAACAGAGGATGAAAATTTCTATAATCATAAAGGAATTGTTCCAAAAGCAATAGCTAGAGCAACCATCTCCGATGTTACTGGAATTGGTGGAAGTTCCGGTGGTTCCACTATTACACAACAGTTAGTTAAACAGCAAGTACTAACAAGTGAAACTTCATATAAAAGAAAAGCATCAGAGCTACTAATAGCAGCTCGTACTGAGAAATTTTTTTCTAAAGAAGATATTTTAAATGCTTATCTAAACGTCTCACCTTTTGGCCGAAATAATCGTGGTGAAAATATTGCAGGAATAGAAGAAGCGTCTCTTGGGATCTTCAATGTCAACGCAAAAGATGTTTCCTTACCTCAAGCTGCTTTTTTAGCTGGTTTACCTCAGTCTCCTATTGAATATAGCCCTTATACTAATACCGGTGAATTCAAAAAAGAATTTAAACTAGGACTAGCTCGGAAAGATGATGTCCTATTTAATATGTACCGTGAAAAAATGATAAATAAAAATGAATACGAAGAGGCAAAGAAATATGATCTTGTGAAGGATTTTAGACAGCCTGAACCTCCTTTAAGTGATCAAAGTGGCTTTTTATACAATTATTTATACGATGAAGCAGCCCGAGTAACTATGCCAACTTATTACGAAAAAGATGGATTAACTAGTACTGATATTTCTAATTCAAAAGATTTAGAACAAAAATATCAAGAGATAGCAAAAAGAGAACTTCGACAAAATGGTTATACGATTAAAACCTCCATAGATAAAGATATTCATAATGCCATGCAAGAAGCTACTCAACAGTATGGTTATATGCTAGATGACGGAAGAGGAAAACTTCTTGAAACCGGAAGTGTCTTAATGGACAATCAAACAGGAAGAATCTATGGCTTTATCGGTGGTAGAGATTATAAACAAAGTCAGTATAATCATGCATTTACTATGAGAAGATCTCCTGGTTCGACTATAAAACCACTCATTGCGTATGCCCCAGCCATAGACACTGGATTAATTGGTTCCGAATCTAAATTATCGGATTATCCAAAAAAATATTCTGATGGCACTGTTATTAATAATTTTTCTGACAAAGGAAGCAGCTCTTTTAAATCTGCAAGAGATTCTTTAAAATGGTCTCTCAATATTCCTGTTGTTAATTTATATGGTCAATTAGGAACTCAGTTAAACGTCAAAGAATATTTTGATAAGATGAACATCGGCTTAAACGATGATGAATATTCTTACGAATCCATCCCTCTTGGAGGAACTCACGATGGGATGACTGTCAATGAAGGAACTGCAGCTTATGCGACCTTAGCAAATAAAGGTATCTATAACGAAGGATTTTCTATTGAAAAAATAACCGATAATGATGGTAAAGTCATATTTGAACATAAGGCCAATCCAGTTGAAGTTTTCAAACCCTCAACTGCATCTATCATGAATGATATGATGAGAGATGTGCTTGATTCTGGAACTGGTCAACCTGCAAAAGATGCACTGTATAGTAATAGTGAAACACTTTCTAAAGCAGATTGGGTTGGAAAAACAGGTACTTCCGAACTTCAAAAAGATTATTGGTTTATTGCCTCTACTCCGTCAATCACGATGAGTAACTGGATTGGGTATGACGATAATACGTTAATGTATGACAACTGGAATAAACAAAACATGATTTTCTGGG
This sequence comes from uncultured Vagococcus sp., assembly GCA_965119435.1. GTDB lineage: Bacteria > Bacillota > Bacilli > Lactobacillales > Vagococcaceae > Vagococcus. The sequence goes on along the minus strand of CBCPLQ010000007.1, from coordinate 11,994 downwards.
CAAACGTCACTAATTATGTTTATCAAAGAAATCCGGATATTTTCGGTGTAAATGATAAATTCACACTTGATTCAAATGTAAATAAACAAAAAGTAGTTGAATTTACCGGAGAAAAAGAAGGTAGTTTTAACTCAAATGGTTATAATATTAATTTAAAAGGATCTAAAACAAAAACAAGCCTATATTCTGAAGGAAATGGAGCTCCTGATAGTGCTTTCCGTTTCGGAGTTGGCGGAACAGATGATAATTACAAGGATGCTTGGAATTCATATATTAGACCTAATAGTAGTAAAGCACCTCAAAAAAATATAAAAAAAAGATAACAAAAAAAGCAAATCTTTTAAAAGGTTTGCTTTTTTGTTATTTTTTTACTTAGTTGATCCTTTTTGAATTAAACCATACGGAAGTATAATTGTTTTTTCTTCCACATCTTCTTTATTCATTAATTTTGTTAATAACCGCATTGATACAGCGCCTATATCATAAAGAGGTTGAGAGATACTTGTGACACTAGGACGAGAGATATCACTAAACAGAGAATTATTACTTGTTATAATTTCAAATTCCTCAGGTACCTTGATACCATTATCAGTTAAACTATTTAGTAATCCCACTGCCAACTCATCATCCGCCACAACAGCCGATGTTGCTCCACTATTCATCATTCGATCATGTAAATTTAAACCAGATTTATAGCTATATTCCGACTCAAAAACAAGTCCTTCATTGAATGAAAGTCCATTTTCTTTTAATGATTCTTTATAACCATTTAAACGAAGAACTCCATTGATTGGATCTAGTAAAGAACCTGAAACAAAAGCAACTTTTTCATTACCAGATTTGATTAGTTGATTAGTGGCATCTTTTGTTGCTTCTTTATAATCAATATTTACAGAGCCAACTTGATTATCAGGGTCAATTGAACCTGCCAACACTACAGGTGTCTTAGATCTAGAAAATTCTCCTCTAATTTCTTCAGTTAAATGATGTCCCATAAAGATTACTCCATCTACTTGTTTAGCTAGCAATGTATTCAGCACATTAATTTCTTTTTTGTCATCTCCATCTGAGTTAGCTAAAATAATATTGTATTTATACATTGTAGCGACATCATCAATTCCTCGAGCTAGTGACGCAAAATAAGCATTACTAACATCTGGTATAATGACTCCAACAGTTGTTGTACGTTTACTTGCTAATCCTCTAGCTACTGCATTTGGTCGATAATCCAATCTTTCTATAACTTCTAATACTTTTTTTCTTGTTGCTGGTTTCACATTCGGATTCCCATTGACAACACGAGAAACAGTAGCCATTGAAACAGCTGCTTCACGGGCAACATCATAAATTGTGATTGTTTGTTTTTCCATTTTTATTTTCTCCTTTGATATTATCTACTAAAACTATCTTCAAAAGATATTAAGCATATTTTATTGATATTAGATTATCAGATAACCCATGATTTTGCAAGCGTTTTAACACTTTTTTCATGAAAACAAAAAGAAAATTTCAAAAAAAGAAGTCAAATTTATAAATTTGACTTCTACTTTTTATTTATCTGAATTTTCAATTACTGTATATAAATCATCCGTAATATTCGCATCATTTAAAATAATATCTTCTTGAGTAAGATCGTTCACTTTGCCTCTTACTTCATGCGAAGTTCTTTTAAACTCTTCTTGTGCACTAACCGTTTTTCCTTTTAAACCCTCTAAAAGATCAGCCGATGTTACCTTAGCTTGATCTACATGTCCTGCAACTTTATCTTCTAACCAGCCATATTCTTCTCTTTTTTGCTTAGCTAGATCATTCAAATCGTTTCCTTTACTTTGAGCAATGCCTGCTAATTCACTAGCTCTTCCTTCTGAGACATCATCTAATTGATTCATTAAATCCGCTCTCATTTTTTTCCCACTTTTAGGAGTTAATAATAAGGCTGCTGTTGCGGCTGCCGCTCCCCCTATTATAGCTCCTACTAAAAAACCACTTGATTTATTTGACATAGAAAAAACCTCCAGTTAATTATTTCTTTTTGAATAAACTTGCTGCACTTTGAGCTGCTTTGCCTACAATAGTTGCTGTTGCAACATTTTTACCGGCATCAGTTGCTTTAGATAATAAGTTTTTACTAGATGTATTAAGTTCAGAGACACTTTCACTCAAATCGGCTACTGCCTGGAACAATGGGTCAATAGTTTGAACTTTCCCTGCCATATCGACCAATAACTCATTACTTGTTGCTAGTAAATCTTCACTTTGATGAAGAAGAACATCTACATCTTTTGTTAAAATTGAAACTGTTTTATTTGTTTTATCTAAAAGGCGATTAACTTTTTCAACAGATTCGTTAATATTTTTATTTAATTGTACTAAAAAATAGACTATTGCAACCACTAATATAACAAAAGCTAAGGCAGCAATAATTGCTGCAATTTCAACACCTGACATCTCTTCTACCTCCTAATCTTCATCTAAAATACTAATTTTAGGATACCATTATATTATTCTTTTCTCAACAACTAATTAAATGGTAAGATAGGGTTATAAAATACATTCTATAGGAGGCTGAATTTAATGCAAGAAACAACAACTAGTACACAACTAGAATTAACCAAACAAACAAAAAAGGGCCTTCATGTCTTCCAAAAATTTTGGGATAGTCTTGATTGGGAAAAAATTCTTTCTACTGTCATTTACAAGACAATGCTAATTCTTATTTTTTTAATTATTCTTTTTATCATTCGAAAAATTATTTTACGTCTAATTGAAAAATCCTTTAATAATTATAGAAAAAAAGGATCTTACAGTGAAAGTAGAATTAAAACCTTAGAAACACTGGCTAAAAATTTCTTCCAATATTTTTTATTTTTTGTTATCGTCTATTCTATATTAACAATTATTGGTATTCCAGTAGGATCATTAATAGCTGGGGCTGGTATTTTTGGAGTCGCTCTAGGATTAGGTGCTCAAGGCTTTATTAATGACGTTATAACCGGCTTCTTTATTATTTATGAAAGACAATTAGATGTTGGTGATCATGTAATATTAGATACTGTAGAAGGTATTGTTGACCAAGTTGGACTCAGAACGACACAGGTAAAAAGTTTTGATGGAACTTTAAATTATATTCCAAACAGGCAAATACTGATTGTTAGTAATTTATCTAGAGAAGATCAGCAAGTATTGATTGATATTCGGGTAAAACCTGATGAAGATATTGAGAAAGTTAAACAAATCATACATCAGATTAACGAAGATATCGTTAAGAATATTCCAGAAGTTAAAACAGACCCAACAATCATTGGTTTAGTTAACCTACCTAATGGCTCCTTTGCCGTAAGGAGCATTGTTTACGCTGCTGCTGGGACACAGGCCATAGTTAAGAGTAGTATAACAACAGCATATGTTGAAGCATTAACAAAAGCTGGTATAACGATTCCAACAAATCCACTCTCAATAGGAGTATAGATAAAAAAATCCATGATAAGTATACTAATACTTTATCATGGATTTTCTCTATTTAATTTATCGTTTTGGATAAGCATTAAAAGCAGTACTCAATGTTTCTCCTAGTTGAATTTCTTTCTCATAGACATCGTATTTTAGTTCCAATTCATGAGCCAAGTGATTCACAGATTTTAATATTTCTTTTCTGGTAACAATACCTAAAAATTTATCTTTATGATCAACAACTGGAATAAAATTAGCGTCAACCAATAAATTTAATATTTTTTCAATATTAAATGGTAGCATTATGGACTTTACGTCTTTATCCATTACATCTGACACTTTTATTTCAGATAGCCTTTCTGGATTAATTGATTCCGTATCAAACATTTCACTTACAACATTAGAAAGAGAAATCAATCCCACTAATTGCTGTTCTTTATTTAAAACTGGGACTTTACTATAACCTATATTTGTTAAAACAAGTAGTGCGTGTTCTAAATTATTGGTATCTGTAAGAGTCGCTACATTATCTCCATTAATTAAAAGATTATCTTCATTTTCTAAAAAAATACTTTTCACAGCATTCCCTATCATTTGGAGTGCCTCCATTCATTTTTATAAAATCTATTTTACAATAAATAAAAAATAGGTAAAGCACTTTCACAATTTCTTCATAAACTGTTTAAAGAAAATTAACTTATCTTGTAAAAGTAACTGATAGTTCCTCAATTAGTTCATGATTTCTATTATAGTAGTCAACCCTAATCTCCGATTCACTCGTTTCAATTAAAGCAAATGTTTTTAGATGACTATACGTTCCTCTTGGTTGGGAAATACTTCCTGGATTAAGATACAAAACGCCTTTTTCCATGAGAGCAAGCAACTTATGAGTGTGCCCATAGAGTACTATATTAGCTTTTTTTTCATAGGCTGAATATGATAAATGAGTAAGTCCCATGTTAACATTAAATAGGTGTCCGTGAGTCATGTAGATTGTTTCATTACCACTACTTACTACACATTCTTTTTCATACTTAGAATCATAATCACAGTTTCCTCTGACAACTACAAATTGACTCCATAAATCGTCTGTTACTGCCAATTCAGAATCACCACAATGAAACATGCCATCAACTTTATCAGACCAGACATTAGCAATATCTACTAAAATGTTTCGGTCTCCATGATTATCACTAACAACAAGATATTTCACCTAGATTACTCCTTTCATCCATTGATCAAAATCAACTGTTAATTTTTCAATAGCTTTTCCACGGTGGCTAATTTTATTTTTTTCTTCAGGAGATAACTCTGCCATCATCTTATCAAAAGCTGGTACATAGAATAACGGGTCATAACCAAATCCATTTTCTCCTCTAGGTATAGAACCAATTTCACCCTCTAATTCGCCTACAACAACTAAGCTATCCTGAGTAGGTGATGCTAATACAAGTGTGCAATGGAACTGAGCGCCTCTTTTTTCTTTAGGAACATCATATAATTCATGTAATAATTTGGCATTATTTGAAGCATCGCTTTTATTTTCCCCAGCATACCTTGCGGAATAGACACCTGGGTTACCATTTAAAGCATCCACTTTTAAACCTGAGTCATCTGCTAATACAATTGAATTAAATTGTTTTGAAATAGTTTCTGCTTTTAATCTTGCATTTTCTTCAAAAGTTGTCCCTGTCTCTTCTACATCCGGAATCTCTGGATAATCTAACAGGGTTTTTACTTTATAACCTTTTTGACTAAACATTTCCTCAAACTCTTTTGCTTTACCTTTATTTTTAGTCGCAATCAAAATTTCTTTTTCATTTAATTGCTTTTTTTCTATTGGTTTCACCGACGCAAGTAAACTTTTTTTTTGGAGTCTAATCAATTCCTTAATAGCCTCTTCTCCAATATCAAGAAGTTCATTTAACTCCTTTCTTGAAAATGTAGACTCTTCCCCTGTCCCTTGAACTTCCACCATTTGACCAGATTCTGTCATAACAAGATTCATATCAACTAATGCTGAAGAATCTTCTACATAGTCCAAATCAGCTACACATTCACCAGTGGGTAAGATTCCAACACTAATAGCTGCTAAATGTTCTTTAATAGGATTTTCAGTTAGTTCTCCTGTTTCTAAAAGTTTATTTATTGCTAATTGTAAGGCAACAAAAGCACCTGTAATACTAGCAGTTCTAGTTCCCCCATCAGCTTGAATCACATCACAATCAACAACGATAGATCGTTCACCTAATTTTTTCAAATCAACAACAGCGCGTAATGAACGACCAATTAATCGTTGAATTTCCATGGTTCTACCAGTTAACTTTCCCTTACTACTTTCACGTCGGTTTCTTGTATTTGTTGCACGAGGTAACATACTGTATTCGGCAGTTACCCATCCTGTTTCGGACCCTCTTAGAAAAGGAGGTACACGTTCTTCAATTGTAGCATTCACAATGACTTTCGTTTGACCAAAACTAACTAGCACCGAACCTTCTGGGTGAATTAAATAGTTAGTTTCAATAGTTACCTGTCTGATTTCTTCATTTTTTCTTTGATCGTGTCTCATCTATTATATCCATCCTTTATGGTAAAGTTATTCTATTAACAGAAATAGTTTCTAAATTTAACCAATCACGACTAATATCCTCAAATATCTTTTTAGATCCAGTCATAAAAAATTCGTGATTCTTTTCTTCTTCCGTTGCATCTGCAGAGATATTATAGTAATCAAGTAACATACTAACCTCACTAACTTGCTCAGCTCCAGAATCAATTAATGCGACGTTATCTCCCATTTCTTTTTGTATTAGCGGTCTTAGCAATGGATAGTGGGTACATCCAAGTACTAATGTATCAATATTTTTACCCTCAAAATCAGATAACGTTTCATGAACAACTGTTTCAGCAATTTTTGAATTATATTCCATGCTCTCCACAATAGGAACAAATTTAGGACAGGTTAACCCATAAACTTCTGTCTTAGGTGCTTTTTTATGAATGGAAGACTCATACTCTCCACTATTAATTGTTCCTACAGTTCCAATGACACCTATCTTATTATTATTCGTTAACTTTATTGCTGCCCTTGCACCGGGATTAATAACACCCACAACAGGGATTCGTATCGTCTTTTTAATATCTTCTAAAGCGACCGCTGTTGCTGTATTGCAGGCAATCACAATCATTTTAACATTTTTCTTTAAGAGGAAATTGATCATTTCCCAAGTAAATTCTTTTATCTGTTCAATAGGTCTTGGACCGTATGGGCATCTTAATGTGTCTCCTACATAATAAATCGTTTCATTTGGCAATTGTTTTATTGCTTCTTTAACAACAGTTAAGCCTCCAACACCAGAGTCTAAAAAACCAATCGGATTATTATTACTCATTCAATCGTCCTCTTTATCTATAAACTTTCTTACTTCTATTTTCTCTTTTACGTCCTTTCATTTCAAGCTCTTTCCATTAATTTAAGAAAAGATTACCAAGTTACACGCTTGATTAGATATACTCATACGCATAGGGGACTAAAGTAAAAGAATCTCACTCTTACTTTAGTCCCTAATATCGTATTACAAGGTAACACTTGGTTTAGCATTTAAAGTCCAATCCGCAAAATGACCTTTTTCTGCTTCTATAAATCCAGCTGCACCAATCATTGCAGCATTATCTCCGCACAACTTAAACGGTGGTACAACAAAAGAGACATCAGATAATTGATCAGATACTGCCTTAGTCAGGCCATCCCTCAGTCCTTTATTCGCTGCTACCCCACCTGCCATGACTAACTGTTTTACCTCGTAGTTTTTACAAGCACGTATCGTTTTTGAAATAAGGACATCAATTACACTAGCTTGAAAACTTGCCGCTAAATTATGATTGTCTAAGCTTTCATCTCTTTGTTCTGCATTATGAACTAAATTGATAAAAGAGCTTTTTAATCCGCTAAAACTAAAATCATAGTTGTCCTCTTTCATCATAGCTCGTGGAAAGTTGTAAGTGTCCTCACCTAAATGAGCCATTTCATCAATTTCTTTGCCACTTGGATAATTTAGGCCTAAAACACGACCCACTTTGTCATAGGCTTCACCACAAGCGTCATCTCTTGTTTCACCAATTATTTCATAACTGCCATGCTCTTTCATATAAACAAGTTCTGTATGTCCACCACTAACTAATAGAGCCATCATTGGAAATATCATTTCTGACGTAAAGCGCGTTGCGTAGATATGACCAGCCATATGATTAACAGGAATAAGAGGTAGCTCGTTTGCCCAAGCAAAACTTTTAGCTGCTGTTATTCCTATGAGTAAAGCACCTACTAAACCAGGTCCGTATGTTACTGCTACTCCACCCAACTCTTTCGTTTGGACACCAGCTTCTTCCAAAGCTTCCTCCATACAGCCAATAATTTGTTCCACATGATGTCTACTTGCTACTTCAGGAACAACGCCCCCAAAACGTTTATGACTATTGACTTGAGAAGCAATCACATTGGATAATATAATTGTTCCATCTTCAATCACTGCGACACTAGTTTCATCACAGCTACTTTCAACTGCTAAAATTAACTTTCGCTTTTTATCTTTAAATATGTCCAATTTATTCACTTCCTATAACGTTAACTTTAAAATCAACCCATCTTCTGTTGGATTTTTATAATAATTCTTTCGTTTTCCGATTTCTTCAAATAAAAAATTTTGATAAAAATCTCTAGCTCCTGTATTACTTTTTCTAACTTCTAAGAATAGAGAACAAATACCTTGATTTAATAATTCATTAATCACTTTATTAAGTATTCGGCTCCCAACTCCACTTCTTTTAAACTCTTTTGATACAACTATTAGTTCTATTTCTGCTTCATCTAAAACCGTAGATAAAATAATAAAACCAATTAATTTCTTTTGTTTAAATTCGATATAAATTGACCGGTTCTCTGACTCAAAACTTTCTAAAAACTGATTTTTGGTCCAAGGAGATCCCTCACTAAATACCTCTTCACATAGTAAAAAAAATTCTGTTGACAACTTCTCAGTAGACAGCGAAATAGATTCATTCCTCATCGTTTCTCCTCTAAGACATAAATCATATCCACCGCATCTTCTTGGTTATCTTTGTAATATTTAGGTTTAATGCCATTCGTAAAAAAACCATATCTCTCATATAAGGAAATGGCACCCTGATTTGATTTTTTTACTTCTAAGCTTAGAGTAAGACATCCTTTACTTTCTGCAAATAGCTCTGCTTGCTGTAATAGTTTCTTTCCTAAGCCTTGATTTTGATATCTTTGTAATACGGCTATATTGGTGATATGAGCGTCTGAACCCTCAATCCGAATACCTATAAAGCCTATTGTTTCCTCTTCATGCAGTGCTTTTAAATATAAACCATTAGATTTTTTTGATAATTCTATCCAGAAAATCGTATGGCTCCACGGAGATTTACCATATACTTGTTTTAATATATTTTGTAATAAATAGATATCCATGATCTTAGCAGTTTCAAATGTTATTATTTTTTCATCCATTTCCACTCGCATTTTACACTCTTCTCTTTATTTTTAAACGTACTATACTCTTTCGACATAATTAGTTTTTTCATTGACCGAATGAATTTCTAACCACTTTTCCTCTGCCTCTACTTTCTTTAAATAGCATGGAATAAAGCTTTCGACATCTTCTATTTTACGACTTTGAAAGTCTAACTCTAAAAGAGATGCTGGATTAATTTCATTTCTTACACGTGATTCATCATAGTTTAGTAATTTATTTTCTTTCTTTTCAATCATTGAAGTGAATTCTTTTAAATCCGCTCCAATAAAAAAGACAGGTAAATTCATTTCACTTAAGCGTTCTAACCAGATATCAAAAGAAATATGTTGATCAGCAATGACAGTCACCAACTGACCTTCTTCCCACTTATAAGCACCAGTGTAAACATTCTCTCTTCTCGCATTTATAACTGGGATGATTAGACCTTCAAAACTTTTTTTTGTCGCTGCAATTAGAGCCAGACTCGATATGCTGTATAGGTCTACTCCTAATGTCCAAGCTAATGTTTTAGCAGTCGTTACACCAATTCTTAATCCTGTATATGAGCCTGGCCCTTCCGCTACAATTATCTTATTAATATCTTGTGGTTTCTTATTATTTGATGTCATTAAAAAATCAATAGCCGGCATAAGAGTTGTGCTATGATTCTTTTGGCTAGCTGCAAAAAAGCTACCTATTAAATTATCTTCGTCTCCTAAACAAAGTGACATACTTTGATTGGAGGTATCTATTCCTAATACTGTCATTTACATCGACCCTTTTTCTTTGTATTCTGGTATATTGTAGCATATTTTCCCTTTTTATCCCATATTTGTGTCACCATGAAATTGGAAAATTAGAGACTCCTGTCTAGTACCAAATATTTTACTAGGTTTTCTAAATTATTTGACATTAACCAGTTCAGAAACAAATAACGGTAAACAGGAGTTATAAAATCTATTAATAACAACGTATTGAGTTTAAAATGAAGTGTAAATCAAATAAAGCTTGAATGATAACAAAAAATTTCCCGGAGAATTCTTCTCAAGAAGGAATTTTTCAAATGATCATTGTCGAATAATGAGTATTTTTTTAATGAAAAATAAAAGCATTCAATCAACTGATAAGACAGTCTTTTGAATGCTTTTAACAATATAATTATTTAATTTTCATATCCAAGACAACAGAGTATAGATAGATGATCGTTTAATAACAGATCTTCCCTTTTTCATTAAATTTATTTCACATATTTAAAAATAGAAGAACCTTATTAATTCAAGGTCCTTCTATTTAATGTTATCTAGACCACTTAACATTCACAATCTTAACACTAGAAAAGCTGGTACTGCTAGTTCTTGGTTTAAGGTTAATTATGTTAACTAAGCCGTAAAATAACTAATACTCCTCTGTCATTATTTTATCTGCACAATTTAAACAAAGAATTGGAGAATTCTTATATTCTAAAGCTTTTATAGATTTATCTTGAAATGAACTAACTTTTGGTGGAAATTGCCATTTAGTCCAACATTTTTCTGCTGTTTCAATCTCTTTCTTACAACGATCACATTTAAAAACTTTTTGATTGTTATCAAACATATAATTCTCACCTCTTTTATTAACCATAACACTTAAAAATAACTTTGTATAATCACCTTTAATGTTAACCTATCTTAAATTATGCGACAATAATAAAACAGAAGATAAAGGGAGATATATACAATGCTATTTAATCGCTTAGACTATAAGTTTCTAGTAATATTTCCTATTCTTATATCAAGTGTTTTAATTTTAATCTTTCCCAAATAATTTTTTTAGGAAAAATATTGGTCAATTCGTTTGTATCAAAACCATTTGATTCTTTAGTATCCCAATAAGTAAATACAATCTTATCTATTTCATTGGCAAACAGACGATAATTTTTTAGTTTTTCTTCTAAATCTACTGTAAAATCAGATTTTTTAGAAAATATTTTTGGACCTTTATAAACCATTAAATAAATAGTTTTATCTTCAATCACTACATCAACAAGTTCAAGTGATTCAAATTTTTTTAAATTAACATTGGCTTTTATTTTAGTTGTGTCAGTTAAATTAGGAGTGCTTAATTCGATATTGGAAATGTCATCTAAAGGAACAATAGTCATATTATTCCCTTGATAGTTTAGCCAAAATAATACAACTATTATTGCTATCAAAGGTAACGTAACCAACAAAATAATTTTTTTGAGATTTCTTCCTTTCTTGATATCTTTATTAATACTTTTAACCATATCTGATTCCTCCAATAATAAATTATCTAAAGATAAATCAAATAATTTAGCCAATAGTATCAAACTTTCAATATCTGGCTTAGTTTTATCGGTTTCCCAATTAGATATTGTTTTGTTTGAGACGAATATCTTTTCAGCTAATTGTTCTTGTGTTAATTGATATTCTTTTCTTTTTTCTTTTAGCATTTGACTTATAATCATTTATCTTCACCTACAACTTACTATTTTGAGATTCTTTACTCCATCCAATTTATTACATATAAAGATAATTGTCACTAGTAAATAATTTCAAATACTTGTATATCAACCTTTTTAACTTGGCCTAACATCAAATTATGTTAACTAATCCGTTAAACAACTAAATCATACTATTAATTCTCTAAAAGTTATTTTAATTCATCGTAAAATTGTTTAGCTTTTACTATGTCTAAATTAGTATACTCTCGGATTCTTTTTATGATACTTGCTTCATTCTCATCATTTGAAATCATTGGTTTTACAATATTTAATTCTTTATCATTCATTGTCTTTAACGGCTTGTTTTGGTTCCCATAATATAAATTTATAATGCCTGCTGCCGCAATTAAAAAAGCACAAATTTTATAAATTAAAAGGTCGCTTTCTTTTAAAATTAAATAAACTAATATTACATATCCTAATATTGATACTGACTCTTTTCGTAAAAATTTTTTTAACATTCTCTATCTTTCCTCCTTTTCACCTAAAAATAATTTGTCGGAT
>CBCPLQ010000006.1:0-123367 GCA_965119435.1 uncultured Vagococcus sp. | reverse complement strand
GTTACAATAGAAAACAACTCATTTCTATTGCAACTAAAAATTGATATTAAACTATTTTTTTTAATTGTTCCCCTATTTCTTGATACTCACTTTTTAATAATGTTCTAGGATCAAACCAAATATAGTCGTTTTTAACTCGTACAATAATAGGTATGTCACATTTCCTTAAGCAGTATTCTAATTGTGACGTGCTTAATTTGTCACTAGAAATCCCCACTAGTTCAGTAGGCAGTTGATACTCAGGGTAAGAACCTCCACCGACTTGGCTTTTTCCTTTTACTTTTTTTATATTAATAGGTAATTCCATTGCGGTTAATACATTCTCTAAACAGATTGCCTCCGCTAAACACTCTTCATACGTTTTACCAATCATTTGAAGTGTTGGTATTTCACTAATTGCTTTCTCCGGCTCTAAGTAGAGAGAGAGTGTAGCTTCAAGAGCACTCAATGTTAGCTTATCTACTCTTAAAGCTCGAAGTAACTGATTTTTTTTCATAGGCTGTATAAACTCTTTTTTACCTACAATGACGCCTACTTGAGGACCTCCTAAAAGCTTGTCCCCACTAAACATTACAACATCACAGCCTTGGTCGATACTTTCTTTAATGGTTGGTTCATAAGGAAGACCAAATTGTTGCATATCAATTAATAACCCGCTACCTAAATCATTGATTAGAGGAATGTTATTTCTATGTGCAAGCTCAGCCAATTCTGTAATTTCTGGCGACTCAGTAAACCCAATGACACGATAATTACTCGTATGGACTTTCATAATAGCACCGGTTTCTTCTGTTAAAACTTTTTCGTAATCTTCTAAATGAGTTTTATTGGTTGTCCCAACCTCTTTAACTCTCCCACCACTTAATTCGATTACCTCTGGAATTCTAAAAGAACCTCCAATTTCGACTAACTCACCTCTTGAAACGATTACTTCTTTGCCTGATGTTAGTGTACTTAACGCAAGCATAACGGCTGCAGCGTTGTTGTTTACTACTACTACATCCTCAGCACCTGTTAACCTTTGAACGATCTCTTCTAGATGCTGATATCTAGAACCTCTTACACCTTTTTCTAAATTATATTCCAGGTTTGTATATGAAAAAGCTGATATTTCAAGTTGCTCTTTTACCTTCTGACTCAAAAGAGAACGACCTAAATTCGTATGAACAATCGTTCCGGTAGCATTTATAACACGTTTCAAAGAGAAGTCAGAAACATTATCTTTCTTTGATAAAATTAAGTCAATAATTTCTTTTTCACTTGGTAAATCAGTCATTTTTTGAGAAATAAAATCATCTCTCACTTCTTTTAATACGAACTGAATTATCTCTTTATAAATGTTAGGTGATTGACTTACCTCTTGGCTAAGGTTTTTATGCTTCAATAAATAGTCCACAGAGGGCAATTTAGCTAATTGTTTAAAATCTACCATGATTCAGCTACCTCCACACTTAGCTCGTTAAGAGCATTAATAGCAATTTCAACTTCTTCTCGGGTATTAAAGCTAGAAAACGAAAAGCGAAGTGTTCCTTGCTCCTTTGTTCCTAATGCTTCATGCATTAACGGCGCACAATGATAACCTGGTCTAATTGCAATACCATAATCTTCCCAAAGCCGATCACTCACAATTGCTGAATCAACACCTTTAAAATTTATCGATACTACACCAGATCTCTCCAAGTTAAAGTCTCCATAAAGGTCAATTAATGGATTATTTTTAACGCCATAAATAAAAGATTCAGCAAGACTATTAACATATTGATGAATCTGTTGCACACCGTATTGATTGATATAATCAATACCTGCTCCTAACCCTTTAATTCCTACCACGTTCATCGTTCCAGCTTCAAGAAGTACTGGTAACTCTTTTGGTTGGATTTCAGAAAAAGTCTGCATACCATCTCCACCAGATATAAGAGGATTTATGACAGTTTCTAAGTCTCTCTTTAAGCAAATTCCACCTGTACCTGTAGGGCCATAAAGAGATTTATGACCAGTAAAACAAAAAGCATCCACTAATCCATCTTCTAAATTAATCGGATATTGTCCCATTGTTTGAGAACCATCTACAATCAACTTTAATTTATACTTTTGACTTATATTTTTTATTTTTTCTAAATCAACAATATTTCCAGTCACATTCGACCCATGATTAACGATTAAAGTTGTTGTCTTATTTTGGATACTTTTTTCTAGTTGCTCGAAGTTTAAAACACCAGTCTTTTTTTCACTAGTAACAATATCAAATGTCACCTTTTTTTCTTCTGCTAATTGATAGATTGGTCTTAAAACAGCATTGTGTTCCCACGATGTTGCAATAACATGATCGCCTTCATTTATCAGGCCTTTAATCATCATATTGATTGATGCGGTTGCATTATTTGTAAAAACAACTTCATAATCATCTGGCGCAGACAGTAATTCCTTTACCTGCTGCCTAACTAATGAAACTTCTCTAAAACTATTAAGAGAGTAATCATGACTTCCTCTTGCAGGGTTTCCATAATCACCTGAAAGTAAGGTTTCCGATACAACTTGAGCGACTTCTTTTGGTTTTATTGCTGTTGTTGCTGCATTATCAAAATAAATTGACATAGCCTATATTCACCTAACCTTCCATCAGTTCTCTTGTATTTTCTACCCTTTTCGTTACTTTCTTTTCATCCAGGTACTCTAAAATTAACATAGATGATTTTCTACTAGATTCAGTCATATCACGAAAATCAGCTAATGTCATTGCACCATTTTTAGAAATAAATTGTTTTACTAATTCTACTGATTTCAGGTAAGCTTTTTTACCAATCACATACTCAAAAGTTAAAGAGGTGACTGACTGATCTTCTAACATTTCTAAAACATCTTTACCATTTTTTTCATCTAACGCTTCTAATTCCTCTTTTTTAATTGGTGTAAATCCTGATTGTTCTAATTTTTTTTCAATCTGTTGTTTCACTTTTTCCTGATATTTATTTAATTCTACCGTAAAATCAACATGAGATAATTTATGATTCTTTAATTGAAATTTCTCTGTTTCAACGAATAACTTCACTATTTTATCCAATTGCTTTGGAGTAATTATCTGTTTTACCTTCGAACGTACTTCTTCTAATGGCATACCAGGTCGCAATCTAAATGCTTTATAATAAGTTGCTAATTCTTGATATAACGTTTTTTCAAGTTGTTGCAACTTATTTATATGTACCCATTCTGTTTCAGATAACTGGATAAGAGTACCATCCTCTACCATAGTAGCAAGCATAACTTCAAGCGTGTCTTTTGGCAAATTCATGTAATCACAAATGTCCTTCATCGTTCCAACTACAGCTTGTTGATTTAGTAAAAAGTCAAGAATCAAATGATCCATACTGCCTTCTTCTTTAACTTTCAAGCTATCTAAAACATCCTGTTTAAATCGTCGATGTTTGTTTGGTACCGCATCTAGTACTTGTCCACCACCGATTGTAACCATTGGTGAATAAGCACGCATGATGAAACTGTCTCCTGTTTTAACCGCTAACTGCTCTTCTAAACGGAGTTGAATGAACCCTTCTTCTCCAGCTTCTATTCGCTCTTTTCCAATAGGTACCAGTCTTGCAAAAACCTCCTGAGTTCCAATTAACACACGAACTCTATCCCAGAGACTAAAGCCTAATTTAGCATGTTCTAAACAAGATACTTTTGCATCTAGCATCCAAGTTGCTTCTAAAGCTGTTCCATTTGTTAACACATCACCTCTAGATATCTCTTCCTTTGAAATATTCGTTAAATTTAGCGCAGTTCTTTGACCAGCAAAGGCCTCTTTTTTATCAGTTTCATGAACTTGAATAGTTCTTATTTTTGTCTTTTTACCACTTGGAAAGATGGTCAACTCATCTCCAACGCGGAAGGTTCCGTCAATTAAGGTACCTGTAATAACCGTTCCAAATCCTTTAACTGAAAAAACCCTATCCACATTTAAGCGACCTACTTCTTGAACTGTTTTCTCAGGAATATTTTCAGAGAACTCCTGAATTGCTAACTTCAACTCATCCAATCCAATTTTTTCAATTGCATCTGTTTCTATTAAAGGAGCATCTTTTAGCATTGTACTTGCTAACTGCTCTCTGATATCTTCTTTAACTAATTCTTTTAAATCTTCATCCACAGTTTGACATTTGGTCAACACAATCATAAAATGTTGAATTCCAAGTAAACTTAAGATATCAATGTGCTCTTTGGTTTGTGGCATAATTCCTTCTGCTGCATCTATTACCAGTAGAATCAAATCAATTCCTGGAAGGCCAGCAACCATGTTTTTAATGAATTTTTCATGTCCTGGAACATCAACAATTCCCACGCGTTGCTTATTAGGTAAATCTAAATAAGCAAATCCTAAATTAATCGACAACCCTCTTACCTTTTCTTCCTTGGTTGTATCAGTTTCAATACCTGTTAACCCTTTTATCAAAGTTGTTTTCCCGTGGTCAATGTGTCCTGCGGTTCCAATTACAATATCTGCCATAAGCCTTAGCCAACCTTTCTATACGTCATGTTAAGCCCCTTACCACTTGCATGATAATAAGCCTCAAATAAAACTTTCTCTTGATTTAGTAACGCTAAAATATCTTCTTCAGCAGAAATATCATACTTTAAAGAAAAGCCACAACTGGCTTTAATTTTTTCCGGAGTTGATATGATTCGAGCAGGGAGATTTAATTTCTTTAGATGTTTCTCTGCTTCCATCGCATGATGGGTTGATTCAAATAAAAGAACACCATATTCTTTCATCAGTCTACCTCCTAAGGTTTTACCACTTTAATCGCAGAGCTCATCATTTCAACAATACGGTACATATTAGTTATTTCTCCAATAGCTAATTTTTCTGTTAAGCCATAGAAGTTTAAGCAAGCGCCGCAAGCATAAATTTCGACACCTTGTGCTTTCATTTGTTTTAAATCTTCTAAAACATCTGAATCCTCTATAACTAACTTAACCCCACCATTGTAGAAAATAATTGTTTCAGGTAGTTCGTCTTGTTCTAGTAAAGAATAAATAAATGCTTTCATTAAATTAGCACCTAACTCGTCTGAACCTCTACCCATAATATCAGTATCCACTGCCACAGTGTAGCCTATTTTTTCTGATTCTTTTATTGTTGCCGCTACATTTTCTTTTTTTGTCTCAAGAGTAACGCCTTCTTGACTTATAATAGTCATAAAGTGAGTTTTAGATAATTCCTCTCTTTGAAAGTTCATACCTAATTGTTCTGCTAATTTTTTTAAATTTTGTGTCGCAATATCATTATCAACAATTGTTGTTACACTTTCATTTTCTTTTAACGCTTTTTTCGTTTTTATGACTGGTAATGGACAGGCCATTCCCCTTGCATCTATTTCAACCATTTAAATCTCACCTTTCTATTTTACAATAATTTCATTTGTCTCTTTTTTAATAATTTGACCAAAGTCTTTAGCCGGAATTCCTACTTCATTAAGTTCCTTTATAACCTTATCAGCATATTTGGCTTCAATACTTATCAATAACCCACCTGAAGTTTGAGGATCAAATAATAATTCTTCCATTCCAAAATCATCTATCTCAAAATTAACAAACTCAGTTAAATAATTACGATTACGCTGTCCTCCAGCAGTCAAAATGAACTCCTTAGCTCCACTATAAGCTTCTTCTAAATAGGGTAAGTTTCCACTCTCTATAACTGCCGATAATTCGCCATGAAGCATCTCGTGCAAGTGACCTAACAGACCGAATCCAGTTACATCCGTACAACTATTAACTGGGTATTTCTTTATAATATCCATCGCATATTTATTAAGTGTTTGCATATAATTAGTTGCTTCTTCAAACGCTTCTTGGCTAATCTCACCTACACTAAATCCTGTTGTCAC
This sequence comes from uncultured Vagococcus sp., assembly GCA_965119435.1. Taxonomy (GTDB): domain Bacteria; phylum Bacillota; class Bacilli; order Lactobacillales; family Vagococcaceae; genus Vagococcus. The sequence goes on along the minus strand of CBCPLQ010000006.1, from coordinate 117,482 downwards.
AATTCCCACACCTAGAGGTTTTGTTAATATTAAGTGGTCGCCCACTTTTCCGGCATTATTCATTAATACGTCATTGGGATGGGCAACTCCAGTCACAGATAAACCATATTTAACTGAATGATCATGGATAGAGTGTCCTCCAGCTAAAATTCCCCCTGCTTCTTGGACTTTCTCAGCCCCTCCTCTTAAAATCTCCTTTAGAATGTGAAAATCTTTTTCTTCCGGAAATGCTACTATATTTAAAGCGGACAAAACGGTTCCACCCATAGCATAGATATCACTAAGAGCATTTGCTGCCGCTATTTTTCCAAATAAATAAGGATCCGTTACCATCGTTGGGAAAAAATCTAAGGTTTGAATCAAGACCTGGTCATCACTAATTTTAATCACTGCAGCATCGTCTGTATTTTCAAATCCGACTAATAATTTATCACTCGTTACTTTTGGCAAATCTGATAGTAAATCACCTAAATCTCCAGGTCCGATTTTAGCATTACAACCGCCACATACAATTAACTGTTCCGAATTTTCCATATTGTCATCTCCTAAATTATCTACTAAAGTAACAATACCATAAAAGCTCTATTATATTGTTATTTTAAAAGATAAAAGCAAAAAGCTCGAAAATAAAGATTAAAAAGAGCTTCATTTTCGAACTTATTTTATATTACGCTACATTCTTTTTGCTCTTTAAAATATAAGTAATACCTGTATAAATAATAACTGCAATAATAATCCAAGTTAATACATCCATCGGCATATTGGTTACAAAATTAACTGCAATGACAATACCGATAATTCCACCGATAATAATACCGATTGTTGCTTTTCTTGAATAATCACCAGCTTTGATAAACTCCGCACTAGCTACTGGCATTAAACCAGCACAAGAAGCCATCATAATTGGCATAGCAACTATTGGTTGAAGACCTAATAAGTAAACCATTGCCATACATGGTGCATAAAGACCAACACCAATTGTCATTAAGGCACCAAAAATGAAGTTACCGACAACACCGATAATTAGTTTTCCACCAGTTAACGCTGTTGCTGTATTTCCGTCACCTAACATTGCAAGCCATCCCATTTGTTTAGCTGCCATGATAAATGCAGTCGCTACTAACGCAAGCCCTACATAGTATTGAACTTTTTTCTCTGGTAATTTTGTTACTGTTTTAGACCCTATAAAAGAACCTGCAATTGCTGCAAATACAAGCGCTAAAAGCGTAACGGGTGATACCTTAACTACTTTAATAAAAATAAAAGCTTCCACCATTACCGGAATTGTATGAGCCACATTTAGCGTTCCTGGTAATTTTTTATCATCATCTAAATAATTAGTCATTTGAAAGAGCATAGTCGTTGGTGCAAAGCTACCAATTCCTAAAGCATCTAAAAAGTCTGTTACAAAGCCAATTCCTATCGCAACTGGTATGCTCCCACTACCCAAATTAGATTTATTTGCAACTAAATCTTTCACTAGAAAAACTAAATAGTAAAGAAGTAATAATCCTAAAATACCTAATAATACTGCAACCATAGTTATACTTCCTCCCTATCTAACCTAATACAAATCCATCTTTAAGTGGGTCATGTGGATCAATTAAAAATGTATTAAATCCAACTATATTAGCTGAACCTGATACGCGAGGTATTATTGCTTTGTAGTCACCTAATTCAGCAGTACGAACAACTTCACCTTCAAATTTAGTTCCTAAGATACTTTCGTAAACAAATGTATCTCCAACAGCCATTTCACCTTTAGCAAAAAGAGTTGCAAGCTTAGCGCTTGTTCCTGTACCACACGGAGAACGGTCAACTTGTCCGTCACCAAAAACAACAACGTTTTGATAAGTTGCATCTGGACTTGTTGCTGGTCCGTAAATTTCAACTAAATCAACTGTTTTTATATGTGATAATGTTGGATGTTGAATTTCTACTTGTTCGTTAACTGCATCACGGATAATAATACCTAACTCAGAAAACTTAGACGCATTTTCAGGTTTAATTTCTAATCCTAAATCAGCAGCTGGAAGAATTGCAAAGAAACTTCCTCCAAATGAAATATCAATTGTTAATTCACCAATTTCAGGTACATTAACTTTTACGCCTTCTTTGTAAAGGAATGATTCCACATTTTCAAAAGAAACTGATTCTGCGTAGTAATCTTCACTCAGGTGTACTTCTCCGTGAACTAAACCAGCTGGTGTATCTTGGAGCACTTTTACTTCTCTTTGTCCAGGTTCTACATCTACCCAACCTGTTTCAACTGCAGCAGTCATTGCAGCAATTGTATTATGTCCACACATATTCAAATAGCCACCAGCATCCATGAAAATAATACCGTAGTCCGCTTCCTCGTGAACTGGCTCACAAATAAATGCCCCAAACATCTCATTATGACCTCTTGGTTCATGCATAATTGATGTTCTTAAATAATCTTTTTGTGTTTCTAAATATTCTTTTTTATCAGCCATTGTTTTTCCTGGGAATTTTGGAATTCCACCGATTACTAAACGAGCTGCTTCTCCTGCTGTATGTGTGTCAATTGCTGACATCATTTTTGAAAATTTCATTATTTGTATGACTCCCTTCAAAAAGTTACTTTACCTTTTATCTTTTCTCATTTTTAGTTTAATAAATGCAAGCGCTTTACTTGCGTCCCGATGATCAATTGTATTCTCACCGACTATTTCAGTCTCAATACCTTGAGCTGATTTATTAAAATCTAAAACAAAATCAGTATAGTTATTTTCAACTACAAATTTTGCTTGTTTTCCGATAAATTTTAAACCGACTACGCTAACATCACGTTTTCCAATTTCTTCTAATGTATTGGCAAAATCAACATCTGAGTTTCCCCAGCCATCCGTTGAGACAATTGCTCCATCACACCCCATACTTTTTACCCAAGTTGCTGCACGGTTTCCTACAAAATGTTTCATCTTATTACTTTGCGGGGTACCAACTACAATAACTCCTAAAAAGTTGATATCTGGATCATTGGCTAAGCAATCAACTAATGGATCTCTAAAATGGTGTAGGGTTGTTTCTTTTGTTGAAGGTCCTATTCCCATAGATATCCCACTCTCTGTATCACAATAACATCAGACCATAGCTCTTATGGCACCATCACGGTATTCATTTGGTGAAATAATGACGGGTATGTTATTCATATCAATGATTGATGTTCCACCTGTAAAACCACTCGGTTCATCAGGAAATACCATCGTATCATACATAGCTCCTTGTCCTGCTACCTGTTTCACAAGAGCAACCCTAGGTTTACCTTCATTGAATTTCTCAACAAAACTATGTACTTCCGTGGCATCACGTCCGTCCATCATTTTTAACATATCTCTTATTTCTTGAATGTAATTATCAGTCATTTCAAACATCTTCAAACACAACTCTCGTGTAAACTTAGCGTCTCTTTGAGCAAGCATATCAATATGAATGATATAGTCACTTTCAGTTGGCGTGCCTACACGATTAAGTTGCAAATTATCTGATAATATACCTTCTGAAGAACCAAATTCATGCATCTGCTCTCCATCTTCTATTGCTCCTGTTAACACAACATAAACACCTGTTAATGTGTGCGTAATTCCATCACCGAGCCCTCCCAACACTTTTGTGGATATTGGAATAATATCCATAATTGTGTTGGTCTGAACATCATGGTGATGAGGCTTTAAAAGCTGAACAGTTACTTGCTTGATATCCTCTTCTTCAAAAGAGTGATTGGCTTTAATTTTTAAGGCGTCTGGGTCTAATTGAAACTTATCTCCTGATGTGACTGTGTTTATATGAAAAGCTTTAATTTTCAATTCTTTTTCACTCATCATTCAACCCAGCTTTCAATTCAATAAAAACTAACCCTTAACCTCTAAACGTGTGCAATGTACTCGTAAGGTAAACTAACAATTTTCCCTGGAGTTTCAATTGCTACTAATTCTTTTAATGTATCTTTTAAGATTCCTGTTTGCATCTCAATATTGTTAGGTTCTCCGGCATTAGCACCCATTGGTACAAGTGGAGCAACCGCTCTAGGCGAACCATTTTGACGCACTACTGGTGGTAGAGCGGCAATTAAAATTGTTGGAATCCCTGCTTCTTCTATAGCTCTCTGCACGATCACGGCAGTTCTGTGGCAAGTCCCTCAACCAGCTGTTAAGACAACTGCATCAACGTCTTCTTCCACTAATTTTTGAGCTATTTCTGGACCAGTTACATCATGAAATGCATCTTGGTCTCCCCCGCCACCCATGAAACCAAAATGCATAGGAGCTACTTCTTTAATAAATCCTTCTGCAGCAAGTTCATGTAAGCGATCGATTGGGAACATAGCGTTTACGTCACGGTTAACATCGGCATTATCATACCCACCATGAGAAACCATTAATTCCTCTGTTTTTGCAGTATTAGGAATTTCTCTGTAAGAAGTATCCCCTGCTAAATTAAATCGTTTATCTGTTTTTAAATGTACCCCAGCAGCAGTTGCCATGGCTACACGCATCTCTTTTAACTCTTTTTTTACAGGAGTAAAAATTGATTTAGGTGTAATTGGTACAAAAATTTCTGATTGTAAACCTTCAAAAACCGTTAAAGTCATGATTAAATCTCCTCTCGTTGTTCCATCATTTTTTCTTGTCTTGCCTTTGTTTCTGCAAGTGCATCCACATAATGCTCATTTGGGGTTTCATCTAAAACTTCTGGATATGACATCATAAAGCCAACTTCTTGACCTAATTTTAAATCATATTCTGAGATTATCATTCTTCTTGCAATTTTAAATTGTCCCAAACGACCTTTAATATCAATCGTCACACTCGCATCTGTAATATCTACTAGAACTCCTTCAAACATTCGCTCAGTTGATAAATACTTTAATTTATCTATGTTATCCATCTTCTCACCTACGATTTAATTATTAGTCTATTTCGTAAATCTCTTGACGTTTTTTACTCTTAGGTAAGATTTGTTCATTCTCAACACGTTCAACTTTTTTACCTAGTGTTTTTTCAATGATTTCAAGGTTATTCTCTTTTACATTCGAGTTCCATTTACGTTCTGCTTCTTTAATTGTTCCGCCACCCATAAGTGTTTTTAGCATTGCTAAATCACGAATAGCATCTTCTTTACAAAGTGTATTGTTTGATAAAACTTCATTTTCAATACCTTGTTTAGATTTATTGTTGTCAACCATTGCAATCATTTCTTTGTTACCAACAACTAAAGCACCTTGAACAGCACTATAAGAGTCACCAACAACATGAATGCCACGTTTACCAACTTCTTCAATATGTGACGCAAAATCGATATGATTATTTCCGAAACCTTCAGTTGTTACAATGGCACCATCGATACCCATTGCTTCAATTGTCATACCTAAACGTTTTGATACATAGTATTTTTCTGAGTTCGCTTGAGGAGATCCCACAAACATAACCCCAACTAAATCTATTTCTTCATCATTCATTGCTTCAAGAACTAATGGTTCACGCCAGTAATGACGAGATGTTTCTTTTGATGCAGGTCCGATACATGTCAACGCGTGAATACCACCGTCCATAACTTCAGTTGGTGCTAAGATAACTGGTAAGTTACCTAAGTCAACGTTAGGTTTCGCTCCTAAAGTTCCAACTGGTTCAACTGGCATAATTAAATTATCATGCATTGCGCCTTGTCCCATAATTTCTTTGATAACAAGAACTTTTTTCTTACCTGGGCGACGATATTGTACTAATTCGTCTTCGTTATATACTAAAGAGCTATCCGCAACTTTTAAAGCTTCTCTAATTTGTTGAGTTACATAATCTGACGCTTTATGTGCTGCCAACGGTCCAGGTCTCTCCATATTTGCGCCAGCTTTAATTGTCACTTGCGTTTTAATAAAGATTTCACCCTTTTCAGGTGCTCCTGGGCGTCCCCACATAATATTGCGATCTAATTCACCTTCAGATGAACCGAATTCTCCAATTTGTACGCCATTTTCATCAGTACCTGTAAGAACCATTACAACACCATCAAGAACACGAGTGATACCATGACCTAAGTCACCCTCAGTTTTAGTTGCAATTGGTTGTACGTCCATGATTGTTTCACTATATTCACCGTAACGATCTGGTGTAATGATATCAATTTTCATATCAGTTACTAATTTTTCTAACTCAACAGCTTCTTTTCCTAATACTTTAGGATCTTTAAGAGTTAAAGTAGTGCCTTCGATTTTAGTTTCTTCACCAAAAACAACCTCTTTAATCATTAAATGTTCTCTTTTTACAGAACGCATTTTAATAGCTTCTTGAGCAACTTCTGTTGTTGCTGTTTGTACTGCTTCAACTGTTGCTTGTTGTACCGCTTGCTCTTGTGCCACTGGTGCACTAGCAGTACCACCTGTCATAACGATAGGTAATTCTAAATCAATTCCCTTACCTTCAGCAATATGAATTTTGATTGTTTGATTAGTTGATATAGCTGTTGGTGTAACCACTTGTGTTGGAGCAGATGGAGCTGTTTCTGAAACTACCTCTTCAACAGTTTCTTCTACAACTACTTCTTCTTCAATAACTTTAGCACCTTCAACTAAATCGGGTGTTAAGGCAACTAAAGCATCAGTTGTTCCTAATAATTTAGCTCCTAAGACTTCTTCAATTGTTAAACAATTTTCTGGGATTTCTAGTAATCCTGAATCCTCTAAATCAGCAAAGATCGCTGGATCTTCCAAGTTAGATGGTTCAATAATGATATTTCCTTCAGCTCGACAACAAAGTACCGCTGGATCTTTTGCATGATCTTTCGCAGTTTCTACAGTAATAGACATTCGAAAACTCCTCCTAATATATTTATAAATTATTATTCTTTTATAACATTATTAAATTGGTAGTCTACGATATAGTTTATGTCCTACTGCGCGAAGAACATGATCTGTGTGATGATAAACTGGGACTCCTAACCTAGGAGCGACACCTAAGACGGTGTTTGTTCAATCGGAACAAGTACCCGTCAATACAACTTCGGCGCCTTCTTTTTTCATCTTCATGACTTTTTCGGCCTGACCCGGGCAAACACCCGGTTTCGAACATCTATATCGTCCATTAACCTCTACCATTCGTTTACACATTTCACTAGCAACAACTTCTGCACCCATATTGTTAGCAATCTCTGTAAGTCGTTCCTCAGAACCACCACACTCACAAATTAATATACCAACTTTACGGTTTTCTTGTGGAAAAGGCATCGCTACTAAAACACCACCAGTCGTTTTAGTTACTGGAGTTGATTCTTGACCACTGCTTCCTGTCATAGGTCCTCCTATAACAATTTCACCATGTGGTTCTATGTAGCCACCTGCTTCATCAATTAAGATTTTTACAGGTAAACCAATTGGGACATTGAAGAAGACATGCGATTCATCTTTCACTCGACCTGAAACTGTCAAATCTTTATCAATAAATGGTTTGTGATCTTCAATCGCTTCAACAACATGTTTTAACGTTTCGATATTAGAAACCACTGTATTTATCTCAATCGGTAGTTGGCCTGGTTCTAAAACAACACCTAGGATTTCACGAATAATCATCCGTTCATCTCCAGCAGGGTAAATATCAGGTAATCTAAAAACTTCAATCATCGGCTCGTCTTTCGTTGCTTTTAATAACTCAATCACGGCTTGACGATTTTTATCTTTAATTGCAATATACGTTTTTGGCGCTTTAGTGATTTCCATCACATATTTAATTCCACGAACTAATTGCGCTGAGTGTTCTCTAATTTGTTTGATGTTATGGCTAAGTAACGCCTCACATTCAACTGCATTAGCAATGAAACAGCCATTCGGTATTTCTACGTTGAACTTAACATGGGTTGGAAATCCTGCCCCACCTGCTCCAACAATTCCTGCTGCTTCAATCAATGCTAATTTAGAATCCTCATCTTTTAACCTAACATAGTCCACTTCTTGTTCTTCATTTGGAATAATTGCGATTGTGTCGCTTGTTACTTCTGAAATCTGTCCAGAAATACTTGCATGAATATTAGCTCCTAAACCAGTTGGCTTAGCAATTAATTCACCACGTTTAACATTATCGCCTTTTTTCACTAATGATTCACATGGAGCTCCTACGTGTTGCTTTAATGGGATATAAAATACGGTCATTTTTTTCACCTCCTGTTTTTGTGATATTTTGAGCATTTGAAGGTTAACAAATCTCGTGAACATAATAACATAATAAAAAAAATAATGAAACCCTTTACTAAAAATTATGTTACATTTTTCCTGATGAAGACTTTTAAAATTTATTAAGAACACACTATATTCTCTATATGACACATGTGATTTTAATGATTTATTTCACAGTTATAATTAAATAACTAAATTTAAATAAAAATAATTTTGATAACCTTTCACAAATTAAAAATATGTATGTTTTCACGAAAAACTTTTTCTAAGGATACTACTTTTTTATCATTCTTGCAGCTCCAATCGCTCCTGTATATTGAGCTAGAGAGTGGGTAGTTAATTGTCTTTTTGTGAAATCCTCTAATATATTTTTCATTGATTCACTACTAGACAAACCACCAGAGAAAAAAATAAGCTCATCACTTTTAGGTGATATTTTCAAATATTGACCGTGAATTCTATGGCAAATGGAGTGAAGAACGCCTAACGCTATATCTTCTCTTTCTTCTCCTTTTGCAGTTAAACTAATAACTTCAGTTTCAGCAAAAACAGTACACATACTATTAATTTTTATTGGCTTAGCACCTTGGACAAAGTCATCTAATTGATCAATATCTTCCCCCAGAATTCTCATTAATACTTCTACAAAACGACCTGTACCTGCTGCACATTTATCGTTCATATTAAATTCTTCAACTTGACCAAAGCTATCCAGTTTAATCGCTTTACTATCTTGCCCACCAATATCAATGATACTTGTAATATTAGGATTTAAAAATCTTGCACCTTTTGCATGACATGTAATTTCAGTGACACATTTATCAGCCTCTACTAACTTTCGCCCGTATCCTGTTGTGACAAGTCTCGTATCATTGTTATAGCCTAATGTCTCTAATATATCATTCATCGCTTTTTTAGGATTTCCAGCAGTTAGAACTAACGCTTGATTAACAATGACATCATCTTCCATTAACACACCTTTTGTTGTTGTTGAACCTGAATCAAGACCAATTACACGCATTAGCTATCCTCCAATCATCTCGATAAACGCTTCTACTCTAGTATTTATTTGTTCTACATCAGCATTTGAATAATCAGTTTCTAAATATAAATAAGGAACTCCTTTTTCTTTTTGACAGAACTCTTTAATTTTCAATGATTCTACAGAAAATGGCGTACAGAACTGAAGAACCATATCTAGTACCCCGTCAACTTGATATTCATCAACCATTCGATCTAACATATCAATACGTGGTTGATTATTAGAAACACATGCACAGCCAATATCTAAATATTTTTCAGCTAGCGCTTCGTAAATATCAGGATTTTCTTCGTCTACAAGACGTTCAATCGGTTTAGCTACAGTACAATTTTCAAAAGCGACAATCTCTCCCCCATTTTCTTCAATCGCTCTAATTACTTTTTCTGTTACTCCACCAATTGGGGACCCTGTAATTAAAATACGAGGCTTACTACTTTTCTCTTTTGGCGAGTCTTCGTAATCTTTTAAAATACTTTCTGTCATGTCATTTAAATCTTGAATCAGTTTTGGTTTATCAAAGCTATAGTTAGCACCATACATCACTTTAAAAATTTCTGAGCCCTTAATTGGTAACGGATTCAATTTACCCAAACCATAAAAATCTTTACGCGCTTGTCGTTCTTGATTTTTAAGAATGATAGCCTCTTTTATTGCCTCATCTGTTACAACTACTCCAAAATAATCTTCTAATTTTTCTTTAAATCGAATCATTTCTGCTTTCCAAAGACCACTCGCTTCAGGACTATTTCTCATATTTGGTAGATGCATTAAATATAAATCTTTGAAATCTGTCATATATTCATACATTTTTTTCTTTCCATCACAAGTAGACTCACCAACAATTAAATCTGAAAAATAAAAATAGGGACATTTATCTGTTTTTCCAAACCCAAAACTTGATTTGATTAATGGGCAAAGATTTCTTGGTAACACTTCTTCTGCATCAGGAATTGTTTCATCAGACGTTGAACATAAACTTATCTGAAGAGCTCCTGCTGCCATCGTTAACTCTTCAGGCATGAAGGTACAATAAACTCCTACAATCGGTTTCCCTTCATCTTTCAATTTTTTCACAGCTAAAAACCCTTGTTGTCTCGCTTCAGCAAAATCATTAAACATTGTCGGTAATTCTGTTCTAAGTTCCATAAACAAACCCTTCTTTCTTTTGTGTTAAAATTCACAATAAGTTTAGTGCTTTTTTTAATTTTTTTCAATCCATCTAATCATTTGTTCCATTTAACCCACTTTATAAGTAATATTCGCTAAATGAATTTTAGTTTTAAAAGAGTATACAAAAAGACAAAATACCGGTCGAAAGTATTTTGCCTTTTTTGTCTAATATTATTAAAATAACGCACTGTTTTTACCGTCTATTCATTAACCTTCAGAAACTTTTAATAAGCTCTTGCCCAGTGCATCATATATTTAGCTTCTTTACCATTCCATAAATCTTTCACACCTGTTAAATCTGTATCTTTATATTCGAAGCTTAAACAACGAGAAGACGCTCCTGTTTCTTCTTTAATTTGTTCTTCTACATCAAGGTCACCTGACCAAGGTGCAATAACAAACCCACCGTCTTTTACAAGTTCTGCAAACTCTTCTTTCGAATGAGCCACTCTTGTTTTAGCAGCTTGACGTTCACGAGCTTTAGCTAACATATCATCATGAATTTGATTTAACAATGCTTCAATTTCAGAAGTTAAGTTTTCATCTAAAGCCATCGTTATTTTTTCTAATGTGTCACGACGAACTACTACTACTTCACCTGCCTCAATGTCTTTAGGTCCAATTTCAATTCTAACTGGATAACCTTTCATTTCAGCTTCACTAAATTTCCAACCAGGCTGTTTGTCACTAGCATCTACCATGACAGTCACTTTATCTTTTAGTTGGTCGCGTAAGTCATAAGCTTTATCTAATACTCCGTCTTTATGTTGAGCAATTGGAATAATTGCTACTTGAGTTGGTGCAATTCTTGGAGGTAAAACTAAACCACGATCATCACTATGAACCATGATTAAACCACCAATCGCTCTGGTTGTAATTGCCCAAGATGTTGTATTTACGAATTGTTCTTTACCATTTTTATCCGCATATGTAATTTCAAAAGCTTTACCGAAGTTATCACCTAAATGGTGAGATGTTGTGATTTGTAGAGCTTTACCATCATACATTAATGTTTCATTTGTATATGTTTTATCTGCTCCAGCGAATTTTTCGCTTTCTGACTTAACTCCTGAAACAACTGGAATCGCTAAAACATTCTCACAAACATCTACATACATATCTAAAATCATTAATGCTTCTTTATCAGCATCTTCATAATCAGCATGACACGTATGACCTTCATGCCAGAAGAATTCAGTTGTTCTAAGGAATGGACGTGTTGTTTTTTCCCAACGCATCACGCTTACCCATTGATTGTAAAGTACTGGTAAATCTCTATGTGAATGAATAATTTTTTTGAAATGCTCACAGAACATAACTTCAGATGTTGGTCTAACAGCTAATCTCTCTTGAAGCGGTGTATCTCCACCTGCAGTTACCCAAGCAACTTCTGGTGCGAAACCTTCTACGTGTTCTGCTTCTTTTAATAATAAACTCTCAGGAATTAGCATTGGCATTAACACATTTTGATGCCCGGTTGCTTTTAAATTAGTATCAACAATATGTTGAATACCTTCCCACAAAGCCGTTCCTAACGGGCGTACAATCATACAACCTTTAACACTTGAGTAGTCACATAACTCTGCTTTCAAACAAACATCTGTATACCACTTAGCAAAGTCTACATCACGACTTGTTATCTGTTTTACAAAACCTTCTTTTTTTGCCATTCTAAATTCCTCCTAATTTTGGATAAAAAAAATCTACTTTGAATGCAAGGACCATTAACTGGCGGTACCACCTTGCTTCAAAGTAGAGTTACTTTACGACTTAAAGGATTTATAAAGGTATCCAACCTATTGTAAATTTGGTAGGTTCAAGGGCTTTCTAATGGAATCTTCGCAGCTACCGATTCCTCTCTTTTTCAGTAAGTTTACCTTTACTAGTCCAGCTATTATATTTATTTTAATGTTTAATTTATTTTGGCGGGAAAGTGTGGGAATCGAACCCACCCAAGAAGCTCTTAACTCCTCATACTGGTTTTGAAGACCAGAGGGAACACCAGAACCCATCCATTCCCGAATATTATTAACTTGATAACAATGTATCATTAAATTTTTTTCTTGTCAAACCTATTAATTGTTTTATTTTAATTATTGGTCTGTTATAAACAAATACTCTTTATTTATTTGTGAAATATAAATTATCTTTTTTATTAGTTAAAATAAATCAAATGAGGATTTATTTTCATTGTAGAACTATTTTAATATCGAGCTACTTAAGTATAAAAAGTCTACTAATCACTATTTAATTTAAGATGAATACTTTCGAACTCTCTTGATATCGTTTGATTTCAATCTTAAGAATAGATATTTCCGTACCCCGTTAACAAATATATTTACAATGTTTTCACAAAAAAAGAGCTTAATTATCATAGTAATGAACATCCGTTTCTATTTTACTTTGCTTTACAGAACTTACTGGGATACCCCAAAAAAACTTACAATAAAATCAAACAAATTAAAATTAATTAAAAAAAGAGGAGATAAAGTCGCTACCAACCGCCACTTTATTTCCTCCTATATCGTAATTCTTAAGTGTTTAACTGCTACCAACCGCCGGAAAATCCGCCACCTCCGGATGAACCTCCACCGAAAGATGAGCCTCCACCACCGCCAAAAGAGCTGTCATTGCTACTATGAGAATAACTTGACCAAATCATTGACTGCATATAGTAAGAGCCCAGAGTCATATCAGTTAAATCATTTAAAGCTTGTTGCCTTTGATCACTCGCTATTTCTTTTCTTTTTTTATCCGCAAATCGATATGCTTTAGATAATTCTTGATTGTTTATCGTCACCTTTTGTAATAATTGAGGATCTGACAAATCTTTTCCTTTTAAAAAGTAATAAATCATTAAAGCAATTTGAAGATCTTTATTAACTCGACTTAAACGAACGCCACTTTCACTTAAAAATTGTTGACATAGTTTTTCGATAAATTTTTTATTATCACTCGAAATTTTTAGCGCTTTAGCATGCTTTTGAGTTGTTTCATTAACATAGTCACTAATTGTATTAACTGATTCACCTCTTAAGTAAGGGTTACTTTTTAGCGGGTAGTTGAAATTTCCACTTTCAGATAACAAGTCACCCTTTAATGAATCTAAATATTTGGTTTCTAAATAGATTGAAATATCATACGGGGCTTCTTTTTTAGCTTTTCTCCAATACTGAATCAATCCATCAACTAACAAATATTGTGCTAACCAGTCTATCATTCCCGCTCTATCAATTAAAATAGTTTGTTTTTTAGCTGATAAATTCAATGTTTTAGCTAGATAATTAGGCAATATTACTTTTTTAATTCCTTTTCCCATACCTGTAAATTGATTCGTTTTATCAATAAAAACATAACCTTCTAAATTTTTATCTAAGTAGTTTTTTGTTAAAACTTTACGAACTTTTGTAACCTTCATTTGATACCAAAGAACACCTATTAAAATAAGCAAGACAAATCCTATAATAATATAAAGAATTGTTTGAATAAATTTTTTCTTTTGGGCTTTTTCTTGTTCAATTAATCTCTTTGCTGCATCAACATCACCATATTTTTTATTGACTAGACTTTGAACATTTTTTGAAATAAGCATAACTGCCGAGCCGTACTGTTCATCTTGTAATAAATCAGTTGCTTTTTCAGTTACTACATCTTCCTTCATACTATCAGTGATTACATCCTCAACGCCATACCCGGTCTCTAGACGATACTTCCTATCATCAACAGATATAACAAATAAGAACCCATTGTCTAACTCCTTGTTACCAATCCCAAGCTCTTTAAATTTCTTTTCAGCGTAATCTTCAACTGAGTCATAACCATCTAAATTATTTAAGGTAACAACAACATATTGAGGTTTACCAGGTAACTTTACAAACTCTTCCTCATTCATATTTTTAATTATATCTTTGTCTTGGTTCGATAAAATATTGGCATTATCTTCTACAAATATATTACCTGTTTCGGCAAAAGATACAGTTGAAAATCCAAGAAAGAACGTGAAGATGGTTATTAAAGTTAGCACAAGAATGTTCTTAACTCTTTGATAACAAACTCTTTCCATCTATTCCACCTCCACTTTTGTTACTTATCAAAGTTAACTTCAGGGGCTTTTTCGGCTCCTTTATCTGCTTCAAAATAATCTTTTTCATTAAAACCAGTCATATTAGCAATAATTGATTTTGGAAAGCGTTTAATTGATACGTTATATCCTTTAACCGCCTTATTATATCTATCACGCTCTACTGAAATTCGATTCTCAGTTCCTTCTAATTGAGTCATCAACGTTTTAACATTGTCATTAGATTTTAAATCTGGATAATTTTCCATAACAACCATCAAACGTGATAAAGCTGATTCCATTTCCCCAGATGCTTGAGATGTTTCTTTCACTGTATTAGCACCTGCCATTTTACTTCTAGCTTCGCTAATATCACCAAAAACTTCTTTTTCCTGTTTCATGCTACCCTGTACAGAATTAACCAAGTTAGGTATTAAATCATAACGTCGTTGAAGTTTTGATTCGACAGTTGCCCACTGACTTTCAACCTCTGCTTCAGAAGAAATTAAACTGTTATATGATGAAAAACCATAGATGGCCAATACTCCAACAATTGCTACAATAATAATACCTGTTACACTTCTTTTTTTCATTTTCTATTCCTCCTAAAATTTATTATAAAGCGGTTTGCTTATACCTGTAGTATAGATAAGTTATTAACCACTTTCATCCGTCCAAAGTATGAGTAAATAACGAATTATACTAACCGTATTTTAATTTTATCATTTTCTATTCTAAAAAAGAAATAAAATAATTTTAAAGGTTTAAAAAAACAGCAACAATTATAATGAAAATATGAAAGCTTCCTATTGTTATTAGGAGCATCCATATTTTCTTAGATACACTTATAATTTTCTATTTAAAACATAACCAATACCTGCCAATGTAAATACTCCTAAACTTACTAAAATAATACTTTCTTTAGTTTCTCCAGTTTTAGGTAGGTTACTTGATTTTTTATTATCAGAAGATGATGGATTCACACCCTGTTTCTGACTGCTATCAGTTAGCATATCACTAGATTCTTTTATTTTTACTGCGCTGCTATCTTTTGTTTCTTCTTTTGTAGGCACATGATTTATTATTCCAGCAATACGACCAAACGGAATAGTTTCACCTTTAGCTTTTGCTTCATCTTCAAATTTTTGAAGCTCATTTAGTTTAGATATTAAAACATCGTTGGAAACATTAATACCAGGAATAAAACTACTATTCACAGGGTAAAGAGTTCTCAAATATGTTTGCAAGCTATCAATCTGAGGAATCATCTCTTTATAACTAGAAAAAGAATTTGGATCGAAATACAGCTGAGTTAACGCATCGTTGACATTAACTGTTTTATCCACAAATAATGTGTTTAATAATCTTACATAAGAGCCGTAATCCATACCGATGAAATCATAATTGTAACGAGTAAATAGTGTCATTGTTTGCTCTAGCTGTTCATCTGAGTACTTATCTAATTCCACTTGAGAAATACCATAATCTGCTTTTAATAACTCTTGTCGTATAAGAGAAGGAGCTGGCTTACTTTCTATAGGAACTTCTTCTCCTTTTTGTTCGCCGACCAATTTATCAACATTCTTCTTCGTTTCAGAAACTGCTTCACTAATCTCTTTATCTTTAGATGTATCTCCCACGACTTCAGTACTTTCAAGTGTATCTTGTGCGGATAATTCGGTGGTTGACTTAACTTCTTCGGCTTGGACAGAACTGCCTGTTTCATTTTCTTCTGCAAAAGCTGTGTGACTTAAACCAAAACTTCCTAATAATAACGAACTAAATAAAAAAACTTTTATTTTATTTTTCATTATAAAAACCTCCTACTTTTGTAATAATTGTAACATTAACGTAACATTATGCCTATAGTTTTTTATTTTATTTAATCTTTCTTAAGAAAAAAAACGAAGCGCATTGTAGTAACTAACCTTTATACGGTTAATTATTGCAATGCACTTCAGTTGCTAAAATATTTAGTTTATTTCTTGTCCTAAGTTTTTTTCTTTTGCTTTTTCAACAATTTTATTAGCCACATAAACATCTAAAACTGCTGATCCTACTGTTTTGAAAATTGTAATTTCTTGTTCATTTTTACGACCTTCAATCTGACCTAAAGCTAATTGCCCTAATTCACCTTTATAGTGATCTTCTGTCACATAGCCTTCAGCTAAAGGTTGCATGAAGTCTCCAGCTTCTTTTAGCACACCATCCATCGTATCAAAAATAACTGTTGATGCTTCTTTAATAATTTCTTTGGGAATTTCACACATTTCAGGAGTATAAGCTCCTACTCCATTGATATGCGCACCTTTTTTAATCCATTCTGCTGAAAATGTTGGACGTTTTGATGTTGTAACGCTTGTAATAATATCTGCGTCTGTTACACAATCTTTAGCCTCTTTACATGGAATCATTTCAACTCCATATTTGGCTTCCATTTCCTTGGCAAATGTAGACGCTCTTTCAAAATCAATATCAAAAATACGAACAGTTTCAAGTTTTCTCGCTGTTAACATTGCCCATAATTGACCTTCAGCTTGTCCGCCTGTTCCAATTAAAGCACCGATTTTTGCATCTTTACGAGCTAAAAGTTCAGTTGCAGCTCCTTGAACAGCACCTGTTCTTAACTGCGTTAAATATGTTCCGTCTAAAATTGCAGAAACCATACCTGTTTCTGCATCTAATGTAATCATTGTTGCAGGAACACTTGGGATATTTTTTTCAATATTTTTGGGATATACTGAAACAATTTTAACTCCTAATGCATCTTGTTCTGCTTCAACATAGGCCGGCATGTATAAACTTTGTCCCTCTTGTTTTGCTACATTGATATTAGTTCTTAATGGTACACTTGCTTTTCCTTCTGAATATAAGCGCAAGGATTCATTACAAGCATCCATAGCATCTCTCATTGTAAAACTTTCAATAATATTTTCTTTTGTTAAAAATAACATTTATAAATCATCCTTTCTAAGCTTCTTGTTTATTTTTTTTAAACTGTGTAATTAACATTGTATATGCACTGTATAAAAGCACAATAATAACTAACCATTTTAGTAAGTATGTATTTAATGACTTCACTAAAAATACTGCTACTAATACTCCCAAAACACCAAATGTTGAAGTAAAGAAAGTGATTTTTCGGCTGTATTGATCTAACTTAACAAATTGAACACTACCAATTGGTACAGAGAATGTACAAGCACCCATCATAATTGGGAAAGCTGCGATTGGGTCCATACCAAGTAGATAAACAGTAACCATTGTCAATGCGTAAGATCCGATGCCAATATTATTTAAGGCACCATACACAAATAATAAAAATCCAGCTAATACTAGTTTACCACCATAAAGTTCTGTTGCAACACCATTAGATGGAATCCAATTAACTTGTCCTGCAAATATTAAGAAGGCTGCAATAATTAATCCAACTCCTACAAATTTCTTAATTGTGTTTTCAGGTAATTTAACTACAAATTTAGGTCCAATATACGCACCAATAACTTGTGAAATAATACAAACAGCAAGTGTTTTAACTCCTACATCAACAGAAGAAATATATGATAATGCCATTGCTGCTACTGGAATAACACACTGTGTGTTTAATGTCCCAGGTAGCTTTTTCATGCTTGTCCAACCAAGTTTGGGATATAGAACTGTTCCTATTGCAAAATCCGAAATCCCAAACGTTGATAAGAAAAAGGTAAAAAATGATGTAAACGGAAGCCAGATATTACTCCCCTTTTCCTCTTTAAATTCTTGTTTGTGGTTTAATAAATCTTTCACAAATACTATTAAAAAATACCCATTCACTAAAATAATTAAACTTAATAAAACTGTTTTGACCATTTGTCTAATCCTCCCTATATATTAATCTTATTTTTTCAAATTCATTGCCATACTTTTTCTTCAACTCTTCTGGATTTTCTTTTATTATTTTTAAAGTATAAGCATCATGTTTTACATATTCTTTAGATAAATT
Organism: uncultured Vagococcus sp.; assembly: GCA_965119435.1. Lineage (GTDB taxonomy): Bacteria > Bacillota > Bacilli > Lactobacillales > Vagococcaceae > Vagococcus. The sequence goes on along the minus strand of CBCPLQ010000006.1, from coordinate 99,043 downwards.
AACCATTGCTTTATTATAGGTCCATGTAACGTCAACCCCGTTGTTATCGTTCTCTATGGTACCAAAAACAACTTCTTTTTCATCTGAGACAATATTAATCCACCTAGCTCCAAAATCTTCTAACTTCATTTCTTCAAAGCCGTGAATATAGAAATTCTTTATTGGGATATCGTAGTTATGCTTATTACTAAATAAAATTAGTACAAAATTTTTCACTTTTTCTTCTGCATTTTGCAATTTTTTTAATAAACTCGGAGTTAAATCATCTTCCCATATTTGAATTAAAAGGCTTGTTTTAGCATGCATTACCAAATGTTCAACTTTATTTGAAACACTCTCGTAATTCTCAAGCTTCCACAATAACTCTTCTTCTTCCTGTTCTTTGATTTTTCCTAGCTGACCTTCTAAAATCGTTAAATCTTTTTTTACGTCATTTTCTAATCTTCCTAAAAACTCCTCCGAAGAGATAGCATTATATAGTTTAGGTTCTGACTTATTCACTGCAACTAAGTTCTTTTTAATTAATTTTTCCAAAACATTATAGACTTTAGATCTTGCAACACCTGACTGTTTACTAACTTCATAGCCAGTCATTACTCCTTTTTCCAAAAGAGTCGTATAAACAAGAGTCTCCATTTCAGAAAAATCATATTTTTTCATTATTTGTATGATCGTTTCCATTTATTTATCTCCTAAATATTAGTAGCTACTACAGTGACTACTATATATCATAAAAAGCAGATTAGCAATAGTTTGTGTTTTTTTTTACAATATATTACCCTTTATTAATAAGGGATACATAATAAAAAAACTGTATTGATGATTATTTTCACAATCAAAAACCCTTTAAAACCTAACCTTATCAAGCGGATTGAGTATCTTTTCACAAAAAATGAAATCAAAAAAAACAGCTAATTAAAGCTGTTTTTTTATAAAATTAAAGCATCACTGTAACTGTGGCTGCAATAAGAATTAATGCTAATCCAATTATAGTCATTGTCATCTCTTTTTTTGTTCTCTTTTGACCTAAGAACCAAATCCCTGTTAGTGTAGCTAGAATAACTGATGTCTGAGAAAGAATAAATCCAGTTGCTAATCCATTCATATTTGGTTGTGCTGAAATCAAATAGGTTAGCGCTGCAAAAGCAAAAAAGAAACCAGAAAAAATTTGTTTATAAGAAACAGCTTCAGCAAAAGGAGACTTTTCTTTGTTTTTTATTGTTAATACAATACCATATATGACTGCCACTAATACCATGCCTATTGCTTGTGGTAAAAAGGCTTGTTGTCCTGTTAAGTTTGTTGCTTGGGGAGCTGCTGAATAACCCCAATAGCCGATTTCACCAATTGCCAACATTATCACAGCTCGTTTTAATACATTAGAATTTTCAGCTGATTTTTTTTCAGTCCAAACGGTCAAGCTTGCTCCAATAATGATGAGAATCAACGCAAGACCTCCGAGAACCTTTGCCGTTACTCCTGGCCAGTCGCCTAATGCAATTACACCCCATAAAGAAGCTCCCAATAATTGAAATGCTGTAGTTACAGGCATAGCTTTTGATGAGCCTATTAAACCAAAGCAATAAAATGTAATAATTTGAGCAGATGCCCAACCAATACCTGACAACATACCAAGCATTAAATCAGATCCATTCGCTAAAGTAATCCCTTGACTTAATGAAAATACGATTGCGAATATTAAAGTTCCTAATGTGGAACCTAAAATTTGGTTTACAGGTTTTCCACCAATTTTTGAAGCAATAGTTGGGTATAATCCCCAACCAAGTAAAGGTCCTAAACCAATTAGTAATGCGGTTGTATTCATTATTTTCCCTCCTATTTCTTAATTAAAAAACAACGCCACTCTCAAGTAAAATATTTGCATATGGGGTCATTTCACCCGTTCTAATAAAAGCATGGCAATTATGTAACTCCTGTTTCATGTCACTATGAGGAATAAATTCAACGATCGTTTCTGGTAATCGTTCTTGAATCATACTTAACATATTTGGATTCATTTCTTTAATTTCTTCTGCTAAATATATTTTTTGAACTTCTAATTCCTCTAAAACATTATTTAATACTTCCATAAAACTAGGTATTCCATTATCTACCGCTATATCAATTTTTTCTGTTGTCATCGGTACTGGCATACCCGCATCTCCAATACTTAATTTATCAAAATGACCCATTTGAGAAATAACTCTTGAAATATCTGAATTTATTACTTTTGATTTTTTCATAACTTTATCCTTTCTTAAACCAATTCATTTTTGTATGGAATCGAAGGTTGTGCGCCAAAACGTTGAACTGTTAGTGAAGAAGCTTTATTTCCATAGGTAATAGCTTCTTCTATGTTACTAAAATCAGGTTTTAATACAGTGCTTAAAGCACCAATAAATGTATCACCTGCAGCTGTTGTATCAACAGCTTTCACTTTAAAAGCAGGAATAATACCAGTTCTTCCATTCACATCATAAAAAGCACCGTTGCTGCCAATTGTGATAATAACTGCTTCAATTCCTAATCCGTGCATATAATCAGCTGCTTCTTTTAAACTTTTTTCATCAGTTACTTTTATCCCTGTTAATATTTCTGTTTCTGTTTCATTTGGGACAATCATATCAGTTACAGATAACAACTCTTTTGGCATATCATTAATTGCTGGTGCAGGATTTAAAATAGTTTTGACCTTTGCGTTTCTTGCAATATTAAACGCTTCGACTGTACTATTGATAGCACTTTCAAATTGAGAAATAATAAAATCGCTCTTTTCAATAATCGCTGATGACCCTTTCACTTGTTCTGGAGTAAAACTATTATTAGCTCCTGAAAAAATCAAAATACTATTTTCTCCAGCATCATCTACTGTAATAAAAGCTTGACCTGTTGACTCATTGTTTAGCGTTTTAACTCCGGAAATGTCAATTTCTTCTTGAGTTAGTAACTCGGTCATCATTGTCCCAGCACCATCGTTTCCAACTGCACCAATAAAATAAGTTTTTGCACCTGAACGTTTAGCTGCAACTGCTTGGTTTGCACCCTTACCTCCACCTGCAGTAAAATGCTCTTTTGCATGAAGAGTTTCACCTGGTTTAGGCATTTGTTCCACTCTAAGAGTAGTATCTAAGTTGATACTTCCAATAACCGTAATCGTATTCATTTTTTTCCCTCCGAATTTTTTTATTTATTATTTTCGATAATTAAAACGTTTTATTAAAACGTTTTAATAAGACAACAAAAATATAACACATGCTGAAAGCAATTTCAAGCATGTGCTGTTGAAAAGCGATTTATTATATTAACCGGTAGTTTTTTAGTCATTTTATCTTGTTCTGGGTTACTAATTCTTTCAAGTAAAATTTCTGCTGTTTGCTGCCCTAATTCGTAAATAGGCTGTGCAATGGTCGTTAAAGGTGGCGTAACATATTCACACATATCTACATTATCATATCCTATAACACTATAGTCATCTGGTATTTTTTTTCCTAAAGCTTTTAAGCCTACATATAGTCCAAATGCAATTTCATCATTGATTGCAAAAATGCCTGTTGCCTTCGATTTGGCAACTTTAGAAGCTGCTTCTTCTCCACCTTCCTTAGACAGTGGAGAAAAAATAATTGTAACATCTTCTGGATAGATAGATAAAAAACCCTCTAATCGATGAGTTACATTATCTGTCGCACCTTCAGGTAATATAACCGCAACATTTTTATGGTTTAGCTCTTTTAAATGAGTTGCTGCCAATTGTCCTCCTAAAAAATCATCTGTTTGAATAGTATCACTACTTTTTTCTGAGACTTTTTGATCTAAAATAATAAATGGATGTTTTTTATTTATTAATAATCGTTGAATTTCCTCATCACTAATAGCCGAACTAGCTATGATAAATCCGTCCACTCCTCTTCGACTCAATTCCTCAAGAACAAGATTTTCTTTTTTATTATCCCCATTTGCATTACACAGCATTGTTATAAAATTATCTTTATATAATACATCTTCTATTCCCCTAACTAATGTCGAAAAGAAAGGATTTGAAATATCTGGAACTAGTACTCCGATTGTTTTACTTTTTTTCATAATCATCCGTCTAGCAAAGTAATCTGGAACGTAGTTCAGTTCTTCTTTTATTTTTAATACCTTAGCAACCGTTTTGGGGCTAAAATTCTTACTGTTACCATTTAATATTTGTGAGACCGTTGCAATTGACACTTCAGATGCTTTTGCCACATCTTTAATGGTTACTTTTTTTTCTGTCATTCTCTGCCACACCTTATCTTTATCATTGCACCTATTGTAACCGATTTTTTCATAATTCACATTAAAAAGATTTACTGATTTTTCTAAAATTAGAGACTTCTCTTCAACTAATTGAGCTTAAATGTATTCTTGATATTAATAACAGAATCTCTTGACCGCTTACTAGACAATTTCTATTAAAATTTTTTACTAACTTAATAGAAAAAATTTTTTATTTCCAATATTTCATACTAAATTAAGCTTTTATCGTAAAAAAGAAACTTAGGTAGATTGTAAAAAACTCCTAAGTTTCTTTTTTTTAGTCATCTAATTTAAATTCTAAAACTTTACCTGTTTTAGCATCAATTTTTATTTGAGTTTCTTTGCGACCTTCTAAGCCTTTCAACTCCCAATAAGTTATCCCTAAGTCACTATCTAAACTCCACTCTTTTGCTTTACCAAACTTTGATTCTTTTTCAGCAATTTTTGTTGCTTCATCTAGAGAAATTACTTCTTTTAAATCTAGTTTTTCTTGTTTTCTTTTTATACCATCTCTCTCATCTTTATCTAGACTTTCCGTTTTATCTTTTGTAATTTTTTTAGATTTAGCATCTATAGTCAATTTATATTCATCGTTATCATCAACACCCTTAACTTCGTACACTAAACCGCTTCGTTCTGATTCAAGTTCAATAGATGTTATATCAGTCTTTGGATATTTATCTTGATATACTTTAATAACCTCTTCAATACTCATTGCATTTACTTTTTCTACCTTAGTCTCTTTGTTTTCATTGGTATTTTTGGTTTCTTTTTTACTACTGCTACTTGTAACAACTTCTACTTTAGAATCAGATGATTTGGTTTCAGTCACAGGTTGTTCTATCGCTTTTTGTCCGCATCCTACCATAATAGCTAACAAAGTAACAGCCATCCCAGCCAGCATTTTTTTCTTCATAATAAATCTCTCCTGTTCTCTTTTTCTTTATTTGATATATTTATCTTAACAAATTATTTCACTTCAACTATCAAGTTTACTTAAACACTAGATGAAGATTTCTTCATTTTTTCTTTGGGTAATTTGATAATAAAAATACTCCCTTTTTGTTGGTTATCTTTGATACTGATTTCTCCATTATAAGAATCAACAATTTTTTTAACAATCGAAAGGCCGATACCCGAGCCTTCAATATCACTCGTTCTCGAATGGTCAACCCTGTAAAAACGTTCAAATACTCTTTTTTTATGTTCATCAGGAATACCTATTCCCTCATCAGCCACTTCAAATATAATACTTTCCGTTGTAACTGTTAATTCAACGTTTATGTTAGATTCTTTTGCAGAATATTTTACCGCATTTTCGATTAGATTTTGAATGACTTGTTGCATTTCAACTCGTCCTGCTTCAATTAATACATTATCTAAAATAGTTGAATTAAACTTCCTAGAATCAAATTGTTTTATTTTTTCAATTTCTTGTCGCACAATCTCAGAAAGGTTGACCTCTTCCCTCTCCATGTTTAATTCTTTTTTCTCCATGGTTAATAGCTGATTGCTTAGCGCTTCAAGTCGTTTCGATTCTTTATCAATAAAATCAATCGAGGTTGGAACTATCTCTGGATGAGTATCACCTCGCCGTTTTATTAACTTAACATGTCCTCTGATTGCTGCTAACGGAGTTCTTAAATCATGGGAAGCATTCGTGATAAACTGTTTTTCTCGTTCAATAGCTTCTTTTTGTTCTTCCAGTAGTTCATTGAAAGCCATGGCAACTTCATTAATTTCTATTGGGTCACTCGGAACAGTGATTTTAGTTAAATTTACCATGTCGATTTCTGTAATTTCTTTAGACATTTTGCTTAGTTTGATACTCCATTTTTGAACACTAAAATAAATAAGGATACCTCCAAAAATAACAGCAAAAAAATTAAGCAATAAACTAATTACAAACATTCCATTAGCAAGTTCAAATGCATCTTCCATACTAACAGCTAATTCAAAATCATATGACCTTTCATGACCCTTAGCTACATAATAAATACCTTCATCGCTAAAAATAATAGTGTTGATTAATGGAATTGATTTCCCTCGATACAGTTCTTCAAATATTTCATTTCCCTCTTTAGAGTAAAAATTATTTCCTTGAGTATCACTAATTTTAAGCGCATCATCTTTTGTAACATAATTGTCAATTTGTAATGTCCAATCTACTTGATTCTCTTTATTTAACCGAATTGTACTAATGATATTTTCTGTCTTTGTTTCTACAAATTCGTAAACGAACTTTGAAACGCCTAATAGGTAAAATAGATTCATAATCAGTAATACGCCAAAAAATATCAATAAAAATTTTTTTGTTAGCTGATATTGAGCTGTTTTTTTATTTAACATCGTCATGCCTCAATACATATCCTATCCCTCGTACCGTTTGAATCAATTTACCAAATGTATCTGCTCCAATCTTATTTCTAAGCGTTCTTATATAAACATCTACTACGTTGGTTTGACCATAATAATCATATCCCCAAACCTCATTTAGTAATTCATCTCTTGTTTTTACTACTTCTGGCTCTTTCATTAGTTCATATAAAATACCAAATTCTTTAGGCGTTAAATCAATCACTTCTTCTTTTAAGCTAACTTGGTGCTTAGCAATATCCATTTTTATATCCTCATAGAAAAGCATGTCGATTACTTGATTTTGTTTTTTTATTCGTCTTTCAATTACTCGTATTCTTGCAAAAAGTTCTTCAATTTCAAAAGGTTTCGTTAAGTAGTCATCTAGCCCTGTATCCAGACCAATCACAATATCAGTCGTTTGATTTCTTGCTGTCATCATAATAATAGGAATATCATTTGTTTTTCGAATTCGTCTTGCAACTGTAATCCCATCATAAATAGGTAGCATCCAATCTAATAAAATGAGTGTTAAACGATGTTTATTTGCCTCATACAACTCTAATGCTTGTTGTCCATCCTTTGCCAAAATCACCCGATATCCTTCAAAGGTTAGTTCCGTTTGAATAAAACTGGCTAAGCTCTCTTCATCTTCTACTAATAAAATATAGGATTCATTCATCACTTTCACTCTCACTCTCTTTTTTTCTCTTTCATTAAGTGTACTAAATATAAAGAATTACAACTACTAGAATGATAAAAATTCAGATGAAGATTTTTTCATTTTTGACTAAATTAGCTCTTACCTTGCTTTTTACTCAATTTAGGACTATACTTTTTACAATTATTTATAGTATAAAATGTTGAAGAAGATGAGTAGTAATACCTTTACTTTTAGAGAGTGAGTGGCTAGTGGAAACTTACATAAAGTTATTATGAATGGACTTCTGAATAATCTTTCCAAACGTCTTTCGATTAGTAGGTAGATTCGCGAACTAGCGTTATTAGTGTAGGTTAACTACGTGAGTTAATGTTGAGGTGGTACCGTGATTTTAGTCACCCTCAAACAAGTATTTTTTGCTTGTTTGAGGGTGACTTTTTTTATTTGAGGAGGAAAAAGGAATGGAACATATTTATTTAACAGGGGATAGACCCACAGGAAAATTACATCTTGGGCATTTTGTAGGTTCTTTACAAAATCGTGTCGGAATACAAAAACAAGATAATACACAACAATTTATTATGATCGCTGATCAGCAGGCATTAACTGACAATGCAGATAATCCCTTGAAGATTCAAAAAAGCGTTAAAGAGGTTTTACTTGATTATTTAGCAGTTGGCATTGATCCAGAGGTATCGACTATTTTTATTCAATCTAAAATTCCACAACTTTCAGAATTAATGATGTATTATCTTAACCTAGTAACTGTTTCCAGATTATATCGAAACCCAACCGTCAAATCTGAAATGAAGGAGAAACAGTTTGAGACAAGTTTACCAGCTGGTTTTTTAACTTATCCCGTTAGCCAAGCTGCCGATATTACTGCCTTTAAAGCAACGCATGTTCCAGTTGGTGGTGATCAATTACCTATGATTGAACAAACAAAAGAAATTGTGAGAACGTTTAACCGAATTTACCAGACCGACTGTCTGATAGAACCTGAAATTATTTTACCGAAAAAAAATCAAGAACGACTTAAAGGCATTGATGGTCAAGGTAAAATGAGTAAGTCATTGAATAATGGTATCTATCTTTCTGATGACGAGGCAACTATTAAGAAAAAAATCATGAGTATGTACACAGATCCAAGGCATATTCACGTTGAAGATCCAGGTCAAGTAGAAGGTAATATGGTTTTTGAATACCTTGATATTTTTGCAACAGACAAAGACGAAGTAGAGAACTTAAAACAACAGTATCGTCATGGTGGTTTAGGAGATGTCAAAATAAAACTTTATTTAAATGACATTCTTCAAGAGGTACTTTCTCCGATTCGATTAAGAAGAGAAAAAATTGCAAAGGAAGAGACTTATTTAATTGACATCCTAAAAAAAGGCAGTTTAACGGCTGAATGTCGTGCAGAAAAAACATTAGATGAAGTCAAAAAAGCGATGGGTATTAATTACTATTAATTTTTAAAAGAGGTATACTTATTTTTAAAGGAGTGATTTAAATGAATCAAAAACAACTATCACCTACTAAAGATTTTTACGAATTTGTTAATGATGAGTGGCTAAATTCCGCTAAGATTCCATCAGATAAACCAACACTCAATAGTTTTTCAAGTCTATCTGACACAATAGAAAAATTACTAATGGCTGATGTAAAAAAAATGAGTTCTGGAGACATCTTATCATCTTCAAAAGAGATGACTTCTTTTATCGATTTTTATGATTTAGTCTCTGATGACAAAACACGAGAAAAGCTTGGCATGTCTCCTTTACTAAATCGATTAAAAAGGATCGAACATTTGACTGGTTTAGCTGATTGGACAAGTCAATTAGATGATTGGCTACTTTCTGATTACCCTACTCCCTTTACTATTGAAGTCAGTTCAGATATGAAACAGGCTGACACTTATGGTGTTTATCTTAGTCCTACCTCACTTATTTTACCTGATACCACTTATTATGCTGAAGAACATCCCGCTAAAAAAGAACTTTTAGCTGTTTATCAAGAAATGATGATGACTCTGCTAGTGATGCTTGGTAAAACAAAAGATGAAGCGAAAGAAATCATTGCTGATTGCTTAGCCTTTGATGAAAGTCTTGTTCCTTTTATCAAAAGTGCTGAAGAAAGTGCTGACTACACAAAAATGTATAACCCTCGCACCCTTGCTGAGGTACATGATTATCATCAATTAATTAATTTTGAAGAGCTCTTTACAACTCTTTTAAAGCAAAAACCAGAAAAAGTAATTGTTTCTGAACCTCTTTATTTTGAAGCACTAGAAAAATTGCTTTCGACTAGTCAGTTTACTCAAATGAAACACTGGATGATGTGCTCTTATATTACTTCTTTTAGTTCTTTACTAACAGAAGAGTTTAGGCAAGTAACACATCAATATAATTTAGCTTTATCAGGAGCAAAAGAAGCTACACCTAAAGAAAAATTTTATTTTTATATGGCTAGTGGACAATTTGACCAAGTTCTCGGTATGTACTACGCCCAACATTACTTTGGCAAATCTGCAAAAGATGATGTCTATGATATGGTTAAAGAAATGATTGCTATTTATCAACAACGACTGACTCAAAATGAGTGGTTAGAACAATCAACAAAAGAAAAAGCCGTTTTAAAATTAAATCAATTGGGGATTCACGTTGGCTATCCTGATACGCTGCCTCCTCTATACTCTATGTACCAAACAGTGGGTAAAGACAATGGTGGTACACTGATTGATAATGTTGAAATGTTTAACAAAATAACCACTGAATATCATTTTAGTCGCTACAATCAAAAGGTTGATAAAAACGAATGGGAAATGAGTGCTGACACGGTTAATGCTTATTACCATCCGCAATACAATGTGATTGTTTTTCCAGCCGCTATTCTCCAAGCTCCTTTTTATGATTTCAATCAATCTAGAAGTGCTAATTACGGCGGAATTGGTGCCGTTATCGCCCATGAGATTTCCCATGCCTTTGATAATAACGGTGCAAAGTTTGATGAGTTTGGTAATTTAAATAACTGGTGGAGTGAAAAAGATTTAGAGCATTTTGAAGGGTTAACCAAAAAAATGATTGATCAATTTGACGGAATACCTTTTGGAAGTAGTCACTCAAATGGAACTTTAACCGTTTCTGAAAACATAGCAGATGCTGGTGGCTTAAGTTGTGCTCTTGAAGCTGCTAAATTGGAACCAAATTATAAGGGTAAAGAGTTGTTTGAAAATTGGGCTCGCATTTGGCGACAAAAATCTCAAGAGCAATATGTTGACTTACTATTAGCTGTGGATGTTCACGCACCTAATAAATTAAGAGCTAACGTTCAAGTCAAAAACTTCGAAGAATTCTATCAACTCTATCAAGTAACCTCAGAAGACACGATGTATTTATCCCCAGAAAAAAGAATTCAAATTTGGTAATCATCAAAACAAAAAAAGGGCTAAGAGAATTATCAACATTTCTCTCAGCCTTTTTTTATTTTTATCTCATTCTTTGTATATCACGATCATAGTCTGACTCGTTTGAACGACTTACTCTTCTCAGTCTTCCTTTAATTGGCATTTTTTGTAAGGTTTTAAGAACCATTTCACCCTTACCATTTAAAATTTCCACAAAAGTTGAGATATCTCTTAAATCTATAACGCCAATATCGTCCCCAGTCATGCCTTCAATATTACATAAAGCACCTACTACATCTCCAGGACGCATTTTGGTTTTCTTTCCCGCGTTAATATGGATTTTCATAATATCTTCTTTAAAATCATAGCCTTTATCTTTGCGTAGTTTAGGTTTTTGACTTTGTTTTGTATCAAATTCAATTCGGTATTTGTCCACAGTTGCTCTTGATGGACGCGGGATTTCTTCAATTAATCTATCTTGTGCCTTTAAAACGGCTTCAAATTGAACTTTATCTTTTCGGTTCACTAAAGAGAGTGCTTTACCACTGTTCTCAAAACGAGCGGTACGTCCAATTCTATGAACATAAGTTTCTGTTTTTTCAGGTAAATCGTAGTTCACAACGAGGGCAATGTCAGCTACATCAATTCCTCTAGCCGCCACATCTGTTGCTACTAAATGTCTGAAGTATCCACGTTTAAAATCTTGAATAACCTGACTACGATCACTTTGCTCCATACCACCATGAAGCATATTAATTTTAACTCCGGATTTTTGGAGTTCACGTGCTAATTTATCAACCATGATTTTTGTATTACAAAATATAATACTACTATCCGGATTATCAACCACTAATAGATCCATCATTGTGCCTAATTTACTTTCATCTTCAACTTTGATAAATTGCTGACGAATTCTCTTTTTAGAAGCTTCGTTTGTTTCAATTTCAACAAATTGAGGATTCTTTAACATGTTTTCTGATAAATTCTTAACCGCTTTAGGCATAGTCGCTGAAAATAAAGCAGTCGTACGTTTTTTAGGCAGTTCATTTAAAATTTGCTCTACTTGTTCAATAAATCCCATTGCAAACATTTCATCTGCTTCATCTATAATCACTGTTTTTATTTTTCTCAAATCAATACTACCGCGTTCAATATGGTCAAACAAACGACCTGGTGTTGCCACAACAATATGAGTTCGTTGTTTTAAATTTTTAACTTGTGATTGATAAGACGTTTTACCAAATAAAGCCTCAACCTTGATCCTTTTATAACGACCGATATTAAAAATTTCTTCTTTAATTTGTGTTGCTAACTCTCTTGTAGGTGTTAAGACAAGTGCTTGTGGCGCACGTTCTTCCCAATCAACTAGTTCACACAAAGGGATACCAAAAGCGGCTGTTTTACCACTCCCTGTTTGAGATTTTACAACAACATCTTTTCTGTTTAAAAGAAGTGGCATAACCTCTTTTTGAACTTGCGTTGGGTTTGTATAGTTTAAAACATCTAATGCTTTAATAATTGTTTCATCCAATGGATAATGTAAAAAATTATTTTGACTCATTTAATCAACATCCTTCAATTTAACAAGTAAAATACCATTACCATTCAACTTGCTTATTTTTTTAGCTTCCACAGTTTAACATGATTCAAAGAAAAAAGCATTTTTTTAGAAAAACAAACATCTTTTAACAAAGTATAAAAGGTTAATATTGGCAACTAACCTTTACCTTTTAAATATAAAAACCAGATATCATCATTCATATCTGGTCAAAAAAGCTATCCCTTATCTAGTTGCCATTTTCTTAAATCGTTTCATTCCAGTACTTCCCATGACAATTGTAAAAATCAATATCCCTCCCACACTTAACCAAATTGGCATAGCTGTTGTCGTTTCAATCATCGTACTTCTTAATGCTTCATTTATATAAACTAATGGATTCAATAAGACGATTCCTTTTAACCAAGGGATTGCTGTCAGTGAATCCCATGTAAAAAAGATGGCTCCTGTAAAGATGATTGGCATTAAAAATCCAGGAAACATCGCAGCAATTTGCATAGGTTTAACTATTGTACCCACTAATAGCCCTAAGGTAGCTGAGGTAATTGAACTAATTAGTAAGATACCTATCAACATCACGATATCGAGACTTGTCATTGAAAAATTTAAGTGACTACCCATGAATAAAATTGAAACAGGTAACACAATTAGGGCGCCAATCCATGATTCGATAATTCCTACAATCATTTTTGACCATGCTGTGACTTTGATACTTACTGGTGCTTGAAGGCGATCTTCAATTTCTCTAGATGTATTGAAATCCATTGAAAGTGGAACTGCCGTCCCGTGAATCCCTGTAATTAGCAGGCTCATACCAACCATACCAGGAAACATTTGATTGGGAAAATCTGGTGATAAAATACCAATCTTAGGTAACACATAACCATACGTTAAAATTAGGATAAAAGGCAGCATAGCTACTCTAAAAATAAACTCCGACCAATTTCTTAATTGAATCATCAAATCACGTTTTACCATAATCCAAAATACCGTAGATGTATTTACTTTACTTTCCATATTAGTCATCTCCTTCTCTTGTTAAATGAATAAAAATATCATCTAAGGTTGTTGAACTCAGCTGAATATTTTCTAATTGCGTTACCGATTGTTCAAATAACTGAAGTATTTCCGTTAACGCTCTTTTACTTTCACTTGGATAAATAATATAATTTTTTTCATCCATCACCTTGATACTTTCAATCGTCTTCAATTTTGATAATTGTTTTGAAAATAACTCTGATACTTTATCCACTTTCAAATAAATTAAACTTTCAGAAGGAATCTGCTTTCTAAGTTCATCAATTGTTCCTAAAGCTTTAATCTCACCCTTACTATAGATTGCTACCCGATCTGAGAATCTTTCAGGTTCTTCCATATAGTGAGTGGTCAAAAAGACAGTTGTTTTATTCTCTTTATTTAACCTTAACACGTGTTTCCATAATATCTCACGATAAGCTGGATCTAAACCAGTTGTGGGTTCATCCAAAAACAAAATAGCTGGTTTATGCATAATAGCTCGGGCAATTTTTAACCTTTGAGCCATTCCTCCTGAGAAGCTCTTGACATAGTCATCTTTCCAATCGTATAGGCCAAAATCTTTTAATAACAGTTCAGCTCTATTTTTAGACTCCTGTTTATTTAGACCAAAGTAACGACCATGATAAATTAAATTTTCTTGAGCTGTTAGCCCCCTGTCCAAATTATTATGTTGTGCCACAATGCCAATTTTAGTTCTAGCATTGATTGGGGATGATTTAATATCTTCGCCATCTACTTTAACTGTCCCAGCTGTTGGTGTAAGTTGGGTAGTTACCATATTTATCGTTGTACTCTTTCCAGCTCCGTTTGGACCTAAGAAACTGAAAATTTCACCCTCCTTTAAGTCAAATGTAATTCCATTTACAGCTGTGTGAGATTCACCATTTGCTTTTTTAAAAACTTTCGTTAAATTGTTAACCTCTAAAATAGTTTTCATTATAATCCTCCTTTTTAAATTTACAATTGTAATCTATATACATAAGTTTACATTTGCAATCAAAAAAAAGTCAATTAATTTTTTTGATGGAATTTCAAAAAAAAGAAGTCGATTTTTCGACTTCTTAAAAGGATTATTCTCTTTAATAAACGTTTATCCCATTATAAATATTTAATACTAGTACCAATATAATAACTAGTTGGTATAATTTATTAACCTTTTTGTCTGGCATTCTCTTACTCATGTATGAACCAGATAAACCACCTATAATGGCTGCTGGGATAATAAAAATAAGAATATTTAAATCATATCGATTCAAATCTACGGTTAGAAAAATAGTCGTTACCTTTGATAATTGTGATAATAAAATAGTCACAATAGAGTACACTGTTGCCTTTTTAATCGGGACATTAAATAAAAACATCAGTAATGCGACATTGATTGGCCCTCCTCCTATACCAAGTAAACTTGCTAAAAATCCTAATAATAAGCCTGATATAACTTTTAAATAAGGCGATTTTAATTGATGATTCTTCCATAAACCTTGACTATATAATAATGACAATAACAAAGTAATAACAGTTAGGATAATTTGAACCAATTGAACTTCTCGTCCATTAGGATAGATCAATACTATTTTTTCAAAAACACTATTACCAAGTATTCCTCCAAGAATTGAGCCTAAAGAAATTTGAAAAGCAAATCCCCAGTTGATAGCTATTCCGCTTTTTATTTGTTTATAAGTCGATACAATAGCCATCGTCAAGACAGCAACACTTGAATAAAAGGAGATTTCGACCACAGAATGAACGTTGATTAAATCAAAAATAGGCTTAATTAAAACGCCACCCCCCATACCCGAAACTGCTCCTAAGGTATTAGCAATAATAATAGTAATAAAATAAATAATACCAACTTCCATTTTTTCCACTCCTATCAAAACAAACCTATCTCTATTTTAAATACACTTCATAGACAAAGTCAATTTCTGACAAAAAAAAGACTACTCTAAAGAATCAAGATCTTCGGAGTAATCTTTTGTAAGATAGTTCTAACTTTTATTATTTAGATGCGATAGCTTCGATTTCAACTTTTGCATCTTTTGGTAATCTTGCTACTTCAATCGTACTTCTACTTGGGAAAGGTTCCGCAAAGAAACTTCCGTAAACCTCATTTACTACAGCAAAATCTTCCATGTTAGATAAGAAAATAGTCGTTTTTACCACATTATCCATCGTTAAACCTGTTTCTTCTAAAATAGCTTTCATATTTTCTAGACTTTGTTTTGTTTGTTTAGCTACATCTTCTTCCATAATGCCTGTTTCAGCATTAATTGGTAGTTGACCAGAAACAAAAGTAAGTTCACCTACTACATTAACCCCTTGAGAGTATGGTCCAATTGCTTGTGGCGCAAGATTTGTAGAAATTTGTTTTTTCATATTTTCTGCCTACTTTCTGATTTTAATGACTCTTTTCAATTTAAGTAAATAAGTATCAATATTCTTATTGTAAGCTTTAACGTGTTCAAAAGTAAAACCCTTTCATCAATTTATCATGTTAATTTTAGTTTATAAAAGATAATGATAATCATTATCAAAAAAAGATTGTAATACGATTCACATTATATTAATATATAAATATAAACTATTTATATAAAAAATATTCTTAGGAGATGTTTAAATGAGCAAAATCGTGTTAATTGGTGCTAATCATGCTGGTATTGCCGCTGCAAATACTATTTTAGATAATTATCCAGAAAATGAAGTGGTTATTATTGATAGAAATACAAACCTTAGTTACTTAGGTTGCGGAACAGCGCTTTGGGTAGGACGTCAAATTGATTCCTACGAACACCTTTTTTATACAAATAAAGATGCTTTTGAAAAAAAAGGTGCTCGCATTATGATGGAAACAACTGTTGAATCCATTGATTTTGATAAAAAAACTATTTTTGGAAAAACAATTGATGGACAAGAAATTGTAGAAACTTATGATAAAGTCATTTTAGCAACTGGTTCAGTTCCTATTGCTCCAAACTTAAAAGGAACTGATTTAGAAAATGTTCAATTTGTTAAACTTTTCCAAGATAGCCAAGTAGCAGATGCTGCTTTAGATGATCCTGAAATAAAAGAAATTGCTGTTATTGGTGCTGGCTATATTGGTGTTGAAATGGCTGAAGCTGTTAAAAGACGCGGTAAAAATGTTCGATTGTTTGATGCAGCAGACACAAGTTTAAGTACTTATTATGATCCTTGGTTTACAAAAGACATGGATAAAGTACTAACTGACCATGGTATCGCAACTCATTACGAAGAGCTTGTTCAAGAGTTCAAGGGTGAAAATGGAAAAGTAACTAACATTGTTACTAATAAGGGTGAGTACAAAGCAGATTTAGTTATTATGGCTGTTGGCTTTTCACCTAATAACAAATTAGCTAAAGACGCAGTTGAAACAATTAGTAACGGCGCTTACTTAGTTAACTTAAAACAGGAAACAAGTCTACCTGATGTTTATGCTGTAGGAGATTGTGCTACTATTTATAGTAACGCTCTAGAAGAAACAACTTATATTGCCCTTGCTACAAATGCTGTACGTAGCGGTATTGTCGGCGGTCATAATGCTGCTGGAACACCTCTTGAATCGATTGGTGTACAAGGTTCTAACGGTATTTCTATTTTTGGTTATAACATGGTCTCAACTGGTCTTAACTTAGCTGCTGCTAAAAAAGCTGGATATGACGTGAAATACACCGACTTCGAAGACTTACAAAAACCTGGTTTTATTACTGAAAATGGAAGTGTTAAGATTAGAATCGTTTATGATGCTAAAACAAGGCGTGTCTTAGGAACTCAAATGGCTTCAACTGAAGATATTTCAATGGGTATTCACATGTTTTCATTGGCAATTGAAGAAAAAGTAACTATTGATAAATTAAAGTTGCTAGACATTTTCTTCTTACCTCATTTTAACCAACCTTATAACTATATAACAATGGCTGCTCTTTCAGCTGAATAAAAAAACAAGGTTATGACATTCGTTTTTCTACGGACGCCATAACCTGTTATTTTTATTTAGATAACTTCAATGTCATTAGCTAACCTCGCCCAATGATTCGTTGGTCCATGTCCATTTCCAACAAATAACTCATCAGCAATTGCACCTTGAATAAACTGTTTACCAATTAAAATAGCCTCTTTAACTGGCTTACCTTTTGCTAGTTCTGCTGCAATACAGGCTGAAAAGGTATCTCCTGTTCCATGCGTTTTAATTGTTTCAATCCGCTCACTTTTTAACCAGTAACTCTCACCCGATTCAAGTAGTATAAAATCTTTAGCAGCTGTGTTCGTTAAATGGCCACCTTTAATAATTACATTTCTAACTCCCATTTTTTGTAAATCTTTAGCTGATCTTATCATTTCTTTTTCCGTCTTAACTGAATACCCAACTAATACCTCAGCTTCAGGTAAATTAGGCGTTACTAAAAAAGCTAAAGGAAGTAACTCATTTTTAATGGACTCAACTGCATCTTCTTTCAGTAGTGAGTGCCCTCCTTTTGCAATCATGACAGGGTCAACTACTAAGGGCCCAAAATGATATTTTTTCAAATTTCTAACGACACTAAGGACATGCTCATTATCAGCTAACATTCCTGTTTTACAGGCATTTATTTGAAAATCTGTTCCTAATGATTTAAATTGTTCATCAACAAAATCACAAGGAACTGGTAAACTCTTTTGAACCCCCAATGTATTTTGAGCAGTTAGGGCAACAACAATACTCATACCAAAGGCTTTTCTTGCTTGAAATGTTTTTAAATCAGCTTGTAATCCTGCGCCTCCGCCTGAATCACTTCCAGCTATTGTGACAACTTGTGAAGTACTATTTAGTGTCATTCTTTTACTTCTCCTTTTCTTTCATCTGAGTAACTAGCTCCTGTAACCTTAACACTTTCGTTGGTACATCCTTAGCCTTCATGATGTCACTAACAATAGCAACACCCGAAATACCACTTCCACTAAACGTTAAAATATTATCTTCTTTCACACCACCAATAGCTACAACCGGTAATTTTACCTCGTTGATTATTTCTTTTAATTTAGCCATTGAAGTTAATTTAGTTTGTACTTTAGTTGTTGTTGGATTAATGGCTCCCACACCTAAATAATCTGCCCCTTCAAACTTTGCCACAATACCTCTAGAAACTGTCTTAGTTGAAACACCCAACAGTTTATCTGATCCAATCAATTCTCTTGTCTTCCATACAGGTAATTCATCATCTCCAATGTGTACTCCATCAGCATCAACCGCTAAACAAATATCTACCCGATCATTGATAATTAGTGGAATATTATAAGAATCTGTTATTTTTTTTACTTTAAGAGCCAACTCATAAAAATCATGCGTGGTAGCTTCTTTTTCTCTTAACTGAAGCATCGTTATACCGCCTTCACAAGCTTCGATAATTATTTCTAAAAACTTTTTTTCTGAAATATCTTCAGTAGTTGTCACTAAATAAAGACTCAATGCTTTTTCTATCATAACCATTCTCCTTTTATTTCCTTAAACCATTCATCTCTTTGATGCAATAAAGATAACTCGTTAAATAATTGAATCCTAAAATTTTCCATTCCATCAATTAGTCGCAAATTTTTTTTAGCATTTTCACCACATAAATTAAAGTAACTAATTGCTCCTACCAAACTATCTTGAACAGTTTGACCTTGAGCTAATAAAGAAGCTATTAAAGCACCTACCATATCACCTGTTCCTGTTATTTTATCCAGTTCAGCTACGCCATTTTTTAAGAATAAGGTTCTTGTTTTAGTTACAATAACATCGACTTCTCCAGTAGCTAAAAAACTAGTATGAGGATATTTTATCGTCCATTCTTTTAACATACTTGATAATTCTTTTAAAGACTCTAAACTTTGATCAGACACATGACCATCTACCCCCCTACCGTGACTACTTAAGCCACAAAGGCTTCTCATCTCTGATGTATTGCCTTTTACTACCATAGGTTGATTAGCCAATAATTTTAAAGCTAGCTCTTTTCTTAAACTAGAAGCAGAAACACCTACCACATCAACAACTGTTGGCTTCTTCACTTTTAGTGAATACTCACTTGCTAAACTAATTTGTTCCTCTCGCTCCTTTGAAATATGCCCTAAGTTTAAAAGGAGAGCATCACTTTGTTTAAATAATTCCTGGAACTCTCTTGGATCTACCGCCATTATTGGCTTGCTGTTAACGTACAGCAAGGCATTTGCCATACTTTCACAGGTAACTTCATTTGTCAGACAATGGATTAAGGGAGTTTTTTTAAAGTAATCAATCGGCTCGCTACTAAACCATTGGATATTTTGTTGTTTTTTCATGCATTCCATCTCCTTTAAATAGATCGTAAGTTTCCTTAAATGTCGATAAATTTTTCAATTTGATAAAAACAAAATAACTTATTAAAGAACCTGAGATAGCGCCACCTAAGAATCTTGGTGTGTAAACAAACCAATACATATTTTGGACACTTCCTGTAAACCAAACCATAATAGGATAAGAAAGTAAGGAACCTATAATACCAGTTCCTATTACTTCGCCTAGCATAGCAACATAAATATTTTGTGAATACCTATACCCAACACCTGCAAAAAATGCTCCAACTATTGCTCCAGTTAACGCGAGTGGAGGAACTCCTAGTAGTAGCATTCGTAGTACTCCACAGGTAAGAGCCATCACTACGCCATAAGTAGGCCCCATTAAAACTGTTCCTATAACATTCATCACACTAGACATCGGAGCCATTCCTTCTATTCTAAAAAGAGGAGAAAGCACAACATCAAGCGAAATCATTAAAGATAAAAAAACCAATTTTTTTAATTTAATACTTGCTTGTGACATCTTTATCACCTTTGTGCCAAGTTTGAAGTGTATAAGACATCTCCCAGAATAAGTACTCCATTTTTGAGCTGATAACAAAAGCTTCCAACATTTGTTTTTTTTCAGTCTCATCAGCACTTTCATATAAACGATTTATCAGATTGCACTGATACTCGACCTCACTCTTAGAATCTTCACCAGAATATGTTTCAATCCACCGCTGATATAGTTGGTTAGGCGAACCCGTTTTAATTAACCCCATGCCTATTTCTTGATACAACCAAGCACAAGGAAGTAAACCTGCTACAGCACTTTTTAGAGACCCGTCTGATAACTGTCGGTACATATGAGAGACGTAATTATAAGCGGTTGGAGCTATTGGAGTGTCACTAATTTCTTTCTCAGTAATATCTAATTCCCGAAAAAATTCTTCCCTTATCGAAACCTCCCCTGCTGCTAAATGGTCTGCCCCTTGAATTAACATCTCCTTTACTTCCCTATCATCCATACGCTCAGCAATCAGCAAATGAATTCGACTAAAATGTTCTAAATAATAACGATCTTGCAAAAGATAATAACGGAACTCCTTTTCTCCTAATGTTCCTTCTTGTAACCCTTTTACAAAAGGATGAGTAAAACTACCTTCCCAATAAGGTATGGTTAATGCCCGAGCTTTTTCTGTAAACATCTTTTTTCCTCCTAAAATGATAAAAATAATAAACTATTGCCCATTATAAAAACAATAGCAGAGCCCAATGTATAATGATTTGGTGTCACATATTTTCTAGAAGGCGTTCTCTTTCCTTTATCATCAAACCCTCTAGAGTAAAGAGCCTCTGCATAATAGTTTCGCCACTCAAAAGCAACGAATATGGTTTTTAAATAGAGTAATGGTGAAAATATAGTAAGCCGCTTTCCTCTCAATAGACTCGCTTCTCTAAGTCCAACTATCTCAACTTTGATATCTGGAACAGCATGAAGAACGACTAATATGCCATAAATAAAACTAGTAGGAACTTTCTTTTGTTCTAAACAAAGCAATAGTTCTTCTAGTTCGATACCAAAAGCAAATAACATACCTAATGCAGAAAATGCGAAGGTTCTGCTAAATAAAAGCCAAGCATCCAAACTGCCTGATCCATGAACCATAACAGACCAATATGTAGAGATTGCAGGAATTAAAGGTAGTAAGAATAGGCCATATATGCCGTACCATCTCTTCTTTTTTATTAAAAAAATAAAACTTAAAAGTACGATAAATATATTAAGCCCAATCGATTTAGCAAAAGATATTTCTAATGTGAAAAGTAAAATTAAGCAAGTCAGATTAAGCGAATTGGTTTTGACAATAGTCATATCCACTCTCCTTCTCTATCTGATATTTCCCCGTAAGATTCAACTTTTTGTGACATAACTCTACGTGATGATCACTATTACCTGACAGAGGAGCTAGCCTATGAGAGACAATAATCTGATGCTGCTCTTTCTCTAGCATCCAATCCATAAAAAGTTGACAAGCTTTATCATCTAGTCCAGTAAATGGCTCATCTAACAGTAATATTTCTTGGTTTAAACTCAACATAGTAGTCAATTGAATCATTTTCTTTTGGCCTTCACTTAAATGGAAAAGACTCCCATCTAATTTATTTAGTAAACCCAATTCATTTAAAATATCGAATTGTTTTTTTTTCTCTTTTTCACTTAGTTGCGCATTAAAGGTTAATTCCTCTCTTGGAGTTAAGCAGACAAACTGTTTGATAGCATCTTGAACGACTAAAGTCATTTTTTGATATAATCCTTTATTTTTTCTCAGCCTTTTTTGTCCAAGGTACATTTTTCCAGTATACTTTCTTTGCTGAACCATCGTTTTTAAAAGAGTCGATTTTCCTACCCCATTATCGCCAGTAAGAGTCGTAACTCCCTCTTGAAACCAACAATCTGTTGGTCTTAATAGCTGCTTGTCTCCTTGATTAAAAGCTACTTGTTTAAATGTGATTATCTCTCGACAATGAAATTCTTGTTTTGATAGAATTGGTTTTTCCGTTTCACTTAAAAGTGATAAACTATCTGTTTTCAATCCCAATTGATTTAGTGTAATAACTTG
Source organism: uncultured Vagococcus sp. (assembly GCA_965119435.1). Taxonomy (GTDB): domain Bacteria; phylum Bacillota; class Bacilli; order Lactobacillales; family Vagococcaceae; genus Vagococcus. The sequence continues at coordinate 76,826 of CBCPLQ010000006.1, read as the reverse complement.
ATCTGCGATTCCTTGATAGTCAGATAAATCATGATCACAAAGGATAATCGTCTTACCAATATCTCTTAATTTACCTAGCAACTTAATTAGTTGTTTTCTGGACGAGCTGTCCACACTTGCAAAAGGCTCATCGAGTAACAGAATAGGCGCATCTATCGCAAGTAGCACCGCAAGTGACGCTCTTTGTTTTTCTCCTCCCGATAGACTAACTAGTTCTTGGTCTAATAAATAACGTGTGTTGGTAATTTCAGTTACCTCCTCCATTTTTAGTTGAATATCAGTATACGAATAGTGGAAATTTTCTAAAGCAAAGATAATTTCTTGTCTTAAAGTTTTCATCGTAAATTGCTGATTGGGGTTTTGAAAAACCATGCCTATCATTTTTGCTTTCTCCAAAATGGAACGACTACTTTGTTCTTCAGCAAAAACAAAAATCTTTCCATCGAAATTTAGTTCTGAAAATCCTGCTATCAACTTAAGTAACGTTGACTTTCCACTCCCACTATCACCACGAAGAAGAGTGAATGTACCTTGATTGAATTCGTAGTCAAGATGTCTAAAAATGAAGTCATCATTTCTTTTAAAGCTCACTTGATCTAAAACAATTGGTTTCATGAACGTACTCCTGCTAACTGTTGAACGCGGTTGTAACTCTTCATAATAAGAGAAACCATGATAACTCCAAAGAATAATACAGATAGCAGACGGACTAAAAATAAGCTTAGAATCATCCCTATTCCATAGGTTCCGTAGCCAAATTTAAAGAACTCATAACCAAAACTTAAACAAGTCGTTCCTATAGCTCCATAGATTAAAGGAACTATATCGAATCTCTTATACTTAGTTACAATAAATCCTAACTCTGTTCCAAAGCCTTGGAAAAATCCTGACACTAGCACACCAGGTCCAAAATAAGAGCCATATAACATTTCTGCTAAAGCGGCTAATAATTCTCCAAATAAAGAACTCCCCCTCTTAGGAATTAATATTCCTGCTACAGGAGCTGCCATAGTCCAAAGACCAAATAAAATTTCATTTGCAAAAGGCGCCAATCCCAACGGTGTTAAAGCTGCTGAAAGAATTGCATATAAAAAACCTGCTCCCATAAATACACCACCAAATAAAAATGCTAGAAAAGCAAGTAAAATAACATCTTGTACCACCCATTTTTTCACCACAAAAAAGCCCCCTTTTATTTTCTTAAATCAAGAAACAAAAGGGGGTAAAATTAGAGTTTCCTATTTCAAAATTTTCCATAAAAAAAGCCCGACCAAAAAAGGTTGGGCATAAATTAATAAAAAATAATTAAATAGGTTGATACATCTATTTACAGTCATTGAATACATTTCTCTTCGCCAGTACTAACTGGAGCAGATTCAATGGGTATTATCTCAGCTTTTACGCACCCCAAATGTTTCTATCTATTAAGTTGTAAATGAAGTCTAACACGCTTTCATTTTTTTGGCTAGTCCTATGATTTCTCAAAAAAAATAACAAGTCCTCTAAACACAGTTATTTCGATAAAGTTCATATCGATGAGTAATTAATGGAAATTGAAACAAATTACTTATATATATACAAAAAATGCTTATATAAAATAACAACTTAGAGTTAATCTAATTTTAATGTTCAATTAATTAAAGTATAGTTTATAAACACAAATAGTTAAAAATTTTTATTCGTTACTTTTTCCTAATATTACTATAGAGTTAGTATATGTAAATAGTTTATCTGCTAAACCTTACTCTGTTGAAATGGTGGTGAGTAACATGTTTTCAATACTTGATACTTCTTCAAAACGATTAATAAATACACTCAAACTTTTACTAAAATCTGAAGATTGGTTAACTGTTAGAGAAATATCTGATCTTTTAAATGTCTCTGAAAAAACAATTCACGATGAGTTAACTTATATTCAAGATACTTTCAATGATAAAGTTGGTCTTGAGTCCTTGTCTCCATACGGTATTCGAGCGTCAAAACTTTCCGTTAATGTTTTTTTAGACATCCAATCTCAAATTCTTTTAAATTCAATTCCAATTCAGTTTATACTAGCCCTTGTGCAATATCCTGATCAAACCTTAAACGACTATGCCGAAAAACTTCATACTAGCAGATCTACCCTATATCGATACATACCCGTAATAAGTGATTATTTCAAAAAATACAAATTAGAAATTAAAAAGAATGGTTCTCTCTATTCCTTTGTCAGTGAGGATGAACATCTTTTTAGGCGTTTTTTTTCTACCTTTTTATTTGAAATACATGGGTATAATGTGACGTCTATTATTTCTGAACACTGGCAAACTTTTTTTAAAAATAGATTGAAGCATATGTACACAGAAAATAACGAAGATATCTCTGACTTGCAGATTTCCTATTACTCTGTTTATTATCATATTTCAATTCAAAGGGAACAACAAGGAAAACATCTTCCTTACACAAAAACATTTGTCGGAAAAGATGTATTATTTACAGAAAAAGAGCAACAATTTTTATGTATTTACCATCCTATTTTACCCATTGACTTTTTTTTAACTATCGAATCTTCCATTTATATTCATCGTCATACACTATTCTCTTTAACTGATTCGGCGTTTATTTCAGAGGTCACCTTATTTTTAGATAAACTTTATAAAGTATTTCAAATTAAAGGCATGGGCATTGAAAAAGATAAACTGATAGATTTTGTTGTAGATCTCTGTATCAATATTAAATACTTCAAAATTCCATATCATTTTTTTTATGATAGATTTGACTCTTTTTCAAAACAAGTAGAGCTTAATAATACTGCAGCTTATAATTTAATTATAACTCTTATTAAAGAACTAGGCGATAACACAAAAATAGATTTCTCTCTTTATTTCGATCATTTAATATACCTATTTGTTGTTTCTCTGCCACAGATTATTCAGGCTCAGTTTAATCAACACATACTAATTGTTAGTAGTTATTCCGTTGATCATAGTTACTTTTTACTTAAAATGATTCAGGGTCAACTAAATATCGAAGAAGCTTATTTTGAAGATATCATCTGCATTCATAATAGTAATTTAAACAATTACGATCTAAATTCCTTTGAATTAATTATTTCAAATATTGACATACCTAATCTTTCAGTAGAACATATTTTAATTCATGATTTTCCAAGTAAAAAAAATATTACTGTCATTAAAAATTTATTACTGAGTGATGCAGAGGTGAATTGAGAATAATTTTTCTATATCAATTATTGCTTTAAAGCATTCAAAACAGCATAGCTCTAAAACGAATACCAAAAAGAGATTAAGCAAGCTGGAGTTTTGGAAGCATTCAAAACAGCATAGCTCTAAAACAGCAACATTTACTTCTCTATCCGAAAACTCGTTTTGGAAGCATTCAAAACAGCATAGCTCTAAAACTCAAAACAGGTTTTGATTGAATCTGATTTTGTTTTGGAAGCATTCAAAACAGCATAGCTCTAAAACCTATCCCTGGTACTATCTCTAACCGAGCTAGTTTTGGAAGCATTCAAAACAGCATAGCTCTAAAACCACAGAAGTTGGGATTTACACGGACGCTCAGTTTTGGAAGCATTCAAAACAGCATAGCTCTAAAACGCTTTCCATTATAATATTTTTTAATTTCTTGTTTTGGAAGCATTCAAAACAGCATAGCTCTAAAACTTGTTTGGTGTTAGATACATACAGAAGTTCGTTTTGGAAGCATTCAAAACAGCATAGCTCTAAAACGCTCTCCAGTTGATTCATCGTTGATAATTGGTTTTGGAAGCATTCAAAACAGCATAGCTCTAAAACTTGTGTCGTGCCCTAAATAGTCATTAATAAGTTTTGGAAGCATTCAAAACAGCATAGCTCTAAAACTTAACATCGATGTAAGAGCCGTTAAAATCAGTTTTGGAAGCATTCAAAACAGCATAGCTCTAAAACTCATCTACCATTCTATCGTTAATCGATAACGTTTTGGAAGCATTCAAAACAGCATAGCTCTAAAACTTTTAGCTTTACGGACGTTTTTTTCGTACGGTTTTGGAAGCATTCAAAACAGCATAGCTCTAAAACCTTGAGTTTGACTTGAATACATCATCGTTAGTTTTGGAAGCATTCAAAACAGCATAGCTCTAAAACACCCTAATATTAATGGGCGTTCAAGAAGAAGTTTTGGAAGCATTCAAAACAGCATAGCTCTAAAACAAGGAGGTAGTGTAAATGGCACAAGAACACGTTTTGGAAGCATTCAAAACAGCATAGCTCTAAAACACAATACTGCCCGAATTGTAATTAAAACTAGTTTTGGAAGCATTCAAAACAGCATAGCTCTAAAACATATCGTCTAACACTACTAAATCACTTGAAGTTTTGGAAGCATTCAAAACAGCATAGCTCTAAAACACCTTCCAGAGAATTGAATTCAACTAAGGTGTTTTGGAAGCATTCAAAACAGCATAGCTCTAAAACAGATGGGTGTGGTGTCTAACCTTATAACCGGTTTTGGAAGCATTCAAAACAGCATAGCTCTAAAACGAAAGAAATTCAACACAGATTGGGGCATTCGTTTTGGAAGCATTCAAAACAGCATAGCTCTAAAACCAGAACTTACTAGTCTTTCTTTCTTATAAAGTTTTGGAAGCATTCAAAACAGCATAGCTCTAAAACAAAGAGGTCCACGTTGCAGCTTTTTCCATTGTTTTGGAAGCATTCAAAACAGCATAGCTCTAAAACTGCAATCACTCCCAATTATCCAACCACTTGGTTTTGGAAGCATTCAAAACAGCATAGCTCTAAAACTTTGATAATAAAACGTTTAACGTTTTATATGTTTTGGAAGCATTCAAAACAGCATAGCTCTAAAACCTGAAGAATCCGACTTCTTCAGGGGCTTTGGTTTTGGAAGCATTCAAAACAGCATAGCTCTAAAACGCTTGCTGCTTTTTAATAACAGATTTCGCTGTTTTGGAAGCATTCAAAACAGCATAGCTCTAAAACTAAGTTGTTGATTGACAAGGGTTATATATCGTTTTGGAAGCATTCAAAACAGCATAGCTCTAAAACTTTTATCAAGAAGCTAAAGAGAAAATGTTGGTTTTGGAAGCATTCAAAACAGCATAGCTCTAAAACACCGCAACGATTGAAGCCAAAACCAATATTGTTTTGGAAGCATTCAAAACAGCATAGCTCTAAAACTTAATTTGACTAGGGTTTGTTCTTTACTTCGTTTTGGAAGCATTCAAAACAGCATAGCTCTAAAACAACGTACATCGAAGTACCACACTTACGTCAGTTTTGGAAGCATTCAAAACAGCATAGCTCTAAAACGAGGTTTTAACGCAAACATTCCATAAAAGGGTTTTGGAAGCATTCAAAACAGCATAGCTCTAAAACCCTATCTAATTTTGTAGTAAGCAATAATGTGTTTTGGAAGCATTCAAAACAGCATAGCTCTAAAACATTCAACATCAATATAAAAATGGCGATGAGGTTTTGGAAGCATTCAAAACAGCATAGCTCTAAAACCTCCTAGATTAATAAGGGAGATTTCCCTTGTTTTGGAAGCATTCAAAACAGCATAGCTCTAAAACAACGCATACTTCCAAGCGTTCATAACCTTTGTTTTGGAAGCATTCAAAACAGCATAGCTCTAAAACATAACAACTGTAGTTATAACTGCGCTTGTGGTTTTGGAAGCATTCAAAACAGCATAGCTCTAAAACTTTCGTAATAACTATTACTTCTAACTTTTTGTTTTGGAAGCATTCAAAACAGCATAGCTCTAAAACTGACAAAGTTGCTTATGTTATCACACAAGGGTTTTGGAAGCATTCAAAACAGCATAGCTCTAAAACCTCGGAGTAAATTTTTTCACTCTGAAAATCCCGTAATCGCGCCATTCATCCATAGCAAGAATCTTGCTTTAAATGCTTCCTTTTATTTTTTCAATTTCTATTTATTTTTCAAAGAACTAAAATAAAATTTATTTATTTTTTCTCATACTGTACATAAAAATCATCATCTAGTACATATTGCGGAATACCTTCAGTTTTACGAGGTTCAATGAATAGCACCTCTAATTGTGATAATGAGATATAATCAAATAATTCTAACTGTTCTTTTTTAGTAAGATAAGAAGCTACATTAATAAAAATAAGGAGTTTCTTTTTAGATAAGAATTTATACACTTGTACAATTTCAAGCAATTTTTCAAATATTGAGTCACTTCTCGTCTCAATTTGAATCCCTAGAACTTTAAATAATTCTAACAATGTAATTTCATCTTTTTCTAAGTCAAGTTCGTGACTTAAAAGCTGATAACTCATTATATCACTGATTTCCATCGTTAATTTATTTATTTTAGCTTTTACTTCTGGCTTTTCGTTTAACTGACTCTCTAAGTCTTCGTAAATTAATTTTAAGACACTCGCTGAATTTATATCATATCCTAAAATATCTGTAATCAATAATAGTTCAGCTTGTTTTAACGATTTAAAAGAGTTGTCATATAACTTTAGACTGCTTTCCTCCTCATAATGATATAATTCTTTAACCAACATAGAAAAACTCTCTGTTGATTCTAAAGTTATTTGCGTAGCACCTATGATTTCAATTGGTCCTTCAAGTAATGAAAAATTAATTTTCGTCATAATCTTCTCCTAAGAATACAATCCGTGTATCTGAGTTTCCAATACAAAAATCCTTTTCTCCATTTAAATAGAGCATCCTTGAAAATTGTTTCTCAGTAATATTCAAGATTGTTATCAATCCCTTTTTAGGATTATTTTGTTGTAGTCTTGCGGTCATAGCTTTTCCTGCAGTTCCATTTAGCAAAATTTTGCTATAGACAGAATACTGATGCATAATAAAGCCTTCATTAATTAAAAATTTTCTAAACTTCCTGTAAGCTTTTCTCTCATCTGATGTTTCAGTTGGCATATCAAACATAACTAACATTCTCATATATCTATAACTCATATCCTAAACTCAGGAACTCCTTCCATTTCACCATTTAAAACCTTAACTACCTTTTTTGTATAATCATCAGTAATGTTGGTTAGAAACATTTCTTTTCCTTTATAAAGATAGTTTTCAGAGAAAATATCAAATAATCGTCTTTTCATAACTTTAAATGACTCACTCCTATTTTCATAAATAATCTGATCAACAATTGGTCTAAAAGGTTCCATTAAATCACTAGCTAAATTAAAATCATTAAACTGGTTGGCATGCTTTAAACCGAACTGTGTCATACAGCCAACTTTAACTAATTCTCTTGCAAAAATACTAAGCAGCAGTGTATAACCGTAATTTAACCCAGCATTGATATCATTTTCTGATTCTCTTTTAAAATCATTTCCAAATAACGTATTAAAGTAAATTCTAGCAGCATGTCCTTCTCTATTTGTAGGATCTAAAGGTAGTAATTTTTTATGTAAATTCATTAGTGATTGGGCTTTGTCCGGAAATTCCACATTTATCAATTGCTGACTTTGATTTAAAATTTTTTGAGAAATAATATCAGTCCAAACACTAGATTTAACTTCATCTGACCACTTTATTTGTCTACTTAACTGCAAGCTACTATCATGTCTAGCATAAAAAGGTAGAATTTTACCAATTGGTAACCGCTTGTCATCACAAAATAAGATCAATATATTTTGATCGATCATTTTTTTTAGTAGCATAGTCGTAATGGTGATGTCAGTTGTTTCTAAAATAAGCACATCAATTTCAGATAAATGAATCATCTCATGTTGATCTATCGATTTAAAAATCAAATGATTATTTTTATACGTTAATTTTGAATGCTTGTTAATGACCAAAGTTCTCCATCCCATGCTTATCACACCCTTTGATGTGTTTCATATAAACCAGTGACTGATTGATAAATAATCGTTCCTGTTAGTAGTTCTTTAGTTGATTGATAACGATTACGCGTTATTTTAGTGCCAAAAAAATCAAATTCAGAAGGTGCTCCCATTTGGTTCAGTTTCATTAAATTAACAAAAGATTGCGCTATAAATTTACATTCTTCTCCTTTATTATTTTCATACAAATTTTGTATTTCTCTAACTTTCTTATTTGATAATGTAAATTTACTAGCAAACTCTCCTACATTCTTCATTAAATCATTAAACTGAGCCACATGATTCTCTACATACTCTAAACTTTTTTTATCATTTTTTTCTATTCGTTGAGAATGATATAACAAGGTATTTAGATAGCTCGGTAATACCATCTGATTACCTTTTTGGGACTCATCAGCACTAGCTAATAATCGTCGTCGCCCATTTTCTAACTCAAATAAAGAATACTTAGGTAACTTTGAGAGTACGGTTGGTTCTATATAACCTAACTTCTCTAAAAATAGTATTTTATTTTCTTCAAATTCTTTTTGGTGCATAATAGTTACTCCAACAAATTCTTTAGTCAGAACTGCTTTTTTTCCCTTTGTATGCTCAATAATTATTGAATAAGCAACATTAGGGCTTGAAAACCCACCATATTTAGCAGAGCATAAATGATTTTTCTTATTAATTAACTCGACTGATTTATACTTAGATGTATCCATAATTTTTGGCTTAGGTTTTAATGTCTCTTTTGAGAATACACCTGATTGCGTTTCAACTTTTTTTACCACATTCATTTGATGATACTCCAAAACTTTTTTTACTGTCGCTATATACTTTTTATCCCATAATATTTCCCCAGTGTCATCATCGGAAATGATTTCTTCTTTTGCAAAAAAGTGCATTATATTAGTATAAAATTGTTTTTTGGCAGTTGCTTTTCTTTCCTGGAATAAATTACCTTTAGTATATTCACCATAAACAAATTCAGGGGTTAAATTTGGGTAAACTTTAAGTAAAGTATTAGCTACAACTGCATTTAAATAGGCATCATGAGCATGGTGATAGTCATTTATATCTCTAACTTTGTATAACTCAAATTGTTTTCTAAATTGACTAACTAGTGCAGATTTTAATGTCACTATTTTTACGTCTCTTACTTTTTTCCCGCTCTCATCTTCGTTTGTATTAAATTGTTGATCAAGAATTTGAGCAACGTGTTTTGTTATCTGTCTTGTTTCAACGAGCTGTCGTTTGATAAAACCTTCTTTGTCCTCTAAGCTTAGCCCACCTGATTTTATCTTAATAAGATTTTTTAATTTTTGTTCAGAGATTAATCCAGATTTATGTAGACTTCTCCAATAAGACTCTTGCTTCTTAACAACCTCTATACTTGGCACATCTGCTGCTTTCCCTCTATTACTTTTAGAACTTACTAAAACAAGATTATTAATTGAATTATCCGTTGTAAAACTTCTTGGTATAATGTGATCAATATCATACTGACTTAAATTATTTAAATCTAGATCATATCCAGTGTACATATCTTTACCATTTTGTAAGTAATACAGATATAATCGATCATTTCTTAATTCTTGATTAGAAGTAGGATATTTTTTTAATAGATTACTTTCAATATCTTTAAGAGCTTCTTCTAATCCTTTAAGCCTTGGTCTTGCATTACGATTACCTTGCTCGGTTGTTTGATTTTCACGTGCCATCTCCACAACAATAGTGTCAGGAGCATACCCCATAATTTCAACTAGCTCTTCGACTATTTTTAAACTTTGAAGGATTCCTTTTTTTATTGCAGGACTCCCTGTTAGCTCTTTAACAATTAATTCTAGTTCTTGATTTTCTTGCGGAAGTTGGGCTTTAGAAATCTCTTCTTTGAAAGAAAGGTTAGTATCATTAATTAACTGCATTAGATTACGATTAATATTTCTAGGTACACGGTCATCTTCAATCAAATAATCTAAAATAGTCTTCCCACTATTTTTATCTTTAATTCCATTAATCAATTTTTGAGATAATCTTCCCCATCCTGTATAGTGACGTCTCTCAATTTTTTTCATAACAGCTGGAGTGAATAAAGAATCATACTTTTCCAATTGGGTTTGAATCATTTTTCGATCTTCAAAAATGGTTAACGTTTTGATGATATCTTCAAACATCTCTACGTTATTAGAATCATTTAAAACGTCCATCGGAACACCCATTTTTTTAAAGTCATGATAAACACCAAATGATGCATTAAAACTTTTCTCTATTCCTTCAACTGTTGGGGACTCAATTAAGTATTCATTGATTAAAAAATTCTCTAACATTTTTTTGGTTACTTTTCGATTTTCCTTAAATAATTTTTCAAAGATAGATAATTTTTCTTCACTCGAAAAATTAAGCTTGATACCTTGATCGTTAATATACCCTATTTTAGTTAATTCATTAAACACTGTGAATTTTTGATACATCCAACTATTTTTAGGCAATACTTTTTCAGTTGGTAAATAACTATCATAGTTGGTCATTCGTTCAATAAAATCGATTGCTGACTGATTAAAATCAACCACTTCTTCTAGATTAAGAGGTGTGATTGGTTCTTCTGACTTTCTAGTCAACCAAGAAAACCGACTATTTCCATTTGCTAATGGTCCTATATAATAAGGAATTCTAAAAGTTACAATTTTTTCTAAGTAATCCTCATTATCTTTTAAAAACGGGTAATATTGTTTTTGATTATTAATCATCATTTTTAGTTCTTCTAAATGAATTTGATGGGGAATCACTCCATTATCAAAGGTTCTCTGTTTTCTTAAAAAATCCTCTCTATCAATCATTTCAATAAATTTATCTGTGTCAGGAACACTTGATAAGATTTTTTTTGTATATTTATAGAATAGTTCTTGGGTTGTTTTCCCATCAATATACCCTGCATAACCGTCTTTAGCTTTATTTTTAAACATATCATAATATTCTTCAGGAAGTTCTTCTTTAAATAATGCCTTTAGATCAGATAAAACAATTTTATGATTTTCATATCTTTCTACCATGCTTGCCGATAGTTTTGCTTTTGTTTGACTATCTTCTGTTTTTAATATACCTGACAATTCAACTGCGTCATAAGCATTTTTTGCTGCCACAAAAATATCTGCAAATTCATCTCCAACTGTAGCAAGTAAGCCTTCTACTAAATCTTCATAGTCCTCTTTTGAAAATTGAATTTTAAAATTCTCAGATAAATCAAATGTTTTCTTAAAATTCCCTTGATTACCTGCAATTAATTTCAAAAATTGTGACAGTATTCCATTACTTTTTTCTCCCGGAAATAAAGCTAAAACTTTCTCAGCTTTTTTACTTCTTGAATAACTTTGAGTAAATAAATAGTCAACATCAGTATCTTCTTTAACCCGATTAATAGATGTTCCATCCGCCTGATCTGAAAAAGTTTGATTATATACAGTTAAAAATTGTTGGAATGTTTGATCAATAGATGAATTTTCTAAACTTAATTTTCCTTCAATTGTAAAATGACCCCTATATTTGATAATATGTGCCATAGCTAAATAGACTAATCGTATGTCTTCTTTTTCATTTGAATCAACCAGTTTTTTCCTTAAATGGTAAATCGTTGGGTAATTCAAATAGTATTCTTTTTCTTCTTCCATTGTTCCAAATAGTGGATACCTCGAAAACTCTTTATCCTCTTTTACAAGAAAACTCTCATCTAATCGATGAAAGAAATTCATATCTACCTGTTTTACCTCATTAGCAAATACATCTCTTAAATTGTTAATTCGATTGTGACGTCTTGTATAGCGCCTTCTTGCAGTTCTTTTCATGCGAGTAGCTTCAGCTGTTTGCCCCTCATCAAAAAGACGGACTCCCCAAAAGTTTTTCTTTACTTGTTTTTTTTCAGAATCACCTAAAATCTTCATTCTTTTTTTTACCAATTCATGATTATCCGTCGTAACTGCATAACCTACACTTGCAACCCCTATATCTAATCCAATTGTATAATTCTTTTTCAAGTAATTTCCTCCTTAAATTTAAAAAGTGCCTTGTATTAAATTTTATCTTTGATATAATAACAGTGTTGGTAGCATTCAAAACAACATAGCAAGTTAAAATAAGGCTTAGTCCGTAATCAACTTTTCAAGTGACGCTGTTTCGGCGTTTTTTTTTGTGTCTAAAAAACACCTTAAAAGTATTTTTTTATACTATTTTATAGCTGTATATCTTAAATAAATTATATCACAATCAATTTCTTAAAAGCTAAATATTTTAGAATTCTATAACAAAAAGAGATTATAAAAAATAATAATATTTTTATAATCTCTTTTTGCTTTATTTAAAATGTCACTGTTTTATCTGCCCAAGTGACCATCTCTACACAATCGACCATCGTTGAAATAGGGCACGATGTTTGATCATCTAATTTTCTCGAAATCAAGCAAGTACCACAAGCTAGTAACTCGCCTTTAGCTTCTTTAAATTTATTTAATTGATCAACGACATCATATTGATCATCCACAATACTTTCAATTTCTACTGCTTCGCCCATCAAGAATAATTTAACATCATGTTTTAATTTTAAAGCGGTTACACCAAATCTTATGGCATTCCAAGCTTTCTCATGTTCTTTGGTTTCTAAAATAATCGCTAACTTCATTTCTTCCACTCCTGTTTGTTTTATTTTTCACATTAACTACTATCACTAGAATAACACAAATTATTACTTATGTTTCAATAAAGTGATAGAAAAAAGAACCTGTCTCTCTTTTCAGATACAGATTCTCTTATCACCTTTAATTACTCAATTCTTCACCGTTTGTTGCAATAACTTGTTTATACCAATCAAATGATTTTTTCTTCGTTCTAGTTAAATCACCAAAGCCTTCATTATCTAAATTAACATAGATAAAACCGTATCTTTTCTTCATTTCTCCTGTACTGGCACTAACAAGGTCAATACAGCCCCAAGAAGTATATCCCATAACGTCTACACCATCTAATTCGACGGCATCTTTCATAGCTTGGATATGTTCTTTTAAATAGTCAATTCGATAATCATCTTCAACATATCCCGAATCATCTGGAATATCATTAGCTCCTAAGCCGTTTTCCACAATAAATAAAGGCTTTTGATAACGATCATATAAGTCGTTTAACGTAATTCTTAACCCCAGAGGATCTATTTGCCAACCCCAATCACTAGTCTCTAAATAAGGATTAGGGATTGATGGGAATAGATTGCCAGACAGAGTATTCAATACTTCTGGATCCGTACTTTGAACGCTAGAATTATAATAAGAAAGAGCTATAAAATCAACCGTGTTCTCTTTTAATAATTCCAAGTCACTAGGTGTCATATTTACATTAATATTTTCTTGTTCCATTTTTTTTAAAGCGTATGAAGGGTATTCTCCACGTGATTGAACATCTATAAAGAAGTAGCTTTCTCGGTCTGTTTCTTTTGCTTTCCAAATATCTTCTGGTTTTGGCGTATAAGGATAGGTTACTCCGGCAGCTAACATACATCCAACTTGATTATTAGGGTCTATTTCATGAGCTATTTTAGTTGCTAACGCACTGGCAACTAACTCATGGTGAGCTGCTTGATACTTAACTTGCTCTTTGTTATCATCTTCCCCTAAATAAAGCCCCGCCCCCATAAATGGAGCATGTAAAATCATATTAATTTCATTGAAAGTAATCCACTTAGTAACCAAACCTTTATATCTTTTAAAAAGAGTTCGACATAAACGCTCATAAAAAGTAATCAACTCCCTATTTCTCCAAGCACCATATTTTTCAACTAAGTGCATAGGACAATCAAAATGCGTAATTGTTACTAGTGGCTCAATATCATATTTTTGGCACTCTAAAAATATATTTTCATAAAATTTTAAACCCGCTTCATTTGGCTCCAACTCATCACCTTTAGGAAATATTCGGCTCCAAGCAATAGATAGACGATACACTTTAAATCCCATTTCGGCAAACATAGCAATATCTTCTTTGTAATGATGGTACATATCAATTCCTTTTTTAGCGGGATAGTTGTATCCCTCTTCAAAAGAAAACATCTTCTTTTCGCCAGAAATCACTGCGAAACGTTCTGGCCCACTTGGTGCTAAATCGACATTAGCTAATCCTCGACCATCTTTGTTAAACCCACCTTCACATTGGTTTGCTGCTGTTGCGCCACCCCAAAGAAAATCCTCTCTTAATGCCATGTATGTACCTCCTCTATTTTTTATATGTATTTACTCGTTTATCTTGTATCACACCGGCGTAATCAAGTCCGTAAGCGAAGTCGTACTCATTTCCTTCTTCATCTTTATAAGGAGTTAGATCATGTGATACATCTTCTAATTGTTTTTCAACTGTATCCATATTTTTAGGGAATTGAATTGGCAACAATCCTTTAGGCTCTGATTGACCTAATATAATATCCAAATAAGCTTTATCACTAACTGAAAAACCAGTAACAATTGCATCAGCTTCTTTCTCAAATTCAGATACAATTGTTGGATTTTTAGCTTTTAAAACAACAATAACAGGAACTTCACGATTTTCTGATTTCTTAATTTCTTTAGAGACTTCAACAGCTCTTTCAAAGGCATCTAAATCAGACTCGTTTCCAATAATTGACGTCTCTTCGTAATAACTTCTATTTTCTTTGATTCCTTCTTCATTTGTATCTCCTGAGATAGATTCTTTTCGTACATTTTTTCCATCGGCAGTGTAAGGTCTATACTGTAGGCTAAGTGGATAGTAGTTACCATCTTTTCGTCCAGCTCCACTGAAGACACTTCCATTATCTGGGCTATTCATTCCCACAATTATCATATCAATGTCTTTCGTTTTAGGTTTTTCAAAACTAACTTTTCCATCTTTATCAATTTTCTTATCTGTCACAACATCTTCATAATACTCTGCTACCACTTTTTTATCCATTGTTGGTTCGTAACTATCAGAAGCATCAGCAAAGACATTTTTAAACGTATGATGATGAGAACTTGGAATGTAAACCTTTTTTTCTTTAAATTTATTAACTTTTTTTACTTTCTTTATTGTTTCATCTTTATTTTTTAACATAACAATAGAATCTAGCTGTGCTTGATATCCCGCTTCAGATTTATCTTTACTTCCTACAATTTCTTTAGACTCTTCTAATGAAAGATAAGGATTCTCAAATAAACCAGGTTGAATTAACATGTTTAGTAAACGCTCTGCTGTTTCTTCAAATCTTTCATCAGCACTAATAGGTAGGTCCCCTTCTTTATAGGCTGCCTCCCATAAGTCATAGGCAGCTAGTACTGGTTTCACATCGTTATTCCCACCATACATATCTACTCCTGATTTCAAAATATCAAAATGTCGTTCATTAACACTTTCGTTTTCTGCTCCCCATGCTGTTCCAATATCTTCAAACTCTGGGTCTCCTTCTGCTGTTGTAACACCCCAGTCAGTTGAAATAACACCATTATAGTTATTTTCGTCTCTTAAAATATCAATTTTTTTCTTATCGTAAGCAGAACCTTTTTCTGTTTCAAAAAGTGGTTTTCCCTCTTTATCAATCGCTACTGAATAAGAAGCCATAATAGAAGCAGATTGCTTTGTCTTCCCATCTAATGCTAAACCACCATCTATAAACGGTTTTAAATGCTCTTTAAAATTATTTCCAGGATAAACACCGTATTTTCCCATATCCATATGAGATTCTCTACCGCCTTCTCCCATACCATCACCTGGGAAATGTTTAATCATTGTATTGATTGATTCGTTTCCCCAACCTAAATCTTTATCGCCCTTATAAGTCGATTGAGAGCCATCTACATACGCCTTAGTCATGTCAACGGATAATTGTGTATCCTCGCCAAACGTTCCATCTACCCTTAACCAACGAGGATCCGACGCTAAGTCAATTTGAGGACCTAATGCTGTTGCTATTCCCATCGCACGATATTCTGCTGAGGATGCCTTAGCAAAATCTAACATCGTATCGGGATTAAATGTCGCTGCGAGACCTAAATTTGATGGCCAACGAGAAATATCACCCTCTGCATTATAGGAAGCATCACTTCCTGCAGTACTTCTAGGATCAGAACTAAAATTAACAGGAATATATGCTTTTTTATCCGTTGCTAAACTTTCTACATAAGCTTGCATTTCATTATTCCAGTTTGCTACCGCCTCAACATCATTACCACCTGCATTTAAAACATTTCTTAAATTATCCTCTTTTAAATATTTTTTTTGAGCATCCGTCAACCCTTCTTCAGGTGCTCCTTCATGATTACTAAATAACATCAATCCAGCAATTTGCTCTTTCGTCAAATCTTTCGCTAATGCTTCTGCTCTTTTAGTTGAAGAAAGACGCCAGTCTTCCCACTTATCTAATTTGCCATTTCCATTCATATCTTTAAAAGCGTAAGTTTTTTTATCTTCTTTCACTTCTAACAAAGAAATTTTACTATCTTTTGCAATAGAAAGAACAGAACCATTATCTGGATTTGTTATTCGGGTGAATGGAACTTTACCATCAGTTATTTCAGTTTTTTCATATTTTTCTACTTTTTGGCTTACTTCTTTATCAGCTGCTGGACTACAAGCTGAAAGTAAGACAACGCTAGTTAATAGTATACCTATATATTTTTTATTCATGATTATGCTCCTCCTAGACAAGTGTCCTAATTAATATATCGTTGGTTGTAATCGTTTTTTCCTCGGTCATTAAAATATCCAAATAATCTGAACTATTTGTAATAACAATCGGTGTGACTAGTGAATATCCTTTACTTCTTATAGATGCTATATCTACTGTTAATAAAGTATCACCTTTTTTCACTCTATCACCTTGATTAACTAAATTAGTAAAACCTTCACCTTCTAATTGGACTGTATTTAAGCCAATATGAATAAGCAACTCTAGACCATCATCTGATGTGATACCAATGGCATGTTTAGTAGGAAATAAAGTTGTTACAACACCATTAAAAGGAGAAACGACATTGTCTTGAGTTGGGTCAATTGCAACGCCTGATCCTAGTAATCCTTCTGAAAAAGCAGCATCTTCAACTTGAGCTAACTCTTTTACAGCTCCTGTAAGAGGACTAAAAATCGTTTCATTTTGTCGGACATTATTTTTAGGTGTTTCTTCTTTTGTCTCAATCGCTTCTTTGTCATCTTTGAATGTTATCATCGTTAACACAAATGCAATAACCATTGCTATCACAACCCCGATTACTGCAACAACAACATTACTCATATCTTTTGTTTCAGGGTTGATCATTGCTGGAAATTCAAAAATACCCATCCCACCAAAAATAAATTCTTTTAAGTCTGCAAATCCATAGTAAGCTCCAGCTATACCAGCTGCGATACAACTTATAATAAATGGTTTTTTACGTGGTAATGTTATCCCATAAATTGCTGGTTCTGTGATCCCAAAGAAGGCGGAAATAGCCGATGGAACTGCTAAAGATTTTAACTTTTTATCTTTTGTTTTTATCATGATAGCTACAACAACTGCTGTTTGAGCAAATGTTGCCGCAAAGAAAGGCATCATCACATTATCATATCCCAAAGTCATAATATTATTAACATAGAGTGGGATAATTCCCCAGTGTAGACCAAAAATAACGAGTATTTGCCAGAAAAATCCTACAAGAGCACCTGCGATGATTGGGCTAAAGTTTCTTGCTTGGACGATAAGTTCTGCAATCATATTTGAAGCATACGTAGCTATTGGTCCAATTACTAAAAACCCTAAAGTCATTGCTACAACAATTGTTATCATAGGAACTATAAACACTTTAATAACATCGGGAATTACCTTTTCTAACCACTTCTGAACTTTTGATGCGACATAAACCATTAAAATGATAGGTAACACACTTGATGTGTAATTCATACTAATAATCGGAACACCAAAGAAATCTAAATAAATGGGTGTACTAAAAAAACTATTACTAAATAAAGTATACAAAGGATCTCCAGCCTCTGATAAAGCGCTTAACTGAATACCGGGATAACAAATCGCTAATCCCATTAGAATCCCGACCATAGGTTTTAAATTGAACTTTTTAGCTGAAGTGAAACCTAAAAAGACGGGTAAAAACATAAACAATGCATCTGACATGGCGTTGAACAATTGATAAGCACCACTTGCGTCTGTATAAAGTCCCATTACACTAAATAAGATATTAAACCCTTTTAACATACCGGCTGCGGACATAATACCTAATACAGGTTGAAAAATACTAGAAATAATATCAATGAAACTATCCATTAATTTTTGTTTTTCTTTTGGTCCGCTATCACTTGACTCTTCTGGAGAAATACCAGCAGCTAAGATAACTTCCTCATAGACATCTGGTACATGGTTGCCTATAACAACCTGGTATTGTCCTGCCGATTTCATAACAGTAACTACTCCGTCCATTTTTTTCAAGATTTCATCATTTGCCTTAGTTTCATCTTTTAGTTTAAATCTTAAGCGTGTTACACAATGGGTCAAACTCTGAATATTTTTTTTCCCACCTACATTTTGCACAATATCTTGAGCTAATTTCTCATATTTTTTACTCATATACTATTCCTCCAAATAATTATTTAATTGAAGGTTTGGCCAACTCAATGTCACCATCCATTAGATAACTCCCATGTCACTACCTTTCTCTTTTCTTAATATTAAAAAGAATTATTATAAATAATTCTTTGAATATGCACAGTTAAATATAATTGATCTTCTTCAGTAATCGAATAATCGTATTTATTTTGCAGTAGTTCACCTATCTTATTAACACACTTAAAAGCATTCACATATTTACTTGAAACCATACTATACAATTCTTTATCCACAGTAGACTTCTGTCTTGCTGATTGATTAATCTTTTGTGTGAAATATTTTAAATGGGTAACAAATCGATGGTAGTTTGCTGAATTCTCATCTAATTCCATTTTGAAGAAAAATCGAATGACATTCAATATCTCTTGAATCATAATTGTCGTACGATATCCTTCATTATTTTTCAACTTATCCATACTTGTATCCACTTGAACATTAATAATATGCATAGCTATAAAAGCGGCTTCATCTTCCGGTAAGGAAACATAGAATTTTTCCTTAATCATCTCAATCGCTTTTAAACCTATAGCATATTCTTCTGGGTAGTAACGCTTGATATCCCATGCCAATGGATTTGTAATTGTGATACCTTCTTCATAACGTTTAATAGTTGCAAATATATGATCACTTAATGAGATTAATAATAGCTCATTATTATTATCTTGGTTACTTTTAGAAGATAACTTAGATATTTCGTTACTAATCTCAAAATACTCTAAAGGAATATCTTCTAAGACATCTTGAAACTTGAAAAAAATTGCTGTATTTGAAATAGGAAATATTTTTTCAACTTTGCTTTCATCAATCTTTTCTCCAACTTTTTTGTTAAAAGCTAAACCTTTTCCCCAAACAACAACTTCCTTTGATTCGGCATTACCAACTAATGCGACATTATTGTTTAGGATTTTCTTTATCATCATTCGACACTCCTCCTAAGTCTAACTCATTAAAAAAACCTAATTATAGAAAGTTAAATAAGCCACAAAAGTGGTATCAACTTACTACAATCAGGTCTAGCTTGCTCGAAGCAATCACTATCCAATATGTTACTGTTAATTTTATTATATCTCGATTCAAACAGTTGTCAACGTTTTCTTTACTTCATTGCTTAATAAAAAACTATTTATTTTTTACTGCTTTCGTTGCTTTCATAAATTTTTTCGGTACTTTTGAATGGAATGTCATTCGTTTTTGAGTAGTTGGATGAATAAAAATCAATGATGTTGCATGAAGTCCTAGTCGTTTCAACGGATTCGATTGTGCTCCGTATTTTTTATCTCCAGCAATTGGATGTCCAATTTCTTGCATATGAACACGTATTTGATTTTTTCGACCTGTCTCCAAGTTAACTTCTAACAGACTATAATTTTCATTAGAGCGGACTTTTTTATAATGAGTAACTGCTTTTTTTCCACCATTATCAAAAGGGCATGAGTGAATTTTAAACGTTTTACTTTCAGTTAACCAAGAAGTAATCGTATTTTTTTCTTTCTTTACCTCACCCTCGACTAAAGCCGTATACATTCTTTCAATAACGACGTCTTTCCAGTTTTCTTGCAAACTTTGTTTGGTTTTCTCATTTTTAGCAAATAACATTACGCCAGATGTGTCTCTATCTAAACGGTGAACAATAAAAACTCGATTATTAGGATTAGTATCTCTAACATAGTGTCTTAATTGACTGTAAACTGTCATTTCTGGACCTTTATCTGTAGCAACTGATAACATACCAGCTTCTTTTTCTATCACTAATATATCTTCGTCTTCATGAATAATCTCTAAGCCAATCAACGCTCTTTCCTTCATAGCCGATTGATTGCCTTGAATTGAAATTTTTGTACCTGGCACTAACGGATGATTGTGCTTAGTAATTACTTTACCATCTACACTAACTTGTCCCCTAGTTAAAATTGATTTAACCGAATTACGACTTTGGTTGTTTAATGTTTGTAATAAAAATGGTAACAATTCTATTTTTTCCGTTGACACATACTCAGTTTCTCGAAGTGATTTTGTTTTATTAACTGGATTCATTTTTTTATTCTTCATTAAATAGCTCTTTTCTAAAATTTATATGATTAGCTTTACTTTACCATGTTTCGATAAAAAAACATAAATTTTTATAACAATAAAACAAATAATTAGATTACTTGAATGTCACGTATAAAATAAATGTTTCAACATTACCTTTAAGATTATTTTTACCAAATTCTCCCTTTTTTAACGACTCTACACAAACCCTGTCTTCGCCCGTATACCAACCGTCTCTTAGGAAGACAAGAGTAATGATTGGTTATTTTGATTGATACGTAGTGTATCATTTTTGGTATTCGGGACACCACTACTACTGGTTGAATTTTGTTTTTGATGATGGCTATAAAAATAGATTACTATATAAATAGCTAAAATAAAGTTCACAATGCCTATACTTAGCTTGATTTTGTGGCTATTTTTCTTCGTCATATTTTTTGCTATTAACCTCTTCTATTTTTCTAAAAACTTTTTAACCTCCAACAAGTCTTTAAATTGATAGGTTGGTTGGTACACTCTTTCTTTATCCTTTGGTAAATTGTGTTTTAATCGATGTTGTCCTACAACAGGTGCTAAATCAGTAATATCATCTTCTACCAAAACAGATGGAATTCCCGCTCTCGTGGAAGATTCAATACCTGCCAGTGAATCCTCTAATACTAGAGCGTCACAAGGCTCAATTGCTAATTTTTCACAGGCTTTTAAAAAGATATCAGGATGTGGTTTTCCATTAGTTATCTCATCTCCGGCTACAATAGTGTCAAATACATCAGGAATCTCTTCAATCTCTAAATAAAAAGAAATAATATCCCTTTTAGATCCTGATGCTAGAGCAATTAAGTAATTATTTTCTTTTAGAAAAGTTAATAACTCCAACAAACCTTTCTTTTTAAACACTCGTCTTTCACTATAAATAATTTCTTTTTTAGTTTTCGTCATAAAATCTCGCCATATATCAGTGGGTAAGTCTTCTCCATACAAATCTTTTAACGCCTCTCTAAAACCAGCCTCATTGTGACCTGTTAAATGATAATAGACGTTAGGATTAAGTTCAAAATTAAATTCTTTAGCTGTTTTAGTATAAACTCGGTAAGCTAAGCGACCTGTATCAAACATTAAACCATCCATATCAAAAATTACTAATTTCACTTTATACACCTCTTAAGTTATTTTTATCATTATAACATAGTGGTTTTCATCATATTTCCATATTTATTTTCATCCTTTTTTATCCTTCATTCAAGTTGACTTTTTAGACTCCCAAGTCTAATGTAAGAGTATAAATCATACGATATAGGAGGAATTTTATGACAGATAAAACGAGCGTTTTTAGCATGTTGCGTTTTTTATTTTCAAAAATAAAAAATGAGAAAAAAATGTTACTCATTAGTTTTACTTTTTTACTAGGAATTTCTTTTTTTGAATTTAAAATTCCTCAATTAACACAACAGATGATTGATGTCTCTATTCCAGCTAAATCCTTTTATCAAATTGGTATGAATGTCTTCTATATTCTAATTTATGCTCTAATCTTAAGTTTTCTTACCTACTACTCTAATATTGTCATGAGTCGGGTGAGTCAAAATATGATTGCTAACTTACGAAATGAATTGTATTCTCATATTTTAGAACAAGATTTTGCTTATTTTGAAAACTCTAAAACAGGAGACCTGATGACCCGCTTAACCGGCGATGTTAAAGCTCTTCAAGATTTAATTTCTGCTCAAAGTTTAAAGCTTATTTCCAGTTTATTTACATTTGTTTTTATTTATATTTTCATGCTACTTCAAGATACTAAGTTGACTTTACTTATCACCTTAACATTTCCATTGCTCTATCTTTTAAATACCTTTTTTAGTAAACACATTAAACAAGCCTTTAAAAAAGTTCGAGCCTCTACGTCAGAGATTAATAATCATCTTCAAACAAGTTTAACGTCAATTCTACTCATTAAAACATTTGTTAATGAAGAACAAGAAACCGCTGACTTTCATACATTAAACATGAAAAATCGGGATAATTTTCTAGAGGCCATGAAATACCAAACAATCTTTTCTCCCACAATTGATCTCGTCAATTATATTGGTATGGCAATTGTCCTCCTTTACTCTGGATATGGAATTATCAATGGAAATCAAACAGTAGGAGAGTTAGTTGCTTACTTAGCCTATTTAAAAATGTTACAAAATCCAATTCGCTCTTTCACTCAAATGGTCAGCCGTTTCCAACAAGCAGTCGTTTCTTACAACCGAATTTTAGATATTTATGATTCCAATCCAAAGGTTATTAATGAAGAAAATTCACTTACCTTAACTGATTTAAAAGATGATATCACATTTAAGAATATTTCATTTCACTACCAAGAAAATCAACCTGTCATAGACGATCTCAGCTTCTCCATTGAAAAAGGAAAAATGGTCGCTCTAGTTGGCGTATCAGGATCTGGTAAAACAACCATCACCAAACTAATTACTAGACTTTATGATGTATCTTCTGGAGAAATTACTATAGATGAAGTGAACATTAAACATTTTTCTCTTCACTCCTTACGTAAAAATATTGGGATTGTGACTCAAGACATTGAATTAATAGACGGAACTATTTTAGATAATATTTTATACGGAACACAGAATACATCAAAGGAAGACATAAAAAAAGCATTGCAAGCTTCTAAATTATCTAGCTTGATCGAATCCCTTCCAAAAGGATTAAAAACAGAGATTGGTGAACGGGGAATTAAACTTTCTGGAGGTCAAAAACAACGCGTTGCGATTGCTAGGATATTCCTAAAAAATGCACCGATTCTTATTCTAGATGAAGCGACTGCCGCTCTTGATAATGAATCTGAAAAATACATTCAGGAATCTCTGAATCAGTTATTACAAGAAAGAACTTCTCTAGTCATTGCCCATCGTCTTTCTACCATTCAAAAGGCTGATAACATCATTGTGCTTGAAGACGGAAAGATTTTAGAACAAGGCACTCATCAAGAGCTTCTCACGCGTAGTGGTCGTTACCGAGAACTCTATGATGCCCAATTTAATTAGAGAATACTAGTATCTCATCTATAAGACTAATGAATGAACATCACATTCATTGGTCTTTTTTTGATAAAAAAAGATAGACCCTAAGGCCTATCTCCGTTTATTTTTCCAACTATTTGATTGGCGTAAAAATTAATAACTCACTACAGATACCCAATCATCTAACTTAATTCTTATACCTCATTCTCTATTGAAACTAAATAATGATACAATGCCCCTAAAAGATTAGCTTCATTTTTAAAATGACATGGCACAATAGCAACTTCCACTAAAGACTCACTCATTAATGGTAGAGAGTTCCTTAATAATTGGTATTGAGCTTTAATTTCTTGTATTAATAATGGTTGGACACTTATTCCTCCGCCAATCGCTACTTTTTCCATATCTAAAACACTCTGGATATTGATAATTACGACAGCAATTTGACGACAAAAAGATTGGAATAAAGGGTAAACTAAGGGATTATTTTTTTCTAATTCTTCAAAAACAGTGATTCCATCTAAGGGGTTTTCAAGCTCCAAGATAGCACTGGCTTCTGTAATGAAGCCAACTGCTGATCCTCTTTGTGCCACCACTGTCTTAATACCAGTCGCATCATAAGCATCAACCCCAAAACTAATTTCCCCTGCTTGAAAGTGAGAGCCTTCAAATAATTGCTTATTTAAAATTAAGCCACCACCAATCCCCGTACCTAGCGTTAAGGCAATACCATTTTGTACCTCTTTTAATTCTCCTAGCCAAAGCTCTGCAAGTGCTGCTGCTTTACCATCATTTAAAACTGAAAAAGGGATATTCCAAGTTGTTTCCACATACGCTTTCATAGTCAACCCATCTAAAAATTCTAATGCACCACCATAATGAATCACACCATTTTTAGTATCAACTTTCCCAGGACAACTCATTGTAACCGCATCAATTTGAGGGAGATATTTTTCTATTATTTCATCTATCATATTTAAAAATAACTTTTTCTCATGAGGAGTTCTCACTTTATCTTTTTCTTGTATTTGGCCAGCTCCATTGATAATAGCAAATTTAACGAATGTGCCACCTACGTCTATGCTTAAATAATGACTCATATCAACCCCACCTTATCTGTTATCGTTTTCAATACCTAGCATAGCACTTTTTTTAGGAAACTTTCACCCTTATCTTGTCAAAAAAAAGGCATAATCCTGTTCTATTTATTTTTTTTGTCATTCAATTGATACTTTTTCGGTGTCATATGATACATATTAGTAAATGATTTTCTAAATGATTTTTCATTTTTAAATCCAACATTCTCTGAGATTTGACGTATGGATAAAGACGACTCTCTAAGCATACGCTCTGCTTGTACTGTTCTCACTTGTTGGACATAAGACATAACCCCTGAACCCAAATGATTCTTAAATAACTTTGACAAATAAAAAGGAGAAATATGAAAATAATCTGCAATTGACTGGATAGACAAATCTTTTTCATAAGAATCTTGAATATATAAAATGATTTTTTCCATTTTTATCAATCCTTGGCCATTTATCAATTGATTCAATGAGTCTGTTGTTTCATATGACCAATCTCTAATTAATAAATAAAGAACTTCATAGCAAAGTGAGGTAACTTTTAACGCTATGATGGTCGTGACATCCTGACTTAGAAGCTCGTACAACGTTCCTAGTATCGACTGAATTTCTGCAAGTTCTGCTTGCTTTTCTTCCCTCTCGTTCAAATGAGTGTAGATCCTTTGATAATCTAAATTAGGCAAGCTCGTACTAAGTAATGAATAAGGAATTTGTAGTGTCAATGCATACGTATCTTCCACCAACGTATCAATCGGCCCATGAATCTCACCTGGATTAATGACTAAAATAGTGCCTGGTTTTGTTTCATAGGAAGTAGACTTGATATGATACCTTGAGATACTGCCCTGTACTGTATAAGATATCTCCATGGACGCATGCCAATGAGGTAAAACATATCCTCCTTTTGCATGCTCTGGTGTATGAACAATCCAATTAATTGGAATAATATCGTGGGGATACTTAATCTGCTCATGTGTCGGTTTCATTTATCTAAACTCCTTACTAATATAAATTATGAAAGTAGGTTAAACCATGTATCATCATGAATTAATAGATACTAGTCAAAATGACTTTCCCTTTATGCTTATTTTACATCATAATAAACCACTTGTGACATCCATTGCACCACATTGGCATCGCTCATTAGAAATTAGCTATACTCACAGTGGTTCAATTGATAATTTTACGATTAACGGTGAATCATTTAAAACAACTTCTGGAGATATATTGATTATCAATCCAAATGATGTCCACTCAATTGAATCCCCTCACTATTTACAAGAAAATAATATTGCTTTAACTATTTTATTTCCTTATGAATTTCTTGAAAAAGAAATTTCTCATTACCCGTTAAGATGTTTTCAACAACCTAAAGCAACCCATCTATCTGATTGTCAAAAAGAAGCTGTCGCTCAATGTCAAAATGAATTAGCTGAGGTTACATCCCTTTTATTATTTCCATCTGAACTTTCTAAACTAATGATTATGGCTCATATTTATCATTTTTTATACCTGATAACTGACAATTTTTCAACCATAGAATCCACTCCCCACACATGGAAATCAAAAAAAGATTTTTATAAGATGACTGATATCATTACTTATATTGATGAAACATATCTTGATCCTCTAACTTTAGCATCATTAGCGGAAACATTTCATATGTCAGATGGCTATTTTTCTCGATTCTTTAAAAAATACATGGGAATTTCTGTTATGGCTTATGTGCAAGAAGTGAGACTAAAACACTCCCTGCAACTGTTATTAAATACTGATTTATCACTTGAAATTATCTCAGATACGTCTGGTTTTTCCCACCCTAAAGCATTTAGTAGGGCTTTCAAGAAAAAATATTCCCAAACACCATCCGTTTATCGTCATCAGCAAAATAAGTCATAAATTGACCCTTTATACGTTTGTTTTTCACCTTTTAAAGAAAACGTTTTCTAGTATATTAGAACTATCTTAAAGAAAGGTGTGTTTTTATATGAATGAACACGCGAATCGCCCAATTTTTAAAATATCCTTATTATCTATGTCACTACTACTTATGTTAGCTCCTACTATCGCTCCTGCTTTACCCATGATGATTTCAGACTTTCCAGAACAATCTAAATCATCTGTTGAATTATTGTTGACTGTTCCAAACTTTGGCATTATCTTAGCATTATTTGTTAGTCCTTTTTTCATTAAATTTACAGGTAAAAAGGTAACCGTTATCATTGGCTTGATACTCGCTTTACTTTCTGGGGCTTTACCTATTTTCACACAACAATTTACGTTAATCTTCATCTCACGCTTTATGTTCGGTTTTGGAATTGGTCTATTTAATTCATTAGCTGTTAGCTTACTTGCTGACTATTATGAAGGTGACGACTTATCCACTATGATGGGATTTCAAGCGATGACTGGTGCCATTGGAGCAGCAGGAGCATCTTTTGCTGTTAGCTTTCTGATTACTAAAGGATGGCAAGCTTCATTCTCTATTTACCTAATCATTTTGCCAGTTCTGATTTTATTTGCTTTGTTTGTTCCAATAAAAAAAGAAACAAGTATCACATCAGAGAAACAGCCTAAAGAAAAACAAGTGATTAATTCTCAAATCTGGTCATTAGTTCTGATTGTTTTTGGACTGTTTACTTGCTACATGGTTATTCCTGTTAAATTACCTGAACTTGTATTATCTAAAGGATTAGGTTCTATGAGTTCTGTTTCAATCATCACAGGTATTTCAACTCTCGTAGGAATTCCAATCGGTATGATGTATGGTAAAATTCATCAAGCCTTAAAAGATAAAGTCCTAATTATTGGTCTAACACTTATTCCTTTGGGTCTTGCTATTGTATGTTTTAGCCCCTACTTATTTTTAGTTGCATTAGGTGTTATGGTATCTGGGATTGGCTTTGGCCTAAGTCTTCCTTTCATTTACACAGAAGTTGCTAGAGTTTCGCCTAGTCAATCTGTTAACTTAGCTTACACATATATCTTAATTTCGACTAATATCGGTGTATTTGCTTCTCCATTGATTTTAAATACACTTGGCTCTTTATTCCATTTAGAAACTGCTCAAGGCAGTATGATTATCGCGATGGTCGGCCTTATTATTATCTTAACACTGGTTTTAATCACTCGTATGAAACAAAACTCTTTACCAACTGCTACTATTGATCCAAAATAAAAATAACTATCTATAAAGGAGATTTAACTTATGATTGACACAAGTAAAATTGATATTAAACAAATGAAAATAGAAATGGCTCAAGGAGATGCAAAACGTGATGAAGGCCTCGTAGAACCTTCTGATATTACGGCGATCAAAAATATTGCTTATGGGGAATATGGTGTGTCTAATTTGCTAGATGTTTACTATCCTGAAAACACAAGCACTTCACTGCCAACCATTGTAAACATTCATGGTGGCGGTTACTTCTATGGAGATAAAGAGCTTTATCGTTTTTATTGTATGAGCTTGGCGCAAAGAGGCTTCTGTGTTGTTAACTTTAACTACCGATTAGCACCAGATTATCTATATCCAGCACCCTTAGAAGATACTAATAGTGTCATTGAATGGATGTTAGAAAATCAAGAGGAATTTTATTTTGATATGGATTCATTGTTTTTAGTTGGCGATAGCGCTGGAGGTCAACTGACTGAACAATATGCTACAATCGTTAGTAACCCGGACTATGCTAAATTATTTGACTTTGATGTCCCTGCTATTACGTTTAAAGGTGTTGGATTAAACTGTGGGGTTTACTTTTTAGGCACTGAAAAAACTCCTAATGAAGAATTTCCATTTTACTTTAACGCAACAAATGCTGATTCTTATAAGTCTCATTTTCCAGTTGAACCTTATATTACATCAGAATTTCCACCAGCAAGTATCACGACTGCCTCAGATGATTTTCTAAAAGTTTTGGCTCAACCACTAAAAAAAATATTGGAAGATAAAAAAGTAACTAGTGATTATCATCTCTACGCAAATGACAATCAAGAACCACTTTATCATGTATTCCATATAGGTCAAAAAGAAGCTATCTCTCATCAATGTAACGATGAACAAGTAGCATTCTTTAAAGAACTGATGAAAAGTAACTAATTAAACACATTGAAAAAACCTAAGTAACGAAGATCAGCCGATGTTCTTCGCTACTTAGGTTTTAATGTTTGCCGCCATTAGTTGATTTAGTTACTTTTTAACTTTATTACATTCAATCAATTTCTAACTTCAAATAACCATCTTGTTTTACTTCAACGGACCAAAAGTCTTGGCTTTTATTAAGATGAGTCACTAACACCCTGATGACGCCTAAATGACTCACAATAGCAATGTGTTCAGTCTCGCTATAGGTTACTAGAATTTTTTCTAATCCCTCAATCACTCGATCGCTGAACAACTTAAAACTTTCTGCGTCAGGCGGTGTATAATCAAAAGGATCATCGAGCCAAGATTGCCATTCTTTCGGAAATTTTGCTTCAATCTCATCTGCGATTAAACCTTCCCATTCACCAAACCCTTTTTCATTGAACAAGGTATCTACTTGATTCTCTTGATGAGAAAAAATAATGTCTGCTGTTTGTCTAGCTCTTTTCATACCACTTGTCACAACCACATCCACTATTTCCTCAGCCAGTTTATCTTTTAACGTAGTTGCTTGTTTCATTCCGGTTTCATTAATCGATACATCTAAACTACCATAAAAAGCACGTTTTTTATTTAAATCAGTTTCACCATGACGAATTAAATACAGTGTCTTAGTCATTTAAACCACCATCGATACAAACAACATAAAAATCATTTGGCTTAAAGGGGAAGCTGCACCTAGTGTATCTCCATTTAGGCCATCAATTTTTTTGTAAACCATGTGACGATATAGCCAAATAAATAAAAAGACAAAAGTATAAACGATCAAACCTTGGTAACCAAACATTAAATAAAGAACAATCAACCCTAGAAGTTGAGCTATTAAAATATTAATAATTTTAACACCTACAAATGTTGTACCTAGTCCTTCAGGGTTACTTCCTGAGTAGATCATTTTATAAAACATTAAACTAATTCCCATTTTGCCGACCATATTCATCGCAATGACAATAAAAAGGGCGGTTTTCATCGTTAAATCAGCAGATATCTCGAAAAATGGAACCATTAGCATTAAGTAATAAAAAATTAAAATTAGCACGCCGTTACTTCCCATTCGGCTATCTTTCATGATCTCTAGCATTCTTTCTTTTTTTCTGGAAGAAAAAAGGCCATCAGCCATATCTGCAACAGCATCTAAATGAAATCCGCCTGTTAAGACTAAATCCACAAATAAAACAATCAACCACGCAATATTAAAACTAACTAATTGCGCTGCTAAAAAAAAGAAAATGGCTTCTATTAACCCAACAAGAATACCAAAGAATGAAAAATACTTCACACCTGACTTCATTCTTTCCATGGGTTTATCGACACCAACTGGTATGGGAATTTGAGTGAAAAATTGGAAGTATAAAATTAAACTTTTCATTTTTTTATCTCCATTGGAATCCCAGCCACAACAAAATAAACCTCGTCAGATTCTTTTCCTAAGTATTGGTTCACACGACCATAAATATCTCTAAACCATCTTGTAAATGGATTTTCTGGTACTATTCCTAGTCCGACTTCATTAGATACAATAATTAAGTCTCCGGATAAATGACGAGCACTTTCGATGATTTTATGCCATTCAACCATAATCTTTGCTTCTATATTGTTCTTGTCCTCTTCTGTAAATCCAGCAATTTTTTCATCTATTAAAGAATAATTAGCTCCATATTCATCTGTCATCAGTGAATAAAAATAATTAATCGATAAAAGCGTGGCACAATCTAATAAATAGCCTTTATATTGATGATGCTCACGTAAAAATTGACCTATATCTTTAAATCTTTCCTCTGTTACCCATTCTTTAGACCGCTGTTTTTGATGCTTTTTAACTCGATCTGCCATCTCTGAATCTCCTGGTTGTACAATACTTGTTGCTAGATAGCAAACAGATGGTTCTTCTTTTAGTAACTCTTCTGCAAATGTTGATTTTCCGCTTCTGGCTCCACCAGTGACAAGAATAATTTTTCCCATAACTAACGCCCCCTTCTATACCTGTTTAAATTGACCGATTTCTATTAAATGAGGGTATTTTCCAGCCATTATTTGTTTTTCTTTTTTGGCTATTGCCACTAGGACAACCGTTGATGGTCCTGCAGATTTATCTAATTCAATACTTTTGGGTTCTAAAAAGACAATCGAAAGATTATTTTCTGATGCCATTAATTCTCCCTCATATCTCATTCCCTTTGAGCCGACTGGCAATAAATCCACAACAGATGCTTCATTTTTTAACGCATACAACTCTTCGTAATCACATAACGAATCTAAATGGCTAATCACTTGATCCCCAACAAAAGGCTCTCCTAGCTGAAATAAATAATCATCTGGACTAATTTTTGGCATCGTAAATGTTTCTTTAAACTGACCCGTTACTGTCACACCTAATGAACTCATTGTCGTAGTCATATTTTCTTCTGTACTTCCATTTAACGGTAAATCTGCTAAATTAGCTTTTTCCATTTCTTTCTTTATGCCAGAAATCATTTGCTTACCTGTTGGTTCGTACTCGTTTCCTATCACATCAATGATTGAAATAGGCGTAGCTCCTACGCAAATCAGCTCAAATAAAGGAACTCTGAGGCAGCATGCAGCAACTACCTCAGGGTCAATTTGAACCATATCATGTTCTTTTCTACCAATACTGGCACTACTATCACAAGCAATCGCCAAAGTAACATCGGATGATACATCTAATATTGTTAAATCTCTGTACTGATTAGTTGTCATGTTTAATTCCTTTTTCAGCTAATACTTTAAATGTTTCTTTAAAGCCTTTGATTGTTTTTTCGATATCTTCTTCACTATGAGCCGTTGACATAAAGTTTGTTTCAAATTGAGAAGGTGAAAGATACACACCTTGATTTAACAATTCTTTATGGAAATGACCAAAATAAGTTTGAGCACTCTCTTTAGATGTTTTAAAATCTACGACTGGGTTTTCATTGAAGAAAAAGCCCCACATGGTTCCACGACAAGTTGTTTGAATTGGGATATTAAATTCTTTAGCTGCTTCTTTAATTCCCTCAGTTAATTGAATCACTTTTTTATTCATGTCTTCATAATCTTCACGAGTTAACTGCTCAAGTGTTGCGATTCCTGCAGCCATCGCTAATGGATTTCCTGATAGAGTACCCGCTTGGTAAACAGATCCAACTGGGGCAATGCCATCCATATATTTTTTCTTACCACCAAAAACAGCAGCTGGAAGTCCTCCCCCTACTACTTTTCCTAACGTGGTTAAATCTGGATCAATTCCGTATAATCCTTGGGCTGAATCATAATCACATCTGAAACCAGTCATGACTTCATCTAAAATGAGTAATGCGCCATATTGTGTTGTTAATTCCCTGATGCCTTTAAGAAATTCTGGAGTGGCAGGAATTAATCCCATATTTCCTGCAATTGGCTCAATAATAACAGCTGCAATTTCATCAGGATAGCGTTTAAAGGTTTCTTCTACTGCTTCTAAGTCATTGTAGTCTAAACTTAAGGTTGCTTTAACCAACTCCTTAGGAACACCTGGTGAATCATTTAATTCAAATGTAGCCACACCAGAACCTGCATTCACTAAAAATGAATCACTATGTCCATGATAACATCCATTAAATTTAATAAATTTCTCACGGTTTGTGTACCCTCTTGCTAAACGAATAGCACTCATTGTTGCTTCTGTTCCTGAGTTAACCATTCGCATGGTTTCAATCGAAGGAACTCTCTTTTTCACCCAACTAGCTAATTCTGTTTCTAGTGGAGAGGGAGCTCCGAAGCTAGTTCCCTTTTTAGCCGTTTCAATTACAGCATCAAGGACTTTCTCCTGTGCATGACCTAATATCATCGGTCCCCAAGATAAGACATAATCCACATATTCATTGCCATCAACATCATAAATGTGAGAACCTTTTGCTCTATCAATAAACAAAGGTGTTCCACCTACTGAGCCAAAAGCTCGAACAGGACTATTAACGCCACCTGGAAAATAAGTATTTGATTCTTTAAAGGCCATCTCAGACTTTACTGTTTCTCTCATTGTATTATTTCCCTGCTTTCATTTTTTTAGCAATATCTTTTGCAAAATAGGTAATAATCATATCAGCTCCAGCACGTTTCATTGAAATTAGCATTTCATTTACGACTTTATCTTCATCAATCCACCCATTCATTGCAGCAGCTTTGACCATTGAATACTCACCACTAACGTTGTAACAAATAATTGGCGCATCTGTTTTACTTTTAGCTTCTTTTACGACATCAAGGAAAGACATACTTGGTTTAATAATAAACATATCCGCCCCTTCTGAGATATCACTTTCAAGTTCACGCATTGCTTCACGCCCATTTGAAGGATCCATTTGATACGTTTTTCGATCACCAAATTTAGGGGCACTATCAGCTGCTTCTCTAAATGGGCCATAAAAACTTGATGCATACTTCACTGCATAAGACATGATAGGAATATCTAAGTATCCAGCTTCGTCTAAACCTTTACGAATAGCGTAGACAAAGCCATCCATTGCATTTGATGGTGCAATAATATCAGCTCCACTTCCAGCTTGGCTAACTGCTGTTTTAACAAGTAATTCCAGACTTTCATCGTTCTTAACGATTCCGTCTTCAACCACACCACAATGACCATGATCTGTGTATTCGCAAAGACAAGTATCTGCTACAACCAAGATATCAGGGTATTTTTCCTTACTAATTCGTGTTGCTTCTTGGACAATCCCATGATTATGATAAGCTTGTGTTCCAACAGCATCTTTAACGTCAGGCAATCCGAATAATAAAATAGATTTAATCCCTAACTCATTTAATTCATCCAACTCTTTACTAAAATCTTCTAGAGTATATTGAAAGATACCAGGCATTGAGCTAATTTCTTTAGTTTCTCCTGATTCAATAACAAACATCGGATAAATTAAATCAGTTAATAATAAATGATTCTCTCTAACCATATCTCTCATATATTCTGATCTTCTTAGTCTTCTATGACGCATAAATTTTTCCATTTTATTCTATCTCCTTCATAACTTCTTGATACAAGTGAGCCATGTCATAGACTTGCGCTTGCTTATAGACAATTTCATTTGACGCTTCAATAGCATTAGTAGTGATTGGTCCGATAGAATACAGTCGCCACTCGGACAAATCAACATTTTCCTCACGAGCTACTCCATAAAAATGATGCCACATACTCGGACTAGACAACATCACATCTTTAATTCTATTCTCTTGAAAGATTAATTTCAATGACTTTCTAGCGTTTGCTGGCATCTTTGTTCCATAAATATGTCTCTCTAACACTTTATGTTGTTCTTTTGCCAGTTCTTCAGGAATGACTTCTCTTGCTAATACGCTATTAGGTAAGAAAATAACTTGCGATCTCTCTTGAATTTCTAACCAC
Source organism: uncultured Vagococcus sp. (assembly GCA_965119435.1). Taxonomy (GTDB): domain Bacteria; phylum Bacillota; class Bacilli; order Lactobacillales; family Vagococcaceae; genus Vagococcus. Next base: position 42,675 of record CBCPLQ010000006.1, on the reverse strand, counting down.
TCTTGACTTAAACACTCTGCTACAGCACTACTTGGTTGAAAATCAACTTGAATTCCTCTGTTTAGTAAAGCCTCAGTTGTTTTATTACCAATTGAGGCAATTTTATAAGTGCTTAAATCTAACGAATCCTCTAAAAAGCGAACTGTATTAGCACTGGTAAAAAAGACCCAATCAAACTGTTCCTCTGGCATTTCCCACTTAATCGGAACCGTTTGAATCAGAGGAAGCTCTTTGATTGTCATTCCTTTTTCTAAAAAATCTTGTTTAATAACTTCCGGGCAAGAGTGTTCCCGTGTGTAAAGGATTGTTCTTAACATAAGTCTGACACTCCTTAATCAATCTATCAGCACCCTTTTCTTTCAACAATTCTCCAAGCATTTTCCCTGCTTGAATTGGGTCTTTAGCTTGACACGTTTCTCTAATCATTTCAGTTCCGTTATAATTCGAAATCATTCCTTCAATAGTTACTACATCCTTATCAATTTTTGCAAAACCTCCAATTGGGAAAGTACAACTACCATCCATCGTGCGAAGAAATGCTCTCTCTGCTTCAACCGCTAACCTTGTCTCTTTATCATCTAAAGACGTTAAGATATCGAAAACCTCTTGGTCCTCTTTGCGACATTCAAGTGCTAATGCACCTTGACCAATCGCTGGGAGACACTCATTATCTGATAAAACATGAAAGAAGACATTTGCTTGTGACACTTGAAGACGTTGGATACCTGCATGAGCCAGTAAAATGGCATCATAGTGACCTTCAACTAATCGCTTAATTCTTGTATCAATATTTCCTCTAAGAGGTAAGATATCTAAATCAGGTCTTAATTTGAGTAGTTGAGCTTGTCTTCTTAAACTACTTGTTCCTACTTTTGCGCCCTTAGGTAAATTTTCTAAGGTTTGCCCTTCAACACGGGTAATTAAGCAATCATGAGGACTTTTTCTTTTTAAAGTACAACCTATTGTTAGCTCATCTGGGATGATTGTTGGTAAATCTTTCAAACTGTGAATAGCGATATCAATTTTATCTTCCATTAATTGAAATTCTATTTCTTTAACAAAGGCACCTTGGCCTCCAATTGAAGTTAAACTTTGATCTCTCAGACGATCACCCTTAGTCACGATTTCAATTAATTCTAATTCTATCTCAGGGTATTTTTCTTTAATTTCAGCCATTGCTTGTTTTGTTTGTGTCGTGGCTAATTGACTTCCCCTAGTTCCTACTCGAATCCTACGCTTCACGTTCATTCTCCTCTTCTAAATGAATACCAAAAATCCGTTTAAATAATTCGATATCATACACCGAATTTTCTTCTGTTGATAACTCTTTAATTTCCCTAATAGGGGTTCTTAAAGCTTGGTTCACAATGCTCTTCATATGTTTTCTGATAATCTTAACTTCACGCTCAGATAAATCAGGTAATTTACTTTGTAAACTACTCAAAGCACTTTCTTCTGCTTCTAGAGTCGTTCTTCTGAGTTCTTTTATAGCTGGAATAATGCCTAGTTGTTTCTCCCACTCTTCAAACTCAGCGACTGCTGTATTCACTTCATCTGCTACTTGAGCCATAATTTGCTCACGTTTTTTAGCATTTTGGTTAATTCGCTCACTAATACTATCTACATTATAAAGAGTAACATCCTCGATTAACTGACAGTGAGGATTGATATTTCTTGGAACACCTAAATCAAATAATAATAAATGTTTCATTAGCGTCACAGATGACAGCAAATCTTTTGTAATAAAAGAATTCTCTGTTGCAACCGCAGATATAAGAATATCTGCTTCATGAAGATGAGCTGTCATCTCACTTAAAGGGTAACATGTAATTGGTAAAGGTGAAAGATGAGTTATCTTTTCAGCATTTTCTACAGTGCGATTAAAAATACTTACTTTTTCAACATTGAAATTATCTAGATTTTTTAAAACCAATTGACTCATCTGTCCAGCACCAACAACAAACAAATGCTTATTAGATAAATCTTTAGCTTCTTCTTTTGCTATCTGTAAAGCTGATTGACTAAGAGATGCCGATGAATCGTTAAATTTATACAAATTGTGCATTTTTTTTGAAAAACAGATCATTTCATTAAAAAGTTTATTAAAAATGGTCCCTGTTGTTCCCGCCTTTTGAGCAATCAAGAAGCTCGTTTTTAGTTGCCCTAAAATTTGTGTTTCACCAAGAACCGCAGAATCCAAGCCACATCCTAATCTAAAACTATGTGTCAATGCCTCATGCCCTTCTTTAAACTCTAGAAAGTGAGATAATTCCTCCGCTTCAACACCAAAAAAATTAGCTAAGAAATGTTTCGTGTAATATTTACCAGTATGAAGTTGATCAACAACCACATAAATTTCAGTTCGATTACACGTGCTGATGATGACGTTCTCTAATACACTTTTTGTATGAAATAATTCTTTATTGGCAGCCGTGATATCTTGATTTAAGAAAGTTACCTTCTCTCTTAATCTCACTGGCGTATTTTTATAGGTTAATCCGACATATAAAACATGCATGACTTTTGACTCCTTACTTATTTTCTAACCATTTTTGTAATTCAATTCGGGTTTGTTTAGCAACCACAGGAGAGGCTCCTTCAGTGGAAATACCAATTTTTAAACCATTATGTTTAATCATCGACATATTATAAAACTCTGATATTTCTTTATCACTTACTACATTAACGATTTGAGAAGGCAGAGCTTCTTTTAAAATTTGTTCATTTAACTTCTTATCATCTGTACAAGCAAAAATTAAAGACGCAGAGGAGTTAATATCTCCTGTCTCATATTTTTTTTTGATCCAGGTTATGGAAGATTCATCAATTGTGTCATGAAGCGTTGGACCAATTAAAGTAACCTGAGCTTCTTCACTGAGTAAACCTTTGACTTTTCTAGCGGCAATTTTTCCGCCACCGATAATCAGAACGGCCTTATTTTTTAAATTAACTGTTATTGGGTACACGTTTTTCTCCCCTTGAAAAGACTTTTGGACTATTCTCATAATCTATTTCAACTTCTCCTGATTGTGAGTTAACCCATCTAGCAACAACGAAAAAATAATCTGATAATCTATTAAGAGTAATCAACACATCTGGATTGACGTCTTCCTTTTCATCAATTAAAAAGACCACACACCGTTCAGCTCTTCTTGTCACTGTTCTAGCCATTTGAATGCAACTAGCAAACGGAGTGCCTCCTGGTAAAATAAACTTATTAATCTTCGGGCACTCTGCCCAATACTCGTCAATTCTTTTTTCTAACCATAAGTGCTTTTCCTGAGTGACTTTAAAAGGCCTCATCTCTTTGTCAGGTACTGCTAAATCGCTAGAGCAATCAAAGATTAATTGTTGAACCTCAATGAGTTCAGGTTTTAGTGCTTCGTGAGCCTCATCAAGTAAGGATATAGCGTGCCCTAGTAAGGAACACAACTCATCTGTCGTACCGTATGCCTCCACTCTAGGATGGTATTTTTTAACGCGAACACCGCCCACAAGCTTAGTCATACCTTTGTCCCCACCTCGGGTATAAACTGCCATATTATGCCTCCTCAGACTGATTTATAATGTCATAGATTTTAGCCATATCTAGATTCTCTCTTAAAGAGTCAGCTAACTTATCGTATTGCTCTGCTTTATATTCTTTATACTCTTGTGTTACCTTATTTAACGGCTCTAGTCCTTTGTTTTTTCTAACTTGATTTAAGAAATCACGTCTAAATTCACTACCATCAAACACACCGTGTAGATAAGTTCCATATACTTTTTTATCAGAACTAACAGCGCCGTCTAAGCGGTCAACTTCTTTATTGTTCTCCAGCGTAATATGAGCAAAGGGTTCAACCCCTTTAAGGATCGTTTCACCCATATGGATTTCATAACCAGCTACATCTAAGTTTTGATACTTGCCCTTAACTTGAGCAGTGACTTTTGTTTCTTGCATCGTTGTTTCCACAGGTAACAAACCTAATCCTTTAACTGAACCAGTTGAAGATTCTACTTGATTTGGATCAAATAGCTCCTCACCTAATAATTGATATCCTCCACAAATTCCAAAGATATAACTTCCCTTATCTCTTAGCGATTTTATCTCCTTAGCCAAACCACTTTCTTCTAAATAAATACTATCCTCAAGAGTATTTTTACTCCCTGGAATAAGAACAACATCAGGTTTTCCAATCACATCTCCTGGAAAAACATAACGAACTGACACATCTGGTTCTAACTCTAAACTATTAAAATCAGTGAAATTAGAAATTTTACTTAGTGAGACAACTGCTACATCAAGTTCTTTACTATTATCATAGTGACGATTCACATTTTTGAGTGCCACACTGTCTTCGTCTTCTATTTTAAAATCACCAAAAGGAATAACTCCTAATACCGGTACATTTGTTAGGTCCTCAATCATTTTTAATCCCGGAGTCAGCAGCGCTTTATCTCCTCTAAATTTATTAATAATAATTCCTTTAACGCGAGCTCTTTCTTCTGGTTCAAGTAATTCAATGGTGCCATAAATCGAAGCAAATACCCCACCACGATCTATGTCTGCTACTAAAACAACTGGAGCATCTGCAATTTTTGCCATTCCCATATTTGCGATATCACGACTATTTAGGTTAATTTCAGCTGGGCTTCCAGCTCCCTCTATGACAACCACATCATTCTCAGACCCAATTTCTTCATACAATTCAGAAATTTTTTCAGTTAGAGTAGGTTTAAATTCATGGTACTCAACAGCATCCATATTCGATAAAACTTTTCCATTAAAAATGACTTGAGACTTTCTATCGGATGTTGGCTTTAAAAGGACAGGGTTCATTCTGACATCCGGTTCTTTCCCTGCTGCCTCTGATTGAAAAACTTGAGCTCTTCCCATTTCATGACCCGTTAATGTAATGTATGAATTTAATGCCATATTTTGTGATTTAAATGGGACAACTTCGAGTCCGTCTTGATGAAAAATACGACATAGTCCCGCTACTAAAATACTTTTCCCCACATCTGAAGCTGTTCCCTGAATCATGATACTTTTAACCATTTTTCTATCCCCTAACCTTTGAATTTTTATAAAATGATTCCTCATCTTGATAAAGAGGAATTCCTAATTGTTGGTGCATTTTAACTAACCAAGGTTGTTCTAATTTTGCATCAAGAAGTAACTTGCGATCTAAGAAAATGTCCTCTTTACAACCTTCTAATATGAGAGAACCTTGCTTAATAACATAAAAATAGTTACACACCTCATACATCAAATCCATATCATGACTGGATAATATCACTTTTTTATCCTCTAGAATTAATCGCTTGATGATGTCAATCATGTGTCCCCGACCAGCTGGATCTAATCCTGCTGTGGGTTCATCTAAAAGGATCCACTCTGTTTCTAAAACAATGACACTTGCAATCGCCACTCTTTTCTTTTGTCCATAGCTTAAATATTGAATTGGTTTGCTTCTCAAATGCTGAATATCCAACAAATCAAATGCTTTATTCATTCTCCTAGCAATTTCATCTTCTGAAACAGCTAAGTTTTTCAAGGCAAATGCTACATCATCTTCAACGATTGAATAAAACATTTGCTGTTCTGGCTCCTGAAAAACGATTCCTACTTTTTTTCGAAACTCGATTAGGTTTTTCTTTTTATAGTTTAATTCTTTCTCATTAAAATATATTTTCCCCTTAGTCGGCTTCAATAGACCCACAATTGTTTGAAATAAAGTTGATTTTCCAGAACCATTGGCTCCTATGATGCCAACAGGCGTATTCGTATTAAATGTCATACAAATATCATTTAACACTTGATTTTTATTGTCATAAGAGACACAAACATTTTCAATTTTTAACATAATTAAACCTTCTTTCAATCTAGAGGGAAGTCGCCATTAAAAAACTTCATCTCAAGAGCAATCATCATTTGGTTATATCTTGCCATACTTTGGACAAATAGGACTTTAAATAATAGACCTAATGATTGATAGCTTGTCCTTAGTGTGTGGTAGCCAAACCGAATACTTTGGGATTGATGAATAAGGAGCATTTCATCCAGTAAAATAAAAATAAAGCGATACATTAACATAGTAATTTCAATTAAATAACTTGGTAAGTGACATTTTCTTAGAACCAATAAAATCTGATTAAAAGGGACACTCATTGAATAAAAATAAGTACAGACTAAACAACCAAAAGATCTAAAAAACAGTTGATAACCCATAAGTAAAGACTCTCCACTAGCCCCTATATATCTCCCAAATAAGTGAGCCGAAAAAATCAGCTCACTTTTTGAAGTAGATATAGTTAAGATAATAGTTACGAAGCTAACTAGTAAGAAAGGCAGAGGAACTAATAGCCATTTTAAATAACGTTTAACTGATATTTCTGCCGTATAGATAGTTGCGATTCCAATTAAAATAATACCACTCATTTGAAAAATTGGAGGAAGTGCAAACATATAGACTAAAAGCAGTAAATAACACACAGATTTAACGACAGGCGAAATATCCCTTAGTTTACTCTCATATGCAATCTTATCAATCAATAACATGTTTATTTTTACCTTTGTTAAACCCTATAACATAAGCAATAATAGCTGCTCCGATACTTCCTTGAAGCGTAAATAATAAACTTTCAATTTCTCCACTCTTTGGTTCAATTAAGGGCTCAAACCAAGGTTCATAATCAGGTTGAATTTCTGTAATCATTTCCTCAGCTGCTCCGTCAGATCCTTCAAACTCACCTTTTGGTTGAAGTAAGAGTGCTCCTACTACTAAAGCTACGATCGCTATAACCATAATAATATTTGCTTTTGTTTTACTATTTTTTTTCATCGTAAAATTCCTCCTTGTTCTTTCAGGCTAGATGTCAACAAGTTATAGATAACAACAGTCAATAAGCCTTCAGCAATACCAATTGGAATTTGTGTGAATAAGAATACACCCATAAATTTAACAATCGCTCCCATAATACCAGTACTTGGATCTGGGAAAACAATTCCTAATTGAATTGAAGTCATTAAGTAAGTTGCAATATCAGCTAAGAAAGCACATAAGAATAAACTAACTGATTTGCTCGCATTCATTTTTTTACAAATTTTATAAACGCCGTAACCTACGAAAGGTCCAACTACTGCCATAGAAAAAGCATTAGCTCCTAAGGTTGTTATTCCTCCATGAGCTAAAAATAAGGCTTGGAAAAGTAAACAAATTGTTCCAAGGACACTGATTACTGCTGGTCCAAAGATTGCAGTTCCAAGACCCACACCTGTTGGATGAGACGTTGAACCTGTTACTGACGGAATTTTTAATGCCGATAAGACAAAAATAAGTGCACCACTTAAAGCCAATAAAACCTTGTTTTGTTTATCAGCTTGAACAATTTTTTTCATTTGCATCAATCCATAAATAAAGAACGGCGCAAAGGCAACATACCAAAATATACTCCAACCAATCGGTAAAAAACCTTCCATAATATGCATTGCATGTGCTTCTTGAGGTAAGATTGTTACTAGTATTGCAATAAGAACAAGTCCCATCGCAAACTTTTTCATTAATTTTTTCATTGTACTAATCTCCTTTATATTTTTCTTGTTTTATACACAATAATTGTTGAAAAATATGAAATTCGCTCAGTTTCATCAAGGTTTTCTAAGCCCATTATTATTTTTTCATCTTCCATTGAAGCATTACTTATTAAAACAGCTGATGCTAATAATCCTTGATCGGCAAGCAATTTTTTAATTTTCGGAAGCTCAAAAGATACTTTCATAATAATAACAGTCGAAAAAGTTTCTAAAGCTGTGTTTATCACATCTTCACTAGCTGTTGAAGGAACAACTGAGTACGTCTCCTCATCCATCACCAGAGGAATTTGTAGGGCATTTGACATACTAGAAAATGAAGAAATACCAGGAATGGTTTCTGTTTCAATATGGTCTGATAATCTTTCTAGTAAATAGCTATACGTGCTGTATACCATAGGATCTCCTAGAGTAACAAATCCGACATTTTTTCCTGCCTTTACTTCTGCTAAAATCTCTTTAGCAATATCATTCCATGCATTTTCTTTTTCTGATAAATCATTAACCATTGGAAAATGACGCTGTTTTATTTCTAGTTCCTTTGGTAAATACGGTGAAACTATTGATAATGCTAAGCTCTTACTTTTTTTTCTAGGCTCTGGCGTATACAAACAATCAAGTAGTTCTAACGTTTTTACCCCTTTTACAGTTAATAAATCTGAATCTCCAGGTCCTGTTCCAATTCCATAAAACTTAGCCATTTATTTACCACCTTCAATCACTTTTTCAGCGTGAGTTAAAAACATATTTTGAATTTTTGGATACTCACCCATCCCTTTAAGAATCGTTTCAACTTCAAATCCTGCTTGAGTTAGTTGCGATTTCCAAGAATCTTCTTCATCCGATGCCATATCATTAGTAGCATGATCTCCTGCCACTAACATAAAGGGATGTAAGTAAACTTTTTCAATAGCCGCTTCTTTTAATTTTTCGACAACCGTATCAATACCTGGATAGCTTTCAACTGCACAGATAAAGACTGGATCTTTATATAACATATGATCTAAACAAGCATAGGCCGTAAAAGCAGAATGATTTGTTCCATGTCCCATAAGTACCACTGCTTCTTTTTCTTTTAACGGTTGAGCTAAGTCTCGTAACCATTCAACAATTTCTTCATAGTCTTCAAATTCAGTCATTAACGGTTTACCAACTTCAATCACATCAAAATCATTTTTAAAGTGTTTTGCTTGATGTAGAGCTTTTGAATACTCACTTCCATTAATCACATGTAGAGGTTGAACAAATACTTCTTTATAGCCTTTTTCTTTCAACTCCATCATTAATTGATTAACAGTTGGAATGTTGATTCCTTCTTTTTCTTTAATTTTTTTAATTACCATGTTTGACGTAAAGGCTCTAAATACGTCACACTCTGGAAATCTTTCAGCAAGTCTATTTTCGACTGCTTCAATGGTTTTTTCTCTCGTTTCTTTATAACTTGTTCCAAAACTTACAACAATTAGCGCTTTTTTCATTAAGCATCCTCCTCAATTATCTTGTTTAGCACACTCTCAAAACTTGGTTTTTCAGATTGAATCACGTTTATATTTTCTGCTTCAAAAATATTGGCTGTGATATCCCCCATCACAATGATTTTCTTTGTTTTTAATAACTCGATTTGTTCTTTTTCTAAGTCTTTCAAGAAATAATAAGCTGCCTTAGAGCTTGGTAAGAAGAAGTAATCAGCTTCTGCTAAGTTTTCATCTAAAATTAATTTTGATTTTACTTCATAAGGTGCAAAGAAATGAACCATTTTATTATTTTTCTGAATTTGTTCAATGTAGCTCTTTTCTCCGACAAACAGCGTTGATTCGTATGACACATTAGCTAGATCATACTCATCTAAAATTGAATACGTCTCTGTTGGTAAAATACCTAAATTTTTAACCGCTAACTCAGTATGATGACCAATTGTGACAAAATCCACATGTTGCAGGTGACGGATATCTTGTTTCATCTCTAACATCTTAGCAACAAAAAATGTCACACTTTCTGCATCCAAGAAAACTAATTTTTCTTTGTTTTCAATAGATAATGTTGCTGTCATTTCTTGTTTCATTAATTTTGGTAACTCTAAAACAGATGCTCCGGCATCAATTAAACGGTGATACATATTTTTCTTAATCGTATGAGGTACAACCACTCGTTTACCAAATAGTGGACGACCTTCATAAAAGTTTAAATACTCCCGCTGAGTTACCACATCTCCCATAACGATTAAACTAGGTGAAGTCATTTTAGCTTCTTCTGCAATCTTACAAATGGTTTCTAGTGTTCCTGTGACTGTTTTTTGCTCTTTACGAGTTGCCCAACGAACAATCGCTACGGGTGTGTCTTTAGGTTTGTCTTGTTTCATCAATTCTGATGTAATTGTTTCAAGCTCAGACATACCCATTAAAAAGACTAACGTTCCCTCTGTTTTAGCTAATACGTCCCAATCCAATTGATTATCTTCTGATTTCAAATGTCCTGTAATCACATGGAAACTTGAAGCAAAATCACGATGAGTAATCGGAATACCAGCATAAGCTAATCCACCAATTGCTGAAGTAATACCTGGTATAACCTCAAAAATCAAATCGTTTTCGATAATCTTTTTGCCTTCTTCGCCACCACGACCAAAAACGTAAGGATCACCACTTTTTAATCTGACAACTCGTTTGCCTTCTTTTGCTTTTTCAATAATTAAATTTTCGATTTCTGATTGAGGCACTTTGTGATGTTTCGGCTTTTTACCTACATCAATAAACTCACACTCATCAGAACAGTAATTTAGTAAATCTTGATTAATTAATCGGTCATAAAAAACAGCATCTGCTTCTTGTAATTTTCTTACAGCCTTCACTGTTAATAATTCTGGTTCCCCAGGTCCTGCACCAATTAATGTTATTTGACCTCTCACTTGTATTCCTCCAAGCATTCGTATAATTTTGTCGTGTCATTAAATAGTTTTGGGTATTCAATATCTTCTCTTGCAATAACCACACATGGAATACCGAGTTGATGACATCCTTCTATTTTTTCTAAGATACCACCAGCAATACCACTTTCTTTAGTGATCATCACCTTAGCACCATTTTTTGTCATGAGAGCTTTGTTCATCTCTACTGAAAATGGCCCTTTAATTCCCTCAATTTGATGCGCTTGAAAGCCTAATTTTTCTGTTTCAATCAGAACTTCTGCCGTTGGTAAAATACGAGCAACTATCTCTTCAAAAGGTAAGTTATCTCTAAAGAATTTTAATGTCTTACTCCCAGTTGTTAAATAAATAGTGCCAGAAATATTTTCATTCACCCACTGACAAGCTGCTTCATTACTAGAAACCTTAACCGCATGTTCTAGATTAACTCTAGGTCGTTCGTAACGAATATAATCCACAGCTACTTCTTTTGACGCTAAAATCGCTGTTTTTGAAACGATTGAGGCAAAAGGATGTGTCGCATCTAGGATTAGAGATACATGATGATCAAGAACAAATTGTTGCATTTGTTCTTGATTCATACGCCCTTTAACTACCTTCTTAACTTTTTTTTCAGCTAACTGTTCTCCGTAATCTGTTACAACTGAAAAACAAACATCATATCCTTTAGCTTCAAGGGTTTCAGCAATTTTTAAACTGTCTGATGTTCCCCCGAAAACAAGTATCATAAAGTGTAACCTCTAGGTGTTAACATACGACCGTTTGAGACATAAGTCTCTTTGTTACCGATGATAACTACAGTTGTCATATCTACTAAATTCTCATCTAAATCTTTAATAGTCGTTAAGATTGTTTCTTGTTTTGGACGACCAACATCTTTAGCAATTCCAATAACCGTGTCTTCACCTTTATATTGCTTCATAATATCTAAAGCTGTTTTTAAATGATGAGGTCTTCCTTTACTTCTTGGGTTATAAAGACAAATAACAAAGTCCGCTGATGAAGCTGCATGTAGTCTTTTTTCAATCATTTCCCAAGGAGTCATTAAATCACTTAAACTGATATGACAAAAATCATTCATCAATGGTGCGCCTAAAAGAGCTGCTCCACCAATACTTGCTGTAACGCCAGGAATCACTTTAACTGGAATATCAATATTTTGTTTATGCATTAATTCTAAAACTAAACCAGCCATACCGTAAACACCGGCATCTCCACTTGAAATAACGGCTACGTCTTTTCCTTCTACTGCGATATCAATCGCTTTTTGACATCTTTCTACTTCTTGACGCATCCCATTATGGACAAGCTCTTTACCTTTAACTAAATCTTTTACCAATTTTATATAAGTCACATAACCTACAATAACCTCTGAATTAACGATAGCTTCTCTCGCCTCAAAAGTTAACTGTTCATGTCCACCTGGTCCTAAACCTACTACATATAACATATTGTCATTCCTCTCCTATTGAAAACGTCACACCGTTATGCCCATATCGCTCAGTCAGCACATTACCATTTGTAGCAAAATCTGCTGATGAAACAGCAACATTACCTATGCCAACAACTGATTTAACAAAGTCAGATTGAGGGTATTTTAACGATGATGGTTCTAATTCTTCTTTTGTATAAGTCTCAAAGGGAACTTCTAACTCTTTAGAGAACTCGATGATTCCTTTTTCATTTTTCTTTAAATCAATGCTTACAATTTGTTTAATACTTCTTGGATGAATTTGATGTAATTCGCAAAAAACAGCAAATTCTGTTTCAATCACCGATAACGGTGTTTCTTTTTTGGCTCCCATGCCAAGAACATATTTTCTCGGAACAACTTGATAACAATTGGATGGTAAGTCAGTCAATCTCTTTGCCGAGACAATGATGACTGCTTCAAAATTACTCACTATACCAGCTGATAAGTCACTAATTTTTTCTAGTCCTCTTACATCAGTCACTAAATTCTCTTCATCGAACAAGGCTACTTTTTTATGAGAGGCTAATAAATAGTTAATATGCTTTGTTGTTGCCTTAAACTGATCATACCAACCATTTATTTTCTTCCCCATCACATCTATTGCTGTAACGTTTTGAACATCTGTAGCTGTTGTTATCACTGCTTGTGCATCCATTTTAACAGCTAACTCTTGTGTTAGCTCATTACCACCGCCGATGTGACCAGAAAGCAAACTAATGGCAAATTGCCCCAGTTCATCCATCACTACAACAGCGGGATCATATCGTTTATCTTGAATGAGTGGTGCCAAATGCCTCACTACAATTCCTGTTGCCATAATACAGATAAGACCATCATATGTCTTAAATAGCTCTGCAAATCCTTCTCTAAATTGATTGTCTTTATAGTTTTCTGTCGGAATTTCAATATTTTTTTCTAAACCAAAGACATCGACTTCAAACATATCTAATTGCTCTTTAACTTTTTTACCTAATTTATAGCTACCTTTTGTCAGGGTTAACACAGCTATTTTTTTCATCATTATTCTGCATCACGGAATTCATGTTGGAACTGAGCATCGTATAGTTTAGAGTAGTAGAACTCTTCACCTAGGAAATCTCCTACCATAATTAAAGCTGTTTTTGTGATTTCTGCATCATTCACTTTATCAGCGATATCTTCTAATGTTCCCAACACTTTTTTCTCTTCTGGCCATGTTGCTTTGTAAACAACAGCAGCTGGGGTTGTTGCTGGATATCCTCCTGCTACTAATTCCTCCACCACTTTATCAACTGATTGAACAGATAAGAAGATAACCATTGACGTTCTATGTTGAGCATAAGAGCGAATGCTTTCTCTATCTGGAACCGGTGTTCTACCAGCCATACGCGTAATAATCACACTTTGAGAAACCTCTGGTACAGTGTATTCTGCACCTAAACTTGACGCTGCTCCAAGGAAAGAACTTACTCCTGGTGTGCAGGTAAAAGGAAGGTCACGTTTTTTCATCTCTTCTGTTTGTTCACGAATTGAACCATAGATTGAGAAATCACCCGTTTGTAAACGAACGACTTCAATTCCCGCTTTAATACCACGTTCCATCGCATCTATAATTTCAGTTAACGTCATTGACGCACTGTCTAAAATTTCACAGTCTTCGTTACAATAAGTTAATAATTCAGGATTTACTAATGAACCTGCATAGATAACCATGCCTGCTTCTTGTAATAAACGATACCCTTTTAATGTAATTAAATCTGTTGCTCCTGGACCTGCTCCGACGAAATGTACCTTAACCATTTTTAATTTCCCTCTTTCTTTGCTTCAATTATAATAACTGGATTCAGTGGTTTAAAATAATGCCCTGATCCTAGTTTTGTTCCATTTCCTACTTGAACTTGAACGGTTTCATAAGCAATTTCATTATCTTCAAACCACTTAAACGCCCCTGTTGCATTCTCAAGTAAGATAAAATTCAAGACCAATGAACCTCCTGGTTTCAAATGATCAAAACTCCAACTTAAAATGTCTTCTAAATTTCCTCCACTGCCTCCAACAAAAATACTGTCAAAGATAATGTCTAAATCAATCGGTGCTTTTCCTTTAATAACGTTTAAATTCTCAACACCGAATTTTTCCTTATTTTCTAAAATCAACTCAACAGCAATATCTTTTGTTTCGATTGCCGTTACGTGAAGGTCTGGGTACTCCACACAAGCTTCAATCGAGATGCTACCTGTCCCTGCTCCGATATCTAAAAAATGTTCAGCCTCTTTTAAATTTAACTTAGCAAGACTAATTGTTCTTATCTCTTCTTTAGTCATCGGAACTTTGCTTCTAACAAATAAACTATCCTTCATCTAACAACACCACCACATTCATATTAAATTCTTCATCAGGCACATTCGATTCGTTAAATTTTCTGATTTTTTCATCAGGATAACTCAAGTTTTCACCAACAAAAATTGTACGTTTTAATCCCCGTTTTTTTATTTCTGCTGCTAATTGATACGGTCCGATTTTACTATCCGTTACCAAAACAACTTTTGGTAACATCAATAACACGTCATAATTAGGATTTTTTCCATGACTACTAGTAAAGTACGTATCATTCATAGTTAATTTTAACTGACTAAACATGTATTGCATCGAGCTAATTCCCGGAATAATCTGAATATCTTTCTCATCAAATTTAGTCATCATCCAATTACCTATGCCATAAAGTAATGGTTCACCTGAGGCTAAAAGAACAATTTTCTTTTCCATTCTAGTTTTCAAAAAATCTTCCAATTCTTGTAACTTCTTGGGTAGTATTTTTTTCTCGCCCGTAAACTCAAAAGGTACAATTTCTAATTGTCTAGTGCTGCCAATCACAATATCAGCTTGATTAATTTCATCAAAAACTCGACTTAATAAAAGTGATGTTTCTCCTGGGCCAATTCCAGTTACTGTAATCATTTCCATTCCTCCATTAACTCTTTGATTGGTTTTGTGGAAGATAGTAAACCAGTTTTAGATGAAAATATCACTACATCTACTTTTACTTTTGGGTCGCGATATTTTAATAATTTTTCACTACGGAACTTTATCTTATCTGCAATTATTTTATAGACACCTTCATATCCAGTCTCACTGATGATATCTCCAGCAGCTTCTGTTGTTAAACACTTAGAAACTCTTTCTAAATCAGGAATTGGCATACCCATCAGTGCAAGATTAGCTACTAATATTTCAGCTCGAGCATCAGCATCTTTACTATGAGTTGAAAATATTCCCGCAGACACTTTAATAAGTTTCCCTAAATGACCAATCATAAGAACTTCCTCAAAACCGATCCGTTGAACTTCTTTTAAGACATAGCCTACGAAATTACTCATCGAAACAATTTTCTTCTCATCAATCGCCATTTTATTGACTGCAAAATCTTCCCCGTAATTACCAGGACTTAAAACAATTCGTTCAAATCCTTGTTTTTTCTTCATTTCGAGTTCAATTGAGATTGCAGCTTTCCAACTATCCTCTGACATTGGAGTCACAATTCCTGTCGTTCCTAGAATTGAAATTCCTCCAATAATGCCTAAATTCCGATTCATTGTTTGTTTAGCAATTTCGTAACCTTCAGGTGCAAAAATTAACACATCGGCTCCACCAGTTTCACCTAATAATTTTCGGACATTATCACCAATCATTTTTCGAGGTTTAGGGTTAATGGCTGGTTTGCCAATTGGTACAAGTAAGCCTTCTTGAGTCACTCGTCCAATTCCTTCCCCACCTTCAATTGTTACTTCACTGTCATCTCTTAAAGTAACTTTAGAATAGATCAACATACCATGAGTTGCGTCTGCGTCATCCCCGCCATTTTTCTTTACAGCAACAATTGCTGTCTTATCATCTACTCGCTCCAAAGATTCAATGGGGATTCTAATTTCCTTATCAACAGGAGATAACACAACTACTTCCTCACACTCTTCATTATTTAATAAAAGGTGAGTTGCAGCAACAGAAGCTGCCGTAGCACAAGAGCCAGTTGTGTAACCTTTTCTCATTTTTTTACCATTCACATAGACAAACTCTTCCATTTTTATTCCACATCCAATTGATAAAGAATTGCATTAATTATCGCTGCTGCGACATTGCTACCACCTTTTCTTCCTCTAGCAACAATTGCTGGTGTATTACTTTCAAATAATTCTTCTTTTGATTCAGCAGCGCCAACAAATCCAACAGGTGCACCAACGACTGCTTTTACTTCTAATTCATTGGAATGGATCATTTCTAAAATTTTATAAATAGCTGTCGGAGCATTTCCAATAACAAATACTTTATCTCCCTCAAGAGTACTAGCATGCTCAATAGCTGCCATTGAACGAGTAATTTGTTTTTCTTTTGCGATTTTAACGATTTCAGGATCTGAGATAAAGCACTTATATGAAATATTTAGTTTATCTAAGACACGTTTATTAATTCCGCTTAATGCCATTGTTGTATCAGTATAAATAGTGCCATTACCTTTTTTGAAAAATGCTACCATCTCTTCAATCACGTTATGAGTGAATGCCATATTTTCTAAGTAATCAAAGTCAGCGCTCGTATGAATCGCTCTCTTAATAATCATTTCTTCCATTTTGTTGTTAAACTGATAATCTGGGTTAATCTCATCAATTGTGTCTTGAATAATAACAAAGCTTTCTACTTCAATTCCTTTTGGATCTTTCATATAGTTCATCATACATATCACTTTCCTTTATCTAATTTTAAAAACCTCTTACAAGAAACGAAACCATTGAAAATATAATCATCCCAATACTCGATGAACAATATAATAAAGAATTCATCTTAATAATATCGTGACCATCTACAACCTTAAGCGATTCGCCAATGGTTGGTTTGTAAATTTCAACGCCATGATAGACGTGGCTACCGCCTAATTGAATTCCTAAAGCACCAGAAGCAGGCGCTTCTAAATAACCACCGTTTGGACTCTTGTGATTTTTTCTATCACGCCAACCTATCAGAAACGTTTCTTTAGGATTCATATTAAGAAAAATACTACTAATTCCTAAGAGGAGGAAACTAATTCTTGCAGGTATTATATTCCACAAGTCATCCATCTTAGCTGAAACAAAACCTATTTCTTTATATTCAGGTGTTAAATATCCCACCATTGAATCTAATGTATTAACAGCTTTATACGCCATCGCAAGAGGAGGTCCTCCCAAAAATAGAAAGAGCATTGGTGCTATAACCCCATCAGAAGTATTTTCAGCTACCGTTTCGATGGTCGCTTTTGCTATTTCTTCTTCTGATAATTGACTTGTGTCTCTTCCTACAATCATCGCCACTTGATTTCTGGCCTCTTCTAATGTACCTTTATCAAGAGTTTTGGCTATTTTCTTTCCTTCTGTAGCTAAACTTTTCGTTGCAAGTACCGTATAAGAAAAGTAAATAAAAACTAAGTAACCTAGATAGGTATTTAACATAAATGCTAGTTTTAAAATCCCCCAAGTTATTAAATAAGAAAGAAAGACTGTGCTTATCCACAAAACCCCACCCATTACATACTTTTGCTTAGAGCTTAACTTTTTAGGAACCCATTTTTTTTGAAAAAACGTAATGAAATTTCCAATCGCTTTAATTGGATGTGGCCAATGATAAGGATCTCCTATTATTAAATCTAAAATAAACGCCAGTATGATTAAAACAATCGTCATCGCTGATCACCAACTCCAATTACTTGATCGAGTAAATGATGAATGAAGGCTTCACTTTGATAAAAATGAAGATGTAAATAACTAGCAAATGTATTTTTCTTTTGATAGCCACCTTCCCAAGTTGATACAATTTCACCATCTCGATTTTTTTCCATTACCATCACAGTGGGTTCGTTTGTTTCAAATGTCGAATGATGAAATTCATGTCCATAAATTTTTTCACCTTTTTTACCAATTAAACAATCTTGATTTAATATGCCATAGCAGTAACCAAATCGTTTTAAACGCGGTGTCATTTGACTTTCTCCATCAAAAATACCTACCATTGGAAATACTTCTTCGCCAATTTTTAACGAGCTCCCTAGATACATTAACCCACCACACTCAGCAAGAATGTGTTTATCTGCTTTAAAGGCTTGATAAATTGATTGCCTCATTTCTTTATTTACAGAAAGTTCTTTGGCAAACTCTTCTGGGTAACCACCACCAAAATAATAAGCATCCGCCTCTGGTAAATGAGTGTCTTTCATTGGGCTAAAGTAAGTTAGTTCCACTCCACAATCTGCTAACAATTCTAAATTATCTGGATAATAAAAATGAAAGGCATCGTCTTTTGCAATTCCTAATGTGATATTTTTCCCTTTCAGATGTCTGGTAAAAGGATAAGTTGGCTTACTCATTTTTTCATCAGCTAAATCTTCAATTAATGCCTCAATATCCACCGTTTTTTCAATATGATCTGCTATTAGATTTATTTTCTCCATCACATCATCAATTTCATTATCAGGAACTAAACCTAACTGTCTTGATGGCAGAGCAAACTCCGGATTTTTAGGGATGTAGCCATACACTTTTGTTTTAGCGTATTTTTCTATAGCTCCTTTTACGAGGGAATAGTGATTCATTGAAGCAATATTATTAATAACAACTCCCATGATCTCTAACTCCGGGTCAAACTCTTCAAATCCTTTGACAACAGCTGCAATTGATGTTGAGGCAGATTTACCATTAACAACTAATAAAACAGGTGCTTTTAATTGTTTAGCAACAGATGAACTTGAACATAAATCTTTATCAATGCCAAACCCATCAAACAATCCCATAACGCCTTCAATGACAGAAATATCAGCTTGATAAGCCGCTTTTTCAAATAAATAATTTAATGTTTTCGGATCTTGAACTAAAAAACTATCGAGATTTCTTGATTCATTTTTAGTAATTCGGCTATGATATTTAGTATCCACATAATCTGGACCTACTTTAAATGGTTGGACATCAAAGCCGCGTCTTCTAAAAATTTCAAGTAAGCCTAAAGTAAACGTTGTTTTTCCTGAACCACTAGATGCAGCTCCGATTAGAATTTTTTTCATTTAACTCACCCCTCTTTTACTTGTAGTCCTTCGTAGCAAGACTCATACAACTTGATTTGTTGGTAATAAGTTATTACTTTGCTTTCAACTATTTTTTTCCTGATACTCTCTAATTCCGATAAATCTCTTAGTAAAATCCCGATTACTGTCCCACTATGAGCAACATTCACGCCAAAAGAAGACCGAAATGATATACTTATATTAACGATATCGTTAAAAAACGGCTTAGGTAAAATTGCTTGATTTAATAAAGCACTTTCTGTGGCAGCTTTACCCAATTTATCTAGACATCTTTCTTTGATAGCAGTTAAATAGAGAGTATGAACTCTACTAAAAGATTTAGCTTGTTCTTTGAAGAGTTGGTCCGTTATTTCAGTGTGAAACGCTTCTGTATTTAGTTTTTGATTGGGTTCTAACATCAAGATATAGTATTTGGGTTGCCAATTTGTTTCAGCAATATACTGAGCATTTCGAGAATCGAATAATGTTACCGAGTTAAAAAAACTACTATCTGTTGGTTCGACCTTTGTACATATCTCTGCAACTTCTCTAGTTGTAAAATGATTTTCAAAGTATAATCCTGCAGCATAGATACTCGCCGCCATATCTGCAGTACTACTTGCCATCCCCTTTGACAGGGACAATGTTGAATCTATTGAGATGTTTAGTTCTTTAGCCTTTTCTTTAGAAATCCCTAAATACTCAAGAGCTAATTGCATCGCTCTCTTTGATTTATCTCCTGACACCTCTTTTATTAATTTATCCTTTGTAACTGTTGCTATTGAGTATGCATTAATACTACAACTTACTAATAAAAATTTTTGATTAACATATCCTTGAATCAATTCGCCACATGTTCCAGGGCAACTAACCGTTACTTTTTCCATCAAAATACCTCTCAAAAGCTTCAACCAATTGCTTGTTTTCTTCATGTGTTCTAACAGCTATTCGGTAATAGTTTCCGCTCAATCCTTTGTAGTTTGAACAATCTCTAATAAGGATGTTCATTTTGATTAATTCTTTCTGTAAATTAATATCGGATAGGTATTCGAAAAAAATAAAATTAGTATCACTTTTAATGAATGATATTTCTTTAAATCCCATCAAGTTATTTTCTAGAAACTCTCTTTCTTCTTTAACATATCTCAACGTATCTTGTAGATAATTTTCATCCTTCAAAGATTCTCTACCGGCTATTTCAGCAAAGCAATTAATTCTCCAAGGAATTCCATGGTTGTTCAAATCATCCATAATTTTTTGATTATCAGTCAATAAATAACCTAATCGAAGGCCCGGTATGGCAAATATTTTTGTTAAAGAACGAAGAATAATTAAATAATTATTACCATGTAATTCTGAATCAATAGATTCTTCTTCTGGTAAGAAATCCATAAAAGCTTCATCTACAATTAAGTATATTTGTTTAGTTTGACAATATGTTACTAATTTATTCATTTCAGATTTGTTTATCAATATACCTGTAGGATTATTTGGATTACAAATACAAACGGTATCAATCTTTTCTTCATCAATTTTTTTTATTAAATTATTGATATCAACTTTAAATTCATTTTCTTTTGTTTTAAAAAGCACAATATTTGTATTCTTATGAGCAAATGCATCTTCATATTCAGAAAAAGTTGGTGCTAACACTAATAGCTGTTGACTCATTAACACATTTGCCAATGAATAAATAACTTCCGCAGCGCCGTTACCTAAAAAAATATTTTTTACATCTACTGCATGATATTTAGCAATTTCTTCTTTTAAATCTTTATATCTTAAATCAGGATAATGAAGAATCTGATCCATACTATCCCTTAGCTTTTCCAACAAACTTTTTGACAAACCTAAAGGATTGATATTAGCACTAAAATCTATCACTTTTTTATCTGTTAAATTATAAATTTCTGATATCTCTTGAATGTTACCTCCATGAAGTCCAACCATCTCTATTTCTCCTTACCGCTATTTTGAAGAGTTGAAAAATTTTTAATTTTATTTGGTAATACAACATAAATTATCTCTGTTAAAAATAAATTAGTAAAAGTAGCTATTGTCAGTGGAACAAACAGGACATAAACAACTTCACCTAAAATTGGGTAAAGAATTAGTAAATCGAGGGGTACATTGATTAAGTAAGCTGCAAGAATAGAAATTACTTTTGCTAGCATTGGGCGGTTGCTAAACCTCTTCCTTATGTAACCGTATACAAACATACAGACCATCATTAATGTTGCAATGATTAGATGGATAGGCAGTGTACTCGGAAAACCTGAAAGTAAAGCTGAGAACATGTGACCAAAAAAAGCTACAACCATTCCCATTGCCGGTCCTAATATTATTGTAGATAAAAAAGCTGGAAACGAATCTAACGCGATGGATCCAAGTACCTTGATACTTCCTCCCAAAATACTCAATGCAATCATTAATGCTACCGTTGTTAATTTTCTTGTTTTTGTTGTCATTTCTTACTCCTTCTTAAAAAATTAAAAAACACAAAACATCATTCAATCGAAATGATGTTTTGTGTTTTTTGTATGGTTAAACCAGCAAGAATAAGTTAATAAGAACTAGCTGATAACAAAAAACAATTTCCCGATAGAATTATTTTTTAGTTTCAGCCTGGATATCCTGACTTAGCATCATCCATAACCTCTTGCCTTCCCAAAATGAAAAATCATTTTACAGTGGCATAAAAGAAGTCTGTCCGCATTACAGTAGAAAGGGTCTGTCGAGGTCTTTCACCTCATTCCCCAGTGCTAAAAAAATTATTATTAAATTGTGAATGTAAACATTTTCTACATTCCTAATAGTATAACAATTAGACTCATTTTACAATAAGAAATATTAACTTTGTGAAACTTTAATCTTTCAACTAGTTATACAATTTCTTTTATTTAATTATCTATTTTTTTCAGCATAATAAATTCAGCAATGTTTGGCATATAAGCAGATTCAACTTTTCCAATCTCTTTATAACCAACACTTTCGTATAACTTCTTTGCACGGTAATTAAAATCACCAACCATTAATGTGATTTTTGTTTTATTTAATGCTCGACCGATTGCTTCATAAACATTTAGTAAAAAGGAACCTAAGCCCTGACCTTGATAATCTTTTTTAACCCCGATTAAGGCTAGATAAGGATATTCATGAAAAAAACCATTCTCCTCAACCCACATTACTGCTGCGATTTCCCCAGAGTCTGTTACAGCTCCCCACAGCTCCTTTTTTCTAATACCTATCTTTACCCAATCAAGAACTTGACCATTATAAGCATTATTTAATTCATCGTCTTTAAAAACTGCCAAGCATTCATCTAAACAAGAGATGGGCATTTTTTTAACTTCTGAAATCATTCGTGCTCACCTTTTTCTTACATTATTGTTTACTTACTATTGCAATACCAATAGGTGTTACAAATTGTGGGTAGTCAGGACGTTTAACTTCTTTGCCTAAGTATTTAGAAAATACTGTCGCAAAGTCATCAAAGTAACTGGCACCTCCCACAACAAATAAAGGTTCTACTGGATACTGATTTAAAAATTGTTTCGTTATATTAGCCATCTTATCAACGACTGGCTTTATAATCATAAAAGTTGTTTTTTCTTGTTCTTTATCTCGCTTGATTAATTCAGCTTCTTTGACAGAAACTTTGTGGTACCCAGCAAGAACTAGAGACATATGAGTCCCTCCTGTTGGTTCATCCATTGTTTGAACCGCTTGGAAGTTTTCAATGATACTAATTCCTGTTGTTCCCCCTCCCACATCAATAACTGCACCTTTGTCTAAATTCAGTAAACAAGCTGCTGCTGATGGCTCATCAACAACAGTTGTCACTGTTAATCCAGCAGATTCTAAAACATTAGAAACTACTTTATAATCATTTCCTAAAGTTCCTGGTGGCACTGCTGTAGCCGCCTCTGTTAACTCAATTCCTAAAACCTCTTCAGCTTCTTGAATTAAGCGTGCTACGATTCGAACTGCTTCAATATAATTAACCACAAGTCCATCACGAACAACTTCAGCGAACTCAAAACTACCATAAACTGGGTTATTATCTTCATCTAGGATAGCTAAAACGATTGAAGACGTCCCTAAATCTACTCCTACTTTCAAAGATTCTTGCTTCTCAAATGGGTTGTGTTTTTTAGTATTCACAATGTCATTAAATCCCTTTAATGTTTTGTTAACGTCTTTTAAATCAACCATAATATCCTCCTAAATTCTTGTTACTGTGATGCCCAATCTGCTGGATAAGTCACATAAACGAATCTTGCGTCACCTTCAACAGAAAACTGAATACTACTGCTCTTAGGAACAAATAAAATTTCTCCAGGTCCAGCAGATATTTTTCGACCATCAATAATAACAGTTAACGTTCCTTCTATTATATAGTCTACTTCATCATACTCTAAAGTCCAATCAAAAGTTGTATCTTTCATAACCATCAGGCCACAACCTAAGCGAGGGCTCTCTTCTAAAGTAACTAAATCTTTACAGTAAACCACATCACTTGGTGTCCCTGTATCTAATCGATCATTTTCATCTACTTCTAGTAATGGTAATTTTACTGACAATACACCACTTGGATCAACCGTTTTAGTAAACTGTGATAATGATGACATTTTTTCCATTAAAATTTGGCGAACAACGCCTTCAATAAGACTTTTTTGATTTTCATCCATTAGTTAGCCACCTCTTTAGCAAGTTCTTCTTTTTTAGCTGTTTTGTTTGCAATAAAGATTGCTACAAAAATAGCTGTAATACCCCCAACTAGTTTACCAACGATCATTGGGAAAATCATTTCCTTAGCAACACCAGCAGTAAATCCTAAATGGTCTCCTAATACAAATGATGCAGAAACTGCGAATGCCACGTTGATAATTTTTCCACGAGCATCCATGTCTTTTAATGTTTGGAACATAGCGATATTATTTGCTAAAGTAGCAATTAATCCAGCAGCTGCTGTTTCATTAATACCTAATACTTTACCTAAACCTAATAAAGGTTTTTTGAATACTCTTGTAATAACTTCTACTAATACGAAGGCTCCAGCAAGTGTTAAGGCGATTCCACCAACAACTTCAATCCCTTCAGAAACAGGGGCAATTCCTTCAATAACAGTAATACCTACTAATTGTTGTAATGCTCCTAATACTAAACCAATAATTGCTACGATTACGATTCCTTTACCAAAGTAAGTAAATCCTTTAATCATTTTTTGTGGAGCTAATATTAGACCAAGCATAACTAAAGCTGCAACAATTACGATTGGAACTAAGTTTTTAACAATCATCATAACATCAAATCCTGCTACAATCCCACTAACAAATGCTCCAATTGGAATGGTTACCATACCTGATAAAACACCTGTTGCTAAATATTTTTGATCTTCTTTTTGAATGATTCCAAGTGCAACTGGAATGGTAAACACGATAGTTGCTCCCATCATAGCACCAAGAATAGTTCCGGCAAATAGACCTGCTTCTGGCGTTTGAGCCATTTCCATTGCCAATGTGTAACCACCCATATCATTTGCTAAAAGTGTTGTAGCAAACATTGCAGGGTCAGCTCCTAAAGCTGTGTAAATTGGTACGACAATTGGTTGTAATACTTTAGCTAAGATAGGGGCTAATGTAATAATCCCGACCATTGATAACGCTAAAGAACCCATTGCCATGATTCCTTCTTCAAATTGCTTTCCAAGCTTAAATTTATTTCCTAAACAGTAGTCGATTCCTCCGACAACCATGAAGAATGCAATAATATACATAATAATTTCATTAATACTCATTAATTGCTACCTCCTAATTTCCTTTTTACTTTTTATATTTGTTAAACCCTATTCGTTATGTCTTTCAACGGAATCAATAATACCAACTACAGCAGCATCAACTGGTGTATCAAGAGAATCTAGAGCGATTCGGGCTGAACCACCTGTTGTTACTAATACTAAATCACCAAAACCAGCACCTTCTGTGTCAGCTGCAACAATTGTTTTAGTCGTCTCTTCTTTGGTGTCTTCAATATCTATCAACAGAAATTTCAATCCATTTAAGTGTTCATTTTTACGAGTAGCCCAAAGACTTCCTGATACTTTACCAATTAACATAATTACTCCTCATTTCTACCATAATTTAGCTTCAGTTGTTTTTCTCTTATATAATCTTTTGCTAAAGGAGTTATAATAGTTCCTTGATTTACATCAAAGACTGTCACACCTTTAGTCACTTCTTTTTGTAAATAATCTTTCGTCCAAACGTTCCCTACCTGTTTCACCTTAGCTGACTTAGTGTCAACGTTAATAAATTGTGCCCCATATTTCACCCATTGTTCCTCACAAGATTTCACGTGAGTTTTCATGCCATATGGGCTATTTTGTAAAATGGTTGCATAGTCTTTTGATCCATTTAGGACGTATACTAATTTTTTATTTAATAAAGCATTTAAAATTTCATGATCCTCTTCTGTCGAAGGTAGCATACTAGAGATTCCGATTAAACGTTCTAATGAAAGATTCGTCAGTACAATACCAGAACAAAGATCACTTGAGGTTCCTTCTACTAAATCATATTCTTCCAAAAATTGAGTTAATTCCTCTGTTTTTGGTCCATAAACTTTGACACGTTTTGTCAAATCACACTGTATTTCGGGTGTTTCTTCTAGCTTTTCTAAGACTTTTTTAGTAATTATTTTCACTAATTCTTCAATATTATCCATAATAATCACCTATTTTTTTAATTGTCTATCTAGTTTTTTCAATGATTAATCCTTTTGATATTCTATAGCTATTTAAATCATTCATTATCAAAATACCTGGTGTCCCAGAAATATCTCCGCTGTCTCGAATAGGAACTTTAATCCCTAAAGATACAGCATCTGATTCCGATACCACAACTTGCGAGTCTTCCTTTTCAGAACCAAGTATCCTAACATCTCGTAAAACTTTCTTAGGTCCAACTAAACTAACTCGTTCATTACAAACAAATGTCTCTAGTTGACATGATTCATTTGCCTTAGTAAGCTGATAACCTTTTCCAAATAAAGTATCAATAGCTTGTCGAGATAAATAAACATAGTGTTTAGTTTCCTCAGCCTCAACACTTAATTTAGAACGAATACGCCTTACGATTTCTTGAACAATATCATCCATATCATTTTTTGTGATATTCACTCTAAATCGCCTCCTTCATAAAGTCAATTTAACTAACACGTTCATTAATTAATCAGTGATTGAATGTATAAAGGGAGTTTTTCTTCTATTTCTACTAGGTCTTCTCTTAAGTTAGTCCCAAAACTATTGCTAAATGCGGTAACAGTTTCACAACAAACATCTTCACAAAGTAGTGTTAAACGAGATAACTCTAGATGGCTTTCATTCATTTCAACATCAACTTTAACCATTTGATTAGCCTCTTTAGGGATCAAGTAATTTGTGTTAACCCAATTACCTTCCACCAAACTTTCCAAAATAGCGTCAATTGACCTTATCACTAATTGAAGGTCGTCTTTTACTGCCTCATTACCCAGTTTCATAACTATTTGTTGGGTTTTAACTACTTCTAATTTAAAAAGAGACCATTGAATTCGAATTTTTTTAAGTGTATAGCTCTCAATAGTTGGTATTTGCATTTCAACCACTGTTTCAGCTTTCTCTTCAACACTTATTTTATTTTCGGTATTCTTTTCTTCTTGATGTAGCTTAGTTCCTTCCATCACTAAATCAATACCTCGCTCGCTTAAAAAACCTCTGGCAGAGGGAGTGATGATAGTTCCTTTAGCTATTATCATTTCCGTCAGATGTTCTTTTTTTAATAACCTCCGAACATCACTTTCAGTTAAAACGGCCACGATAAATCACCCTTTTCTTTGAGAAAAGGGTATATTCATACAGACATATACCCTTTAACACACTTTATTTTTAGATTAGTTTGTTAATTAACCAATTTTTGGTAAAATTTCGTCAACTTCTGAATGAGGACGAGGAATTACGTGAACTGATAATAATTCTCCAACACGTTCAGCTGCTGCTGCTCCAGCGTCTGTTGCAGCTTTAACAGCACCAACATCACCACGTACCATAACTGTTACTAAACCGCCACCTACTTGTTCTTTACCAATTAAAGTAACGTTAGCTGCTTTCACCATTGCGTCTGCTGCTTCGATAGCTCCTACTAAACCTTTTGTTTCGATCATTCCTAATGCATTTGCGTTCATAATAATTTCCTCCTAATATTTTATGTATAATTTATTTTAATATAATTAAAACCAAAATTAAAGTTTTTCTAATACGGCTTCTACAATCTTATTGATTAAGTCGTCTTTAGAATCTGAAACTGCTTTTGATGTTGATACTGAACACGTTGTTGAAGAGTTTTCAACTAGGTTAATATCTTCACCACGTAATTCATCTAATTCACGAACTCCGTAAGCAACACGACGAACGTTGAATAAGTTTTCTGGACTGATGTTATCAGACGTTGAACTTCCACCAACAGCACCACAACCTAATGTTAGGGCAGGATTAATGTTAGTTGAAGCACCGATACCACCTAATGTTCCAGGTGTATTAACAAGTAAACGAGAAACAGGTTTTCTTAGACCAAATTCTCTTACAATATTATCATCTTCAGTGTGGATTACCATTGTATGTCCAGCACCTTCGTTTGTTAAGATTTCAATACATAACTCACATGCTTCTTGCCATGTTTTTGTTGTATAGAAAGCTAATATTGGTGCTAGTTTTTCCCTAGAATAAGGAATCTTCATACCAACACGGTCTTCTTCAGCGATTAACACTCGAGTTCCTTGTGGGAAAGTTAATCCTGTTAACTTACTGATAGCTTCGATTGATTTACCAACGATTTGTGGATTCATTGTTCCATTAGCACGCATGATAAATTTCTCTAGAATTTGTGCTTCATCTTTTGTTAAGAAGTAAGCATTTTGTTTTTTAAATTCTTCAACAACAGCTTTTCTACTTGCTTCTTCAACAACTACTGATTGTTCTGAAGCACAGATAGTTCCATTATCAAATGTTTTTGAATCCATAATATGTTTAACAGCTTTGCTAATGTTAGCTGTTTTTTCGATAAATGCAGGGCCATTACCTGGTCCAACCCCAATTGCTGGTGTACCTGAAGAATAAGCAGATTTAACCATTGCAGAACCACCAGTTGCTAAAATTAACTTAGTCATATCATGCTTCATTAATTCTGCAGTTCCTTGCATAGTTGGTTTTGTCATTACGCTAATTGCTCCAGCTGGACAACCTTCTCTTACAGCAGCATTTCTAATAATGTCTACTGTTTCTTTAATACATTTCAAAGCAGTTGGATGTGGAGAGAATACAATACTGTTTCCTGCTTTTAATGAAATCAACGCTTTGTAGATAACTGTTGAAGTTGGGTTAGTTGAAGGAATAATTCCTGCAACTACGCCTACAGGAACAGCGATATCTGTTACTTTAGCTGCTGTGTCTTCTTTAACAACACCAACAGTTTTCATATTTTCAATGCTTTCCCAAACTGCTTTAGAAGCGAATGAATTTTTTACTACTTTATCTTGCCAAATTCCAAAACCTGTTTCTTCATTTGCCATTTTTGCTAATTTTATACGATTTTCATATGCTGCAGACATCATTGCTTTACAGATATTATCGATTTTTTCTTGAGAAAATGTCGCTAATTCTTTTTGGGCTTCGGTTGCATCATTAAGTAAATTACGTACTTCTTGAATTGATACTAGATCTTTATCTACTATATTTACCAAAATTTATTCCCTCCTATTTTTTATTTGGTTTAGGTTTTTTTTTCGTATTTTCTTTTTTCTTTACGTCTGAGTTTATCTTCTCAGTTTTTTGAGTGTCAACCGCTACTTCAGTTTCGATTGCTTCCTCTTTTACTTCTTCAACTTTATTTTCTTCAGATGCTTGTTGTTTTTTCTTTACACTATCCATAACCATTTTAGCAGTATCTTCTGCCATACGTGGAATGACGTGACTAGAAAGTAAGCAATCTAGATTTTCAGCAACTGCTGTGGCTGAATCAACTGCCACTTTTACTGCCGCTACGTCTCCAGTTAATTGGATTGTTGTTTGACCACCCTTAATAACTTCTGCATTTAAGAGCAGGACATCTGCGGTTTTCAACGCTGCATCAGCTGCTGCAATAGCTCCTAAAAAGCCTTTTACTTCAACTAAACCTAATGATTCAATCTTCAATTTAGCTACCTCCTTTTTATATTAATAATGACTAATATGATTTTGGATTAGCCGCTACTGATTGAACTGCTTGAGCAAATGCGTCACATGCAGCCTCACATGCTGATTGACTACCTGTTAATAAGCCACCTGCAAAGTTTGTTTCTGATGGTGGTCCGTAAAATGCTGCAACTTCAACGTCAGCTGCTTTTACTGCCGCATCAAGAGCATACATTGCTTCAATTGGTGGTGCGATTAAATAAGCAATAGATTCGCCTTCTTTTATACCAGCTTCTTTTGATAAATGAGTTCCTGTTCTTGATACTAAATGTGCGTAGTAAGGAATACTATCATCTTCATTAGCACTGATGAATCCAGGGCTATTTTCAATTTCGTAAACAACAACATCTAAACCGCTTTTTACTTCAGCAGGGTTTGGTCCAGCAATAATACCAATTACTTCACCAGCTAATTTAGTACTAGCACTTCCAGCTCCAGCATACATACTGCGAGCATAAACAACATCAACAACAGCTTTTTTAGTTGCTTCATCTAAAGCCACATAAGTTACATCATCACAATCTCCAGTTACTAAACCTAAACTACGGTGTTTAGTTGGATCTAAATTCAACGCTTTGGCCATTCCAGCATCAACGTTAGAAATAATTTTAACGCTAAGTACATTAGCTCCTAATGCATCATTAATCATGTATATTTCCTCCTTATTTTTTCAAAAATTATTCAGATTCTTTTAAATCAATACCTGATTTTTTCTTCTCAACAATATTTTTAATAATTTCAGCGATATAAGCGCCAGCTTCAACTGCAGGAGTTCCACCTTTGTGAATATTAGAAATCACTGTACGTCTTGCTTCTGGCATACCTACTGTTGGTTTATAAGCCAAGTAAGCACTCATTGATTCAGCAGTTACTAAACCTGGTCGCTCACCAATCAACATACAAACACAATCTGCATCTGTTAATTCACCAATTGAATCCATTGCCCCAACACGAGAGTATTTAACAAAAATCGGTGTGTCAAAATCAAGATTAAACATTTTCAATCCTTGTTTGATAGAAGGTAAGATTTCTTTAATATTTGCTCCAACAGCAGCTGAACTTAGTCCATCACCAATAACAATTTGCACTTTAGCACCACGAGTTGTATGTTCTTTAATGATTGCTTGGTTTTCTTCATCAAATTGACGGCCTAAGTCAGGTCGAGTAACATACTCATCTTTGTCTGTACATTTTGTAACAACTGAAGTGAATCCCATTTCTTGTACTAATTCTTCAGGTACATCTGAGAATACAGCATCTTGTGCAGCAGCATGATCCGCTCTAAAACGTAACATTGATTGTGTTTTATAACGAGGACCTGAACGCCATAGACCTAAACGAGCAGGAGTGAATGCTTTCATTCTCAAATACCCTTCTTCGTCTTTTGCGTTTGGAATTAAAAATTGTTTTCTTATATCTACTTCTGTAATATCAGGAATAAAGCCTTCCTCGATATCAGAATTTTGAACTTCATTTGTTAATTGAGTTTGAACACTTGATACAATCTCTTCTGTTGTTGCTTTGCCATCTTGCCCAGCCATTTCAGCTAAAATTGACTCAATAAGTGTTTTTAGATTTTTTTCATCCATTTTTATGTTTGACCTCCTTTACTTTTTAAAGAAAACTGATGCATCACCAGCGATTTCAGTTAAACGACCATTTTCCATTAGTCCCATTTTTTCCATCCATTTTTCAAATTCTTTTGTTGGACGTTTGTTAGCTAAGTGACGTAATGTAGCAGTTTCGTGGTAACCAGTTGTTTGATAATTTAACATGATATCATCCGCGTGAGGAATCCCCATGATAAAGTTAACATTGGCAACGTTTAATAATGTTGCTAAGTTTTCAGCATCATTCTGATCAGCCTTCATATGGTTTGTGTAACACACGTCACATCCCATTGAAATACCTGAAAGTTTACCCATAAAATGATCTTCTAAACCAGCTCTAATCACTTGTTTTGAATCATACAAGTATTCAGGCCCAATAAATCCAACCACTGTATTAACGATGAATGGGTCAAAACGTTTTGCAAAGCCATAACAACGAGCTTCCATCGTTACTTGGTCAGCACCATAATGAGCATCTGAAGATAATTCAGAACCTTGACCAGTTTCAAAATACATAACATTAGGTCCAGCTACTGCTCCTGTTTCTAATGCTAAAGCTTTAGCTTCCGCAATATCGTCCGCATTAAATCCAAATGCTGTATTTCCTTTTTCAGAACCAGCAATTGATTGGAATACTAAACCAGTCGGTGTTCCTTTTTTCATTGCTTCGATTTGTGTTTTAACATGAGCTAACACACATGTTTGAGTTGGAATTTCCCACTCATTTTTAACTTCTTCAAATTTATTTAAGATACGCATAACACTTTCAGTTGAATCATCAACTGGGTTAAGTCCTATAACAGCATCCCCAATACCATAAGATAATCCTTCTAATAATGAAGCCATGATGCCATCAATATCATCAGTCGTGTGGTTTGGTTGTAAACGAGCTGATAAACGACCAGGTTCACCGATTGTTGTATTAGCTGTTTTGATAATAATAATTTTTTGAGCTGCATAGATTAAATCCATGTTAGACATTAATTTTGTAACAGCTGCTACCATTTCAGACGTTAAACCACGAGCAATTTGTTTAATCTCATAGTCATTTGTTTTAAAGTCTAAGATATATTCTCTTAACTCTTCAACAGTCCAATTTTTAATTTGTTCGTACATTCTTTTGTTTACATCATCGATAATGATACGAGTAACCTCATCATCTTCGTAAGGTACTACTGGGTTGTTAAATAAATCCTTTAATTGTAGTTGTGCAAGTACAACTTTTGCAGCAACTCTTTCTTCAGCAGATGTTGCGGCAACGCCAGCTAACGTATCTCCTGATTTTACTTCGTTGGCTTTAGCAAGTACTTCTTTTACTGATTTGAACTCGTACGCTTTACCAAAAAGTCTGGTTTTTAAAATCATTTTTATTTTTCCTCCTTAAAGGGATATTTATTTACTTTAGCGTCAACATAAAATGTATCCACTAATTAAAAATCAACGTTTTTACAACAACTGGTAGTACGCTACCATTTGCAACAGGCATTCCAATATCAATGTAATCCCCGTTTTCAACCTTCACACTATCAATACAAACAAACGGATAGTCCTTAGGTAAAACACTATATAAGCACTGGCCTAATGCTTTGGCCATGTCCTGCTGAACACTTATTACTAAAGGTTCGTTTCGTTTAATAATCGAATCTAGGCCTTTAACTATTGCTTCTGCGTAGTCCAGCACACGTTGGAATGTAGGATTTTGTTCTCCTTCAATTCCTAAAGCAATAATTTGAAACTCTTGTTCAAGTTGATACCACTGCATCTTCTTTTCAATTGCCTCAGTTAATTCGTCCCTCGTGCCTTGTTCATCTTGACTAGATAGCTTCAGAATTGGCATATTTTTAATAGGCAGTATCTCTTCTTTATATGTAATCGTGCTTCCACTGATATCAGCTGTATGTGAACCAGCTCCTACCACTGTTGCACGGATAGTTTCAATTGATTTTATGACTTCAAACTCTGTAACAAGTTTAGAGTTAGCAATACCATGTCCTAGTAACAAACCAATATCACCATATTTAAACGGATCAGCTAATGGCTCTGTTGTTATACAATCAGCTACGCCTCCCGAGAACGAGATAGCTTCTATTTTACGATTAAATGCTAATCCTTTATTAGTAATAATTTCTTCATAATATGGACTTGAATTCCCTATACCTATACTGTTCTCAAGAACATTCACCATAATATTGATAATAGGTTCTAATTCTTCAATACTAGTACGTTTTCCAACTGAGATAGGTAAATTTTCCTTACGAATAATTTCTTTAATCTTAGGAGCAATATATTTTACTTCTTTTGTATCCTTGTCTACTTTGATGAGGCGTCCACCGATATCTAAACAACCAGTGTCAAACACCTCATCATCATAGAACAATGCTAAATTAGTTGTTCCTCCACCAATATCTAAATTAACCACAGTTGTGTGCTTTTCTTTAGAATAGGTCTGCGCACCAGCACCACGGCCAGCAATAATACTTTCTAAATCAGGTCCTGCCGTTGCAACAACAAAATCGCCTGCATAACCACTCAAAGCTTGTAACACGTTACTAGAATTTTCTTTTCTAGCCGTTTCTCCAGTAATTATTACGGCACCAATCTGAATATCATCTTTTGCAATCTGCGCTTTTTCATATTGAGTTTTAACAAAATGCTCAATTTTCTTAGCATCGATTAAGTTATTTTCTAAAATCGGAGTAAACATAATATCACTCTTAAAAACAACTTCTTTATCAGTAATTGTAATTCTTGGGATTGTAAACGAAGACGCCATGTTTTTAATATGCAACTTAGAAATAATCATTTGAGTTGTGGATGTTCCTAAGTCAATCCCGACACTTAAAACAATTTCTTCTGACATACACTCTCTCCTTCCTTACAAAACTTAAAAATTATTGAAAAAATAGGCACTTAAAATAACCCTAAATCTTTAGGATTCTTTTAAGCACCATTGCTTTGTTCATTTCAAACAACTCTGTTTGAAAACTATTAAATTTTAAAACAAAAATAGGTAGAGGTTCCAGTTCGACTGGAGATAATTTTTAACTTACCTCTTAATTTATCTTTGACATAACTAGTAACAATCTTTAAACCTAAGCTATCATTGTAAGACTTCTCAGCATTATAACCCGAACCATTATCTTTTATTACCACAGATACCATATTATCTTCAAGCTTTTCAACATCCACTTTAATTTTGTTTTCATGTTCTTCTATTAAAAAGCCATGTTCAAAACTATTCTGTAATAACTCGTTAACAATTAAGGCAACAGTTACCGTTTTATCGCTATCCATCCGAATATCTGCATCAATATTTTTTTCGATTTTCACCTTTTTATTATCCAAAAAGGCTCTGTTACAATTTGAAATCGTCAAATCTAAAACTTCAATCAACGAGACATCATTATCTATTTTTTTCGATAAGAGCTCATGGGTTGCTGAGATAGCTAAGATACGATTTTCACTTTCTCTTAGCAATTTTACAACTTCTTGATTACTAGATCTTCTTGCTTGTATTCTTAATAATGAAACAATACTTTGTAAATTATTTTTCACACGATGATGAATTTCTTTGATGGCTACCGATTTCTCCACAATTTCTACTTCTCGATTATAGATTTCGGTTTTATCATGTAGGATCATCGTGAATAGGCCTGTTTTAGCATCAAAAAATCGTTTCATTTGAAAATGAGAACTTCCAAAAACAATTTCTTTTTGTTTAACATTTAACCATTTTTCTGTATCTTTTAAATAAATTAACTGTTCAAACGTTGTTGTGTCAAGTGACAGGTTATCATAGTGAAGACCAATTATTTTTTCAATATAACCAAAGTGGAAATAATAACTATTTGCCACATCGTTATTCATGATCAAATAACCATTTGCATCAAAAATTAAAATTGCTTCATCTAAATTATCCATGATTGTGCTGTAAAACATCGACGTTGTGTCTATAATTTTCGTATTACTTGGTGAGGGTGAGGCTTCTTTTAATCCCTCACTTCTAATTTCTTTAACTGGAAATTCCACAATCAATACCCCAATTGTTTTTTGATTATTTCGCAAAGGAAAAACTTTTTGCCTAATCCATTTGTTCTCTTGCGTCTTTGCAAGAAGCCCTTCGGTAATTAGAGCTGTTTCAAAGGTTCGATAAACACCTGGTTCATTCAAACGCTTTGCGATTTTCCCTACAACATTCTCTTTATAAATTGAGTTACTTTCTCTTGGACTCCGGTGATACACAACAACCGCGTCATCCGTCACATCAGATAAAATATCAATGAAAACATCCTCATCTTGATACTTGTTTGTCTCTTCAATTTTCCGTGCTTCTTTTATCAATTCCTCAATATCGGAATCACTTAAACTTGAATATTTGTGACTTAATTCGTAGATATTTTTATCAATCATTGGCCATCACAAGCATTTCAGCAACATCAATCATCGGACAACGTTTATCCATGCTTAATTTTCTGATTTGTTTATACGCTTCTTCTTCGTCAATTGATTGATTTGCCATTAGTATTCCTTTGGCTTTTTCAATCACTTTACGATGCTCTAACTTTTCAGATAATTTGTCTACGTCTTTTTCTAGTTTTCTAACTTCTTTTCCTTTAGTAATCGCAATTTCAACCATTGGAATAAAAGATTTTTCATCTAGAGGCTTCACTAAGTAACCTGAAGCACCAAACGCCATTGCTTTTTCTCGATGATTTACATCACTATATGCTGTAAGCATTAAAATTGAATAAGCTAATTTTTCTGACATAATTTTCTTTCCTGCATTTAACCCATCTAGTAACGGCATTTGAATATCCATTATCACTAGATCCGGTTGATGTTTCTTCGCTAGTTCGATAGCTTCAAAACCATCTGCAGCTTCACCAACTACATCATAATTTTCTAACTCTAGCATATCTCTTAAGTCAACTCTTGTAAGAGGTTCATCATCCACAATGATAATTTTTCCTTTCACGAGCTTCACTCCTACCTTCTATAATTTCACTTATTCAAAACGCCTATGTTTTGGTAACATTAGTACCAGTAAAATCTAAAGTTTCTTCTAAAAATCGAAGAACAGCTGAAAACGCCTCTTCCATGGATGATAAGTCTCCAGTTAAAACAACTGTTCCACTGAATCGGTCAACAAATCCTACTTCGACATCCCCTGACTTAAGAGCTATATCCACAGCTATAATCGTTGCCTCACTAGGAGAAATTGTTAAAATTCCTACCGCACTTTGACCTTCATTAATAATTCCAAGTTTATCATAACTATCTTGATTAGGATTAGCTAAAATATGAGCCATAGTAATCTGTTTTCCTGGGACATATTCTTGGATTAATCGTTGTTTTTCTTCCAAGCTGCTCCTCCTCTCTCTTTTTACAATATTCTTAACGTTCATAATTGATACTTTTATTATAACCTAAAACCACTGATTCTAAAATAATTTTGTAACAATTTGTCTTACATCTTCTTTTGTTGGCGCTTTTGGATTTGTTTTAGTCGTTGGATCTAATAAAGCTTCCTCGCTAATTAAAGTCAGGTAAGGTGTCACATCAGCTTTTGTAAAGCCTGCTTCAATAAAGTTAGCTGGCATATTTAATTTAGATCTCAACTCCGTGATACGATTAACGAGACTTCTTACGGCAACTTTTCCTTTTGAATTAGACAAACCTTGTTTCCTAGCCAGTAATGCATATCGTTCTAGCGCTCTTTGATTTTCATTACTATTGTATTGAACGATAGATGGTAAGAGAATTCCGTTAATACGACCATGAGCTAAATGTAACTTTCCACCTACAGTGTGAGCTATACCATGACATAATCCTAAAGAAACTTGATTAAAGGCTAACCCCGCTAAACATGAAGCATAATGAACCTTCTCTCTCGCTTCACTATCCTTACCATTAACATAAGCTCTTTCTAAGTATTCAAAAATCAATTCTATTGCTTTCTCCGCTAAAGCATCTGAGAAATCTGTGGCTTCAGTCGACACATAAGCTTCCAAAGCATGCGTTAATACATCCATCCCAGTATCAGCTGTGATAGTTGGGGGGACTGTTTCAACTAGTCGCGAATCTAGGATTGCAATATCAGGTTGTAATAAGTCATCTACTAAAGGATATTTTAAATTTTCTTTTTTATTTGTGATAACTGAGAAGTCTGTCACTTCAGAGCCAGTTCCACTTGTTGTTGGAATAATAACTAATTTTACCTCTTTAATGATTTCTAGCTTCATCCCCATTAACTTAATAGCTTTGGCAGCATCAATCGCAGAACCTCCACCTAAAGCAATGATGATACTTGGTTTAAACCCTGCTAATTTTTCAACACCACTAACAACGTTTTCAATTGTTGGATCTGGAACAATATCTGTAAAAATAGCGTGTTCATTTGAATCGTTTATGTTACTTGTAACGAAATTAATCATGCCTGATTCAACCATGAAATTATCAGTAACAACACATATACGTTCATTTTGGAAATCATTTAATTTAACTAAAGCATCTGTACCTATATAAATATCTGTACCAAATTTTACTTGTTTCATTTCTCCACCTCCGATAATAAAAAAAACCACCAAAAATACTCCTTCAAAAAGGAATTATTCGGTAGCATCATTGCCAACTATTTATCTTAGAAAACAAAAAAGGCAAGGACAGCACCCCTTTGTGCTACAACCTACCAGAAGTAAGTATCTCCAT
Organism: uncultured Vagococcus sp.; assembly: GCA_965119435.1. Lineage (GTDB taxonomy): Bacteria > Bacillota > Bacilli > Lactobacillales > Vagococcaceae > Vagococcus. The sequence continues at coordinate 5,057 of CBCPLQ010000006.1, read as the reverse complement.
TTGCCCTTTGTTTTACTAAAACACAATTCATTGTGTTTATTCAGTATTCAGCGTTTGGCTTGTACTGTTAAATAAAACAATTGGCTAAATGTTAGAACTTCTTACTGCATTTATTTTCTAACCACCACTGCTTTACCACGAAACAGTAATTACCATGTCGTTAATAATTAGAAAGACCTGACTTAGAGCTTATGCTCATTACAGTGGCGGGACCGTCTTGGAATTTCACCAAAGTTCCATCTAACAAATTAACATTCTTAATCTATAGCCCGATTTTATCATACTTGTTTTTTGATTACAACTGATTTTTTAATCATTGTAAAAAACTTGGCTATTTCTTCTATAACTAACATCTACTCGATTTTCTCGGTAGTTGACTAAACGAGCTCCAGCAAAGAAATAATCTGATAGTCGATTTAAAAACTTTAGAACCTCAGGATTAATTTCACCCTCTAAACTGGTAGCAACAACTATTCTTTCTGCGCGTCTTGCAATAGTTCTAGCAAAATGTAGTTCACTAGCTACTGGATCGCCCCCTGGGATAATAAACTCTGTGATAGGCGGAGGAGACATTAAATATTTATCAATACAACGCTCTAGCCACTCAATTGATTCCGAACTTGTTCGGTACCCTTTTGTATTATTTGGTGTGGCCATGTCTGTTCCACAATCAAATAAGATTTGTTGAATCTCACTTAAATCTTTTTTGACGTCTATGCTACTTTTCATGTGACTAACAATGATTCCAATAAATGAATTTAACTCATCAATCGTACCGTAAGCCTCTACACGATTTGAACATTTTTTTACGATCTCGCCACCAATAATACTCGTTTCACCTTTGTCACCTGTTTTTGTATAAATCTTTGCCATCTTAATCCTCCTCTTTTTCTAAAAATGCCAATAGCTCTTCAATACCATCATCATCATAAGAAGACACATAAAATATTTCTCTTGCACCTGCATTTTTCAATGCATTGGCTGCACGTTTTACTTCACTATCACTACTTGCTTTATCAATCTTTGTCACAACGCCAATCACAGGTTTTGAAAACATTGAAGAGAAAGCTGGTGGAAATGTATTAAAAGATTCATCTACACTTTGAAGCAACCCAATATAATCCACTGTATTAGACGTTACTTGAAGAGCGCTATAAAACTGTCTTCTTTGAATAAACTCACCCGGCGTATCAACAATAAATCGACTCGTTTCAATTGCTTGTGTTTTTGAGTATGTTATTTCGTGCCCTTCTAAACGTTGAGTCAATGTTGTTTTCCCTGTTCCTACGGCTCCAACAAACATAATTTTTTTCAATTCTTCCACCTACTTATACTACTTATGATTTTGTTATTTTCGCTGTTGAAATATTTAATAAATTTTTTAAGGTGTTACTAACAGCCTCGATTCCCGCCTCAACTGCTGTAACATCTCCAGCAATGACAAGCGTGCCACTAAACCTATCCATGAAAGCTACTTTTACATCAGAAGCTTTTACGGCCACATCAGAAGCTACTATTGCAGCTTCACCTGGTGTGATAGTTAGTATACCTAAAGCTTGCTTCTCATAATCATGTAGACCAACTTTTGCGTACACTCTATCATCTGGATTAGCAATAATATGAGCAATCGTTATCTGACGACCTGGTACTGATTCTTGAATAATTCTACTTTTTTCAGTCATATCTATTCCCTCTATCTTCATTAATTTAACTATTAAAATTTATATAAATACCAATCAGGAGAAGACTCTATTCCCTTCCAAAGATTTCTTGGAATATTTAAACGTTGCCTTAATTGCCAGTCAATTCCTGTACTCGGAAGTTCAACTCGTTGCCCTTGTTGAATTTTTTTTGCCCAATCCGGATTAAAAACAAATGGACGACAAGCAGATACTAACTCAGTATTCATTAACGCTTTTTCCACATCTTTAGCCTGTAGTAAATTACCACAACCAATTATTGGCGTTGTCACTGCAAATTGATTCAATAGTTTTAACAAATCTATTTTTTGTCCATCGATTTCTTTTATTTCTAATGCATTCGAACTAGTCGTATGGATATAATCTAATCCCATTCTATCCAGTTCTTTCAACACGATTAAGGATTCTTTAAAAGAGGTATCCCTTTCCTCTTGACTCCCTAAAAATGCATCTTCTAAAGATAGTCTAATTCCTAATACAAACGGTTTTTCAGCTTTTAAATAGATAACCTGTTTTATTTTTTGAATTAACGTTTCAATAAAACGTAATCTATTTTTCAGCTCTCCGCCCCATTGATCGCGTCTTTCATTCCAACTTGGCATTAAAAACTGATTAGGTAAATAAGAATTAGCACAGTGAATTTCAATACCATCAAAGCCTGCTTTTATGCCTCTTTCTACTGCCACTTCATAATCAGAGATGATCCGGTGAATATCTGATTCGGTTAACTCATGATATTCTTTTCCTTCTGTTAAGCGTCTAGAGTTTTTACTAACACAAACTGGCTTAAAATGCTCTACTTGTCCTTCTGCCATAGCCCCACCATGATACAATTGTAAAAACACTTTGGTGTCATTTTGCTGAATTATTTGAGGTAGTGCTTTTAAACTATCTATGTAGTGATCATGACTAACACTTAAATTATTGCCGTAAGACTTGCCTTCTTGATTTATGTAAGCAGAAGCAATCACGATTGCTCCAACGTCTCCTGTTCTTTGAGCAAAGAAAGACAGCTCATCTTTTGTGACCTTACCATCCGGGGCATCTTCCATAGTAGATATTGGTGCAAATAGTAATCTATTTTTTAATACAACGCCAGATGGTAATTGGATAGGTTCATTAACTTTCATCATTTTCCCCCTTAATAAAAAAAGCACAAAAAGATAGCTATCTTTTTTGCGCCCTTGCAATTAACCTCACTTCATCGTGAGTTTTTAGTCGATTTTTCATCATTATACCAAACATCCCCTTTATCGTCCAACAAACTTCTTTATCAACTTTTTAAATTTCAGGCTGATAATCATTATCAACTATGTACATTTTTTAACATTTTAATTGATTTCAGTTTGGATAAGGCTTACAATTGGACTTGACAATGGCGTCTACAGTACAAAATTTAAAATTGTAGGTGATAAAATGTTATTAGAAAAAATTCACAAATCTGGAGTTGTCGGTGCAGGTGGGGCCGGCTTTCCAACCGCTAAAAAAATGAATGCAAAAGCAGAGTATCTAATCATCAATGCCGCTGAGTGCGAACCTTTGCTAAAAACTGACCACTATGTCATGAAACATTTTGCTAACGAATGTATCAAGGCTATTACTGAAGTTGGTAAAATGGTGGAATGCGAAAAAATTGTTATTGCAACAAAAGATTATTATCATGAGGAAATTGCTTGTCTTGAGGCAGCAATCAAAGAACAAAATGCTCCCATTACAATCCATAAGATGAACAATTTTTATCCTGCAGGGGATGAACAAATTATGGTTTTTGAAGTGACAGGTAGAACTGTACCACCAACAGGTATTCCGCTACAAGTTGGTTGTGTTGTTTCAAATATCACGACAATGCTTAACGTCTATGAAGCTATGGAGAGCGAAAAACCTGTTACTGAAAAATTAGTAACGATCACTGGTGCAGTTAACAAGCCTACCATGATTTTAGTTCCTATCGGGACTCCTTTTTCTACTTGCTTAGAATTAGCTGGAGGCTCACCTTTAAAACAATTTATTTTCCTAAATGGTGGACCGATGATGGGTAAAATTGGAAATCACAATAACTTCAATGACCAAGTCGTTACAAAAACAACCTCTGGAATCATCATTTTAGAAGAAAAAGAGTACCTTTACCAATTGCATGAGCGTCAAATCAACCAAATTATCACGCAAGCTAAAGCTGCCTGTATTCAATGTACCTTATGTACTCAGCTTTGCCCAAGATATCAGATAGGGATTCCGCTACATCCCCATCAAGTGATGAGGCACCTTGCTACAAGCACCGTTCCTGATGATATTGATGATGATCCAATTTGGAAACAAGCTATTCTTTGTTGTGAGTGTGGTATTTGCGAAGTGATTGCCTGCCCAATGGCTCTTTCACCACGACAAGTCAACATTTATGTGAAACAACGTTTAGCTGAAAAAGGAATCCGTTATGAATACAACGGTGAAGAATTAATTCCACAACCTATGAGAGAATATCAAAAAACGCCACCAAAAAACATTCTACTGAAAATGGGTCTTGAACAATACGTTGATAATGATTTGTCTAATCTCATTACCCATGAGACAGAAGAAGTTTTTATTCCCTTAAAAATGCACATTGGTGCTCCTTGTACAGCTGTCGTTTCAAAAGGCGATATCGTTACAAAGGGACAACTAATTGCTGATATTGCTGAAGGTAGCCTTGGTGCTCCAATTCACGCAAGTATTTCAGGAGAAGTTATGTGTGTGAGTGATTCTCTAATTCAAATTAAAAAGGATGTGGCTTAATCATGGAAATTGATACATTAGGATTTTTAGAATTAAACAGTATTGCTAAAGGTATCGAAGCTGTTGACTATATGTTAAAAATTGCAGATTGTCAGCTAATATCAGCTAGAGCAAGCTGCCCTGGTAAATATTATATTTTAATTTCAGGTCGTGTGGATTCGATAACACAATCAATTGAAGAAGGAAAAAGAATTGGTGGCATGCATGTGGTTGGTAAGCTAATCATTCCTCGAATCGATCCTCAAGTTATTCGAGCTATTAACATGACTCATGTTCCTGAAAATGCTAGAGCAATCGGAGCTATTGAATATTACTCAGCTGCTGGTTCAATTATTGCGGCTGACTGTGCTGTAAAAGCAGCCAATGTTGATTTAATTAGCTTACAACTAGCTACTGGAATTGCTGGAAAATCTTTTGTAGTCGTTACTGGTGACGTTGACGCAGTTAAAGCAGCTGTTGAAGCAGGCGTTGAAGGCGCGAAAGAAGAAGCAATGATTATAAATCACATTGTTTTACCAAATCCTAGAAAAGAATTAATTGATAGTTTAGTCTTTTAATAGTAAAAAGAGCTACGACAAATAGATATTT
>CBCPLQ010000005.1:0-133988 GCA_965119435.1 uncultured Vagococcus sp. | reverse complement strand
TTTTTTTATGAATATAGGTGCCTCTTTTTTATGGTAATAATCAGCAGTAAAATCATCACGAATTCTCTTACTTAGAAAACCACTTAACCAAATACCACTTGTAAATCCAAAAACAATAGAAATCGGTATAAATAAACGCTTGTTTTTATGCCACTTTTTATTAATCATAAATAGATCCCCCCTTATTCACTACTATTTTATCATGACATTACTCTTTCGTCTAAATAAAACTAATTTCAAAATGTTTCACATGAAACATTTTGAAATTAAGCGCTTACGTTTTGTCAGGAACTCAAGTGAATTAGTTTGTTTTACCTAAGTCACTTGAGTTTTATTTATTCTAATTCTTTTTAGCTATCTTACCTTGTTCGATATATATCATCAGGATACTTATATCTGATGGGTTTACTCCACTGATACGACTTGCTTGTGCAATTGTCTCTGGCCTGATTTTTTCTAGCTTTTGAACAGCTTCCGTTGCTAGACTATTCACTTTCGTGTAATCAATGTTAGCAGGGATTTTTTTAGCTTCCATCCGTTTTAATTTAGCTACTTTATCATTTGCTTTTTGGATATACCCTTCATACTTCACTTGGATTTCGACTTGTTCATACACATATCTTGGAACTTCAACTTCAGGTATGTCAATAAACCGAGCAACATCTAAGTATGTAAGTTCTGGTCGTTTTAATAAATCTGCTGCTAAAATACCATCTTTTAAAGTGGCACTATTTTTAGTAATTAAATAGTCTTGTAATTCCTGAGTGGGTTTCAAACGAGCTTTTGTTAAACGTTTCATTTCTTTTTCGATCATAGCCTTTTTAGTTTCATACTCGGCAAATCGCTCGTCATTCACTAAGCCTATAGCTTGTCCCATCTCTGTTAATCGTAAATCTGCATTGTCATGGCGTAATAATAAGCGATATTCAGCTCGAGATGTTAGTAATCGGTAAGGTTCATTGGTTCCCTTAGTAACCAAGTCATCAATTAAAACACCTATATAAGCGTCACTTCTTTTTAAAACAAGAGGTTCTTTGCCTTGAATTTTCAATGACGCATTGATTCCAGCCATTAACCCTTGGCAAGCCGCTTCTTCATATCCTGACGTACCATTTGTTTGTCCAGCTGTATATAGACCTGAAATTTTCATAGTTTCTAACGTTGGTCTTAACTGGTGAGGGAGTACAACATCATATTCAATGGCATAACCACTACGCATTATTTCAGCCTTTTCAAGACCTTCAATGCTTCGAACCATATCATGTTGAACATCTTCTGGTAAAGAAGTTGATAATCCTTGAACATAAACCTCATTCGTGTTCGCACCCTCTGGCTCTAAGAAAATTTGATGTCTTGGTTTATCACTAAAGCGAACTACCTTATCTTCAATCGAAGGACAGTACCTTGCTCCAACCCCTTCTACGATACCTGTAAACATGGGTGCTCGGTGAAGATTTTCGCGGATCACCTCATGAGTACCTAAGTTAGTATACGTTAGCCAACACGGTAATTGTTCCGTCTTGTAGGCGTCATCGTTTGTTTCAAAACTAAAGTGATTAGGTTTTTTATCTCCAGGTTGGATTTCCGTTTCATCGTAATTAATGGAACTTGATTTAACACGAGGTGGCGTTCCTGTTTTAAATCGGTCAATCTCTAACCCCAACTCTTTTAAGTTATCGGCTAATCCATTAGCAGGTAGCGAGTTATTAGGCCCTGATGAATATTTTAAATCTCCTATAATAATTTCACCCCGAAGTGCTGTACCTGCAGTGATAATGACTGACTTACTAAAGAATTTAGTTCCTGTACTAATTTCTACTCCCTTTACCTCATCATCTTCTACAATTAATTTTTCAACAATACCTTGTCTAAGATCTAAGTTTTCAGTATTTTCAAGTGTTTCTTTTAACTCTGATTGATAAGCAAATTTATCTGCCTGAGCACGTAGCGCCCTTACTGCTGGCCCTTTCCCCGTATTAAGCATCCTCATCTGAATATACGTTTTATCAATGTTTCTTCCCATCTCTCCACCAAGAGCGTCAATTTCTCTAACGACTACCCCTTTAGCAGGGCCACCAATCGATGGATTACAGGGCATAAAGCCAATAATATCTAAGTTTAAGGTTACCAGTAAGGTCTTCATTCCCATACGAGCAGCAGCTAGTGAAGCCTCTGATCCAGCGTGACCACCACCTACAACGATTACATCATATTGTTCTATTTCATTCATATTTTTATCCCCTTCACTATTTTCCTAAGCAGAATTGACTAAATAACTGAGTAATCAATTCATCCTGTACACTATCCCCAATAATTTCACCTAATAAGTCCCACGCTCTCGTCATATCTATTTGAAGTAAATCAACGGGCATTCCCGCTTCAATTCCCTCTAACACTTCATCTAACGATCGATCAGCCTGCTCCAATAAGGCAATATGACGTGAATTAGAAATATACGTTGCATCTTTTTCTGTACTTGAATTAGAGAAAAATGTATCCTTAATCGCTTGTTCTAACTCGTCGATTCCTTGACTTGATGTAACAGAGATTGTTAGAACTTCTTCCGTTTCTAACACCTTTTCTAACTCCACAACATTCAATTGAGATGATAAATCAGATTTATTTAAGAGTATAATTCGGTGCATACCTTTTGTTAAATTGAGTAATTCTAAATCCATAGGAGTTAATGTCTCACTTTGATTGAGAACAAGTAAAATCAAATCCGCTTCGTTTAGTGCTTTACGGCTTCTTTCTACTCCTATTTTTTCAACAATATCTTCTGTTTCACGAATACCAGCTGTATCGATTAATTTTAATGGAACACCTCGAACGTTAACATACTCTTCAATGACATCTCTTGTCGTTCCAGCAATTTCCGTCACAATTGCCTTGTCTTCTTGCAGTAAGTAGTTAAGTAAACTTGATTTCCCTACATTAGGGCGTCCAATTATAGCTGTAGATAAACCTTCTCTTAAAATTTTACCTTGTTTAGCTGTTAGTAATAATCGATCAATGGAACCTTTTACTTCTTCTGCTTTTTCTTTCATTAACCTACCAGTCACTTCTTCTACATCATCATACTCAGGGTAATCGATATTAACCTCTACTTGAGCTAATGCTTGAAGAATATGTTGACGTAATTCTTTAATTAAAAGGGATAATTTACCGTCTAATTGATTCAAAGCAAGTTTCATTGACTCGTCAGTTTTAGCTTGAATTAAATCCATTACTGCTTCTGCTTGAGATAAATCCATTCGACCATTTAGAAAGGCACGTTTAGTAAATTCACCTGGCTCTGCTAGTCTTGCTCCTTGTCTTAATAATAATTGTAAAACCTGATTAGCAACAACCATTCCACCATGACAGTTAATTTCAACAATATCTTCTCTTGTAAATGTTCTAGGTGCCAACATAATAGAAAACATTACCTCATCTAGTACATAATCTGTGTCAGGATCTTTTATGTGCCCATAATGAATAGTGTGACTAGGGACATCATTTAATTTTTTATTCTTATATGCATTTACTTTATCAGCAATCACTACCGCATCGTCACCGCTTAAGCGGACAATACTTATTGCTCCCTCACCTGGTGGAGTTGAAATTGCGGCAATTGTATCAAATTCTTTTGTTATATTCATTTTAATCCAGCCTTTCTATAAAAAAGCATATAAAAAAGTGCCTACTCCACCCTTTTTGTCTAAAACAAAAAAAGTAGATACGCACTTTGACTGCTATCTCGTTTTCATATTCATTAGAAATAATAGCATATTCTCATCTTTTTGACAATTTTATTATCTGACAAAAAAAGACACGAGAGAAAAGAATCCGTAAACGGTTATTTTCATCTCGTATCCTCATTTTCTTACATTTTATCTGGTGATTGAATGCCTAACAGACGTAATCCTTCTTTAATCACAACGGATACAGAGTAAACTAAACTTAATCTAGCTTCTTTTTCTGCATCTTCTGTCAATATCTTGTGTTTTGAGTAATATTTATTAAATTTTTGAGCTAAGTCGATTAAATATTTTGCCATTACTGATGGTTCATATTTACGGTATGCTTCTTCTATTTTATCTGGGAAAATATTCAATAGTTTAATAACTTCCCAAGAATCAACATCATTTAAAGAAATATCTCCTGTTACACTGGTTACGTCAAAAGAAGCTTTACTTAGAATACTTTCACACCTAGAACGTGTATATTGAACGTATGGACCTGTTTCACCTTCAAATTGAAGTAACTCCTCTAAATTAAAATCAAAGCTGTTCATTCGGTCATTTTTAAGGTCATGGAAGATAATAGCACCTACACCGACTTGATGTGCCACTTCTTCTTTATTTTCTAAGGCAGGATTTTTTTCTTCAATTCCTTTTAAGGTTGCACTGATTGCTTCATTTAAAACTTCTTCTAACAGAATGACATTCCCTTTTCTTGTAGATAGTTTTTTACCACCTGACGTAATCAAACCAAAAGGCACATGTTTAATATTATCTGACCAATCATGTCCAGCTTCTTTTAAAACAGCTTTTAATTGTTTGAAATGAATCGATTGCTCGTTTCCTACAATATATAAAGCTTCCACAAAATCATAGTTATCATGACGGTAATTAGCAGCAGCTAAATCTCTAGTCATGTAAAGTGTGGCACCGTCTGATTTTCTAATCAATGCTGGGTTCAAATCATATTTTTCAAGAGATACAATATCTGCTCCTTGATCAGAGACAAGTAATTTCTTAGTTTCTAACTCTTCAATAACGGGTCCCATCTTATCATTAAAGAATGCCTCACCGTTATAAGAATCGAAAGTGACTCCTAGCATATCGTAAACTTTTTGGAATTCTTTTAAAGACTCTCCGCGGAACCATGTCCATAAACGAACCGCTTCAGCATCATCTTCCTCTAATTTCCTAAACCAAGCACGTCCCTCATCTTCTAAAGCAGGGTCATTTTCTGCTTCAGCGTGAAATTGAACATATAATTTTAGAAGTTCAGCGATTGGGTTTTCTCTTACCGCTTCTTCACTTCCCCATTTTTTAAAGGCAACAATTAATTTACCAAATTGAGTTCCCCAATCACCTAAATAATTAATTTTAATTGGATTATAGCCAATTTTTTTAGATAACTCTGCTAAGGCATTTCCAATGACAGTTGATCTTAAATGTCCCATAGACATGGGTTTTGCAATGTTAGGTGATGACATATCAATCGGTACACTACCGCCTTGACCAATACTTGCTTCACCATAGTTTTCTTTTTGAGAAACAATTGTTTTTAGTACATCATCACTAACTGTTTTTTTATTTAAAAAGAAATTAATATAGCCTCCTACTGCAACAATATTCTCATAGTTTTCTTGGTTTAATTTCTCAATTAATTCTTCCGCAATCACGTTCGGCGCCTTACGATATACCTTTGCTAAAGAAAATGTTGGAAAAGCAAAATCTCCGTGCGTGCTTATTTTAGGTACTTCTAAGAAATTATATAGCTCTTCTGCACTTAGTACATCTCCAATTGCTGCTTGTAAATCTGTTACTATCTGTTTTTTGTAGTCCATTTTTTTTCCCCTCTCAATTAAAAAAATCAATAAAAAAACGCCTCTTATTACTGCTAATAGTAATAAGAGACGAACATTTCAATCCGCGGTGCCACTCTTGTTGTTGGAAAAAGCCAACCACTTTATTTAATATTAATTTTATCCATCTTTATCGTAGTTGCGATTCCTCTAAGTATTGGCTTGGCTTTCACTCACCCAAACTCGCTAAATCAATAAACATCTTATGAGTACTTAATCTACTCCAAGTAGTATAGCAAAACTTTACCAAAATTTCTAGATTAAACCTCAGAATTTATAAACTATCCCACATAACTAAAAAAAGTGTCGTAAGTTTCCTTAACGACACTCCTAATATTAATTTTTTAATTCAACTACTAAATAGCGATGGGGTTCATTTCCCTCAGAGTGTGTTGAAATATCTGTTTCTTTCGCTAAAATTGAATGAACTTGCTTTCGTTCAAAGGCTGGCATTGGTTCTAAGAATACAGGTTGTTCTGTTTCCCTAACTTGTCTTAAAGTCTGTTTTGTTAGTCGTTTAATAATAGCTTCTCGACGTTCTCTGTAATCACCTACATTAACAACAATAGAAATTCTATTTTTTGCAATGCGGTGAATATAAACTTGAGCTAAATATTGAATAGCATTTAATAACTTTCCATGCTTTCCGATTAACAAGCCTTTTTTCTCAGTTTCAAGATTGAAAATCACTTGTTCTTTTGTTCTTGAAACTTTTACCATTGCCACTGAACCCAAATCTCTTGTAATATCTGTTAAATAAACAGCAAGTGCAGTTACAGCCTCATCATCTGATAAGTTAACTAATTCTTTAGTCTCAGCTTGATTTTCACATATATTTTTAGGTTTATTGTCTGTAACCGCTGATACTGATTTAGGAACAACAACTTTTTTAGCCTTTTCACTCTTCGTTTCTTCTTTCACTTCAACGGGCTTAATACCTTCCACAACAACAATTGCTTCTTTTTTACCAATTCCAAGAAATCCTTTTTTACCTTCTTCAATAATCTGGATATCTGCTTCACTTTTTGTTAATTGAAGTGTTGTTAATCCTAATTTGATGGCTTGATCTATGGTTTCAGCTGTAAATTTTGGCATAATAAGAACCCCCTATATAGTAGTTTTATCTTTTTTTCTTTGGATTGTTTGCTTTACGTAACGCTTTTTCAAGATCCGTTTTTTTCTTTAGCTCAGCTTCCCGTTTGCGTCTAATCTTAAATGGATTATTAATAATTAGCGTTTGAATAACTTGGAAACCGTTTGAGATTACCCAGTACAATGATAAACCACTCGCTAAGTTAATCCCCATAAATAAAATCATTGCAGGCATAATGTAATTCATCATTTTCATAGCACCTTGAACATCAACTTGTCCCATTGATGTCAATTTGGTACTCATAAAAGTAAAGATAGCCGCTAAAATAGGTAAAATATACGTTGGATCTATTTTTCCTAGCTCTAACCAAAGGAATGTTCCTTGAGTTAATTCTGGTACACGAGAGATTGCTTGCCATAATGCCATCATAATTGGCATTTGAACAAGTAATGGTAAACACCCAGATAATGGGTTAACACCATGTTCACTATAAAGCTTTTGTTGTTCTTCTTGTAGCTTTCTAACTGTTTCAGCATCTTTAGAAGCATACTTTTCTTGAAGAGCCTTTAATTTAGGTTGTAACTCTTGAGTTTTTCGAGTGCTTTTTGTTTGATAATGCATTAACGGCATTAAAATAATTCGAACAATAAAAGTAAAGAGTATAATACCAATACCTGCGTTTCCAAAAGATAACGCTTTTATCGCTTCTCCAAAATAATAAACAATGTAACGATCCCACAATCCAGTACTTGAACTATTGACCGTTCCTGTCCCACAACCTGTTAAGACAAGCACAAGAGTCAACATACTTATGACAAGTAGCCACTTTTTCTTATTCTTCACTAATTCAGACCTCACTTATTCAATTATATTTGCTAATTTAAAAACATGTTGTATATTTTTTTTTACTTCTAATATGGATAATCCTACAATATTTGGTCTTGCAATCAACACTACATTATATTCAGGTTTAATATTATCCTTTAATTCAAATAAAGATTCCCTCATTAAACGCTTAACCTTATTTCTTGTTACAGCATTACCTATTTTTTTCCCAACTGATAAACCAACACGAAAATGTTTATTTTCTTCTGCTGGATAAATATAGACAATAAAATTTCGATTAGCATAAGAATCCTTCTTATAAATAATTTTTTGAAATTCTTTTTCTTTCTTTATACGATAGGATTTTTTCATATGGCATTCCTTTTAATTTCTATAGTATTTGGTAATACAATACCACCATCATAATAGCATAAAGTACTTGATTTTTTCATTTTTTTATAAAAAAAAATCACTGAGTCTAAGATTCAGTGATTTATGCTGCTAATACTTTTCTTCCTCTACGACGTCTAGTAGCTAATACACGACGACCGTTCTTTGTGCTCATGCGTTTACGGAAACCATGCACTTTTTGACGCTTACGTTTTTTTGGTTGATATGTTCTTTTCATTCAATCCACCTCCTACAACTAAATATGCTTTCTAAATCACTTAGATAGACTATGACATTATACAAAGAAAACAATAGGTTTGTCAACTCATCTTTAGATTAAAAATAAAAATGTTATTAACACTTCTCTTTAAAGATATCCACATGTGTGTGAATACTCTTTTCCTTTAAAATTCAGACTACTTAGTTATTCTTAAGTTATCAACAGAAACACAAGCTGTTAAGAACTTATCCACATTTTAATAATACCTTGTTAACAACCTTAAAAAAAGCTTATAAAACAACAATATTCCCTGTTGATAACTTTTAGAACAAGTATAATTAATTTAAAACTATACACATTTTTCTATTGCTTGTGGAAAACTATTATTACAGTTTGTTAACTTATTATCCACAGTGGAAAAAATCAGTGGAAAACTTTTTATAAAAATGCTAGAATATACAAGAAACTATTTTTTAGGGGGACAGTTATGCCCAATATTGATTATATATGGAAAGAATTGGAAGATGACTATCGAAAGATATTAACACCTCCAAGTTTTAATGCTTGGATTGAACAAGCTAAACCCATTAGTTTAGTTAACAACTTATTAACAATTGAAGTACCTTCCAACTTACATAAAGAGTATTGGGAAAAAAATCTTGCTTCTAAAATTGTAGAAACTGGTTTTAAATTAACAGGAGAAGAAGTTACTCCTGTTTTTATTCTTGAAAATGAAAAAAAAGAACCTGAGAAAAGACCAGATCCTATCCATTCAGAGTTACCTGATATCGTTAAACAAAATAGTAAAAAAGCTTTATTAAATTCAAAATATACCTTTGATACTTTTGTTATCGGTAAAGGAAACCAAATGGCTCATGCTGCAGCTTTAGTTGTTTCCGAAGATCCTGGTGCTACATATAATCCTTTATTTTTCTATGGAGGTGTAGGATTGGGGAAAACCCATTTGATGCATGCAATAGGTCATCAAATGCTGACTAATCAGCCAGATGCAAAAATTAAATATGTCACAAGTGAATCGTTTGCAAATGATTTTATTAATTCTATTCAAAATAGAACATCTGAAGCATTCAGACAAGCATACCGCAGTGTTGATTTACTTTTAGTTGATGACATCCAATTTTTTGCTGATAAAGAAGGAACACAAGAAGAATTTTTCCATACATTTAATACTCTTTATAATGAAGGTAGGCAAATTGTTTTAACAAGCGATCGCTTACCAAATGAAATTCCTAAATTACAGGAACGTCTTGTTTCCCGTTTTGCGTGGGGATTATCCGTTGATATCACACCACCAGACTTAGAAACACGAATCGCAATTTTAAGAAAACGAGCAAATGCAGAAGGTTTAGAAATTCCTGATGATACTCTGTCTTATATTGCTGGTCAAATTGATTCTAATATTAGAGAACTAGAAGGAGCTTTGGTCAGAGTTCAAGCCTATGCAACCATGAATGGGCATGATATTACAACTAGCCTTGCTGCAGATGCACTAAAAAGTTTGAAACCTGCTAAATTAAAAAGTGAGCTTTCTATTCTTTTAATCCAAGAAGAGGTTTGTAAATATTACCATTTACAATTAAAAGATTTAAAGGGTAAAAAAAGAGTAAAATCGATTGTAGTTCCTCGTCAAATAGCGATGTACCTCTCCAGAGATTTAACTGATAATTCTTTACCCAAAATAGGTGCTGAATTTGGAGGTAAAGATCATACAACCGTTATTCATGCTCACGAAAAAATTCAACAATTACTAGATACTGATCCAACTATTCAAAAAGAAGTTGGAGAACTTAAAAATATTCTTATTTCTTAACATGTGGATAACTTACTATTTTAGTATTCAGTTATCCACATGTTATTAACAGGCTATTTTATTTATATATTATTGCTTGAGAATAGTTTTCCACAGTATCAACAAGACCTACTACTATTACTATATTTTTTATATTATTTAAAAGGAGAATCCAATGAAAGTCACACTAAATCGAAACGCATTTTTAGATGAATTAGCAACTGTTCAAAGAGCTATTTCTGGTAAAACAACTATTCCTATTTTAACAGGCGTAAAATTGCAATTAACTGAGGCAGGCCTAACTCTGACAGGAAGTAATGCAGATATCTCTATTGAAACTTTTTTAAGTGTAGAAGATGAAAAAGCTAATATGCTGATTGAAAAAACAGGATCAATTGTTTTACAAGCTCGTTTCTTTAATGAAATTATAAGAAAATTACCAGAAGAAACCTTAAGTTTAGAATTAATAGAAAATAATCAAGTTATTATTTCGTCAGGTAAAGCTTTATTTAATGTTAATGGCTTAAATTCTGAAAATTATCCACATTTACCAGTTATTGATAATCAGAATACATTTAAACTTTCCGCTAGAGTATTAAATAAGTTGATAAGTGAAACTGTTTTTTCTGTTTCCCAACATGAAAGCCGTCCAATCTTAACAGGTGTCCATTTCACATTAGAAAATAATGAATTATTAGCTGTTGCAACAGATAGTCATCGTTTAAGCCAACGAATGATTACTATTGGAGAAACGAACAATGCGTTTGATATTGTTGTTCCTGGAAAAAGTTTGCAAGAATTATCTCGTTCATTTAAAGATGAAGAAGAGTTGGTAGAGATATCTATAATGGAAAACCAAGTTTTATTTAAAACATCAGGGATGCATTTTTATTCACGATTATTGGAAGGTAATTATCCTGATACAAATCGATTAATACCAACAACATTTAGTACAGAAATAGAATTTAACGTTCCTGAATTACTTTCAGCAATTGATCGAGCTTCTCTTTTATCTCATGAAGGTCGTAATAATATCGTGAAATTGTCTATCAGTTCAGAACAGGTTATTATCTACGGTAATTCCCCGGAGATTGGGAATGTAGAAGAATCGTTAAACTACCTAAATGTTACAGGTGAACCCATAGATATATCTTTCAATCCTGATTATATGAAAGCTTCACTTAAGTCTTTTGGAAATATCGATGTTGTTATTAAATTTATTTCTCCAATTAGGCCATTTACATTACAGCCCAATGACGATGAAATAAACTTTATTCAACTTATTACACCTGTACGAACTAATTAAATTTACTGAAAACTATCTTCGGATAGTTTTTTTTGTACAATTAAAAAAAACGCCATAATTTACGTTCTAAGCAATATATCCTTTAAAATGAGAAAACTATCGATTATTATTCAATTTGCTTTAAAATGCAAAAATATAAAGAATATTTGTTTTTATAGCATAAAAAAGGTATAATATGATTAGCTAAACCTTGAAAAAAGAAGGTGAAAATTTGTGAAAAAAAGTTTTTTATTAAAAGCGGACTATATAACTTTAGGACAATTCTTAAAAGAAGTTGATGTCATTTCTAGTGGTGGTATGGCTAAGTGGTATTTACAAGAGCATGCTGTTTACGTTGATGGCGAGTTGGAAAATCGTCGTGGTCGAAAGTTATATGCTGAAATGATGATTGAAATACCTGATTTAGGTACTTTTTTTATGGCTAAAATGCCTATAGACAAGGATTAATTACATGAACATTGAAAAAATATCATTACGATCCTATCGTAATTATGACTTTTTGGAGCTAGACTTCTCACCTAAATTAAATATTTTTTTAGGTGAGAACGCTCAAGGAAAAACGAATCTTTTAGAAAGTATTTATGTTTTGTCCCTTGCCCGTAGTCATAGAAGTAATAATGAAAAAGAAATGATTCATTGGCATCAAGAGTTTGCAAGAATTGAAGGTAAAATAAAAAAGAAAAATGGCTATCTAGATTTAACCATGATAATTTCTAATAAAGGCAAAAAAACAAAAGTAAATGGTTTAGAACAAGGTAAATTAAGCCATTATGTTGGAAATTTAAACGTCATTCTCTTTGCTCCAGAAGATTTGTATCTTGTTAAAGGAGCTCCTCAAAATAGGCGTAAATTTTTAGATATGGAAATAGGTCAAATTAATCCTCAATATCTCCACAACCTAAGTACATATCAAAATGTTTTGAAGCAAAGAAACCAATATTTAAAAAAAATAGCATTTACTCCAAAAAAAGATCTCATTTATTTAGATGTTTTATCTGAGCAATTAGCTAAGGCTGGGAGCTTTGTATTGTTCTCTCGTTTAAAATTTTTAAAACAACTGGAACATTGGGCAAATGATATTCATCAACAAATAACTTACGGAAAAGAAAATTTAACAATTACCTATAAAACCCAATTAGAGCTAAACGATGAAATGGATGAGAAAGACCTCTTTCATCTATTAGTCAATGAATTAAAAAAAACAACTGAAAAAGATCTTAAGCATCTAACCACATCCATTGGACCTCACCGAGATGATTTACAATTCTATGTTAATCAAAAAAATGTACAAAATTTTGGTTCTCAGGGGCAACAAAGAACCACTGCACTTAGTATCAAACTAGCTGAAATAGAATTAATTAATGAAGAGATTGGAGAATATCCAGTCTTACTTTTGGATGATGTCCTAAGTGAGCTAGATGATGATAGACAAGTTCATTTAATGGAATTTATTGAAAATAAATTACAAACTTTTTTAACGACAACAAGCCTAGCACATTTAGAAAATAAATTAAGTATCACACCTAGAATTTTTAATATTTCTGAGGGGATAGTAGAAGGGAATAGTGACTAATTTGACAGAAGAAAATAAAAATAAGGAACAAGCTCACGCATATGATGCCAGTCAAATTCAAGTATTAGAAGGATTAGAGGCTGTCCGCAAGAGACCAGGGATGTACATTGGCTCTACAGGACCTCAAGGATTGCATCACTTAGTTTGGGAAATTGTAGATAACTCAATTGATGAAGCCTTAGCAGGCTATTGTACAGAAATAAATGTCATCATTGAAAAAAATAATAGTATTACGGTAATAGATAACGGTCGTGGTATTCCTGTAGGGATTCAAGAAAAAACAGGTCGCCCTGCAGTTGAAACAGTACTAACTGTTCTACACGCTGGTGGTAAATTTGGCGGTGGAGGATACAAAGTTTCTGGTGGTCTTCACGGGGTAGGCTCATCTGTTGTAAACGCCTTATCTGAAAAGTTTACAGTTAAAGTTCATGTAGATGGTAAAATCCATTTCCAAGAGTTCAATCAAGGGAAAATTTGTGCAGACTTAAAAGTAATTGGTGAGACTGAAAAACACGGAACAGAGATTAATTTCAAACCAGATGTTGAAATTTTTACTGAAACAGATGTTTTTGAGTATGAAAAATTACAAACTCGTATCCGTGAATTAGCATTTTTAAACCGTGGACTTAAAATAACCATTGAAGATTTACGTGAAGAAAATCCTAAAGTAGAAGCATTTTACTATGAGGGTGGTATTAAGAGTTATGTTGAATACTTAAATAAAAATAAAACTGTTTTATTTGATGAGCCTATTTATACAGAAGGGGAACAACAAGATATTACGGTAGAAGTAGCCATTCAATACACAGATGGTTATCACACAAACTTATTGAGTTTTGCGAATAATATTCATACCTATGAAGGTGGAACCCATGAATTTGGCTTCCGTACGGCTTTAACACGTGTTATTAATGATTATGCTAGAAAGCAAAAACTGATTAAAGAAAATGAAGAGAATTTAAGTGGGGAAGATGTTCGTGAGGGAATCACAGCCATCATTTCAATTAAACATCCGGAACCTCAGTTTGAAGGACAAACTAAGACGAAATTAGGTAATTCAGAAGTTCGTACTGTAACAGATCGTTTATTTTCTGAAGCGTTTAATAAGTTTTTATTAGAAAATCCTGTTACCGCTAAAAAAGTAGTTGAAAAGGGAATTTTAGCGTCTAAAGCACGTTTAGCAGCTAAGCGTGCGCGTGAGGTAACGCGTCGTAAAGGAGCTCTTGAAATTAGCAGTTTACCTGGTAAATTAGCGGATTGTTCAAGTCGTGTCCCTGAAGAATGTGAGTTATTTGTCGTCGAAGGGGATTCTGCGGGGGGGTCAGCTAAGACTGGTCGTGACCGTAGAACGCAAGCGATTTTACCTATTCGAGGTAAAATATTGAATGTTGAAAAGGCAACGATGGATAAGATTTTAGCCAATCAAGAAATTCGTTCTTTATTTACAGCAATGGGAACTGGATTTGGATCAGACTTTGATGTCTCTAAAGCTAGATATCATAAATTAGTTATTATGACCGATGCGGACGTGGATGGGGCTCATATTAGAACCTTATTATTAACCCTCTTTTATCGTTATATGCGTCCTGTTGTTGAAGCTGGGTATGTTTATATTGCTCAACCACCTTTATACGGCGTAAAACAAGGTAAGAATATCACTTACGTTCAACCTGGTAAAGATGCAGATGAAAGATTAGCCGAAGTCGTGGAATCATTACCTGCAACACCAAAACCAAGTGTTCAACGTTATAAAGGGCTTGGAGAAATGGACGATCATCAATTATGGGATACAACGATGGATCCTGATCAGCGTACTATGTTACGTGTAAGTGTAGATGACGCTATTAAAGCAGATGCTGTATTTGAAATGCTAATGGGTGATAAGGTTGAGCCTAGACGTGATTTCATTGAAGCGAATGCTCATTATGTTAAAAACTTAGATATCTAGACTAGTATAGAAGGAGGAGTGTTCATGTCTGAGGAAGTAAAAGGAATTATTAAAGATATAAATGTGACTGATGAAATGCAAGATTCATTTATTGATTATGCTATGAGTGTTATTGTTTCTCGTGCATTGCCAGATGTACGTGATGGACTAAAACCTGTTCATCGTCGTATTTTATATGGAATGAATGAAATGGGTGTAACTCCCGATAAAGCGCATAAAAAATCAGCACGTATTGTTGGAGATGTTATGGGGAAATATCATCCCCACGGTGATAGTGCAATATATGAATCAATGGTACGGATGGCACAACCATTCAGTTATCGAAACATGTTAGTGGACGGTCATGGTAACTTTGGTTCTGTTGATGGTGACGGAGCTGCGGCGATGCGTTATACGGAAGCAAGAATGAGTAAAATTGCCATTGAAATGCTTAGAGATATCAACAAAAATACGGTTAATTTCCAAAATAACTATGACGAAACAGAAAGAGAACCTGAAGTATTGCCAGCTCGTTTTCCTAACCTGCTAGTCAATGGAACAACGGGAATTGCTGTTGGTATGGCAACGAATATCCCACCTCATAATTTAACCGAAGTAATTGATGCGTTAAAAGTATTAATGAATAACAGTGAAGCAACGACAGCAGACTTGATGGAAGCTCTACCTGGACCTGATTTTCCAACTGGTGGTTTAGTGATGGGAAAATCAGGAATTCGTCGAGCTTATGAAACGGGTAAAGGTAAAATAATTGTTCGTGCTAAGGTTAACATTGAAGAAATGAAAAATGGTAAAGAAAGAATTATTGTTACAGAGATCCCTTACATGGTAAATAAAGCAAAACTTGTAGAACGAATTGCTGATTTACATCGTGAAAAACGAATAGAAGGAATTACTGATTTAAGAGATGAATCTTCTCGTGAAGGTATGCGTATTGTGATTGAGGTAAGACGTGATGTTAGTGCGTCAGTTGTACTAAATAATCTCTACAAGTTAACAGCCCTTCAAAATAGCTTTGGTTTCAATATGCTTGCCATTGTTAAAGGTGTTCCAAAAGTTTTAAGTTTGAAATCAATTTTAGAGCACTATTTAGCTCACCAAGAAGAAGTAATCGTTCGACGTACAGAATTCGATAAAAATAAAGCAGAGGCCAGAGCGCACATTTTAGAGGGCTTACGGATCGCTTTAGATCATATTGATGAAATTATACGTGTCATTCGTTCGTCTAAATCAGATGATGTAGCTAAAAAAGCTTTAATTGAGCAGTTTGAGCTGTCTGACCGTCAAGCACAAGCCATTTTAGATATGCGATTACGTCGTCTAACAGGTTTAGAAAGAGATAAAATTGAAAATGAATATCAGGAGTTATTAATATTAATTGCTGATTTGAAAGATATATTGGCTAATCACGATCGAGTGCTTGAAATTATTAGTACAGAACTTGATGAAGTTCAACGAAAATATCAAGATCCTCGTCGGACAGAACTTCTTGTTGGTGAAGTTTTAAGTTTAGAAGATGAAGACTTGATTGAAGAAGAAGATATAGTGATTACGCTAACCCATAATGGTTATATCAAACGTTTACCAAGTACAGAATTTAGGACTCAAAACCGTGGTGGGCGAGGTGTCCAAGGGATGGGCGTTCACTCAGATGATTTTGTTGAGAACTTAGTGTCTTGTTCAACACATGATAGCTTACTATTCTTTACAAATACTGGAAAAGTTTACCGAGCTAAAGGATATGAAATTCCTGAATATGGTCGAACAGCAAAAGGAATCCCTGTCATTAATTTACTAGGCATTGATTCTTCTGAAAGCATTGAAGCGATTATTAGTGTTGAAGGAAAAGCAGAAGAGGATCATTACTTATTCTTTACTACAAAACTAGGAACTGTTAAAAAAACAGCAGTAACGGAATTTGCTAATATTAGAACGAATGGACTAAAGGCAATTGGTTTAAAAGAAGATGATCAATTAATCAATGTTGCATTAACAAATGGTCATGAAACAATTATTATTGGAACCAATAAAGGTTATTCTGTAACGTTTAACGAAGAAAAAGTTCGTTCCATGGGACGAAGTGCTGCTGGGGTTCGTGGTATTCGCTTAAGAGAAGATGACTATGTAGTCGGTATGGATATTTTACATCCTGAATCTGAAGTATTAGTTATCACCGAAAATGGATATGGCAAGCGAACTTCTGCAGGCGAATATCCTGTAAAAGGTCGTGGTGGTAAAGGGATTAAGACAGTTAATATTACTAATAAAAATGGTAATTTAATAGGTTTAACCACAGTTACTGGAGAAGAGGATATTCTGCTAATTACGAATAAAGGTGTTATTATTCGCTTTAGTATTGATTCTGTCTCTCAAACAGGGAGATCTACTCAAGGAGTTCGTTTAATTAGGTTAGAAGAAGACGCTCTTGTTTCCACAATGGCTAAAGTTGCAAAAGAAGATGAAGTTGAAGAAAATGAAGTAATAGCAGAATCAAGTCCAAAACAGAATGAAGAAATAAAAGAAACAGAATAAATGTAAAAAAACCTTTTATTTAGCTTTTATGAGTAAAATAAAAGGTTTTTTTATTTTGTCTCTCAAGACTTTAAGAATAATTTAAATATAATCATAAAAAAATATTGCATAATTAACCAAACTATAGTAAAATTATGAAATGTGAGTAAACAAATCGTTTACTTTCCTTGTTCCTATTAAAATTAGGAACCTTTAGTCCATAAGGAGGTGAAAATCAATGAATCAGGCAACAAAATACGAAATTATGTACATCATTCGTCCTAACATTGATGAGGAAGCAAAAACTGCTCTTGTAGATCGTTTCGATTCAATCTTGAAAGATAACGGTGCAGAAGTATTGGAATCTAAGTTATGGGGCAAACGCCGCTTAGCATATGACATCCAAGATTTCCACGAAGGAATCTACCATATCGTTAAAGTTTCTTCTACAGATGTAGTGGCAATCAATGAATTTGATCGTTTAGCTAAAATCAATGGCGATATCTTACGTCATATGGTTGTAAAAGAAGAAAACTAAAAATGTTTCACATGAAACAATTAAACGAGAGGAGATCGACAAATGATTAATAACGTTGTGCTAGTAGGAAGACTTACTCGTGATCCAGAACTTAGATTTACATCTAATGGATCAGCTGTGGCAACATTTAATTTGGCTGTTAATCGTAACTTTACTAACCAAAGTGGAGAACGTGAAGCCGATTTTGTTAATTGTGTTATTTGGAGGAAACCAGCAGAAACTTTAGCAAATTATGCTAAAAAAGGTACTTTGTTAGGTGTTGTTGGCCGAATTCAAACACGTAATTATGAAAATCAGCAAGGTCAAAAAGTATATGTTACAGAAGTAGTATGTGATAATTTCCAATTGTTAGAATCACGTAATGTATCTGAACAAAGACAACAAACAGGTGGCTTTGGAAATCAGGATTCAGGAAATAATTTTTCTCAAAATCAAAACAAACAATCATTTGGCCAATCTTCAAGTAAAAACGAAATGCCGAGTTTTGATCGTGATAGTGATCCTTTTGGAAGCTCATCACAAATCGATATTTCGGATGACGATTTACCATTCTAAAAATAGAATAGGAGGGGCAAACAATGGCAGCTCAACAAAGAAGAGGCGGAAGAAAACGTCGTAAAGTATGTTACTTTACAGCTAATCATATTGATAACATCGACTATAAAGATGTTGAATTATTATCAAGATTTATCTCTGAAAGAGGTAAAATTTTACCACGTCGTGTGACTGGTACTTGTGCTAAACACCAAAGAAAATTAACTATTGCAATTAAACGTGCAAGAATTATGGGATTATTACCATTCGTTGGTGAAGAACAATAAAACTTTGAGACATTCATTTATGATGAATGTCTTTTTTTGTTCCACGTGAAACATTCAAATATATTTCATGAAACTTCATAATTATGTTAAAATAGAGAAGTAAGGTAATTTAGTTTTTTAATATAGATAAGGAGTGAACCTCTATGAAAGTTATATTTTTACAAGATGTTAATGGAAAAGGTAAAAAAGGTGAAGTTAAAGACGTTGCAGTAGGTTATGCACAAAACTTTTTATTAAAAAAAGGGTTAGCGGTTGAAGCTACTTCACAGAATTTAAGTGAATTAAAAGGTAAATCTAATGCTAAGGCAAAAGAAGATGCTGAAGTTTTGGCTGAAGCAAATAAATTAAAAGAAATGATAGAAGCAGAAGAATTTGAAGTTGTAATCACATCAAAAGCTGGTGAAGATAGTCGCTTATTTGGGTCAATACCTTCAAAACAAATAGCAGATGCTCTAGAAAAACAACATAAAATTAAAGTAGATAAGCGTAAAATGGACCTGAAACAACCAATTAAAGCTTTAGGCTATACCAATGTACCTACAAAATTGCATAAAAAAGTAACAGCAAAATTACGTGTTCATGTAGTTGCTGAATAAATAAGCAGGATAGGGGAATTAAGTTAAATGGAACTTATCCAACAAGATCGTATTCCTCCACAGAGTATTGATGCAGAGCAAGCTGTTTTAGGTTCTGTTTTTCTAGATTCAGATTCAATCGTGGAGGCAATGGAATACATAGACGCAAAAGATTTTTATCGTCGTTCGCATCAAACCATTTTTCAAATAATGATTGACTTAAACAATCGTAATGAAGCGATTGATGCTATAACGGTTAAGGATCAATTAGAACAAAAGAAAATGCTTGAGGATATTGGTGGTGTTAGTTATTTATCTGAATTAACATTAAGTGTACCAACTGCAGCAAACGTTGGCTATTATGCTCAAATAGTAGAACAAAAAGCATTGCTTAGAAATTTGATACAAACGGCAACTGATATCGTAACGAGCGGATTTGAACAAGATGAAGATGTAGAGAGTATTTTGGATGAAGCTGAAAGAAGAATTCTTGAAGTTTCAGAAAAAAGAAATCGTAGTGGTTTTTTAGCTATTGCTGATGTTTTGGGAGATTCTATTAATCAAATTGAAAAGTTATCTCAACAAGGTGAGTCAATTACTGGCCTACCTACAGGTTATCATGCGTTGGATAAAATGACAGCAGGTCTTCAAGATGAGGAGTTAATCATCTTAGCAGCAAGACCTGCTGTAGGAAAGACAGCCTTTGCCTTAAATATTGCTCAGAATGTTGGGACAAAGACAGATGAGTCTGTGGCTATCTTCAGCTTGGAGATGAGTGCAGAATCTTTAGTAAATCGCATGCTTTGTTCTGAAGGTTTGGTGGAAGCTAGCCACTTAAAAACAGGGCAGCTATCAGATGAAGAGTGGGATAATATCATTGTAGCCATGGGTAGCTTGTCGAAAGCCAATATATTCATTGATGATACACCGGGAATTAAAATTTCTGAAATAAGAGCAAAATGTCGAAAACTTCACCAAGAACAAGGTGATTTAGGATTGATATTAATTGATTATCTTCAGTTAATTGAAGGTACAGGTCGTGAGAATCGTCAACAAGAAGTTTCAGAAATATCGAGACAGTTAAAAAAATTAGCCAAGGAATTAAAAGTTCCAGTAATAGCATTATCTCAACTATCTCGTGGTGTTGAACAAAGACAAGATAAACGTCCAGTGTTAAGTGACATCAGAGAATCTGGATCAATCGAGCAAGATGCTGATATTGTAGCTTTCCTTTATCGAGATGATTATTATCGGAATGAGGATGGTGAAGAAGAAGAAGCACCTGAAACAAATAATGTAATTGAAGTCATTATTGAAAAAAACCGTAGTGGAGCTAGAGGGACTGTTGAATTATTATTCATTAAAGAATATAATAAATTTTCATCATTATCACCAAGAGAAGAATTTTAATGTTCGTTTTTTGACCCTTGATAAATAAATAATAAAATAACGTTCGGTTTTATTTGAAAAAAGACCGTTAATTTGATAAAATAGTTAAGTAATAATAATAACAGAATGGAGTGTTAATATGTCATCAGTTGTAGTAGTAGGAACGCAGTGGGGCGACGAAGGTAAAGGGAAAATTACAGATTTTCTAAGTGAAAATGCTGAGGTTATTGCACGTTATCAAGGTGGAGACAATGCAGGCCATACGATTCAATTTGATGGAACAACATATAAACTACATTTAATTCCTTCTGGTATTTTTTATAAAGAAAAAATTAGTGTAATTGGTAATGGAGTAGTAATAAATCCAAAATCAATTACAAAAGAATTAGAATATTTAGCAGATCATAAAATTGAAACGACTAATTTAAGGATTTCAGATAGAGCGCATGTTATATTGCCATATCATATTAAGTTGGATCAGCTTCAAGAAGATGCTAAAGGTGAGAATAAAATTGGGACAACTATTAAAGGTATAGGGCCAGCTTATATGGATAAAGCAGCTCGCGTAGGAATTAGGATTGCAGACCTTTTGGATAAAGAAATATTTGCAGAACGATTAAAAATTAATCTTGAAGAGAAAAATCGTTTGTTTACTAAAATGTTTGATTCGGAGCCTTTAATCTTTGAAGAGATTTTTGAAGAATACTATCAGTACGGACAAGAAATTAAAAAATACGTAACAGATACTTCCGTTATTTTGAACGATGCTTTAGACGAAGGAAAACGGGTATTATTTGAAGGTGCTCAGGGAGTTATGCTTGATATTGATCAAGGAACCTATCCATTTGTCACTTCTTCAAACCCTGTTGCGGGTGGTGTGACAATTGGAAGCGGGGTTGGACCATCAAAGATTGATAAAGTTGTCGGCGTATGTAAAGCTTATACATCTCGTGTAGGAGATGGACCGTTCCCAACTGAATTATTTGATGAAACGGGTCAACAAATTCGTGAAGTAGGTCGTGAATATGGGACAACAACAGGTCGCCCTCGTCGTGTAGGATGGTTTGATACAGTTGTTATGCGCCACTCCAAACGTGTCTCAGGTATCACAAATCTATCTTTAAATTCAATAGATGTATTAACAGGTCTACCAACTGTTAAAATTTGTACAGCGTACGAATTAGATGGAGAAAAAATTTATCATTATCCAGCTAGTTTAAAAGAATTAAGCCGCTGTAAGCCTATTTATGAAGAGTTACCAGGATGGACTGAAGATATAACAAGTTGTAAAACATTAGCAGAATTACCAGAAAATGCCAGAAATTATGTACATCGTATTTCTGAATTGGTTGGGGTCAGGATTTCAACTTTCTCAGTAGGACCAGATAGGACACAAACAAATGTCTTAGAAAGTGTTTGGGCTCAGATATAAAATAATAAAAAAGGAGAAGAAGTTTTTCACTTCTTCTCCTTTTTCTTAAATGATAGTAATATAAGGGAAGGAGGTAATTAAATGAAAAAACAATTTGATTTGTTGGTAGATTCATGTTGTGATTTACCTAGCGAGTATCTAGAAGATAATGAAATTCAGTTAGTTAGTATGATCATTAATTTAAATGATAAAGAACATATAGATGATTTAGGCAAAACGTTTGATTATGATTGGTTTATGGAGCAATTAAAGGCAGGTGAAATGCCTAGTACCTCACAGATTAACATGGGAGCTTATTTAGATGTTTTTAGAAAATACATTGGTAGTGACACACCATTATTATATTTAGCTTTTTCATCTGGTCTGAGTGGTTCTTATAATAATGCTTTATCAGCTTTAACTATACTAGAAGAAGAAAACGGTCCCTTACCAATAACAATTGTAGATTCAAAGGCGGCTTGTTTAGGGGAAGGTTTACTGATTAAAGAGATTATTAAACATAGAGATTTAGGAAGTGGTTTAGCAGATACTTTAGAATGGTTAGAAAAAATGATAAATAAAACACATTCTTGGGTAACAGTGAATGATTTAGCCCATTTGGAGAGAGGTGGGAGAATTTCCAAAGCTTCTGCAACGATTGGTGGTTTAGTAAAAATAAAACCTATTATCATTATGGATAAGATGGGGAAGCTTATTAATGTAGGAAAAGTTAGGGGACGTAAAAAATCTTTAGAGAAATTAGTTGATGAAACTAAGCGTACTATTCTAGATGAAGAGTCTCAGACTTTAATAGTTGCTTATGCAGGAGACTTGGATGCCGCAGAGTATGTAAAAAAATTAATAGGTCAAAGACTGACTGTTGAAGGTGTAGAATTATTACCTATGGGACCGACAATTTCAAGTCATACGGGCTATGGAGCAATTGCAGTTTTCTCTTTTGGGATTGATAAATAAAAAATCGCAGATTATGCGATTTTTTTATTGGATAAAAATAAGTGACTAGTCTAGGAATCATAGAGAATATTTGGCATAATGAGAGATAGAATTATATTTAAAATGAGATAGGAGGTAAAATGTGAGGAAAAAGATGCCTGGAGTACTTCTTTTTGTGTCTATTTTAACAGTAGTTTTTATTTTTTTCTCGATGTATATGGATACAGTAAAAACAAAACAAGTAACTATCGCATTAGAAGAGCAAAAAAAGAAAGAAAAATTATTAGTTAAGAAAAAGGAAGTAAAAAAATCATACCTTGAAGAAGTAAATGAGCAAATAACGGCCAAAAAATTTAACAATCGACTAACAGTTCCATTAATACTTCAGACTGACAAACAGTGGAAGTCTGTGTATTACGGCGTTGAGGATGGAGATCCTATTCAAAATACCCTTGAAATTAATGGCTGTGCTATTGCATCTCTAGCGATGGTATCATCTTATCTAGATAATAAAGAAAAAACACCTGTTGATGTGTTGGATTGGTCTGGTAATCGATTCTTTTCTGAAGATCAGGGAACATCATGGAATATATTCAGTGCGTATGCTGAAGCAATGACGTATCAATTTTCAGATTTAGAAGATAATATAGAGCAAGTAAAAATTCATTTGAAGGAAGGACACCCAGTTGTTATTTCAGTTAAACCAGGTTACTTTACTGAGATAGGTCATATTATGGTTTTAACAGGGTACAATGAAGAAAAAAATACTTTCTGGTTGAATAATCCAAGTGATACTAGTAAAAAAGGCCATACAATTAAAGAGTTCAAAGCCGATTTTTTACAAAAAGAAGCGGTTAGATACTGGGCAATTTATAAATAAAAAGCAAGAATTAGAATACTGGTAAACACCTATCAGTATCTCTTATTCTTGCTTTTTTTATTAAAATATTTTAGCTAATTGTTCTTTAACAGTGTCATTATCTAAAAAGGCATCGTAAGTTGTTTCAGCTCTGTCGACAACACCTGTATCAGAGACAGCAATAATTCTGTTAGCCGTTGTCTGAATAAATTGATGGTCGTGAGAAGCAAAAAGAATAGATCCGTTAAAAGCAATCAATCCATCATTTAGTGCAGTAATTGATTCCAAGTCTAAATGGTTTGTTGGATCATCTAAGACCAACACGTTGGCTTTTGAAAGCATTAATTTAGATAACATACAACGGACTTTTTCGCCCCCGGAAAGAACATTGACTGATTTTAAAACATCTTCACCAGAGAATAGCATACGGCCTAAGAAACTTCTCAAGAAAGTGTTGTCGGATTCTTCTTTTGATGCATATTGACGTAACCAGTCAACAATTGGTTGATCTGTTTCAAATTCACTAGAAGAGTCTTTTGGTAAGTAGGCTTGGCTAGTTGTTACTCCCCAACGAACAGATCCTGAATCAGGTTCCATTTCTCCCATAATGATTTTGAAAAGAACTGTTGTAGTGATATCATCTTTAGCGATAAAAGCTGCTTTATCGTCTTTTCTTAATGTAAAGGAAATATTATCTAATATTTTTTTACCATCAATTGTTTTTGAGATGTTCTCAACTTGCAATAAGTCATTACCAATTTCTCGTTCTGCTTTAAATCCAACAAAAGGATAGCGTCTTGATGATGGTTGGATATCATCAAGTTCAATTTTATCGAGCATTTTTTTACGAGACGTTGCTTGTTTAGATTTAGAGGCATTGGCACTAAATCGGGCAATAAATTCTTGTAATTCTTTTACCTTTTCTTCTTTTTTAGTATTTTGATCCGATTGAAGTCTAGCAGCTAACTCGCTGGATTCTAACCAGAAATCATAATTCCCAACGAATAATTTAATTTTACCAAAATCCAAGTCTGCCATGTGAGTACATACTTTATTTAAAAAGTGACGGTCATGGGAAACAGTGATGATCGTATTTTCAGAGTTGATTAAAAATTCTTCTAACCAAGCAATAGATTCACGATCTAAACCGTTTGTAGGCTCATCTAAAAGTAAAACATCTGGTTGTCCAAATAAAGCTTGAGCAAGTAATACTTTTACTTTTTGTCCAGCTGTTAGTTCAGCCATTTTTAATTCATGTAGATTTTCAGGGATATTTAAACCTTGTAGTAAGCTAGAAGCTTCTGGTTCTGCTTCCCAACCATTTAACTCAGCAAATTCACCTTCAAGTTCAGCAGCTTTGATGCCATCCTCATCAGTAAAGTCGGCTTTCATATAAATAGCGTCTTTTTCTTGCATCACTTCATAAAGACGTTTATGTCCCATCATAACAGTATGCAGAACTGTTTGATCTTCGTAGTCAAAATGATTTTGTTTTAAAGTTGCTAAGCGTTCGTCAGGCCCTAAAGTGACGCTTCCTGTAGAAGGGTCTAGTTCTCCTGATAAAATTTTTAAGAACGTTGATTTTCCGGCACCATTAGCCCCGATCAATCCATAACAATTTCCTGGTGTAAATTTAATATCTACATCTTCGAATAATTTTCTATCTGGAAATTGCAGACTAACGTTTGATACAGTAATCATGTAATCCCTCACTTTTTTTATTTTCACTAATTTGTGTGTCTATCCGATTATATAGGGCTTAGAGCATGAATGCAAGGTGAAACCATTAGTCTCATTTGTTTGTTAAGATAGTATTTAAAAGGATTCTAGAGAGTGTGATACCAGCTAAGTAATATTATTCACTAGCTGTTTGTGATGTGAAATACTAATCAAACTCTAATGAAAGCGTTTATTTTGAATGCTACAATGGGGCTGTTAAAAGATTGGTTGATCGGAAGTTGGTTAAAAACCAACACGGTGACCGCCACTGTAAGAGGGAGTAGACAATCATAAAAAAAACACTGGATGAAACCGGGAAGTAAGATTGTTTACGATGAACTTGAGTCAGGATACGTCAACTTATCTTTATAGGCTTACCTAACGGATTCATTAGGTGGTTTTTTTATGATGTATTACTTAGTTAATTCATACAATAAAAAACCAGGGAAACTGTTTATTAGTCTACCTTGGTTTTTTTTATGTATAAAAATGTAAATAGGGGGATTTTAGAAATGAAAAGTAAAAGTAAATTATTAATGGGTTTAGTTCTTAGTACGACGTTATTGTTGAGTGGGTGTGGAACAGGTTCAACTGAAACGAAAAAAGAACCAAGCAAAAAATCAGAAACACATATTGTAGAAGATATTGCGGGAAATAAAGTAGAAGTACCTAAAAAAATTAATGGTATGGCAATCACACCGCTTCCATGGTCAGCAATTGTTTATGCAGTAGATGGTTCGGCAGACCATATCATGGGAGCAAGAGAGGGAACTAAAAAAGCTTATGATATTTCTATTCTACCTAAACTAGAACCTAAGATGGGAAAAATAGATACATCTTATATTGATAATAATGGTGGTATCAATATGGAAGAAATAGCTAATGTGAAGCCAGATGTTGCTCTTTTATGGGATAGTCAAACAAAAGAAAGAGAACAGCTTGAAAAATTAGGTATTGCACCGGTCATGATTAACAGTGATACGATTGATAATTTAAAAGCGGGTTTTTCAACGGTTGGTCAACTATTAGGTAAAGAAAAACGAGCTGATGAAATTAATAAAAATTATGATGAGGCACATGAATACCTTTTATCAAAAGAAGAGAAAGTAAAGGAAGCGGACAAAGTAAAAGTTTTATTTATGCGTGGAGAAACATTACAACTGCAATCTTTTAGTGTTTATGTTAATGATACTGTTATTGGACTATCAGGGGGAGAAAATGTCGCTCATGATTTAGTCGGAAAAGGAAATGTGGAATTAAATATGGAACAAATCTATAAATGGAATCCTGATGTTATTTTCTTAACTAACTTTGATGACTCTATGCCAAGTGATTTATATGAGAATAAAATGGATGGAAAAGATTGGAGTAAAGTATCAGCTGTACAGAAAAAACAAGTCTATAAAACACCAAAAGGAATTTACCGCTGGGATGTTGCAGGAGTAGAAACGCCATTAATGGTTCGTTATATGGCATCTAAAATTCAACCAGAACTATTCTCTGATGCTGATTTTGAAAATGAAGTTAACACGTTTTACAAAGAGTTTTTTGACTATAAACTAACAGATGAAGACATGGACTTCATTACTAACCGTGAGGCAAATAAAGAAAGTAAATAATACGGGGTAGATAGATGTGAAGGACTTAAATGTAAAATGGTTGATATTAATTATGACCTTATTACTTGGTGCAGTAGCACTTCTTGCTTTGTGCATTGGGCGATATTGGATTAATCCTCAAGATGTGGTAAAAGTTTTTTTAATCAAGGCTAATTTATTGGATCAATCATTGACTGGGATGGAAGAAAGTATCATTTTTACGTTAAGATTACCAAGGATTTTAGCGGCAATTTTAATTGGCAGTAGTTTAGCGTTATCAGGTGCAGTCTACCAAGGGATTTTTAGGAATCCTTTGGTATCACCTGATATGTTAGGTGTTTCAGCAGGTGCTTGTGTAGGAGCTGCGGCGGGTATTTTATTAGGAGTAGGCAATCAGCTCGTTCAAGTAACAGCCTTTTTAGGTGGTTTAGTGGCTGTTTGGTTAGCTATGTTTATCCCAAAATTAGTAAGAAATAATACGATGATTATCTTAGTTTTATCAGGTGTTATCGTAGGAGGTTTGATGACGGCTATATTAGGCATGATTAAATATATGGCTGATGCAGAGACAGAGCTAGCAGAAATAACTTATTGGCAGATGGGAAGTATCGCCAAAGTAACGATGGGGGATTTAACTAGAATATTGCCTGTTATTTTATTAGCAACCGTTTTATTGTTAGCTCTTAGTTGGCAAATTAATATTTTATCGTTAGGAGTGGTGGAAGCAAAAACTTTAGGAATTAATGTAAGTAGAGTCAGGTTGTTGGCTATATTAGGTGCAACACTTTTAACAGCATCTTCCGTATCTGTTAGTGGAACAGTAGGTTGGGTTGGGTTAGTGATCCCTCATTTGGGACGGATGATTATTGGGGATGATAATCGCAAATTACTGCCAGTTGCTTGCTTATTAGGTGCCATTTTTATGGTTATAGTAGATACGTTAGCTAGGGTGCTTACTTCTGCTGAGCTCCCTTTAAGTATTTTAACCGGATTAATAGGAGCGCCATTTTATGTTTTATTATTATTAAAGCAAAGGACGCGCTTATCATGAAATTAGAAGTCAATCAATTATCGTTTGCCTATCCTAAACGAAAACCTACATTTTCTAATGTGAATTTTGAGCTTAGTAGTGGGGAAAGTTTAGTTATTTTAGGACCGAACGGAGCCGGAAAATCGACTCTTTTAAATTGCCTGGTTCATTTATTAACACCAAAAAGTGGTGAGGTAAAAATAAATGGGCAACAAGTTCATAAAATGGAGCCAAAAGCAGTGGCACAAGAGATGGGGTATGTCCAACAGCAATTATTATCTGTTTTTTCATACTCGGTCAGGGACTATGTCGTTATGGGAAGAGCCCCGTATCTTGGGATGTTTAGTCAGCCAAAAAGGGAAGATTATGAAAAAGTAGAGCAATTATTAGAAGAGTTTGGGTTAAGTCATCTAGCCGATCATTCTTATGCTGATTTAAGTGGAGGGGAGAGACAACGTGTTGCTATTACTCGTACCTTAATTCAGTCACCTTCGATTATTTTATTAGATGAACCAACAGCCCATTTAGATGTAGGAAATCAGTATAAGGCTGTTGAAAAAATTAAAGAATTAAAAAAACAAGGTTACGCGGTGATTATGACCACTCATAATCCAGATCATGCTTTAATACTAGACGATAAAACAGGTATTTTAGATGCGAACGGTCATTTTACTTTTGGAGTAGCTAAAGAGGTAATAAATGAAACGTTATTAAGAGAACTCTATCAATGTGAGTTATCACTAAAAAATATACCAGAGTTAAACCGAGATATTTGTGTTTATATGGGAGGGCAAGAAAATGACTAAAAAAATAGCCTTTTATGGTAAAGGTGGGATTGGAAAATCAACGGTGGCAAGTAATGTTTCAGCTACACTAGCTAAACAAGGTTATCGTGTATTGCACATCGGATGTGATCCAAAAGCAGATTCTGTTCGCACACTAGTAGGGAAAAGAATTCCAACTATTTTACAACAAATCAAAGCAAAGGGACGGGTAATTAGCCGAGAAGATCTTGTCTTTGATGGCATTTATGGAACTCAGTGTGTTGAAGCAGGAGGGCCCACAGCAGGTGTTGGTTGTGCTGGGATTGGGATAACGACTATGATGAAAGAGCTAACTCGCCTAGGCGTATTCGAAGAAGAATGGGATTTTATTGTGTACGATGTCCTAGGGGATGTTGTCTGTGGTGGTTTTTCATTACCAATGAGAAAAGCCTATGCAGAAGAAATTTATATTGTTTCTTCTTCTGATTTTATGTCCTTGTATGCTGCTAATAATATTATGAAAAGCTTACTTCATTTTGATAAAAGTGGTGAAACCATGGGTGGAATTATTTTAAATAGGTACCAAGATGAGATGGATCAAAAAATTGTTTCTAATTATTTAGAAAATGTTCAAGCGAGTTGTACAGGAGTTATTCATGATTCCAACTTTTTAAAACGAGCTGATTACCAGCAAAAAACTGTCGTAGAAGCCTATCCTGAATCATTAGCTACTCAAGAATTTCAAGAGATTAGTGAAAAAATAAAAAATCCTATCAAAGAATCTGTGATAACACCTTTTGATGAGGATGCCTTATATGATTGGCGAGAAAGCTTAGTTGAAGAAGAGGGACTTATCAATGGTTGAGTTAAAACAAAAGAAAATGACTAGCTGCCAAAAAATCACAAAAAGTGTGACGGATTGTTTACTAGAACTTGAAGATGTGGCTATTATTTGTATAGGTCCGGCTTCTTGTTTAAGAACATTTTACTTTCAAGAAGGGGAGTTAGATGTCTTAGATCATGTCTTTTTATGTCAGTTAGATCAAACCGATTATTTAACAGGAGATATTTACCCAAAATTAGAGAAAGTAGTGGAAGAGGCAGTTAAAAAACGACCACTTAAGGGGATTGTTTTATTTGCGGGTTGTTCAGATTATATTATTCAAACCGATTATGATTCTATGTTAGAAGATCTAGAACAAACCTTTTCCCTACCTTTCTTTCAAATTTGGCGTGGTCCAATAGCTAAATGTCAGCACAATAGTAAAGATGAAATTAAGGAAATTGCAGAAAAGTTAAAAAACGTTCCGGTAACTAAGGTAGTTGAAAAGGAAAATGAAAAGCAATTGATGCCCGTGTTAGCTAGTGATATTGCTGGTGTAGCCTCTTTAATTGAAGATTGGGATTGCATGACTATTCTATATACACCAGGTAGTTGTATGGAGTCTTTTGCTGAAAGCTCTCTTCTCGTGAGGCAATCTAATTTTTATCATACTCATTTTTCAGACGTTGATTTATCTCTTGGGGGTACATCAGATATAGTTGAGTTTGTTCTTCAAAATTATGATGGAAAAAAAGATGTTTGTTTAGTGGGTTCTCCATTGAATCATTTTGTTCATGGAGACTATGAAGAGTTGGCAGATGAGTTGAAGAATCATGGTATTTCTTGTTTGCCTTTCATAACGGAAGGTTTTGAAGAAGCACAAGTAGGTATCTCTCAAGCTTTATTAAGTGCTGGAAAACACTTTTTATCAGATAAAACTGAAAAAAATCAAACTAAAAAACAAATAAATTTAATAGGTTTTACTAAATTAACATTAGGTAATGTCATTGATATTAATGAATTAGAACACTGTTTAGGGTTAAGTGGCTATACGTTAAATATGGTTGCTGGAAACTTAAGAGAGTCTTTCTTAAAAGTATTAGATGGACAAGTTAATTGGGTAGTCAGTGAAGAGGGCGTAAGTTTAGCTAAGTGGTTAGAAGAAGAATATGAGATGCCTTACATAGTTGATTTACCTATTGGTTCATCAGGGGTAACCGCTTGTTTTGATCAACTATCTACATTTTGCAAAAGTGTTTTAATTGACCCCAGTGAAGCAATAAAAGATCAGCTAGATATGACTGCTAAAAAAGTTTTATTAATAGGGGAACCGCTTGTTAATAAAGCAATCGAGCGCATGTTACGTGTAGATATAGGAATTCAGTCTATTACATGTCGTACTTACTTACCAACTGAAAATTTAACTTATTTTTATCCGAAACACGTGTTGGGATTTTCAACTCTGGATGAACTTTTAGCTGAAAAAGAAACCTATGATGTGATAGTGGGAGATTCTATTTATAAAAAGACCTTTAAAAAATATTACCCAAATAGTCTATTTATACCTCTAAATTATGGTGTTATTAGTGGTGTTAACATTCAAGAAAAACAAACTCTAACAGCTGAAAATGGAAACAATTGGTTTGCTAATCAATTAAAATAAAGTAAAAAAAGTTTTTAGAATCCAAATAGGCATTCTAAAAACTTTTTAATTTGTTCTCTTTAAAATGCTTTGAGTAATCTCTAAAATAGTTTGTTTGGTATTAGTTTTATTGTTTGGTAGTTTTTGAATTAAATCTAAAGCAATTTTAGTATAATGGTCAGCTAATTCGTAGGCTTTTGTAACACCGCCGTATGAAATAACGCCATCATGAACTAATTGGATATCTTCTTCAGTCATTTTGTTCTTTTTAGAAAGTAGAGGGGTAAAGAAGTCCCTATTTTCTTCTAAGGCACATATAAGAGGTAAGCTGTAGATACCTTGTTTAACGTCTTCTAAAACAGGTTTTCCAATAGATTTTTCAGTCTGGGAATAATCTAAAATATCATCAACTATTTGAAAAGCTAACCCAATTGATTTACCGATTTCACGGCAATTTGAAGCTAATTTTGTAGAGCCACCATTTTCAAAGCAACCTAAAAAGCAACTTAAAGCAAATAGTTCGGCAGTTTTGCCGGAGATACTATTGATGTATTCCTCAACACTGGTATTAATATTATAACGAGTACTCATTTGGCCAAGCTCTCCTAGTAAAACTTTTTCCATACTTGCTGTATTGAGTTTAATACTTTTTAGAGAGTCTGTGTATTTGGCTAATAATTTAAAACAGACAATAAAGAGGTAATCCCCAGAATAAACAGCTACATCTTTATCAAATTTAGTCTGAAGCGTGGTTACACCACGTCTAACATCAGCTTCATCAATGATATCATCGTGGATTAAAGTAGCTGTATGAAGAGTTTCTATTGCAGCAGCAAGTGCGATACTTTTCTTTTTATCTGTGTCTTTACCAAACTCTGAAAATAGAAGGAGGTAGGCAGGTCTAAGAAGTTTTCCACCAGAGTGAAATAATTCAATAATGGTTTGCTCAATGTCCTTATTTGGTAACGAAATAGAAGAAGACATTAGGTCTAATGTTTTTTCTAAATCTTTTTTGAGTGCAGGATACTCGTCCCACATAGAATGAATTTGCATATGTAATCTCCTCCTTTAAAAGAGTAATTGATTAGTCGTAATCTAATTTAAATTCTTGAATTGTTTTGACATGTTCCATCACATAATTAGCGGCAATACCTATAGCAATTCCTGCTAAAATCCCAATCCAAGAAAGAACCGGTAGGTAAAGCATGACATTCCAAGATCGAGCAATCCAACTAGCGACAAGTAATTGTCCAACATTATGAAGGAACCCACCAAATGCGCTGATTCCAATAGTGCTGATTCTTTTAGGACCTAATTGCTTAAGACACAACATGCCGAGATAACTAAGAATAGCTCCCGCCGCACTATAAAGTAAAGTTGAAACAGTTCCACCAAGTAGAGTGGTTAAAAATAGACGTAGAATAACCAGTAAAAA
The DNA here is from genome assembly GCA_965119435.1 of uncultured Vagococcus sp. Lineage (GTDB taxonomy): Bacteria > Bacillota > Bacilli > Lactobacillales > Vagococcaceae > Vagococcus. The sequence continues at coordinate 101,179 of CBCPLQ010000005.1, read as the reverse complement.
ACTATCTTTAACTGGCATGGTAAAAATAGCAATAATAGTAACTAAATTAGCTAATCCAAGTTTTGCACCTGGCGCAAAGGCAAATGGAAATGGAATCATATTTTCTAATAAACCAATAATAACTCCTTGGGCAACTAGTAGAGCTATATAGATTAATTTTTTATTTTTATTCATTGAAATCTCCTATCATAGTGAGAATACTATCAATTAAAATAGAAAGCAATATAAAAGAAAGTTCTAGAAGAGAAACCTTCTAGAACTTTAAATTTATTTGTTAGGAATTCTCACCGTACTGTGATTTGACATCACCGTACCACCACTTACCAACAGTTTTTTGAATCCAAGGCATAACCCACTTATCCAAACCAAATGAGCGTCCAGAGCCGTTCATTAAAGCAAAGGCTACAAATAGGAACCAAATGTTTACCCAGTAGAACATACCAGATAAACAGAACATAACAACTAGAACAATTGATGTCGCATTAGCTAACCACGTGAATAAGCCGAAGATGATTGCTAAAGCCAGTAAGACTTCAAAAATTGTCATAAATTTTTGCATGAACAAAGCAACATCTTGGTTTGGCATCATGAATTCCATGATATTAGAGAACCATTTAGGCATTGTTTTGAAAACCGTCATAGGTTCTTCACCGTAAGCATAGCTTAAACCAAACGTTGGATCAGCTACTGCAGTAGCTGCCTCAGCCGCTCCGGCTGCTTCACTAGCACCACTAGTCGCATCAGCCGCTTGTTGTAACCATGGGAATGGGAAAGCAACAGTATCTGTAAACCATGAACCTTCACCAAACCAAGTGCTTGGGCTCGTTAATTTTCCAGTACCAACAATTTTCTTCATCGCTTCTACTAGCCAAACAAAACCGTAGAAGACACGTAGTGGAACAGACCATAACACATTGCTGTTACGAGAAGAATGACCTCTCATAATATTACGTTGATCACCAATTCTAAAGAATTCATGCATGATGTATTGGAACATATAGTAACCAGAACGAATATCAAAGAAGTAACGTAAGTTGATGATGTGCTTCATTGCCATTGCAAAGAAACCACTCATATGATATTTATCAAAGACACAAGCAACTGCGTATTTAGACCCAATAGATACCATGAAGCCATCATATTTACCTTTATAAGCAACTTTTTCAGTACCATTGATGGTAGCTAAAATATTTTTAGCAGCACAAAGGCCTGTTTGTTCTGCAGCTTGGACGATTTGAGGTGTTGGTGTATTCTCTTTTTCTTCAAAGTAAACTAAATCACCAATCACATAAATATTTTTATCTTCATAACCTTTAGCTTGCATGTACTCATTTGCAACCAAACGAGCAGCACGAGCAGATTCCATTTTAAATTCTTCTGCATCGCTGTTAGCTTTAACACCAGCAGTCCAGATTAATGTGTGAGTTGGAATTGTCTCACCAGATTTAAGAACAATATGGTCTGCAGCTACTTCAACAATTGGTGTATCTTTTAGGATAGTAACACCTTTTTTATTTAAATATTTTTCTGCTTTACCAGCATCGTTACGGTCTAACATATTTAAAATAGTAGGAGCCGCTTCAACGACCATTAAATTAATTTCGCTTGGATCAATTTTATTAAGTTTTGCTAATTTGTCTTTCCAATCAATTAACTCTCCAACCATTTCAATTCCAGTAAATCCTGAACCACAGACGACAAAGTTTAACATAGCCTTGCGTTTTTCAGCATCCGGTTCCATGGCAGCTAATGTGACCGTTTTTTGGATGTGGGTACGAATTTTAATCGCATCATCCATTGACCATAAAGTGAAGCCATTTTCTTTCACACCAGGAGTACCAAAGTCGTTAGGCTCACCGCCCATACCTAATACTAAATAATCGAATGAATAAGTGCCTTTTTCGGTTTTAACAACTTTATTTTCCTTATCAACGTTAACAACAGAATCAGTAACAATACTAACGTTTTTTCTCTTGCAGAATAATCTTTGTAAATCGTATTGGATAGCTTCAGGTTCAACACGCCCACCCGCAACTTCGTGTAACTCGGTCATCATTGTTTGATAAGAATGACGATCAATTAAAGTAATATGGATGTCGTTATTTTTTTTCAATTTTTTTGATAGCATTTTTGTAGCAGCTATCCCTGAATATCCAGCACCGACTACAACAATCTCTGTTTTAGTCATGATAAATTTCTCCCCTTTTCTAAAAAAATAAATAATAAAAAAATGATTACGTGAAAAAAAATACACAATCGTAACTATTATAAAGGGTAAGGAATAAAAAGTCTAATTAAATTTAGTTATTTCTAATAAAAAATAAAAAATTGACTGTATACTAAAAGATTTGTGAAAAAAAGAATAATAATAGCAAAAATAATTGCAATTCTAATAGGAATAAGTTATATTAAGTCTGTAGATTAGTTCACATGATTAAATATAAAGGATGGTTTTATAATTATGAAAATGAAAAAATTAATTACTGGCGTAACGGTTTTAGCGATGTCAACATTACTATTAGCTGCTTGTGGCGGAAGTAAAGATAAAGATACGAAAGAATCAACAGCTGCCTCATCAAAAGTTGCTAAAGATGATAAAAAAGAAGCTGCACCACAAGAGAAAATCGCAGGTGGAGATCTTAAAGATGGCGAGTATACGTTAGAAGAAAAAAATGAAGATCAAGGTTACCGTGCGACATTTACAATGGTAGTAAAAGATGGCAAAATTTCAGAGTCTAAATATGATAACATCGATAAAGATGGTAAATCAAAAACAAAAGATGCTGATTATAACAAAATGATGGGTGAAAAAGCTGATAGTAAACCAGAAAAATTCATTCCAGAATTAAATGATGCGTTAGTAGCATCTCAATCTGTTGCTGGAGTTGATGTCGTAACAGGAGCAACTCATTCAACTGAGTCATTTAAAAACTATGCACAACAATTAGTTCAAGCTGCTCAAGCTGGAAAAACAGAAAAAATTGAAATCGATAATGGTGCAAAATTAAAAGATGGCGAATATGTTTTAGAAGAAAAAAATGAAGATAACGGCTATGTTACTGCCTTTACAATGGTAGTAAAAGATGGCAAAATTTCAGAATCTAAGTATGATAACGTTAATAAAGACGGAAAATCAAAAACAGAAGATGCTGAATATAACAAAATGATGAAAGAACAAGCTAAAACAAGTCCAGAAGAATTCATTCCAGAATTAAACAAAGCATTAGTTAAAAAACAAAAACCATCTGAAATGGACGTAGTAACGGGAGCAACTCACTCTACTCACGCATTCCAAATGTATGCTGAACAATTAATCAATGCTGCTGAAAAAGGTAATACAGATAAAATTGAAGTAGACAACTTTGTATTTAAAAAATAATTTTTATTAATATTTGTTGGTTGTGGCAAAAGGTTACCTTTTGCCACAACTTTTTTTATTTGATAAAAAAGAATAAGTATAGTTAAATAGATGAGAAAATAAAATTGGGGGAAATAGGATGACATCTCGTAGTAAACGTATCTTTACACTTTTTTTAGTACCAATGGCACTACTTACTCTTACTTCGTGTAGTACCAATCAAAAAGAATCTAAGAACGCAGAAAAGGCAACTAGTAAAGCGACAAAACTATTAACGGAACCATACAAAAAAGAAGAATTCTTAATGGGTACATATGTAAGAGTTCAAATTTTTGATGAAGGGAAAGAAGAAGTACTAGAAAAAACCTTTGATCGAATTAAAGAGCTAGATAAAAAAATTACGGTAAATCAAAAAGGCTCTGAAGTTGATGAGATTAATGAACAAGCAGGTATTAAACCAGTTAAAGTGTCTGATGATGTTTACCGATTAGCCGAAGACTCGTTATACTATAGTAAAGACTCAAAAGGTGGATTTGATTTAACGATTGGGCCAATTACAGAACTTTGGCATATTGGGTTTGATGATGCTAGAAAACCTGCACAAAAAGAAATTGATGAAAAATTAAAACTTGTTAACTACGAAAAAGTACAATTAAATGAGAAGGAAAAAACTGTTTATTTAAAAGATAAGGGAATGCAACTTGATTTAGGAGCAATAGCCAAAGGTTTTATTACAGATGAAGCGGTTAAAGTTCTAGAGGATAATGAAGTAACATCTGGTATTGTTGATTTAGGTGGGAATATATATGTTTTGGGAAATAGTCCAAGAAGTAAAGATGGTGAGTGGAAAATAGGAATTCAAGATCCAAATGAAGCAAGAAACACCATAGCTGGATCAGTTAAGAAAAAAGATATGTCACTTGTTACTTCAGGCATTTATGAACGTAATCTAGAAGTTGACGGTAAATTATATCATCACTTGTTTGACTCCAAAACAGGCTATCCTTTTGAAAATGAATTAGCCGGAGTTACGATTATTTCAAATACTTCTGTTGCAGGGGATGGTCTTTCAACAGGTGTCTTTTCAATGGGGGTAAAAAATGGGATGGCTTACGTAGAAGCTCGTGATGATATTGATGCTATCTTTATTACAAAAGAAGACGATATTTATTTAAGTAGTGGCATCAAAGATAATTTCACATTAAATGAAGATTCTCCCTATAAAATCAAAGATATTCAGGATTTAAAATAGGAGGAGAAGGAAGAATGACAATGAAAGTCTTTTTAGAGTTAGTTGAAATTAGAACAAAATTAGCTAGTCTGTTTCCTTTTTTGGTTGGATTATTATTCTCTGCGTACTATTTTAACCAAGTAAATGTGGAGAATATGATTCTATTTTTTGCAGCAATGTTGGTATTTGATATGGCAACCACAGCGATTAATAATTTGATGGATTTTAAAAAAGCTAAAAATGACCACTATCAAGAAAACACGAATATTGTGGGATCAGCTAAAATAAGTGAAAAAAAAGTTAGTTATTTAATATATAGCATGATTACATTTTCAAGTTTGATAGGAATTTATTTAACATATAAAACGAGTTTGTTATTGTTAGCCATGGGAGGTCTTTGTTTTTTAATCGGTATTTTCTATACCTTTGGCCCGGTACCCTTATCACGAATGCCTCTAGGGGAAATTTTTAGTGGTATTACGATGGGATTTGGCATATTTTTTATAACTATTTATTTAAATATTTCAAATTTGGGGATTTTAGGCTTGGCTTTTATGGATGGCCAATTCATCTTATATGGGCAAATAAAGGAATTGTTATCTATTGTTTGGGCATCTGTTCCGATGATTTTTACAATTGCAAACATCATGCTTGCTAATAATTTATGTGATTTAGACCAAGATATAACTAATCATCGCTACACCTTACCTTACTATATCGGAAGGGAAAATGGTGTTAAGTTATTTCGATTTTTAATGTATAGTTGTTATGTATTTATTTTAGGTGGTGTTATTTTAGGGATTTACCATTGGACGATGTTGGTTGTTTTCTTAAGTTTTCCCGTTATTCATAAAAATGTATCTATGTTTAGTCAAAAACAAGAAAAAGCTACAACTTTCGGAATCTCAATTAAAAATTTAATTATATTTAATGCTTCTCAGCTTATAGGATTGATACTCAGCTTAATAATAAAGTAATGATATTTTAAATAGAATTAGAAAAATCAAAATTTTAATTAATTTTGATTTTTTTATTAACAATAATATCTTTGAGCATGTTATGGTAGTATGAAATTAAAAATGTTAGTACTGAGGGAGAGTAAGAGTGAAGGAAAAGATAATTAATCGTATGGGTACAACTATTAAATTGAAAGTCCAAGCAGAAAATGCTCATCACATATTACAAGCTGCTGAAGATATGTTAATTGATTTTGAACAACGTTTTAATGCTAATAATGACAAATCTCAGTTAATGAAGTTAGCAAAAAATGCAGGGGAAAAAGCGACAATTTTGGATCAAGATTTATATGAACTTATCAAAATAGGTAAAAATCACAGTGATGATCCAGACAGTTTTTTAAATATTACTTTAGGACCTTTGATTAAAGCGTGGAATATTGGTTTTTTGAATGCTCAGATACCGAAACAAGAAAAAATTAATGAAAAATTACAATTAAGTGATCCTAAAAAAATTCTGTTAGATGATGTGGAACGGTCTGTTTTCTTAAAAGAAAAAGGAATGTCAATTGATCTTGGCGCTTTGGCAAAAGGCTATTTTGCTGATAAAATTATTCGCTTTTTTAAGCAGGAGGGTGCTGTTTCAGGTTTCGTTGATCTAGGTGGTAATGTTTTAACTTTTGGAGATTCACCCTACACTAAGGATGGTTTTTGGAGAGTTGGTATCCAAAATCCTTTTTTGCCAAGAGGAAATCAGGCTATGGTTATAAAAATAAAAAATCAGTCTGTAGTCACCTCAGGTATTTATGAGCGAGTCTTAATTAATAAGGACCAAACATACCATCATATTTTTGATAGAACGACAGGGTATCCGATTGAAACAGAGATAGTCAGCTTGACAATTATTTCAAAGTTATCACTAGATGGAGAAATTTGGACAACCCGATTATTTGGTCATAGTGTAAAGAGAATATTAGAGATAGTTACTCATAATAAGGATTTAGAAGCTGTTTTGATGACGAAAAATGGTGATCTTGCTTATACTAAAGGAGTAAAGAAATAACCTATTTAAATAAGGACAGATACTTTTTTATTTAAAGTATCCGTCCTTATTTTTGATATGATTGGAAACTTCAGTGGTAAAAAGGTGAATCAATTGCTCCTCTTCAGGTGTTAAAATCTTTTTGTTGGAGAAAGCTATAAAGTATTTTAGCGAAATAAGTTCTTGGCTGAGTAGATACAGGTTACAGTTCTTTAAATTTGGAAAATGTAAGGTACTTTCTGGGAGAAGTGTCACACCAACCCCGCTGCTAGCTAATTCACTAATGGTAAAAATATTATCAGACTCAAGTAACACGTTAGGTGTGATACCATTTTTCTGGATAAGGTAATCAACTTGTCTGCGGATAGCAGAACCACGCGTGGTTAGCACTAAAGGTTGACTAAGGATGTTCTTGATTGACAGCGATCCTTCAGGTAAAAATTGCTTGTTTTTCTGATATAAAGATGAGGCATTAGGTATGACAGCAAAGTATGAGTGAGAACCACAATCTTTAACAGTTAAATTAGGAGAGATAGTTTCAGGATTTTGGCCGATCAAAAAGTCTAACTCTCCATTTAGAACTTTTTCCTCATTAATGCTAGGAATGTCTTCATTAATATTAATCATCAAATTAGGATTCTTCTTGATAAATTTAGGAAGAATGATAGGTAATAAGTAGGTCCCTAAACTCGATAGGATTCCAATACGAATCGTTTGATGATCAGGATAGGAAAGTGTATGAATTTTTTTCATAAAGTTATCTTGTTCAATTTCCAATGAAGTTAAATGCTGATAATATATTTTACCAGCTTCAGTTAATTGAAGTGGTTTAGACGTTCTATTAATAATAGAGACCCCCAACAGTTTTTCTGTTTTTTTTATTGTTTGTGTTAGATAAGGTTGGGATATATACAATTCTTTTGACGCTTTGGTGAATGTACCGTGTTTTAGAAGCATTTCTAAATATTGTAACATTAAGTTTGATTCAATCGTTGTCATGGGAACACCTCCTAGAAGCATTATAACAAATTACTTATAGTTCCATACAAAAATAAATATTTCACAAAACGATTTATATCTATTATAGTCTGTTTATAAGCTTATGTAAGTTATTAAAAATTTTTTTACTTTATATTGCTCGTTAAATCACAATAGAAAAGGGAAGGGTTATACAAATGAAAATAGTAGGCATAGTAGGAACCAATTCAAATGAGTCAACCAATAGAAAATTACTTCAATTTATGAAAAAACATTTTTCAAATCAAGCAGATATCGAACTATTAGAAATTGTGGAGTTTGTAGGTTTTAATGAACCAGAAGATAACGTTGCTCCAGCTAATATTCAGGTATTCTCAGATAAAATTACTCAAGCTGATGGTGTCATAATAAGCACACCAGAATATGACCATTCTATTCCAGCAGCTTTAAAAAGCATACTTGAATGGCTTTCGTATACGACACGACCATTAATCGACAAACCCGTCATGATTGTGGGTGGATCTCACGGCTCATTAGGTTCTTCTAGAGCACAAGGTCATTTAAGACAAATTTTAGATTCTCCTGAATTAAAAGCACGTATCATGCCTAGTGCAGAGTTTTTACTGGGAAGATCCCTTCAAGCCTTCGATGAAGAAGGAAATTTAGTTTACGCAGAAAAAGTAACAGAGTTAGAAGATTGTTTCCACGAGTTTATTATGTTTGTTGACATAGTTAATCGCCTTATCAGTGAGAATAAATCGACTAGAGAAACCAATAGAGTGTTTTCTTGGGAAAAACTTCAAGATGGAGGGGAAAAAGAATGAAATTAATTGCAATTGTTGGGACTAATGCTAAAAAATCGTATAACCGAATCCTGTTAAAATTCATGCAACAACATTTTGAAAAACAAGCTGAAATTGAGTTACTAGAATTAACAGATGTTCCTATGTTTAATGAGTCTGACAATCAGTCAGATACAGAAATTATTCAAGAATTTAATCAAAAGATATTGGAAGCTGATGGGGTAATTATTGCAACACCAGAACATAATCATTCTATTCCGTCTTCGCTAAAAAGTATTTTAGAATGGCTTTCTTTTGAATTACATCCTTTTGATGGCAAGCCAGTCATGATTGTAGGAGCTTCTTATGATGTACAAGGATCTTCAAGGGCTCAGCTACACTTAAGACAAATACTTGATGCACCAGGAGTGAATGCTAACGTGATGCCTGGGTATGAGTTTTTATTAGGACAAGTACACAAAGCTTTTGATGAAAATGGAAAGATTAAAAATGAAGGAACCGTTGACTTTTTAGAAAGTTGCTTCTTACGATTTTTACGTTTTACACAAATTTCAAATTTATTAAACGTTCCAGAAGATGTTAAGTATGAGCCAGGAATTTACAATGTTGTAGCCCCTGGCCATAATGGTAACTTACCAATGGCAGTCACATTGACAGAAGAAAGAATTGAAACGATTAGTATTGATACAACGGGAGAATCAGAAGGGATTGCAGATGTTGTATTTACCAGAATACCTTCACAAATTGTTGAGGGGCAAACCTTAAATATTGATATTCTTTCAGGTGCTTCAGTGACAAGTCAGGGAGTTATTGATGGCGTTGCTAAAGCCGTTAAACAAGCAGGAGCTAATCCAGATATTTTAAGAAAAAGACCTAAGGCACCAAGCGCATTAGATAAAGAGGATGCTGAGCTAACAGCAGATGTGGTTGTGATTGGTGGAGGTGGAGCTGGATTATCAGCAGCGGCAAGTGTTTTACAGGAAGGAAAAAGGGTTGTAATTGTTGAAAAGTTCCCTTCAATTGGAGGGAATACAGTTAGAACAGGTGGACCTATGAACGCGGCTAATCCGGTGTGGCAAAAAGGATTTTCAGCAATGCCTGGGGAGCGTCACAGATTGGAAGAAATACTAAAGATAGATGAAACAGAGATAGAAGCAGAATATGTTGCTGATGTTAAGTTACTTAAAGAACAAATAAACGTTTATTTAGCAGATGAAGACTATTTATTTGATTCATCTATCTTCCACCGAATTCAAACTTATTTGGGCGGCAAAAGAGTGGATCAAAATGGAGAAAAAATATACGGTCAATATGATTTAGTTAAGATTTTAACGGATGAAGCGTTGAATTCAATTCATTGGTTAGAAAATATTGGGGTTGAGTTTGATCAAGATGATGTAACCATGCCTGTTGGGGCTTTATGGAGACGTGGTCATAAACCATTAAAAAATGAAGGATATGCTTATGTAGCAGCTTTAGAAACGTTTGTTAAGGAACAAGGTGGAGAGATAATAACGGATACAGCAGTTGAAGAGATTATCATGACTAATGGTAAGGCTTCAGGTGTAATTGGTAAAGGAATGAATGGGCAAAAAGTGACCGTAAATGCAGATGCAGTAGTGATTGCATCTGGTGGGTTTGGTGCAAATACCAAAATGTTGAAGCAATATAATACGTATTGGACTGAAATAGCAGATGATATCAAAACATCCAACTCACCAGCGATTACGGGAGATGGTATACATTTAGGACAAGAGGTTGGAGCGGAATTGGTAGGAATGGGATTCTCTCAAATGATGCCCGTCTCAGATCCTAATACAGGTGCATTATTTAGTGGGTTACAGGTTCCACCACAAAATTTTGTCATGATTAATACAGAAGGCAAGAGGTTTGTAAACGAGTATGGTAGCCGAGATGAATTAACACAAGCAGCTATTGATAATGGGGGATTATTCTATCTGATTGCCGATGAAATGATTAAAGAAACTGCGTATAATACAAGCCAAGAAAAAATTGATCAACAAGTAGCGGCTGGTACTTTGTATAGAGCTGATACGTTAGAAGCGTTAGCTAAACAATTAAATATATCTTCAGACGTTTTTATTAACACAATTGCTAACTACAATCGTTATGTTGAAAAAGGGTTAGATCCAGAATTTGGAAAAGATGTATTTGATCTAAAAGTAGAAAAGGGACCGTTTTACGCAACACCAAGAAAACCAGCAGTCCATCATACAATGGGTGGTTTAAAAATAAATACTAAAACAGAAGTTATCGACACAAATGGACAAATAATTAGTGGCTTATTTGCGGCTGGGGAAGTTGCCGGTGGAATTCACGCGGGCAATCGTCTAGGCGGTAATTCATTAACGGATATTTTCACCTTTGGTCGGATTGCAGGTCAGTCAGCTGTAAATCAATTAATGAAATAAGTGGGGGATTAGTGATGGAAAAAGGGATAAATCGATGGGCTGTTTTGTATGCTTCGACAGCTGTATTACTTTGTACAGGTGCAGTATATGCTTTTAGTGTTCTAGCTGGACCTTTAAGTGCTGCTAAAGGTTGGACGATGGAAGAAGTCATGCTAGCGTTTACTATAAATGCCGCTATTGCACCAATACCAATGATTCTAGGTGGCTTCATGACGGATAAAGGCTTAGCAAAATGGGTTATTGTGAGTGGTGGATTACTATTTGGAATAGGTTTTTTCTTAACTGGAATTGTGACTAGCACAAGTATGCTATACCTTACTTATGGCGTTATAGGTGGACTAGGTCAGGGATTAGCTTACTCAGGTTGTTTAAGTAATACGATTAAATTATTTCCAGATAAAAAAGGCTTAGCCTCAGGTATTATCACAGCTGGAATGGGTGGAGCTGCTATTATTGCAGCTCCTATCGCGAATCAATTGATTGCGAAATTCGATGTTATGGTGGCTTTTAAAGTTTTAGGAATAAGCTATATCGTAGTTGTCTTGATAGCAAGTGTATTTATTAAAACAGCACCTATTAATATAGTCGCAAGAGGAAATGCAAAACCTATAGCAAATATCAATTGGAGAGGTATGTTGAAAACGCCATTCTTTTACTTGATTTTCTTTATGCTATTCAGTGGCGCATTTTCTGGTCTGATGATTGCTTCAAATGCTTCTGTTATTGGTCAAAAAATGTTTAGCTTAACACCTGGTGTAGCAGCCTTTTACGTTAGTCTATACTCACTATCTAATTGTTTTGGTAGGGTCTTATGGGGAACTGTATCAGATAAAATAGGTAGAAATAAATCATTTAGTATCATATTAATAGTTGTTATATTAGCTTTTATCACTTTGGTAACATTATCTACTCAAGTTGGGTTCATGGTAGGAATTATAGCGCTGGGTCTTTGTTTTGGCGGCGTTATGGGAGTCTTCCCACCTATGGTAATGGAAAATTATGGACCAGCTAATCAAGGTGTGAATTATGGTATTGTATTTATTGGTTACTCAGCTGCAGCATTTTTCGCACCTAAAATGGCTATTAACATGGCAGAAGCAAATGGTGGTAGTTTTACAAGTGCTTTTTATGTTGCTATAGCAGTAGCAGTAGCAGGTTTACTATTTAATTATTGTTATATGAAATTGAAAAAAAATAGTAGGAATGTAATTTTGGAAACAAAATAGACGAGAGACTGACGAAAAAAGTATTTACCTTTTTCGTCAGTCTCTATTTTAATTATATTCTATAAAGCTAATGTTAAAATATTAACGATATCTTCAGAATTAAGCGGTTTTAAATGTCCCACAGTTTGTGAGTTATCTTTAGTCGCTCGATTTGCCATTTCTTCAAAATGAGTGTTATCAATATCAAATTCAGACAATGTAGATCTCATACCCATATTTTTGAAAAATTCTTTTGTTTTCTCAATACCTAAAGTGATAATCTCATCTTCAGTATAAGCAAAAGGATCAATCCCAAAAACACGTACCCCATATTGAACAAAAATATCAGGATATGATTTACTAACATAAGTCATCCAAGCAGGGAAAATAACAGCCATTCCTTCACCGTGAACAATTCCATATTGTCCACTTACTTCGTGTTCAATTCTATGAGAAGCCCAGTCAGGCTCACGTCCTAATTCTAAACTATTATTGTGTGCCATTGAGGCTGTCCACATAATTTCTGCGCGTAATTCATAATTTTCTAGATTATTAATTAAATGATTTCCATTAATAATGAGTGATTTTGCTGCCCCTTCTAAAAGGAAATCAGTTAAGTTAACATTTTTTACGCTTGTAAAATAGCGTTCTAAAAGGTGAGTCAAAATATCAGAAACACCTACGCCAGTATGATATTTAGGAAGTTTTAACGTATACTCAGGATTTAATATTGAAAATTTAGGAATAATTAAGTTTGTTTCTACCCCTAATTTATGCTTCTCTTTAGAAACGATAGTTGCATTGGACATTTCTGAGCCAGAAGAAGCGACAGTGGCAATGACTCCAATAGGTAAAGCATCCGAAACCTCTTCTTTACCTACAAAGAAATCCCAAGTATCTCCTTCATATAAAGAACCAAATGATAGAGCTTTTGCTGTGTCAATGACACTTCCACCACCTACAGCAAGGATAAAATCAATATCATTGTCCGTTACTTCTTTTTCTAAACGTTGAATCAAACTTAGTTCAGGGTTAGGTACAACATCACCGTTTTTAAAGAGATTAATATTATATTGTTGGCATTCTTCTTCAATCGTTTGATAAATACCTAAATCAAAAATATAATCGCCACTGTATAGGACTAAAACATTTTTTGTTACTGTATATTGGTTAATTAATTCTCCGACTTTTTTTTCTTCCCCTTGACCAAAATAAATGTTGGCTGGATTGTGATAATTAAAATTTAACATATTAGTTAGCTCCCTTATAAATGATTAATTAGTTGGAAGAAATACATTTAGTAAAGGAATAGGTATTAATATATTAATCGAATGTTTTCTTCTTTAAAGAAAGAAAGCCACTCGTTATTAATCGGTTTTTGATCGGTAATCACTGTATGAATCTTTGAAAAATTTGAAATTAAGTGAATCGTTCTAAAATCAAATTTAGTATGGTCGACTACCAGAATATTTTGTTTAGATTGAATCATAAATTGTTTTCTAACCAAAGATTCAACCTCGCTGTTATCTGTTGGGCCAATTCCAAGTGAAAGTCCGGAACTACTAATAAAGGACTTATCAATTAGGTATCTCGCGACATCAGCTTGGGCATTTGCTCCAACAAAAGAATGAGAAACACGTCTGAAATTACCACCAATTCCAATGAGATCAATTCTAGGGTTTCCTTTTAGACAATTAAATATATCAAGAGAATTGGTAATGACAGTAATTTTTAGTTGTGAATCTAGTAGTTGGTTTGCAATAGCTAGACATGTTGTCGAACTGTCCAGTGCAATAGAGTCGCTATCTTCAATTAAACTAATAGCAAGTTTGGCCATGACTTCTTTTTCTTCCATGAACATTGATTCTCTTAGTGGGATTGGGACTTCTTTATCTTTGATGTTTGGCATAAAAGCTCCGCCACGAACTCGTTTTAATTTTTTTTCATTTTCAAGAGTATCTAAATCTTTTCTAATTGTTTCTTCTGTAACACCAAGCATTAAACTAAGGTCAGTCACTTTTACGCTACCTGTTTTTTCTAACAAGGTCAGTATGGCGTTTAATCTGTCATATTTTATCATTATTTTCTTTCCTAATCTTAAAGGTTTTCGATACTATCATCTTAACAAAAATAAATAAAAAGTAAAGATTAAAAAGAAAAAAACAAATCTTTTCAAAGAAAACCAAAGAAATAACTTTTAATTTTTCTTGTTTTTCTTTGAAAGGTCTTGTTTTTCTTTTTTTATTTAGGTATAATCCAATTAGTTGGAAGCGAATACATTTTTTGTTTTGGAGGGGATGTAACAAAATAATCGTGTTCTATCAAGCTTTAAGGTGAAACTAATTAAAACTTATTGAATGGGGAGAAATAAAATGGAAAAGAAGAAAAAAGGGCACTTTATGGGGATGGTCCCACTTATTATCTTTTTAATTTTGTACATGGCTACAGGTTTAATAACAGGAAGTTTTGAAAATATGCCATTAATGGTAGGGATTTTAATTGCATCATCTATTGCGTTATTAATGAATAACAAAGACAATCCTTCAACTTTCGAAGAGCGCGTTATGATGTTTTGTAAAGGTGGAGGAGATTCAGGTTTAATGTTAATGGTTGTCATCTTCATTTTAGCAGGAGCCTTTTACGGAGTTGCTAATGGAATGAATGCAGTAGACTCGATTACTAACTTAGGTCTGAGTGTTTTACCATCTAACTTAATTTTACCGGGCCTTTTTATTATTGGTTGTATTTTAAGTTTTGCAATGGGAACTTCAATGGGAACTGTTGCAGCTCTTGCACCGATTGCGATTGATATTGCTGAAAAAACAGGCAGTAATGTAGCGTTGGTTTGTGGTATTGTTGTTGGGGGAGCAATGTTTGGAGATAACTTATCATTTATCTCAGATACAACAATTGCGGCAACAAGAAGTCAAGGCGTTTCGATGAAGGATAAATTTAAAGCAAATATTTTAATGGTTTTACCAGCTGTGGTGATTAATCTGGTTGTCTTAGCATTACAACCAATTGATGCAACAGCCTTATCAACAGCCACACATGAATACAATTTAGTGAACATCATTCCTTATATCTTAGTTATTATTCTTTCTTTAGTGGGTGTTCAAGTGCTGCTAGTTATGGTAGCGGGAATTCTTTCAGGGATGGTTATTGGCTTAATACATGGGGACTTCAATATCATTGAGTTTATGAAAATCGCTCATGATGGCATGAAGGGTATGGAAGATATGGCGATTATCGCTGTTTTAGTTGGTGGTTTGGTTGCTTTGATGAACTACTTAGGTGGTATTGACTGGTTATTAGAATTATTAACAAAAAATACGAAAAGTGCTCGTGGTGGCGAATTATCAATTGCAGCTCTGGTTAGTTTAATGGATATTGCAACAACTAATAACACAATTTCTATTATTGCAGCAGGACCTCTAGCAAAAGATATTTCAGATGAGTTTGGGATTTCAAGAGCAAGAACAGCTAGTCTATTAGATCTTTTCTCTGCAGCGTTTAATGGGTTACTACCTTATGCAGGTCAATTGTTAGTTATCGGTGGGATGGCAGGTGTTTCACCAGTTAGCATTATGCCATATAATTGGTATTCGATTTTAATGTTAGTCTTTGGTTTACTTTCAATTGCGGTTGGTTTTCCAAAAGGAACTTTATCAGACCACAAAAAAAGCGTAACAAATCAATCAGTTACAGTAGAAGGAGAAGCTTAATATGGAAAAATTTAAAGCACATTTTTTAATGTCACATGATGATGTAAAAGAATATGTCACTCAAGAATTAAACCTCTTTTCAAAAGAGGCAGAATTGGTAGTAAAAGAAGTTGGCGATGGTAATATCAATTATGTGTTTATCGTAGAAGACGTTAAAACTAAGAAAAGTGTTGTCGTTAAACAAGCAGATGTTTTACTGCGTTCATCAGGCAGACCTTTAGATATTAATCGTAACAAGATTGAAGCAGATATTTTAAAAATTCAATACGATTTAGTACCAGAGTTTATTCCAGAAATCTATCATTATGATGAGGCTATGGCAGCATTAACGATGGAAGACATATCTGCTTACAAAAACTTACGTTACGAGTTAGAAGAAAAGAGAACATTTCCTAAGTTGGCAGATGAAATTAGTACTTTCTTAGTAGAAACGCTACTATCAACAACCGACTTAGTATGGGATCGACAAGATAAGAAAAAACAAGTTAAAAATTTTGTTAATATAGATATGTGTGATATCAGTGAGGACTTAGTTTTTACAGAACCTTATAACGATTACAAAAAACAAAATGTTATAATAGAAGAAAATCAAGAGTTTGTCGAACGTTTCATCTATACGAATCAAGCTTTGTTGACAGAAATTGCTAAGTTAAGAAATAATTACATGAATAATGCGCAAGCACTTGTCCATGGAGACTTACATTCGGGTTCGATTTTTGTTAATCAAGACGGAATGAAAGTGATTGATCCTGAGTTCGCATTTTATGGACCAATGGGATATGATATTGGAAATGTGATTGGAAACTTATTCTTTCCGTTAGCTAAAAATGAGTTTTATGACCAAGATGAAGCGTTCAGCGAATGGCTAATAACAACCATTCAAGGTATTTTTGATCAAGTTAAAGAAAAATTAACGCAAGCTTATGTAGAGAAAGTTAGTTTGTCCATTTATCAAAATGAAGCTTTTAAAACACAATTTATTAATGGGGTTATGGCGGATACATTAGGTTATGCGGGGACAGAAATTATTAGACGTGTGATTGGTGATTCTAAAGTGAAAGAAGTAGCTACTGCACCTTTAGGAAAAGAACGCATTGCTATGGAACGCAGTTTATTAAAATTAGGAATTGATTTAATTTTACATAGGGATGATTTTAATTCTGGAGAAGAATTAGTTAAGGCTTTTCAATTAGTTAAAGCATAAAGATAGGGGAATAAACATGAAAAGAGCCGATTATAATATGCCGTATCTTTTACAATATGAAAACGTGGCATGGTACGAAGATGGAAAAGTGAGAATTTTAGATAGACGAATTTATCCAACATCAATCGAGTTTGTTGAATGTATAACACACCAAGAAGTAGCTCAAGCTATTACAGATATGGTGACTCAAAGTGCTGGACCTTATACAGCTGCAGGCATGGGAATGGCATTAGCTGCTTATGAAGCTAGAAGCTTGTCAACAAGTGAACAAATCGAATTTTTAAAAAAAGCAGCTCACACGATAGGATATGCTCGTCCAACAACGGCTAATCGAATGACCCAAATTACGGATAATTGTTATGAAGTAGGGAAAGTAGCATTAGAAAATGGAGGTTCAGCAATTGAAGCCATTTTCCAAACAACCATTGATTCCTTGAACAGACGATACACGGTCATGGATAAGGTTGGCAGAATCTTACTTAAAAAAATTCCTAAAAACGGTAAAATTTTAACTCAGTGTTTTGGAGAAACAATAGTAGGTACGTTGTTAAGAGCGGCTAAAGAAGAAGGAAATGACTTAGAAGTATATTGTGCAGAAACAAGACCTTATTTACAAGGAGCAAGACTTACTTCAAGTTGTGCAGCGGATTTAGGATTTAAAACAACTGTAATTACGGATAATATGGTAGCTTATGTGATGGAAACAAAAGGAATCGATGTTTTCACGTCTGCAGCAGATTCTATTGCTCGAGATGGTCATATTGCAAACAAAATTGGAACAAATCAAATAGCGATTGTTGCTCAGCATTATGAGGTACCCTATTTTGTGACGGGTATTCCAGATACAGACAAATTTGGTAGAGAAGATATTGTTATTGAAGAACGTGACCCTAAACAAGTTTTAGAGTATCGTGGAATTCCCAATACTTTACCAAGTGTAGAAGGCATTTATCCGTCCTTTGATATCACAGCACCTTCAAGAATTAGTGGCATTGTAACAGATAAAGGAATTTACTCACCTTATGATTTAGAGGAGTATTTTAAATTAGAACAAACACGTTTTTATTAAAATACATCATAAAAGAGACAAATAATAAGTACTATTTGTTTATAGGGGAAATGATAATAAAAAGGATGGTCTTTCATGAAGTATTTAGAAGAAAGAAAACAATTAGTTGACTATGGAAAAAAAATGTTAGAAGACAAATTAACAACAGGAACAGGTGGAAACTTAAGTATTTATGTCAGAGAAGATAATGTGATGTTGATTACACCAAGTGGTATTCCTTACAATGAAACAACAGAAGAAGACATAGTATTGATGACTCTTGAAGGAGACGTATTAGAAGGCGTGAGAAAGCCATCAAGCGAATACGATATGCACCGGGTATTTTATCAAAAAACAGAGCATGTTAACGCAGTTGTTCACACACACTCTGAGTTTGCAACAGTCTTTGCTTGTCTTCAGGAAGATATATTGCCGCTCCACTACATTATAGGTTCGATAGGCAATAAAGTTAGATGTTGTCGTTACGAAACGTTTGGTACGGCTAAATTAGCAGAAGTTGCATTTGAAGAGATGAAGGATGATAAGGGAATATTATTAGGGAATCATGGGGCCCTATCTATTGGAGAAAATCTAGCTTCAGCTTTCTCAGTGGCGAAAGACATTGAATTTATAGCAAAACTTTATTACCGTGCGAAATCAATCGGAACACCAGTATTACTAAATGATGAACAATTAGAAGAGGTTATTGAGAAATTTGGTACTTACGGACAACTCCGTATTCATGGTCAAAAGTAATACATCAAAATTAGACTTTAGACGGATAGTGTTTTAAAAGACTCCATGCTATTATTCTCTCATAAGAAATGGGGGAGACTAAAATGGAGAAGAAACAATATTGTTGTGAAAAATGTGGAAACGAACATTATGAATCAGACCAATTTCAAGCGACAGGTGGAAACTTTGCTAAGATTTTTGATGTTCAGAATAAAAAATTTATAACTATCAGTTGTACTAGATGTGGCTATACTGAATTATATAAATCAAATACTTCAGATGGTTGGAACGTATTAGACTTTTTAATAGGTGGTTAGAAGTAAGGCTTACAGTGAGCCTTACTTTTTTTGTAAAAAAAAACGCTACCTTTTATTTCTAAAATTTGATATGATAATTCTGACAGAAGGGAAGAAACATGTATGAAAATAACCATTAAAGACATTGCAAAAATATCTGGTGTTTCGACAACAACGGTTTCTCAAATATTAAATAACAAAGGGCAACGTTTTAGCCAAGAAACAAAACGCAAAGTAATGAAAGCGGTTAAAGATAACGATTACAATCCAGATTACTTTGCAAAAAATATGATTAACCGAGAATCCAAAACAGTAGGTATGATTGTACCTGATGTAACAGATCTTTTCTTCTCAAAAGTGATAGAAGGTGTTGAAGCGTACTTAACTAAAAAAGACTACATGATTCTTCTATGTAACTCAAATCATTCAAATGAAATGGAAAAAGATTATATAAAACAACTGCTAAATAGATCGGTCGCAGGGGTTATTTTAGCTAGCCCAAATGCGATGGAATTAGAGACAAGCTTAAAATCTAGTCCTTATATATTGATTGATAGAGGAATAAACACTAGAGCAGAGGGAAATTTATTAGTTAAGGAATATGAAGGAAGTTATGAGTCTGTTAAATATTTAATTGATGCTGGACACACAGAAATAGGTATGCTGACAAATGAGTCAGGTTATTATGAGATGACCGACAGATACAGAGCATATTTCCAATGTTTAAAAGATAATAATGTATCGTATCACCAAGAGTATATTGAAGATGGCCCTGTTACTATAGAGGGTGGCTATCAAGCAGCCAAGCGTGTGTTAGAAAGAACTAACATTACGGCTCTTTGTTGTGGAAATGATCAAATGGCGATTGGAACTTACCGAGCAGCGTATGAACTTGGTTTGAGAATACCAGAAGATTTATCTGTCATTGGATTTGATAATTTAGAGATTTCCTCTTATTTGAATCCACCCCTAACTACTGTTGCTCAACCAGCATTTGAAATAGGGTATACAGCAGCTACATACTTATTTCAGTCGATTAATTCGCCAGAACAAAAAATACCTAATAAAACATTTGAAACAGAATTTATTGTAAGAGGTAGTACGTCCCCAGTTGACAAAAAGAAATAAACATGATAAATTCTATTTGTAAGCGCTATTAGAACTGTAAATATTAATAAGTAAAACGGTTTACTTGTAAGTTTTAAATCACGTAAACCGATTTACTAAAAAAGAAGTGAGGTTTTTATTGATGAGAATGGTAGATTTAATCAAGAAAAAAAGAGATGGTGGAACACTATCTGAAGCAGAAATCAACTACATTATCACAGGATATACAACAGGTGATATCACAGATTATCAAATGAGTGCCTTTTTAATGTCTGTCTATTTTGAAGATATGACAGATGAAGAGATTACTTGCTTAACAATGGCAATGAGTCATTCAGGAGATGTTATCGATTTATCAGAAATTAAAGGAGTTAAAGTTGATAAGCATTCAACTGGTGGTGTTGGTGATACAACAACATTGGTATTAGCGCCATTAGTTGCTTCAGTTGGAGCAGCAGTGGCTAAAATGAGTGGTCGTGGCTTAGGTCATACTGGTGGAACTATCGATAAATTAGAAGCAATACCAGGATTTCAAGTGGAATTACCGAATGATGATTTTATTCGCTTAGTTAATGAAAGCTATGTTGCAGTAACAGGTCAATCAGGAGATTTAGCTCCTGCAGACAAGAAAATTTATGCGTTGAGAGATGTAACGGCAACCGTCGATTCTATTCCATTGATTGCTAGTTCTATTATGAGTAAAAAAATCGCTTCAGGAGCAGATGCAATTGTATTAGACGTAACAACGGGTGATGGAGCCTTCATGAAGAGTATTGAAGATGCTGAGCGTTTGGCACATACAATGGTTCGAATTGGTAAATTAGCGAATCGCCAAACAATGGCTATTATTTCTGATATGTCTCAACCATTAGGAAATGCTATAGGAAATGCGAATGAAATTAAAGAAGCGATTGACGCTCTTAAAGGTGATGGACCAGAAGATCTAATGGAAATGGTTTACACATTAGGTAGCCAAATGGTTGTTTTAGCTAAAAAAGCTGACACTCTAGAAGAAGCAAGAAAAATGTTGGAAGAAAGCATTCAAAATGGTAACGCAACTGATAAGTTTAAAGAAATGATCAGAAATCAAGGTGGAGATGACTCTGTAGTTGATCATCCTGAGAAATTACCACAAGCTAAATATGTAATTGAGGTTCCTTCAAAAGAAACAGGTGTTGTTTCTAAAATGGTTGCAGACCAAATTGGTATTGCTGCCATGTTACTGGGTGCAGGAAGAAGAACAAAAGAAGAACCAATTGATTATGCGGTCGGATTATACTTGAATAAAAAAGTAGGAGACTCAGTTAAAGAGGGTGAATCTTTAGTAACTATCTATGCTAATAGGGAAGATGTTGAAGATGTGAAAAAAGTACTCTACACTAACATCGAAATAGGAAAAGAAGGTGTAGAACCAACTCTTATTCATAAGGTTATTACCGAATAATTAATAATTTAATAGTATACATTGTTCACAAATATAAAAAAATGGGATAGAGAGCTAAACTTAATTTATACAATATAAATTAAGTTTAGTAATTATTTATTAGACTTTAGTTCATTTAAAGCCAAAATTCATTTGATAAGAGTTGTTTTTTAATGTTAATAAATGAAGCATTTTCAGAAAAAACCTCTTATTTGATTTTTGTTATTAATTTTACTGAATATTCATTTAAA
Source organism: uncultured Vagococcus sp. (assembly GCA_965119435.1). Taxonomy (GTDB): domain Bacteria; phylum Bacillota; class Bacilli; order Lactobacillales; family Vagococcaceae; genus Vagococcus. The sequence goes on along the minus strand of CBCPLQ010000005.1, from coordinate 79,385 downwards.
TAATGGTAAAATTGAGAGGGCTTTTAAAAAGTGAAAGGAGGCTAATATTCGTTAGAATTATTTTCTAAACCATCTTAGGTAAATTTTAAAGTTAGAATGTAAACTATTTTAACTGTAGTACTTGTTTTATCTAAATGTTTTGTGAACAAGTTTCCAGTTGCTAAAAAGCGGTCTAGTTAAATTGTTTTACGAATTTATAGTAAGTGATTTAGCCAAAATTAATTGAATATAGAAGGGAAGCTCATATATGCCAGCAAAACAAGAGTGGATTGACACAGCTATTGAAGCAATGAGTAAAGCTTATGTGCCTTATTCAAAATTTCCAGTTGGAGCTGCTTTAATTACTGAAACAGGTGAGATTTTTCAAGGATGTAATATTGAGAATGCATCGTTTGGGTTAACAAACTGTGCGGAGAGAACAGCTTTTTTCAAAGCAGTCTCTGAAGGTAACGTATCATTTAGTCATTTGGTTGTTGCAGGAGAAACAGAAGACCCTATTTCTCCGTGTGGCGCGTGTCGTCAGGTAATGGTTGAGTTTTGCAAACCGGATATGCCTGTGACACTAATCAATACAAGAGGCGATGTAAAAGAAACGACAGTTTCTGGCCTTTTACCGTATTCATTTGAAAGTGATCAGATGTAATACAAAAGTCAAGGTGTTTAAAAATTTTATATAAAATTCTGGAGGGAATAACACAATGAAAAAAAGCACATTATTAAAAGCAGGTTTAGCAGTAGCATTAACATTAACACTTACAGCATGTGGTGGTAATGCAAAGAAAGACGATGCTAAAAAAGATGGCGGCAAAAAAGACGGCAATCATTCAGTAGCATTAGTAACAGACTTAGGCGGAATTGATGATAAATCATTTAACCAATCTGCATGGGAAGGTTTACAAGAATGGGGTAAAGATAACAAAAAAGAAAAAGGTAAAGATGGATTTAACTACTACCAATCTAACTCAGATTCAGATTTCTTACCTAACATTAATACAGCAATCAACGATGGTTTTAAAACAATCTTTGGTATTGGATTCAAATTACAACCAGCTATCGAAGAAGTTGCTGATGGAAACAAAGACACAGAATTTGTTATTATTGATTCAGTTATCGAAGGAAAAGACAATGTAGCATCAGTTATTTTTAAAGATAATGAAGCTGCTTACTTAGCTGGTATTGCAGCTGCTAAAACAACAAAAACTAATAAATTAGGATTTGTTGGTGGACAAGAAGGCGAAGTTATTGGTCGTTTTGAAGCAGGATTTATTGAAGGTGTTAAATCAGTAGACCCTAAAATTGATGTTAAAGTACAATATGCTGGATCATTTGGTGATGCTGCTAAAGGCAAATCAATCGCAGCAGCAATGTATAAAGATGGCGTAGACGTAATCTTCCATGCTTCTGGTGATACAGGAAATGGCGTATTCTCTGAAGCTCGCGATATCATGAAAAACAAACCAGAATCACCAGTTTGGGTAATCGGAGTTGACCGTGACCAAGAAGAAGAAGGTAAATATGACGGTGGTAACGTAACATTAACATCTACTCTTAAAGGTGTAGGAACTGCTGTTAAAGATTTATCTCAAAAATCTCAAGATAACAAATTCCCTGGTGGAGAAACAATTGTTTACGGACTTAAAGACGGCGGAGTTGATTTAAGTAAAGGTCAATTAACAGATGACGTACAAAAAGCTGTAGATGCTGCTAAGGAAGAAGTTAAAGCTGGAAAAGTTGAAGTTCCAGAAAAACCAGCAAAATAATCATTAAATATAACAAGTAAATTTATCCGAAATAGTTAGGACGTGAAGAAAGTGAATGAATCACAATATGTGATCGAGATGATGAACATTACAAAAGCTTTTGGGACATTTAAAGCCAACGATAATATTAATTTAAAAGTAAAAAAAGGTGAAATTCACGCTTTGTTGGGGGAAAATGGTGCCGGCAAATCGACGTTGATGAATATCTTATCTGGTTTATTAGAACCAACTTCAGGAACCATTAAAATCAATGGTAAAGAAGAGAAAATTTCAAATCCAACCGTAGCCAATAAAATTGGTATCGGAATGGTTCATCAACATTTTATGTTGATTGATAATTTTACTGTAGAAGAAAATATCGTCCTAGGTAGTGAACCAACAAAAGCTGGAGTTCTCGATAAAAAGAAAGCTTTTGATGACATCATGGCTGTTTCGGATAGATATGGTTTTAAAGTTGATCCTAAAGCATTAGTAGGTGATGTTTCTGTTGGGATGCAACAACGTGTTGAAATATTAAAAACATTATATCGTGGAGCTGAAATTCTTATCTTTGATGAACCAACTGCTGTTTTAACGCCTCAAGAAATTGATGAATTAATTGAGATTATGCATGGGTTAGTTAAAGAAGGTAAATCAATTGTTATTATTACCCACAAATTAGATGAAATTAAGGCTGTGGCGGATCGCTGTACAGTTATCCGACGTGGTCAAAGTATTGATACAGTTAATGTTGCAGATGTAACTCAGCAAGAGCTAGCTGACTTAATGGTTGGTCGTTCGGTGTCATTTAAGACACCGAAAGGACCAGCTAATCCAAAAGAACCTGTACTGAAAGTGACAGATTTAGTCGTTAAAGAAAATCGTGGGTTAGATGCTGTTAAGCATTTGAATCTGGAACTTAGAGCGGGTGAGATTTTAGGAATCGCTGGAATTGATGGTAACGGTCAAAGTGAATTGTTACAAGCTATCGCTGGTATGCGTAAAGTAGAGCAAGGTACGATTGAAATCAATGGAAAAGATATGACGAATAAAACGCCTAGAGAAAATACTGAAAATAGTATGGGGCATGTTCCAGAAGATAGACATCGGTTCGGTCTGGTTTTACCAATGAGCGTGGCAGAAAACATGGCACTTCAAACGTACTATAAAGAACCTTTAAGTAAAAATAAAATATTAAATTACAATGCTATTAATACGCATGCAAGAAAATTGATTGAAGAGTTTGATGTTAGAACAACTGATGAGCTAGTATCAGTTAAATCTTTATCTGGAGGAAATCAACAAAAGGCAATTATTGCCAGAGAAATAGATCGTAATCCAGATATGTTAATGGTTGCTCAACCAACACGTGGATTAGATGTTGGAGCGATTGAATACATCCATAAACGCTTAATTGAACAACGTGATAATGGAAAAGGTGTTTTAGTAGTGAGTTTTGAATTAGATGAAATTTTAAATGTTTCAGATAGAATTGCTGTTATGTTTGATGGTAATATTACTGGAATTGTTGATGCAAAAGAAACGAATGAACAAGAACTAGGGCTATTAATGGCTGGAGTTCCACTTGAAGAAGTAAGGAAAGGGGCTGGAGTTGGTGAGTAAAAGTCAGTCAACTATGAAAAATATAGCAGTACCTGTGCTTTCAGTATTTTTTGGTTTATTACTAGGAGCTATAATAATGGTTGCGTTTGGCTATAACCCAATTGAAGGCTACAGTGCCATGTTACAAGGTGCTTTTGGTAGAGCTTATAACATTGGTGAGGTCATTCGTCTAGCAACGCCATTAATTTTAACAGGTCTAGGATTTGCGGTAGCTGATACGGCTGGATTCTTCAATATCGGTTTGTCAGGACAAGCTTTATGTGGTTGGATTATGTCAATTTGGTTAGCAATGACATTCCCAGATCTACCCAAAGCTATTTTACTTCCTTTATGTATCGTGGCAGGAATGCTCGTTGGTGCATTATGGGCAGGTATTGCAGGCTATTTAAAAGCACAATTTGGTACCAGTGAAGTTATTGTTACAATTATGTTAAATTATACAATTCTACATATTAGTAATCATTTAGTACGTAATGTGTTAACAGATAACGCAGATACAACAAAACAAATTACTCAAAATGCCAGTTTAAGAGCAGATTTTTTAACTCAAATGACAGGCGGCTCTCGTTTAAACATGGGATTTTTTATCGCACTTATAATGATTTTTGTTGTATGGGTATTAATGAATCGTACGACAGTTGGATTTGAATTACGCTCAGTAGGGTTGAACCCAGATGCTTCTGAGTATGCAGGAATGAATGCTAAGAAAAATATCGTATTAGCGATGTTAATTTCTGGTGGACTTGCTGGACTAGGCGGTGTTATTGAAGGGTTGGGAACATTCCAAAACCTTTATGTCTTATCTGCAGCACCAAGCATCGGTTTTGATGGTATGGCAGTATCTCTACTTGGTGGAGGTAACCCTATAGGTATTTTACTATCAGCATTATTATTCGGTGTTCTTAAAATTGGTGGATTAAGTATGCCAGGTAGTGCAGGTATTCCAAATGAAATTGTAGAAATTGTTATTGCTTCTATTATTTTCTTTGTTGGTATTAGCTATGCTATTCGTTATATGCTAGATAGATTACCAGCTAAAAAAGAAGCTGCTAAGAAAGGAGATGCGTAAACATGATATCTGTTTTATCAATTATTGTTTCGTCAGCGCTAGTGTACTCAGCCCCTCTAATCTTTACAGCTTTAGGAGGAACCTTTTCTGAACGAAGTGGTGTTGTTAACGTTGGTTTGGAAGGGATTATGACAATAGGTGCCTTTAGTGCTACTGTTTTCAACCTTTCAACAGCTAGTACATTTGGTGCGATGACACCGTGGATTTCGTTATTATTTGGTGGATTAGTAGGAGTGGTATTCTCTCTTCTACATGCAGTAGCAACTATTAATTTAAGAGCAGATCACATTGTCAGTGGTACTGTTATTAACTTAATGGCACCAGGATTAACCGTATTTTTAACTAAAATGATATTTGATGGTCATGGACAAACAGACATGATTAAATATACGTTTGGTAAATTTAGTTTCCCTATATTAAAAGATATTCCAGTTCTTGGACCAATCTTCTTTAAGGATACGTCAGCACCAGCATATGTAGCTATTGCTATCGCATTTCTTGCTTACTTTATTATTTTTAAAACAAGATTTGGCTTAAGATTACGTTCTGTTGGGGAAAACCCACAGGCAGCAGATACACTAGGAATTAATGTTTATGCCATGAAATATGCAGGTGTTTTAATCTCAGGGTTCTTAGGTGGTATTGGTGGAGCTGTAGCTGTACAATCTATTTCAGGTCAGTTCTCAATTTCAACTATTGCCGGACAAGGATTTATTTCAATGGCAGCTATGATCTTTGGTAAATGGAATCCAATTAGTGTTATGCTAGCAGCAATTTTCTTTGGGCTATCTCAAAGTTTAGCTGTTATCGGAAACTTAATTCCAGGTATCAGAGAATTACCATCTGTTTATTTACAAGCAGCACCATATGTATTAACAGTACTTGTACTAGTAATATTTATTGGTAAATCACAAGCGCCAAAATCAATTGGCCAAACTTATGTGAAATCAAAATAATTACGAACGTGCCAAGGATAGTTAATTATCTTTGGCACGTTTATTATAAACAACTAATTTTGAAAGAAGGCGGAACTTTATGTTTAAAAGAGTTCATTTAGTAGTACTTGATTCAGTTGGAATCGGAGAAGCACCAGATGCTGAAAAATTTGGTGATGTTGGAAGTCATACATTAGGTCACATTGCAGACGTTGCTGGTTTAAATGTTCCTGAAATGGAAAATTTAGGTCTTGGAACAATTGAGTCTTTAAAAGGAGTTAAAGCAGTATCAGATCATAAAGGTTATGCAACTAAATTAGAAGAAATTTCAGTTGGTAAAGATACAATGACAGGTCATTGGGAAATGATGGGATTAAATATTCAAACACCATTCAGAGTTTTCCCAGAAGGGTTTCCTCAAGATTTATTAGATAAAATTACTGAGTTTTCAGGACGCGGTATTATTATGGGGGCAAACAAACCTTATAGTGGTACTAAAGTCATCGATGATTTTGGTGAGGAACAAATGAAAACAGGGGATTTAATTATTTATACATCAGCTGACCCTGTGCTTCAAATTGCAGCTCATGAAGATATTATACCGTTAGAAGAGTTATACAAAATTTGTGAGTACACTCGTGAAATTACAAAAGATGATCCTTATATGATTGGTCGCATTATTGCTCGTCCTTATGTGGGGGAACCAGGTAACTTTACTCGTACACCAAATCGTCACGACTATGCGTTAGATCCTTTTGGCGAAACTGTTTTAGATTCATTAAAAAATACTGGTAAAGATGTGATGGCTGTTGGTAAAATTAACGATATCTTTAATGGCCAAGGCATTACAGAGGCTGTTCGAACAAAATCTAATATGGATGGTGTCGACCAACTGTTAACGGTTATGAAAAAAGAGTTTACAGGCTTAAGTTTTACTAACTTAGTTGATTTTGATGCTTTGTTTGGTCACCGACGTGATGTAACTGGCTATGGTAAGGCTCTAGAAGATTTTGATGGACGTTTACCTGAAATCTATGATGCAATGGAAGAAGACGATTTGTTACTAATTACAGCAGACCATGGTAATGATCCAACTTATCCAGGAACAGACCATACAAGAGAGTATGTTCCATTATTAGCTTATAGCAAAAAAATGACTGGCCAAGGTCAATTAAACCAAGGATTCTTTTCAGATATTTCAGCTACAATTGCTGAAAACTTTGGTGTTTCAGCAACAGAGAATGGAAAAAGTTTCTTAAACCAATTAAAATAAGGAGTTACATACAATGACATTAAGTGAGAAATTAAACGAAACAGCTAAGTATATTCAAAGTAAAGGGGTAGAAGCAATCGATTTTGGATTGATTTTAGGCTCTGGATTGGGTGAATTAGCTGATGAGATTACAGATAGAGTAGTAATTCCTTATGGAGAAATTCCTAACTTCCCGGTATCAACTGTTGTAGGACATGCTGGACAATTAGTTTATGGAACATTATCTGGTAAAAAAGTGTTAGCGATGCAAGGTCGTTTCCATTATTATGAGGGTCATTCAATGCAAACTGTTACTTTCCCTGTTCGTGTTATGAAGGCTTTAGGCGCAGGTTCATTAGTTGTAACAAATGCTGCTGGGGGTGTAAATACTTCATTTTCACCGGGGGATTTAATGTTGATTACTGATCAAATTAACTACACAGGTGATAACCCATTAATGGGCTTAAACGAAGATGACTTAGGACCTCGTTTTCCTGACATGTCTGAAGCCTATGATAAAGCATACGGAAAAATGGCTAAAGAAGTGGCCGATGAATTAAAAGTAACACTGCAAAAAGGTGTTTACATGGGATTCTCAGGACCAACTTACGAAACGCCTGCAGAAGTTAGAATGTCTCGTATGTTAGGTGCTGACGCTGTTGGTATGTCAACTGTCCCTGAAGTAATCGTTGCTAATCATATGTCAATGCGTGTTCTAGGTATTACTTGTGTGACAAACTTAGCTGCTGGTATGCAAGCAAGTTTAAATCATGAAGAAGTTGTTGAGACAACAGAACGCGTGAAAGCTGACTTTAAAGAGTTAGTGAAACGTACACTAGAAAGAATCTAAGGAGCGATACGATGAGCGTACATATTGGTGCTAAAAAAGGTGAAGTTGCAGATAAAATTTTACTACCGGGTGACCCATTAAGAGCAAAATATATTGCAGAAAAATTCTTAGAAAATCCTGTTTGTTATAATGACGTTCGTGGGATGCTTGGGTACACTGGAACTTATAAAGGACATAAAGTATCCGTTCAAGGAACTGGTATGGGAATTCCTTCAGCTTCGATTTATATTAACGAATTAATTCGTGAATACGATGTAAAAAAATTAATGCGTGTGGGAACATGTGGTGCTTTGAGTGAAGATGTTCATGTTCGTGAGTTAGTATTAGCTCAAGCAGCTGTAACGAATTCTGCATTTATGAAAGCAGATTTTCCAAATCATACATTTGCCCCAATTGCAGATTATCATTTGCTTTCAACAGCTTATGATGTTGCTAAAGAACAAGGATTTACTATTCACGTAGGAAATGTTTTATCAGATGATAGTTTTTATAAAGATGATTTATCTGATACGTTTAAATTAGCTAAACATGGTGTTCTGGGTGTTGAAATGGAAGCAGCTGTTTTATACTACCTAGCTTCTAAGTATGGTGTACAAGCTCTTGCTCTAATGACGGTGAGTGACCATATGATTACAGGTGAAGAAACAACATCAGAGGAACGTCAATCCACATTTGATGAGATGATGATTGTTGGACTAGAAACATTAATTAAAGAATAAAATAAATGACTACTTATCGATTAGTGATAAGTAGTTTTTTATTAAAGTTAAAAATAAGAACGTACGTTCTTGGTAATGCTGAAATTTTATTTTATAATTAGATTAAATAAATAATAGTTAAAGGAGAGTATGGATGAAAACGGCAATTTTTTTCTTATTAGATAATTATGCAGATTGGGAAGGAGCTCACCTTTCAAGTTCTTTAAATCAAAAAGAGGAGTGGCAAGTAAAGACAGCGTCTATTCAACGAGAAGTAACTTCTATTGGTGGATTTACGACTAAAATTGATTTTTTAATCGATGAGTTACCAGAAATGATCGACTTGTTTATTATGGTTGGTGGCAACTCATGGGAAATAGAAAATACGACACTATTTACTTTGCTTGAGGGGTATTTAGAAGGAACAACAACGGTAGGAGCCATATGTGGAGCGGTTGATTACATGGCGCGAAATGGTTTTTTAAATGAATCCAAACATACCGGGAACTCTCTTTATTTATGGAAATCATTAGAGAATTATACAAATGGAGTTAACTTTATTGAGCAACAAGCTGTTAGGGATCAACAATTAGTGACTGCTAATGGAACTGCTCAAAATGAATTTACCAGGCTGATTTTAGAAACTATCGAATTTGATACACCGGAAGCCATTGAAAAAATAATCTACATGAATCAATATGGTTTTTATAATTATTGTGAAAAATACGGAAATCCTTTCTTTTAAGCTAAAAAGTCTTAGATCGCTCTAAGACTTTTTGATTTCGTTTATTTTTAATAGAGTATTATCAATCATCTCCTGATACTCTTTTTTATTTTTAGAAATATATTCTGAAACAGACTCATTTGTCTGTTCATTTATCAGTTGAAAATTATCAAAAGCTTTATCAGAAAGATTCAAATTTTTACTAACCTTAACAGTGATACTTTCATTAACCAGTGGATCGTTATCTTTTGAAATAATTAACTCTATATGTGATTCGTTTTTGACTTCTATTACTAGATTCTTTTTTCTCGTTATCATTTTTAAGCCAATTTTTGGTGAAGCTAAGTTGATATAATAGTCAGTGTTGTCTTCTATAAGTTCAAATTGTTTGTTAGTAGATGGATCTGTTTTGTTTATCTGTAGAGTTTGCCAACCTTGTTCTTTTAGATTATTTATATATCTTTGTTGATTAACTTTTAAGACTAAATTAAATAGTAAAAAGGCTAAGATAAGAGAACCACTTACTTTAAGAATGAAGCGGTAGTACTTATTTCGTTTCATCTCCTTTGTAACATCTTTTACTATCTCAGAGTCTTCTCTTAGCAAGTTATCAAGAGGTATTTCAAATAAGTCACTAATTAAGATAATTGTTTCTAAATCAGGATAATTTCGTCCAACTTCCCAACTAGAAATAGTTGGTCTAGAAACATTAAGTAGTGTGCTTAAATATTCTTGGGTCCACTCCTTTTTTAATCGTTCTTCTTTTATTTTTTCTCCTATATTCATCTTACATCACCTCTTACCTTATTATCTTCTTTTATCGGTAGTAAGCCTAGCTATTATCTGTAGAATAATGAAAAAAGCATGATACGTATTGTATCATGCCTAGAAAAGCTCGTATAATCACTATTTCAAACTCTTTTTATATTTTCTTATTATCTTTAATACCCAATCATAGTGAGACGAAGTAGCAGATATAGCGTAACTGCCTAAGCTAGTAGAACCAGTCCAGTTGTAATATTTTTTAGTGAAAAGTTCTTCATCAGTATAAGCTTCAATAAGTTGAAGGCAACCGAGATGACTTTTTTCTAATTGAGTCACAGACGTTTCAAGAGAAGTTGTTTGATGTTTTTTCCAGAATTCGATATTCATTTCAGGGTAATTTCTCCAGTTATATGGAGCAGGTAAAAAGGGTTTTGCCTGTCCATTTTTATTTTCTCTTTCCCAATTGATAAATAATTGATGCCACTCATAAAGGTGAGCAAAAGAATCGCGACAATTTTTATCTCGTGTGTCAAAAGGAAAAATCCCTATTTTTTCTTCATCTGATAAGCTGTTGAAAAGAGTCATTAACTTATCAAAATTTTCGGTAGCTTGTTGAAGTAATTCTTCTTTATTTTTTGGTCGAGCCATTGTTTATTTCCTCCTTTGTTGAAACGACTAGGCAACTTTCAGTAATCCAATTATCTGGATTTTTATCTTGAGCGTAAGAAACATGAAAAATGTTAATCATCGGTCCAGAAATAATCAAGTCATTCGCTTCAATCCATCGACCTAAAGCTTCCATGACGATAGGCATTTGATTAAAATCACCATGAAAAGTGGTAGAAACAATCGTTTGTTTTGGGGCTGTTTTAAAATGAATCATTTCTGTATCTGTGTAATCACCTACAATTCTACTTTGAATTTCAAGGTCCGTGTTATCTTCTTCAAAAGCGTCATTATGATAAATAGAAATTCCAAGAGGTGGCGTTGAAAATTGGACATTTTGGTCTAAATATTCTTGATAGAGCTCGTTCCAAAGTGTTTGTTCATGTTCATAACTGGGTATTACTTTCCGTAAACTCATGACTTGTCTTTCAGGTAGTTCTTTTAAGGTAACATGGTAATCTAAGTACCGCTGATCATCTACTAAAATATCTGATAAGGTATGTAGAAGAGCTTGTTGATGTTCAGTTTTTTTAAGCTGTTCTGCTAAGTGTTCTTTTTGCACTAAAAAGTATGACTCTAAATTGGAAGGATCTTTCTTTTCTAGCATCTCCTTGATAATACTTAAAGAAAAGCCTACTTCTTGTAATGTTTTTATTTGTGCCACTTGTTGTAAATCTTTGGCTGAATAATTTCGGTAGTTATTGTTTTCTAAAGAACGTGAAACATTCAAAAGGCCAACTTTTTCATAATGACGAAGCATTCGAACACTTGTGTTAGATAGTTTTGAGAAGTGATTAATTTTCATTTAGAGGTCCCCTTTATTGTCTTAAGTATAAACGATGACACTATGTGAGAGTAAAGAAAAAACAGACTAAAAAAGAGTTAGTCTGTTTTTACATATATTTAAAAATAAAAATGGCGATAATAATACCGATAATTAATGAGACAGTACGATAAATATATTCTTTTTTTGGATCACGATTGTTATCGTTCATCATAAAAAGTCCTCCTGTTCTTTTGCGCGATGATTATTAAAAATAGTAAATAAATAAACTGATTAGAGCAAATACATTTAACAGCAGTTCCTTTTTCTTTGCGTTTTTAGATTTAATAAAGAAGTAAAAGGCTCCTGCATTACATATGATAAATAGAATTAATTTCCAAAGGACGGTTTCATGAGCTATTAATTGGGTAATAAGGAGATAATAGAGTAAGCCCAGACAGAGGACTCCTAGGATAAAAAACCAAGTATGCCTAGCTAAAAATGAATACATGCCTTGAGTTAAAATAGTAATAAATAGAATTAAAGCAAAAGCAAAAATAAACGGTTTAACGAGGTTAAAATTATAGTTAAAGGGATAGTTAATTGTCAGTAGTTGATTAAAGACAATTCCTTTAAAAAAAGCATTTAATAAAGAATAAAAAATAGAATCAATATAAAAGAATTGTTTGGAAAAAATAAGTAATTGAAAAAGTTCATAAGCGAGTAGTATAATTGCAAATTGGTAAGCTGTTTGTTTAGCAATCATAAAAATCAAAATACAAGATAGAAATAATTTGACACCATAAATTGGAATAGGAATGAAGGAACCTTTTTTATAGGATGCTTTTCCAACTAATTGAAAAAAATCGCAAAGTAGTAGGTATATTATCATATAAGATAATATAGATGGTCCGCGACTACTATCTCTTAAAAATAAAATACCAGGGAGAAGGGAAATTGTGGTTTGTAGTAAAGTCACAATTACCATAAATGGTAAAGCAAGCACGCCTTTTTTTGTCTTGTTCAATGGTCTAACCTCTTTTTTATAGTCTTATATAATTACTTTATTGTATGCGGAGTGAAAGGTCAATATTTAAGTAGGTAAAAAAAGTTTTATCTGTTATACTGTCAATGTTGCAAGATTCCCGATAGGATTTACGTCTACGTGTAAAGATTCCTTGTAACCGATAAAAAAACCAGGGGGAATAAAGGATATGACAGAAAGAAAATTATTTACATCAGAATCAGTTTCAGAGGGGCATCCAGATAAGATTGCAGATCAAATTAGTGATGCGATATTAGATGCTATTCTAGCGAAAGACCCATATGCACGTGTCGCGTGTGAAACGTCTGTAACAACAGGACTTGTCCTTGTTTTTGGCGAAATCACGACAACCGCTTATGTGGACATTCAAAAAGTAGTTCGAGAAACAATTAAAGGAATTGGATACACGCGTGCCAAGTATGGATTTGATGGTGACACATGTGCCGTGATGGTGGCAATTGATGAACAATCACCAGATATCGCACAAGGAGTAGATGCATCTCTTGAGTCAAGAGAGAGTGATCTGACATCAGAAGATTTAGGGGCCGGAGATCAGGGATTAATGTTTGGGTTTGCTGTTAATGAGACACCAGAACTGATGCCTTTACCAATTGCCTTAAGTCATCGACTTACGGAAAAACTAGGCGAACTTAGAAAAAACGAAACACTTGATTATTTACGTCCAGATGCAAAATCTCAAGTAACTGTAGAGTACGACGAAGTAGGTAAGCCTGTTAGAGTTGATACAATCGTTGTCAGTACACAACATGATGAGCATGTGACGCTAGATAAAATTAAAGAAGATATTAAAGAATTGGTTATTAAAGAAGTAATACCAAGTGAATTACTAGATGAAAAAACAAAATATTTCATTAATCCGACAGGACGATTTGTAATCGGTGGGCCTCAAGGGGACTCTGGTTTAACAGGTCGTAAGATTATTGTTGATACATATGGTGGTTATGCACGACACGGTGGTGGAGCCTTTTCTGGAAAAGACGCAACTAAAGTGGATCGTTCAGCAAGTTATGCAGCAAGGTATATTGCCAAAAACATTGTCGCAGCAGAATTAGCAGATAAATGTGAGGTTCAACTTGCTTATGCAATTGGTGTAGCACAACCCGTTTCAATTTCTGTTGAAACTTTTGGTACAGGTAAAGTCTCTGAATCACGCTTAATTGAAGTGATTCGCGAAAACTTTAATTTGTCACCAGTAGGAATTATTGAGATGCTTGATTTAAGACGCCCAATCTATCAAAAAACAGCTGCATATGGTCATTTTGGCCGTGAGGATGCTGATTTTACATGGGAAAAATTAGATAAAGTCTCAGCACTAAAAAAAAGTTTAGGTATGTAATAAAATGACCTTTGCTAGAGAGCTTATCTCTAGTAGAGGTTTTTATATTTGTAGGGGGAATTTTAATGGTAAAAAAAAGAGAAACTAACGTCAAAATTATCACAGTGTGTGTGTTTATTGCTACATTTATGACCGCAGTTGAGGGAACAATTGTGTCAACAGCAATGCCAACGATTGTTGGTTCATTACAAGGGATATCTATTATGAATTGGGTATTCTCCATTTATTTATTAACCAATGCAATGATGACACCTATTTATGGGAAGTTAGCAGATAAGATTGGGCGTAAACCGATTTATTTAATTGGTATTATTATCTTTATTATAGGTTCAGCTCTATCTGGTTTGAGTCAAAATATGATGCAATTGATTATCTTTAGAGCGGTTCAAGGAATCGGGGCAGGATCAATTGTCCCAGTATCTTTAACCATCATTGCTGATATTTACCCACCGGAAAAACGAGCGAGTATTTTAGGATTAAATAGTGCTGCCTGGGGGATTGCGAGTATTGTTGGCCCATTAGCCGGTGGTTTTATTGTAGACGCATTAAGTTGGCACTGGATCTTCTTAATTAATGTTCCCATCGGTTTAGTATTGATGTTACTAGTTTGGATTTATTTAGTTGAAGAAAAACGAGAAGTCGAAAAAGCACCAATTGACTACTTAGGTAGTATCTTTTTAGTAATGATGTTACTTTCCCTGTTGTATGGTTTCCAGACAGTGAGTGAAGGATTTAGTGTGATTACCATTGTTTCGTTTGCTACCTTTATTGTTGGTTTGGTAGCCTTTATTCGAACAGAAAAGAGAGCGCAAGACCCGATCATCACATTAGAATTATTTAAAAATAGAACGTATGTGGTAGTCAATTTAATTGCAGCTTTAATCAGTGGATTTCTGATGGGAGTTGAAGTATACATCCCAATGTGGATGCAAGGTGTGCTTGGTAAATCGGCTGCGTTAGGTGGGATTGTACTGGCACCGATGTCTGTTATTTGGATGTTTGGCTCATTTGCTGGCGGTCGTGCTATGCAAAAGTGGTCTGCTAAAAAAGCAATATTAATTAGTATGTTACCTATTCTAGTCGGAGCTATCTTTTTAAGTTTGGCTCAAATGGATACAGCATATAGCATTTTTTATATTTTTTCTGCTATTTTAGGAATTGGATTTGGGATGACGATGACTATTCTGACTGTATTGGCTCAAACATCTGTAGATAGCCATCATACAGGAGTTGCAACTTCCTTCTTTACGTTATCAAGAACGATTGGTCAAACAATTATGATCTCAGTTTTTGGTTTAGTTTTAAATGCATCCATGAATCAAGGGTTAGCAGAGAAGAAGGAGTTAGGTGTGACAAAAGATATGATGAATAAATTAATTAATCCTCATACAGTCAAAGAGTTACCAACGGAATTAGTGGGAAGTTTGAGAGAAATTCTTTATAATAGCTTACATTTAGTTTATCTAGTGGGTATTGTGTTAGTTATTCTATCTTTCATTTTAAATCACTTCCAAAAAGAAGAAATAGTATCATAAAAATAAAGGAGTTAAAAATCCAGTGTGATTTTTAACTCCTTTTTATTATGATTTAAGTACTGAAAATTCATTTTTAAGTAGACAATAACGATTCATATCACGAAATTCACCGTACCTAACAACATCTTCCCTATCAGTTGCAACAAAAATAAACCCGCATTTTTGCGCCACTTTATTACTGGCGATATTTTCTGTATCTGCAATGATAGTTAATTTATTTAGGTTTAAATCCTCAAAGGCTATGTCGCAAATTTTAAGCACCGTTTTAGACGCAATGCCTTTATTAGCAAATTTCGAATGAAGCCAATAACCAATTTCTGCTTTTTTATTTTTTTGATCAATAAAATGAAGATCAATCGTTCCTGCTAATTGCTCATCATAATAAATTAAAAATAAACGGTCTTCTCCATTAGCTTCACCTATCAACTTCATTTTTAAAAAGGTATGCTCATCAGCAATTTCCTTTGTTGCGTCGATAAACTCTAAAAATTCACTTAGGTGTTCACGGTCACTATCAACTAACGCAAAAAGGTTTTCCGCAATATCAAGAGTTGGCTGAACGAGTAGGATGTGCTCAGTGACAGGTAATGATAAATAGTGTGTCATAAAATCCCTCCTTTTAGGTATTGTTATTGATTATAAGCGACTTAGATTTAAAAGGAAAGAAGAAGCTTAAGAAAACATAAGGTTTTTGAAAGATTATGTTTATATCTCATTTAAAGAAAGTTGTTAAACTTTAGGAGAGGTGAGGAAAGTGAAAAAAATGATTGGTATGTTAATGGTATTAATAATAGTAGGATTAGGCTTTATCTATTTTTTGAAAAATGATTTAGTTAGTGGTGTTACTCACTCTAGTCCACTAGAAGTAAATAAACAATCAAAGGAACAAATTAAAATAGATGGAAAAATAAAGAGTCAAACAGTTTTGTTGAAAAACTTAGATACCAACGAAGTGTTACTTGAAAGAAATTCAGATAAAAAGGTAGCTATTGCATCCTTAACTAAATTAATGACTGTTTACGTTCTATTAAATTCAGAAAAAGATTTAAACCAGACAGTTACAATCAATCAAAAAACATTGGATAAATTAGTGAATGAAGGAGCTTCCTTATCTGGCTTTTTAGCTGGAGACACATTAACGGTGAAGGACCTAGCTTATGGAATTGTTTTACCATCAGGTGGAGATGCCTCTGTTACAGCAGCTAATTATGTGTCAGGTAATGAAGATGCATTTGTAGATATAATGAATCAAACGGCTCAAAAAATAGGCATGAAGAATACTCATTTTAAAAATACTACGGGACTAGATGCTAGAAATCATTATTCAACGGCTAATGATTTATTAAAATTTATGGATGTAGCCTTAAAAAATTCTGATTTTACAGAAATTTTGACAACAACCCATTATCAAACAGAAGCCAAACCATATGCGCCAACAGGGTACGCTATTCAAAGTACTATTTTGAAAGATTCACAGGATTTGACTCTAACGAATGGTCAAATCCTTGGTGGGAAAACAGGTTATACTGAAAAAGCTGGTCAGTGCTTAATTAGTTTAGCGAAAGTGAATGAAAGTCGTTATTTATTGATCACAATGGGTGCTGATGGTAATGCGATGAGTGAACAATTCAATGTATCAGACGCTCGAAAAATTTATCAAAGTATTTAAAATAGTTGACAATTAAGCCAGTGTTTTGTCTAATGAAGGAGAGGTATGAATGGACAAGGGAGTTGAAATTATGATGGCAAGAATACTATTAGTGGAAGATGAATTAGAAATAGCTAATTTAATTGAGCTGTATTTAAAAAATGAGAACTTTGAAGTTGTTAAATGCTTAGATGGGCTTGAAGCAAAGACAAAAATCGAAACAGAACAATTTGATATAGCGCTCTTAGATATCATGTTACCAGGTATTGACGGA
The DNA here is from genome assembly GCA_965119435.1 of uncultured Vagococcus sp. Classification (GTDB taxonomy): domain Bacteria; phylum Bacillota; class Bacilli; order Lactobacillales; family Vagococcaceae; genus Vagococcus. Next base: position 62,442 of record CBCPLQ010000005.1, on the reverse strand, counting down.
TTGACATTGCTAGCATTAATTCGCGAACAAGAAAATTATCCGGTTATTATGCTAACAGCTAAAGATGATGAAATTGATAAAATAACTGGTTTGTCTTTTGGGGCAGATGATTATATCACTAAACCATTTAAACCTTTAGAAGTTGTCGCAAGAGTTAAAGCTCAGCTTAGACGATTTAATCAATATAATAAAAATAAAGAACCAGAGACAACCACTCTTTCAACGAAGGGATTAGAAATGAATGTTGAAAAGAGAATAGTTACATTAAATGAGGAAGTAATTGAGTTAACGCCAAAAGAGTTTGGCATTTTACAGCTACTTCTGGAAAATAAGGGAGCGGCAATGGACTCTGAAGTTATTTTTGAATCCGTTTGGGGGGAAGAGTATTATACGTCTTCCAATAATACAATAATGGTTCATGTTAGACATTTGAGAGAAAAAATGAGTGACGCTGTAGAAAAACCAAAGTATATTAAAACCGTTTGGGGAGTTGGGTATAAAATTGACTAGACAAACGAAGATTTCTTTAGCTAAAAGTATCCTTATTATCGTTGGTATAGTTGTTTTTCTTTACTTTATTGCTACAAAAACGATTATAGGAGAAGGGTTTGGAAAAGTAATTAGTGATTCCTTTATTATTTTTCATAATGATACAACTGAATTTGGTGAAATAAACCAAGTGGATTGGCCAAAGTTTAAATCTTTTATTATTTCTATTGCGATATTTACTGTAGTAGCTATTGGAGCTTTGACCTACTGGATAAGTCATTACCTACTAAAAAAAGATCGTCAATATATTGCTAATTTATTAAAAAATTCACTTGAGATGGAAGAAATCCCACAGTTAAATGATGAGTATGTTGAAATTCAGAATGAATTAGAAAAGATCAAGTTAACGAATCAAAAAAATCAAGATGCTCTCATTCAAGAAACGCAAAGAACTAAAGATTTAGTGACATTTTTAGCCCATGACTTAAGAACTCCTTTAGCGTCAGTCATTGGATATCTAAACCTATTGATTGATTCTCCCGAAATATCGATTGAGACAAGAGCTAAGTATCTAGGTATTGCATTAGATAAGGCCTATCGGTTAGAGTATTTAATTGATGAGTTTTTTGATATAACTCGATTTAACTTTCAAAATATTGTTTTAGATTACACAACGTTTGATTTAAGTTTAATGTTGCAACAATTAAGTGAAGAATTTTATCCGTTACTACAGAAAAAATCTCAGTCTTTAGTGATAGATATACCTGAAAAATGTTTCATCGATGGAGATTCTACAAAACTTGTTAGAGTGTTTAACAACTTATTAAAAAATGCATCTGCTTATGGATTTGAAGGAACACCTATCAAGATGAGTATAGATATTATAGAAGAAGAGTTACAAATAATAGTGACTAATCAAGGGTATACGATTCCACCTGAAAAATTAATGGTCATTTTTGATAAATTTTATCGACTGGATAGTGCTAGATCGACTAATAGTGGTGGCGCAGGATTAGGTCTTGCCATAGCTAAAGAAATTGTAGAGGCTCATGAAGGAATTATAAAAGCAACGAGTGAAGACTCCATTACAGAATTTAGAGTAATGTTACCCATCAATCAAATAGTAGCTAAAAAGAACTTAAATTAATTCATTTTAATGAATTAATTTAAGTTCTTTTCTGATTCTAAAAAAGTGAGCTTCACAAAGGTAGTCATCTACAAAAATAGTAGGAATTTTGTTTGAAATAACAGTAGTTGAGATGATTAAATCAGTTGTTTTATAGATATATGTTTTAAAGAAGTCGATAGGAACAACATTGATTTTTAGTGTGGTATCAGAAAAAACATCAATGATAGATGATTTTAAAAATAAGCCATGATTGGTGCCTAAATCGCTATAAATATAGAGATTTTTGTTACTGCTATTTTTAAGCTTAAATTTACAATGAGTAAAAAGTAGATATAGCACATAATCAAAAGAGAATTCGGCATTCATACGTAACTGGTTTAGCAAATCAGTTATTAACTTTTTTAACTTCGTAAAGGGAACCATGTTTAATTTAGCATAATTAGTGGTAAACGATTGGTGTCTATTAATAAAAAGATGCTCGTGTAGAGGTAATAAGGCCTCTTTTTTTATACAGTATGACAGTATTTCTTCAGTTTTTTTCTGAGCGCTAGGACAAAAAATAAATGTTTCACTTGCCTTACACAAAAAGCGATCAACAGCTTTATCAAGGTTTAAAGGTATAAAAATAGAATCATATTTTTTTTTAAAATCTTCAAAATCAATCATCGTATTTTGATTGTGACTTCTGTTAATAATTCCCCAAATTAAATACAAAAAGTACTGTTCTTCATTTAAAGAATATTGATAAAGTGAGTTAAATTCATCAAATTCTTTCTGAGATGATTGACGTGGTATTTCTAATCCATAAAATTCTTCCAATCCTTTCGAAAGAAAAATCAAAAGAGTAGTATTGGTTAGGCTAGATAAATAATACGTTTTATTTGAGTTTTCAATGGTGATGCCTAGACGTTTAAAACTTACTTTTAAGTGTTTGATGATTCGATAGAGTGTTGCTGGACTAACAAATAATTTTTCTGCATAGTAGTAAATATTTTGGTTAGGTGTTAAAAATAAACGCTTGATAAATTGAATCTCTAAACTGTTAAAAATAATATCTCGAATAATTTTATTGGTAATACCATTAGATGTACATGTCATTTCAATTGCATTATTTTTACTGATAGAGATGTTAATCAGATCAGACCAATTTTTAGAGAAATAAGCTAAATCATTTAAAATGGTAGACTTTGAACAGTTAAGTGAATTGGATAGTTTTAAAACAGTTACATTTTTTTCATTGCTTAATAACCTAAGAAGTGAAATAAGCCTTTGTTCTTTATTGCTAGTAATAGTCATAATTTTCCCCCATTTAAAACCTTTCTTAAAAAAATAAAATCCCCACATTCATTATATATATAAGGAGAATAACACAGTGATAAATGACAGTAAATTAATCTATTCTTTAAATTGATACGTTTATTTTATTCAATAAAGTTAATTTTTTGAAATAGTTCATAAAGTCATATGAACTAAAAATCTAACTACAACAGTTCATATATCGTTCATTATATATTAAAACGATAATTATCAAACTTAGTTTAATTGTTTATAAAGGTTAGATAATAATACTTTACTATTTAAAGAGCATTATCATAAATGCTCATTTTAAATTATTACATACGGGTAAGTAAAATATGAACAAAAAAGTCTATTAACTTAAGTAAAATGTATTTGGTCCTATTTTATATATATGTATCTTAATCACTAAATTATTTGAAAAGTAAATAAAATAATAGGAAGAGGTGTGTAATGTTCGATATATTAGATGTTTCTTCACAAAGAATGATAAAAATATTGGAAATATTATTATATTCGGAGAAATGGATTACTATCAGGGATATATCTAAAAAAATAGAAGTCTCTGAAAAGACTGTATATGCAGATTTGAACTATTTAACCAAAAATCTAAATACTGTGATCGAAATAGAAACAGCCGTTCCATATGGAATCATGTCTCCTAAACTAACAGCCAATATTTTTTTAGAATGTCAATCAGAAATACTATTAAAAAATATTTCTATTAAATTCATTTTATTACTATTGGAAGTACCTGATAAAGATATCTCTTTCTATAGTGATAGACTCTGTGTAAGTCGTTCTACTTTATATCGCTATATAGTTGTAATAAATTCTAACTTTGAAAAATATGATTTATTCATTGAAAAAATAAATGGGAAATGTTCTATTACTGGGAAAACAGATATTGCTCTTTATCACTTCTTTTCGACTTTTTTATTGGAAATACATGGATATAATATCAAAAAATTTATTCCTGAAACTTTAAACAGTGTATTGAAAAAAAGGTTGGAGCAGGTGTTTAGGCATAATGGAGAAGTTATGTCTGAGTTACAGATCAGCTATTATTTAGTTTTTTACTATTACGCTATTAGTCAATTAGGACAAAAAAATGCAATCACTTACTCATCTGATTTTAAAGGCAAGGATGTTGCTATAACAAATAAAGATAAAGCTTATTTTTCTCAACTAACGGAATTTGAGATGTTTGCTATTGAATCAAATATTTGTATTCATCGTTACTCAATGTTTCATTTGACTCATACTTCAATGATAGATAAAGTTAATCAATTTCAAGATAAGATATATAACTTATTTCAACTATCCATTAAATATTTAGAGAGGGATAAACTATCAGCCTGTTTGTTTGACTTATGTAATAATATTGAGCATTTCCAAGTATCATATTATTTTTTTAGTGATCGATTTGGCTACTTTGCTTATCAAGTAAAAAAAAATAATCAGATAGCATATCAAATAATGACGGATTCAATAGAAGAACTTGGGAAATCTTTAGAACTAGATTTATCTGTCTATGAAAATTATATTATCTATTTATTAGTAGTTAGCATGCCTAATATCATGCAAACGCATCTTAAAAAGCCAATCTTAATTGTTAGTAATCACTCAATAGACCATAGTTATTTTCTGTTAATGGAACTTCAAAGACAGTTAAATTTAGACCCTATTTATTTTACTAATGTTACTTGTATACAGAAAAAATCTTTATCAGAATATTGTTTAGACAATTTCCAGTTAATTATAACTAATGTAAATTTAGATATTAACCATGCATATTGCATCCAAGTAAGTGATTTCCCAAAAGCTAAAAGTATTAATAAGATAAGGAGAATTTTAGGTTAAGTTATCCTTGAGAAATCAAATAAGGGTATAAATTTTAGTATATGCAGTTGCTTTTCAAAAATTACGTTTTAAATAAAAACTGATAAGATCTTATCTTGTCTATTTTAGGTACCGCTTTCTATAAAAGGATGCATATATATATGTAAAAAGTGAGATTGTTTTAAAATAAGGGTGTTTTATAATCGAATTTGTGAATTAAAAAGGGAAGATACCTTATAGGGGAAGGGAAGATTTATGATGAATAAAATAGTAAATTTAATTTTAGTTGTATTAATGATGTTTTCAAATGTGTTTTCATTAGGAGGAATACTTGCTAATGCTGAAGGCTTTCAAGATGTGAGCTCAGAATTACTGAGTGGGATTTTAGTAGATAAGCAGGAAATTAATGATGGCGGAAAGCTTAAAATTAAAGCAACATTTGATGACCGTAATAAAAAAATTGAGAGTGGGGACATGATAAAAGTTGCTTGGCCAACAATGAATAACGTTAAAGGTCAAGGTTTTTCAAAAACATATCCATTTTCTATAGATGGTGTTACTATCGGGCAAGCTGTGATAACGCTAGATGGAGCTGTACTGACTTTTAATGATAATGTGAATCAGTTTGATAGAGGTACGGTTAAAGGTGGTTTTGATTTTGAAGTACAATTCAACAATATGAATGATAAGACATCTACTGAAGAAATACATCTAACTGGTGGGAATATTACGACAGCCATCAAGGTGTCAAAAAAGGTTTCACAAGGTGGGAATGAAGGCGAAGTTAGAAACTTCTCTGATAAAAATGGATTGATTTATGTAAATGATACATCGCGAGTTTTTTGGGATATCAGTTTAAATGGAAATAAAGACGCGATGGCTTCTGATATAAGAATGGTAGACACTATTAAAGATAGTCCAAAATCGCATAAATTATTACCAGAAACTTTTTATTTTGAAGTTAAAGGTCCTAATAAAAATAAAGTTTTTAGAGGCACAGAAGGTGTAGAGCAACTTAAAAATGAGTTTAATGCTACTTTCAACTATTCAGTTGAAGAAGGAACAATAGAAGTTGTCATTCCGAAACAACAGGCTAGCTATAATTCATTTAGAATTGCTTATTATACACAGATTACGGATGAAGAGGTTGCTTCATTTAAAAATGAGATGGTTGTAGATTACCAAGTACATAATAAGGAACCACAACAGGATAATAAAGAAAAAATTATTGATAATATTGGTGGAGGTGCTTGGGGAGAAGGTAGTAAATTAAGTAAGTTAACAGTTGTTAAAAAAGATGGTAAATCAAATAAACCGTTAGCTGGGGCAACCTTTAATTTAAAAAGCAAAGACGGAGTAATCGTTCGAGAAAATCTTATTAGTGATGAAAATGGGCAGATTATAATTAAAAATTTAGAGCCAAAAGAATATTTTCTTGAAGAGGTAAACGCACCAGAAGGTTATAAATTATTAGAAGAACCTGTACTTATTAATGTAAATAAAGTAACTGTAGAAAAAGAAATTTTGAATATGCCAGAAGAGGTATTCGGTGGCATTGAAATTTTTAAAGTGGACTCAAAGGATGAATCAAAAGGATTATCAGGAGCTAAGTTCGTACTGAAATCTGAGTTGACAGGTGAAACAGCTGAGTTAGTCAGTGATGAAAATGGAAAAGCTAAATTAGAGGGACTAGCTATTGGTAAATATAGTTTAGTAGAGACTGAGGCACCAGAAGGCTATGAATTAGATCCAACTGTTCATTTGGTAGAAGTTACTAAGAATAAGGAAGCAAAAAATATAACTAATGTAACAATAGCTAATGAAGCGATTGAACCACTAGGTAGTGTAGAAGTAACAAAAGTAGATAAAGGTAATTTAGGAATTAAGTTAGCTGATACAATCTTTGAACTTAAAGAAGATGCAACAGGTAAAGTAATCAAACTTGTCACCGATGAAAATGGAAAAGCGACAGCATCAGATTTACCTCTAGGAGAATATACGATAAAAGAGTTAAAGGCACCTAAAGGTTATTTACTAGATAGCAAAGAGCAATCCATTACAGTAGAACAAAATGAAGCAACGGCTAATAAAGTAGCTGTAGTTGCTAAGAATACTAAAGTGACCCCATGGATTCCACTCACACCGAGTACGCCACTGGGAAGCGTTGAAATTACTAAAGTGGATTCAAAAGATGCAAGTAAAGTACTAGCAGAAGCCGAATTTAAATTAAAAGAAGTAGCGACAAGTAAAGAATATAAACTAGTAACAGATGCAACAGGTAAAGCAAATGTCAATAAATTACCACTGGGAGCTTATACGTTAGAAGAAACGAAAGCGCCAGCAGGTTATGTACTAAACAAAGAAATAATAGAACTTGAAGTTAAAGAAGATAAAGAAACAAAAAATACAACAGCTATAACAGTTGAAAATGAAGTCAAAGTACCATGGACACCGTTAGAACCAAGTACCCCACTGGGTGGTGTTGAAATCACAAAAGTTGACTCAAAAGATGCAAGTAAAGTACTAGCAGAAGCCGAATTTAAATTAAAAGAAGTAGCAACAAGTAAAGAATACAAATTAATAACAGACGCAACAGGTAAAGCAAGCATCAACAAATTACCACTGGGATCTTATACATTAGAAGAAACAAAAGCGCCAGCAGGTTATGTACTAGATAAAAAAGTAAAAGAACTTGAAGTTAAAGAAGATAAAGAAACAAAAAATACAACAGCTATAACAGTTGAAAATGAAGTCAAAGTACCATGGACACCATTAGAACCGAGTACCCCACTAGGTAGTGTCGAAGTAACAAAAGTAGATAAAGGTAATTTAGAAACTAGGTTAGCTGATACAGTCTTTGAACTTAAAGAAGATGCAACAGGTAAAGTAACAAAACTAGTTACTGATGAAAGTGGAAGAGCGACTGCGTCAGAGTTACCTCTAGGAGAATATACGTTAAAAGAGTTAAAGGCACCTAAAGGTTATTTATTAGATAGCAAAGAGCAATTCATTACAGTAGAACAAAATGAAGCAACCGCGAACAAAGTAGCTGTTGTAGCTAAGAATAGCAAAGTGACTCCTTGGTTACCATTAGAACCAAGTACGCCACTAGGTAGTGTAGAAATCACAAAAGTGGATTCAAAAGACACGAGCAAAGTACTAGCAGAAGCCGAATTTAAATTAAAAGAAGTAGCGACAAGTAAAGAATATAAATTAATAACAGACGCAACGGGTAAAGCAAGCATCGACAAATTACCACTGGGAGCTTATACGTTAGAAGAAACAAAAGCGCCAGCAGGTTATGAACTAGATAAAAAAGTAAAAGAACTTGAAGTTAAACAAGATAAAGAAACAAAAAATACAACGGTTTTAGTTGTTAAAAATGAGATGTTATTACCAATAATACCGCTAGAACCAAGTACGTCATTAGGTAGTGTCAAAGTAACAAAAGTGGATTCAAAAGACACGAGCAAAGTACTAGCAGGCGCTGAATTTAAGTTAACAGAAACAGCGACAAGTAAAGAATATAAATTAGTAACAGATACATCAGGAAAAGCAAGCATCAACAAATTACCTCTAGGAGCTTATACATTAGAAGAAACGAAAGCGCCAGTAGGTTATATTTTAGATAAAAAAATAAACAAGCTTGAATTGAAAGAAGATAAAGCAACCGATAATGAAGTGAGCTTGGTTATAAAAAATAAATTAGTAGAACCAACTAAAGAGAAACCTATATTACCAATAAATGGTAGTAAAGGAGAAACGCCTAAACAAAAAGGCTTTTCATCATCTAAAGTTCCAAATCGAAGTTCAAACTTTAAGATGTTACCCAAAACAGGTGAAAGTCAAATGAGTAAGTATTTCGCATTAATTGGCTTGTCTTTATTGATGGGTGTAGTAGTTGTTTTAAATTTTACAAGAAGCAAAAAAATTAAATAGACAATAAAAAAGTACGAAAGTGTCGTGTTTAGTGAGTCCTAAAAGTTAGACTTTTAAGGAGTGGAGAAATCCACTCCTTTTTTTATACCTTTAATCTAATTGTTAGACAGTATAGAGGGCTGCCATTCGACGTATCTGTGAGCTTTCTTTTACACCATATTTTTTTGCTAGATAGGTATATCCGACTTCTCCCTTAAAATAAAAATAGCGACCTCCAAAAGTTAGGTTTTAGATCTAACTTTTGGAGGTCGCTTCAAAGTCTAGCTTCGTACTTGTTTTTTTTCAATTGCAATTAAAGAGGGTGGGTTATTTTGTTGGTTAATAAATTGATAATGTAACACGCTAAAAATATCCTGAGGTAAGGTCTCTACAAAAGATAAAACAGCTGATTTTTCAATTTTCCCTTCATTGTGGCCATCATACAAGACCAAAATAATTCTACCTTTATCTTCTAATCTAATTATTAATTCATTCAAAGCTTTGATTGTTGTATCTTCATGGGTGACAATAGATTTATCACTTTTAGGTAAATAACCTAAGTTAAAAATAGCGGCACATATAGTTTCATCAGGAGCTAAAGCATCACCCAATGTTTCGTGACCTTGAAGTAATAGGCGAGCCTGTTTATCACATCCATGCTCTTTTAAACGTTTGGATGTATTGATTAGAGCTTGCTCTTGGACGTCAAATCCATATACTTTTCCTGACTCTCCAACGAGTTGAGCCAGAAAAAGTGTATCATTACCGTTTCCCATTGTAGCATCTACAACGGTACTCCCTGTATCAACGACGACCTCTAATAACTCATGGCTGAAGCGTAATGATGGTTTAAGCATGGATTAATTCACCACGCTTTCCATTTGCATAAATCCCTTGGTAAGTACCTCGCTTAGAGAGTTCAGTATCAAAACTATTCAGTACTTCCCACTTTTTAAGACTCCACATCGGACCAATAATAGTCTCCCTAGGAGCATCCCCAGTCAAGCGATGAATAATAATATCAGAAGGGATAATCTCTAATTGATCACAAATTAGTTGAGTGTAGTCATTTTGTGTCATCAGCTGTAAATGACCCTCTAGATAATCTTTTTCCATTTTAGTGTTAGTCATTAGATGAAGTAGGTGAAGCTTGATCCCTTGAATGTCAGAATCAGTGACAGTTCTACGTACATTTTCCATCATCATATCGTAAGATTCACCAGGTAATCCGTTAATTAAGTGAGTACATACATTGATTTTATGCTTCCTCAATTTAGTTACTCCATCTAGGTAAGTTTGGTAGTCATGAGCTCGGTTAATTAAGTGACTCGTTTTCTCATAGGTGGTTTGTAGGCCTAATTCTACCCATAAATACAAACGTTGATTTAACTCAGCAAGATATTCCACAATGTCATCTGGTAAACAATCAGGTCTTGTCCCAATGGAAAGCCCAACAACACCTTCTTCATTAATTACTTGTTCAAATCTATGTTTAATGACTTCAATCGGTGCATGGGTATTGGTGAAATTTTGGAAATAAACGATGTATTGTTTAGTAGTTGGCCATTTTTTATGCATTTGATCAATTTCTTTTCTGAATTGAATCGGTAATGGGTCACTTGGAGCAACCATCATATCTCCAGATCCTGAAACACTACAAAAAGTACATCCGCCATGGGCAACTGTTCCGTCTCTATTAGGACAATCAAATCCTCCATCAATAGGTACTTTGAAAATTTTTTCTGAAAAAGTTTCTCTAAGTGCGTCATTCCAAGTATAATAGCGCTTAGAATCTCCTTTTTTAAATGTGAACATATGTGTTACTTCCCTTCAAACTCTTGTATAAAATCATATTTTTTAAAGTAAGGATAAGAAAAGCATAGCCAAGCAGCTCCCATCAAAAATCCTCCGATAACATCTGTTGGATAGTGAACACCGACATAAATTCGACTAATACCAACACCTAGAACTAACAAACCTAGTAATAGTTGAATAGCTAGACAGAGTTTCTTATTGTGAATAAACTTTGGCATTAAGAAGATAAAGGTCCCATAAAATAACATACTTCCCATAGCATGCCCACTGGGAAAACTAGTTCCTCCTGCTGATACCAAATGTTCCACAGAAGGTCTTTGTCGATTGAAGAATAGTTTCAACAAGGTATTCCCAATCCCTTGGATTAAGGCCGCATTAATTAAAAGCCAAAAAGCGGCAACTTTTTCTTTGTATTTATATAAAAATACAAAAGAAATACCTGTTAAAAAGATAATAGTTACTGTGTTAGCAAATTTAGTAATATAGGTAAAAAATGCTGTTTTACCATCAGTTAAATTTCCTCTGATAAGATAGATAATAGGATTATCAAGTCCAGCTAAAATAGCTTCATTTGATTTCACAAAATAAGCAATTGTAGTGAATAATAAAAGACATAAACTTGCGGCGTAAGACCAGTATAATTGTTTGCTCTTTGTCATAAATAACCTCCATAAATTAAAATAAAGAAACCCTGATATCAGGGTTTCTTATATTATAACATGATTTTAATCGTCCTCATACTTGGTATCGTCTTTCTCGATTTCACTAACAGTAATATCGCCATTTTTGGAGGTTGCTTTAATAGAGGCTTTTCCTTTATTACTTGAAAATGATGTATCAGATGATAAGTTTTTATTAAAGATCGAGAGGACTCCATATTCCGTTTTAAAATCGACTTTATTTTCCTTGTAAGAAGCAGGATCAATTTCAATCTGAATCCCACCATGCACAGTATTTAAAGTGGTATCATGATTTACATTGTTAGCGTGAAAGTAGATGTCATTATTCTTATTATCTACATCAACGAGGCCAGTGGTGTGATTGATACTTGTTGTACCATATTGATTCACGATTTTGAGATCTCCTTTAGTATTTGCAGTGAAGGTATCACCATTTTTTGTCTCCATATTGAGAGAATTAAAAATCGCATTTTCGACATGTATATTTCCAGAGGTAGTATTTAAAGTAACGTCTTTTTCAAATTTACCTTCATCGATATATAAATCACCATATTTATTATTGATAGTGAGCTCTTGGATGGTTAAGTTGTTGGAATAAAAACTACTCCGTTTAGTATCAACATCTAGTTTTTTTAATGTTAAGTCATCGGCGTTAATATCAACTTTATCACCCTTAATTGTAATTTTTTTATAATTTTCAGGAAGCTTTAAAAAAATACGATCATCTGAGATAGACCCAAAACTAAGAACACTTGGTTTAAAGCTTTGGTCACTAATTTTATTATCAATAGTTACAGTAGTTTTTTTATCTTTTTTATTTACGTTCCAGGTAGCAGAATCTTTTTGATTACTTCCAAAATTAAGACCTTGCTTATTCATATGAACGTATTCATCTTCAGAGGTAGATAGGTGAATAGCTACATTATTTTTAATATCTAAAATGAGCTCATCGGAATTATCATATTTAAATTGTTTGTTGACTTCGCTAGCCTTCCTCTCAGCAGTAAGCCGCTGATAAAAAAAGATGCTCCCTATTCCACCAATAATAATCAAAATAAAAGCTACACCTAAAGTAAGTAGTGTTCTTTTTTTCATAGAGCACGCTCTCCCTTCAATACCTGTAGATTCCAATGACCATACGTTTTTAGTAAGTTAAAGGATACTTTTGAGAAGGGAACCATGATAAGTAATCCAATTAAACCTACACCACATAAGATGACGGAAATACATAACTGAAACAGACCATAGGAATTGGTAAGGCTAAGGAACGAAAATGCTCCAAGAAGAGGGCTTACTATAAAGGAAATTGTTAAAATCCACCCCATAAATAAGGTTAGCGCCCATCCAAAAATCAACCAAATCATGAAAAATAAGTTCAATAGAGTAATACCTGATATTTGAAAGAAGCGGATAAATCCTGAATCAGGATTTCGCTTGATTTCATATTCTTTACTATAAGGGTTATGATGATTCTCTGAAAAATAAGAGTTATCATTTTGGCTTGAAAACTCCATCCAATCATTCGCTATACCAGTTGTTTCTTCAAACTCTATATTAAATTCTTTAAGAATTAAAATAGCAATTTCTTTTGGAGATGCTAGTTCTTTAGTAATTTGATATTCAGTCAGTCCTTCAGATATTTTGGTATCAAAGAGCTCTTCATATTTTGTCAGGATTATTTGTTGATCGACCAAAGAAAGTTGGCGAAGGTGAAGTTTTAATTCAATTAAAAAATGCTCTTTATTCATGAGATTTTCCTTTCTCTTAACGGTTTAATAAATTAAATATACCTTCAAACAGTATGCTAAACAAGGGATTTTAAAGAAAATCAGGCTAAAGTATGAGGTCAAGTATGCACAGAGACTTATAAATATAAGTGAGTAATAATATTTCTAGGATGTTACAAATTCTTAAGTCTTACTAGAAGGTCTTGCTAACTAGTAAGTGTGGTGTTTTAATGGGATTAGACAGTATAATCTGTTATTATATAAAATGTAGCTATTATGAACCGATTGATATAGATAAAAGTAAAAAGGAAGAGAAAAATAAATGAAAAAAAATGAGAAAAGAGACTTATTAACAAAACAGCCAGTTCTTAAAAATGTATCCCTTCTAGGCGCAACGATGATGATTTCTTCATCTGTTTTAATTCCTGGTATAACAACAAAAGCTTATGCAGAGGCAGCAAACAATAAAACACAAGATGCAGTAACTAGTGTCGATCAAAAAGAGACTGAAAAAGATGATACTTCTAAGTCTATGGCGATACAAAAATTTGAAACAGTAGATAAGGTAAAAGAAGAAGAGAATAAATTTGATTTGAATATCACATTAGATGTACTTCGCACAGCAGATTTAGATACTACTATTCTGGTATCGCCAAATTTAAATTTAGAGTGGGATGAAACCAAAAATACCATTCTTGATGAGACAGGTAATGTTGTAGGTAGTTATGTGTATGATTTAAAATTAAATCAAATTAAACTAAAATTTGATACAACAGGATTTACACAAGCCAAGTTAGTTGCCCCTGTTTCTTTAAAAAAATTAGATTTAACAGAACAGGCGCTTACGGTCTCTATTGGAGAAAGTATGTTGTCTAAAAACGTAACTATTGAAAAACAAGAAGAGCTTGAGAGTATAGATACGACAAAGGATTCTCAAGAAGAAAAAAAAGAAACCGTAACGACTGAGGAAGATCTTGAGCTGGAAACCAGCCAAACACAAACATCTACAACAGTAACAGATTCTAAAGAACAAAATGAATCATTAGAAAAAAAAGAAACTATCTCAAGTGAGTCAACGAAACCAAAGGAAGAAACGAGTACATCATCAAAAAAAATAGAAGATACAGAGATTGCTACTTCGAGCAATGATGAAGAAACAAGTAATTCCACTGAAGAAATGGAGGAAACAACCTCTACTTCAAAAGAAGAAACAACCGTTACAAGTTCTGATACGAGTGAAGAAGAAAGTCATACAAAAGAAACAAATGAACAAAAAGTAGAAGAAGCTACTAAAGAAGAGCCTGTCATGGCTTATGCAGCACCAAGAGCTTATTCAGCGCCAGTCGCTTATTCAGCACCTATGGCAGCAACTCAAAGAGCTGCAACACCTCAGGCTCAGTTTATAGAAGATACAGCTTTTCATGCTCAACAGGTAGCAGGAGCAAATGATCTGTATGCATCGGTTATGATTGCGCAAGCTATTTTAGAAAGTGGTTATGGAACAAGTACATTATCAGCACCACCAAATCATAATCTATTTGGGGTTAAAGGAAGTTATAACGGTCAATCTGTTACCATGCAAACATGGGAATATTTAAACGGTCAAAACGTTGTTGTTAATGCACAGTTTAGAAAATACCCATCTTATCGTCAATCGTTTGAAGATAATGCACGTGTATTAAAAACAACATCCTTTTCACCTGGAAATTACTATTACATAGGAGCTTGGAAATCAAGAACTAATTCTTACCAAGATGCTACACGTTTTTTAACTGGACGTTATGCGACAGACCCTAATTACAATACTAAATTAAATAATCTCATTGTGACGCACAACTTAACTCAGTATGATAAGCCAGGTGGTGGAAATCTGAGTGGTAATGTAAATACTGGTAATAATTCTAATGCGAATAAACCCAATAAAGGTAGTGGCAACTCATCGAGTAATGCAACAACCCATATAGTTAGATCAGGAGATACACTTTATGGCATCAGCTTAAAATATGGTGTGAGTGTTGCGCAAATAAAATCATGGAATAATTTATCAAGTGATACAATCTATGTGAATCAAAAGTTAGTAGTTAAAGGTGGTAAAACCGGTGGAGGAACAACATCAAAACCTGCTCCAAAACCGAAACCAACTAATAACAGTGGGAAGACTCATACGGTGAAACGTGGAGATACGCTTTATGGTATTAGCTTGCAGTATGGTGTGAGCGTTGCGCAAATAAAATCATGGAATAATTTATCGAATGATACAATCTATGTGAATCAAAAGCTAGTGGTTAAAGGTGGCAAAACCGGTGGAGGAACAACATCAAAGCCTGCTCCAAAACCAACGACTAATAACAATAAGCAACCAAGTAAGCCAAAACCAACTAATACTAGTGGCAAGACTCATACGGTGAAGCGTGGAGATACGCTTTATGGCATTAGTTTGCAATATGGTGTGAGCGTTACACAGATAAAATCATGGAATAATTTATCGAATGATACAATCTATGTGAATCAAAAACTAGTAGTAAAAAATGGAAATAAAGGTGGCGGAGGTACGTCAAAACCTGCTCCAAAACAAGCTTCAAAACCGGTTTCAAAATCGGTTTCAAAACCTAAAACATCAGAGAGCTCTTATACTGTAAGGAGTGGAGACACACTTTATGGTATTGGATTACGTTATGGTGTTAGTATTCAAGAAATTAAAAAATGGAACAATTTAAAAAGTGATATGATTTACGTGGGACAACAATTAAAAATTAATGGTAAAAATACAACGACTAATAATTCTTCAAATCAAGCAAAACAAGGAAACACTAAAAGCCAAACATCATCTTACAAAGTAAAACACGGAGATTCATTATATCAAATTGCTTTGAAATATAATGTAAGTGTTTCTGATTTGAAGCAAGCAAATGGGTTAAGTAGTGATTTAATTTATGTGGGTCAGTCATTGAAAATACCTGGAAATGCAAGAGTAGCTCCTCGTCAAAATCCAGCTAGCAAGAAAGTAAAACGTCATAAAGTCCAAACTGGAGATTCGTTATGGTCTTTATCAAAGAAATATAATACAAGTGTTACGCAAATAAAATCATGGAATAAATTATCTAGTGATGTTATTTATACAGGGCAAAACCTAAGAGTTGGCTAATTTTATGTTCGCCAATTTAGTTGCTAAGTCAAATTGATTCTGTTATTATGAGCTTAATAATTAAAACAATGATGAGAAGTAGTAGAGTGGAAGCTTTTTTAGAGAGTACATGGTTGCTGAAAAATGTGCAAAGATAGACACTTGAACTTAGCTCTGAGTATGCTGTTTAGCCGGATTCAGTCCGTTATCATGACGATGAGATGTAGCGTGTTTTAAAGCTACATAAAAATAGGTGGTACCACGTTAAAATCAACGTCCTATAAAAGCAAAATATGCTTTTATAGGGCTTTTTTTATTATATTTTAGGAGGAAGAAACATGGCATATAATCATATTCAGATTGAAGAAAAATGGCAAAAAAATTGGTTGAGAGATCAAACCTTTAAAACAGAAGAAACATCGGATAAACCAAAGTTTTACGCGCTTGATATGTTTCCTTACCCATCTGGTCAAGGTCTACATGTGGGACACCCAAAAGGATATACATCAACAGACGTTTTAGCTCGTTATAAAAGAGCCAATGGTTTTAATGTTTTACATCCAATGGGATGGGACGCTTTTGGTTTACCAGCTGAGCAGTACGCGTTAGATACGGGAAATGATCCGGCAGAATTTACAGAAAAAAATATTCAAACCTTTAAACGCCAACTGAATTCGTTAGGCTTTAGCTTTGATTGGGAACGTGAAATTAATACGACAGATCCAGAATATTATAAATGGACACAATGGATTTTTACTAAACTTTTTGAAAAAGGGTTAGCTTATGAAGCAGAAGTAGCTGTTAACTGGTGCCCTGCTCTGGGAACGGTTCTGGCTAATGAAGAAGTTATTGATGGTAAATCTGAACGTGGTGGACATCCGGTTTACCGAGTACCAATGAAACAATGGATGCTTAAAATTACAGCTTATGCAGATCGTTTAATTGATGATCTCGACACTATTGACTGGCCTGAAAGTGTAAAAGATATGCAACGTAATTGGATTGGCCGTTCTGAAGGGGCCAATGTAACCTTTAAAATTAAGGAAATGGACAAGGAATTTACCGTCTTTACAACACGCCCAGATACTTTGTTTGGTTCAACTTACGCTGTATTAGCTCCAGAGTTGAGTCTGGTTCAAGAAATTACAACATCAGAACAACAAGAACAAGTAACAGCCTATATAAAAGAAGCAGAGAAAAAAACTGATTTAGACCGTACAGAACTTTCAAAAGAAAAAACAGGAGTCTTTACAGGTGCGTATGCCATTAACCCAGCTAATGGAAAAGAAATGCCTATCTGGATTGCAGATTATGTCTTATCAACATATGGCACAGGAGCTATCATGGCAGTACCGGCACATGATGAGCGTGACTATGATTTTGCGAAGGCTTTTGATTTGGATATTTTACCAGTTCTTGAAGGTGGTAATATTGAAGAATCTGCGTATATTGAAGACGGTGTTCATATCAACTCCGGCTTTTTAGATGGTCTACAAAAAGAAGAGGCTATTGAAAAAATGATTGCTTGGCTAGAAGAGAAACATGTCGGTAAGAAAGAAACAAGTTATCGTTTACGTGACTGGTTGTTTTCTCGTCAGCGTTATTGGGGTGAACCTATTCCAATTATTCATTGGGAAGATGGTTCAATGACAGCAGTTCCAGAAGAGGAGTTACCTTTAGTATTACCAGTAGCAACTGACATTAAACCAAGCGGAACAGGTGAGTCACCATTAGCTAATATGGAAGACTGGATTAACGTTGTAGATGAGAAAACAGGAATGAAAGGTCGCCGTGAAACAAATACAATGCCACAGTGGGCAGGTAGTTCATGGTATTATCTACGTTTTATCGACCCACATAATCAAGAGCAATTAGCTGACCCTGAAAAATTAAAAGAATGGTTACCAGTAGATGTTTATTTGGGTGGCGCAGAACATGCTGTTCTTCACTTACTTTATGCTCGTTTCTGGCATAAATTTTTATATGACATTGGAGTTGTTTCAACTGTGGAACCTTTCCAAACTTTATATAATCAAGGAATGATTTTAGGTGAAGGCAACGAAAAAATGTCTAAATCTAAAGGGAATGTTGTTAACCCAGATGACGTTGTTAATGAATTTGGAGCAGATACGTTGAGACTTTATGAAATGTTTATGGGTCCTTTAGATGCATCTGTTGCCTGGAGTGAAAAAGGACTTGAAGGTAGTCGTAAATTTTTAGATCGTATCTGGCGTTTGTATGTGGATGAAAATGCTGTTTTAAGGGATAGAATCACGACTCATAATGATGGGAAATTAACCAAAGTTTATCATCAAACAGTTAAAAAAGTTTCGGAAGATCTAGGTAACCTGCACTTTAATACAGCTATTTCTCAATTAATGATTTTTGTGAATGAAGCCTATAAAGCAGATGCTTTACCAGTTGATTATATGAATGGATTCCTACAATTATTAGCACCTATTGCGCCTTTTATTTCTGAAGAATTATGGGAAAGAATGGGGCATTCAGAAAGTATTAGTTATGAGCCTTGGCCACAATTTGATGAAAAAGAATTAGTTGAAGATGAAATTGAAGTGATTTTCCAAATTAATGGAAAAGTAAAAGCGAAGGTAGTTGTTTCTAGTGGTTTATCTAAAGAAGAATTGGAAGCAATTGCTATGAATAATGAGCAAGTAAAAGCAAATATTGAAGGGAAAACAGTTCGAAAAGTGATTGTAGTACCAAATAAATTAGTTAACATTGTTGCTAACTAACAAAAATCATCAAAAATGTTTAAATATTGTTAAAAGAGTTTGCATAAATAGGGCAAAGTCGCTACAATTATAGCAACATGATGAAGAAAGTTGGATAGAAACATGTCGGATCAAGAAACCTCATTTGAGGATAGTTCTAAAGGGTTGAATGCTACAGAGAAAATGGTACGTGGCTCCCTTTGGATGACAATAGGTAACGTGTTATCTAGGCTACTAGGAGCCATATATATTATTCCTTGGTATGCTTGGATGGGTGAACAGGGAGATGTTGCCAATAGTTTATTTAACAAAGGCTACAATATCTATGCGTTATTTTTAATGATTGCAACCGCGGGAATTCCAGGAGCGATTGCTAAGCAAATTGCTTTTTATAACTCACAAAATGAATACAAGATAAGTCAACGTTTATTTAAACGAACGCTTATTATTATGGCGGGATTTGGTGTGTTATGTGCGGGTGTTATGTACCTTATTTCACCTGTTTTAGCAGCAGGAAATGAGAAATTAATACCCGTCATGAGAGCATTAAGTGTCGCAGTGTTAGTCTTTCCAAGTATGAGTGTTATTAGAGGTTATTTCCAAGGAAATCAAAATATGATGCCGGCTGCAGTTTCACAGATTGTTGAACAGATTGCACGTGTCTTTTATATGCTTCTTGCAACGTTCATTATTATAAAAGTGATGCAGGGGAGTTATGTTACTGCGGTTATACATTCAACTTTTGCAGCCTTTATTGGAATGCTCGGTGCCTATGCGGCGTTAATTTGGTTTTACAAAAAACAAAAACCAGAGATGGATCGTTTAATTGCAGGTAGTAACAATGATATTGTTGTTTCAGAAAATCATCTTGTAAAAGAGATGTTACTGGAAGCAGTACCCTTTATTATCGTAGGCTCTGCGATTACTTTATTCAAATTAGTCGATCAGTATACGTTTGAACGAATTATGTCTAGCTTTACTAATTTTTCTAAAGACCAATTATCTGCGTTATTTAGTATTTTTAGTGCTAATCCAGATAAATTAGTTATGATTACCATATCTTTAGCAACAGGAATGGCAATGACCAGTCTGCCCTTGATTACGGAATATTATACTAAAAAAGATAAAGTAGGTCTTGCTAAATTAGTGAGTGATAACATTCAGTTGCTCTTTTTTATCATGATGCCCGCAACACTAGGTATGATAGTATTGGCTAAACCGATGTATGTGTTATTTTACCAACCAGATGCATTAGGAATAAGTGTTCTAATCGAAGCAAGCTATGTTGGCTTAATTATGGGTTACTTTATTTTAGTTTCAACTACTCTACAAGGTCTATATAAAAATAGTGATGCTATTTTTAATTTAGGTGTAGGTTTATTGATTAAGTTAGTACTACAGTATCCAATGATAAAGGCGTTTGAAGTTTATGGACCACTTATTGCGTCGGGAATTGGTTTTACTATCTCAGCCTACCTGATGACAAGAAAAGTACATGAGATTTCAAAATTCAATTATTCGTTAACATTGAGAAGAACTATCTTAATTTTAATACTCAGTTTATTAATGTCAGGAGCAACGACATTGACTAGGTCATTCTTATACTTATTTTTAAATCCGGAACGTAAATTCCAAGCATTGATTATTATATTGATTTCAGTTGCAGTAGGAATTGCTGTCTATGGCTGGTTGGCGTTGAAAACGAGACTTGCGGATAAACTAATGGGTGACAAAGTAGCAACAGTTAGAATGAAACTAAAGATTAAATAAATGCTAAAAAGGAGAGGAAGCAGCTATGTTGTTTCTTTCTTCTTTTTTTATTAGGAGGATTTTTATGAGGTTAGATAAATTCTTAAGCCATACAGGATTTGGTTCGAGAAAAGAAGTGAAGATATTACTAAAAAAAAAACAAATTAAAGTAAATGGCATATTAGAAAAAGATGGAAAGTTAGGAATTAATGAAGATGAAGATGAAATAATGGTTTCTAACGAAGTAGTTAGATATCAAAAATTCGTCTATTTTATGTTAAATAAGCCCAAAGGTGTTGTTTCAGCTACCGAAGACAATGTTCATCGAACTGTTTTAGATTTAATTGATAAAATAGATTTTGTATCAGGATTATTTCCTGTAGGTAGACTGGATAAAGATACGACGGGACTATTACTAATAACAAATGATGGAGAGTTAAGCCATCAATTACTATCCCCCAAAAAAAAAGTTTCTAAATTATACGAAGCTCAAGTCGATGGGATAATGACAGATGAAGATGTCATTCGTTTTTCTACAGGTTTAATGATTAGCGGAAATGAATTATGCTTACCGGCTACTCTAAAAATATGTTCAATTGATGAGAAGAAAAAAACAAGTTTGATACATTTAGAGATTATGGAAGGAAAGTTTCATCAAGTTAAGCGAATGGTAGAAGCAGTTGGAAAAAAAGTAATCGAATTAAATAGACTTAGTATGGGGGGCTTATCACTAGATGAATCTCTTAAAAAAGGTGAGTATCGTGAACTAAACCAAGACGAGATGCAGAGTATGTTGGATACCAAATCAAAATAAATGATTAAAATTCATTATCAAATAGATTAAAAAATGTTATGATAACAACATATAAAGGAAAAAATGGAGGGATTTTGAGGATGACAATCGATTGGAGAAAAGAAGTAGAAGCACGACGTGAGGATTTAATGAAAGATTTATTTGATTTGTTACGTGTGCCGAGTGTGAGAGAAAACGATAAAGCATCTGAGGATGCACCAGTAGGCCCAGGACCTAAAGCAGCTCTTCTTAAATTTTTAGAAATCGGAGAACGAGATGGCTTTTTAACTAAAAATGTAGATAATTATGCAGGGCATATCGAATATGGAGCAGGAGATGAGACTTTAGGCGTGTTTGGTCACGTAGATGTTGTACCTGTTGGTTCAGGTTGGGATTCAGAGCCTTTTGAACCAGAAGTTCGTGAAAATCGTATTTACGCTCGTGGAGCAAGTGATGATAAAGGACCAACAATGGCAGCCTATTATGCTTTAAAAATTATTAAAGAGTTAGAGTTACCAGTTTCAAAACGCACACGCGTTATCATTGGAACAGATGAAGAAAGTGAATGGAAATGTATGGATCACTACTTAAAAGTAGAAGAAAAACCTGATTTTGGTTTTTCACCAGATGCAGAGTTTCCAATTATTAATGGTGAAAAAGGAAATACAACAATTCTCGTTCAAGTAGCTGGAAAAAATGAAGGAACGTTAAGACTAATTAGTTTTGACTCTGGTCAAAGAGCTAATATGGTACCAGATCTTGCAGAAGCTGTCATTGAGGTTTCTGGAGATGTTTCTGCTTTCTCTAAAGAATATGAAGACTATTTAAAAGAGTCTCCAGTAACAGGAGAAATTTCAGCAGAAGGATCACGAGTTACAATTAAATTATTCGGAACAGCAGCACATGGTGCTATGCCTTCTAAAGGGATTAATGCAGGGACTCATTTAGCTAACTTCTTAAGCTACTACGATTTTTCAGGTCCAGCTAAAGATTTTGTAACAATTGTAGCTGACTACGTACATGAGGATACTGAAGGTAAGAAATTTGGCGTTAGTCATGTGGATGATATCATGGGTGATGTAACAATGAATGCCGGTGTTTTTGTTTTTGATGAAGCTAAAGATAATAATACGATTACATTAAATTTACGTTATCCTAAAGGAATTACTGAAGAAGAGATTGCTAAACGTATTGAAGAAAAAGTAGCAAGTACAAGTGCTAAAGTTATCTTAACTGAAGGTGGAAAAGGACCTCATTATGTATCACCAGAGGATCCGTTAGTTAAAACATTACTAGCTGTTTACGAAGAAAATACTGGACTTAAAGGCCATGAACAAGTAATTGGCGGCGGAACATTTGGTCGTTTATTAGAACGTGGTGTAGCTTATGGTGCAATGTTCCCAGATAGCATTGATACAATGCATCAAAAAAATGAGTTTATCTCAGTGGATGACTTAATTAATGCCACAGTGATTTACGCAGATGCGATTTATCGTTTGATTAAATAACGAAGATATGTTAAATTCAAAATAGAGAAGGATTAAATCTAACTATAGATAGATCTAATCCTTCTCTATTTTTTTATCGTTCATTAAAAGTAGGATAAAAATGAAAACGTTTATTTAGACAATAGATTGAATTGTTAATTTTAATAAACTGCTCAAATAAGATGTTCATAAAACGAACTTTATTGGTTAATAGTGGTTTAAAAGTAATGTTCCAAATAACATTAACTTATAAAATGTTAGGCATAAACATTGACGTATATAAGGAACTTTTTTCGAGGATAAGCATATTAAGCAATACGGAATCATATTTTGTTAGTTATTTACCATAAATTTTTTTAACTTTTAGTATAGTGAAGATAAAAACTTTTTTCAAAAAATTCGTATAAGGTAGAAAAAACTGAAAAGTATTTGGAAAGACTATTCACTATAATGAATCTATTCAAAAGAGAAATAAGGGGAGAATAAAAATATGTTTATTTTTTTAAACAGGAAGGAAAAAAGGTTGATATAAGGGAATGAAAAAAAATGTAAAAGGGTATTTATTTATTTCAATAGTAATACTTTTATTTTCTATTATGATAAAGCCGATTGAAATGATAGCTTCAAAAACAGATGAACCATCGATAAAATTATCGACTGAAAAAAAGAAACAAGCATTAGATTTAACTTGGCCAATGGAAAGACAAATGACCCAACCATCGAGAAAATTTCCAATAGATTTGAGAGGTACTAAGACAACTGAATTTAATCAAGCAGGGTTTGTAGATAATCTTACATTACCAGAAAGAACTAAACGTTCTGAAAAAGATTACATTTATGTTGAATTTTCTTCTAAAATTGATTATCAAGTAAAGCCTGGAGATACGTTAAGTTTAACCTTACCGAGTCACTTAGTAGGGATCAATACAACAGGAACGCCTGTAGTTAATGACGATAATGCTCAGTACGGTACCATGGTAGTTGTTGGAAGAAATGTTAAAGTAACTTTTAATGAAAATGTTGAGAACTATAGAGAACTTACAGGAAAATTAACCATCCCTGTCTCGGGTGAAATTAATGTTGATGAGGAAGGCGAGTTGTTTCTTAATCCAGAAGGAAAAGAGTATAAAGAGCTGGAGTCAACGAGCAATCTAGGAACAGACTTACCAGATAAACCTTATATAGTATGGGATTACATCTACAAACCCGGAGAAGGATCTGCGAAGATGTTTTCTAAAACGGGTGGCGTAAAAAGTGATTATAATTTTGATGTAGTGGAGTATCGAATTCAAGTTAAGGCAGAAGAATATGATGTAGTAGACGATATCTCTTTGGTTGACACTCTTGATGAATATCAATATTTCCCAAATGAGTCAGAATTCATAGATCCTTATCAAATGGATTTTATGGAGATTAATTATATAAGTGAAAAAACAGGAGAAGGAAAACGCTTTAATATTCGAGATTTCGAATATGAGGGCTATGGTACATTTAAATCTGATGGTGATAAAAGATTTAAAATGACTTTTGATAAGGATAAGGCAAACGGTTATTTAGTTGATATTTATTACCGAGTGAAATTGACAGATATCGCTAAGACTGTTAAACCAGATACTGTTCGGAATGATGTTGTAGAAACGTATCATAAAGTTGGCGAAGAGGAAACAATAGAACCCGCAGATGCAGTTGTACCAGTCAACTATCCAGATGCTTCTGCTAGACCAGCAAGAGGAACACTTTGGCTGATTAAGAAAAAGCAAATTGGAGATAGCTCATGGAGTGAACAACCTTTGCTTCCAGGAGTGACCTTTAGTCTCCATAAAAAAGATGGGACCGTAGTCTCTGGAGGAAATAATTTAGTCACAGATAAAAATGGAAGAATTGAGTTTCCTGATTTAGCAGCTGGAGACTATTATGTTAAAGAAATAGCAGCACCAGAAGGTATTGAATTTGATAAAGATAAAAAATATGAGTTTACGATTGATGATTCAGCCAAATATGGCATTATCTTAGCCATTAGTAATAAAGCTAAACGACCAAAAGCTGATTTTATTGCTAAAAAAGAAGCTGACAAAAAGATATTAAAACCAGGTGAAGTATTTACTTACACGATTACTGTTGAAAATACAGTAGCGGATAGTTTATTAGAGAATTTAGTTGTTGAAGATATTATGCCAGAGGGAATTGAGATAGTGGGTAACCTACAGCTTGATGGGAAGCAAGTTGATTTGATTACTGGGGACAGTTTTAAAGTGACGATTCCTAGATTAGAGGGAAAAGATGTTGCTAAGGTTAGTATTGACGTAAAAGTTAAAGAAACGGCGGCTGAGGGAGATATTATTAATATTGCTAAAGTCACAGATCCTAATGAGCCTGATAAACCTAAAAAACCAGAAGAAAAAGTGACTGTTATTAGAGAAACAATGATTCGCTTAATTAAAAAAGACGATGCGGATAATAAAGAGTTAGCAGGAGCCGTTTTTGAACTTTACCAATTAAAGGGAACAGATCCAGAATTATTATCAACACATACTAGTGATTCAACTGGCCGAATAACTATTGAAAAATTAAAAACAGGAAACTATGAAATTAAAGAAAAGATAGCCCCAAAAGGTTATGAACTATTAGATGAGCCCATTAAATTATCACTTGATAAATATGGTGAACTTAAACTAGTCGAGGCTCCTGACGAATTGGTGACGTTAAATAAAACTGGTAATATATTTGAACTAATCGTTAAAAATAAAGAACATATAACGGAAGGTGTGCTACCACAAACTGGTGGCAGTGGGATAACCCATTATATGGCAGCAGCAAGTTTGTTACTATTAATCTCTTTCATATTGACTGGATATTATTTATATCGTCATAGAAAGGGGTGGAGCTAATGAAACGACTTCTACTATGGATAAATGTTATTGTATTCTTTTTACTTAGCGTTTCAGGCTTAAAGGTAAATGCTAATGAGAATGATTGGCAAGAGTCTATTGGTGTTACCTTTAAACATCAAAATAAGTCACGAGAAGACTCATTATTTTCTATTTATTTATTAACACAAGAAGAGTATGAAGAAGCGATAACTAAAAGATTAGAAACAACTGTTGAAAAAACAAATCAGTTTTTAAAAGTAAAAAATAAAGAACCAATAAAAAATTTCAGTGTTAGTGAGTCAGAAATAATGACATTTAATCTATTGAAATATAGTAATGAGGGAGCACCTGCTTATTATGTTATTGTTCAGGGACAACCAGATAGCACTCAACAGCAAAATGATACATTGGTGGAGAGCTTACCAAATTACATATCCTTCGATCAGTTAAAGGGCACAAGTATTTCAATTGAAGCTAAACCAGTTACACTAACAACTAATGCTTATTTTTTTAAATATAGTTCAGGTGAAACTAAAAAACCACTTGAGGAAGCAGAATTTGCTTTCTATAGAATTAATTCAATGAACGAAAAAGAGTACTTGATAAAATTAGAGCCTATACAATGGGAAAAAATTAGTAATACTAAGGATGTATGGCATGTTAAGTCTGATAAACAAGGCTTAGTGACGTTGCCTCATATAGTATTACCAGTGGGGGAATATTATTTTGAAGAAACCAAAGCACCAGATGGTTTTTTACTAACAGCTGAGTCAAAAAAAATACCACTTATTGTTTCAGAAAATAAGATGAGTAGTATACAAATGACAGTGAATGGTGAAATTTTACAAGCACACCATGCTGGAAAGCTACCAGAGCAAGTGATGAAAGAAGCTGTCCCAAAGGTATTTAATAAGCCTAAAGATGCTAGTAAAATACCATCAAAATTAAAGTACTTACCAAAAACGGGCGAACATCTATTTGCTTTCTCTAGTGTAGGTTTAGTGATGATGTTTGTTTCAATAAAGATGATGAAAAGGGGAAAAGAAAATGAATAAAAAATTAGGGAAAATAATGACAATGTTAGTATTAGTATTTCCACTTCTAGCTAGCTTAACATTAGGAACAAAAGTGAATGCAGCGGAAGTAGAAGAGGTTACTATTAATTTACATAAACGAGTTTTTGAAAAAGGCGCTTCAGGTGAAAATCCATACCCTAAACAAAATACAGGAGAGGAAATGTCTGATTTTGGTGGAGATCCTTTAAACGGAGTGACATTTGAAGTATATGATGTTTCAGCTAAATACTTAGATCTTCTAACATCAAAAACTGCTGAGGAAGCAACACTTGAGATTGTAGCTAATGCTAAGGCATCTAACTATGCACCTGACTATGCGACCAAGTTAGATACGCAAAAAACGGTAGGAGAAGGAATTGCAGCTTTTTCTAACTTACCCATTAAAAAAGATAGTAAATTTGCTACTTACTTATTTGTAGAGACCAATTCTCCGGCTAATATTAAAGAAAAAGCAACACCAATTGTTTTGACAATGCCTATTTATAAGGCTGGTACAAATGATATTAATAGTAATATTCATGTATATCCAAAAAATGAAAAAGAATCAATGCTTGAAAAAGATTTAACTGAGAATGCAAAACAAAAGTTGATTGTTGAAATCGATGGTAAGACGATTTATAACGTTGAAAAAGGAGTGCCATTTGCCTATGGGATTTCAGCATTACTTCCTTGGAATATTAAGGATAAAGATTTCTACCGCGTAACGGATACGCCGAATCAAGGTATGAAAGTATTGATTGACACAGTAACAATTGAAGGATTACAAAAAGATACAGATTATACAATCAAAGCCGATAGTACAACAAGAGGTTTTGTAGTTGAATTTAATACGAAATCAGATGCGGTAAAAGCATTGGCAGGTAAAAGAGCAAAAATTTCTTATGAAGCTATCTTAACAGAAGACGCTAAAGTTGACACAGGAATCAATAACGAAGCAAAAGTAGAAGTTGGAACGAACGTGAATGGTGAACCAGGAGATCCAGAAGAGCCAACAGAACCACCAGTTGTGGGACCAAAAATTTACACAGGCGGTAGAAAATTTACTAAGATTGATGATAAAAGTGGTAAAACATTGGCAGGGGCTAAATTTAATTTAGTAAAAGTTGATGTAGTTGGAAAAGTTGTTTCTTATGCAACTTACGAGAATGGAAAATACACTTGGAATGCAACAAAAGAAAAGGCTACTTCATTTGAATCAGATGCAGATGGAAAACTAGAGGTAACTGGCTTAGAGTATTCAGAAAAATTACCTAAAGACGGTACATCATATGCGCTAGTTGAATACGAAGCACCAAGTGGTTATGCTGTGCTAGATAAACCAGTTAAATTTGATGTTGTAAAAGATAAATTTGAAACAGATGTATTACCTGTAAAAAATATTAAAAAAGGTCTACTACCATCGACAGGTGGTAACGGGATCTATTTATTCTTAGCAGCGGGTAGTGTTTTAATGGTAGGTGCGGCTATTTGGTATCGTCGTACAAAAGTTGAAGCAGACGTTTAATCAATAATTACGAAACGGCTGTGGCAAAAGGAACTTGTCCTTTGTCACAGCTCTTTGTTATTTTAAGGTAGTCAGAGATAACTGTAAAAAAGGAGAGTGAAAAGTGAAGTCAAAAAAAGAAGCTATTTTTTTAAAATTAGCCATCACAGTGACATTTGTTGTCGGAGCTTTTATCTTTTTGTATCCTTTTGTATCAAATATTATTAATACTCAGGTTGATAGATACCGAATTGAAGAATTTGAAAGAGAAGCTAAGAAAGACGAACAAAACAAATTAGAACAGAAAAAAAAGAGAGATAAAGAAACAGAGAATCAAGTAACTTTAGGTATGGAAATTGGAGATGAACTATTTGACGAGGTTCAAACGAGTAGTCGGTTAGATTCTAAAGAGATAAGAAAACATGTTATTGGATCAATTAGTATCCCTAAAATAAATAGTCAATTACCTATTTTTGATGAGACAACTTCATCTTTCTTACAAGAAGGAATAACGCTACTTCCAGGAACCTCTTTTCCGTTAGGAGGAAAAAGTACTCACTCTGTATTGACAGGGCATACAGGTCTAGCCAATAAAAAATTATTTACAGATTTAAAAGAAGTGGGAAAAGGCGATAATATTTATTTAAATGTAATGGGAGAAACATTGGTTTATAAAGTGGATCAAATAAAAACAGTATTACCTAATGAATTGGATGACCTGAAAATACAAGAAGATAAGGATTTTTTAACCCTTATCACATGTACACCTTATATGGTCAATACCCATAGGCTGCTGGTTCGTGGACATAGAATTCCTTTTGATCAAAAAAGTGTTAGTAAAAAAGAGAAAGCAATAGCTAATAAAAATAAAAAACTGTTTGTATTTTATCTATTACTAATTATATTGTTGATCACATTAATGATCTATGTAAGCTACTGTCAGTATAATAACTATCGAATAACGAAACAGAGATATCGCTTAAAAATAAAACTACTATATGAAGGCGTACCCCAAGTAAACAAAACCTTTGTTTTAACCTCTCAAGAGAACAGAGCAAACATAATCGAAGCCCGCAGTAACAGAAAGGGAGAAATTCGATTAAAAAATTTAAAAGGTGGGCACTATTTAGTAACGCTTAAAGAAGTTGAAAAATCACCACTAGAAATAAACTGTTTTATTAAGAATTACAAATCTACTTATTTTACAGTATCTATTTCTAAAAAGAGTGATTTTGGTTGGCAGGTTAAATAAAAAAGAGGAAGTAAGAACGATGAAAAAGTCGATGGTCAAAAAACTAGTTTTAATAGTTATATTTTTAGTAGGTGGATTGCTATTTACTTATCCTTTCTACAGCAATGGTATCAACTATTTTGTTGACCAATATCGCTTGAAAGAGCTGAGTAAGATAAATGAAAAAGAGCAATTAGAAAAAGTGAAAAAAATGGAAGAAATCAATCAATCAATCAAAGTAAACGGTTTAGTGATTGACCACGACCCCTTTGATGCTAGTCAAGTTGAAACAACTTCAATTGCTTTAACTAAGCATTTAATAGGATCCATACGTATTCCTAAAATAGATGTTTCGATCCCTTTATTTGATACACTAACGGATCAAGTTTTAGAAAATGGCGCTGGAGTATTACAAGGAACATCCATGCCAACAGGAGGAAAAGGGAATCATTCAGTTTTATCGGCTCATCGTGGTCTAGCCGAAAGGTTATTGTTTAGGCACCTAGATAAACTTGAGAACGGAGATATTTTTTTAATTGAATCAGTCGGAAAAACATTAGCTTATAAAGTTGATGAGATAAAAACTGTAAAGCCAGAAGAGACTAATTTTATTAAACCTAATTCTGAAAAAGATTTAATTTCTCTTTTAACGTGTACGCCCTACATGATTAATAGCCATCGTTTAATCGTAACAGGAAAAAGAGTAGAGATAACAGATGAGATGACAAATAGTATTGATACAAGCCAAAAAAAACAGCGATGGCAACAAGCAGTTATATTAATAAGTATAATCGTTTCTTTGTTAGTAGTTATAATACTAATTTATCGTGTTATTAAGAATTACTTAATTAGTCAAAATAGGTACCAATTTACCTTTTATGTTTGTACAAATGATGATTCGCCATTGATTAATCAGGAGTTTGTTATTTATAGAAAATCAAGTAATCAACTATTAAAACGGGAAGGTAACTATTTAATTCCAGTTAGTCAGAAGAATGGGAGAGTAACTATTAAAGATTTACCTGGGGGAATATATCGACTAGCACTGCGAGAAAATCCAAGAAGATCACTGGGAACTTTTGGTGTGAAAAAGATAAAAGAAACTAAAATGAGATGGCTGAAAACAACTAGCCATTCAGTCAATATCAAGATTAAAAGTAGACGGATTTGGCTCATATTACCTAAAGAAAAAAACATCTGAAATCGTTAAGATTTTAGATGTTTTTTAGGATTAATAAAATGTCTATTTTTAAATAAAAAAGGAAATAATGGTTATGATAAGATGAATTGAAATACTTAAAATAGCGACAATATAATAACTTTTAACTTGATTTGTCGTATTATCTTGAAATTTAATGTTTAACATAATTAGTAGTATAGCTGCTAAATTAATGATAAAAATAATTCCGTTAAATAATGAGTGATTAAAATTTATATTATCTTGACTTAAAAATTTTCCTAACATAGGAAAAATAAAAATAGAAACAAAGTAGATACCATAACCAAGAGTTGCTTTATGATTGATTTTAAGTTGCTTACGGTAGACAAGTAATATGCTAATCGCTAATAAACTAATTAGCGATGCTGAATAATTGATGATATTTAACATGAATGAGTGCCTCCTGATATAGTAAGTAAAACTAAGTATAGTTTACCATAACTAAAGTGAAAGATAGCTTAAATAGCTAATCTCAATATAAAGAAAAAATTACTTGCATTAATAAAATAATACATAAATTTTAAGGAAACCGCTATATTTGAAAATTACCTTAGATATTAATCTAAAAATACTCAAAAAGTACTAAAAAAAATGCTTATAAAATAAAAAGGAGAGCTAATTTAGAGTTATACACAAAAACTGTGGACAAGTGTGGATAACTTTTTTAGAATGAAGCAATTTTTTATGAATAAGTCAATAAGAACAGAGGTTTGCAGAAGTGTTTTTCTAACATTAAAGGCTGATATATATATGTTTTGGCTTTTTTTTGGATAGCGAATAAAATTAAAAATAAAAAAAAAGTATGGTAAATATAGTAAAAAAAAATAAAAAAAATTATTAATAATATCTTAAGAAAAAGAAGGTTGTGGGTAAAACTTGTTAGAATTGTGGATAACTCTGTGGATAGTGTGTATAACCTTGTGGAAAGTAGTAGTAGCAAGGGGGAAAAATGTGAAGAACTTTTTGTGGATAATGAATAGTTATCCACAGTCAAATAGTAACATTATTTTTTTAAAAACTGAATTTTATAGGCCACTTTAAAGAAAAAGATGCTCCTTTAAAAGGAACATCTTTTTCTTTAATTTTGTTATCTAAATGAGTAAACAATGTAAGAAATCCCTGATAGTAAAAAGTAAAAACCTACTAAAAAACTAATGGTTAAAGCTGAAGTTATAGGATCAAAAAGTAACATAATTCCTAAAAGAACACCAAGTATATTGATGATTAATGAAAACCAAAAATATGCGTTACTAACAGCTCTAGCTAAATCTAACATGAGTAGCCCCATAATAGAGTCTGCTATGAACCAAATGGAAAAAACAAAAGGTAAGACAGCTACTCCAATGTGGATATTAAACATAAAATAAATTCCTATTAGAATATTGAAGATTCCTAAAATAATTGGTAAGTAGAATTTAAAGCCACTTAGATTTTTTACTTTATTACCAATAATAATTTCAAAAATACCTCTTACAATCGCAAAAATTGCAAATACTAGAACTATCGACACTAAATTTCCAAAAGGATTCCTAAAAGATATTAAAGACGTCATAATAAATAAAATACCTAAAAGTAGGTAGCTCCAATCAACACCCTTTTTTTTGTTTTCTAACATAATTAACCCTCCTTAAACTTTATCTCTTAATTATATATGTATTTTACATATAACACAAATACTATATATGTGATTTAAAAATGGTTATTTTAAGCGAAAATAAGTCTATTTAATCAAATATAAGGAAATATAGATTTTTATTAAATTTATTTCACATAATTATTGACATAAACAATTATTGTAATTGATAATTAATATTATTTAAAGGTTTTATTTATTTTTATTCCCTTTTTAGTGTTATAGTTATGTTATTAAATACTAATTGGAGGAATGCGATATGAGTTTTAATTTTGAAGATAGAGGAAAAAAACCAGTAGTTGAAAACATTGAAGAGTGGACACTAGCAAATGATAACTATCGTACCACAGTATGGACTGGTAGTAATATGCAAATGACTTTTATGTCTATCCAACCAGGCGATGATATTGGCTTAGAAGTTCAC
This sequence comes from uncultured Vagococcus sp., assembly GCA_965119435.1. Lineage (GTDB taxonomy): Bacteria > Bacillota > Bacilli > Lactobacillales > Vagococcaceae > Vagococcus. The sequence goes on along the minus strand of CBCPLQ010000005.1, from coordinate 29,725 downwards.
AATGGAATTGAACAATTTTTACGTATTGAAGAAGGTAAAGGGTTATGTAAAATGGGGGATGCTGAAGATAATCTGACTTTTATTAAAGAAGTATCTAACGATGATGCTATTTTTGTTCCTGCAGATACTTGGCATAACATAGAGAATATTGGCGATATTCCAATGAAACTTTATACAATATATGCTGGACCAGACCATGTGCCTGGAACTATTCATCCGACTCATCAAGACGCTAAAGATGATCCAAATGAACAATAATAAAGAAATTCAAGTAACCTTTTGGCTTTTTAATCAAGTAAACATCTAATGATTATGTGAAAACACACCGACTTAATAAAGCGACCTCCAAAAGTTAGATCAAAAATCTAACCTTTGGAGGTTATTATTTTTATTTAAAATGAGTAAAGTCTCCTATTGTGAAAATAGGAAACCTAACAAAGGTGAATAAGTTGAAGATTAAATGTTAGAAATAACGAAAGGACATAAAGATGACTGCTATCTTAGAATGAAAAAAAGGAGTGGTTTTATCCACTCCTTTTCTTCATTCTAACTTTTTAGGGATTACTATATAACTATATGTGGTTCTTACAGTTATCATTGAATGTCCTGTTTAATTATCAATGATACGTTGTAAAAATTCTTTTGTTCTTTCTTCTGTCGGATGATTGAATATTTTATCAGGTGCGCCTTCTTCAGCAACAACCCCTTTATCCATAAAAATAACGCGATCAGATACTTCTTCAGCAAATTTCATTTCGTGAGTCACGATAATCATCGTTAAACCTGTTTCAGTTAGTTCGCGCATAATTTTTAAAACTTCTCCGACCATTTCAGGATCAAGAGCTGAAGTTGGCTCATCAAAGAGCATCACTTCAGGATCCATTGAAATAGCACGAGCAATGGCAACCCGTTGTTTTTGTCCGCCGGATAATTGAGAGGGTTTAGCATAAGCAAATTGTTTCATCCCAACTTTATCTAAATTATCAATAGCAATTTGTTCAGCTTCTTCCTTAGAGCGATTCAATACTTTCATTTGGCCTACCATGCAGTTACTCAAAATATCGTGATTATCAAACAAGTTGAATTGTTGGAAGACCATGCCTACATGAGTTCTAAATTGAGGTAAGTCATAACCAGGAGATAAAATATTTTCATTTTTATAGAGAATCTCTCCACCTGTTGGTTTTTCAAGTAAGTTAATACAGCGTAAAAGGGTTGATTTACCTGAACCAGATGGTCCGATAATCGTGACGATTTCTCCTTTTTCAACGCTCACATTAACATCTTTTAATACGTTATTATCTCCAAAGCTTTTCTGTAAATGATTAATTTCAATAAAAGAACCCATTAACGGTCATCCTTTCTTCCTAGTTTTGATGTTTGCATTTGATTAGCGTAAGGAGCGTAGCTACCGTCACCATCTAATCGTTTTTCTAAGTAACGTAAAATTCGTGTTACTGTAAAGGTCATAACAAAGTAAATAGCACAAGTAATGGTGAAGGTTTCAAAGAACCTAAAATTAGCACCCGCTGCTGTTTTAGAAGCAAAGAATAATTCTGAAACGGCAATGACGTTTAAAACAGAAGTATCCTTAATGTTGATAACAAATTCATTTCCAATTGCTGGAAGAGTGTTTCTAAAGACTTGAGGAATAACAACATTTGTCATAGTTTGCCAATGGGTCATACCAATCGCAGAAGCTGCTTCAAATTGCCCTTTATCGACTGAGAAAATACCACCACGGACGATTTCAGTCATATAAGCACCAGTATTAATGGAAACAATCATTAGTGCAGCTGTTAAAGGATTCATATCGATTCCATATAGTTGGGAAGAACCATAGAAGATGACCATCGATTGAACAATCATTGGTGTTCCTCTAAATATTTCAATATACACAGAAAAGAAGCCATTTAATATTTTATAAGCAATTCGAAGACCTGTTTTTTCCGGAGTTGGAATAGTTCGGTAAATACCAATACCTAATCCGATAGTTGTTCCAACTACCGTCCCAACTAAGGCAATTAAAAGAGTTGTTCCAGCACCACGTAAGAACATTTTCCAATTATCTTTTGCAATGTTTTTAACCCAGACGTACCAAGGAAGATCTTGTTTAACATCAGGTTGCTGATTGATAGCATTCTCCATAATTTTATCACGTTCAGCTTGAGAAATGCCTTTTAAAGTCTGATTCACTTGAGCTAATTCTGGTGCTCCTTTTTTCATGCCGATTGCAATCGCATTGTCAGCTTCAGATGTTTTAAAACCACTTCCTTTATCAAATCGAATCATTTTAAATTTAGGATTCAATTTTTCAGCTGTAATTCCTTCGGGTATTTCTGTGACATAGCTGTCAATTTTACCAGACTCTAAGGCAACACGCATAGAAGAGAAATCGCTCATTGCGGTTTGCTTGTTAACGCCAGGAATTTGGTCAATTACGCTATAATGTAGGGTATTTAATTGCGCGGTTACTTTTGCGCCACTAAAATCTTTTAAGGATGTGGCCTTACTAAAGGGTCCATCTTTTTTTACTAGCATGGTTAGTTGTGAGCTGTAATAGTAATCAGAGAAATCTAAGGTTCTTTTTCGTTCCTCAGTAGGAGACATCCCAGCGATAATAGCATCCGTTTTACCAGATGTGACAGCAGGAGGTAAACCGTCCCAATCTGTTTTGAAGATGACTAATTCTTTGCCTAAACCATCGGCGACTTTCTTCGCAATTTCAACATCGTAGCCTCCAGCAAATTCTTTAGAGCCTTTAATGGGAACAGCCCCATTACTATTATCTTGTTGTGTCCAGTTGAAGGGCGGATAGCCAGCCTCCATTCCAACGGTAAAGGTTTCTTTTTCAGCAAGTGCGGTATTTCCCATAAAAAAGATACTTGCGATAAGCAGTGCTAGTGAGTAAAAAATAGCTTGTGTCTTATTTTCTTTTTCTAACATATTTATATTCCTTTCTTATACAAAAAAGAAGCAACCTTATTCCAAGGTTGCTCCGTAGATAATTGATAAATAAGGAAAACTCGTCAATACTTATCAAAATCATAGCGCACCCCAGATTAACTGAGACAGTACTATAGTTATTCACTATAGCCCCAACGTTAAAAAGGTAAGGACCTTTTTAATATTTCGGCGAAAATCCCTCAGTACCAACGTCTTTGCATCCTTATGCTCGATTGGTAATCATGATGTTTCGCAACCTCTAGATTTTTTATTCAGCTGTTCTTTTTCTTTCTTGTGTTCCACTATAGCATACCCTTTTTGAAAAGTCATGGAAAAATAAAAAAATTAAGCTATTTAGAGTTAAAGAGTCAGAAAGGTTCATGCTATAATAGCAAGTAGAATAAAGTGTGCGGAGGGGAACATCATGGTAGAAAAAGAGGCATTTGAGTTAATAAAAAAAAGTAAGCGAATTGTATTTATGACAGGAGCAGGTGTTTCAACTCCTTCAGGTATTCCCGATTATCGTTCGATGACAGGTGTTTATCAAGGGGTAGATGAACCAGAATATCTATTAAGTCATACCTGTTTAATGAATGAACCAGATAAATTTTACCAATTTGTCAGTCAACTATATCATGAAAAAGCACAGCCAAATATTATTCATCAGAAGATGAAAGATCTGGAAAAAAACCATGATATCAGTATTATTTCACAAAATATTGATGGGCTTCATGATAAAGTTGGAAGTAAAAAAATAGTCAATTTTCATGGTAACCTATATGATTGTTACTGTATGACTTGTGGTGAATCAGTTTTAGCAAAGGACTATTTAAAATCACCTATTCATCAAAAGTGTGGGGGCAGAATTAGGCCAAATGTTGTGTTATATGAAGAAGGATTATCGGAAAATTCGATTCAAACAGCTATCAAGTGGTTAGAGCAAGCAGATTTAGTTATTATTGTTGGAACGACTTTTAAAGTTTATCCGTTTAGTGGTCTAATTGATTACAAAAAACCAAACAGTCAAATACTCGTAGTGAATAATGAACCGATTAATTTGTTTGCTCCCCATGTATTTGTTCAAGAATCTGCTGAAAAATTCTTTGCTAAATTAGTATAAAGGAAAGAGGCTAAAGAGATGTTAGAAAAAACAAGAGCTGAAATCAACCAAATTGATCAGGAAATAGTGAGATTACTTGAAAAACGTTATAGTTGTGTAGATGAGGTTGTTCGCATAAAAAAAGAGAAAAATTTACCAACGTTAGATAGAAATAGAGAAACAGAAGTGATTACGAGATTGTCTAGTTTGATTGAGAAGAAGGAATATGAAGAAGCTATCTTAGAGACGTTCCAAGAAATAATGGATACGTCTAAAAAATATCAAAATAGTAAAAGATAAAACGTCATGAGGTAAAACCTAAAATTAGGTTCCCCTCATGACGTTTTATTTTATTGATTAGTATTAGCAAAAAATTGCTTGGTTTCTTTTGCGATCGCTTCTGATTGTGTGTGGTGTAAATAATGTTGCCCCTCTAGTTCAATCATCTTTCCATTTGTTAATGGTTTCATTTGATTTTTGTGCTCAGGCACCCAGTCCTCTCGACCATCATTAATAGCAACAAACATAAGTGTTGGTAAGTCAGAAGGTAAAACCATTTTTTGAGTTTTTTTGAAATTTTCTTCCAGTAAATCTAACTCTTCTTCTAAGTTATCATTAATCGCATTTTTTAAAGTTAGCATTCTAAGCTGTTCAAGATTTGGATCTGTTTCTTTTAAACTCAATGCTTTTGCAGGATTATGATCAAAATAGAGGCGCATGATACCAGATTTTTTCAAAAAGTTAAAGGGGGCCATATTAATACTCTCCATTTTTTGAGTGGGCACACTTGTATCAATACCTAAAAATCCAGCAACATTCTCTTCTTTGTAGCGATTTAAATAGTTTACTCCGTAAAGACCAGTAATAGAATGGCCACCTAAAATATAATTATCTACGTCTAACTGTTTAATAATCTCATGCATCTCTTCAACTATATTATCAATGGTTCTTTCTCGTTTTGTTTGACTGCTTAAGCCATAACCAAAAGGCTCAACCACAATGACTTCAAATTGCTCTTCAAGTTTTTTAGTTACCGGTAAAAAGTCATAGTACGGAGAGGCAGTGCCGTATCCTGGAAACAGAATAATACTTTGTTTGCCTTTATCAGGTCCGCTTCTAACAACATTTATTTTACCATCAAATACGTTAATTTTTTCACCATAAGGTTTAATTTGAGTCTCTTCTTTTTTTAACTTCACCTGATGATTGAAATAACTACCGCCTAAAAAAATACTAATAATAGCTAGTAAACTTAAGATAATGATTAAACTAATCTTCCAAAATTTCTTCATGAATAAGCTCCTTAATTTCTTTTTGTATTTTTGAAATCACGATGGAATCAAGAATATCAACGCCAATTTGTTTCAAAACGTATTGAGAGGTTTCTAATTTAACATAAAAATTTTCTAAAGAATTAGAAAATAAAGTAGTGTTGTACCAAGTTGTCAGAAGAAATAAAATAATTTCTGCTAATTGATCAGGGTATGGAACATCCAGTGATCCGTCTTGATTTCCTTCTTTGATAAGAAGAGCAATTTCAGGAATGAAAATATCTTGAGTAAGTTTTAAATATTTTATAGAAAGTAAAGGATCGCTCATTAAGCTTGAGGAAAAGGGTTGAAATTTTTTGACATCCACATGGAACATAGCGTCTAAAAATAAAGTTTGAATTTTTCTCAGACCATCTAATTGGTTGTTATTGCGAATCGTTAAAATTAGTTGTTCACTGGGCATAAATCTCCTCATTAATTCATCAAGAATTGCCTCTTTTGAAGGGAAATGATGATAAATAGCTCCTTTTGACAGGCCATCTAGCTCTAAAACAATATCTTGGATGGATGTTTGTTTAAATCCATTTTTACTGAAAAGGTTACCTGCAGCCATTAAAATATCTTCTTTGGTTTTGTCTGCATCATAGCGTTGCTTGGACATAGTTAAAACTCCTTTTTGAGAAACATTCTTTAGTATGTTTCATAATAAAGGAATAAATATAATTTGTCAAAAAAAAGTCACTCTTGTTAATAAAAACAAGAGTGACTTTTTAATCTATTTTAATGGTTCTTATTTCTTGAACCAGCGTTTTTTTGCACTTTCTTCTGCTTCTTCTTGAGCTTCTTTTGCTTCTTGTAATTCCGCTTCTACTTCATCACGGTCTAATCTCTCGATTGTCCCATTAAGTTGTTTTAGAGCGATATCATCAACATGACCAGTATTTGATTCTTCACAGATTAGGATTAAGCCTGTTTCTCCTTCAGGAATAATCGCTAAGGCTTTTTCAAAGATGGACATCGCATTCTTAACTTCTTTAACATCTTTAGAAGAACCAATCAGACTACCAGTAAACCATCCTAGTAAAACACCTAAAGGTCCGCCTAAAATACCAACTAACATACCAATCATACTACCTTTAAAGTTTTTATCAGCACCTGTAAAATCAATAAAATCCTTTGGTTGTAGGTTGTGGTTAGTACGATGTTCTAGGATTGCCATCTGCTCTCCGTTGATATTACCTGTTTGATGTAAAGCTTTTAATTCTGAAAAAGCTTGATAAGATTTACTTTCTGAATCAAAACTCATAATGATTACTTTTTCGTTGCTTGCCATATTAATTTCCTCCTTGATATTAATTACTTAAGTTGTTTATATATATAATATAGTAGATATTTGAAGTAAGATTGATATAAATGTGAATTAATTAGTGGAATCTATGTGAAGTTCCTTATACATTAAATAAATGCACAAATATAAAAAAATGGTATATAAAAAATGAGAATATCTCTTTCTGAATGATTGTATGGTTAAAAACGTGCTTTTTTTATTGTAAAAGTAATATTACATCCTTAAAATGTATGTTAAGTATGAAAATGTTTAGAAAGAGAGTGGTTAAATGAGTAGCTTTTATGAAGTTTACAGATACTTCTTTCAAGCAGTATTAGTTTTTGTCTCATTAACAGGTACTATTTTGTTTATAGGTGCAAGACGGAGCTCTAAAAGAAAATCAGTTAAATTATCTAGCTTCATTTGGGGTGTAACACTATGTAACGTGATGACCTTGATTTTTTTAGCCTATATGTATGACTTCTTAAAACAAGAATTTAAATTAACAATGGATAATATGATGATTACATTTATTCTTTATTTAGTTTCCCTCTTTTTAATTCAAACCTTTTCTTTTATAAAAACAATAAATCAAACAGAAACATTAATGAAAGAATATGAGGCACCTATTGTTTTACTTACTTTTTCTCTATTGTTACATTTTGTTTCTTTAATCGAAATGAATGCAGTAGACAAGCTGAATCATTTAGCGGATCCCTTCTATTGGTCTTGGTTAATTAGTTTATTTTTAGGAGTTATTGGGAGTATTGCATTAATTGTTTTAGGAACAGTAGATTTAGTTAGAGTTAAAGTAGAGAGAACAAATCAAAAAAATGAGTAATTGACCTAAAGCCTTAATAAAATTCCATACCTAAGTCGATATGTTTCTATTTAATATTTTCTTATAATGAAGCTATTAAATAAATAAAAACAAGGACTGAATATACATGAAAAAATTCTTATTAGGTATGGTAATTATTGGAATAATAGTGGTAGGAACCCCAATTGCAGGATCAATTTCAACGCAAGGCCAAAAACAAACTATGGGAAATGATTTACCTCAATTATTTGACCGATTTAATATTTTAATTAAAAGAGAGCCTTCTTATGTAGTAACAGATAGTAAACAGGCTGCTAAACAAGAGCCAGGTGGCTATATTTATCATCAATCAGTGATTAGTCAGAGTGGTAAGGAGTATGATTTATCTTACTATGCTGGAGGCCTGCTGAAAGAACATGCCATTTTAAAATTGGATACTAAAGGACGTTTTGTTGAAACTTGGGAAGAAGTAAAAAAAGATGAAGTTCCTGAAAATGTGTTAGAGAAATTAAAGTAGATAAGTTATGACAGCTGTAATTATATGTTGTCATAGCTTTTTTGATATTTAATTAGTTTATAATAGGAAGAGTTAAGGAAGTGATAACATGCCAGATTATTTAAAGTGGTTAATGAAACATTATCATTTTGAGAAATCAGAAAGAATTAATGCGGGCTGGTCGTCAGACGAAAAATATTGTGTTGTAAATAAAGAACAGGAATTATTATTATTACGTCTTTCTGAAAGCGAAGACTTTGAGGATAAAAAGCGAGAGTTTGAAAGAATAAAGCAGTTTAATCAATTACCTAATAAAATGTCTCGAGCAATAGATTTTGGACAAGTTCCAGGAACTAGTAAAATTTATATGTTACTCAGTTATATCGAAGGAGCAGATTTACAAAAAATCTTGCCTTTCTTAGATAAGAAGGAACAATATAAATTGGGGATAGAGTCTGGGGAAATTTTAAACAAATTTCATCAAATATCTATTGATGTGGATGAGTCAGAGGTATTAAGAAAGTTACATGCCAAAAAGATGTATCAAATGGAACGTTTTTTAATAAGTTCATATAATAATTTACCAGGTATTAAGGTACTTGAAACTTATGTCAGAAAAAATAGTTTTCGTATTTTAAATCAACCAGTCGTTTTACAGCATGGTGATTTTCATCCCAATAATCTAATTTATACTCACGATAAACAGATAGGGGTCATTGATTTTAATCGAAGTGACATAGGAGATCCTTATGAAGAATTCTATAAACTACAGATGTTTGGAAAAGAAAGTAGTACCTTATTCATTAAGGGATTGATTATGGGCTACTTTGAAGGAGATATTCCAAATGAATTTTGGATTATGCAAAAATTGTATGTGTTTCATACGAGCCTATTTTCAATTATTTGGGCAGAAGACTATTTTAAAAAGGATGTAGAAAAAATGATAGGCAGATTATATCAAAACTTAGAAGATTATGAGGGAGGAAGGCTTTTAGTACCAAAGTGGTGGTATCGATGAGAGAAAGATAGAATAAAAAAATCAATCATAATTGAGCTATGATTGATTAAGTAAATAGTCAATATCTTTAAGCATCTTTTTTGGGCTATCTTTAGGAGAGTAGCGGTTGAAAACTTCTCCATCCTGACTAATTAGAAACTTAGTAAAATTCCATTTTATAGAATTTCCGAGGATACCATTACTAGTTGTTTTTAAGTATTTAAAAAGCGGTAAAGCAGAATGGCCATTAACCATACAAAGCTCATGCATAGGAAATGTAACACCGTATTTCAATTGGCAAGCTTGGCTGGCTTCACTTGCACTTGAAACTTCTTGTTTAAATTGATTTGAGGGAAAGCCAAGAACAATTAGTCCTCTATCTTTGTAAGTAGTGTAGATATCTTCTAATTCTTTAAATTGAGAGGCTAAGCCACATTTTGTAGCTGTATTAACAATAATAATTACTTTATCTTTGTATGCTTCTAGAGAATACTCTTCACCGTTTTCCAATATAGCTGAATAATCATAAATTGACATAACAATCTTCCTTTCTAAAAAGTATTATATGAAACTAATTGTATCATAATTATGGTTGTGTTAAGCCATGATATAATAAATCAAAAGAGATGGAGGGATTTTTATGTCAGAGAAAGAAATGTTAAAATCAGAAAAACTCCGAATAAAGAATGATAAATTGCGAGCGCGAGGAAAAGACCCAATTAAGGGGTGGAGGAAAATGGTAGATATTAAATTTGGTGGAAGTGGAGTTACTGGAGGAGCTAATGGCAACGCAATGGCTTTTGATAAAATGGGGGCTGTTTTAGAAGATCAAAAAACAAAAGGTAAATAGCTAGCTCTCTGGTTATAATCAAAATATAAACTCTAAGAAAAAAGAGCTCATATCGACAGAAGTTAGTCGCTATGGGCTCTTTTTCTTACATTATGTGTTTAATATAATGCTTAATAAATGGCTAATGGCCTTTGTGTTTCTCACGTTTTTTAGCTTGCTTTTTCTCAAAAATCTCTTTTTGATATAACTCTTTACGTTCTTTTTTGTTTCTTTTAGCTAGCTTCTTTTTTTCTTCATGTTGCAATCTGATAGCATCTTGTGATTTAGAAGATAAACCTGTTTTTTGCTTTTCTTTACTAATCATTCGATGCAATCTCTTAGGGTTAATCTTTTTACGAGTATCCTGTTTTAAACGAGCTTGCTCATTTTTAGCTAACCAATCTTCATCTAAAATATCAGGCAGGATATCTTTAATAAAATTAAAAATATCTTGTTCTTTTGGCTCAGGGCCAAAAACGTGCTCTCTAACCACCCACTGATTCCATTCATTGAAGTATTCAATCAAACCACACCAATACTGACCATTAAAATAAATTGTCAAAGACATATTTATTCCTCCCTTGTTTAAGTATCAGAATAATGGACGACCCAGGGAGGGAAGGTTACTTACAATGTTCTCGGACTACCAACCGAGATGTGATTTTATATTCTAGGGGTATGGTACATGAAATTTTACAATAGTTCAACTCATTCCCCTTTTAAATACTTTTGAAAGAAGACAAAAAAGAGAAACACACTAAGTGTTTCTCTTTGAGAGTTAATTAAAAGATAATAACAGGAACTCCTACTTCAATCATATTGAATAATTTTGAAGCAACAGCTGGAGGTGTGTTGATACATCCATGTGAGCCAACTGTTTGGAATGAGTTACCACCATATGCTCCTCCACTTTGCCAAGGAGAATCATGAATACCGACACCAGTCCAATCGATTGGCATCCAGTAATCTACTGGACTAGCGTAGTCTTCGCCCCGTAATATTTCATTACGTTTTTTATTCCAAACATAAAAGACACCAGCAGGTGTTGGAGTACTTGGTTTACCAGTGATAACGGCAGTTTCTAATGCTTCTTTACCATCTTTATAGTACCACATATGTTGATTTTGTAAGTCTACTTCAATATAAGTATTGCCGATTAATTCAGAAGATGGAGTACCACTTCCTTGAAAGGCAGGAATACGGCCACTAAAGTCTTCACCTTTTAGTATAGCTTCTGTTAGTTGCTCTGTTTCTGTATCCGTTGCGATAGTCCAACTTAAAGCACCCGCTGGAACAGAAACATCTCCACGTTTAGTACTTTTAAATTTAGAAGCATTGGTACTTGTGTTGTACGTTGAGCCAAGTTCTTCCACATATTTTTTTACTTCATTTTGTTTTAAATCAAGCTTACCATCTTTAAAAACTACCCATGAAGCCATTTTTTCTTTAGGAATTTTAACTTCTTGTCCGTTAATGGAATACGAAGCATTGATATCAGCTATTTTATTGATATTCTCAAGCTCTTTTTTTAAATTATCATCTGTAGCAAGGATAGTCGGCTTTTCAATGAATTCAGTTAATTCAATTTCTGCTTCTCCTTTTTCAATACTTGAAGTAGTAGCAGAGATAAATTTTTTAGTGTCAATAGAATTCCCTTGAACTTCAGGGATAATTTGGAATTTGCCATCTTTTTGTTCTACAGAGGCATTTGTTGTTTTTTTCAGACTTTTATTAAAAGTTTCGAGATCTTTATTGACAGAAACAATTATTTTATTTAGAGAGTCTTTATTAATACCTTTTGCTTCAAGAGTCTCTTTTTCAGGGGCTTTAATATATGACATAAACCAAAGCCATGGGTTTTGGTGAGCCATTGCATTGTCTAGTGTTTTATCAATATCATATTCCATACCCAATTCCTTTTTAGGAATCTCTTTCCACACGTCACCATTGTTTAATACTCGATACACCTCCGCATCGACTAATTCATTCAATTTTCCTTTTGCTTCCTCTTTGGTTAATTTACTAACATCTGTATTACCAATCATTGTTTTATCGAGAAACTTATTTTGAAATTGAATGGCCTGGTAGCAGTAAAAGCTCACTAATATGAGTACTAATACTAGTGGTATCAAAAGCCATTTTTTCTTGGTCATAAAAGAACTCCTTCATCATCAAATTTTGTAACAATATTGTAACATATGAGCATATAAATACAAGAGTATAGACTCATATGTTAGATTATTTTAAGTGATTCTGTCAAACTATAAGAAAAAAATAAGAACTAAAAGAGCATTATAGTTAATGTAAAATAAAAACTGCCTGTTTTTTCATAGAAGAAACAGGCAGTTTTTATTAAGTTAAGATGCGGGACGATTATCATGGATGCTATAGTAATTTAAATTTTCAGTAGGTTGCTTAAGTAGGGCGTCAACAGTTACAAAGTTATAACCTTGTTGTGTTAAATTATCAATAATTGTCGGCACCGCATGGATGGTTTCTGTATAAATATCGTGCATTAAGATAATCGAACCAGGTGTCGTATTCTGCGTGACCTCATTAACGATAGCTTGCGTATTTCTACTAGACCAGTCTTTTGAATCTACAGACCACTGAATAAGAGGCCTGTTGGCGACTTGGGCAACTTGCTTATTAGCAGCACCAAAAGGAGGTCGAATATATTTGAAGGGTTCATTAAAGAGTGAGTTGATTTTTTCATCCATTTCGCTAAAGTCTTTTTTTAGAGAAGAGATATTTAATTGACTTAGATTATGATGATGCATAGAATGACTACCAATTAAATGATTTTCATCTTTCATTCGTTTTAAAATATCTTCATTACCTGAAATATTTTGACCAAGAATAAAAAAGCTAGCTTTCACTTTTTTTTGTGCTAAAATATCTAACAATTGATTAGTGGTTTGTTTTTTAGGTCCATCATCAAAAGTTAATGCTATAGACTTGTCGTTAATAGTTTCAATAGTTTCGGTTGTTTCCGTTAATTCAAAAGTAGAACTAGTTGATTTTGCTTCAGGATTGTTCACTTTAGGAATCGATGAGTCTACTTGTGTTAGTAACTTTTCGGTAGTAGAATCAGCGAGACTTGTTTGAGTATGCCAAACAGCAAAACTAACAATAATGACTTCAAGAATTAAAAAGGTAATAATATACTTAAGGTACTTCTTCATTTGATAACTCCTTTTTGTGTTCTGTTAACTCTCTTTTTATTAATAATGCAAAATTCACATAAATTTTATTCTAACATGTTTTTTTATGTTTTGTGACAATTTAAAAATTAATATCAAAAATAGTATACTATTTGAAATGGTAACCAAACGCTATAAAATAATCATGGTCTAAAAAAGAAGGATAGAACGGAATTTTATATTCCGCTTTATCCTTCTTTTTTAAATAGTAAGAATTATTGTTTATTTAATTCCTCAAAAGCTGCGTCCATAACTTCTTTTAACTTTTTAGCAGAATAATCAAATTTTTCTTGTTCTGCATCAGTTAGTGGGATTTCAACGATATTTTGGATTCCTTGACTATTAACAACAGCAGGTGCTCCAATAAAAATATCATTCAATCCATAATGTCCATCTAAATATACTGATAGAGGTAAGATGGCATTCTCATCGTTAAGAATTGCTTTCGTAATACGGGCTAGAGCAACGGCAATTCCGTAGAATGTAGCACCTTTCTTTTCAATTATGGTATAAGCTGCATCTCTTACTTTGAAGAAAATATTAACCATTTCTTCTTCATCTACTTCTGGGTGATCTTTTACCCATTCGTAAATTTGAAGTCCAGCAATATTTGCATGAGACCAGACAGGAAACTCAGTATCACCATGTTCACCTAAAATGTAGCCATGAACATTACGTGCATCGACTTCTACTAATTCTGCAATCGTTTGACGGAAGCGAGCAGAATCAAGAGCAGTACCACTTCCGATAACTCTATGTTGAGGGAAACCTGAGAATTTCCATGTAGCATATGTCAAAATATCAACAGGGTTAGAAGCAACTAAGAAAATACCATCGAATCCTGAGTCAACGATATTTTTAATGATACCTTGGAATATTTTTAAATTTTTATTTACCAAATCAAGACGTGTTTCGCCTGGTTTTTGAGCAGCACCAGCAGTAATAACAACTAAATCTGCATCCTTACAATCTGAGTAATCAGCAGCGTAGATTTTTTTCGGAGATGTAAAAGCAAGAGCATGTGATAAGTCGATGGCATCGCCTTCTGCTTTATCTGTGTTAATATCAATAATACCAACTTCTTGTGCAATATCTTGAGTAACAAGTGCAAAGATGTAACTAGAGCCAACAGCACCATTGCCGACAACAATAATTTTTTGATGATTAGAATTTTGATTCGCCATGAAAATCTCTCCTTTGTTGTTTTAATAATTCGCCTTAATTATAACATCGAAAAAATGTAAAGTCATTCAAGAAGTTTCAGAAAACGTTTGATTTATTTCATTTGTTAAAAAATACACATGTTTAATAAACAAAGGTTAAATTTTTAGTTTTTAAAATAAATATTTCTTTAAATCAAGCAATATATCCTAGGAAACAGGTGAAATATGATATACTGATTAAGAATCTGGGCGCTTTTTAGTGTGCAGATATTTTCTTGTTAATGAAATAATCCAAAAGATAAGGGGAGAAAGACAATGAAATTAATCGTTGGCTTAGGAAATCCTGGGAGTAAATACCGAGCAACAAAACACAATATTGGTTTTATTACCTTAGATGAAATTGCTTTTCAACAGAAAGTGACTTTTAATAAACATCAATTCGAAGCGGATATTGCAGAGTTTTTTATAAATGGTGAAAAAATAATATTAGCAAAACCACAAACCTTTATGAATGAATCAGGTCGATCAGTTGGTCCTTTAATGACTTACTATAATGTTAGAGATGAAGACTTGGTGGTTATTTATGATGATTTAGATTTACCAATTGGTCGAATTAGATTAAGAGAAAAAGGCAGTGCGGGTGGACATAATGGTATTAAAAGTTTGATTGCCCATTTAGGAACTAAAGAGTTCAATCGAATCAAAGTAGGAATAGATCGTCCAAATAGTAGTGAAAAGGTCGTATCTTATGTTCTTAGTACATTTCCAAAGACCACTCACGATGATTTACTTCACGCCATTAAATTAGCAGCAGAGGCTTCTCTTTATTGGGCAGAAGGTCATGATTTTGTAAACACGATGAATCAATTCAATTCAAAAAAATAAGAGAGGAGAAAAATAATGTATTTGAATAAGGGATTAGTCAAACGTATGAACGAGGCTTCGAAAGTTAAAGATTGGCATGAGCAACTAACGAAAGAGTCCTCCCAATTAATTACCGGATTATCAGGTTCTGCCAAAACATTAGCGATAGCAACTCTTTTGGCTAAGAAGAAGAAAATACTTATTGTGACTCCTAATCTTTACTACGCTACAAAATTAATAGATGATTTACAACATATAATAGAAGAAAAGTATTTAAATTTTTTTCCAGTCGACGAAGTAACAACCGTTGAAATGGCTTTTTCTTCCCCTGAAGCTTTATCTGAACGAATCAATGCCTTAAATTTTTTAGCCAGTTCCAAACCTGGAGTTTTAGTAACTCCTGTAGCGGGTTTACGTCGGTTTTTACCAGGACCTAAGTTATGGAAAGAGCAAACCATTCTCTTGAAAAAAGAAGGAACACTTGACGTAAGCGACCTTTCAGCGAATTTAGTTCTTCACGGGTATGAGAGACAACAAATGATCGGTAAGCCTGGAGAATTTAGTATGAGAGGTAGTATTGTAGATATTTATCCTCTAACAAGTGAGTACCCTGTAAGAATCGATTTGTTTGATGACGAAATTGAATCCCTCCGTCTATTTGATGTGGACACTCAAAGATCTATTGAAGAAATTAATGAGATTGCGATTCCTCCAGCTATGGATACACCTATAACGAAAGAGATGCTAGTAGCAGGGAGTATCCAGTTTAAAGAATTAATGGATACTAAGTTGTCTTTAATGAAAGATGGAGAAGAGAAAGCTAGAATTATTTCTTACACTGAAGCTATTGTAAGTGAGTGGGGACAAGGTCATCCTACTGAAGAAGTTAAAATGTATGGGGACTTACTTTATTCGGACAAACACTACCTAACAGATTACTTAAAACCTTCAGATTTAATAGTGATAGATGATTATAGTCGCATGGTAGAAAGTGAACGAGAACTTCTGCGAGAAGAGAGTGAATGGATTACCTCTAAGCTAGAAGAAGGGGTCTTTTTTGAAAATCATGAATTAGGTGGCGATTTAAGAGGTATTCTAAAAAGTAGCAAACAAGCCAAAACTTATTTTTCTCTGTTTCAAAAAGGAATGGGGAATTTACGTTTTTCAAATATTTACCCCTTCGAGTATCGAACGATGCAACAGTTTTTTGGTCAGATGCCTTTACTTAAAACAGAAATGGATCGTTGGAAGAAAAATAAACAAAGTGTCATTGTTCTAGCTGAAGATAGTGAACGAACTAAAAAAATCGAAGAATTATTGATGGATTTTGATATTCAAGCAGTTGTTAATAACAGTGGAAAAATTTTAACAGGAGAAATCCAAATTCAAACAAGTTCGTTGGCATCTGGTTTTGAGTTACCTGAAGAAAAATTAGTGGTTCTTGTAGAAAAGGAAATTTTACACACCCAAACAAAAAAAAGGGCAAGAAAACAGACTATTTCTAATGCGGAACGCTTGAAAAGTTACAATGAATTAAAACCAGGAGATTATGTGGTTCATGCTAATCACGGTATTGGTAAATATATCGGGATGGAAACGTTACTAAGTGGTGGTGTCCATCAAGATTACATGACCATTCTCTATAAAAATAATGACAAGCTATTCATTCCAGTTACCCAATTAGATTTAATTCAAAAATATGTGGCTTCTGAGTCTAAAAGTCCACGTGTCAATAAATTAGGTGGGACAGAATGGACAAAAACTAAAAGTAAAGTGTCTGCAAAAGTGGAAGACATTGCAGATGACCTCATTAAATTATATGCAGAACGTGAAGCAGAAATTGGATATCCTTTTGCGCCAGATGATGATTACCAGTTAGAATTTGAAGGGAACTTCCCTTACTCAGAAACGGATGATCAATTAAGAAGTATCCAAGAAATCAAAATGGATATGGAGAAACCGCGTCCGATGGATCGTTTGTTAGTTGGGGATGTGGGGTATGGTAAGACTGAGGTAGCTATAAGGGCCGCATTTAAGGCTGTTAGAGATAGTAAACAGGTTGCTTTTTTAGTGCCAACAACTATATTAGCTCAGCAACACTATGAAACTATGCGAGACCGATTTGCTAATTTCCCTGTAAATGTTGGTTTGATGAGTCGTTTTAGAACGAAAAAGCAACAAAATGAAACGACTGAAGAGATTAAAAAAGGTCAAATTGATATTGTTGTAGGAACACACCGAATCTTATCAAAAGATATCGAATTTATGGATTTAGGGTTATTAATCGTTGATGAAGAACAGCGTTTTGGTGTTAAGCATAAGGAGAGACTGAAACAATTGAAGTCTCAAGTAGATGTACTAACATTGACGGCTACCCCAATTCCAAGAACTTTACACATGTCAATGTTAGGCGTTAGAGATTTATCTGTAATTGAAACACCCCCTGCTAATCGATATCCGGTTCAAACGTATGTGATGGAAAAAAATCCAGGAGCAATTAGAGAAGCTTGTGAACGAGAAATTGCCCGTGGTGGACAGATTTTTTATCTTTATAATCGCGTAGATACCATTGAGCAGAAGGTGGATGAATTAAGAATGCTTGTTCCAGATGCGAGAATTAGCTATGCTCATGGTCAGATGACCGAGGTTCAGTTAGAGAATGTATTAATGGAGTTTATTAATGGGGATTATGATATCCTTGTAACGACTACGATTATTGAAACCGGAGTAGATATACCTAATGTGAATACGTTGTTTGTTGAGAATGCAGACCACATGGGCTTGTCTCAATTGTACCAGTTAAGAGGAAGAGTGGGTCGTAGTAACCGAGTAGCGTATGCTTACTTCATGTATGAACCTCAAAAGATATTAAATGAAATTAGTGAAAAAAGACTACAAGCTATTAAGGATTTCACAGAATTAGGGTCAGGATTTAAAATAGCTATGCGAGATTTATCTATTCGTGGAGCAGGCAATCTTTTGGGCTCTCAACAACACGGCTTTATTGACTCTGTTGGTTTTGATATGTATACACAAATGCTGACAGAAGCGGTAAATCGTAAGCAAGGAAATGAGTCTCAAGATATCAGAACAATTACTGAGATTGATTTAGGAATTGATGCGTATATTCCGTCCGTCTACATTGAAGATGAACGCCAAAAAATTGAAATTTACAAACGAATTCGTCAATTGGATAGTCAAGAAGTCTTTGATGAACTAGAGGAAGATTTATTAGATCGTTTCGGAGAGTATCCAGATGAAGTGGCTAATTTATTAACAGTCGGTTTGATTAAGATGAATAGTGATTTTGCTTTAGTTGAAAAGATTCAGAAGAAAGACATGAAAGTTAATGTATTGTTATCAAAAGAAGGTACTAATATATATACGATTGAGCAAGTTTTTAAAGCTTTAGCATCAACTATATTAAAAGCTGAGTTAAGTTCAGATGAACAATTGACAGTTACTTTAAAATTAACCTCCAAAATAAGTGAGGCGGTTTGGCTACAAGAGATATCTCAGTTTATCGCTTCATTAAGAGAACAGAAATATATTAAAAAAGATCAGAAAGATAGCTAGTAGGTGATTCTGGATGGAGGATAAAAAAATTGAAACAACTATGATGCAAGGTGCTCTTGTTTTAGTAGTAACTTCTTTTGTTGTTAAAATATTAAGTGCTGTTTACCGCGTGCCTTTTCAAAACCTAGTTGGAGATGAAGGATTTTATGTCTATCAACAAATTTATCCTATTTATGGAATTGCGATGACGCTTGCACTTTCTGGATTACCTGTTTATTTATCTAAGTTGATTGCTTCAAGGCAGAGTAAGGCAGAACAAGAAAAAGTAATTAGTTTTTTTTTCATCGTTATAAGTGTGCTTTCCTTTATTGCTTTTCTTACACTATACCTAGGTTCATTTCTCCTTTCAAAATTAATGGGAGATACAGAATTAGCACCGTTAATCCGTGTCGTGTCGTTTATTTTTTTGTTAGTTCCGTTTCTATCCACCTATCGAGGCTTTTATCAAGGGAATATGGAAATGAAACCAACAGCTGTTTCTCAATTAGTTGAACAAGGAAGTCGCGTCGTAGTAATTTTAGCTGCAGGTTACTTATTTGTCGCTAATGATTGGTCTGTTTACAAAATGGGCGGAGTTGCCACATCAGGCGCTTTAGTCGGAGGTGTTTGTGGTTTATTAGTTTTAATTATTTATGGTAGACATCATAAAATTTTTAATAAGATACCCAAGACAGATAAATCACAATTTTTATTTTTTTCTAAACGACTTATTATTGAGGGGGGAACCTTGTGCTTTTTCAGTGCCTATTTAGTCATTTTTCAATTAGTAGACTCATTTACGGTGAAACAGTACTTGGTCTTTGGAGGTTTAGACGAAGCCTCTGCAAAAATAGCTAAAGGGGTTTTTGACCGTGGACAACCAATTGTGCAATTGGGACTAGTGATTGCTGTAAGTATGACAGCTACTTTTTTACCATTGTTGACTAAATATTTTGTAACAAGACAAAAAGAAAAGTATGAGCAAACCATTCAGTCTTATTTAAAGGTCTCAACAGTTATTGCTGGAGCAGCGGCAGTCGGTTTGTCGTTGATTTTACCTTATATGAATGTCGCTCTATTTAGTGATAATAGTGGCGAGTTGACATTAAGTATTTTCATGTTATCAGTTTTCTTTATTTCGATGATTCAAAGTTATCAAACTATTTATCAAAGTCAAAGCTTAGTTAAGTATCAGTTTGTAGCGGCTTTATTAGGATTATTTACAAAAATAATCTGTACACCTTTAATGACGTACTATTTTAAAACAGTAGGAACTAGCCTAAGTACATTATTAGGGTTAGTCATCTGTTTACTTGTGATGCATCAGTATTTAAGTAAGAAAGAAAAGAAAATTCGATTACCGAAGCTTTTTATCGTTAAGTTATCAGTTAATTTGTTGGTAATGGGAACCCTATTAATCATATATCGACTAATGTTAGAGAGAGTTCATTGGCTTCAATTGGGTCGAGGAGCTAGTTTAATAATTGCATTATTAGGAGTTTTAATTGGCTTTTTAGTTTTCTTAGTGGGTTTGATTCAAAGTAAACTGTTTACAAAAAATGAATGGGAAATGATTCCCTTTGGCAGTAAAGTAGTAAAATATTTTTATTAGAGAAGGAGAGAAAAAATGAGATTAGATAAATTTTTAAAAGTATCTCGAATTATTAAAAGACGTACTGTTGCAAAAGAAATAGCGGATAAAGGTCGAATCCAAGTGAATGGTCAACTAGCAAAATCATCTACAACTGTTAAAGTAGGAGATATGTTAAAAATCATGTTTGGGAATAAAACATTGGAAGTTCGTGTATTAGACTTAAAAGACACAACAAAAAAAGATGAAGCTAAAGATTTGTATGAAATTGTTAGCGAAACAAGAGAAACAAGTTACGAAAGTTTAGATTAGTGTTAGACATTAAGAACATGACTTGGTATAATGAAGGCATCTTTAAATTAGAGAGAATGGAGTTCTAAAGAGAATGAAAAAAGACCGTAAACTGTTGACTTATAATAAAGACCAACAAGCAAGTCTAACAATGCAAACGATGCAAAAAGATCAAAAAAAGATTATTTTTAAGCGTCGCCGTTTGGGAATTATGTTTGCTGCAGCTCTTATTATGTTTTCATTAATTGGTTTTAATCTTTTTAGAAATAGTCAACATCTTTTGACGCTACAAAAAAGTCACAAAGAAGTAAAAAAAGAAAACAAGGTTGTAGCAAAATCAAAAAGAGACCTGACAAGAGAAGTAGATCTTTTAAATGACACAGAGTATGTTGAAAAAATGGCTCGTGCAAAATATTTCTATTCAAAAGAGGGAGAACAAGTTTATAGTATCCCGGATTTAAATAGTTCCACCCAAACTAGTGGTAACAAATAACAATAAATATTCTGGAAGGTTCAAGGAGGAAAAAATTTTTTATGTCAATTGAAGTAGGGGTAAAATTACCTGGAAAAGTTTCGGGAATTACCAATTTTGGTGCATTCGTTGATTTGGGAGAAGGCAAAACAGGGTTGGTTCACATTAGTGAAGTTTCAAATAGTTTTGTAAAAGACATTAACGATGTTTTAACTGTCGGTGATGAAGTAGAAGTAAAAGTAATGACTATTGGTGATGACGGAAAAATCGGTTTGTCGATTAAACGAGCAAACGAAGAAGAGCGCCCAGCAAGAGAACAACGCCCACCGAAAAAAGATTTTAAACGTCCAAATAACAACTTCAGATCTGATAGAAGTGATAGACCTGAAAGATCAAATAATAACAACTATGGCCGAAAGCCAGCGCCACAAGCTCCAAAGAAAGAAGGCTTCGATAACTTAATGACGTCATTCTTGAAAGATAGTGATGAAAGATTAAGTTCTATCAAACGAAACACTGAAGGTAAGCGTGGAGGCCGTGGAGGTCGTCGCGGTTAGAAGATAAATAAAGAGAGTGACCCTTGTGGGCTCTCTCTTTTTTTTATAATAAAAAGGAAGTGTCAGTTTTAAATGTTAATGAATACGTTCGAACAAAAGTTGCAACAGAAAAATTGGTGGCAACCAGGAGATAAACTTCTTATTGCTGTTTCAGGCGGAGTAGACTCAATCTCTTTACTTCATATGCTGTTAGAACTACCTGAAGAGTATAAACCAGATATTTATGTGGCCCATGTTAATCATCAACTCAGAGAGGAATCCGCGGAAGAAGAAGCTTTTGTTTTAAGATTATGTAGAGATAAGGGTGTCCCTATCTTTACAACTAAGTGGGCAGAAGGACTGACTGTTTCAGGTAATATCGAACAAAAAGCTCGCTCATTTAGATATAATTTCTTTGATGAAGTGATGAAGCGACACAAAATTACTCACCTTTTAACGGCACATCATGAAGATGATCAAGTTGAGACAATAATGATGAGGTGGATTAATGGTAGTCGTTTGCGTTCTTTAGTAGGAATGAAGGAAGTTAGAAGATTTGGGAGCGGTGAATTAATTCGACCGCTACTTTCAATTAATAAAAACGAGTTAATTAGTTACGCTAATAAAAATAATATTATTTATTATGAAGATGAAAGTAATCATTCTTCAGCTTATTTACGTAATCGACTAAGAAATCACTTGATACCTGAAATGAAACAAGAAAACCCAAAGTTTAATGAACACGTAATTCGTTTTAAAGAAGAACTTGAGATGGGGTATTCATTGATTGCTGAAGTTATCAAACCAAAGTATGATGCCTGTGTTCACTATTCTGGGAACATGTGGGAAATTAATCGTCAAAAATTTATATCTTACACACAAAAAGAACAATATTTTATTCTAGAATGTCTGATGACATCGTTTGTGGAGAAGGAAAATATTGTAATTGGATTTAAGCAGAAAGAACAACTTTATACGAATATTCTAAGTAATAAACCAAATCAAGAATATCATTTAAAAGAGAATTGGTACGTTGAGCGAAATTATGAGAAAATAGTGATTTCTAAAATAAAAAAACACGAACAGAGATTATTATCTTTTAATGTGGCGTTGAACGAAGGTGTTTTCTTATCTGAAACGGAATGGTTTGGTTTTTTTGAAGCCAATAAAGAAGTTATCCCATCTAGAATTGGAGAGTGGGACAAGAACGAGATGCTCTTCAATGGAGTTGGTTGTAACCAGGTTGTTATCCGTAAAAGAAAAGTGGGGGATCGATTACTGCTAAATAGAAAAGGCCAGACAAAAAAAGTTTCAAGGTACTTTATTGACGAAAAGATTCCAGCTTTTGAGCGTCAAAAAACTTGGGTGGTTGAGGAGCAAGAAAATATTGTGAAATGGTTAGTCCCTTTTAGGGAAAGTTATTTGAGTATTCGAGATGAAACTGCTAAAATACAGTATAAGCTTGTCTATTTTAGTAAAAAAGACAAGTAAGTTTGGAAGGAGATCCTGATGTTAGAAAAAGATATAGAAAAGACATTTTATTCAGAAGAACAAATTCAAAAGCGAGTGAAAGACTTAGGAGAAGCGATAAGCCGAGATTATGAGGATAAATTCCCCTTAGTTGTTGGTGTATTAAAAGGAGCAGTCCCATTCTTATCGGATTTAGTTCGTGCTATGAACATTCATATGGAGATGGACTTCATGGATGTATCTAGTTACGGTAATGCTACGGTTTCTTCAGGAGAAGTGCGCATATTGAAAGATTTAAGTACGGTAGTTGAAGGTCGCCATATTATAATTGTGGAAGATATCGTTGATAGTGGTCGAACACTTAGATATTTAGTAGACTTATTAAAACACCGTAAAGCGGCATCTGTTAAGATCGTAACTATGCTTGATAAACCAGAAGGTCGTGTGGTAGATATGGATGCAGATTATATTGGGTTTGAAGTGCCAAATGAATTTGTTGTAGGATATGGTTTAGATTATGCAGAAGATTACCGTAATTTACCATATATTGGTGTTTTAAAACCAGAGATTTATGAAAATAAATAATATTTTTGTTAATCTGTATGTGATATAATAAAAACTTACTAATTAAACTAAAACTAAATATATAAGGAGGCCATGTATGAATAATAAGAAGAATTCAGGGATGAAAAATTCACTTTATTATATTATTGTTTTCTTATCAATGATAATGATTGTGTATTTCTTCTTTGGTCAAGGTGGAGATCAATCTCCTAACATTAATTATTCAACATTTTATCAACAATTAAAAGATGAACAAGTTAAAGAATTCTCAGTCCAACCATCTAATGGTGTATATACAATAACTGGTGAATATTTCGAAGATCAAAAAGTAACAGACTCAGGTGGTTTACCTGTCTTTGGGAAAACAAAAGTTAAATCTAAACGATTTACAACAACGGTTTTACCAAATGATTCAACGTTAGATAATATTAACGAGGCCGCTAAAAGTGCCAAGACTAAGTTTGTAGTAAAAGAGCAATCAAGTAGTGGTATTTGGGTTCAATTATTGTTTAGCTTCTTACCATTAATCTTTATGGTTTTCTTATTCTATATGTTAATGGGACAAGGTGGACAAGGCGGCGGAAATGGTCGTGTGATGAACTTCGGTAAAACGAAGACAAAAGAAACGGATAAAAAAGCAATTACTGTTCGTTTTTCTGATGTAGCAGGAGCTGAGGAAGAAAAGCAAGAGCTAGTTGAAGTGGTGGAATTCTTAAAAGATCCACGCCGATTTGCGGCTTTAGGTGCTCGTATTCCAGCGGGTGTTCTTTTAGAAGGACCTCCAGGAACTGGTAAGACGTTATTAGCAAAAGCTGTTGCCGGTGAAGCGGGTGTTCCTTTCTTCTCAATTTCAGGTTCTGATTTTGTTGAGATGTTTGTCGGTGTTGGTGCAAGTCGTGTTCGTGATTTATTTGAAAACGCTAAAAAGACAGCTCCAGCGATTATCTTTATTGATGAGATTGATGCAGTGGGACGTCAACGTGGTGCTGGTATGGGTGGAGGACACGATGAACGTGAACAAACTCTTAACCAATTACTTGTTGAGATGGATGGATTTAATGGAAATGAAGGCGTAATTGTTATTGCGGCAACTAACCGTTCAGATGTTTTAGATCCTGCCTTGCTTCGTCCAGGTCGTTTTGACCGTCAAATTTTAGTGGGTGTACCAGATGTTAAAGGGCGTGAACAGATTTTACGTGTTCATTCACGTAACAAACCTTTAGCTGAAGATGTAGATTTAAAAGTAGTGGCGCAACAGACACCAGGCTTTGCGGGTGCGGATTTAGAAAATGTGTTAAACGAAGCGGCATTAGTAGCGGCTAGACGTAACAAGAAAAAAATAGACGCAACAGATATAGATGAAGCTCAAGATAGAGTTATTGCTGGTCCTGCTAAGAAGGATCGTGTCATTAGTAAGCGTCAACGTGAAATGGTAGCCTATCATGAAGCCGGGCATACTATTTGTGGTTTAGTGTTAGACGATGCTAATGTGGTTCATAAGGTGACAATTGTTCCTCGTGGACGTGCAGGTGGTTATATGATTTCATTGCCAAAAGAAGATCAATTCTTAATTACGAAGAATGAAATGTTCGAACGTATTGTAGGTCTTTTAGGTGGACGTGTAGCTGAAGAACTTGTTTTTAACGTTCAATCAACTGGGGCAAGTAATGACTTTGAACAAGCAACTAGTTTGGCACGTTCAATGGTAACTGAGTATGGTATGAGTGATTTGCTTGGACCGGTTCAATATGAAGGCAATCATCAAGTGTTTGTTGGCCGTGATTATGGTCAAACAAAAGCTTATTCAGAACAAGTTGCTTATCAAATTGATGAAGAAGTTCGCAAGATATTGAAACGTGCTCATGAAAAAGCAGTTGAAATCATAGAAGCACACCGTGAGCAACATAAATTAATTGCTGAGTCACTATTAGAGTATGAAACATTAGATGCTAAGGCAATTACTTCATTGTTTGAAGACGGTGTAATGCCAACTAAGGAAATAAAAGACGAATTTCCGAGTGAAAAAGAAGGTTCTTTTGAAGAAGCTAAAGAAGCAGTGAAAAGAAAAGATGCAGAAAAACAGCATGAAGAAAAAGAATTAGAAGAGAAAAAACACGAAGAAAATTCAGAATTAAGTCAAACAGAAGAGTCTCCAAACGAGTAAAAATAGTTTGAAGATTTAATTAAATAAGTTATGATGAGTGGGATATGCGAAAGTGTAACCCACTTTTTTTGTAGAGAGAATATATAATATATAGAAGGAAGCGATAATATGACTGATTATTTAGTGAAATCATTAGCCTTTAACGGAGAAATAAGAGCAATGGCTGTAAGAACGACGGATACTGTAAGTGAAGCTCAAAAAAGACACGATACATGGCGCGCAGCAACTGCCGCATTAGGCCGTACAATGACAGGTGCGTTACTATTAGGAGCAATGCATAAAAATGATGAAAAATTAACAGTTAAGATTCAAGCTGATGGCCCCATTGGTGCTATTGTCGTTGATGTAGATGGTCATGGAAATGTAAAAGGATATGTAAAAAATCCAGAAGTTAATTTACCACCCAATGAATTAGGGAAGATTGATGTACGTGGTGCAGTTGGTACCAATGGAACATTTAGTGTAGTGAAAGACTTAGGGTTAAAAGAACCGATTACTGGTCAAGTCCCAATTGTTTCAGGAGAAATAGCAGAAGACTTTACTTATTATCTAGCTAACTCAGAGCAAGTAGCATCTGCTGTAGGGTTAAGTGTTTTAGTTGATAACACTAATAATGATTGTATCAAGGCGGCTGGAGGATTTGTTATTCAAGTAATGCCAGGGGCAAGTGAGGAAACTATTGTTGAAATTGAAAAACGTTTAGAGGATATTCCTCAGGTCTCAACATTACTAGATCAAGGAGAAACACCAGAAACTATATTAAATCGTTTATTGGGCGAAGAAAATATTGAAATTTTAGAAACAATGCCAGTGCAATTTCATTGTGACTGTTCTAAGGAGAGATTTGCTTCGGCGATTGTTACTTTAGGAGAATCTGAATTAACCCAAATGATTGAGGAAGATGAGGGTGCAGAAGCAGTCTGTCACTTTTGTGGTGAAAAATATAATTACGATGCACAGGAACTAATAGAGTTAAGAGATCAAGCGATTAAGAAGTAGGGGGATTTATTTGTGTGGAAAATAGGTAATGTTGAAATACCTAATCGTGTGGTTGTAGCTCCTATGGCCGGAATTAGTAACTCAGCTTTTCGAGTAACAGTGAAAGAGTTTGGTGCAGGTTTAGTAGTATGCGAAATGATTAGTGATAAAGGCATTCAGCAGCGAAATAAAAAAACTTTAGAGATGTTACATATTGATGAGGTTGAACATCCTTTAAGTTTACAAATATTTGGTGGTAACAAAGAGAATTTGGTAGAAGCTGCTCAATTTGTTGAAGCAAACACAACTGCTGACATCATTGATATCAATATGGGATGTCCTGTGAATAAAGTGATTAAAGCGGAAGCTGGTGCGAGGTGGTTGCTTGATCCTAACAAAGTTTTTGAAATGGTAGAGGCAGTATCCAGTGCTGTAGATGTTCCAGTAACTGTTAAAATGCGGATTGGTTGGGATGAAGAGCACATTCTTGCAGTTGAAAATGCTAAGGCTGCTCAAAGTGCAGGAGCTTCAGCTGTGGCAATGCACGGTCGAACAAGAGTCCAAATGTATGAAGGAAAAGCTAATTGGGATATCTTGAAAGAAGTAACACCCCATTTGACGATTCCTTTTATGGGAAATGGAGATGTTAGAACGCCAGAAGACGCTAAACGTATGTTAGATTATGTTGGATGTGAAGGGGTTATGATTGGTAGAGCTGCGTTAGGAAACCCTTGGATGATATATAGAACCCAACACTATTTAGAAACGGGTGAACTATTAGAAGAACCGCCGGCATCAACAAAAATAGAAACGGCAAAACTTCATTTAGAGCGTCTAGTTGCTTTGAAAGGTGAAAAAATAGCTTGTTTAGAATTTAGGCAGCATGCATCTTATTATTTAAAAGGTGCACCGAGGGCTACAACAACAAGATTAGCAGTAAATAAAGCAAAAACCAAACAAGAGATGTTTGATATTTTAAATGAATATATCCAAAATTTAGAAATAAAGGGAATTGCAGGCTAATAATTTTATAGAAAAGGCAAATAGACTTGCCTTTTTTTGTTTTATTGTGGCATTATAGTAGGGAACAGATTGAACTGTTAAAAAAGTTTATAGGAGGAAGTAACGTGGCAAAAGAAATCCAAGATCACGAAGAAATGAATGATCAATTAATCGTACGTAGAGAAAAAATGGCGGAGTTACGTGAAAAGGGACTAGATCCGTTTGGTACTCGCTTTGAACGTACAACTAATTCTAAAGAACTTCATGGAACATATGATGAACATACAAAAGAAGAATTACAAGAACTCAACTTAACAGCAACTGTAGCAGGTCGTATTATGACCAAGCGTGGAAAAGGAAAAGTTGGATTTGCTCACTTACAAGACCGTGAAGGCCAAATTCAAATCTATGTTAGAAAAGATGCTGTCGGCGAAGAAGAATACGATTTGTTTAAACAAGCTGACTTAGGTGACTTTATTGGTGTGACAGGTCAAATTATGAAAACTGATATGGGTGAAGTGACAATCAAACCTACAAGTTTAACGCTTTTAACTAAAGCTTTACGTCCGTTACCGGATAAATATCACGGTTTAACAAATGTTGAGCAAAAATATCGTCAACGCTATTTAGATTTAATTAGTAATAGAGATAGCTTTGATACATTCGTGAAACGAAGCGAAATTATTCGTGAAGTACGTAATTACTTAAATACTCACGGTTACTTGGAAGTGGAAACGCCAACCTTACATAACATCGCTGGTGGAGCAGCTGCTCGTCCGTTTATTACTCACCATAACGCACTTGATATGGAATTATATTTACGTATTGCTCTAGAACTCCACTTGAAACGCTTAATTGTTGGAGGAATGGAGAAAGTATATGAAATCGGGCGTGTTTTCAGAAACGAAGGAATCGATACGACGCATAATCCAGAGTTTACCATGTTAGAAGTTTATACAGCGTATACTGATTATAAAGATATCATGGATTTAACAGAAGGTATCATTACCCACACAGCTAAGACGGTATTAGGCAAGTTACAAATTGAGTACGGTGAATACCAAGTTAATTTAGAAGGTCCGTGGAAAAGAATTCATATGGTAGATGCAATTAAAGAAGAATCAGGCGTTGATTTCTGGAAAGAGATGACAGATGAAGAAGCACGTGCTATCGCTAAAGAGCATGGTATTGAATTAGGTGAACACATGGATTATGGTCATGTTATTAACGAGTTTTTCGAAAAATATGTGGAACACACTTTAATTCAACCGACGTTTGTTTATGGTCATCCAACGTCGATTTCCCCATTAGCTAAAAAGAATATTGAAGACGGACGTTTTACAGATCGTTTTGAAGTATTTATAGTAGGGAAAGAATATGGTAATGCCTTTACAGAGTTGAATGATCCAATCGATCAACGTGAGCGATTTGAATCTCAAATGAAAGAAAAAGATTTAGGAAATGATGAAGCACAAGGGATAGATGAAGATTTTATAGAAGCTCTAGAATACGGAATGCCTCCGACAGGTGGATTAGGAATTGGAATTGATCGCCTAGTAATGCTATTAACAAATTCTCAATCAATTAGAGATATTTTATTATTCCCTACAATGAGATAAAAAAGGAGAAATTTTCTCCTTTTTTTATGTGAAAAAATAGCTTTTAATAGAAAAAAACAGTAAAAAAATGAAGTTTATCAAATTATAAGGAATATAAAGGAAATATTAGGTTAAAACCGAATAAAAGAAAATATAAATAGCGATAAAGTTAATGAAAAAAAGATAAAAAAAAGAGTTGACGAATGATGGAATAATTGGTATATTAATACATGTCGCTGAGACATATAAAAAACAAAGATGAATAATCAAATGTTTCTTTAAGTATAAGCCGACGTTATTTTAAAAGTGTTTGTAAAAATAAATTTTAAAATAAATAACAAAAGTGTTGACAAATAATTGATAACTTGGTATGATATAAAAGTTGTTAAGGCAACGCAGATTAGATCTTTGAAAACTGAACAAAGTAAGACAAACCAAATGTGTAGGGCGTTTTTACTTCTAGTAAAAACAAACCATATTTAGTGAATG